>NZ_CP187904.1:0-19213 GCF_050559705.1 Enterococcus sp. DIV0210g | reverse complement strand
GAAAAGATACAAATCGAGAAGCATTTCAAGAAACGATGAATTTGATCCAGCTGAAGGCGAACGTAAATATATACTTGAAACACAGAAACAAGGTATTTCGCTTGCTAAAGCAAAAGGAAAATATAAAGGTGGAAAACCCAAGTATAGAGAAAATGACCCTCGATTTTAGCTGGCTTTTAAATTGTTTTTAGAAGGATCTTTAGATAAAGAAGTTGAAGAGCAAATAGGGATCAATCGAAGGACATTTAGAAGATACAGAATGAAATATGGTGTTACGAGTAAAAAGAGAAAGAAAACAAAGGAGAGATAGATTTTTTATGACTAGACTACACACTGAATGCCGCTGAACGTGACAATATCACGAAATACGGATGGAAGTATGAAGGTATCGGTTGGTACTCTTATACTGGAGCAAACGGTATTGCGGTTAGTCGTTTATATAATAAGCGTGTCAATTGGCACCATTACACGTTAGATCAAAATGAAAAAAACATTATTACAAAACAAGGCTGGAATTATGAAGCCGTAGGTTGGTATGCAGTCGGCAATGGCCAACCAAGCAACGACGATTATAAGCTTCTTGGTGTAAAGAATTACAATCAATATGCTTTAGGCGCTCCAAGTGGCTGTGAAGGGGCTTCATTGCTACAAGCATTGCAGTATAAAGGAAAGATCACGAATTGGAGTTTAACTCAGTTTTTAAACACGATTCCTAAATCTCCCAACGGTAATCCTAATAACGGATTTGTTGGTAGTCTGTTCGTTGAAAATTCATGGACTTACTCAGCTATCTATCCTGCTCCATTAACAGCTTGGGGGCAAAAATATGGAAATGTACAGAATATTTCAGGTAGTTCTATGAATACATTACTTAATGAAGTGAAGAACGGAAATCCAGTGGTTGCATGGGTAACTATCAATTTTCAGCCAATCCGTTGGGGAAATTGGAGCTTTGGCGTAGCAGCTAATAATAATCACGCAGTGACACTTGATGGATACAATAAAGGAAGTAACCAGGTACATGTATCTGATCCAATTAGTGGTTCTTATTGGATGAATCGAGCAACATTTGAAAATATTTACAACGCACGAAAATATGCAGTTGTAGTTAGATAGTAAACTATTCTAGAACGGTAAAAAAATTTTTATAAATAACTAACGCAACGATTATGTATTTAAAACCGTCTTTTATGATTGTTTTATTCTATAAACTGTCCGATATCATATAATTATCAAAAATAAAACAACACGGAGAGGTTAGCTTGTTTAGAAAAAAACAACCAGATATGCTAATTAAGAATTATGGTCATGATGAGATACAAGGACACAAAACTCTATCAAAAAAGGTTGTATCACTAGACCTTTTTGGTCCGTTATCAGATACAGTACATGAGGTAGAACTAAAGGAAGATGAGAATGGTGTTCAATATTTAGTTTTTACCTATATTACAGGTAAAGCTGTGATGAATTGGCGCTATGGAGATTACGTCAAAGCTAATGAAAAAATCGACATAGGAAGTAAGCCAATCTATTTTTATGCGGAATCAAGAGAAAAACAACCAGTGTTGATATCTATGGACTATAGATTAAAAGGCTAAATACGATTCAAGAAAAAATGTGGTAATTAATTTGCATTGTATGCTTTAAGATCATTTGTTAATATTAAGGAACGGAACTCCAAAAAATCCGTACTCTAATTTGCAGTCTCTCACTCATTTAGAGTGAGAGTTTTTATTAGATTTTCAAATTATTTAATAAAGTGATACAATGAGTTAATCATACAAATCAAAAGAAGAAGCAGGGTGATAGATTACCTATGCTTCTTTTTTTGTATGTTTAACTATTTCTTCTTTACAATACCGAACATACGTTTGTATAATGTAAAAAAGAAGGGGTGTTATTCATGCTTGATTATTCGAAAGAGCCAGTAAATGATTACTTTTTAATCGATATGAAAAGCTTTTACTCAAGCGTTGAGTGTATAGAAAGGAACTTAGATCCTTTGACGACTGAATTAGTTGTCATGAGTCAAGCGGATAATACAGGATCAGGGTTGATTTTAGCTTCTTCACCAGCTGCAAAGAAGAAGTACGGTATTTCTAATGTCAGTCGGCCACGTGATCTACCTTATCCTTTGCCTAAAGAATTACACATTGTTCCGCCAAGGATGAACTTATATATAAAGAAAAATATGGAAGTAAACAGTATTTTTCGGCAATACGTCGCAGACGAAGATCTATTGATCTATTCGATCGATGAATCCATTTTAAAAGTGACTCGATCAATGAATCTTTTTACGACTGAAGGGACACGAAGTCAACGCAGAAAGAAGTTGGCTCAAATGATCCAGGAACATATTAAAGACGAGCTAGGATTGATTGCTACAGTAGGTGTCGGAGATAATCCCTTATTAGCTAAACTTGCTTTAGACAATGAAGCAAAACATAATGATGGATTCATTGCCGATTGGACGTACGAAAACGTTCCTGAAAAAGTATGGAATATTCCTAAACTGACAGACTTTTGGGGCATTGGCTCTCGAATGAAAAAAAGACTCAACCAAATGGGTATCATGAGGATTAAAGACTTAGCTAATTGGAATCCATACACTATTAAGAGCCGTTTAGGTGTGATTGGCTTACAGCTGTACTTCCATGCTAATGGGATCGATCGAACAGATATAGCGATCCCACCAGAACCAACCAAAGAGAAATCCTATGGTAATTCACAAGTGTTACCACGAGATTATACCAGGAGAAATGAAATCGAACTGGTCGTAAAAGAAATGGCGGAACAAGTAGCCATTCGTATCAGACAGCATAATTGTAAAACAGGATGTGTCCATTTAAACATTGGTACATCGATCTTAGAAACGAGACCAGGGTTCTCACACCAGATGAAGATCCCTATCACAGACAATACAAAGGAATTGCAGAATTATTGTCTTTTCTTGTTTGATAAGTATTATGAAGGACAAGAAGTAAGGCACGTCGGAATCACCTACAGCAAGCTAATTTATACAGATTCTCTTCAGCTGGATTTATTTAGTGATCCGCAAAAACAAATCGATGAAGAAAACCTGGATAAGATTATTGATAAGATCAGACAAAAATATGGTTTTACAGCGATTGTGCATGCTTCTTCTATGCTAGAAGGCGCTCGTAGTATTACTAGAAGTACATTGGTTGGTGGCCATGCAGGAGGCAATGGGGGGCTTAAAAATGATTGATTATAACGATCGAGGACGGTTGAAATGGGCAGGATTCTATTTATCCGATCACACAGAAGAAATCGATGCGGACAGTGAGCAACGTGCCAATTATGATTTGGCAAAAGAACAAATGGCGACTGAAGAGATTGCGGAAGTATTGAACGCTGCAGTCATAAAAAATAGATCAGTATGTATTCAAAAAGAAGAACGAAACGCTGAAGGATACTATCCAGGCGATATTATCGGTAAGATTTTGGGAAGTGATGAGCTGGGGATCTACGTTGGAAAAGACAAAATTCACTACGACGAAATACGTCATATCGAATTTTACCAGGATAATAAATGGAGTCGATTAGAATGAACATTATCCAGCAATATGAGCTAAAGTATATAACCTTTGATCAGCTATCAGAAGAGATTTGGGGCTATGGACAACGTTTGATAAGTGAGGCAGGTATTGAGCGTTTCTCTTTCTACGTAGAAGCTGCAGCAGGATATCATAAATACGAATACTATATTGACTATTAAAGTGCAATAAAATTATACTTCTTTTATGTTTTACATTTTGTATCAATTCTGATAAAATTACCTATAGGTAATTTAAAAATATAAAAAAACTAGTTACAACGGCCTAAGGTTGTAACTAGCTTGAAGCATACTAGAGCTAACTAAAATAGCACTAGAAAGTAATGTTAAACCCTGTCAGTCAAACTTGATTTAACATTGAAAGCAGCTTATTCAGCTAAATATAGTTGAATAAGCATTTTTTGTGTTTCTAAAGCAAGAAATGTACTACAAGTACTACAACTAAAAAACACCCTGTCAACGAGAGTAATATTTTTAGTAAGCATTGCGTAGTTAGAACCTTTGCTCTGTTATCTAAAGCTATAAAATCAGAAATAAGCTTTATTATGCTAAGAGCAAGCTGCATACGTGAGGTATTAGGTTCTTTTTCCACGATTAATTCTCCTTCTTAAGAAAAGGGAAATTGCTAGTAGTTTTTTCATCAGCACCGTCCCCTTTCGAGTGATTGAGTCTAGTGCTGCTGTGATAGTTTGCTGTTTAATATGCTTACACTCTTATTATATCATAAATGGAACAAACACATAGTTAGAGGTCGTATTAATCAAATTAGTGTCTAACAAACGATTTAGTACTAACTCCTGCTGACTAACGGGCTGTTCTTCAGTAACTGTAACTATATGTTTGTTAAATCCACCATTACCTTTTATGGAGAAAACTAGCAAAGACCAGGCTTTACAAGACGCTGAAATTATTGTTAAACAGGTGTACGAGCTTTTCTCTATAAATCAAAATATATTAACTATACTAAATATATTAAATATATTTAGTATAGTTAATATAGTAGAAAATAGAAATAAGTAAATTTGTGAATGTTGTACACTCCTGAACAAGGCATATATTTTGAAGGATTAAGATTAATAAAACAAATAAATATAGTCAGTATACTAAATATATTTAATATATCTAATATATCTAATATACTGACTATGTTTTAATCTTTTGATCGTCTATTATAGATAATGCGTTCTTCGTCGTTTAATGTATCAACATAGGCATCCATTGCAAGTTTGACTATTTCATACATAGGAATATCTTTCGCATAGCTAAGATCCCGAATGGTTTTTAGTACGGGAGGATCTACTTGAACTGGTTTTCTTTCTTTCGCAGTGTATTTTCGTTCCCCTAACTCGACATTAATATCATCTTTAATTGAAATATCTTCAGCACCAATTTTCTTCTTATCTTTGTTCGTTGGTAATAATGCCATTTAGTTTGATCTCCTTTCCAAGAGGTAGGATATGATTGGCCATTGAGTCAGCATATTTAGGTGTATAATCAAATCCTTCAATATCACCATGTTGTTCATAGTATTCAATTCTTTCTTCTAATTCTGTAAAGATGTCTGCAAAAATAGCCCACCATCTTCGATCTACATAATCATTTAATTGGATACCATTCTCACCATACATTTCTAATCGATCCGAGCCTTTAACAATGCTTTTAAAAATGTTTGATTCACCATACTTATCAATTGTTTTTTGATAGTTTGCGTGTTGAGAGGAACGTCGCACTGAGAAAAGAACAGGCAAAATTCCAATGATTTGAAGATGAGACTCTTCAAAATTCGTGACAATCGGAACTAAAACTTTATTAATAAAATCTTCTGTTCCTTCCATTGCGTACCGTTTTAATTCTTGCATTGCAATAATATAATCTGCAGCAGTTAAGAATGCACGAACCACATTATCTGTTGATGGTGGGCAGTCGATAAAGATATAATCGAAATTTTTTCTCAATTCTTCTAAAGGTTTAATGAAGGCCAATGATCTCTTACGACGATCAGGATATTTTTCGGACAAGTATTCATTAAGTTCTTCAGATCCAGGAGAGCCAGCCATAATATATAGATGTGGACTTACTTGAGTAATACCTGAGGCCCAATCCCCTTTTTTGATTGCTGCAGACATGGATCGATCAAAGCTAGTAATTTGATACGTTGATCCAATGTTGGAAGTAGTATTTCTTTGTTGGTCATAATCAATTAGCAACACGTCTTTTTCAAAAAGTTGACTAGAAACAATCGCTAATAAATCATTGTCTGTAGTCTTACCAATGCCGCCTTTTCTACCTGTAAGCATTACAACTTTTCCTAGTTTATCTGATGTTTTAAATGCAGGCCGTAAGTTTTCCATAGTTCCCTCCAATTTCCTATATTAAATATATTTAGTATACTAAATATATTTAATATATTCGATATATCTAATATACTCCAAATTGATAAGAATTCTGATTTTATAAGGAATATAGTGGATATACTAAATATATTTGCTATATTCAGTATATCAGATATATTCAAAATGTCAAAATATATTTGTGCGTTTTGCGTTGACAATTTAGAGTGAAAAGAGGTAAACTTAATTCTATAGAAACCACAGATAATTCACTATTTACAAAGTAGCAAAAGCAGTGGTACTCTTTAAACAGAAAAATTACATAAAAAAAAGAGACGGAAATAATTGATTTTAGCAGAATCAATTATTTCTGAATCACATGGTTAGGTCATGTGTTCGCGCTCGTCTCAAGAATATGTAAGTAGCTACCAACTACTTATATTAAAAGTTGATCGGAATACCTTTTCCGATTGACTATATTCTATCAAAAAATGACGAGCAACTCAACAGAAGAACGTTTATTTAGTGTACTTAAATTAAATATTCTTAAACACTGAAGAGAGAACACATACGATGGCTGAGATTAAAGCTAAACTGTGTTCTCTTTTTGTTTGAGAAAGGACGTTACAATCGATGTTGAGCGAAATTTATTCAGCTATTCTTAAAAACGGCTTACGTGCATACAAATATCGAAACAGCACCATGAAACCTGCAGGTCATATCGATTCCAGTAGGAATGGTGCTATCTTTGCGTACCGTAGTAAGCAGCTGATGAATGCTGGTCGTGGAATAGTGATCACGTCTGAAGAAGCGGTCCTGGAAAACGAACAGAAATTGACACATTGGACCCCTAATACTTACCGTTACGGTACATATGCGGATAACGATCGCATGATAGTTAAAGGTCACTCTGAAAAAAACTTAAGTCAGATCAATACATTTGTTGTCGATATTGATTCAAAAGAGAATCATGAAGGAGAGATCATTTTAGCTTGTTTAGACCAAGTAGGGTACATGCCAACGCTGGTTTTAGAGTCTGAACATGGCTACCAGGTTTATTTTGTTCTAAAAACACCAGGATATGTAACGAAAAAAAGTAATTTTAAAGTGATCGATGTAGCGAAGAAAATCTCAAAGACAATTCGTCTTCAGTTGGCCAAACAGCTACCAGGAATCGATTTAGGCTGTAATCATTTTGGTATTGTACGTTTCCCGCAAAAGAAAAATATTGTCTTTCAAGAGCTGAACTATCAGTATTCTTTTTCTGACTGGATCCAATGGTCCATGAAAATCGATTCAGATCAAAAAACAAAGGAAGAGTATGACAAAAAAATAATTCTCTTCCCTGAAAAGAAACAGATTCGTCAAGTGGACGAACCATGGTTCGATATGCTGCTGCATAAAGCAACAATTATTGGAGGAGAAGGACGTCTTGGACGAAATAACGTCATTTTTACGCTTTCTTTAGCCTATTATTCTTCGGGTTATGCACTTGAAACTTGCGAATACAATATGATCGAGTTCAACGAACGCTTACATGAACCATTAAGTTCAGCTGAATTGTCGAAAATTGTACGCAGTGCTTATTCAGGCAACTATGAAGCCGCAAGTAGAGAATTCATAGTCGAATTGTGCCAGGAATGGGTAGCACCTGAACTAAAGAATAAAGACCTGTTTATTCAACGAAAAGGTTGGTGGAAATTCAAGAAACCACGCGAACAAAGAAAATACAGTCACAAAAAGGAATGGAAAGAAGATTTAGTGGCTTATCTGAGCGAAAAAAGCTATATTTCCAAGCCTTATTTGACCTTGTCTAAAAAAGACCTTGCTTCAGAACTAGGTATGCCTAAGCGGACATTGGACAAAGTCCT
Source organism: Enterococcus sp. DIV0210g (assembly GCF_050559705.1). Lineage (NCBI taxonomy): Bacteria > Bacillati > Bacillota > Bacilli > Lactobacillales > Enterococcaceae > Enterococcus > Enterococcus sp. DIV0210g. The sequence continues at coordinate 11,435 of NZ_CP187904.1, read as the reverse complement.
AAAAGAGTTAAAAGAAGAGCATAAAGTGTTTTACAAGGTGACGCGTGGACGCAATGGGGGTATGGTCATTGCGTCAGTCAAAGCATTATTCGGAACGATTATTCAAGTCAGAAAAGAAATGCAACAAGCTTACGTTGCTGCGATTACAGAGAAATTCGGATTGACTGGATCATTTGTGCTAAATACATTTAAACAACTCGCAGCACCTTACAAACAGCCTGAAGAGGTCAGATTATTTACCGTCGATACAGGATAAAAATAAAAGGTGTAAATTGCCTTATACAATATATCTATGATACTTCTGCTGACTACCGCCTTTTCCTAGCCACCTGGTACGTGTTATACTTAATACTGCAAACGCAGTTTTACAGACTTGTTATGATTGAGAGGCTAAGGCTATGCGGATTAAAAATTATGTTTATTCACACGCGATTAATGCGTTTATTATTGGGTATTTGGGTATGTCGGTAGAGGTATTTTGCGAGCTTTATAATTTCAAGCAAGGGACCTTGTCTTCTTGGGTGACTAGGGAGCGAGAGGTAGCAGATTTACCAGTTTCTTTTCTTTATGCGTTGTCATTGGCATCAGGTGAGCCGATGGACAAGGTGTATAATCGTTTGTGTGTGTATGAAGAGGAGTACAAGAATTATCGAAAGCTTGCTTCTAAAAAGAAAAAGAAATACTTGGATACAGAGTAATAATTTATTCAGTTTGCTACTTTTATTCGGGTGAATTTATTGGCAATAATTTTTATTGTGATTTATATTTCATAACAAATAAAAATATTATAATATTCTTTTCTAAAATTTCAGTAAATTTTTCATGAACTGTTTATATTTAATAACGGATACCATTATAATAAACAACATGAAAATCCAGTAATATAAGGTTTGTTTCATATACTTTGTAGTGTTAAAATAATGTCAGAAGCGCTTCTAAAAAGAAAGAATTGAGGTGTTGGTTAGTAAAAAGAAAATATGTTTGTTGTTTTTTTTAGTTAATGATTGAGCAAAATTGTCAAGCGTAAATATAAAAAAGCTTGTAAGGAATTTTAAGATGTGCTACTGTAATTCTGTAGTAATGCTAAATTGAAAATAATTATTGACTTAGCACATATGCTGCTGGTCATTAGGAAGCCAAGCAATAAATCCAACAAAAAAAAAGAGGAGACCGACTAGGGATCTCGCTGAAGTAAGAGCGCCAACTCTTATTCAGGTCATGAATCTCTAGCCGTCCAATTCAACGTATGTAGCACGCTGAAGAGGTGAACTCCCACTTTTGTTGCAGATTGAACTGCAACAGGCATATTCTAACATATATTTCTTAAGAATTTAACTAGTTTATTTCGTGCTGCCTAAATTCTTTTAAAGAAAAATTGCATTTCTTTGACTACTGGATTAGTAGGCTTAGTATGTATATTTCTTGATATGTTTGTTTATACTGTTTTCAGATCATTTGTGACTTGAGAGGGCGATTACACTTTTGTGTGTGATCGCCCTTTTTTTGTTGCTTGGTTTCCCAATGACCAGCACCCCTGCTAGAAGAGGAGGAATAAAAATGGGTAGAGGTCTAGAAGTAAAACTTTCTGATTTGATTGGAGTAGAAGCATATGTTCAATTATTTAACGGACAAAAATGGCGAATTGAAAAGTGGAAAGCTTTTCGATATACCACATTTTTAGTTGATGGTAGACCTGAGAAGGTTGAATTTGCTAAGAGTAAGACACAAGACATTTATCCTGAAATTAAATTACTTTTTGATTCGAAAGGAAGAGTTGTTGGTCAGCGATTGAATCATAATTGTCGTTTATTGACGACTACAGAAAATTCATGGTTTACATTGAAAAAAAACAATAAAAATAAAAAATCGATCTACGATATGATTGATTTACTAGAGGAAAAAGCTTTCGTAAAAGAAACAAACCGATATATTCGAAACAAATAGCTGATCTTATGCTCCCTAAACATTTTTTGTTTGCTAATTTTTTGAAGTTAGCATAATTCTTAACATTGTTGATAACGAGCAAGTTAGGAAAACCAATTGAATATGGGGTTTTAGAACGCCCTTCTAAGTTTATCAGCTTGGCTATGAACGGACTTAGATCAATAATGACCAGGTAAAAATAATACTGGTGAGCCAAATACATGCAAAGATTTGCGATGACTTCGTTTGAATGAGCAAATATCCTGCTTTGCTAGAGTTTTCGTTTACGGTTGCTATAAAACGAGCGAATTAAATGTTCTAATCTATTGCTTGAAATTAGTAAACAAAAGATGTTTAGGGGGACACCTATACAAAAGGGAGGGCCCACTTATGACCACTAAAAAAAAACGTCAGAAGTTTGCTTTTTCTGATGAGACTATGAAGAAATTGGAATGGTTAGTTCAGGAACACAAAACAAGAAGTAATGAACGTATTTATCCTTGTGATACGCTTTCTGAATTGATCGATAACGAATATAAGATACGAAAAACATTTGGAAATAAAATTTAGAGGAGAGACAATTGTATACATTGGAACGATCTCTAAGACGTAAAAAAATTGATTGTATAGTTGATTTTAATACACATTGGTATGCAGGGTTAAGTAGTGATTTATTAAAAGAAATTCCCTACAAAGAACTGTTGAGAAATGTACAAGATGAGTATTGTTCGAAACGAGGGATATGGAGACAATGGTACATTTTTGTTAAGTAGAGATTTTTGAAAGTGAGTGTTGGTATGAAATGGTTAAAAAATGAATCAGAATTATTTCAATTTCTAAATGATATGAAGATGGAAAATAAAGTAGCCAACCTGGATAACTACATTCTTTGGTCCAAAGAACAATCGTTAAACAACACAGCAAAAGCTAGTAATACAAATATGAAAATTTATTTATCAGTTTCTGATAAGCCAAAACAATTTTTAATTTATTAAGGAGGCTGCAATGATTAAAGAAGATTCAAAAGTTTTGTATTCAGATAAACCAGGATTCAAAAAGCTGGTATTACAATATGGACGGAAAAATATAGGTAAGCAGATCACTTATGACTCTTTTGTTACATGGTTAAATAAAGCTGGTTACGGCGTTTATCAATATGATAAATGCTGGAAGGCAGTATTCAATTCATTGTTACAACATAATTTTTATACTAGTGTGAATTACCGCATTAGTAAAGATTGCAACTTAGTAACAGTATTTCAACTAAATAAAAAATAATTTCAAATAAAAGGGCAAAGAAATAGCCCTTTTTTTGTTGGCAAAGAGGAAGAAATATGAATTTAAAAATTAGAGGAGATCCATGTTTTGTGGGATAAGAACCTAGTAAGAATAAATTTATGAAAAAAGGAAAGGAAAATTTATGGCGAATAAAAATGGTGGGATTACAGTTTATTTAACTGTTGGAAAAGGAGTTAAGCTGATTTTTGACTCTGAAAACAATTTATCTAATATTCGTCTATCCATTAATAAAGTTGCGGAACTTTTTGGTAATAATGTAGTAGATGAAGAAAGTATATTTTTGGTATCAACTGTAGCATTGATAACTAAAAGTAATTACAAGACTTTTGTTCCTGTTGATATTGGTAGAGAAATTATTAATGGGATTACAAATGATAGACGAGTAAAAATTGATCAAAAAAGGACTAGTAATAAAAAAGGAAATAAAAACGTTTATGAACAAGGTTATTTTGAGTTTTTTGTATCAGAAGAAAATAAAGTTCCTAAGCGTAAACTAATTGTGCCACGTAACTTCTTATAATTTATAGACTATTTCTAACGTTAATGATGTCAAAACAACGTTTTATGATTTTGATTGTATGCTAAAATGAGATTAGTGGTAAAATTCACATGGTTTGTGTCAAAAATGTTGGGGTACATGGAACATAGAAACGGAAATGCACGGTAAGGTGAAAACACGAACAATCAATCGTTTTTTCATTGTAATTTTTGAGTAGACTTTTGATTTACAAACAAGAAAGCTGTTATAGCAATGTTTTAGTTTGTAAATTTTACATGTAATTTAAAACATAAATATCTTAGTTCGGATTACTACCGTGCATTTTCGCACGAGTGTTCCAGCCAAAAGACGACAATTTATAAGACCAAAACAACTAAAAAGGCTCTAAATCAACGTTTGTGTATTTTTAGAAGTATCACTACCGTGCATTTTCGTTTCTATGTTCCATGTACCCCATGTTGATCAACCAAATAACTATCCATTAATTTATAGAAGGTAGATATATGACCAGAAAAAAAGAAAATTTTTTAAAGCCTTATGTTGGAGTAATCATTGTTTTTTGTATCTGTATTGTCTTCTTTTACCAAAGTTATCAGAAAGATAAAATTGCTGAAAGAGTGGATGCTGTCACTAAAAAAATCCATATCCATGAAGATGCAAAGACTCTCGATGACAACTTAACTAGTTTGAATGGTGTTTCTAAAAGTAAGCTCATAGCTGATCAAGAACAAGCTTTAGAAGCTAATATTCCTCAAGAAGTCGCTAGTGAAATCGTGTTCACTACTACAGGATTTTATTTGCCGGTCTTTGAAGGTGCGAATCAAAGTACACTCAGCTTAGGTGCTGGTGCTACTTATTACAAAGACGCTGCAATGGGGAAAGGAAACTATATTCTTGCTGGCTATAACGTTAATACGCCTAGTGTGCTATTTTCTGATGTGAGTGATCTATCTATAGGGGAAGAGGTAGACTTAGTGGATTCTCACTATAAATATCAGTATGCAATGACAAAGAGAGGCGAAATCTCAGATTATGATCAACTAGTTAATACTCCAGACAAACAATCCTTTTTATCTCTTCCAAAATTAGGGAAAAAACCTTTACTGACACTCTTAACTTTTAAAGCCAGCGATATGAAAAGCTGTGAGGTATTGCAAGGCGAGTTAATAAATGTAGAGGAAATTCATAAAGGAAGTGAGTAACATTCAACAAGTTGTAGAAAAAATGATCAATAAGATGAGCGCGCTCTTTCTGTTATTGCTCATATCAACTCTCTATTTGATATGGACGATAGGTTTAAGTCAGCCGACGATTTTATTCCTTTACAACAATGCAGCGCAACTCGTTACATTTGTTGTAGGATGTTTATTTCTCCTTAACGTGTACAAAATGGATAAAAAAGATGCAATTTATATTGCAGCAGGCGTTCTTTTTTACTTATTCTTCTCTTTCTTTAGAAGTTATCGAGGAGATACTATGTATGGGGATCTTATTGTTCCCACGATCATTGCATTCCTTTTAATTGTAAAATGGACAGAATTTACAGGATTTGATCGTAGCTTATATCTTTTGGTGTTTTATGTATTTCTATTGATTACAGTTCACCGAGTATTTACTGAGATACCAGTACCTAAAGGAGAAAGCATATGGCACCTATCGAACAAATTATCTGATATATGGATCAACACAAACACGATAGGCAGTTCTCTTATGACGTTAGCCTTTCTTATCACAGGTTTTGCTAGTTCATTTGGTAAATGGTATATTCGTTTGCTATCTTTGCCAGCGTTGGCATTAGCTTTAGCGACCGTATGGGTTTGTCAATCAAAGTCAGCTCTATATGCTCTTGTAATTTTTCTTATCTTAGAAATTTTACCCAAAAAAATGTTTCGAAAGTCTTATCTGTCCTTTATTATGTATGCCGTTGTAGCGGTGTTAGCCGTACCGATTTCTTACTTTGCTGCTATGTCAGATAAAGTTCATTTGTTTACAGGACGAGAAGAGATTTGGCGCAAATTTTACGAAACATTAGGAGAAAAAACAGGTCAAGTTCTAATCGGCATGAAGCAATTCTTTTTCCATCGAGGAAATCAAATTTTAGGCAACCATAATAGTTATCATGCAGTAATCAACCATTATGGGTTAATAGGATTTTCTATATCAGTAATTCTCTTGCTTAGTCTTATTTGGTTCATAGTAAGAGGGAAAGATCTTACAAATGGACAAATCACCTTTTTATGGACATTTTTAGCAATTATGTGCCAATCGTTCATGGAAGAAACACTTACGACTATTAGCTGGGTACCAATAGTATTCATTATGCTAGGGATGGCCACACATAGTTATAAAACAAAAAATACAATCAAATCATAGTTGATAAACACTTTTTCGTTTAGAAGAAGTGTTTTTTATTTTGCCTGGAAGGAGGGAAGTGAATGAAAAAAAGGATTATTAGCTTTATAGGAATCCTTATGATCATAGCAATAAGCATTATCGGTTATATCGGATACCAAAAGTACGAGGGAAAAGTCTTTCAACAAACGATTGAAAAGAAAGCACAATCGATTCCAATCAACAAAAATGCAAAAGCCTACCAAGATGATCCTACAAACGTAAATAGTGATCTATCTATCGGAGAAATGGTATCCATTCAAAAAGAAGCAATAGAAAAAGGAATCAATAAACAAGTGGGCGGTCAAATACAGATACCTTCGATAGGTTGCCAATTACCGATTTATAAAGGTGCAAACCAGTTCACATTGAGTTTAGGAGCAGCTACTTATTTTTATGAAGATGCTGAAATGGGAAAAGGAAATTATGTCTTAGCAGGACATAATATGGAGGTACCTGGTGTCTTATTTTCAGACATTCAAAAACTTTCATTAGGGGAGGTGATGGATTTAATTAGTAACGGTAGTATCTATCGTTACCAGGTAACACGTAAATTTATTGTACCTGAGTACTTTAAATTAATTAATGGTGTTCCTGAAGAGAATTCTTTCTTATCTTTACCCAAGAAAGGAGAAAAGCCTTTGCTGACGCTCTTTACTTGTGTTTATACTGCACAGGGCAAAGAAAGATACGTTGTACAAGGAGAGCTGCAACAACAACTTGTCAATCAATAAAAAGTTGTTGAATCAAAAAACTAAGGAGATAAAAAAATGGCGATCAATCAGTATATAAAAAAAGCTAGAATGCTTGTTGGAATGTTAGGAATGATACCGATGAAAGGTAAAAGAAAACCCAATGGCCATCAGGAAAAACGGGGAAAACAACAGTATCAGCGCTCAATCCATGATCGACCTGATAATTATCCTGATTTCAATTCTGAGTTTGGTCACCTTGAAGGTGATACGATCGTTGGCATTCATCATAAAAGTGCCGTCATTACTTTAGTTGAAAGATTATCTAAAGTCATTATCACGATTAAACCCAACGGCCGTAAGGCATTAGATATTGAAACTGCCCTTAATCAATGGTTTTCTCGCTTCCCTAAAAACTTCTTTAAATCTATTACGTTTGACTGTGGAAAAGAATTTTCTAACTGGAAAGCCATTAGTAACCAACATGATATTGATATATATTTTGCGGACCCTGGAACACCTTCTCAACGCCCATTAAACGAGAATTCTAACGGGATTCTGCGTCGTAACGGACTGCCGAAATCAATGGATTTTAGAGAAGTGAATCAGACATTTATTTCCAGTGTCAGCAATCAACGTAATCATATTCCAAGAAAATCATTGAATTACAGAACACCAATTGAGATATTTTTGAGCTATGTACAAGAAGCATTTTATTCTAACTTAATTTGACAAATCATATAATAAAAAATATTATTCTATATGGTGCGCTTATTTCAATGTTTGGTATTAATGTAGCTGCATCTTTTCATACACCAAGAGTTTTAGAAGCAATTTCAAGAGAGAAGCAATTATCCCCATGGTTTAATCAGAGAACTGACCGGGGATTTCCTTTACGCGCTTTTTTAATAACTGTTTTACTAGCGCTTATTATCCCCATGGCATTCAAATATAATATGACTAGCATTATCATTTTAAGTTCAATTTCTCGATTTGTTCAATTCTTAGTCGTTCCTTTTGCTGTCATAAGATTCTACTATGGGAAAAATGTTGAAAAGTCTTTAGATAATGTAAAAAGAAATTTCTTTACCGATGTTACTATCCCAATATTAGCTTTGTTATTAACTATATTCTTATTAACGGAGTTTGACTGGCCAAGTCAGTTTACTTCCGTTAATTCCCATGGCATTACTCATATTAATATCTATGCCATAATATCGATGGCAATAGGATATGTTGTATTACCAATGATATTATTTATCTTTAATAAAAAAAGTGTTAACCAGGAGGAATTATTATAATGTTGAAAAGAATCTCAAGTGAAAAAGCACCCAAAGCGGTAGGGAGTTATTCAGCTGCTACAAAAGTAGGGAATTTAATTTATACTTCCGGACAACTACCTATTAACCGAAAAACAGGTAAAATTGACTTTCCTAATAGTATTGAAAAACAAACAATGCAGTCAATGGAAAATTTAAAATATATTTTGGAAGATAACGGATCTTCTACAGAAAGAATTGTAAAAACAACTGTTTATTTAAAAAATATTGAAGACTTTTCAACATTTAATGAAGTATATAGTAATTATTTCTCTGAAGATTTTCCTTCTAGAACAGCTTTTGAAGTTGGAAATCTTCCAATGGGTGCTATGATTGAAATAGAAGCTATTGCAGAAATAGAGGGAGAATAAATATGGGAAAAAATACTGATTTATTACATGGTTATCCTGTGATTGATCCATATACAGGAGCCTCTTCTATACCTAAATATCAGACATCTACCTTCAACCAACAGGGGATAAAGATCACGGATCATTCATTTAGTTACACCAGATTTGGTAATCCGACTATCTCTGCATTAGAAGAAGGAATAATGAAACTAGAAAACTCCAAATATGGACTAGCTTTTTCATCAGGTATGGCAGCAATTTCTAATGTGTTAATGCTATTAGAAGCAGGGGATCATGTAGTTTTTCCCATAGAAGTTTATGGTGGAACAAGTCAGTTTGCTACACAAATTTTACCAAGCTATGGTATAGAATCTTCATTTATTGATATGTCTTCGAGTGAATGTGTAGAAAAGGCTATTAGAAGTAATACAAAAATGATTTATATAGAAACGCCATCTAATCCACTACTAAAAGTGACAGATATACAAGAAATTGCTGTGTTAGCGAAGAAAAAGAAAATTATGACTGTTGCCGACAATACCTTTATGACGGCACTCTACCAACAACCGTTGGAATTAGGTATTGATGTAGTTGTTGAAAGTATGACCAAGTTCATTAATGGTCATAGTGATGTGGTTGGGGGATTAATTGCAACTAATTGTAAAGAATTATATGATAAGCTATATCTGTATCAGAAAAATTTCGGAGGTATTTTGGGAGTAGAGGATGCTTGGCTTATTTTAAGAGGTATGAAAACGATGGGACTGAGAATGGAAAAATCGATATTTAATGCGGGGAAAATTGCTGAGTATTTAACTACACATAAAAAAGTTTCAAAAGTGTATTATCCAGGTTTGCTAACTCATTCCAACTCTAGAATTCATAAAAAACAATCATCAAATGGTGGTGCAGTGTTATCATTTGAGTTATGTGATAAGAAAACATTAGAAAATTTTATAAATAAAATGAAAATACCGATTTATGCAGTTAGTTTAGGTGGTGTTGAGTCGATTGTATCGCATCCAGCCTCGATGTCTCATGCATGTTTATCTGATAAGGAAAGGGAAAAACAAGGTGTAACAGACAATCTTCTACGTTTGTCTTGTGGTATTGAAGATGTGGATGATTTATTAAAAGATTTAGAACAAGCTTTAAATTAATCAATTTATTTAGTAAGTAGATGTATATCTGCTTACTATTTTTTTTTATATATTCCAGTATAATATCTTATAGATAATGAAAGGAGATACCTATGAATGTTAAATTACGTAAATATCTTCCGATATTAGATTTTCTTTCTATTATTTTAGGTGAAGATACAGAAGTTTTAATGCATGAGATTTGTTACGATTGCGATGGGTACGAAGCATCAATTGTTTATATAAAAAATAGTATTTCTGGAAGAAAAGTAGGAGCACCTGGAACGGATCTTCTCTTACAAATTATTAAATCAAAACAATATAAACAGAAAGATTTTTTAGCAAATTATACAAGTAAATCAATGAATGGAAAATTACTTAACTCTTCGAGCTTTTTCATTAAGGATGAAAATGAGAAGCTTATTGGAATGATTTGTGTAAATACAGATAAATCTAAATATATTGAATTAGAAAAGACATTGCAATCTAGTTTGATCTCAATCCAACAATTTTTAAATCAAGATATAAATGTAGAGCTATCAGATGACAATACAATTAATGAAAATTTATATTTAACAGCAGAAAATTCGATTGAACAAGCTGTAATAGAAACAGTAGGAAGACTAGGTAAAACAAATGTAAACTTTACTAAGATACAAAAATTAGAGATTGTCGAAAAGCTTTATAACAAAGGTTTCTTTGAATTGAAAGATTCTATTGGTAGACTTGCCAAGTTTTTTAATATGTCAGAGGTAAGTATTTATAAATATTTACAAGAAATAAAAAATAATGGAGAAGTCAATAAAAAGTAACTGATGATTGAATAAGTTATGGTAAATAGTATTTAAAGTCTAAACTGTTGATATTACCGAAAGAAGAATCAGCTTTACAAGTTCAGCAAACTTTCCAGGAGACACAAAAAATTCAAAAATCAATATCTAATCTAGAAGATTTTGAAGAAAAAAACATATCAAAAAGAAAAATAATGATTGTATAAAAGAGTGTCTAGTCGACATTCTTTTTTCTATTTAAAAATGTCCAGAAAATGACCCATTTCTGGACACTTTCTTTTTTTGCTTTATTTTTCAAAAAATCCATTCATTTTATGTTCATAAACCCATAACAAAATCTATGTTCATTTAAACCATGTGAATAAAATTATGTTACAATAGATTTTAATAAGGAGTGATTTTTTTGAAAATAGGATACGCTCGGGTATCTACCGGATTACAAAATTTAGATCTACAAGAAGATAGTCTAAAACAATTTGGTTGTGAGAAAATTTTTACCGATCATATGAGTGGAGCAAAAAGTAATCGACCAGGATTAGAAATGGCGATCGATTTTGTTCGCTCTGGAGATACACTTGTCGTTTGGCGTTTAGATCGATTAGGAAGAAATATGGAAGATTTGATTTCGATTGTGAATCGTTTGAATGAACGAGGAGTGAGTTTTCATAGTCTTCAAGAAAATATCACGATGGATAAATCTAGTTCGACTGGTCAACTTATGTTCCATTTGTTTGCGGCATTTGCAGAATTTGAGCGTAATTTAATCTTAGAACGCTCAGCAGCTGGTCGAGCAGCTGCACGCGCAAGAGGACGGTTTGGTGGTCGACCTGAAAAATTGACCTCTCAGGATTTGGAATTACTGAAGACTTTAGTGGATAGCGGTACACCTATTAAGACGATAGCAGAACGTTGGAACGTCTCAAGAACAACCATTTATCGTTATTTGACAAAAATGGAGGAGAAAAATGAAAAGACAAATGAACATTAGTTTTTGTCATTTAATGCTGAAAATTTTTGCTGACAAGTTGAGTG
>NZ_CP187903.1:2580000-2604361 GCF_050559705.1 Enterococcus sp. DIV0210g | reverse complement strand
GAGGCCTCCTCCTTTTTAAAAAAGTAAATAGCTAGTACTAATTTATCATCTTTCTTCTAAGTTTTCCACAGAATTAAGATAAAAAAATAATTTTAATGAGATTATCCACATAAACGGGAAAAATAAAAATGGAAAATCAACAAGCAGGGAAAAATGTTTTCCACAAGCTTAATTCACAGGTGGAAAACTCCGGGTAAAAACTATTTTTTAACAAGTAGCTGTTAATAACTTTCTCTTTTGTACCAATTGTTAAAGGGACTAATCCACAAGAAGAAAGTATTCTGTGGATTTCGTTTTTTACACCCTCTTTATTTGTGTAAAACCCTTAGTAAAACTTTTGTGGAAAAAAGCCTGTGCATAACTCAATCCACAATGTATGCACGGGTGATTTTTCTTCGTGTGGATAACTTTGGCAACATTCTCTTTCTATTTTGTATTGACAAAACAAGCGACTTCTCGTTATAATGTCAAAGTATGTCTGTACTTAATAGGATATAGATAAGATTTTCGGAGGTGGAATAAGGATGAAAAGAACATACCAACCAAATAAACGTAAACGTCAAAAAGTTCACGGATTCCGTAAACGTATGAGTACTAAAAACGGTCGTCGTGTTTTAGCAAGCCGTCGTCGTAAAGGAAGAAAAGTTCTTTCTGCTTAAGCCACTGGGGTTACAGTGGTTTTTTTTATGTCCTTTTTTATGGAAAGGATGAATTGAGTCAACCAAATATGGTATGATGGTTTTCGTAAGTGAGAGATAGAAAAGGAAAGAAAATAAATGAAAAAAGCGTATCGAGTGAAAAAAGAAAAAGAGTTCCAAACCGTTTTTCAAACCGGTGCTTCTTTTGCGAACCGCAAATTCGTCGTTTATAAACTCGCGAAAGAAAACCAGCCGCATTTCAGAGTTGGTCTGTCAGTGGGCAAAAAAGTCGGAAATGCAGTCTGCCGAAATGACGTCAAACGGAAAATACGTGCAGCGATTTATTCTATAAAAGAAGAAATCGATCCAGAATTGGATTTTATCGTTATTGCACGGCCAAGTACAAAAGAGTTAACTTATGCAGAGATTCGCTCAAATCTAATCCATGTCTTAAAACTTGCAAAAATAATCAATAGAGAGGAAAAGAGAGCGTGAAGAAATACAAACGTTTACTTTTGATGATGGGAGTCATCGGTTTGATCCTCGTACTATCAGGTTGCGGCACAGGAGAAGTGAGTGCGCAAAGTACAGGTGTGTGGGACCGATACATCGTTTATTATTTTGCTCAAGCAATCAAATTCTTATCATTTGGAAATGCTGGGATCGGGATCATCCTGTTTACCTTGGTCATCCGAATGATTTTACTTCCTTTGATGCATATCCAAACGAAAAGTATGCGGAAAACACAAGAGCTTCAACCGAAACTGAAAGCTCTGCAGCAGGAATATGCGTCAAAAGATCCAGATACACAAGCGAAATTAAGAGAAGAGCAGCAGCGTCTCTATGCAGAAAATGGCGTAAATCCATATGCCGGCTGTTTACCGCTTCTTGTTCAGATGCCGATCTTGATGGCGTTGTGGCAAGCAATTTCCCGCGTGCCTGAACTAAAACAAGGTCATTTCCTATGGTTGAACTTAGGTGAGGCAGATCCGACATTTATTTTACCTGTTTTGGCGGCTATCTTTACTTTTGCAAGTACGTACTTATCAAGTATGAGCCAATTGGAATCAAATCCATCAACAAAAATCATGAATTTTGCGATGCCTTTGATGATCTTGGTAATGGGTATCAACCTAGCCAGCGGTCTTTCACTATACTGGGTAATCTCAAATGCTTTCCAAGTAATGCAAACGTTGATGCTGAATAATCCGTTCAAGATCCGCAGAGAGCGTGAAGAAGAAGCACGTAAAATCAGAGAAAAAGAACGCGCATTGCAAAAAGCGATGAATACGAAGAAAAAACGCAAAAAATAAAGGAGGTAGTGCTAATGCCGATTTATGAAGCTGCCACAGTCGACGAAGCCATTCGTTACGGACTTGATGCTTTAGAACTGACCAAAGAAGATGTTACGATTGAAATCCTTGAAGAAGGAAAAAAAGGTTTTCTGGGAATGGGAAGAAAAAATGCCCGTGTTTCTATTGAACCCACATTGAGTGAAGTCATTTCGGAAACAGTAGAGGAGACAGTAGAAGATATTCTAGAAACTGAACCCCCTGAGATTGCTGATGAAACAGAAGAAGTGAAAGAAAAAGAATTAAGCGACCTAGATGATGAAGCAGCTTTAACGGAATTAGCAGTCTATCTGACCGAAATCACCAAACATTTGGATGCACCAGCGCTCGTAAAAATCGAAAGAGAAGGCTCACTCATCATTTTCCAGCTTGAGACACAAAAACAAGGGATCTTGATCGGCAAACATGGAAAAACATTGAATGCACTTCAATATCTCGCACAAGTGTTTATCCATCGTGTGGCAAAAAATAAACTTTCAGTTGTCGTAAACGTCGGCAACTACCGCGAGAAGCGCAAAGAAATCATCCAGCGTTTAGCTGAACGAACAGCGGAAAAAGTAAAGCGTACAAGGCAGCCAGTGTTCTTGGAACCGATGCCTGCTTTTGAGCGGAAACAGATCCACGCGGCGTTAAGCAAAAACGAATATGTAAAAACACATTCTGAAGGAGACGAGCCTTATCGCTATCTCGTAGTGGAACCGGTCAAAAAATTTTACTGATCCTGCTACTTTTTAGAGAAATCTCGTTGACAAAGTTTTTTAAACAAAGTATATTTTACTAGAAATCATTCTTATCAGAGTATACGATGAAGTAGTCACTTACTTTGGTAAAAAAAGAGGTCGGAGCTTGCCAGCTCCGGCCTTTTTTGTTTGTTCATTTTCCAAAATAGTTAGCATAGCGCACACTCTTTATCCAATATTTGTTTGGATAAATTGGATAACTGTGCCATAGGCGAAAACTTCCAAGATATAAGTGTCGCCTTTTTTGATTTGCTCATGTTCGAAATGACAGTTGATCACGGCATGTGCGCCATATTCAAATGCTTTTTCTTTCAGTTTGTAGCTGACGGTAGAAAATAGGGCATTTGTGTCCAAGCTGGGATCAAATAAATCTACCTCTAAACGATCAGCAGCAAAAATAATATCTCGAACAATATACTTTCGATTGACGTTCCCAGTCGATAAAACGATTTCATTTATGCGGTTATTTGTTCCGTCTCTTTCTGCGTGTTTTCCATGTCCTGTCATAGCATTCCTCCTAAAAGATTTTGATACCTGATTTAAGTGTACCTTTTTACGCAAAAAGAAGTAAAGAAAGAATTGCTGTTCTTTTATTTCTTTTTTTCGAACAAATAGGTCTTTTACGGCAAAAATTCCCCATAAAACAGTGCTAGACTTTATTCAAAGTAAACAGCGTTAGCGGAAAGGATAAGAAGATGACATTTTTGAATGAAAAAGATAGAGAAGAACGGATCGCCATGGTGAATAAAATGAGGGAAGATTACATAAAAGATCCAAAATATGCTGTTGAATTATATGATACTTATTTACAACATTTAAATTTAAAATCAAATGAAATCAAACCACATTTTAAATTTTCGGTAGACCCAATATTAGAATATTTAACTATTTACTCCAAAGCAGCAGAGATCCATCCAGAATTATTTGCAGGAAGAAATACTGACCAGATGCAAGAGTCGTTGCAGAAAAGCATCTATATTTCAGCATGTACAGAACTAGCCGGGGATTTTCTTTCTGAATTGATTCCAGATAATCCTGACAGTTTTCTGATTGTTCCAATAGGATTTAATTTTCCTTATAAAGATAATAAAGTTGGTTCACATGGTTGTACTGTTATCATAAGAAAAAAAGAGTCGAAATTTTTCGTTGAAACGATTGATAAAGCAGGAATAGGGCCAGATATGCATGAGAAAGAAGCACAATTAAAAGAATTTCCTCGTAATGGTTGGGAAAATGAGGATTCTGCAGAACTTTGTATCAACTATACTTATGAGATCAAAGACACAAGGGAAAATATCATAAAGTTAGCAAATGTACTCCGAATAGGCAGAATTCACTTTACAGCCGAAGAGATAAATCTTTTTGAGACAGATGATCCTGTAATGTATTATGCGCCATTTAAGGAATTAGATAAGTTTTCTGAAAAGAGCTATTACGCCAAACACATTGCAAGAGCACAATATACACAGGGAAATTGTGAGATTAAAAATATCAATGCAGCATTACAATATCTATTTGGAGCACCTCATGAAACAGGGGTCATATTACCAGATGGGACAAAAGCTATCAAAATGAAATATAACGGGGTAACGAAAAAACAGTTGAATAGTACGATAACGCAACTGATCAGCAATCATTTAGTGAAAGCTGGTTTTTCTCAACGTGTAAAAGAAAGTTTGGAAAATGAATACATTCAATACAAACAATTGAAAGAAACACGTGCATCATTATCTTTGGAAGAAAAGTTTGTGAGGAAAATAAAACAAGCTGAAAATTTACGTCAATATTATAGATATGTCATAGATAAAATGACTATTCCTAGAAGACCCGAAGTTTCTCTGCTCAATTATCCATACGATAAAAATAGCCAGCTTTCAGCAAATGAAAATAAATACGTAAAGGATTTAAAGCACCTATCATCGTCTGAAATCAGCGAAATCAAAAAAAGAAGCAAGGAACTATCTATCATTTATTAAAGAAAGCAAGAGCAACAAATAAAAAAGGATTGGACAGATTTGCTGAAAAAGTCGAATTGGGCAAATATATGCAGGAGGAAAATGAAAAATACATTCATTTAATACCAAATACTTCAATTGGACACCCGGTAATGAAAGAAGAATTAAGCAGCCTTTATAAATTGACGGAAGAAGAAATCAACTATATTCAAGAAAAAAGCCATCACTTATTGAATAATATTGTCCCTCCAGTTTCTCAAAACATGATACGCAAGATAACAGAAGTCCATCAAAAAATCATGACTGAAAGAAAAGTAAAGGATACCTCATTTACTCGTTGAATATTAAAAAAAGAAGAAAGGAGAAAAATACATGAAATTCCTAACAAAAGAAGAAGCGGACAAATATATCCAAGAAGCAGATGAGTTAAGAACGACTTACCTAAATAGTAACTACTATACTAGGGATGTATGCGATATTATTTTTCAACACTTGAACTTAAAAGAGAATGATTGTCACACGGAATTTGTTTATGAATTCCAGACAGAAATCGAATTTATGGCCTTGTACCAGCAGTTGCTCGATGTTTGCCCAGAAGCTTTTTCAGATAGAAAACAAGAACTGATCAAAGATTCTTTGCAAAAGAGCATTTACGCTTCAATTAGGCCCAATTTATTTCCAAATTACATCACTGAATTAGAAAATAATAATCGTGACAGTTTCCTGGTTATACCTGTACTCCTAAAAAATATACCTGGTTCAAGTGAATTGCATGGCGTTACATTGATTTTGATGAAAAAAGAAAATCAGCTTATTGTTTCTATTTTTGATAAGGCAGAAGAAAGACCAGGAAGGAATAATAGCAGAATCACCAACTATGAAACGCAGAGCAGAACAACTTATCGTTATACAATCGAAAATACAGAAAAGAATAGGTTGGTAATCGCGAATATTCTGCACCTAGGTTTGGGTTATCCTAAAAAAGAAAATCAAGTCGTAGAAAATGCGTTGATGAAACATTCTTATTCTTTATACGCTGTTTTTAGGACCTTAGCTCAAGAGGAGAGGCTGTGCGCCCATATAGGAAGGAGCCAAGCTGGTCAGGGTAATTGTTCAATTAATAACCTCAATAGTGCTCTAAAGTATGTATTAGGCGAAGTATATCCCGTAAAAGATCTGTTGGTGGATGGCGAAAAAGCAGTAAAAACGAAATATAAAGATTTGACAACTGAAAAATATAACAGTGTCATCGTTCAAATCGCTGTTAATCATCTAATAAAATTGAAAAGCAGTATAGATAGTACTATTCTTCTGAAAGATGGGCATGTTGTTTATCAGTTGTTAAAGAAAACAAGAGCTCAAAACGATAGTAAATATTATAAACTAAAAGAAAAACTTGAATTGTGTTTGTATCTGCGTAAATTAAATAGAGGAGTGATCAATTTAATTCCTATTACACCAATTAAAGAGAAAGTAATGCCGAGTGAATTGAACAGTATATATAAATTGCCAAAAGATAAAATCAATTATATTCGAGAAGAAAGCAAGAAAGCATTAAAGAATAACGACCCGCTTATCCATAAACTCGCCACAAGAAAAATAGAGGAAGTTCACAAAAGAATTGTTGCAGAAAGCCAATCAAAGGATCGTTCAGTTAGGTGTTGAATGTTTTACAAGAATACAAGAAAGAAATACAGAAATACTTGCCTCATCGAAGCAAATATGATAGTCTATGACAAGAATTTAATCAGGAACGAGCAGTCAAAGTGCGAAGTCCACCCATTAATTTTAAGGGGTGGAGTGGGCACTTTTTTTGTGCCTATAATCAGAAAAGGAGTGTAAAAATGGCTGAGATCACATTAGAATTTGACACGATTGCGGCAATTTCGACGCCACCAGGTGAAGGAGCAATCAGTATTGTTCGCTTGAGTGGGGATAAAGCAGTACAGATAGCCGATACGGTTTATCAAGCAGGGAAAAAGAGTTTAGCAGACGTACCGACACACACGATCCATTATGGACATCTTGTTGATCCTAAAAGTCAGCAAGTGATTGATGAAGTAATGGTGTCCGTTATGCGAGCACCTAAAACTTTTACACGCGAAGACGTAGTAGAAATCAACTGTCACGGCGGAATCGTCGTAGTCAATCAAATATTGCAGCTTCTTTTACGCGAAGGCGCACGCTTGGCAGAGCCAGGTGAATTTACGAAACGCGCATTTTTAAACGGTCGTGTCGATCTTTCACAAGCGGAAGCTGTGATGGATCTGATCCGAGCAAAAACAGATAAAGCGATGAATTTGGCGTTGAATCAGTTAGACGGAAATCTGTCTTCATTAATTCGTTCATTGCGTCAAGAAATCTTAGAAACATTAGCACAAGTAGAAGTAAATATCGATTACCCTGAATATGACGATGTAGAGGAATTGACCACAAGACTTTTACTAGAAAAAGCACAAATGGTCCAACAACAGATTCGCGGTTTATTAGCGACATCTAAACAAGGAAAAATATTGCGTGAAGGATTAAGTACCGCAATTATTGGCCGGCCAAATGTCGGAAAATCAAGTTTATTGAACCATCTTCTTCGGGAAGACAAAGCAATCGTAACAGATATCGCTGGGACTACCCGTGATGTGATCGAAGAATATGTCAACGTAAGAGGCGTCCCTTTGAAACTGATCGATACAGCTGGCATCCGAGAAACGGAAGATCTTGTGGAGCAAATCGGTGTGGAACGCAGCCGCAAAGCTCTTGCAGAATCTGATTTGATTTTACTTCTTTTAAACCAAAGCGAAGAATTAAGCCAAGAAGACATTGCTTTGCTGGAAGCAACCAATGGACTAAAACGTATCATTTTATTGAATAAAACAGATTTGCCAAGCAAACTAGATCGCCAAATGCTTGATCAATATGTAAAAAATGAACCCCTATTTGCGATCTCCGTCATGGAAAATGACGGAATCGACCAACTAGAAGCAGCAATTGCCGACCTGTTTTTCGGCGGCCAAACTGGGGAAAGAGATGCGACGTATGTTTCAAATACCCGACATATCGCCTTACTTGAAAATGCATCGATCGCATTAGACGAAGTCATCAACGGAATTGAAGCAGGAATGCCTGTCGATCTCGTTCAAATCGATATGACTCGCTGTTGGGATTATTTAGGCGAAGTGGTTGGCGACAGCGTACAAGATGAATTGATCACTCAATTATTCAGTCAATTTTGTCTAGGAAAATAACCAGGAAATACCTGATTTTAACGTAAAAATGAAAAGAAAATAACCAAGGAGGAACAAACATTGAATCACTATCAAGCAGAAGCGTATGACGTGATTGTTGTAGGCGCTGGTCATGCAGGATCAGAAGCCGCATTAGCCGCAGCGCGAATGGGCGCAAAAACATTGTTATTGACGATAAATCTAGATATGGTTGCTTTTATGCCATGTAATCCTTCTGTCGGCGGTCCGGCAAAAGGGGTCGTTGTAAGAGAAATCGATGCACTCGGCGGAGAAATGGGTAAAAATATCGACAAGACATACATCCAAATGCGCATGCTGAATACAGGGAAAGGTCCTGCCGTACGAGCTTTGAGAGCACAAGCAGATAAACATGCGTATGCCAATGAAATGAAACGTACGATCGAAAAAGAACCAAATTTGACGTTGCGCCAAGGAATCGTTGAAGAACTTGTCGTTGAAGATGGGATTTGCCAAGGTGTTGTTACTTCAACAGGTGCTAAATACCAAGCAAAAGCAGTAGTTATCACTGCCGGAACAGCACTTCGAGGCGAAATCATCATTGGTGAATTGAAATATTCATCAGGGCCTAATAACTCTCAACCATCGATCGGCCTAGCAGATCATTTGAAAAGCTTAGGTTTTGAGATCGCACGTTTCAAAACAGGAACACCGCCGCGCGTGAAATCAAGTACGATCGATTATTCGGTGACAGAAGAGCAGCCCGGCGACAAAGAACCAAATCATTTTAGTTTCAGTACACCAGACAGCGCCTATAATTTAGACCAAGAATCTTGCTGGTTGACTTATACAAGTGAAGGCACGCATGAAATCATTCGTGAAAATCTGCATCGTGCGCCAATGTTTACTGGAATCGTTGAAGGAGTCGGTGCGCGTTACTGCCCTTCGATCGAAGATAAAATCGTCCGATTTGCAGACAAACCTCGTCACCAATTATTTTTAGAACCAGAAGGATTGAATACAGAAGAAGTATATGTTCAAGGTTTATCGACTTCTTTACCAGAGGACGTTCAAACAGACATGCTTCATTCCATTGCTGGTTTAGAAAAAGCAGAAATGATGCGTACGGGCTATGCTATCGAATATGATGTGGTCGTTCCGCATCAACTACGCCCAACTTTAGAAACAAAAGTCATAGAGAACCTTTATACAGCTGGCCAAACAAACGGAACCAGCGGATATGAAGAAGCTGCAGGACAAGGACTGATTGCTGGTATCAATGCAGCGTTGAAAATCCAAGGAAAAGAACCTTTTGTCATGAAAAGAAGTGATGGTTATATCGGTGTTATGATCGATGACCTTGTAACAAAAGGAACCAATGAACCTTACCGTCTTTTGACTTCAAGAGCAGAATATCGTCTGCTTCTTCGTCACGACAATGCAGACTTGCGTTTGACAGAATTTGGTCATCAAATCGGCTTAGTAGAAGAAGGCCAATACCAAGCATATTTAGCGAAAAAAGAAGCTGTAGAAACAGAAATCAAACGGTTGATGTCTATTCGTATCAAACCAAACGAAGATGTTCAAGCATTCTTGAAAGAAATCGGTGCTGCACCGCTAAAAGATGGTGTATTAGCGAGTGATTTCTTGCGTCGACCAGAAATTTCTTATCAAGATCTTTTGCGCTTTATTCCTGAAAACCAAGAACTGACAGCAAAAGAAATCGAGCAAGTAGAAATCCAACTCAAGTATGAAGGCTACATCAAAAAAGCCCTAGAAAAAGTTGAAAAACTGAAGCGCATGGAAGCAAAACGAATTCCTGAAAACATCGATTACAATGCTATCAATGGATTGGCAACCGAAGCAAAACAAAAATTGCACAAAATCCAGCCAGAAACAATTGCCCAAGCAAGCCGGATCAGCGGTGTAAATCCAGCTGACCTAAGCATTTTGATGGTCTACATCGAACAAGGCAAGATTGCGAAAGTGCAGGCGTAATACCAGCATACCAACGTTTTTGAAACGACTCGAAAGGTTCCGTTTTTTATGCGGATTTTTCGAGTTGTTTTTTTCTATGCGGGCTTTTTTATGGAAAATAAAGAAACAATGGTTATACTAGATAGTGCTGCCGGAAAACAGAAAAAATATAGCGCTTATTGGATATTTTACTGACAAACTTTATGAGAAAGGAGTGCTAGATTGCTCAAAACTTATTTCCGCTTTAATAAAATACAGGATAACCCTTATCGAATCATGAATCTAATGCTTCTTATTTTTATTGTATTATGGCTAGGGTACATAAATCATGACTTTTTGATTTCGAGCTTTTCTTCACTAGGAATTTTTACATTTTTTTATTATCAAAATATACCCATGAAATATTTATTGAAACGCATGTTTTTCATTGGATGCGGTCTTTTATTTGCCTTTGTACTAGGGATTTTATCGACCTATGTATTGTGGCTTGAACCTTTTGCTGTGGCAGCAGTCGCTTTTTCCAGCAGATTCGTTTTGAGATTGTTCCATATCTCAAAACCAGGCGGCTTGTTCTTTGCGATGCTTTCTGCTATGGGCACGAGTATGCAGCTGCCGCTCCATCAATTACCGATTGTTTCTCTTTTCTTTTTCATGGGGGTCGTTTTTTCACTGATTGCTGCAGTAATCACGAAACTACTGGATAAGCGCCCGGAGCAAGTAATCGAACCAACAACATTAAAAGAAAGATTTCATGAAGAACCTTTAGTGATCATCGACTCTGTTTTCTACAGTGCGGCCTTATTTCTTTCTGTATATGTCAGTCACGGGTTGAATTTGCATAATCCTTACTGGCTGACGCTTTCATGTGCATCAATCCTTCTAGCAGAGAATTTAGACGCAATGAAACATCGTCAAGTGCAATACTTGATTGGCTCGATGGGCGGCTTATGTGTATCCGCAGTATTATCATTCGTGCCGTTCACACAGCTGCAGACGATTTTTCTCATTACTTTTCTTTATGGTATTGCTCAATTCTTGGTTGCTAGAAATTACGCTGTTGCCAATATTTTTCTTAACCCGATGGCGCTGATGCTTTCGACACTTATTCGAGGCGCTTATTTGATTTCTTTGATTGAATACCGCTTTTTGGGAATCATCATTGGCAGTTTTATTGGACTAGGCGCTGCTTGGGTAATGACTATTGGATTACAGCATTATTTAACTGTCGTACGAAAAAAATTAGAGTCAGAAGAATAACCTGACAATCACGCACCGTCTAAAATAGATTCTATTTTGGACGGTTTTGTCTTTGTAAAAGCAGGAAAATGGAACAGCTTTTTTACAACCCCTTATTTCTTTTTAAGTTTCCACACGAACCATTGCAACTCCTTCTATTTTGCGTTAAAGTAGGGAGAGAATCTGTGAAACATTGTCTGTTTCACAAATGAAAGGAATAGTCATGACTCCAGAAGAATTTCGAGAATTATTAGCGGAAAAACAAATCCATCTTTCAGATTATCAAATGGAACAATTTGATAACTATTATAAAATGCTGGTTGAGTGGAACGAAAAAATGAACCTGACAGCTATCACTGAGCGAAATGAAGTGTATTTGAAACACTTTTACGATTCTTTGACATTAGCATTTGAAGCGGATTTTACCGAAGCACGCACACTTTGCGACGTGGGTTCAGGAGCTGGTTTTCCAAGCAT
This sequence comes from Enterococcus sp. DIV0210g, assembly GCF_050559705.1. Lineage (NCBI taxonomy): Bacteria > Bacillati > Bacillota > Bacilli > Lactobacillales > Enterococcaceae > Enterococcus > Enterococcus sp. DIV0210g. The sequence goes on along the minus strand of NZ_CP187903.1, from coordinate 2,592,786 downwards.
TCCTTTGAAAATCGCGTTTCCCGACCTTCAAATCACGATTGTAGATTCTTTGAACAAACGAATCACTTTTTTGAGCGAATTAACGAAAAAATTAAAGATAGAGGCAAATCTTTATCACGATCGGGCAGAAACATTTGGTCAAAACCCATCGTTCCGAGCAACGTTTGATTTTGTCACTGCACGTGCAGTCGCTCGGTTGAATGTTTTGTCTGAACTATGTTTGCCTTTAGTAAAAATGGACGGCTTTTTCTACGCGATGAAAGCAGCCAAAAGTGAAGAAGAAATTTCCGAAGCAAAACATGCGATTGCGATTCTTGGCGGAAAATTGATCAAGGAAAGTGCACTGACTTTGCCGAAAATCGAGGATCAGCGTCATATCATCGCCATCCAGAAAAAGAAACCAACACCTAAAAAATATCCAAGAAAACCAGGCATGCCCAACAAGCAGCCAATGTGAGGGAGGAAAACCATGGCACAAATTATTTCTGTCGCAAACCAAAAAGGCGGTGTTGGGAAAACAACAACCACCGTTAATCTAGGGGCTTGTCTTGCATCATTAGGCAAAAAAGTCCTTCTTGTCGACATCGACGCGCAAGGAAATGCTACCAGCGGAGTAGGTATCAGAAAACCTGACGTCGAAAAAGATATTTATGATGTCCTGGTAAATGAGACACCAGTAACTGAAGCAACGCTGATCACAGAGCACGAAAATCTAAGCATCGTTCCAGCAACATTACAGCTGGCTGGTGCAGAGATCGAGTTGACTTCGATGATGGCACGAGAATCACGATTGAAAGGTGCATTATCTGAAGTGAAAGATATGTATGATTATATTTTGATCGATTGTCCGCCTTCTTTAGGCCATCTAACTATCAATTCTTTTACAGCCAGTGATTCGATCTTGATTCCTGTCCAGTGCGAATATTATGCGTTGGAAGGTTTGAGCCAATTGCTGAATACTGTTCGTTTAGTCCAAAAGCACTTTAATCCAGAACTAGAGATCGAAGGTGTTTTATTGACGATGTACGATGCAAGAACAAACCTTGGAACGGAAGTCGTGGAAGAAGTTCGTCGTTATTTCCGTGAAAAAGTATATGATACGATCATTCCAAGAAATATCCGTCTTTCTGAAGCACCAAGTCATGGGAAGCCGATTATCGATTATGATCCACGTTCAAGAGGTGCAGAAGTCTATCAAGCATTAGCAAAGGAAGTGGTAGATCGTGGGTAAAAATAAAGGTTTAGGACGAGGAATCAATGCATTGTTCCAAGATTTAGAGAATTTGGAAACTGTTGATGTCCAAAATGAAGCTGTTTTGCAACTCCCGTTAAATGAACTGCGCCCGAATCCATATCAGCCGCGAAAAACTTTTGAAGAAATCTCTTTGCAAGAATTGGCCAATTCGATTGAACAATCAGGTGTTTTTCAGCCAATAATCGTTCGAAAATCTTCTGTCAAAGGATACGAGATCATTGCAGGAGAACGTCGTTTCAGAGCTTCAAAATTAGCAGAAAAAGAAACGATTCCGGCAATCATTCGTGAGTTTGATGAAGAAGCAATGATGCAAGTCGCGGTTTTGGAGAATTTGCAGCGGGAAGATTTGAATCCTTTAGAAGAAGCCGAAGCATATGAGATGCTGATGAAGAATTTGAAATTGACACAAGCAGAAGTCGCAAAACGTTTAGGCAAAAGCCGCCCATACATTGCGAACTACCTTCGTCTGCTGTCATTACCAGACCTTGTAAAAGAAATGGTCCAAGATCAGCGTTTATCAATGGGCCAAGCACGAACACTTTTAGGTCTGAAAAACAAAGACATGATTTTGAAATTAGCAAATCGTGCGGTATCCGAAAACTTGACCGTCCGTCAGTTGGAACAAATCGTTTCGGAATTGAATAAAAATGATGGTAAAAACAAGAAAAAAATACCGCGTTTAGTTAAAGAAAAACCGTATTACATCAGAGAAAGCGAAGATCGTCTGATGGATAAATTTGGAACAAGTGTGGCTATCCAAGAAAAAGACGGCAAAGGAAAAATCGAAATCGAATATCTTTCGCAATCAGATTTGACAAGGATTTTGGATATCCTTAATATACAATTTGACGAAGAGTAAAGGAGGGATTTTATGTATGATCTAGGCGATATCATCGAAATGAAAAAACCTCATGCTTGTCAGGCAAACCGTTGGGAAATCATCCGAATGGGTGCCGATATCAAAATAAAATGTACGAACTGCGGACACATCGTTATGATGACACGACGCGATTTTGAAAAAAGATTAAAAAAAGTTCTTGAAAAAAAAGCAGAGAAAGAGTGAACAATTTATGGCATTAACAGCAGGAATCGTAGGTTTACCTAACGTAGGAAAATCTACTTTATTCAATGCAATCACAAAAGCTGGCGCAGAAGCAGCAAACTATCCTTTTGCGACAATCGATCCAAACGTAGGAATGGTAGAAGTACCAGACTGGCGTTTACAACGTTTGACAGAACTTGTCAATCCAAAGAAAACTGTCCCAACAACATTTGAATTTACAGATATTGCCGGTATCGTAAAAGGCGCCAGCAAAGGTGAAGGTTTAGGAAACCAATTTTTAAGTCACATTCGCCAAGTAGATGCGATCTGTCACGTGGTTCGTTGTTTCGATGACGACAACATCACTCACGTAGAAGGAAGAGTAGATCCTTTAGCAGATATCGATACAATCAATCTTGAACTTGTCTTAGCAGATTTAGAGTCCGTTACTAAACGTTATACAAGAGTCGCTAAAATTGCTAAAACAAAAGACAAAGATGCAGTTGCGGAATTGGCTGTTTTAGACAAAATCAAACCAGTTCTAGAAGATGGACGTTCTGCAAGATCTATTGAATTTACAGACGAAGAACAAAAAATCGTTCGAAGCTTGTTCTTATTGACAACGAAACCAATCCTATACGTAGCAAACGTGGCAGAAGATGAAGTCGCAGATGCTGAAAGCAACCGCTATGTTCAAGAAGTACGCAATTTTGCTGCGGAAGAAAATGCGGAAGTAATCGTAGTCAGCGCTCGCGCAGAAGAAGAAATCGCTGAATTAGAAGACGAAGACAAAGCAGAATTCTTAGAAGCTTTAGGTATCGAAGAATCTGGTCTAGATCAATTGATCCGAGCAGCTTATGATCTGCTTGGTCTAGCAACTTACTTTACAGCAGGCGAACAAGAAGTACGTGCATGGACATTCCGCAAAGGGATCAAAGCACCGCAAGCAGCAGGAATCATCCATACTGACTTTGAGCGTGGATTTATCCGAGCAGAAACAGTCTCATTCGAAGATTTAGATAAATATGGAAGTATGCATGCCGCAAAAGAAGCAGGACGCGTTCGACTTGAAGGAAAAGATTACGTAGTACAAGATGGAGACGTTATGCTGTTCCGCTTTAATGTATAAGAAAGTAATGGATATTTAACTTGTATATGTTAAAATAGCTTTTGTGAAAACCGTTGTAGGGAACAACGGCGAAGGAGGAAAAGTTGATAATGGAGCCAGAGCAACTACGCGAAATCGTTAAAGAAAACGATAAGTTGGAAACAGAGTTAACAAAGAGAAACCAGCAGTACATCTTTGACCTGAAAAAATCACTTACTGCTGCGAATCTGACAGAAGAAGAAAAAGTGAAGGCATTACACGATATTTTGCCTACACTAGTCAAAGAACAAAAAGGCGGAAAAACAGCCCGTCAATTATTCGGAACAGTTTCTGAACGAACAGAAGCAATCATTGCTAAACCCGTGAAACCTGCACAATCTTCAACATCTCCTGTGTTGATGTGGTTAGACAATACATTGCTGCTGTTAGGTTTATTGAGCCTGATGATCGCAATCGTCGGTATGTTTTCACGTGAAACAACACCAGCATACGGAATCACGACATTGCTGTTAGGATCAATCGTCGGCGGCTGGGTATTCTACATGATGTACAAATATATCTACCAATATGAACATCCTGGTGCAGATAAAAGCAAAAAACCTGGCATGATGAAAACACTTCTGATTTTAGTGGGCTCCACGCTGGTATGGGTACTTGCTTTTTCAGCAACAACCTTGCTTCCGCCAGCTATCAATCCGTTATTACAGCCGATCTTCGTTATTATCATCGGAGCTGCAGCTTTAGCACTTCGTTATTACTTGAAGAAAAAATACGGCGTTATAGGCAGTCTATCTGTCCCAAGAAGATAAAAAAGCAGTTAAGAAGTCTGGAACATCTTTTGAATGAAAGAAATGTTCCAGGCTTTTTTTAAACAAAAATGGCGAATCGTCAGCCAGCTATTGACTTGAATTGAAGAATCTGTTATTTTCATAGATAAAATTAAATTAGAGGAGTGGTACTAAAAATGTCCAACTGGGAAACAAAGTTCACGAAAAAAGGCTATACTTTCGACGATGTCTTATTGATACCGGCAGAAAGTCACGTGTTACCAAACGAAGTGGATATGAGCGTACAATTGGCAAAAAACATTAAGTTGAACATTCCGATCATCAGTGCAAGTATGGATACTGTTACTGACAGCAAAATGGCGATCGCAATGGCTCGTCAAGGCGGATTAGGCGTCGTTCACAAAAACATGACAATCGCACAACAAGCAGAAGAAGTACGAAAAGTAAAACGTTCAGAAAGCGGCGTTATCATCGATCCATTCTTCTTAACACCACAACATTTAGTTGCCGATGCAGAAGAATTGATGAGCAAATACCGCATCAGTGGTGTACCAATCGTCGAAACATTGGAAAACCGCAAGCTAGTGGGAATCATCACGAACCGAGATATGCGTTTTGTGACAGACTACCATATGCCGATCGTTGATGTGATGACAAAAGAAAACTTAGTGACAGCCCCAGAAGGAACTTCTCTAAAAGATGCAGAAAAAATCCTGCAAAAACACAAAATCGAAAAATTACCAATCGTTGACCAAGACGGCCATTTGAGCGGTTTGATCACTATCAAAGATATTGAAAAAGTGATTGAATTTCCGAACGCAGCAAAAGATCAGCATGGTCGTTTGCTAGTTGCCGCAGCTGTTGGCGTTACAAGCGATACATTTGAACGTGCAGAAGCATTGATTGCAGCTGGCGTGGATGCGATCGTTATCGATACAGCTCATGGTCACAGCGCAGGTGTTATCCGTAAAATCCGCGAAATCCGCGATACATTCAAAGAAGCAACATTGATTGCCGGAAACGTAGCAACTGCAGAAGCAACCAAAGCACTGTATGATGCAGGCGTAGACGTTGTAAAAGTAGGGATTGGACCAGGATCAATCTGTACAACACGTGTTGTTGCTGGGGTAGGTGTACCTCAATTAACAGCAATCTATGATGCAGCATCTGTTGCTAGACAATATGGAAAAGCAATCATTGCAGACGGCGGGATCAAGTATTCTGGCGATATCGTCAAAGCACTTGCAGCTGGCGGACATGCAGTAATGCTTGGAAGTATGCTAGCTGGTACAGACGAGTCTCCAGGTGAATTCGAGATCTTCCAAGGACGCCGCTTTAAAACATATCGCGGAATGGGTTCATTGGGCGCAATGGAAAAAGGTTCAAGTGATCGTTACTTCCAAGGCGGCGTCAATGAAGCAAACAAATTGGTTCCAGAAGGTATTGAAGGACGTGTTGCTTACAAAGGCAGCGTTTCTGATATCATCTTCCAAATGATCGGCGGTTTGAAATCCGGAATGGGTTATGTTGGTGCAGCCAACTTGAAGAGCCTAAGAGATGATGCACAATTTATCCAAATGAGCGGCAGCGGATTAAAAGAATCTCACCCTCATGATGTACAAATCACAAAAGAAGCACCAAACTATTCTGTTGAATCTTAAAAACCATAAAAAAGCGGACAAGCTATCCAATAGCTCGTCCGCTTTTTCTATAGTGATTATTTGATTACTTTTAAATTGCCCATGTAAGGAACAAGAGCTTCTGGTACAGTAACAGAACCATCTTCGTTTTGGTAATTTTCCAAAATCGCAGCAACTGTTCGGCCGACTGCCAAACCAGAACCATTCAATGTGTGCGCATAGTTGATTTTGCCTTCTGCATCACGGTAACGGATCATTGCGCGGCGTGCTTGGAAATCTTCACAGTTTGAGCAAGAGCTGATTTCGCGGTAAGCGTCTTGTGCTGGAATCCATACTTCCAAATCGTACGTTTTAGCAGCAGAGAAGCCCATGTCACCTGTTGATAAAGCCATCACACGATATGGCAGGTTCAGTTTCTTCAAGATTTCTTCCGCATCGTTTGTCATTTTTTCTAGTTCTTCATAAGAATGTTCAGCATCAGAAAACTTGACCATTTCTACTTTATTGAATTGGTGAAGACGGATTAATCCGCGTGTATCTCTACCGGCGCTTCCAGCTTCTGAACGAAATGCAGGGCTAAGGGCTGTGAAGTAGATAGGAAGATCTTTTCCATCTAAAATCTCGTCATTGTAATAGTTTGTCAATGGTACTTCCGCAGTTGGGATAAGTGTCAAATCTGTATCTTCTAATTGGAAGACATCTTCTTTGAACTTAGGAAACTGACCAGTACCAAACATTGCTCGGCTGTTTACCAAATAAGGAGTGATCATTTCTGTATATCCATGTTCATAGACATGCTGATCCAACATGAAGTTGTATACCGCTCTTTCTAAGCGAGCACCCAAACCTTTGTAATAAACAAAACGGCTGCCAGAAACTTTTGCGCCGCGTTCAAAATCAAGGATACCAAGATTTTCAGCTACTTCCCAATGAGGTTTTGGCTCAAAAGCGAATTGGCGAGGGGTACTCCATTTGCGAACTTCAACATTGTCGTCTTCATCTTGGCCTACAGGTACAGAATCATCTGGCAAGTTTGGCAAAGTTGTAGCGATTTCTTGGATTTTTTCATCGATTTCACTGATTTCAGTATCAAGCGCTTTGATTTTGCCGCCGACTTCTTTCATTTCTTCGATTTTTCCACTGGCATCTTCTTTGTTGCGTTTCAGCAAGGCGATTTCTCCAGAAACATCATTACGGTATTTTTTTAAATCTTCACTTTGGACTAAAAGTTTTCTGCGGTTTTCATCCAGCGTCAAAAATTCAGTCAATTTCTCTTTTTTTACGCCGCGAGTCAGCAATTTCTTTTCAACAGTTTCAAAATCTTGACGGATCATTTTTACATCTAACATATCATTTCCTCCTCCTTAAAATAAAAAAGACTATTTCTCCCCAAAAAAATCTTGGGACGAAATAGTCATTAAATCGCGGTACCACCCAAGTTCAGCGTTAAGCTGCCCTTGTCAACGAAATAACGGTTGTCAGCCGGTCTTTCTTATTTCGAAAGACACACATTACAAGAACTGGAATTCCAAATTATTTCCTGCTGATTTTCAGCGGCCATCAGCTCTCTAAGAGGAAATAAATTGTACTAAGGTTCAGTGTGTTGGTCTCATTTAGATAAATATAGAATATCTAAATTTCTAGATTTCGTCAATACTATTTGTCTGGACCGGTGCTTTTTTGTTGCGTTTCAATGGTAAATGCATAATGAAGGATGTCCAGTCCTTGGTAGATTTCGCATAGATATAGCCGCCATGAAGAGCCACGATACTTTGTGCAATGGCTAATCCAAGGCCTGTTCCACCTGTTTCTTGAGATCTTGACTCTTCTACACGATAGAAACGGTCGAACAGATTATCGATTGCTTCTTTGGGAATCATTGTCCCGTTGTTTTTCACAGTGACGACAGCTTCTGTACCGATTTTTTCTACATTGATCACGATTTTATCGGCACCTTTTCCGTATTTCAGTGCATTTGTCAGCAGATTATTGAAGACTCGGACAAGTTTTTCCGTATCGCCATCCATAATGAGCGAACTTTCTTTTGTTTTGACTAAAATCTGGATATGTTTTTTTGAAGCTTCCAGTTCGAAATCAGCAGCTAATTGTTCAATCAGTTGAATCATGTCAAAAGCAGAGAAGTTTACGGGAACAGCTGGCTGTCTGACCTTAGTATATTCAAATAAGTCATCGACCAAAAGTTTCATTTGCTTTGCTTTAACATAAGCGGTATGTGTATATTTCAATAAATCATCCATCGAATGGTATTGACCATCTTCAATCAATCCAAGATACCCAATAATGGAAGTCAGAGGGGTGCGGATATCGTGACTGACATTGGTAATCAGTTCATCTTTCGACTGTTCGATCTTCCGCTCATCTTCAATGGCGGCTACCGTGCTGTCTACCAATCCATTGATACTAGTAACGACTCGACTAAGATCGCCGCTAAGTTCAAACGGGATTCGGTGATCATAGTTGCCGTTTGCGATATAGTGCAGTTCGCTAATGATATGTCGAAGCTGCATTTGTCGGTATCGGCGAATCAAACGCCAGTAGAGGACAGCTAGATCAAGGAATAGGAAGATAGGAATAAGAAAGTTTCGCCCATTCCAAAACAAATCGGTATTCAACCGTTCTGCAAAAATGTTTTTAGAATCCCAAATAGCATTAGTTAAAGAAGGTGAAGTGCTGACTACATAATTGAGTACAACCAAAACAGCGACATTTAATAGAAGTAAAAGAATAACAGTTATAATTCCTTCTGCTAGCAGTTCGCTGATTTCCTTTGAGGTCAAGATGATCCGACGACGTTTCTCAATAGATTTGTTAACGGGCGTCAATTTTATAACCTACTCCCCAAACTGTTTGAATGACTTTTTCCCCACCAGTTGCTTCTTCGATTTTATCGCGCAAGTGGCTGACATGTACCATAACGGTTTTTGCAGAAACGATACTTTCTTGTTTCCACACACGTTCAAAAATCTCATCTGCACTGAATACTCTGTTCGGATGGCTAGCTAGCAAGTATAAGATACCAAATTCCAAAGCAGTCAATTGGATTTCTTTTCCATCAATTGTTTTTACTTCATGCGAATCTTTATTGATGATCAAAGAGTTTACTTCTAATATATCGGGTTGTTCCGCTGTGATCTGCATTTTTGTTCGGCGAAGCAATGATTTTACGCGAGCCATGACTTCTAATGGGTTGAATGGTTTTGTTACATAATCATCTGCACCAGCGACAAGTCCTTTGATTTTATCCATATCAGTTGTTTTCGCTGTCAGCATGATGATCGGGATCTGTGATTCTTTCCGCAATTCTTTTACTACTTGCATACCGTCCATTTCCGGCATCATGATATCAAGGATCAGAAGTTCGATGTCAGGAATTGTACGAATCTTTGAAAGAGCATCCTTTCCATCATAAGCTTTTACAGCTTCGTATCCTTCATTGTGTACATAGATACTAAGTAATTCAACGATTTCTTTATCGTCATCAGCAATCAATATTTTCATAAGTAATGTTCCTCCAGAAAAATTATATGTTTCTTTCAATAATATTCTATCAAAAAAACGGATAAATAGATAAAAGCAGTGCTTTGTTAAGAAAAATTTAGACGACAAAGCCCTTTATGAAAGAATATAAACCAATTATACACTAAAAATGTGAATGTTTATGTGTAGAAATAATAATTTTTAAGCAAAAAAACACGTAAATACGAACAAAAAAGTCAGATTCTTTTTTATTGATCGACTATAGAAAAATGTTGTTAAATCAACGATTTTCATGTTGACTTTGGAAAACGAAGTTGGTATATTATTATTTGTTCACGAGAACAGAACGTAACATTTTTCGAATAAAAAAATTCAAAAAAGTTATTGACGAGATGTTCGCATCGTGATAGAATAACAAAGTCGTTTAAATAAGAAGTTGGTTTTTCGTTGATACATCAATAAAAAACTTGAAAAAACTTCTTGACAAATAACAACTTACAAGTTATTATAAATGAGTTGCTAAAAGCACTTCGCGAAACAAGCGAAAAAAACTTTTTGAAAAAAGTGTTGACATCGACTTCGATGTTTGCTAAGATATAAAAGTTGCTACGGCAATTCAAGTAGACCTTTGAAAACTGAACAAAGTAAGACGAACCAAATGTGTAGGGCGTTCTTGATTTAATCAAGAACAACAAACATTTTTAAAAGCAAGCAATATGCTAGCAAACAATTTTTGAGCTTAACAATCGCAAGATTGTTTCGAACTTTTTATGAGAGTTTGATCCTGGCTCAGGACGAACGCTGGCGGCGTGCCTAATACATGCAAGTCGTACGCTTTTTCTTTCACCGAAGCTTGCTTCACCGAAAGAAAAAGAGTGGCGAACGGGTGAGTAACACGTGGGTAACCTGCCCATCAGAAGGGGATAACACTTGGAAACAGGTGCTAATACCGTATAACAATCAGAAACGCATGTTTCCGATTTGAAAGGCGCTTTCGGGTGTCGCTGATGGATGGACCCGCGGTGCATTAGCTAGTTGGTGAGGTAACGGCTCACCAAGGCAACGATGCATAGCCGACCTGAGAGGGTGATCGGCCACACTGGGACTGAGACACGGCCCAGACTCCTACGGGAGGCAGCAGTAGGGAATCTTCGGCAATGGACGAAAGTCTGACCGAGCAACGCCGCGTGAGTGAAGAAGGTTTTCGGATCGTAAAACTCTGTTGTTAGAGAAGAACAAGGACGAGAGTAACTGTTCATCCCTTGACGGTATCTAACCAGAAAGCCACGGCTAACTACGTGCCAGCAGCCGCGGTAATACGTAGGTGGCAAGCGTTGTCCGGATTTATTGGGCGTAAAGCGAGCGCAGGCGGTTTCTTAAGTCTGATGTGAAAGCCCCCGGCTCAACCGGGGAGGGTCATTGGAAACTGGGAGACTTGAGTGCAGAAGAGGAGAGTGGAATTCCATGTGTAGCGGTGAAATGCGTAGATATATGGAGGAACACCAGTGGCGAAGGCGGCTCTCTGGTCTGTAACTGACGCTGAGGCTCGAAAGCGTGGGGAGCAAACAGGATTAGATACCCTGGTAGTCCACGCCGTAAACGATGAGTGCTAAGTGTTGGAGGGTTTCCGCCCTTCAGTGCTGCAGCTAACGCATTAAGCACTCCGCCTGGGGAGTACGACCGCAAGGTTGAAACTCAAAGGAATTGACGGGGGCCCGCACAAGCGGTGGAGCATGTGGTTTAATTCGAAGCAACGCGAAGAACCTTACCAGGTCTTGACATCCTTTGACCACTCTAGAGATAGAGCTTCCCCTTCGGGGGCAAAGTGACAGGTGGTGCATGGTTGTCGTCAGCTCGTGTCGTGAGATGTTGGGTTAAGTCCCGCAACGAGCGCAACCCTTATTGTTAGTTGCCATCATTTAGTTGGGCACTCTAGCAAGACTGCCGGTGACAAACCGGAGGAAGGTGGGGATGACGTCAAATCATCATGCCCCTTATGACCTGGGCTACACACGTGCTACAATGGGAAGTACAACGAGTTGCGAAGTCGCAAGGCTAAGCGAATCTCTTAAAGCTTCTCTCAGTTCGGATTGTAGGCTGCAACTCGCCTACATGAAGCCGGAATCGCTAGTAATCGCGGATCAGCACGCCGCGGTGAATACGTTCCCGGGCCTTGTACACACCGCCCGTCACACCACGAGAGTTTGTAACACCCGAAGTCGGTGAGGTAACCTTTTGGAGCCAGCCGCCTAAGGTGGGATAGATGATTGGGGTGAAGTCGTAACAAGGTAGCCGTATCGGAAGGTGCGGCTGGATCACCTCCTTTCTAAGGAATATTACGGAGACTACACATTCGTCGATACTTTGTTCAGTTTTGAGAGGTTTACTCTCAATTGAATCACCTGGGGCCTTAGCTCAGCTGGGAGAGCGCCTGCTTTGCACGCAGGAGGTCAGCGGTTCGATCCCGCTAGGCTCCATTAACAACGAAAGTTGTTATAGTTTGCTCATTGAAAACTGGATATTGAAGTAAAAATTGTAACAAAACCGAGAACACCGCGTTGAATGAGTTTTTTAATAAGTTCAATTGCTTATTTTCTTGATCCGTCTTCTATCGCTAGAAGTAACGATCAAAACCCAACCGCAAGGTTGATTAAGGTTAAGTGAATAAGGGCGCACGGTGGATGCCTTGGCACTAGGAGCCGATGAAGGACGGGACTAACACCGATATGCTTTGGGGAGCTGTACGTAAGCTTTGATCCAGAGATTTCCGAATGGGGGAACCCAACATCTTTTATAGGATGTTACGTTTGCGTGAATACATAGCGCATTCGAGGTAGACGCAGAGAACTGAAACATCTAAGTACCTGCAGGAAGAGAAAGAAAATTCGATTCCCTGAGTAGCGGCGAGCGAAACGGGAAAAGCCCAAACCAGCAAGCTTGCTTGCTGGGGTTGTAGGACTCCGATATGGTAGTTTTTTCAGATAGTCGAATGACTTGGAAAAGTCAGTCAAAGAGGGTGAAAGCCCCGTAGACAAAATTTGGAAAGCACCTAGGAGGATCCTGAGTACGGCGGAACACGAGGAATTCCGTCGGAATCCGGGAGGACCATCTCCCAAGGCTAAATACTCCCTAGTGACCGATAGTGAACCAGTACCGTGAGGGAAAGGTGAAAAGCACCCCGGAAGGGGAGTGAAATAGAACCTGAAACCGTGTGCCTACAACAAGTCAAAGCCCGTTAATGGGTGATGGCGTGCCTTTTGTAGAATGAACCGGCGAGTTACGATTGCATGCGAGGTTAAGTTGAAGAGACGGAGCCGCAGCGAAAGCGAGTCTGAATAGGGCGATTGAGTATGTAGTCGTAGACCCGAAACCATGTGATCTACCCATGTCCAGGTTGAAGGTGCGGTAAAACGCACTGGAGGACCGAACCCACGTACGTTGAAAAGTGCGGGGAT
>NZ_CP187903.1:2370000-2577500 GCF_050559705.1 Enterococcus sp. DIV0210g | reverse complement strand
CGCACTAGATTTAGGATCTAGCGCCTTACGGCGTGGGGGTTCAAGTCCCTTCACCCGCATAAATATGATTATTGTGAATAGGCCGGCTTAGCTCAGTTGGTAGAGCATCTGATTTGTAATCAGAGGGTCGAGGGTTCAAATCCTTTAGCCGGCATTTTGCTATGCGGAAATAGCTCAGTGGTAGAGCACCACCTTGCCAAGGTGGGGGTCGCGGGTTCGAACCCCGTTTTCCGCTTTGCCAAAACCACTAAACGCCGGGGTGGCGGAACTGGCAGACGCACAGGACTTAAAATCCTGCGGTGAGTGATCACCGTACCGGTTCGATTCCGGTCCTCGGCATTTGTAATATGCGCCCATAGCTCAACTGGATAGAGTGTTTGACTACGGATCAAAAGGTTAGGGGTTCGACTCCTCTTGGGCGCGTAGTCTTTTTATATTTTCGGGAAGTAGCTCAGCTTGGTAGAGCACTTGGTTTGGGACCAAGGGGTCGCAGGTTCGAATCCTGTCTTCCCGATTTTTTTTATTTTTAATTGCTTTTTACAGTATTTCGGATTATACTATCTTTAACAATTGAATATGCGCCCATAGCTCAACTGGATAGAGTGTTTGACTACGGATCAAAAGGTTAGGGGTTCGACTCCTCTTGGGCGCGTAGATACGGAATTTTCATTCCGTATCTTTTTTTGTCTTTAATTTAAAAATATTTTTAACAAAAAGCTTTCTCCTTTCATTCTCTTATTAATTTCGCTATAATTAAGGTCAATATTAGTCAAAGGAATGAATGTGATGGCACATCAAAATACTTCAGATTTAATCGAGTCATACATCAAGAAATTTTTAGAAAAAAATGAAATGATAGAGATTCAGAGAATTGAAATGGCTAATCTTTTTAATTGTGTACCTTCGCAAATCAATTACGTTATCAATACCAGATTTACGATTCAACGCGGTTATTTAGTCGAAAGCAAACGCGGAGGCGGCGGTTATATACGAATTGCAAAAGTCCAAATTTCGGATAAACGGCAAATGTTGGATCAAATCAATCATTTATTTGATAAAACGATCAATGAAAAAGATGCATTCGCAATTGTTCAAAAATTATACGAAGATCAAATTATTACGAAAAAAGAAGGGAATCTAATGCTGAGCGCAGTAGCTAAAAGTACATTGAACTTTGGCGAATACGAGAACTATATTCGTGCTCAGATTTTAAGAGCTTTTCTTGAACGTTTAAGTTATGAAGATGGGAAGTGAATCATAAATGGATGTATTATTTACGCAAAAAGCACAGATCGTGTTAGAACTTGCACAACAAGAAGCAAAAATATTCAAGCACCAATCTGTTAGTTCAGAACATTTATTACTAGCATTAGTATTAGAACCAGATGGGATAGCTGGAAAGACACTTCGCGAAATGGATATTGATGATATGGATATCCGCGAAGAAATCGAACATCTTATTGGTTATGGAGAGGTACAATCTTATACAAGAGGTGCATATCTCCCTTATTCTCCAAGAACCAAACAGATTTTTGCTTTGGCTAGCAGCGATGCACAAAAAATGGAAGCAAAGAAAATCGGTACAGAACATATATTGCTTAGCTTACTGAAAGATGAAAGTATCATGGCTAACCGAATCCTATTAAACCTAGGTGTCAGCTTGCCTAAACTTCGCCAATCCTTAAAGAAAAAAATGGGGTTGAACGAAGATGTACGCAACGGGATGAACCGCCGTCGTACACCGCAAAGTAAAAAATCAGTGAAAGGAACACCAACACTTGATTCACTTGCCAGAGATTTGACAAAATCAGCAAGAGAAAATCAATTGGATCCAGTAGTAGGACGCACAAATGAAGTCAAAAGACTGATTCAGATCCTTAGCCGACGAACAAAAAACAACCCTGTTTTAGTAGGCGAGCCTGGTGTTGGTAAAACAGCTATCGCAGAAGGTCTTGCTCAAAAAATCGTTGATGGCGAAGTACCTGATACGATGAAAGACAAACGCTTGATGATGCTGGATATGGGCTCATTAGTTGCTGGAACAAAATACCGCGGTGAATTTGAAGACCGCATGAAAAAAGTAATCGACGAAATCTATCAAGACGGCCAAATCATCTTGTTTATTGATGAATTGCATACACTGATCGGTGCTGGCGGAGCAGAAGGAGCAATCGATGCTTCAAATATTATCAAACCAGCATTAGCACGTGGAGAATTGCAGACGATTGGCGCAACAACACTTGATGAGTACCAAAAATACATCGAAAAAGACGCTGCTTTGGAAAGACGTTTTGCGCGTATCCAAGTAGATGAACCAACGGCAGATGAGACGGAAGAAATCTTAAAAGGTCTGCGTTCACGTTACGAGGAACACCATGACGTAGAAATAACAGATGAAGCAGTTAAAGCAGCCGTGCAATTGTCTGTTCGTTATATCAATTCTAGACAACTACCTGATAAAGCCATAGATCTGATTGATGAAGCTGCTGCAAAAGTACGCTTAGATCGGACGACTGAATTAACAGAAATCGATAAATTAAAAAAACAAGTCTCAGACCTAATTGATCAAAAAGAACAAGCAATTCGCCGTCAAGATTTTGAAACAGCGGCTGAATTACGCCAAAAAGAAAAGAGTGTCTATCAGAAACTAGAAAAATCAATGATGGCAGAAGCTGAAAAGAATACTGGCTATTCTGACAAAGTAACAGAAGAAGACATTGCTGCTGTGGTATCACAATGGACAGGCGTACCATTGCGCCAATTAGAGAAAAAAGAAAGCGAACGTTTGCTGGAATTAGAATCGATTCTCCACAAACGTGTCGTTGGGCAAAACGAAGCGGTCCAAGCTGTCTCAAGAGCGATCCGCAGAGCCCGCAGCGGATTGAAAGATCCAGAACGCCCAATCGGTTCATTCATGTTCTTAGGGCCAACAGGAGTCGGGAAAACAGAGTTAGCAAAAGCATTGGCAGAAGCAATGTTTGGCAGTGAAAATGCATTGATCCGTGTCGATATGTCAGAATTCATGGAAAAATACAGCACAAGCCGCTTGATTGGCTCACCTCCAGGATATGTCGGTTACGATGAAGGCGGACAATTAACCGAAAAAATCCGTCAAAAACCTTATTCTGTGGTCTTGCTTGATGAAGTTGAAAAAGCTCATCCAGATGTTTTCAATCTATTACTTCAAGTCTTCGATGATGGACATTTGACTGATTCAAAAGGTCGAAAAGTTGATTTTAGAAATACCATCATCATCATGACTTCAAATATTGGCGCAACACAAATTCGAGAAGAAAAAAATGTCGGATTTAATGTCCAAGACATAACAAAAGACCATAAAGTAATGCAAAAACGTATCTTGGAAGAGCTGAAAAAAGCATTCCGTCCAGAATTCCTAAACCGAATCGATGAAACGGTCGTATTCCGTTCACTAGAAAAAGATGAAATCCATGAAATCGTCCAAATCATGAGCAGAACAATCGTCAAACGTTTAGCAGAACAAGGTGTGAAAATCAAAATCACTCAAGCTGCAATCGATGTGATCGGAAAAGTCGGTTTTGATCCAGAATATGGTGCAAGACCAATCCGCCGAGCATTGCAAAAAGAAGTAGAAGATCGTCTAAGCGAAGCATTATTAAGCGGACAAATCCATCTTGGCGATCATGTAACGATTGGCGGTTCAAAAGGTAAAATCACTTTAAATGTACGAAAGCCCAAACCTAAACAAAAAAATCTAGTCCCTCAAGCATAATAAAAGATTATACAGACTGGAACTTGTCATTCATTGACAAGTCCCAGTCTTTTTTTATTAAAAATAACAAATATTTTTTCAAAATAGAAAAATCGGTATTTTGAACATCAGATAAATTTGTTTTGTTTGATATAAGATAGCCGCTCTCTTTTAAAAAAATCCCCTCTTTGAAACTTTCAAAAATCCGACTTTAAATAAAAGTTCTATTGGAAAGTTCTGACAGCTATGCTACTATTATGACGTTGCAGAAGGAGGTAAACATGATAGAAATCATTACGACTATCGAGTCCCTGGCTCAAGCAGAAGAATTGCTGGAAGCAGGCGTAGATACTTTATATTTTGGCGAAGAGACATTTGGTCTAAGACTGCCTCATTCTTTTACACGAGAAGAGCAGCGCCAATTAGTAGAATTGATTCACAAACATGGTAAAAAAGCGAATATCGCTGTGAACGGGCTCATGCACCCGGAAAAAATGAAAAAAATCCCTGAATATCTTCGTTTCCTAAAAGAGATCAATGTGGATGTCATCACTGTCGGAGATACTGGGGTCATTTATACAATGAAAAAGAATGCTGACCTTCAAATACCTTATATATACGATGGTGAGACACTTGTGACTAGTTCACGTCAAATCAATTTTTGGGGCAAAAAAGGAGCAGTTGGCGCAGTATTAGCGAGAGAAGTGCCTTTTGAAGAAATGAAGAAAATGCAGGAAATGTTAGAGATCCCTGCAGAAGTACTCGTTTATGGGGCAACATGTATTCATCAATCTAAACGTCCGTTATTGCAAAACTATTATAACTTTACCAAACAAGATGAAGAAGTCAGCCGTGAACGTGGGCTTTTCATCTCAGAACCCAAAAAGGACGAAACACATTATTCTATTTATGAAGACACGCATGGTACGCATATTTTTGCGAATAACGATATCAATTTAAGTAATGAATTGCAGTTGCTATTTGACGAAAATTACCGTACGTGGAAATTGGATGGTATCTTTACTCCCGGTGATCGGTTTATTGCTGTCGCGAAAATTTTTGTAGAAGCTAAACAAAAAATCGAGTCAGGAACTTGGACACCAGAAGAACAAGAAGCCGCAACTCAAAGAATAAAAGAATTACACCCTGAAAATCGAGAATTAGATACAGGATTCTTTTACCTAGATCCTGAAGCAATCAAGTAAAGGAGTACAGGATGAATGATTACTGAAAAGAAAAAATTAAAACGTCCAGAAGTCCTAGCTCCAGCTGGAACACTGGAAAAATTGAAGACAGCGATCCATTATGGTGCGGACGCTGTTTATATCGGCGGGAATGCCTATGGTTTGCGAAGCCGTGCGGGAAACTTCTCCTATGAAGAAATGGCAGAAGGTGTGGCATTTGCCAAAGCACACAATGCAAAAGTCTATGTTGCCGCAAATATGGTCACACATGAGGGAAACCAAGAAGGAGCAGGGGAATTTTTCCGTAATTTGCGTGATGTTGGAATTTCAGCAGTGATTGTTTCTGACCCAGCATTGATCGAGATTTGTGCAACAGAAGCGCCTGGTTTGCCTATCCATTTATCGACACAAGCATCAGCAACAAACTACGAAACATTGGAATTTTGGAAAGAAGAAGGTTTAGAACGAGTTGTTTTAGCGCGTGAAGTTTCGATGGAAGAAGTAGCAGAAATCCGTAAAAACACAGATATCGAAATCGAAGCGTTTATCCATGGAGCGATGTGTATTTCTTATTCTGGACGCTGCACACTATCTAATCACATGTCTATGCGGGATGCTAACCGAGGCGGCTGTTCGCAATCTTGCCGCTGGAAATATGATCTATTCGATATGCCGTTTGGACAAGAACGCCGAAGCTTGACCAAATCAGGCGAAGTGGAAGAAGAATATTCGATGAGCGCAGTCGATATGGCAATGATCGAACACATTCCTGAATTGATTGAAAACGGAGTAGACAGCTTCAAGATCGAAGGAAGAATGAAGTCTATCCATTATGTCTCAACTGTGTCAAATGTATACAAAGCAGCCGTAGACAGCTATATGGAAGATCCTGAAAACTATGTCTGCAAACAAGAGTGGATCGATGAACTTTGGAAAGTAGCCCAACGCGAATTAGCGACAGGTTTTTACTATGATACACCTTCAGAAAATGAACAGCTTTTCGGTGCACGCCGCAAAATCCCTGTTTATAAATTTGTCGGAGAAGTTTTAGCCTATGACGAAAAAACACAAATAGCAACAATCCGTCAAAGAAATCTGTTTTCTGTAGGCGATTCGATTGAATTTTATGGACCAGGATTCAATCATTTCCATCAAACAGTAGAAGTGATGTATAACGAAGATGGCGAATCAATCGACCGTGCTCCAAATCCAATGATGGTATTGACGATGCCAGTTGCACAGCCAGTCAAACCAGGAGATATGATCCGTAAGTTGAAGGATTAAAAAGAGGTTGTGAGCAAAGCGTTATGACTTGAGCGTTAAGACTCTTTTGCCAGCTAAAATAGCTTTCCATATTTTAGCTGGCAAAAGCTTAATGCCGAAAGTTAGCTTTGTGAACACCGTTTATAAAAGAGGTTGTGAACGAGCTGTTCAGTTCAAATCAGTAAAGAAGAATCCACTAAAATAACTTTTCATGTTTTAGCGGATTTTGACTTAATGCCGAAAGTCAGCTTTGTGAATCCCTTTTGAATAGAGGTCATGAATGTATTAGATATAGAAAACGTTTTGAAATCCTCTTTCTAGACTTTTGGAAAATTTTGAGTTATTGTCTAGTTTCAGTGGAAAATTACTGAGAGATCAGGTTTTGCTGAAAAATACCAAACCATCAGAGCAACACATGAGCGACTCAGCTCGTTATGTAAAAAAAATGTACGTTTTAATAGCATTTACATATAAAATCTCTGATATCATTTACCCGTGAAACGAGGAGGAAAAAAATGGAAACTTATGATTATATAGTCGTTGGCGGAGGATCAGGAGGAATTGCTTCAGCCAACCGCGCAGGAATGCATGGCGCAAAAGTATTATTGGTCGAAGCAAAATATTTAGGTGGTACTTGTGTCAATGTTGGCTGCGTACCGAAAAAAGTGATGTGGCAAGCAAGTACGATCATCGAAACGATTGAAAGAGATGCAGCAAGCTATGGCATCAACGCAGAGATCAAGGATTTCGATTTTGCTGGTCTTGTTTCCAGACGTGAAAAATACATCGATTTTCTTCATGGAGCTTACGAACGTGGATTGAACAGCAATCGTGTCAAAGCGATCCAAGGTTATGCAACATTTGTTGACAGCCAAACAATCGAAGTAGAAGGCAAACAATATACTGCACCAAAAATTCTAATTGCAACTGGAGGTCGTCCAAGTAAAATGACGATTCCTGGCGGTGAATACGCAATAGATTCTGACGGTTTCTTCAAGATGACTGAATTGCCTAAACGTACGATCATCTTAGGGGCAGGCTATATCGCTGCTGAATTTTCAGGTGTTATCCATGGGTTAGGCGGAGAAGTGATGTGGGCTTATCGTAATGAACGTCCACTACGCACCTTTGATAAAATGTTGTCAGATAACTTGGTCGAGATGTATCAAGAAGCTGGTATCAAAACCTATGCACAGCATACCGCAAAAGAAATCAGAAAAAATGAAGACGGCAGCTATACAGTGGCGTTCGAAAATGGTGAAGAATTGACTGGAGACAGTGTTTTATTTGCCGGCGGAAGAATCGCAAATACAGAAAAATTGAATTTAGAAAACACTAATGTTGCTTTGGATGAACGCGGATTTATCAAAGTAGACAAATTCCAGAATACAACAGATCCGCACATTTTTGCTGTGGGAGATATCATTGGAAAACTCGATTTGACACCAGTTGCTATTGCTGCTGGCCGCCGATTATCTGAACGTCTATTCAATGGAAAAACAGAAGAACATTTGAACTATGATTTGGTTCCGACGGTTATTTTCACGCATCCGCCAATTGCTACAATCGGCATTACGGAAGAAGCAGCTTTGGAAAAATACGGCAAAGACCAAATCAAAGTCTATCGTTCACGTTTTACACCAATGTATTTTGCATTGAATGACTATCGTCAAAAATGTGAAATGAAATTGATCTGTTTAGGCGAAGAAGAAAAAATCATCGGCTTGCACGCAATTGGTGTAGGCGTTGATGAAATGCTGCAAGGATTCGCTGTAGCAATCAAAATGGGCGCAACTAAAAAAGACTTTGATAACACAGTAGCGATCCATCCAACTGGTGCAGAAGAGTTCGTAACGATGCGCTAAAAAATAAAAAAAGATGCCCTTCAGTTTTATGTTCATTGACTGAGGGCATTTTTTTGTCTTATTTCTTGTCTTTTACGTATGGAAAAGCATCTCTAGATTGTTCCAAAACGAGGTCGTTGGTATTTTAGAGATCTTTAAAATTTTGGTTGCTAATTTAGAAGTTTCGAGTTCAACATCTGTTAACACTAAGTCATAATCATTAAGCAGTCGATAATCAACTGTAAACACATTATCTGTATAGATATCTATACGGTCAAGACGAGGGAATTTTTTCAACAGCAATTGTTTATATAAAGAAGAAACTCTTTTTTCTTGATAAGAAAGAAGTAACACGGTATCGATTTTTGTTTTTGGAATGAGACGATTTAATAATGCAGGTGACAAAGTAATTAATTCGAGCAGCAGTTCTTCATAGAGAAGCTGTTTTTTCTTTATCGTATAAAAGCCGAACTTAACAATACTATTCTCGTAACTATGAAGTATATCTACATGATCTTTTAGAATCGTATCAAAAAATAATTCGATATAACACGTCTTGAAAAGCTGCAATTCTTTATAAAATGTTATAAAGAGTTGCAGTTGACTGATATGTTCAGGTGTAAGAGAGTCATGGATATCTAACAAAGCATAAAAGTAGTCTGTGAAAGCTTTTAAATGGTGCAAATCACTCTCTGAACAAGGAATATCATCTAGAAATAACAGCTGGATATTCGAACTTAATAGATTTGAAATCGTCTGTCTATTTACACAGAAATTATATTTCTTTTGTACAGTAGAACTGAAAACAGTGTTATTTTTGGCAATTTCATAAAAAAGCTCGATATTTTCAAAATTTGAAAGAGATTGAGAATCTGCTGTTAAATGGCCTTGTCCAATGCGTATGATAGATGTAAATAGATAGTAAATGCCAAAAATCCTTTTGTATGTAGTGATTTCTGTCGTTTTTTCTTTCTTTTTAAAATAACGATTTAAAAGAGTAGCAATCATCTCAAAACAGGGTAATTGTTTAGGTGTATAAAGTTCACGAAACATGCTGCAAAAAAATTGTCTTATGTATATTTCATCGCCAGTTATCTGAACATTTGGATCAAGACTGAGTGTAATCGGCAGCTGTTTATGCTGAAAGTAATGATTGATGCGAATGATGATTCTGCGGATACTAGCTTTACTAAGGTACAGCGCTTTAGATAAAGCAGTCAAAGTAGGCTGTTCCATGAAGATCATTTTCAGGACATTGATATGTGCCGACTCATTCAATATTTTTTTAATAATATCTTCCAGATTCAAGTGCGGAGGTAATTTCAAAATGGTTTGGCTATGTTTAGTAACAGTTATGTACGCAGGGGCATAGGAAAAGTTGAATGCTGAGATATCAGTCATCAGCGTTTTTTTGGAGACACCAATCTTATCTGCTAGCGAGTCGGCGTTCCAATGGTCCATACTAAGCAACAACGCTAATCTTATCTGCCGCTCGGAAGATTTTTCGAGGATGCTCATTTCATTTGTCATTTAGAGGGCGTTGATAGAAAGTTGTCTTTAATGAAACAAAACGCCCATTCACTTCCTTTCCTTTTTGTTTTTTAATATTCAAACTTTCTTATTTTTTATTTTCTCATTTTTAATAGGTAAATCACATATTTTGTATTGAGTATTAACAAAATTCAATTTTAATGATAACAAAAAAAGAGAGCAAAATAAGAAAATAACAGTGATTTTTAACAATTAAATAGTCGGAATATTTCAAATTCAAAATGTTGTGTTTAAAAATAACGATTTAGAGTGATTTAATAAACTTGAAATTAATATAATTAAGTTATTTAATTTATGCTTTTTTATTTGGATATATCTGCTTTAATTAAAAAATTGTTTATTTTTATGTTATTGGTAAAGATAATTCTATTTTTGGAAATAAAAGTTTCTGCTATATAAAATTACTGAAATTATTTTTATTTTAGTTATTATAAAATTTATTTTATTTGTTTGCATAAGTGTGTTTATTGCTATATTTAAAGATTTTTTGTTGAATTCGATGGATATGTTTTGACTTAGAAATGAAATTTCGTTATGTTTTTTATACAATGGCATATTATTATTTTTATTCGCCTTCTTTTTTGAAGGAAATGGACTATCAGATGATACTGTAATTAAATGAAGGTTATTTGCTAGTTCTTACATACTTTAAAAACTTGTATATACGTTATTATTTATGTTTTTTAAAAACCCTATAATTATAACATAGAAAACGCTTGTTTCTAAATCAATTTTTCCGAATAGAAAAAAAAGAGGAGGCTAAGGACTTACCTAAATAACTGTACGATAGATGAAAGGGTTGATTTAGAAAGGAGAACATATCATGATAGGATTTTTGGAAAAACAATTAGAAAGGCAAATCGCATTAGTGTGTTTGTTAAGCATGGATGTTTCAGATACGAATGATTTAGCGAAAGAGTTGGGGGTGACAGATAAAACGATAGTGACAGATATCGACAATTTCAATACAACTTGTTTTCCGGCGTATATAGAAATTGATCAATACAAAGGGGTGACATTGAAGATGCCCGGTCATTTGAATCTAGATGATATCTTCGTCAAGATTCTCAATATATCTGTGAACATTCGGATATTAAAGTGTGCATTTATTGAAGAACCGACTTTATCTGATATTGCCGCAAAACTATTTTTAAGCAAGACAAGCGTTCGGAGAAGTATTGCAAAAATAAATACGTACTTTGCCAAAGAAAAAAAAGACGTCAAAATCTCTATAGATACAAAGGTAACGATAACGGGGAATGAAATACAGGTCCGCAAACTTTTCTCAAGTATGTTCAGAGAAATATATAAGGAAAAAGATTTGCCGCATTTTGAGACTATTTATAAGATGTTGAAACGCTGTTTGAAAAAACAGGAAAATCCAAATTCTAGTGCGTCTAAGATGATCCACGCTGTCTATTACATCTTTACTTCGGTCATTCGTATCGGAAACAATCATCTTATTCCGGAAGAAAATCTAATCGATAAACCGCATGTCGTGCAATCGATCTTGAGTACGATCCAAGAAGATACCGTTTTTTGTACAACAATGGACCAAAAATATAAATTTGCAGTAAATCAAAAAAATGTTTCTAATATTTTGAGTTCGTATATCAGTTTATTATTTGCGAATCCTAAAGACATCGATAACTACACTTTTCAAAAAATAGGCCTTCTTATCAAACAGTTTTATTTTTTGCTTGATATTGAAGAACCTGCAACCGCTGAGAAGATTGTTTATTTTTCAAATTTTATCGATTTCTATAAAGAATTGACGATTTTCAGGATAAGCTATACAGATATTTTTTATAACAAAATTCTAAAAGAACGGCCGCGCATCTGGAAAGCCTATCAAAATGCACTGGTGATATCGAATCTGACGCATATTCGAAAAAATGACTTTCTATACAAAGAACTGTTGCTGGAACTAATGGTTTCCTCAAAAAGGCTGCTGTATCAAGTAGAGCCTAAATTGAAAGAAAAATCGATTTTAGTGTTAAGTTCCCAAGAAGCAGGGGTGTCACTGTTATATAAAAATCTAATTTTAAATAAATATCCTTTTTTCAAAACAATCGATATCTATAAAGAAGACATCTTCACTTTAGATTATTATTTGATCAATCAATATGATCTTGTGTTAACCGATCTTTCGCTCAATTCAAGTCGTGTCTCTTCCGAAATCCTAAAAATATCGAAGGTGCCAACACGTTCTTTTTGGAGCAATCTTGAAAAGCTGCTGTATTCCTCTTGATTTACTTCCAGGATTTATTAAACAGTGAACTAAAAATAAACTTTTTATTTTTAGTTCACTGTTTTTTACCATCTTAAGAAAATAACTGTTTTATTAAGAGGATTCCTTGGATTTATTACTGCTCATCTTTTTATTAATTTCGAAAAAGTAGGTGCGAAAAAGCACAGATATCCACGTAACTGTATTAGGTTATTTCCGTTCCGGCGGGGAGCTAAGGGGCGAATTATTGAATGCACCAAGCTCTGTTACACAATGGCGAAGAAAAGTCGAACAAGAAGTCAGAAGAAACGATATTCCTGGGTACGAAAATGCCATTCTTTCGATGATTTGGATAGAAAGTAATGGGAACACAACTAATGGCCCAGACATCATGAATGCAGGAGAAGCCACAGGACGAGAGATAAGCTCCCCTGATCAATCCATTGAAAGAGGCGTCGCACATCTTGCCCAATTGCTGCAAAAAACCACTGAAAATCAGCTAAGTGACCGTGCTGCTGTCCAAGCATACAGTTTTGGCGAAGGATATCTTGATTGGCTGATTGAAGAAGAGATTCCGCATACCTTTGATCATGCGCGGCTCTATGCTCGAGGAAGAAGTAACCGAAGAATCGTTGATTTCCATCACCATGTTGCTGCCATGCGCGGGTTCAATTGGCGCTTTGATTATGGCAACATGTTTTATCAACTTATGGTTTCTCAAAATATCATGGTGGACTCGGGGCGGCTGATTGAAACGGCCAGAGAAGAAATCGGGACAGCAGGCGGGGCGAGATATCTGCGTTGGCTAGGCCTTGAACATACAGTTGAATGGAGCGGTGCCTTTGTTTCGTGGGTCGCGAACGAAGCTGGTTATCTTGCTCAAGACTTAGTACCGCGAACGATCAATGTTCGGCATATGAAAGAATGGTTTGAAGAACGCGGGAAATTTGTTCCTGCATATGATCAGGAGTACAAACCTCAGTCAGGTGATTTGATCTTTTTCGATTTATCAGGCGGAGGCATTGCCCGAGATCGCGTTGGTTTTGTCGAATTTACTGGTGGTACCATCATACAAACAATCGAAGGAAACGTCACTGGACATGTTCGGCGAGTCACCTATTCAATGGATGATGTCACGATTGTGGGCTATGGAGTAACGAGGTAAAAATTTAGAGGAAAGGAGGAAAACGATGTTCAAAAATTTAACAGAAACGAAACAAGGCAAAAGACTGTTGTATGGTCTGGGGATGATTCTGCTAGTGGTCGTCTCGGTTGTCATTTACTCGTTCTTTGCACCAAATGGGGAAACGGGACAAGCCAGTACATCGGGAGGCAGTACAGAAGGATCTACGGAAGAAACAGTCTTTGGACAATATAGCGGACAGGCTTACAGCGGACGCTGGTAAACTCAGTTAGACAACAAAATTTTCCAAGCAGAGCTCAAGTTATGCGCCAAGAGAGGCCTTAAAAAGAAGCAAATGCCAAAGGAGAAGAGCTATGACTAAAGCCGAAGAAAAAGAACTAAAAGATTTAACAGATATAAAGAAATTTTTGGAAAGTAGAATAGTTCTACTAAGCCATGAGGGACTGCACCATGAGGGGGGGATAAAAGATGAGGGAATAAACAAGATATTGTATAGTATCCCCGAAATGGTATTATCGCACGATATCTCCTCACTACGACATGATTCATTCCATACAATAATAGAAAAAATGCGAGGCCTGGGTACATCTTTAAGTAAATCAATCTCTGTTAATAAAGATCTTCAGACAATCAAAAACGAACTGGCTGTTTATCAAGTGACAATGGTAAAATACCTAGATTCCTTAAGCAAAGCAGCAGGGTATGAAACCGAATATTTTGCGACTCGCCGCGATATCGTTTTTAGCAAAAATAAAATTAAAGATGTAACCAAAAAAATAGAAAAAGCAAAATCACGTGAACGAAAACTTGAAAAAAGTACCCTCAAACAAATTGATTTTATAGTTTCTGAAGTAAAAAAAGATGCAGCAAAATCAGATTACACATTTGGGGATAAAAACTATTGGCAAAAAAGCTTCATTGAAACAGCTTCTTCTTCCTATGACGAAACCATTAAAAAGGTCTATGACTATATCAAAGAAAACGATCCTCATGATCAATTGGCAACAATTGACAATATCAAATTGGATTTTAAAGCAGCGAAAGGTGAGGTCGATAAACTAAAGGAAGCGTATGAGAAAACCTATGGAGAGGAGAATGCTTGGAAAGAAAGACTATTGCCTAAGCGATTAACTGACATGGAAAAAAATAAAGAGCAAAAAACGCTCCGACAAAGGTTAAATGCAGCTCGACAAGCAGTCCGTCAGCGAGCAGCAGCAACTTTCTCCGCAAAAAAAGCTACAAAAGAAGAGCGGCATCCGCTACTCAGAAGAGAGCAGAGAAATATCCGCTAAATCCAAAAATCCCGCCGCATTTTTCCTCGCGGCGGGTTCATTTTTTATCCAAATAAAATCATCAGCAACAATCCAAGAACATAACTTGAATTAAATAAAATCATATTTTTGATCGCATAGCCGAAACTTTTTGGGTGAGGCAGATCTTGTTTGAATTGGGTCAAGTTTTGATAGATTTTTGGCAATGTCAGCAAAGTAACTAAGATAGGCCAGTGAAAAATCCCTGCAAACCAGCCAAGCACAATTACTGGATAACAGGCCAACATCAAACCTTGGAATAACAAAACACCAACTGGACGTCCAATGTAAAACACCAATGTATAACGATGATTTTCTATATCGCGATCCAGATCTCTTAAATTATTTGCCAACATGATATTCGCAATCGTAAATACTAAAGGAAGAGACGCCCAAAAAATCGCAGCAACTGCCCAAAAGTTTCCCTCCAAAACAAATCTTCCTGTTGCAAAAGAAACTGTAAGGTCAAAAATATCTGCTCGATGTGTATTGATATAAACAGTTAAAAAGAAAATACCAAATCCCATTGTCAATCCGCTGAAAATCTCTCCCAAGGGCATTCGGGACAGCGGAATCGGACCAAATGTATAAAAAACACCGATAAAACAGCAGATCGCCCCAATAATCAGCGTCAGCCAGCCTGTGCGGGAAACTAAAATCAATCCGAGAATCAGCACAAAAGCTAACATCAGAAAAATCATATTTCGCACAAGCTTCGATGAAAGATTTTCTCGGCCAATCACGTTTTCCTGCTGTTTATAGACATCGGAATGTGCTTTATGGAAATCCATATAGTTGTTGATTGCAGTCGTTGCCAAATCGAAAATCAGCATACTGACAAAAAACAGCAGCGTGTCGAGCCAGTGTACTTCATGAAAAAAAGCGATAGAGAATAAAACCCCTATCGCAAAAGGAAATACACTAGCTACTTTCGTTCGAAGTTCAACGACTTCCAAAAAAAGTTTTAGTGTCATGTTCTCGCTCCTATTTCAGTTCTGAACGGTCGCCCATCGTATAAGTAGAATCCTCAGATAGTTTGAATTCATCCTTGATAGGGTCAGTTACATAAACTTTTCCTTCTTTCGTTACGAAAATCGCGTTCGTACCGTTATCTAAGTTTTCAACATATTCTAAGCCTTTTTTGACGCCCATAGAAAAGACAGCAGTGGATAGGCCATCGCCATCGATCGAACGTTTCGTAATGATCGTTACACTGGCAATATCATTATCAAAAGGATAGCCGGTTTTTGGATCGAACAAGTGATGATATTTTTTACCATCGACTTCTAAATAACGTTCATAGATACCAGAAGTAACAAGCGTTTTATTGCTTTCTTTGATCGTACCTAAAACAGAGCCTCTAGAAAGGTTTGGATCTTGGATACCGACATTCCAATCGGCATTTTCCGCACGAGGGCTGTGTCCAAGAACATAGACATTTCCGCCTAGATCAACTATCGCAGTTGTAACACCATGTTTTTTCAAGACTTTGATTACTTCATCTGTGATATAGCCTTTTGCAATCGCACCTAAGTCGATGATCATGCCTTTTTCTTTTAAGTAAATGGTTTTTTCTTCATCATTCATCTCGATTTTGTGATAGTCGACCAATTTCAATGCTTGATCGATTTCGTCTTGAGATGGTTTGCGCGCATCATCAAAGCCAATTCGCCAAAGCTGTGTGATGGCACCGATCGCCATATCAAATCCGCCATGAGAATCTTTGCTGTATTCATACGCTTCTTTCAAAAGACTGTAGACATCATCTGAGACTTTAACAGGTTTGATCCCAGCTTGCTTGTTGACTTCATCGATCTCTGATCCTGATTGGTTGATCGTGATTTTATCGCCTAGTTCTTTGACACGAGCAAAAGCAGGTGCTAGGGCATCTTCTTTTCCTTCATCATAAACACGAACTCGGACATACGTACCAAGCAAAAACTGTTCTTCAGCATACGGTTCTTTTCGTAATTCTGCAGATGGGGCAGTGCTTTCTGCTGTTTTTGAACCAGTAGAATTACATGCACCTAAAATGAATAATGACATTCCTGCTGCTAATAAAGGTAGCAGAACTTTTTTACGCATAACTTTCCTCTTTTCACTTCTAAATGTTAAAGATTTTGAGATCGTTCTCTCATATCTTAACATAAAACTTATAGCAAAAGAGGCTGCAAATGTAGCGCACAGCCTCTCGTCGTTTCGATTGCTTATTCTGTTACGATGTTGTCAACTTTGATTGGTGTTGTATCGCCTTTTTCAGCAGCGTTAACCAATTGTTGAGCGTAGATGATGAATGAATGTGAGCTGTGTGTTGCACCAGTTACAACTTCAACATCAGCAGGTGAGCCGTCTTCTTCACCCATTGCTTTAACAAGTTCGTCGTTAAGTTCTGGGATGTAAGTTTCTGGGCTTGTACCGCTTTTAGCTTTCATGTTTTTGTTGTAGTCAGCATCATCTTTTTTAGATTGGCCGTCAGCATTCAAGTAGTCGAAGTTTGATTCAGACACTTTGCCGTCAGCAACAGTCATTTCAAATTTTACGTGATAGCCGTTTGAGTCATTTTTTTCTTCCAATGTGTATGTGCCGTCTTGTAAGTCAGCGCCATTGTCGATTTCGATTGTTTCAGTGTTTCCAGCTTGTGCAGCTTGGATCAATTGTTGTGCATAGTTTTGGAAGCTTTCAGTTGAATGAGTGGCACCAGTAACAACTTCGATGTCGCCTGCGCTTTGTGTTTCAACTAATTGTTTGTTCAATGCAGGGATAAATTCTTCTGGGTTTGTACCAGCTTTATCCTTCATGTTTTTGTTGTAGTCAGCATCGTCAACTTTTGACTTGCCGTCTTCATTGATGTTGTCATAGTTTGATTCAGCGATCTTACCGTCTTTTACAGTGATTTCAAATACTGCACGGTAGCCGTTTGAGTAGTTCTTTTCTTCAAGTTTGTATGTGCCGTCTTGTAAAGGCGCACCAGCAACAACTTTTGCTTCAGTTGCTTCTGTTGAACTTTCAGATGTTTGTGCTGCAGATGATTCAGAAGTTGCACTGCTGCTTGAGTCTCCGCTGTTATTGTCAGCACCACATGCTCCCAATACTAAAGCTGAAAATGCTAAAACAGCAAATCCAGTAACAAAACGATTTTTTTTCATTTTTTACCCCACCATTTCCTAATTTGTTCGCACAATTTTAATTTGTGATTCATTATACATTGTAATAAAAGTAGGTAATAAGTCAACCGTTTTCCTAAAATAACATGCGTAATAATAAAACCGTTTTCTTTTCTGCAAGTTTCGTGAAAATAACGCACTGGCTTTATTTTAATAAAAACAACAAAAAAGAGAAAAAGGAGTTAGACAAACGTACCTATTGTATATATAATGTATGGAGATTGTGTATTAATTATCAAACTTAAATGTTTATAAGGAGCGGATTATCAATGACAAAGCAAAACATTGTCGTTGTAGGTGCAGGGTATGCCGGTGTTTCAGCTACAAAATTCCTGGCAAAAAAACTTAAAAAAGAAGACGTAACGATTACTTTGATTGATCGCCATTCTTATCACACTATGATGACAGAATTACACGAGGTTGCTGGAGGACGTGTTGAGCCTGAAGCGATCCAATATGATTTACAACGATTATTTTCTCGTAAAAAGAATGTCGATTTGGTGACAGATACTGTGATCGGGATCGACAAAGACAAAAAAATCGTCAAAACAAAATTAGGAAGCTACCCTTACGATCACTTGATTTTAGGTATGGGGGGCGAACCAAATGACTTTGGTACTCCTGGTGTTAAAGAAAACGGATTTACTCTTTGGTCATTCGAAGATGCAGTGAAAATCCGCAAACATATCGAATTAACTGTTGCAAAAGCAGCTATCGAACCAAATGATGAATTAAGAAAAGCAATGTTGACTTTCGTTGTCTGCGGTTCTGGTTTTACAGGGATCGAGATGATCGGTGAACTGATCGATTGGAAAGAACGTTTGGCAAAAGACTACAAACTTGATCCAAGCGAAATCACATTGATGGTCGTTGAAGCAATGCCAACGATCTTGAACATGTTAGGACGTAACGATGCAGCGAAAGCAGAACGCTACTTAGCGAAAAAACAAGTAGAACTATTGTTGAACGCGCCAATCGTTGAAGTTGCGCCTGATCACATCAAATTAAAAGACGGACGCAAGATCCCAACTCACACATTGATTTGGACAGCTGGTGTCAAAGGAACGACAGATGCAGCAGACTTTGGATTAGAAGTAGCACGCGGCCAACGTCTTGTAGCAAATGAATTCATGCAAGCAAAAGGATATGAGGATAAAGATATCTATATTATCGGAGACCTTGTTTTCTATGAAGAATTTCCTGATACACCAACACCGCAAATCGTCCAAGCAGCGGAACAAACTGGACACACAGCAGCAGCAAATATCGTTGCGACGATCAAAGGCGGAGAAAAACATAAATTCAAAGGCAATTATCAAGGATTTATGGTTTCTATCGGAGCAAAATGGGGCGTAGCCAACCTGTTTGATAAGATTCATTTAAGCGGATTTTTAGCAATTGTAATGAAACATATCGTGAACTTGAAATATTTCTTCGATATTCGTTCCGGCTACTATATGTTCCAATATATGATGCACGAGTTTTTCCATATCAAAGACGACCGCAACGTGACTCGAGGCCATTCTTCTCGTTACGGAAATGTCTTATGGAGCGTACCGTTACGTATTTTCTACGGTTTAGTTTGGTTCATCGAAGCCTTCAAGAAAATCGTTGGTAATGGTGAAGTGTTGAAACCAAGCACTTGGTTTGGCGATGGTTCATGGTTTACAGGTAACAGTGTTTTTCCTTGGACTTGGGATTACAATGTAGCAGATGTTGCAAGTGGCGCTTCTGCAGCCGGCAGTGACGCAACAACAGCAGCTTCTGGAGCTGGCGCAGCATCAACTGAAGCAACGACACAAGCTGCTCACTTTGGATTAAGCTATGCGTATGGTGAAGATCCAATGGCAGTTATCGAAAAGACACCGGATTGGTTCAACAACATTATGAAAGTGATCATGCCAAATAATGACGTTGCGATGTTCTTCCAAAAATTCATGGTATTCTTTGAGATTGCTTTAGCTCTTGCATTGATTGCTGGTTTATTTACATGGTTATGTAGTGCAACAACAATCGTCTTGGTCATCACTTTCTGTCTGTCAGGTATGTTCTACTGGGTAAACATCTGGTTCATCTTTGTAGCATTTGCTTTGATGAATGGTTCAGGACGTGCCCTTGGTTTAGACCGCTGGGTAATCCCATGGTTGCAAAAAACAATCGGCAGCTGGTGGTATGGGAAGCCAAAAGCTAGATATGGCGATAAGTAAAAAATAAGCAGCCCATCACAAAAAAATAATACAAAATTATCTAAGCCGTCTGCAGCGTTCTGTTGCAGACGGCTTATTTTTTGGCAAAAAATATTGCAGAAGAATAAAAGAGACAATAAGAACATAGAAACGATAATCAGTCCCGCAGCTTCAAGCTGCGGACTTTTTTTGTGCATAAGAATTAGGAGAATAATTTTAACAACAAGTCCAATAAACAAAAAACAAACCAATCCGATTTTTATTTTTATTCTTGCTTCTTAAAGCGAAACATCTCTTTCGAAACCCCTTCACCTATGCTAAAATGAGGATACTTGCTTCGAGAAAGGGGAACCAAAATGCTGAAAGATTTTGTCCAGAAAAGTTTATTCAAACCTTGGGATTTTGTCATTGTTTTTCTGTTGATCCTTTTTTCGTTTGCACCAATCGTGGTATACAGTATCCAACAGCAAGGCGCCTCTGCGGAAAAAGAAGCTGTCTTACGAGTAGACGGTCAAGAAATCAAAACTTTTTCTTTAAAAGAAGGTCAAAAAAGTTATACATATGAATACACAGATGCTCACGGAGATTATAACGTAATCGAGGTCAGCGGCGACAAAATCAGGATCAGCGAAGCCGACTGTTCGGATCAAGTTTGCGTCCGCCGAGGCTGGGCAGAAGACAATGGCGAGACGATCGTTTGTCTGCCGCACAAATTAGTGATCGAAGTTCGATCCGCAGATGGGAGTGAAGGAGATCAATTGATTTATTGATCTGACCACTTATGAGCAGACTACAAAAATTGATTTATATTTCTTTGCTGGTAGCGCAAGGCGTGGTAATCGGTCTGATTGAGAATATGATTCCTTATCCATTTGCTTTTGCGCCAGGTGCAAAGTTAGGTTTGGCGAATTTGATTACACTGATTGCTATTTTTACGATGAGAAAAAGAGACAGTTTCTTCCTGCTGTGGCTGCGTTTGATTTTGACCACACTTCTAGGCGGAACGATCTCAACTTTTCTTTATAGTATGAGCGGTTCATTACTTAGTTATTTCGGGATGCTCTTAGTTAAACAACTGGGGCCGAAAAGAGTCAGTATCATCGGGATCAGCGCGACAGGCGGCTTTATGCATAATGTCGGGCAGCTTGCGATGGCATCTTTGATTGCACAATCTTGGACGGTGATGCTGTACTTGCCGATTTTATCTTTCCTAGGCATCTTGTCAGGATTTGCTATCGGAATCGCTGCGAATTATCTTTTGCGCCATGTCCATACACTGCAACGATTCCAGCAAGATTACGAACAGCACAGCAAGAACAAACAGCAATGGCGTTCTGCTTTTCTTAAAAAATAAGTTGTAC
This sequence comes from Enterococcus sp. DIV0210g, assembly GCF_050559705.1. NCBI lineage: Bacteria > Bacillati > Bacillota > Bacilli > Lactobacillales > Enterococcaceae > Enterococcus > Enterococcus sp. DIV0210g. The sequence goes on along the minus strand of NZ_CP187903.1, from coordinate 2,556,533 downwards.
AAGGAGTTTGTTTATGAAGCTACAGCTACACCCAATGTGGGAACAGTACCCAAGTCTTGTCAATGAGCTGGCGGAGACGCTCCAGCAAATGGAAGATTCGATCCATTTGAAAAATAAGCCAGTGGAGCAAGCAATCAAAGAAACGATCCATGCAGGCGGAAAGCTCTTGCGACCAGCATATCAGTTGCTGTTCTCACAATTTGGACCAGAAAAAAACCGTAAAAAAGCAGTCGCATTAGCTGCTTCCATTGAGATGCTGCACACTGCAACGCTGATTCATGATGATATCGTGGACGAAGCAGACTTGCGCCGCGGAAAACCGAATATCCGCAGCCAATTTGGGAATAGCGTCTCTGTGTATGCAGGAGATTATCTCTTTGTTTGCTGTTTCAAATTGCTTTCGGATTATTCTACTTCTCTCAAAAGTCTCCAATTGAATTCCCGCAGTATGGAAAAAGTCCTGAATGGCGAGCTGGGACAAATGGATGACCGCTATGATACAGAATTAAGCGTAGACGAATACTTGAACAATATTTCTGGGAAAACAGCAGAATTATTCCAACTGAGCTGCTTTGTCGGCGCTTATGAAAGTGGATCAACAGAACGTTTTGCGAAAAAATCAGGAGACATCGGACATAAAATCGGTATGGCTTTCCAAATCATCGATGATATCCTAGATTATACAAAACAAAGCGGTGACATCGGCAAACCAGTGTTGGAAGACATGCGCCAAGGTGTATATTCTTTGCCGCTGATTTATAGTTTGCAGCATGAAAAAGAAAAATTACTTCCTTATTTAATGAAGAAAGCAGACATGACAAACGAAGATGTAGAGACCGTCCAAGAAATCGTCAATACTTCCGGCGGTGTCGCTTATGCTAAAAAATTAGCCGCTGAATATACAGAAAAAGCCTTAAAAGACTTGGCGAAATTACCAGAAAACACATCAGGAACCAGAGAAAACCTGATTACTTTGACGAAACAAATCTTGGATCGGGAAAATTAAAACCAACGATTTGACTCGCTTTTTAATAGAATACGCAAAGACATTGAGAAAATTTTTTTCAATGTCTTTTTTTTTTGCATTTTTTTGACCAGCAACTTTTTCGAAAAAAAGAAAAAGTCGCCACAGCTGCCCGCCTAAAAGCTGATAAAGTTTAGATAAGCGTCGTGCCAAGCTGCGCAGCGCTTTTCTGCTCGCATGTCTGTGGGGGAAAGCAAGCAGGAAATTGAGAGTTGCCACAGCTGTTCACCGCTTTTTGATCGCTCGATTTTAACAAAATGAAAGATAGGAGGGAGAGGACTTGAAAACGAAAAAACAGAAAAAGACCATTTTGTCAGCAGCAGCGATTTTAGCCGTGCTGATTGCTTTTTTTACATACCAGTATTTTCAAAAAGAACCTGAGCTCGTCGCCAATCTAGATTATGCGGATACTTCTTTTATCAAGGAGATGTCAGAAGATGAATTGCTTCGTTTTTTACAAGAACAAGCGGATGGCGACTATATTCGTTTACGGTTAGATACCTCAATGCGTTTCAGTACAGAGGAAGAAATCGGGGCAGTGAATATCCAGAATCCGCCCAGCAATGACTATGCGATGGAAGTGGTGACCTATATTGAAGGAGAGGATCAGAAAATCTATGAGTCCGGTGTGATCCAGCCGCGGCACTATGTCAGCGAAGGGAGATTGCTGCGGGAAGTGGATGAAGGTTCTTATAAAACAGTCAGCACTGTAAGATTTTACGACGAAGAAATGAACGTGGTCGGAACCTCTTCTGTTGTGGGGAATCTAACTGTCAGCGGCCGATTTGATGGATAAAAAAGGAACAAGGAGGAGAAAATGAAACGATTAAACAACATTTTTATGTCAGTATTATTTGTTTTAGGAAGCGCTGGGATCGGGACTGCAGCAGCGCATGGAAATGTTTGGACACCTGGCGAGGTTGATCCAAATACACCTTCACAATCAATACAAGGAGAGGAACAGGCGGTCGTTCCGGCAGAAGGGACATTTAGCGAATGGGACCCGACAAATCCTGGTCCGGGACCTGGCCCGACTGACCCAAAAGATTGGATTGATGTGATGATCCCTGCCAGAGTTTTGTTTGGACAGACAGATAAGACAGGCGGAAGAATCGTTTCGCCTGTTTACAGGATCGAGAATCGATCAGCAGCTGGTGTGCGGGTCTCAGTGGGTGACTTTAGAAAAGGAACAGATGCGGACAAGCTTCCAGATCTGACGTTGAACATGGAGAACGATACGGTTGGGCAGACCTTATCTTTAGTCCATCCTTCCGCTGCGCCAACTTTTCCAACTGAACTGACATTGATGCCGAATCAAAATGATGTCACCGAGTTTTCGTTTTCTGGAAATGTCGGAGAAGGGTTCGAATTTGGTGCACCGATTCGTCCGCGATACGAACTGGTTTTACGATTTGAAGCTGTAGGGGTGTAGAGATGAAAAAAACTTTTTTATGGGTACCGTTCATAACATTCATTAGTTTGCTCAGTCTAACAACCGGTATCGTTTATGGAACAACCAGTAATGTTGAAGTCACTGGACAAATCGGTGTACAAACGGTTCCGTCGTCTGAACCGGAAGAATCCGCACCGCCAACGGAAGAAACGACTGCACCGGAGGAAACACCTGATACAGAAGAGACACCAAGTACAGAAGGAAATCCAAGTACAGAAACGTCCTCTGAAGAAAGAGAATTAGCCAATATCAGTCAAAATCTTCCTCAAACAAATGCTGCAATCAATCCTTGGATTGCTGCAGCAGGCGGCGTTCTTTTGCTCATCGTTTTTGTGCTGTTCATGCGAAAGAAACTCAAATCCGTTTATCATACAAAATAAAGAGAACCTGTATTGTTTTTGAAGTTAGTACGGGTGTTCAATGGGTTATTTAAACGACACAATACAAAAAAGAATAACAGTAAAAACAAGAGGGAGAAAAAGATGAGATTATTGAAATTGCTATGTGTGGGTGCCCTGCTCTGCTCGAGTTTCAGTCCAACCATCGCATACATGGATGATAATATAGCATTCGTTCAGACAGAAGAACCTGCAGCGGCTCCGCAAACAGAAGAAATAGAGCAGACAACTGAGGCGAATCCAGCAGAAACTGTGGAAGAGGAAGTGCCAGCTTCTGCTGAGCCTGTCCCGGAACCGCCGCCAGCAGAAGAATCATCTGCCGAAGAAGAACCGATTGTTGAAACGCCGGTAATCGAAGAAGAGCCCGTAGTCGAAGAGGAACCAGAAGTACTGCCGCCGCCGATTCCAGAGAATTTGCCAGATGCGGATGGGATTTTACAAGAAGTCATTGAGGGGCCATCTCCGCGTGCTGATTATTTTTTAAATGCCCGTCTTCGCGGACTCAAAAGAGATTATGCAGCAAGAACATATATCGAGGGGGTTCTAAGACGTGCTTTTGAAAGTATTTCGAGTATAGACTTGGGTACAAACATTGGTGCAACAGCTACTCGTTCTATCACTTTTCCTACCCATTCTTTCTTTGATGCTGGAGGGTATAATTCATGGGTAGCAGAGATTGCTGGGAATACCCATCTGCCTACGCCTTGGTTTACCCATATTTATTATGGCGATCATCCAAGGTATAGTGGGATTTTTTCTATGGATACTCCATTCGCAAGTATGAGCCAACTTGATGGTAATCTAGCGAATAGCGGAATCCAAGCAAATACTTCGCTTACAAGAAATGGCCATACGATGACTTTCACAGTGAATCTTGAAAGGACAGGTACTTGGGATTCTAGTCGTCCCCCGGTGCGTACCCTATTTAAAAGTATGCGTGTAGCGTTAGGTGCTACAGTTACGTCGTATCATCCGACTTATCCGCATGCACCTATCCGACTTGGTAATGAACAGGATGTATTTAATGGCAACCCAGCTGGAGCAGGTGAGATTCTGGGAACTTTAACGATTAACGATGACATAGCTCCTACTCTTGAGGCAAATGCCATACCTGTTTCAGTACCATTGGGAACAACAATCGATGATATTCGAGCTATGAACCTGGGACCGTTTTTAGAAGTCAAACTTGATGGACGAACATTGATACCTAATGAATATAACGTGAGTATTGTAAGGGACACTCTCGATACGAATGTTGTAGGACAAGCATCAACTAGACCAAGAATCCGAGTTAGCCATCCTTCTGCAGCACCTGTGGAATTGGATCTGCCAATCGAGGTAGAATGGAGCGATAGTGTGGTTTTTGGTGGCGCTATTGGCGTTTCACAATCGGTTGCTGCTTTTACACTGCATCATGGAAACAATCCGAAAATTACATCAGCTATCGGGGTCGGCCCTACTGTTGGATCTGTGCATACAAGTTACCGCGGAGTTCCATATTACCGATTTAATTGGTTCGATATGAGCGCTGGCTCCGACTTATTATTAACGAATAACGCAGGGGATCAGTCTATTGAAGTGCGAGGAGAGGAGCAAAGATCCGTAGTATCGCGCTGGAACACAAGGTCAGTCAATTACGGCGATGTCGTTCGCACTTGGGTTGTGCTTTCTGAAATGAATGCTTTGCGTGTACGTGAAAATGATCAGTTCATCCATCACGGCGGCGAAGTTTACTATGAAATAACTCCTTCTGGCTATCGTCCGTTGAGTATCAATCGGGTAGTGACGACAGAACATGAAATCGAGATGAATACGCCTGAAGCAGAATTGCAGAATCGAGTGGCGGAATTCATCGATATATCGAATTTGCCAAATATGCGTGTGGTTAGATTTGAGCGCTTGCCAGACACATCCAGTACTGGGCGAAAAGAAGGAATCATTAGAGTGGCGGAAACATTGAGCACAGGAAGACAAGTTGAATATGATTATACTGTTTCGTTCAATATTACAGCTTCGCTTAATGTACGTGCTGAAACTATCCCTGTAGTACTTGGAACAACAATGGATGATATCCGAAATATGGATTTGTCACCGTTTCTAGACGTCACATTAGGCGGAACAACTTTGGCTCCTGATCAATATGAATTGAGTTTTATCAGCGAAGCTTCCAATGCGATTACAGTAGGTGAACTTAACATTAAACCAAGAATCCGAGTTAGCCATCCTTCTGCAGCACCTGTGGAATTGGATCTGCCAATCATCGTAGAGTGGGGTAATAGTGTGGTTTTTGGCGGCAGAGAGGAATTGACAGAAAGCACATCTGCAGCATTTACTTTACATCATGGTACATCACCACGAATAACTGCAGCATTTGGTAATCGTGGGAGCTCGGAAATTATCAACCGAAATTTTTGGGGAGAGTACTATAACTTCAGCTTATTTTCTATGACAGGTCATACGAGCCGAAATTTATCTAGTTCCCAGAGAGACCACAGTGCATCAGCAACGGGGCAAGAGCTGAGAAGTGTGGTATTAGAACGATGGCCAAATCGAACAGTAGCTTATGGCGATGTCGTTCGTACATGGGTTGCAGTTCCTACAATGAACGTTCTGCGCGTAAATGATCAATTCGTGAATCATGGCGGCGAAGTGTACTATGAAATAACGCCATCTGGTTATCGTCCATTGAATATCAATCGAGCAATTACCAAAGAACAAAATGTTATGTTAAATACTTCTTCAGAAGAATTACGAAATAGAATCAATGAATTCATTGATGTCTCCCATCTGCCAAATGTACGAGTGGTTGGCTTTTCACGACTGCCGTGGACTACAAGTCCTGGACCTTTAGAAGCTGAAATCAGAGTCGAAGAAACATTAAGTACAGGAAGAATCGTTCAATACGATTACACTGTTACCATCAATGTCCTGGCTCCTCTTAACGTAAGTGTTGAAAACATTCCAGTACTTTTGGGAACACCGACTGCTGAAGTGGAAGCGATGGATTTCAATCCCTATCTTGAAGTGACAATGGGGGATCAGATTTTAACATCGGATCAATATGACGTTACATTTATTAGGAACAATTTCTTTAATACTGCAATAGCAGGTACTCCGCAAAATAGACCAAGGATTCGTGTTAGTTATACAGGAGAAGGGATTCCTCCTGTAGAAGTGGAGCTGCCAATCGTTGTAGAATGGGGCGACAGCATTGTTTTTGGTGGGGATAATGATCTGAATACACAAACAGTCGCTGCTTTTACTATCCACCATGGCGCCCAGCCCAGAATTACCAATGCATTTGGAAATGGTGCTGCTAATACTATGATTCATCGGAGTTATCAGGGTGTTCCCTATTATCGATTAAATTGGTTTGATATGGGAAATAGTCTCAATACGACACTATCTAATAACGCAGGTAATTTTTCTATCACAGTTCAAGGGGATTCTTTTAGGTCCGTGGCAAATATATGGGGCACAAGATCAGTCAATTATGGCGATGTCATTCGCACATGGGTCGCTGAAGCTGATAAAAATGTTCTGCGTGTAAATGATCAATTCGTGAATCATGGCGGCGAGGTTTACTATGAAGTAACGCCGTCTGGTTATCGTCCGTTGAGTATCAATCGAGCAGTGACGACAGAGCATGAAATCGAGATGAATACGTCTGAAGCAGAATTGCAGAATCGAGTGGCAGAATTTATCGATATTTCGAATTTGCCAAATATGCGTGTGGTTGATTTTGCTGAGTTACCAGATGTTACGCGTCCTGGAAAGTCTCCAGGAGTCATTCGTGTTGCTGAAACATTAGCAAGCGGAAAGGAAGCTATGTATGAGTATACTGTAGACTTCGACGTAACAAGCAATGCCTCATTGATCGATGTGAACTTGCCTAAAGAGATGGTTTTCGGCTCGACGGATCTTTATGAAGGCAAAGTGGTGTCGCCAGTATACACGATCGAGAATAACAGTGAGCGTGAGGTGCGCGTGAATATCCATAAGGTTGATGTGACGGCCAACGATAATCAGCTTGCTCTGCTTGATTCTACGGCCAATGAGCCAACTGGTACGAGTAATGCCGTAAGATTAGTGATGGAAACAGGTGCAACAACTGTAGGCCTGCACGAAAATACATCGAATCAGCTTCTTGCCAACTTATTACCAAGCCGATCTGCACAATTTACGATTGGTGGAAATTACTTTGGTGAATATGGTGAAGCGATCCGATTAGGTTTGGATATCCATTATCGCTTTGAGATACTTCCTTAAGATACAAAACAAACACCACGTGAAGTCATGGGACGACTTCACGTGGTGTTTTTGCATGAAAAAGACTGAACGTTTCAAACGTTCAGTCTGCATTTAAAGCATAAGTTATGACCATGAAAAATCAGCGTTCTGGAGAGCTTTTCCTTTTCTGTATGACTTGATTCGGTAATTGTTTCGCTGCTAATTCCCGTCGAGTGTCGTCTACCCATTTTCTTTTGCGTTCGGTTTTTGCAAAATAAAAAAATAATTGTTTTGGCTGAAATAGTTGATAAATAAGGCTTTTTCTTCGTTATATCGTTAATTTTTTCTTTTCGAAATTATCGTTCCGAAGTCGGAATTATCTCATGATATAATTCGCACTATACTTGAGGTAGAACTAAAAATGAACCGAGGAGAATTCTGTTGAAAAGAGAGACGTATACCTTATCGAAACGAGCGGCAATCGATATCATCAAAAAGCTGCTCAAAAAGAAAAAGCATTTTTCATTTAAGGATATTGAGGAACAAATCGGAAGGGAATTGACGAGTGAAGATAAATTTATGGTTCGAAGTATCGTGGTGAAAAAATTCAATATGAAAGTGGTTTATCTTTCTCCTTTTAATCAATTGCGTTTTTATCGCAATCAGGAAAAGGGCTGAATATGTTTGAATAGCAATTATTTACTAAGCTAAGATGCCTGTGTGGTATTTTGGCTTTTTTAAATGTTGTAATCGCATACAAAGTAATAGAGATAATATTATATCGTTTATGCTTGTATATGTAACTGAGGAAGGGGAGCTGCCTATACGTCTGTAGAATAAAAATATGTCGATAGTAGTGTAATTCCAATCATAGGGAGGAAGAGTATGAAAAGAAAATTAGCAACAAGTATTTTATTATCAACTTTGTTTCTGTCGGGGATAACGAGTACATTTTTGGCTAATGAAGTAGATGCTGAGGAATCTTTGATGAACATCACTCAAAAAACGGAACAAGTGAAAGAAGATAAAAATATCGATTTTGATTTAAGAGACTTGTTTTCGTTAAACGGACATGCACAGCAAGTAGACAGGCAGACAGCTCGATTAACAGAAGCACAGCAGTGGCAAGCTGGTACGATTACTGGTGTTAAATCCCTCGACATGAACCATGATTTTGAGCTAGATGCGGATATTTTTTTAGGAAATAACTCGAATGGAGCTGACGGCATTGGTATTGCATTCCATCAAAGTGGGATTGGTGCAATCGGTGTTCATGGCGGTGGTATTGGGATTAAGGGATTGAAGAACGGTATTAGGTTCGAATTAGATACTTTTTGGCAAGCCCCAGCTGATAGAGATCCATCTTTTGGGCATAATACTATGAATGGACCACATGCTGGGTTCGTTTCCACAGATCAAAGCTCAGCCCATCTAACAGCGTTAGCGCCAATGCAGTCAATAGAACGTCCTCATGCGGGAAGCACATTTAAGAATTTAAGAATCCATTGGAACAGTTCAACAAATACATTTACTGCAAATTATGAAGGGAAAACTTGGATACTTAATAATGCAAACGTGAACAAAAATGAACGTTATTTCTTCACAATCAGTGCAGCAACGGGAGCTAATACGAATGTTCATGAAGTTCGAATCAATCATTTTGATGCAACCTTTGAAGCACCAGAGCTTTTCGCAAATGACATAGAAATCAATCAATATGATGAATTTGATCCATTCGACAGTCGAATCGGTTTGAAAGCTATAGACAAAGTAGACGGTGATATCACAGATCAAATTATTGTGGAAGAAAACAATGTGGATACATCTATTCCTGGAAACTATACGGTTACATATCGAGTTCAAAACAGCTTCAATGAGGAGACGCGTAAAACGATCAACGTCAAAGTTAATATTAAGGAAACTTGGCCGAATGGAATTCCTGACGGTTGGAAAATGTTTTCTGGTGAAGATATCGAACTAGTAAAAGATCCAGACAGAGCTTTGGTTGGAGATTACACATTCTTTGCTGATCAACATGCAAGTATTTTTAAACATTTTACGAATGAAGAAGCGCTAGTTGCTGGGAAAGAATATCGTGCAACGATTTACTTCAAACCTATGACTGCTGGAAATTTAGAGAGTCATCATGTGAAGTTGTCTTTGAAAGCAGAGCCATCAAGTAATGACAGTCGAGAAATTTTCAATACGACACTTGCAAATGCTACGCCGGGAGATAAAGGTTATTCTTATATCACCCAAACGTTCACTGTAGCAGAAGATGAAACAAATCCGTTGATTATTATTGAAAATTATCGAGGTGGTTATATTGGTTCAATCAATATCGCGCCTACTCGAAACCAATAAGTCCTACCATATTTACTCTCAAATTACTTCTTAACAAAGAAGAACACTCCATAAAAAGCACATAGTTAACAACGAAAAGCACATAGAGAAAAATATGGATAAAATAGAGACTGCTTATACTGTACTCAGCTTATGCAGCAGCTTGGGGAAGTTTGTTGCATAAGCCGTACAGCAGCACTACAGATAAGAACAAAATAAGACACTGGATCTGTGCCCCCCATAGATCCAGTGTCTTATTTTGGTGATAACATTATTCTTTTGTCAGATGCGGATGATTTTCGATGGATTTTAGACTGATTTCCCCAGAAGATAAGGTCATCATTTCTTGTTCTGTTTGAACGAGCAATTCGCCTTTTTCGTTGATGGATTCCGCAGTTCCTGTATACGTTTCGCCTTTTTGGGTGAAACTTACTTTTTTGCCAAGGACAAACGATTTTTCTCGATAGAAAGAAAGAAAATCATTCTTGTTTTGGGAAAGATACGTGAAGAGTTCTTTCCAGATTTGGATAATCAATTGGTTGCGGGTGATCGTCGGCTGACCATCTGGGAAAATCGAAGTTGCTTTTTCGCTGATTTCTGCTGGAAAGCCTTCTTGAGGTAAAGAAAAGTTGATGCCCATTCCGATGATGATATGGCTGATCCTGCCCGATTCCATATCGCTGACAGCTTCAGAAAGAATGCCGCAGACCTTTTTTCCGTCCATATAAATATCGTTGACCCATTTGATGGCTGTTGGTTTTCCTGTCAGTTCTTCAATAGCTTTGGCACAAGCGCTGGCCGCTATGATCGTGTATTGCGGCAGTTCATCAAAATGTTTGTCTGGATGAAGGAGCAAGCTCATATAAATCCCTCGACCAGGCTCTGCATAGAAAGGTCGTCCGAATCGTCCGCGGGCTTGTTCCTGCATATCTGCAGCAAATAATACAGGGGAATCTTCTCCTTGTGCTGCTGCTAATTTTGCGTCTTTCATGGTTGATTCAGAAGTGCTGACGACATTGACTTTTAAATCGGGGATCGATTGTTGTAAAGCATGCAGTATTTCTTTTTCGTCTAAAACATCTGAAGGCAAGTAGCGGTAGCCTTTTGCGCCATGTTCAAACTGGTATCCTGCTTTTTCAAGTTCTTTTATCGCTTTCCAAACACTGGTGCGGGAAAGTTGAAGTTGTTGTGCTATTTTTTCACCTGAAAGAAAATCGGGAGACTGTTTCAGTAATTGAAGTACTTTTTCTTTTGTAGTCATGGAATCAAGCTCCTTTCTCGTCTATTTTAGCAATAAAAACAAGCAGATAAAACAAAGAAAACATCTTGGACCAAAAAAGAAGGTCAAAGATGTTTTCGTTAGTGAAACTTTTTTATAAAAAATGCTGGCTTCCTGTTTTAGCCTAACAGCACTTGATCGTCTTTGAGAGCAGAGCCGCTGTTTCTCTTGAACATATCCAAGAGTTCCGGTACAGTCAATTGTTGTTTTTCTTCATTTTTGATGTCAACGACGATTTGTCCTTGGTGAAGCATGATCAGACGATTCCCGTAACGAATTGCGTCTTCCATATCATGAGTGACCATGAATGCAGTCAATTGCTGTTCGTTGATCAATTTTTCTGTCAGTTCCATAACTGTTTTAGAAGTAGCAGGGTCAAGAGCTGCTGTATGTTCATCCAGCAAAATCAATTCTGGACGCTGAAGTGTTGCCATCAACAAAGTAATTGCTTGGCGCTGACCGCCAGATAACAGACCGATTTCTGTACGCATCCGATTTTCTAAACCAAGATTCAAGTGCGCAAGCTGTTCTTTGAAAAAGTCGCGGTCTTTTGCTTTTACGCCAGAGAAGAAGCCGCGTTTTTTTCCGCGTTTCATGGCCAAAGCTAAGTTTTCTTCTACAGTTAGTCGAACCGCTGTCCCCATTTTAGGGTCTTGGAAAACACGGCTGATTTTTTTTGACCGAGAGACAACTGATTTTTTAGAGATTTCCTGGTCTTGTAAATAAATATGTCCTTCTTTGATTGGGAAAGTACCAGCGATACTGTTCAAAAGTGTGGATTTACCAGCGCCGTTCCCGCCGATGATCGTGATGAAATCACCTGGATTGATCGTTAGGTTGATGCCTCTAAGTACGTGGTTTTCATTCACGGTTCCTTTTTCAAAATAATGGTGCAGATTCTCGATTTTCAATACTGGTTCCATCAATTAAACCTCCTTTGATCGTTTCGGTCTTTTTAGTTTCAATTTGTCTTGGACCTGCGGCAAAGAAAGGCAGATAACTAAGACGATAGCAGAAGCAAGTTTTGAATCACTTGGTTCAACATTCATTTCGAAAACAAGCGCTAGAATGAAACGGTAAATGATTGCACCAAGAACGATCGTCAGTAAACGAATCAAAAGCGGTTGATTTCTGAATAACACTTCAGCGACGATGATTGAAGCAAGTCCGATAACGATTGTACCAATACCAGAATTCAGATCCGCGAAGCCGTTGTTTTGTGCTAAAAGTGCGCCGGAAAGAGCGATACAGCCGTTTGAAAGCATGTAGCCGACGATTTTCATGTTGTCTGTGTTGATGCCGTTTGCTTCACTCATTGCTAAATTATCACCAGTCGCGCGCATCGCAAGACCAATTTCTGTACGGAAGAATGCAAAAAGCAAGCCGATCACAATAAGTGCAAAAATCAAACCAACGACCATTACAGCATTGTTTTTTGTCATTCCGAAATCTTGGACCCATGTGAAAATCGTTTCTTGACCAAGCAAAGGTATATTTGGTGCCTTCATGATGCGGGAAGTAATAGAATACAAACCTGTCATCGTGATGATCCCTGCTAACAAAGCAGGAATCTTTAATTTCGTATGCAGCAAGCCGGTAATCAGACCCGCACCCATGCCGCCGACAAATCCAAGCAGACTTGCCAAAAGAGGGGATATCCCATTGGTAATACTGATAGCTGCGATCCCTGCACCTAAAGGAAAACTTCCTTCAGCAGTCAGATCCGCAATATCTAAAATCCTATAAGTCAAGTACACCCCGATTGCCAAGAGTGCCCAAAGCACACCTTGAGAAGTGGATGAAAGCAAAAGTGAAAGTATATTCATAAAATGATCTCCTTTTATTTCTCTAATTTGATACTGTCAGGGTCGATTCCAAGAGCTTCGGCCATGTCTTTGTTGATGTAAAGTTCTGGATCTTTTGGACTTTCTACTGGCAAGTCTGCAGGTGTTTTGTCACCGTCTAAGATTTTTGCAGCCATAGCACCTGTTTGTTGACCAAGATGTTCGTAATCGATCCCGACAGTTGCTAATCCGCCTTCTTTGACTTGATCGACAGAACCTGCAACCACTGGTGTTTTTGTCTCTTTGGCTACTTCGCCAACCACGCTTGCTGCACTTGCGAATGTGTTGTCTGTTGGGATATAGATACCGTCTACGTCATTGGCAAGACTTGTTGCTACTTGTTGGACATCATTTGTAGAATTAGCTGTCAATACTTTTACTTTCACACCTGCTTTTTTCAGTTCTTTTTCGGCAAGATCTGCTTGTAATTTAGAGTTTGCTTCGCCGTTGTTGTACATGATTCCGATTGTTTTTGCATCTGGAACGATGGATAACAGCAAGTTGATTTGTTCTTTGATCGGAACCATATCTGTTGTACCAGTTACGTTTCCGCCAGGTTTTTCATTTGAAGCAACTAGATGTGCTTGTTCTAAATCTGTTACGGCAGTTACGACGATTGGGATGTCTGTTGTTGCATTCAATAGAGATTGCGCAGCGGGAGTAGCGATTCCTAACAATAGGTCTGGGTCTTCTCTGACCAGACGTTCACTCATACTTTTCAAGTTATCTTGACTGTTTTGAGCATTTTGGTAATCGATGGTCAAGTTTTCGCCTTCTTTATAGCCGCCTTCTTCTAATCCTTCTTTGAATCCTTTATAAGCTGCATCAAGTGAGTTGTGTTGGACCAGCTGTAAGACACCGACTGTTTTTTTGTCATCTCCTGAGCCGTTTGCATCATTCTTTCCGCAAGCACCTAACGCTAATAGTAGTAACATTCCTGCACCAATCAATAATTTTTTCTTCATCTTTTTTTCCTCCTTAGTTTTGAAAAACAAAAAAATCCATTCAGACGATATGATACGTCTAAATGGATTGGATAATTCGAAGTTTAAGATACAAATATAAGATTCTTTGTATGCTTTTCCTCAGCCACTTAGCGTAATCGTCTACGTGGCCCTCTGTCGCATTACAAAGTTCTTTAGCCATCATAGATACAAACAAGTTGTTTAACGTTTGTATCCATCATGAATGAATACAAACCTATCTAAAGTAGCTAAAGTAAAAGTTATTCAGTTGTGTGGGTGTAAGCTGTATTGTTCTCATAATAAATTTCCTCCACAAATTGAATTAAGTAGAAGTATAGCGAATTGTGTTTTTCCTGTCAACAACAAGTTGAAAATTCTGAAAATAAATTGTTGGAAGCAGCCTGAAAAGAAAGGGCGAAAATGGGTTGACTTATATAGTAAAAACGTGTATTATATGAAGTTGCAAAAACTATCTGATGAAGAGAAGGCAGAAACGAAATATTGTCCGTTTCGGCTTTGAAATAAGAACACAAAAGTAGAAGCTCACGAAAGTAAAGTTTCAAGAGAACGTTCTATTTTTGGTTTTTTTTTGCCTAAAAGCCGCAAAAAATGTCTGTTGTTACCTAATTATAATATTTGTAATTATTTTGTAACGATTGATCGGGTAGTCTTTTTGAATGACATTTTAGAGGGGTGAAGAGCTTGGCTGGACACGTAGTAAAATACGGAAAACACCGCGAACGTAGAAGTTTTGCACGCATCAGTGAAGTGCTGGAATTACCAAATTTGATTGAAATTCAAACAGACTCTTACCAATGGTTCTTAGATGAAGGATTAAGAGAGATGTTTGAAGATATCTTGCCAATTGACGATTTCAACGGCAATTTGTCTTTGGAATTTGTAGACTATGAATTGAAAGAACCAAAGTATACTGTAGCAGAAGCACGTGCGCATGACGCAAACTATTCTGCACCATTACATGTGACTTTGCGTTTGACAAACCGTGAAACTGGAGAGATCAAAGCACAAGAAGTCTTCTTCGGCGACTTCCCATTAATGACAGAACAAGGAACATTTATCATCAATGGTGCGGAACGTGTTATCGTTTCTCAATTGGTTCGTTCTCCAGGTGTTTATTTCCATGGTAAAGTAGACAAAAACGGAAAAGAAGGATTTGGATCAACTGTTATCCCTAACCGCGGTGCGTGGTTAGAAATGGAAACAGATGCGAAAGATATTTCCTATGTACGTATCGACCGCACACGTAAAATCCCATTGACTGTTTTGGTTCGTGCGTTAGGTTTTGGTTCTGATGATACGATTTTCGAAATCTTCGGCGACGGCGAAACATTGCGCAATACGATTGAGAAAGATTTGCACAAAAATGCAAATGACTCACGTACAGAAGAAGGATTGAAAGATGTTTACGAACGTCTTCGTCCAGGCGAACCAAAAACTGCAGACAGCTCAAGAAACTTGCTGAATGCACGTTTCTTTGATCCAAAACGTTACGACTTAGCAAATGTTGGTCGTTACAAAGTCAACAAAAAATTAGATTTGAAAACACGTTTGTTAAACCTTACTTTAGCAGAAACATTGGTTGACCCTGAAACAGGCGAAATCATCGTTGAAAAAGGAACAGTTTTAACACACCAAGTAATGGAAACTTTGGCTCCATACATTGAAAACGGCTTGAATTCAGTCACTTACTATCCTTCAGAAGATGGTGTAGTAACAGATCCAATGACAGTCCAAGTAATCAAAGTATTTTCACCAAAAGATCCAGAACGTGAAGTAAACGTGATCGGCAACGGTTATTTGGATACTTCTGTGAAAACGATCCGTCCAGCAGATATCATTGCTTCAATGAGTTATTTCTTGAACTTATTAGAAGGAATCGGCAATGTGGATGACATCGACCACTTGGGTAACCGCCGTATCCGTTCAGTCGGCGAACTTTTACAAAACCAATTCCGTATCGGGCTAGCTCGTATGGAACGTGTGGTTCGTGAAAGAATGTCGATCCAAGATACAGAAACATTGACTCCTCAGCAGTTGATCAATATCCGTCCTGTGGTAGCAAGTATCAAAGAATTCTTTGGTTCTTCTCAGTTGTCACAGTTCATGGACCAAACAAACCCTCTTGGCGAATTGACGCACAAACGTCGTCTATCAGCCTTAGGACCTGGTGGATTGACACGTGACCGTGCCGGCTATGAAGTTCGAGACGTTCACTATTCTCACTATGGCCGTATGTGTCCGATTGAAACGCCTGAAGGACCAAATATCGGGCTGATCAATAGTTTATCAAGTTATGCGAAAGTCAATAAATTTGGATTTATCGAAACACCTTACCGTCGTGTAGATCGCGAAACTGGCCGTGTTACTGATCAAATCGATTACTTGACTGCCGACATCGAAGACCATTACATCGTTGCCCAAGCAAACAGTTTGTTGAATGAAGACGGAACATTTGCTGAAGATGTTGTTATGGCTCGTGCCCAAAGTGAAAACTTGGAAGTTTCTATCGACAAAGTTGACTATATGGACGTTTCACCTAAACAAGTAGTTGCCGTTGCGACAGCATGTATTCCTTTCTTGGAAAACGATGACTCCAACCGTGCCTTGATGGGTGCCAACATGCAGCGTCAAGCTGTGCCATTGATCAACCCTCAAGCGCCATGGGTAGGAACTGGAATGGAATATAAATCAGCGCATGACTCAGGTGCTGCGTTGTTATGTAAACATGACGGTGTCGTTGAATATGTCGACGCTGCCGAAATCCGTGTACGCCGTGACAACGGTGCTTTGGACAAATACAGCGTAACAAAATTCCGTCGTTCAAACTCAGGAACAAGTTACAACCAACGTCCAATCGTTACATTAGGCGAAAAAGTTGAAAAAGGCGATACATTAGCAGACGGACCATCAATGGAACAAGGCGAAATGGCTTTAGGTCAAAACGTTTTAGTTGGTTTCATGACATGGGAAGGTTATAACTATGAAGATGCAATCATCATGAGCCGTCGTTTAGTCAAAGATGACGTGTATACATCTATCCATATTGAAGAATATGAATCAGAAGCACGTGATACAAAATTAGGACCAGAAGAAATCACTCGCGAAATCCCGAATGTCGGCGAAGACGCATTGAAAGATCTAGATGAAATGGGTATCATCCGAATTGGTGCGGAAGTACAAGACGGCGACTTGCTTGTCGGTAAAGTCACACCAAAAGGGGTAACTGAATTATCTGCAGAAGAACGTCTATTGCATGCGATCTTTGGTGAAAAAGCCCGCGAAGTCCGCGATACATCTCTACGTGTACCGCATGGCGGCGGCGGAATCGTCCATGACGTGAAAATCTTTACTCGCGAAGCTGGGGACGAATTATCACCAGGCGTAAACATGTTAGTTCGTGTTTACATCGTCCAAAAACGTAAGATCCACGAAGGCGATAAAATGGCTGGACGTCACGGAAACAAAGGGGTCGTTTCCCGAATCATGCCGGAAGAAGATATGCCATTCTTACCAGACGGAACACCAATCGACATCATGTTGAATCCATTAGGGGTGCCGTCTCGTATGAACATCGGACAAGTACTGGAATTACACTTGGGTATGGCTGCACGCCAACTAGGTATCCACGTAGCAACACCTGTATTTGATGGTGCGAACGATGAAGACGTATGGGCAACTGTACGTGAAGCTGGTATGGCAAGCGATGCGAAAACAGTTCTTTATGACGGACGTACAGGTGAACCATTTGACGGACGCGTATCTGTTGGGGTAATGTACATGATCAAACTTGCCCACATGGTCGATGATAAATTGCATGCCCGTTCAATCGGACCTTACTCACTTGTTACACAACAGCCATTGGGTGGTAAAGCTCAATTTGGTGGACAACGTTTCGGTGAGATGGAAGTTTGGGCTCTTGAAGCGTACGGAGCTGCTTACACATTGCAAGAAATCTTGACTTACAAATCAGATGACGTTGTTGGACGTGTGAAAACATACGAAGCCATCGTCAAAGGTGAACCAATTCCAAAACCAGGCGTGCCTGAATCATTCCGAGTTTTAGTAAAAGAATTACAATCACTTGGTTTAGATATGCGTGTCTTGGATATCGAAGAAGCAGAAATCGAGCTTCGCGACATGGATGACGAAGATGATGATTTAATCACTGTCGACGCATTGACAAAATTCGCTGAAAAACAATCAGCAAAAGAATTAGAGAAAAAAGCGGCGGAACAAATCGAAGATAACAAAGAGGACGTTATCCAAAATTTTGAAACTGCAGAAGATAACCTAGACTAATCCAGTCTATACATCTGCGAGACGGCACAGATCAGCCGTCTTGCGGTTTTGCCATTAAACGAAATGGAGGGAACCCCTTTTGATCGATGTAAATAAATTCGAAAGTATGCAAATAGGTTTGGCTTCTCCCGAAAAAATCAGAAGCTGGTCTTATGGCGAAGTAAAAAAACCTGAGACGATTAACTATCGTACACTGAAACCTGAACGTGAAGGGTTATTCTGTGAGCGTATTTTTGGTCCAACAAAAGACTGGGAATGTGCCTGCGGAAAATATAAACGTATTCGCTATAAAGGCATCGTTTGTGACCGATGCGGCGTTGAAGTTACTCGTTCAAAAGTTCGTCGTGAACGTATGGGTCACATCGAATTAGCAGCACCTGTTTCACATATCTGGTACTTTAAAGGTATTCCTTCTCGTATGGGTCTTGTATTAGACATGAGCCCTCGCGCGCTAGAAGAAATCATTTATTTTGCTTCATATGTGGTCATTGAACCAGGTAACACAAGCTTAGAGAAAAAACAATTATTGACTGAACGCGAATACCGCGAAAAACGTGACCAATACGGCCAAGAATTCCATGCAGCAATGGGTGCCGAAGCTATCAAACAATTATTGGATAACGTAGATTTAGATGCAGAAGCAGCTGAATTGAAAGAAGAATTGAAAACAGCACAAGGACAAAAACGTACACGTGCTATCCGTCGTTTAGACATCTTGGAAGCTTTCCGTGCTTCAGGAAACGAACCAAGCTGGATGGTCATGGATGTTATTCCAGTTATCCCTCCTGATTTGCGCCCAATGGTCCAATTAGAAGGCGGACGTTTTGCAACAAGTGACTTGAATGACTTGTATCGTCGTGTTATCAACCGTAACAACCGTTTGAAACGCTTGTTAGACTTGAACGCTCCTGGAATCATCGTACAAAACGAAAAACGTATGCTGCAAGAAGCAGTTGACGCATTGATCGATAATGGTCGTCGCGGCCGTCCAGTAACTGGACCAGGTAACCGCCCATTAAAATCACTTTCTCACATGTTGAAAGGGAAACAAGGTCGTTTCCGTCAAAACTTGCTGGGTAAACGTGTTGACTACTCTGGTCGTTCCGTTATCGTTGTTGGACCATTCTTGAAAATGTATCAATGTGGTCTGCCAAAAGAAATGGCAATCGAATTGTTCAAACCATTCGTAATGCGCGAATTGGTACAACGCGAACTTGCTTCAAATATCAAGAACGCAAAACGTAAAATCGAACGTCAAGAAGACGAAGTTTGGGATGTTTTGGAAGACGTAATCAAAGAACACCCAGTTCTTCTTAACCGGGCACCTACGCTTCACAGATTAGGTATCCAAGCATTTGAACCAGTTTTAGTACAAGGTCGTGCAATCCGTTTGCATCCACTTGTATGTGAAGCTTATAATGCCGATTTCGATGGAGACCAAATGGCGGTCCATGTACCATTGAATGAAGAAGCACAAGCTGAAGCACGTATGTTGATGCTTGCTGCACAAAACATCTTGAATCCAAAAGACGGTAAACCAGTCGTAACTCCTTCCCAAGATATGGTTCTAGGTAACTACTACCTAACAATGGAAGAAGAAGGACGCGAAGGCGAAGGTATGGTCTTCCGTGATCAAAATGAAGCTGTTATCGCATGGCGCAACGGCTACGTTCATTTACATTCACGTATTGGTGTGAACCCTAATTCTCTAGGTGACAAACCATTCACTGATTGGCAAAAAGAACGTACAATGATCACAACTGTCGGTAAGATCATTTTCAATGAAATCATGCCGCAAGAATTCCCATACTTGAACGAACCAACGGACTTCAACTTGACTGTTCAAACACCAGACAAGTACTTTGTTGAAGCTGGAACAGATATTCCAACTCATATCAAAGAACAACCGTTAGTATTGCCATTCAAGAAGAAAAACCTAGGAAACATCATCGCTGAAGTATTCAAACGTTTCAAAGTTACTGAAACATCTAAAATGCTTGACCGCATGAAAGACTTAGGATACAAACATTCAACACATGCCGGTATCACTGTTGGTATCGCGGATATCAGTGTTCTGAATGAAAAACAAGCAATCATCGAAACAGCACATAAACAAGTCGAAACAATCACGAAACAATTCCGTCGTGGTTTGATCACAGACGAAGAACGTTATGAGCGTGTTATCGGTGTTTGGAACGCAGCGAAAGACGAAATCCAACAAAAACTGATGGAAAGTCTAGATGCGAAAAACCCAATCTTCATGATGTCCGATTCTGGAGCCCGTGGTAACATCTCCAACTTTACTCAGCTTGCTGGTATGCGTGGGTTGATGGCTGCGCCGAATGGACAAATCATGGAATTGCCGATCATCTCAAACTTCCGTGAAGGACTATCCGTCTTGGAAATGTTTATCTCTACTCACGGAGCTCGTAAAGGTATGACCGATACAGCCTTGAAGACAGCCGATTCCGGTTACTTGACACGTCGTTTGGTTGACGTTGCCCAAGATGTCATCATTCGTGAAGAAGATTGCGGTACAGACCGTGGTTTAGAGATCAAAGCAATTCGTGAAGGAAACGAGATCATTGAATCATTAGAAGAACGTTTGATTGGCCGTTACACACGTAAATCAGTCTTCAATCCTTCTACTGGTGAAATGATCATCGGCAACGATCAATTGATTTCTGAAGATCTTGCAAAACAAATCGTTGATGCAGGTGTCGAAACAGTAACGATCCGTTCTGTCTTCACATGTAATACAAAACATGGTGTATGTAAACATTGTTATGGACGTAACCTTGCAACTGGTTCTGACGTTGAAGTTGGTGAAGCAGTTGGTACAATCGCTGCTCAATCAATCGGTGAACCTGGTACTCAGTTGACAATGCGTACTTTCCATACCGGCGGGGTTGCTGGAGACGATATCACTCAAGGTCTTCCTCGTGTCCAAGAAATCTTTGAAGCACGTAATCCGAAAGGGCAAGCGGTCATCACTGAAGTTACAGGTGATGTGATTGATATCTCTGAAGATCCTTCGACACGTACAAAAGAAGTAACAATCAAAGGGAAAACAGATACACGTACGTATACTGTTCCTTACACAGCACGTATGAAAGTCGCTGAAGGCGATATGATCCATCGTGGTGCACCATTGACAGAAGGTTCAATCGATCCTAAACAATTATTACAAGTTCGTGATGTATTATCTGTCGAAAACTATCTATTGCGTGAAGTACAACGCGTATACCGTATGCAAGGGGTAGAAATCGGAGACAAACATATCGAAGTAATGGTTCGTCAAATGTTGCGTAAAGTTCGCGTAATGGACCCAGGTGATACAAATATCCTTCCTGGTACATTACTAGACATTGCTGATTTCAAAGACCAAAACTACAATACATTAGTCGCTGGCGGCGTTCCTGCAACATCTCGTCCAGTATTGCTAGGTATTACAAAAGCGTCCTTGGAAACAAACAGCTTCTTGTCTGCCGCTTCCTTCCAGGAAACAACACGTGTCCTAACAGACGCTGCGATCCGCGGTAAGAAAGATCCGCTTCTTGGTTTGAAAGAAAATGTTATCATCGGTAAAATCATCCCTGCAGGTACAGGTATGCAACGTTACCGTGACATGGAACCAAAAGAAGTCGGCGTAGCAAGCGAAAATGTCTACAGCATTTCTGACATCGAAGCACAAATGGCTGCTGAAGATGCAATGAACGAAAACAAACGTTAATCAGAGCGCTGATCAAGCACCTCTGCCAAGCAAATTTTGTTTGGCGGAGGTGTTTTTTATTTTGCCTTTTTTCGTCATTTTTGCGGATAAATTTTATGAAAAATGATTGTTTTTCCGGGCTATTTTTCTTTAAGACAAACAACCGTCTTTTGCGAGTATAATTGCTCGCCATATTAGAAAAAACGTAGTAGAATCAGGACGTCTTAGAACAAAAAAACATCTATAGTAGATAAAGCTAAAGGAGGCATTATCTTGAAAAAAATCGGCTTTTTAAGTTTTGGTCATTGGATGGACCAAGGATCAATGGTAAAAACAGCAGCAGATGCGTATCTGCAATCCATCGAATTAGCTGTTGAAGCAGAAAAAATCGGAGTAGATGGTGCATATTATCGTGTCCATCATTTTGCCAATCAAATTGGTTCGCCATTCCCATTGCTTTCAGCAATCGGTGCAAAAACAAGCAAGATCGAAATCGGTACAGGGTTGATCGATATGCGTTATGAAAATCCCTATTACATGGCAGAAAATGCTGGATTGACAGACATCATCACACAAGGAAGAGTGCAATTGGGCGTGGGCCGTGGTTCACCAGAGCAAGTATTGAACGGCTGGCAATATTTCGGCTACGATTATAGCGAAGAAGAAATCCAAGACATCACACGTGAACGTACCCTTGAATTTTTATCATTGATTGAAGGAAAAGCTTTTGCAGAACCAAATCCGCAACCAATGTTCCCGCAAGGTCCAGGTAAATTACGTATCGAGCCTTATTCAGAAGGTTTGCGTCAACGTATCTGGTGGGGTGCTGGATCACAACAAACAGCGATCTGGGCTGCACAAAACGGAATGAATCTGCAATCTTCAACATTGGTAAACTATGAATCAGACGAGCCATTCCATGTACAGCAAGCAAATCAATTGCGTGCCTATAAAGAAGCGTGGAAACAAGCAGGGCATGATTTTGAGCCAAGAACACTTGTGACTCGCTCCATCCAGCCAATCACAACTGACTTGGATCGCCGCCTGTTTGGTAATGATGGCGGACAAGATCAAGTAGGCTATCTTGCTTATCATCAAAATCCAACAATCTTTGGTAAAACATTTGTAGGAGAACCTGAAAAATTGGTCAAAGAATTGGCTGAAGACGAAGCAATCCAAGAAGCAGATACAGTTCTTGTAACAATACCAAATACATTGGGTGTAGAATACAATATCCATTTACTAGAAACAATCGTAAAAGACATCGCACCAGATTTGGGCTGGCGTGACTAATCAAGTAAAACACGAATAAGTAATATGAAGTTGTCAAAACATTAATATAAAAAAGCCAAAACACCTAGCTTTTGCTGAGGTGTTTTGGCTTTTTTAATTATTTATGAAACAGATATTGGGATACTATACTTATCCGTGATTCACAGAAATAGAGTCAGTTAAAGTTAGTTCTGTTGGAACCAGTATTTTTTGGTCTTCTACCGGCATTTTATAGATAAGCTGAAAAAGCAGCTCGGTTGCCGCTTCTCCTAATCGGTTTGTCGGCACATCAATACGGGAAAGTTGTGGAGAAAAAAGCGAAGAAAGTGTATAGTCACTGAATCCAGCAATCGAAAGATCATTCGGGATATATTGCTGGTTCTGATCCAATATTTTATACACACTTAATGATTTCAAGGCATCTGTAGTAAAAATCGCCGTTGGTTTTTCGGGAAGGCTCAACAATTTTTCTACTGCATCAAGACTGTCTTCTAAGCGGAAACCGCCATTAATGATCCATTCGTTGCGAAGATCTAGATGATGGTCAAATAAACATTGGCGATAACCATTTAATCGATCACTAGCAACATGGACTTCCGTAGGTGCATGAAGACAAGCAATTTTTGTATGGCCCTTTTCAATCATCACTTTGACTAAATCATAGCTGTCTTGGAAATTATCCGTATCAATAGAGTAGATATGTTCATATTTTTGATCTACTTTCCCAATTACAACAATTGGTATCCCATATTGGTCTAATTCAGAAAGCAGACTCTCATCCATAGAAGAGCTCAAAATAATGATTCCTCTAATCATCTTTTCTTGGATTTTCTTTTTGCATTTTTCCAATTCTTCTTCAGGTGTGCGAGCTGTTTGTAAAATCAAATCAAAATGATTTTTTTCAGAAATACCTGAAATTGCTTGAATGACATCAGAAAAAAACGGATTGCCATACGTCGTATCGGAAGTACGATGGCTAACGGCTAAAATCGCATCAAATCCACTGCCAGTTAATCCTCTGGCTATTTTACTTGGTGCATAATCCAATTCTTCAATGGCTTTAAGCACGCTATCTTTGGCTTTCGATGATATATTCGGTTGATTATTCAGCACACGGGAAACAGTTGATTTTGAGACATTTGCTTTTTTTGCAATATCATAAATAGTTGGCTTCATTTTTCATTATCCTCCATTTTGGGAGCGCTATTACAACAATTAAATAGTACAATATAGGACTTCGTTTGTCTATTCTTTTTGTTTTTGTTGCTATATAAAGATTGTTAAAAATATCATTGACAGTAAGCGCTTTCTGTAATATTATTTAGTTGCTGGGAACGCTCCCAAAAAAAGAAAGGATGTTTGATATATGTATGAACAGCTCTTAATTGAGATTTACCGCAACAAAGAACTCAGTATAGAATTATCAGAGAAAATCAAACAACGTGTAACGAAGCACAAAAAACTTGCAATAAAATCAGCCAAACAGCATTGGGACGAACAAGATTTGTTTTTGATTACATATGCTGATCAATTTTCAGAAGAAGGGCAAGCAAATCTGGTTTCATTCCGTCATTTTTATCAAAAGTATTTATCAGAACTATTCAACATCGTCCACTTTTTACCATTTTTTCCTTATACATCAGACGATGGTTTTTCCGTAGTAGATTATCAAAAAATAGATGAAGAGAATGGCACGTGGGAAGACCTAGAAATGTTTAAAGAGGCACGCCTCATGTTTGATTTTGTTTGCAATCATTTATCTGCTAAAAGTATCTGGTTTCAGGAATATTTGGCTTTAAATCCAGAGTATAAAGATTTCTTTATTGATTTAGATCCAACGATAGATTTAAGCAAAGTAACACGTCCAAGAACCAGTCCTTTATTGACGAAATTTGAAGATAAAAATGGAGAAGAAAAAAACATTTGGACGACTTTCAGCGCAGATCAAGTAGACGTGAATTTCAAAAATCCAGAAGTGTTACTTCGAATGATTGATATCTTATTGTTTTACTTAGAAAAAGGAGCGGAGTTTATACGTCTGGATGCTGTCGGTTTCTTGTGGAAAACATTAGGAACTTCGTGTATCCATTTACCGGAAACGCATAAAATCATCCAAGTGTTTCGAAAAGTAGTAGATGAAGCTGCGCCAGGCACTATTTTGATTACTGAGACCAATGTTCCTCATAAAGACAATATCAGCTATTTCGGTGATGGAAGTAATGAAGCACAAATGGTTTATCAATTTCCACTACCCCCGTTAGTACTTTATGCTATCCACACTGGAAATACGACTTATTTAAAAAACTGGGCAAGTTCGCTTGAACATACGAAAGAAGGTACAACTTTCTTTAACTTTTTAGCTTCCCATGATGGTATCGGATTAAATCCAATCAGGGGTATTGTTCCAGAAACAGAGATTCAGAATTTAGTTGAAGAGTTGAAAAAAGAAGGTGCCTTGGTCAATTATAAAAAGAATCCAGATGGCACGACTAGTCCTTATGAAATCAATGTTACGTACCTTGATGCTCTGAGTGCTAAAAAAGACGAAGATGAGCTGCGAAAACAACGATTTTTATTGGCACATGCACTTTTGGTAGCGGTTCCTGGAATTCCTGCTATTTATATCCAAAGTATTTTAGGAAGCAGAAATGATTATGACGGCGTTGAAAAAACTGGGGAGAATCGAAGTATCAACCGGAAAAAATATGAACTTGATGAAATCAGAGAAGAACTTGAAAATACGCCATTGAGAAAAATGGTTTATCACGGATTGAGTGAAATCGTGGGTACACGCAAAACGGTCAAAGCGTTCCATCCAGATGCGGAAATGATTGTTCAAGAATCCAATAATCAAATCGTAGCTTTTATTAGAAAAATAGAAGAAGAACAAGTTTTAGCTATTTATAATTTTTCAAATGAGCTATCTGTTTACAAATTACCAGATGCGGAGTATTGGGATTTATTCAACAAAAGAAAATTTGAATGTCGAAATGAAGTGCAGCTACAGCCATACCAATACTTGTGGTTGAAAATAAAAAAAGAGGTGGAAAAATGAAATTAAAAACATTCATCGCCGTTACATCGCTAGCAACTGCAACTCTGCTATTCTCCGCGTGTGGAAGAGGAAATTCGAGCGAAGCAGAGGAACAAACGACTATTCGCTTCATGCACTCTTCTGTGGAACAAGACCGACTTTCCGTTATTAATGAAATCGTAGCAGCATTTGAAAAGGAAAATCCAGATATCAAAGTAAGTCAAGTTCCTGTTGAAGAATCCGCATTCAATACAAAAGTTGTCACATTGGCACGTTCACGAGAGCTGCCTGAAGTAATGGAGGTAAGTCAAGACTTTGCAAAAGTGATGGATAAAGACGAATTGATTGATCAGGAAGCTGTACAATCGGTCATTGAATCTGCCGGTGAAGAAAATTACTATGAGGGTGCAAAAAGTCTTGTACGTTCTGAAGATGGAAAAAGTTACATCGCAGCGCCAATCAGCGGATGGGTGCAAGGGATTTGGTACGACAAAGAAAAGTTGTCAGAGGCTGGGTTTTCTGAACCGCAAAATTGGGAGGACATTTTAAAGATCGCTGAACATTTCACTGATAGAGAAAACAGAAAATTTGGTATAGCGATTCCAACGGCAGAAGGAACGATGAGTGAACAAGCATTCTCTCAATTCGCTTTGTCAAACAACGCTAACGTATTAGATGAAGATGGAAATGTGACGATTGATACACCAGAAATGAGAGAAGCATTGACCTATTATCAAAAATTGTCGGAATTTACGATGCCAGGATCAAACGATGTAACAGAAATTAAAGATGCATTTATGAACGGGACCGTACCAATGGCTATTTATTCGACTTATATCTTGCCTGCTGTTTATGAAGCGGAGAAAGCTGATTCCATTGGATTTGCGATCCCAACCAAAAAAGACGCAGCAGTTTATGGCACGGTTTCAGGATTGACGATCACATCTGGTATAGAAGAAACGAAAAAGGCAGCCGCAGAAAAATTTGCAGAGTTTTTATCTCGTCCAGAAAATATGGAAAAATGGATCTTGATGTCGCCAGGTGGTGCACAACCAGTGAATAAAAAAGTAGTTGACTCGCCGACTTATCAAGAAAATGAAGTTATCCAAGCATTTGGTGAGTTGCCAAAAGAAATCGCCGAAGCGTTTGATGAAGTGCAGGTATTTGGATTAGTCGGAGAGAAAAATTTCACAAAAATGGGTGATATCACAAGTGCTGGAGTCATCGGAAAAGCAGTTAATAGTGTAACTGTAGGCAATGAGACAGTAGAAAAAGTATTGGAAAACGCTCAAAAAAATACAGAAGGAAATTAACTATTTCTGAAAGATTGTTGTGAGCAAGGAGGTTTCAATGAATCAATCAAGAAAACAATCTGATTTTAAATTAGCACTTGGATTATTGGCGCCCAGCATGATTCTTCTGACGGTGTTGGTATTGCTGCCGATGCTTTCAAATATCCAGATCAGCTTTTACGATATTCCGCTAAATCCTAATTTGGAATCGATTTTCATAGGACTAGATAATTATTTAGATATTTTAAAGGATAGTGAATTCTATCGTTCACTGGGACTGACATTTGCATACACTTTTTTAGTTGTTGCAGGAAGCACGATTTTAGGATTGGCCGCGGCAATAATGTTCAATCGGAAATTTAGGTTTAGAAAAACTGTCCGCTCGCTTATTCTTTTAAGCTATGTCACGCCTTCTATTTCTTTGATTTTTGCTTGGAAATATATGTTTAATAACAGTTTTGGAATTGTCAACAATGTGTTGGTAGATAGGCTTCATTTATTCAATGAGGCACCGCTTTGGTTTGACCAGCCGACTGCTAGTTTCTTTTTAGTCGTATTATTTGCTGTTTGGCGTTACTATCCTTACGCATTTTTATCGTTTTTGGCTATTTTGCAAACAGTCGATAAATCGTTATATGAAGCAGCAGAAATGGATGGTGCAAATGCTTGGCAGAAGTTTTTGATTGTCACACTCCCAGCAATCAAACCCGTTCTGGCTACAGTAATTATCTTGCGTTCGATCTGGATGTTCTATATGTTCACGGATGTCTTTTTGCTTACAAATCGAGTGAACATATTGGGTGTGTACCTTTATCAAACAGCTTTTGCTCACAATGACCTTGGCAAAGCAGCAGCAATCTCTATACTTCTATTTGTCATCATTGCAGTAGTGATTTTATTCTCTAGAAAGCGGGTGAATCTGAATAAATGAAATTAAAAGAACGACAGAAACCAAGAAAAATAGGAAAGAAAACAGCATTTTATGCCGCTGTCATCTTGTTTTTGATTATTAATCTTTTTCCTTTTTGGATCATGTTGATGACTTCTTTCAAAAGCCCGCAAGAAGCAATCGCAGTTAATCAGACGATCTTGCCTAAAGAATGGACTTTCGAACATTATCAGGCGATTTTCAACGCCGATATTTTCCCATTCCTCATGTATTTTAAAAATAGTTTTGCTGTATCGCTGTCTTCCGCCTTATTTTCAGTGTTGATCGGTATCAGCGGAGCGTATGCTTTATCAAAATTGAATTTTAAAGCACGTTCAAAAATCAATGCAAGTTTTTACACTGTCTATATGTTTTCAGGAATCCTGATTGTTGTTCCATTATTCAGGATCATCTCAAGTCTTGGTCTTTACGACACGAATACAGCATTAGTGATTACGATGATCGTTCAAACTTTGCCGACAGCGATTTTTATGTTACGGAGCTATTTTGATACACTTCCAAAAGATATCGAAGAAGCGGCTATGATTGATGGATTAAACCGGGTTCAAATCATTATCCGAATCATTATACCGTTATCTATATCGGGAATCATTTCTGTATTTGTTTATTGTTTTATGGTTGCTTGGAACGATTATTTGTTTGCATCAATCCTTTTGTCGTCCTCAGATAAATTTACTTTGCCAATTGGCTTAAATACACTTTTCAGCACACCAGATTATATCTGGGGAAGGATGATGGCTGCTTCACTCGTTACTGCTCTACCAGTTATTGTTATGTATGCGTTGTCAGAAAGGTTCATCAAAGGAGATCTTGTAGAAGGCGGCGTCAAAGGATAAAAATGGAGGATAAAAAATGAAGAAACTTGTAGCATTAGAACCAAGAGTAGCAGGATTTAAAGAGTATGAAGATCGTTCTATCGAAAAAAATGAAGTGAAAATCAATGTCATCTTTGCTTCACCTAAACATGGAACCGAAGTGGTCGATTTTCGTGGTGCCAGTCCATTTATCGACGAAGAATTTTCAGAAGAATGGCGTTTATTTATGCCAAGAAAAAAAGAAAGCGAAAGAGGCATCGTTTTTGGGGAATTCCAGTTAGGAAATATGATTGTCGGAAAAATCGAAGAAGTAGGTGAAGATGTCAAAGATTATCAAAAAGATGACATTGTATGTACCTATGGACCCATTCAAGAAACACTGATTGCATCAGGCATTGATAATTACAAATTGCGAAAGTTAGATCATATTTCACAATGGAAGAACGCTGTTTGTTATGATCCGGCTCAATTTGCATTAAGCGGTTTGCGAGAAGCAAAAGTCCGAGCGGGTGATTATGTGGCAGTATTTGGTTTGGGCGCTATTGGACAAATCGCTATCCAGCTTGCAAAAAAAGCAGGAGCAAGTTTGGTGATAGGGATTGACCCAATTCCCCGCAGACGAGAGCTCGCTGAAAAATACGGCGCAGATGTCACCATCAATCCTCTGAAGGAAGATACTGGTTTTCGATTGAAAGAATTGACTGGAAAACTTGGTGTGGATTCTGTGATTGAAACTAGCGGGAGTGCGCAAGCATTGGAAGCTTCACTTCGCGGGATTGCATATGGCGGGATTATTTCATATGTTGCTTTTGCAAAACCATTTGCAGCGGGTTTCAACTTAGGAAGAGAAGCGCATTTCAACAACGCAAAAATCGTCTTTGCCCGTGCATCCAGCGAGCCTAATCCTGACTATCCTCGATGGGATCGAAAGCGGATCGAGGATACGTGTTGGAAATTGCTGATGAATGGTTATTTAGATTGTGAAGACATTATTGAACCAATTGTATCGTTTGAACAAAGCGCAGAAGCTTATATAGTTATTCCTAGCATGTTGACTTTTATAGACAGTTATCATGAACTTGAAAAAAAGAAAACACAAAAATAGTAAGAGATTATTCGTCATAAGTTTATTTAGCAACTTTATTCTCTAGAAATTATCACTTTTTCTTGACCCTACCCCGCAGTGGAGACTTTAAACTGTAGATAGAAAAAGAAAAGGAGAGATAAAAATGACACTAGAAATCAGAGATGTTAGAAAAGAAGATCTGAAAAAAATCAAAGAAATCACCGCAGAAGCTTGGCATGCAGATCAATTTATCTCAGATGAGCGAATCGTCGAAGCTGGAATCACATTAATGTTTATCAGCCCAATCCTTAACCAAAGTACGTTTGGAAAAGCGGCTGTAGTAGATGGGGAAGTCGTAGGAGTTATTTTTGGTTCAAGAGAAGGTGAGGAACGGAACTATAAAATGCTTCTAGATGACTATTCACCAGAAGTTATGGAAATCTTGTCTTTGGAAAAAGAGGAACAACATGTATTTATGGATTTCATTCAAAAGACCAATCAAGCCTACTCAGGATTGATTGCTGGAAAAGAAGCAGAATTTCAAGGATGTCTCGAATTTTTTGCCCTGTCTGAAAAAGCGCGCGGCAAACAAATCGGGAAAAAACTTTTGAATGAATTTCTTGCCTATCAAAAAGAAAAAAATGCTCAAAAAATCTATGTCTACACGGATACTATGAGTAATTATGGATTTTATGAGCACATGGGCTTTGTACGAAGAGGAGAAAACGAGCAGATTTTTGATTTAGGTGATGAAAAAATGACCAATAATAACTTTATCTATGAGTATGTTATCCAAAAAACATAAAATAACAAAATGTAAAATCGACAATTGGGCCAGTTTGTTATTTTAAATCCTTTAAGAAAACTTACCCAAATATTTATCAAAAGTTTTGGATAAAATGAAACAGCAAAATTCCAGTATAAAATAAGCTCCGTTTTCTTTGAAAAGTCAAGGAAACGGAGCTTTGATGTGTGCTAGAATAATCACGACAGTAAAGTAAAGACGGTGGCTATCTAATTGAAAGTGAGGTGGTGCGTATGAACGTACTTCCAAAATCTGAAGAAAGGAGACGCCTTTTGCCCTTTGCAGAAATCATTGCATTGATCGTAGTGATCGCGTCCAGCGGAAAAGCTCTACTTGAGTTTTTGACCGCAGTCGTGAAGCTCTATCAAGCAATGGAGGAAGCAAATCAACGCAAAAAGAAATAGCCGTCACTTTAGCAGAGGACCAGCTATTTCTTTTTGAAATATCAAGTTATATCTGCCACCGTCTTAATCGGTGCTGTTGGGGAGTTGTTAGCGCAACTCCTCTTACATATATTATACCAACCTTAGTATGCGCTGTCAAAATAGTAATAGAATCCGGGGGCGTAGATCTGTACATTCATATTCCAGTTGGTTTTTGCGAAATTTGCAGCTGGATCGGTGGATTTTTGACTTGAAAGATATCTTTGACCAAATAAAAAGAATAGATGGGTTCTTTTGCGGCAGTTTTTGAATGATCGGACAAAAGTTTTTTACGTTCAGAACTTGTTTCTTTTTCTTCACAGTTTTTAACGAGGTACATTCCTTTTGGCAAAATTTTTAAATAGCCGCATTCAGGATTATTTAAGTAGTCTTCCTGAGTTACTTCACAAAAGACTGCAATTTTTTTCTCGACACCCAATTGGTCAAAAGTATGGACTAAACCATAACGAAAAGTCGTTTTCATACCAAATTGTTGAACCAATTTATCCAAATGATCAAATAATTTGATTTCCTCTATTTCGTCGCCGCTAGCTGGAAGTTGCAGAAGATAACGTTCATCGAAGAATCGAGAGGTAACCTCTTCATAATTGGAATTATCTTCTTCCATCGTGCGATTTAATGCACTAATAACTGTTAATCTGTTTTGAAGCTCACGGATTTCTTCATGGATATCTGCTTCTTTTTTTGTTAAGAATGTTTTGATGCTTTGATCGCTTTTCTGGTCAAATAGTTCTTTGATCTCTTTGATACGCACATGGTTTTCTCTGCATATCTTTATCAAATCAAGGAAAAACAACTGATCTGCTGTATAAAATCGATAGCCGTTTGCAGGATCAACGTAAGCTGGTATCAATATTCCTTCCTCATGATAATAGCGTAATGCTTTGATACTGATATCTTTCATTTTTGAGATTTCTCCGATAGTTAAAAGCTCTTTTTCTGCCATCCAAGTATGCTCCTCGTCATTTGTTCCACTTTTCTTTTATTATGTCATGGATTCTTTGTATTGGAAATAACCTTTCCAGATAAATAAGTTATTAAAATGGCAACACTTCTTCATTAATCTCACAAGCAAATCATTATCCAGTTTGCAAAATGCGAAGTATGATGAAGAAAAAGGAGGAGATTGAGTATGGCAAAAGATTCAGCGATTTTTGCAGGCGGCTGTTTCTGGTGTATGGTCCAGCCATTTGAAACAACACCAGGTATCTATTCTGTGACATCAGGTTACACAGGCGGACACGTACCAAATCCAACATATGAAGAAGTAACGACGGGGACTACAGGTCACACAGAAGCCGTAGAAATCGAGTATGATCCAGATGTTATTTCTTATAAAGAATTAGTGGACATTTATTGGCGGCAGACAGATCCAACAGATGCTTTGGGGCAATTCGCTGACCGTGGAGATTCTTATCGTCCAGTAATCTATTATCGAACACCAGAAGAAAAAGAAGCGGCTGAAAAGTCAAAACAAGAACTGCAAGACAGCGGCAGATTCGATAAACCAATCGTGACAAAAATCGAGCCCGCACAAGCATTTTATCCAGCAGAAGAATATCATCAAGACTTTTATAAAAAGAATCAGCAGCACTATGAACGCTACAAAAAAGGATCAGGCAGAGCAGATTTTATCGAGAGAAATTGGAAAAATAACTAGCTTCAGAGAACTGCCAGCAATCCTAAACTTAAAAAAGGGACAAATGGCAGTTTTTCCAGCGGTCTCCGCTGAAGAAAGGCGTATAGCGCAAAAACAGTTAATCCGGCAATACTTGCAAAAAACAATAACCGAAATAAATCTGTTACAGGTATCCCGGCGCTCCAACAGAGTAATAGCAATGTGTCGCCGTCGCCGAAATATGAATGAGCATATTTTAAAAGAAAAATAGTACTGACAGACATAAGAATAACAGTTTGCCAGTGGAATGACTGGGAAAGCAGCCAGCCAGACCACAAAAGTACCCAGGAAGAAAACAAGATGCTGGATTCCACTTGATAATAGAAACAATCCGACAAACTTAACAAAAAAGCAGAAAAGATCCAGATGAAAGTCAATAGATCTGGGTCTTTTCGAATATGGAAAAAATAAACAAACAACAGACCACTGCTAATTTCCGCTAACAAATAACTCTTAGATAGAGTATAATGACAATGCTTACACTTGGATTTTTGCAAGAGGATCGAAAGCACTGGGATCAGCTCTGTCCAAGCAAGTGTTTGCTGACAATACATACAATGAGAACGTGGGAAAAGGATCGATTGGCGCAATGGCAGCCGCCGCGCGGTTAAGCAGAAAAACGAACCAACGATACATCCCAAGACAAAATAGAAAATAAGCATATAATTCTCCTTTCTAACAATACTTACGCAATCAGAGCGCTTATTTTTTTACAAATTTACAGAGGTGACCTATGAACGTTTCAATCGGTGTCGACATCGGAACGACACAAACCAAAGCTGCAGCATTTTCTGACAATGGGAAAGCTCTTGCTTCTTGTTATTTTAAATATCCATTGATCCAAGAAACAGAAGGAATGGCCGAACAAGATCAGGAACTGATTTTCCAAGGTGTAATAAATGTGATAAGAGAAGTTGTTCAGCAGTTGCCGGAAAAAACGGTGATTGACTTTGTTTCTTTTTCTTCTGCGATGCACAGCTTGATTTTGCTCGATGACCAGAAAGTACCACTGACAAAAATGATCACATGGGCGGATAATCGTGCCGCTGGTGAAGCAGAAAACTTGAAACAGCTGCCTCTAGGAAAAGAAATCTATCAGCTGACAGGAACGCCGATCCATCCAATGACACCATTGACAAAAATCAAATGGTTGCAAGCGGAAAACCCAGAACTTTTTGAAAAAGCAGCTTATTTTGTCGGGATCAAAGAGTTGATTTTTCAACGTTTCTTCGACATTTTAGCCTGTGATTACGGAAATGCATCTGGCACGGGTTATTTCAATATCCATACCTTTGAATGGGAAAAAGCAGCGTTAGATTACATCAACCTTTCACCAAATAAATTACCGAAAATCTATCCTTCTACACAGTTATTCACAGGTCTAGAAGCTGGCTATGCAGAACAGATGAAATTGCCAATAAATACGCCTTTTGTACTAGGCGGCGCAGATGGTCCGCTATCGAATCTAGGTCTAGGCGCGTTTGGTGAAGGTAAAGGAGCTTTGACTGTCGGGACAAGCGGAGCGTTGCGCTACATCACGAAGGAACCCTATCTGCACCCAAACATGGAAACATTTTGTTATGTTTTGGATAAAGAACACTGGGTTGTTGGCGGAGCGACTAGCAATGGTGCGGGAATCTTTGAATGGGCAAGGCAGACTTTTTTTGCTCACTCCGATGCGCCAGCCGACTACCAGCAAATCTTTTCGTTGATTGAAGAAGTTCCACCAGGCTCACATGGACTGTTATTTCAACCTTATTTATTAGGAGAACGCGCGCCGCTGTGGCAAGCAGAGGCTTCAGGAAGTTTTGTGGGATTGCGCCGGAATCATACAGAGAAAGAAATGATTCGGGCAGTCGTGGAAGGGATTTGTTTCAACTTAAGAAGGATTTTGGCAGGGAC
Organism: Enterococcus sp. DIV0210g; assembly: GCF_050559705.1. Lineage (NCBI taxonomy): Bacteria > Bacillati > Bacillota > Bacilli > Lactobacillales > Enterococcaceae > Enterococcus > Enterococcus sp. DIV0210g. The sequence continues at coordinate 2,521,709 of NZ_CP187903.1, read as the reverse complement.
AGGGGTTATTGCTGAAAAGATAACAGAATTGCGAGGAACAGGCGGTTTTGCTAATTCGGAAGTTTTCCGCCAAGTCATGGCCGACATTTTGGGACGTCCATTGGTTTTTCCAAAAAACAATGAAGCTTCTGCCCTTGGTTCAGTTATTTTAGGCTGGCAAAGTCTGGGCAAAATCCATGAATTCCAAGAAGCGCATTTTTTATTTGAAGAAACAAAACAGGTTGCTGTACAAGAAGATAACCATCAGCTTTATCAGCAGATTTATCCGCTTTTTGTACAAACGCAAAAACAAATGGCCGAAAATTACCAACAACTTGCAGAGCTTCGTAAAAAATTAGCGAATCCGGAATAACACGCGGATTAAAAACAGGAGGATGAAAATCATTCTCAAATAAAGGTTTTCGGTGTACTTTTCTTCTGAAGTCTACTATGATTTTAATTGTAAAGAAAAGTTAGGAGGCATACAGAATGAAATATCCACAAACAAAAGAAGTATTGAACCAATTAGTAGCAGATTTAAGCCAAATGTCAGTCGTTGTTCACCAGACACATTGGTATATGCGCGGACCAGGTTTCCTTACATTACATCCTATGATGGACGAGTTCATGGATGATTTGAATGACCAATTAGACGTGATTTCTGAACGTTTGATTACTTTGGATGGTTCACCTTATTCAACATTGCGTGAATTTGCGGACAACACAAAAATCCCTGATGAAATCGGACGTTGGGACCGCAAAATCCCAGAACGTTTAGCAATCCTTGTTGAAGGTTACCGCTATTTAGCTGACCTTTATCAAAAAGGAATCGAAGTTTCTGGCGAAGAAGGTGACGATCCAACTCAAGATATCTTTATCGGGTTCAAAACAGACACAGAAAAACGCATCTGGATGATTCAAGCACATTTGGATCAAGCACCAGGAATCGATGCTTAGTTTTTTGAAATAAACTGTATAAAATGACAAACAGAAGAGTGTTTTATTGTTTTGTGTTATTTTAAATAGTTTTCTGATGCAAATAGAATGCGCAACGAGGGGAATTTTCTTTCCCCTCGTTTTTTTATCTGCTTTTATTTATGAAAGCCGCACCATATAAATCAAAAAATTATTGTAAAATCTGTTTTTTATCATTGGGAATCGCAGAAAAACGTTGACATTGTCGGTATTAGCAGTTAATATGTTAAATGGTATTGTTTGCCCCACAAAGAGCCCCGGAAACTCGAAGTGAATGTCAAACATCAGAACTTAAATTGGAGGAAACAAACGTGCGTACAACATATATGGCCAAATCAGGCGAAGTAGAACGTAAATGGTATGTAGTAGACGCGACAGATGTTCCACTAGGACGTCTATCAACAATCGTTGCATCTGTACTACGTGGTAAAAATAAACCAACTTTCACACCACATGTGGACACTGGTGATTTCGTAATCGTAATCAACGCTGACCAAGTAAAATTAACAGGTAAAAAAGCGACTGACAAAATTTATTACCGTCACAGCAACTTCCCAGGCGGATTGAAATCAATCTCAGCTGGCGAATTGCGTGCTAAAAATTCTCGTCGTTTGATCGAAACTTCTGTAAAAGGTATGCTTCCTAAAACAACTTTAGGCCGCAAACAATTTACTAAATTGAATGTATACGGTGGAGCAGAACATCCACATGCAGCTCAACAACCAGAAGTTTTAGACATCACAAACTTAATCTAATAGGAGGGAATTTCATTGGCACAAGTTCAATATATCGGCACAGGCCGTCGTAAAAATGCAGTTGCCCGCGTACGTCTAGTACCAGGAACTGGTAAAATTACTGTAAACAAAAAAGATGTTGAAGAATACATTCCGCATGCTGACTTGCGCGAAGTTATCAACCAACCATTTGGTGTTACTGAAACAAAAGGCGCTTATGACGTATTTGTTAACGTAAATGGTGGAGGATACGCTGGACAATCAGGAGCTATCCGTCATGGTATCGCTCGTGCATTGTTACAAGTAGACCCAGATTTCCGTTTAGCTCTTAAACGCGCTGGCTTGCTTACTCGTGACGCACGTATGGTTGAACGTAAAAAACCAGGGTTAAAAAAGGCAAGAAAAGCAAGTCAATTTTCAAAACGTTAATCCTTATTACATCAAGGATTTCAAGGCATCATCCGTTTGGATGGTGTCTTTTTTTAGCTAAATTTCTAAAAAATGGGTCTATTTTACAGACCCTTTTCTATATAAACTGTTTTCGAGACTTGGAAAAATCTGTTATTTTTAAATTTTATTTAATTCTAATGTTTACTATGTTTTTAGCAGTGTTAGGTAATGCGAAAGTATAAAATTGTTATCGAATTGTGATTTTTACCTTTGGGACGTAAAACACTGTGTTTTATGTATCTTTTGTTGGTTTAGAATGTATAGAAAGTCTTTAATAGGTGAATAGAAAATTTATTTTTGTTGAACTAAAAAAGAAGCTAATTCGTATGAACTAGCTTCTTAGCTATCTAAGTATAAAGCAAGTTTATTTGCTGTTTCTCTTTTAGCTTCAGTTGTGACATGAGTATAAATCTTTAAAGTTATATCACTATTAGCGTGTCCTAATCGGTCTTGAACTTCTTTGAGCGTTGCTCCTGCTTCAAATAATAGAGAACAATGAGTATGTCTAAATCCGTGAATTGTAATTTCTCTTATTTCTTTATTTTCTTTGGTTATTGTTTTCATACATCTATTAAGGTAATCTGGGTCGAATGGTTGGTCTTTTTCATTCTTTAATGGAATATCTCTTGTAAATACTAAATGATTGTCCTTAACATTAATATAGCGTGCCTGTTGTTTCTCTTTCCAAGTTTTTAAAATATTAGAAGTCGTAGGGTCGATGCTAATTACTCTATTGCTTTGTTCATTTTTAGTGTCTGATACGTAAGCAATGCGTTTAATCATCGTCATTGATTTATTTACGATAATACTGTCAGCACGTATATCAGACCATCTTAAAGCCATCAGTTCGCCTTTCCTCATTCCCGTAAAAGCCAATAATCGAAAAGCTGTAAACCACATATAATCATAGTTCTGCTCCAATACATCCAAAAAATTATTCAATTCATTCTTATCATAGTAATTTTCGGTATTATCACTTGTTAATTCGACAGTATTAGCAATATTCATTCGAGATTTATTTATCTTTGGCATTGTGCATAATCGCATAGGATTTTTTTGAATTAAATCTTTTTTAATTGCTAAATCGAGAATTTGCTGAGTATAACCCTTTAAAGCTTTGTATTTATAATACTCCTTTGCCCACTTATTGAGTATTTGCTGACAATATTCAGTAGTTATTTCATCAACATATTTTTTACCAAAAACAGGTAATATTTTTAATCGAAACAAATCAATTGTTCTGTTGTATGTTACCAATCGGACGGAATCTTTGTAATCGATTATCCATTCGTTATACATATCTTGAAATGAGATTTGAATGTATTTTTGTTCAGATTCTATTTTCCCTTCGATTTCTGCTAATTTTTCTAATGCTTGTTTTTTTGTTGAAAATCCAGACTTTTTAATATACTTTTGTTTTCCATTATAATCTAAGCCAAGGAAAATTCTGAATTTATAAGCAGTTTCTCCATTTTTCTTGATATATTTGTCTACTCTAGCCAATATAATCGCTCCAATTCTTCAGAAGTGTGCAGCGATTATACCTCGTTTCAGGAAGGATATCTAGAATGCTCTACAAATTTGCCCTCCTTTATTAATGATGCTATAAAGGACCTCAAATGGATACTTCTTACATTTCTATCCATCGGAAAACCTATTCTATCAACACCTAAGATTGTCATTTAGTGAAGATGGATAGATTTATATTATGAAAGATAGAAAGTATCCATAAATAATTTGTCATGGAGGAATAAAAATGCCACAAAAAATGATTAATGTAAAACCGATTAAGGATAAAGAAGTCTTGAACCAGTTTGCTTCAGAATTACTAAAAAATAAACATGGACAAAGAGATTATACAATTTTCGTGTTTGGGATTTTTACAGGATTAAGAATATCAGATATATTGAATCTGAAAGTTGATGATGTGAAAGGGAAATTAAAAACTGATATTGTAGAGAAAAAAACAGGAAAAAAGAGAACACTTAATTTGATGCAATTGACCAATCAAATCATTAAATACCTAAACGAGGAACACGATGGAGAAAGTAAGTGGTTATTTCCGTCTCCTAGGAATAATATGAAACCTTTAGCTAGTCATCAATTCTATAAGATTATGCAAAAGACTGCTGAATCGCTAGGTTTGGATTACATTGGGACGCACACATTAAGAAAAACGTTTGGATATAGTTATTATAAAAAAACAAAGGATTTATCGAGCCTAATGAAGATTTTAAATCATAGTTCCCAAAGTGTAACTCTTCGATACATAGGAATTGAAGAAGAAGAACTTCAATCTAGTTTAGATAATTTTAATCCTTTTCAATAATATCTAGGGTGGCTTTTAAGGTATCTAGGTAAGGATAATTCTGTAGTAGGGGTATATTTTTTAGGTCTGACTACTTGTAGTCAATATAATTCTATGATATTATGTAAGTAGTTAATAGAGGTTACAGAGCCTACCAAAACTGTTTTAATAGAGGTTACAGAGCCTACCAAAACTGTTTTAATAGAGGTTACAGAGCCTACCAAAACTGTTTTAATAGTTAGACCTACAATTTCGTAGGTCTATTTTTATAGGGAGAATATAAGTATGTTGGAATGGATTAAAGTTGATAAAAACTATTTGGATTTTTTAAGAGTAGAAGAACCAAGAATTCCAAATTCTGAATACTATGATGTAAGAGGGAGGAAACTACTGAAGCCGTTTTTTTCTCCACTGTTTGAATTGGATAATTTAGTCTATGTTACTCAAGTATCTCATCCACAAGAAAGACATTTACGATTGCGTAACAGTGCTGACTTTATAAAGGTTTTTAAACCAGATAATGAAAAAACTGGTGGTGTAGGTGATTTATATTGTGTCATCAATTTAAATTATATGTTTCCAGTACCTAAAGAATTAATTGAAAAAATTGAAAACTCTAAAATGGATACGTATAGAGATTTTGATAGTGAGATTGAAAAATCTAGATATATAGATTTATTAAATAAGCAAATAGAAAAAATTAGAGAATTAAGAATTGAAGAAATGGCAATAAAATTATATGAACGAAAATACCAATTTCCTGATGATAGAGTATCTGCTAGATGTTTGGATTTTAAAAATTTAGAAACTATAGCAAAAACTTACTTAGAAAATAGTAGTAAAAATCATGAAAGCACAATCAATTAAGACTGTGCTTCTTTTTTTGCTTTCTTTTTAGCTATTGTATTATATTGTTTTCTATTTTCACTGCTTTTTATATAGAGTGTTTCTAATGCCTTATATTCTTCTTTGTCATTTGAAAAAGTCAGTTGTTTAGAAGACTTAAAATGATTAGCCAAGTAAAAAATGAATTCAAATAGACTGTCGATTTGATATAAATTCCATTGTTGCTGGTCATTTTTCGTATAGAAAAAGAAACTATCGTAACTTTGAATATAGATTAAGATATCATCTCTTATAAATGTGGTGTTGTTCTTCACTCGATACCTACTAAAATCTTTCAATCTCTTTTTGATAGCAGGTAATTGTTGCATGGTAGGAATTGCAATAATATCTAAAGAATCTAAAGATTTAGTATAAATTAGTTGATTCTCATCATAAATACTCGAAAATTGAATAGGTATTTCAACATGATGGTAATTGATAAAATTTGAAAATAATTCTTTGTTTTCGTTAGATATGCATTGCTGAAATAATTGAAAAGCTTGGGGTTTTTGACTAAAATTTTTATGCGTATATATTTTCTTTACAGCACTGTGAAATGAAGCCTTCACTTGTTTTTGCTGATTCGTAGTGATTGATACGCTACTTGTTTTGAAGCCTAATGTTAACATTTTTTGTAAGGCATCAGCTTGCAAGTCTAGTTGATTTAAATTGTCTAAATCAAACTTTTTAGCGAAATAGAAGTGTTTAGATAGCTTCCTTTTAGAAATCCATTTATGCTTTTCAAGTGTTTTTAAACGAGCTTCTAGGCTAGTTCTGTTGCATTGTAGTAGTTTTTCCAAGGTAGATTCATAAATTCCGTTAGACGCAATAATTAGTTGTAGTAATTCATCATTATCTATTGCTCTTTTGTTGACAATATATTTTTTCAAGTCCACTCCCTCCAATGATTTTTTGGGTTTATTTTCTTTGATTGATTGTTTTCAAAACTATCCATCAACGTATTTTATTCTCGTAAGTATCCATTCCATTTATACACTCATTTCAGTAGTCTTGTCCAAGTGACATAGTTAAAAAATTTTTCATGAAGCTGCTGTTTAAAAAAATTCACGGAGGTTTCCATTGAATTTTTCAAAAATTCCTTCAAAAATGATAGAGTTTTAAAAAAGTTCTCGCAAAAGTTCGCAAATAGTTCTCATCTAGGAACTCTAAAATTATCTTTATGTAGGGTTCATGAAGGTGATGTTAAGATGATTTCATGGACACGATTTGGTAGAATTTAACTACTAAGAAAAGGACGTGTCCAAGATGGCAAAAGCCAAGAAAAAATTTGATGAAGACTTTAAGAAGATGATTTTAGATTTAAACCAGTCTGGCCAATCGGTCGAGGAACTGGCAGAGCAATATGGTATCGCTACACAAACGATTTATCGCTGGAAGAAGCTTCATACAAAGAATGAAGCAACCGGCATGACTGAGGCAGAAATCCTAGCAATGAAAAAGGAAATGGCCCGCATGCAGGAGGAAAACACCATCCTAAAAAAGGCTTTAACCATATTCGCTCAAAAGTAAAAACGAGTGATGTCTTCGAATTTATTCAATCAAATGCAAATGATCATGACGTAAAACAGATGTGTACCGTTTTGGAAACACCAAAATCCAGCTACTATGACTGGAAGAAAAAGAAGCCTTCCAAACGCCAATCAGAAAACGAACGCCTAAGCCGCTTGATTTCGGGGATTTACTTTGAAAACAAGGGTATCTATGGTGCGCCCAAAATTCATAAGATTCTTGTTGGCCGCGGCGAAACCTTGTCCCTAAAGCGAGTACAAAAACTGATGAGAAAGTTGGGCTTACGTTCAATCACCCTCAAAAAATACAAGCCTGGCAAGCAAGCGAAAGTTAAAAGTGAAGGACGCAAAAACCTGTTAAACCAAGATTTCACCACTACGTCGATCAATCAAAAATGGGTGACAGATATCACCTATATTCATACCCTAAAAGATGGCTGGACCTACCTCTCCACTATCCAAGACCTCCACACAAAGAAAATCATCGGTTGGAAGTTTGGCAAGCAGATGACCAAAGAATTGGTCATCGAAACCCTTGACCATGCGCTCTTAAACCACATACCCTCCGAGAACCTAGTCATCCACTCAGATTTGGGTTCTCAGTACACCAGCGAAGCCTACGAGGTAAAGCTGAAAGAATTAAACATCCGGCACTCCTTCAGTCGTAAGGGCTGTCCCTACGATAATGCCGGTATCGAATCATTTCACGCATCACTCAAAAAAGAAGAAGTCTATCCATCAAAAGCGTATGAAAACTTTGAAGCCGCTCATTTAGCGTTATTTCAATACATTGAAGGATTTTACAATCGCAAGCGAATCCATAGCAGTATTAATTATTTAACACCAAATCAGATGGAGGAGTTGGCATTGCAGGCATAGTTCCTAGCTGCCACCTACATTTTTTTTGCGAGATTTCCACAGGGCTTCAACTTCATCGCTTCGATCAGCGGTCAAACGGTTTTGGTTTGACGGCTGGTCGAAACGATGAGATACTCGCCCGCCGGAATCTCGAAAAAAACTCTCGCAAATCGTGTCCGAGGTCTTGACTCAAATCCAAGGGGTTATGAAGGGTAGGAAGATTGAAGATGAAGGGGTTATGGAGGGGTCTACTTTTTAATAAAAAAATAGTTACTTCTCGTAAGTATCCATCTCATAACTATCCTTTTTCACTACTCCCATAAAAAATTATAGCATCAAAAAATAGAGAGTGGAAATTTGAATGTTGTGTGTAAAATTTGTTGACAATGAAAAGGTAGGGAATAGAAAAAAACATCAGGAGTTGTTCCTGACGGTTTGATTTAATAATAAATAACTTCTTTCAAACTACTTTCATATGGTTTTATTTGACTTTCTAACTCTTTAGGGGCTTTCACTGTTAGTTGTTTTCTAGGGGCTGTTGCAATATATTGAATATCAGAAATAGGAGTTGTATTTGTTAAAACTAATTCTTCTAATGCAGAATTTTGAAAAGCACCATATCCAAATTTATTAAATTCTTTACCTAATGTTAATTTTTTAACTGTTTTATTATCACTTAAAAAATATTGAACTCCTAAATTAGTTACTTTAGTTTGACTTAAATCTAATTATACAAGGTTCGGAGTATCATTAGTCACTGATGTAACTGTAGTTAAATTAGTATTTCCTACTATTTTTTCAACCCCTTTAAATTTTCCTCGTGAATTTATAAAGTCTATGGTTACTAAATCTTTCTCTCTAATGATATTAGGTAAAGTAATGGTTTTGAAATTCTTCTTAATACTGCCATCAGAATTGTATGCCTTTGAATTTAAACCAACAACACTATCGCCATTTAGATTTGAGTAAATTAAATATTTTTGGTTAGTAATACCTGTTAAGTTTTCATCAGCCTGTTCTAAACTATCCGTAAATATTCCTGATAAACTAGGTTTTAAAGTATCTCTAAATAGTAAATAGCTAATACCTACAAAAATACCAAAAATAATAATTGCGATAACTACGAATAGTCCTTGACTTGTTCCATTTGTCATTATCCATGACCTCCTTTTGGATTGTTATTTAATTTGGTGCATATTATAGCAAGTACCTTTTAGAAATCAATTTTATAGCACATGAATATTTCTTTAATAAAGCATTTTTGGTAGAAAAATAAAGTGTTTAAAGAGAAATAATAGAAAAGTAAAGGGGGATTGATTTTCTGGACAATTGTTATTTTTGATGTAATAATAAATGTACCTTGACGAATTATCATTGTCATATAAATAGATTCAATAATAGATAATTGTATTCCTTCTATATGATAGAAAAGTCCTAATTTGCTCTAGTATCCATTTTTTATGTGATACTAGGGTGTTTTTGTATAGAAAAGAAGCGATTAAACTAAAGAAAGAGGGGAGGTTTTTGTAAGATGTCAAATAAAATTATTGGATACATTAGGACAAGCAAAAATAATCAAAATCTAGGGGTAGAAGTTCAAAAAGAAGCATTTATTCGCTATAATATTGATTCTTATTTTATAGAACAAATCAGTGGTCGGAAAGAAAATCGAAAAGAATTGAATAAAGCGTTAGAATCTCTTGAAAAAGGTGATACCCTAGTGGTTTATAAAATTGATAGGCTAGGTCGTTCTACTAAGCAGTTAGTAAACATCATGAGTGAACTGCAAGAAAAAGGTATCAATTTAATTAGTATTAAAGAAAATATTGATACATCGACACCGATGGGGAAGGTTATTTTTACTATATTATCAGCGATTGCAGAGCTGGAAGCCGATTATATATCTGAACGAACAAAAGAAGCATTAGCAGTTTTAAAGGAAAATGGAGTGAAACTAGGAAACAAAGGATTGGATGTCAAAACTGTCAACAAAATAAAAAAACTTTATACTGAAACGACTTTAACTCAAAGGGAGATTGCAGAAAAATGTGATGTTTGTATTAAAACAGTATATAATGTGAAAAGGAAGTATCGTTTATCTAGATGATGGGTTTCACTATTATATATAATTTGATATAATTATTGCCGGTAACAAACGTTCGTTTGTTACCGATAGAGCCTAAAAAAATATAAATACATAGAACAGTTGATAACTCTGATGTTTTCTTTTCAGAAGTATCAGCTTTTTTTTGTTGGTCTTAAACGAACGTTTCGTTCATCTCACAAAAGAAGAGAAAGGATTGAGTTTTATGTCTTTAAAAGATGGTGTAAAAATAATTATCCAAGATGTAGTAGAACCAGAGCCAGAGAAAGAAGGTTGTCTAACAAAAATAGGAAGTTTTTTAGTTGTAATGGCAATTATTATTACTGTATTAGTTTTACTTTTTAAATTCTTTATGAATCATTTATTCTTGTTTTTTATTTTGTTAGTAGGATTTAAACAGGAGGAAGTATTGATGGTTTCAGCAGAACTTAAAATTGAAGATAAACTGTGGGCAGCCGCAGATAAATTAAGAGGAAGCATGGATGCTTCAGAGTATAAAAATGTTGTTTTAGGATTAATATTTTTAAAATATGTTTCAGATAGCTTTGAAGAAAAGTATGAAGAACTAACCAAAGATGAGTATGCAGACCCTGAGGATAAGGATGAATATTTAGCTGATAATATTTTTTGGGTACCTGTTAAAGCAAGATGGGAAAAAATCAATCGTGATGCCAAAACGCCAAAAATTGGCGAAACGATTGATGAAGCGATGATTGCTATAGAAAAAGAGAATTCATCTTTGAAAAATGTATTACCTAAAAATTATTCAAGACCTCAATTAGACAAAACGAGATTAGGGGAAACGGTTGATTTAATTACAAATATTAAAGTAGGAGATTCAGAAAATCGAAAAACTGATTCTCTAGGTAGAGTTTATGAATATTTTCTTGGGAAGTTTGCAAGTGCGGAAGGAAAAGGTAGTGGAGAATTTTATACGCCACGTTCAGTAGTTTCACTACTAGTTGAAATGTTAGAACCTTATAAGGGACGTATTTATGACCCTTGTTGTGGTTCAGGAGGCATGTTTATACAATCAGAAAAATTCGTAGAAAAACATCAAGGGAAAATTGGAGATATTTCAATTTATGGACAGGAGTCTAATCCGACCACATGGCAATTATGTAAAATGAATCTTGCAATCAGAGGGATTGATGGAAACATTGGTACACACAATGCGGACACTTTTCACAAGGATTTGCACAAAGGGTTAAGAGCGGACTATATTTTAGCTAATCCTCCGTTTAATATCAGCGACTGGGGGCAACAAAAATTACAAGAAGATTCTCGTTGGAAATATGGTACACCACCTTCAGGAAATGCAAACTATGCTTGGATTCAACATATGGTATCTAAATTAGCACCCGAGGGAACGGCAGGTTTTGTATTAGCAAATGGAAGTATGTCTACATCGACAAAAAATGAGTTTGAAATTCGTAAAAATCTAATTGAAAATGATTTAGTGGAATGTATTGTGACTTTACCAAACCAAATGTTTTATTCTACACAAATCCCTGCATGTTTATGGTTTGTGTCAAAATCTAAAGCCAAGAAAAATGAACGAAATCATCAAGGTGAAATTTTATTTATTGATGCTAGAAATGAAGGATTTATGGTTGATAGAACAACAAAAGAGTTTAGTGTAGAAGATATTAAAAAAGTGGCAGATGTTTATCACGCATGGAAAGGAACAAATGACAAAGAATATGTTGATGTAGCAGGATTTTGTTCATCAGTTTCAATAGATACAGTTAAGAAACAAGACTATATTTTAACTCCCGGTCGTTATGTCGGTTTAGAAGATGAAATAGAAGATTCTGAGCCGTTTGAAGAAAAGATGGAGCGATTGACTACGTTATTATCTGAACAATTTACCCAATCTCATCAATTAGAAGAAGATATCCGAAAAGCACTTGGAGGCATTGGGTATGAATTATAAGGTTTTAAAAATAGAGGATATATTGGTTAGCGTTTCAGAAACAAAAAAAATTACTTCGAAAAAAATAATCTTCTTAAATACGAGTGATATTGAGAAAGGAAAGATTATAAAACAAGACTATATGGAAGTTAGCAAACTTCCGGGCCAAGCAAAAAAAAGTATTAAGAATGGCGATATTTTGTATAGCGAAATCCGTCCTAAGAATGGTCGATATTGTTTAGTTAATGGTATCGACGAGGATAAATATGTTGTATCAACAAAGTTGATGGTTTTAAGGTGTATAAGTAATACTATTTTAAATGAATATCTTTATTACTATTTAACATCTAAACCAATAATAAATTATCTTCAGGGAATAGCCGAAAGTAGGTCAGGTACTTTTCCTCAAATTACATTTTCCGAATTATCAAAGCTAAAAATTAAGGTGCCAGATATAAAATATCAGATTAAAATAGTAGAGTTTATAAAACAGCTTGATTCCAAAATTGAATTAAATAGTCAAATTATTTCTAATCTTGAAGAACTAGCATCCACATTGTTCAACCGATGGTTTGTTGATTTTGAATTTCCAGATGAAAATGGAAATCCATATAAATCAAGTGGTGGAAAGATGGTTGATAGTGAATTAGGTGAAATTCCTGAAGGATGGGAAATAATAAAACTGTCAGATTTAGTTGTTCAGATAAAAGAAACATTTAATCCAAATAAAACCGAAGTGGAAAAAGTAAATCATTTTAGCATTCCTAATTTTGATTCTAAAAAGTTTCCTGTTATAGAGAATGTAAATACTATTAAAAGTAATAAAACAAAAATAACAGATTTTACAGTGTTATTTTCAAAAATGAATCCAAATTTTGAAAGAGTATGGTTAACAGAACTAAATAAAAGTTATTTAAATGTTTGCTCACCAGAGTTTATAGCATTAGATTGTAAAAATATTAATCTACAAACTTATACTTATTTTTTATGCAAGTCAACCGCATTTAATAGGTTCTTAGTTAATAATGCTACTGGGTCAACAGGCAGTAGACAACGTATAAAACCAAGTATAGCAATGGGGTTTAAATTTGTTGGTGCAGTTGATTTAATTAATCAATATGGTGAAATTTGTTCAGGGATAAGTGAGCAAATTATGAATTTAAGGAATCAAATCGAGAATCTTGAAGAAATGAGAGATGCATTACTACCCAAACTACTATCAGGTGAAATAGAACTACCAGAAGATGAGGAGGTGTAATTTTTGGCTGAAGAATACCATTTCAATGAAAATGATTTAGAGTCAGTTGCTTTACGTTGGTTAGAAGAAGTGGGCTATACTTCTGTTTCTGCTAAAGAATTAGAAGATAGTGGGATGTCTAAACGGAAAGATTACAAAGAAGTTGTTTTGATAGACCGTTTGAAAGAAGCTCTTGTAACAATTAATCCTGATGTATCAATGGCAGTGATTAATGATGCAATAAAGACAATTACTGTCCATAAACATCCCGACATGGCAGTCAATAATCAGACTTTTCATAGATACATTACGGATGGAATTGAAATTCCTACACGAGAAGGTAATCGCAATGTTACAAAACGCGTTTTATTATTTGATTTTAATGAGCCAAGAAACAATGATTTTTTAGCAGTCAATCAATTTATCGTGGAAGAAGACAATCAACGAAAAAGAACGGATATTATTCTCTTTGTCAATGGATTACCTATTGTGCTGTTTGAATTGAAGAATGCTACGGATGAAGCCGTGGGTATTTCAGACGCTTATAACCAATTACAAACATATAAACAAGAAATCCCTTCATTACTTACGTTTAATGAATTCATGGTTGCCAGTGATGGTGTGCAAGCAAAAGTGGGAACTTTATCAAGTAATGAAGAACGTTTCATGGTTTGGCGAACGATTGATGGAAAAGTGGAACACGGAACAGCTAGTAGTCAATTAGAAGTGCTAATCAAGGGGATGTGCAATCCAGAAGTACTACTTGATTTATTGCATCATTTTATCTTGTTTAAAACTGATGGGGATAAAACGATTAAGATTTTAGCGGCTTATCATCAATATCATGCAGTGAATCGTGCAGTAGAAGAAGCAAAACGTGCGGTTAGCACTGAAGGAGATAATAAAATTGGGGTTGTTTGGCACACTCAAGGCTCAGGTAAAAGTCTATCAATGGTTTTTTATACTGGGAAATTGGTGCAAGAATTAGATAATCCAACTGTCGTAGTTTTAACGGATAGAAATGATTTAGATGACCAATTGTTTTTAACATTTAGTCAGTCGAGTGATTTATTACGTCAAACACCAAAACAAGCCAATGATGGGGATGAGTTAAAAGAATTACTGTCTGTCAATGCAGGTGGCATCGTTTTTAGTACCATGCAAAAGTTTGCACCTAAAGAAGGCAATCAAATGGATGTATTGACTGATAGACGAAACGTTATTGTAATGGCAGATGAAGCTCATCGTTCTCAATATGGTTTTAGTGCTGATGTTAATGCAAAAGATGGCTCAATCAAATACGGGTATGCTAAATACTTACGAGATGCGTTACCTAACGCTTCCTACATTGGTTTTACAGGAACACCTATTTCTAGTGCAGACAAGTCCACAAAAGCTGTGTTTGGGGATTATATAGACGTATACGATATGACCCAAGCGGTAGAAGATGGAGCTACAGTAAAAATCTATTATGAAAGCCGAATCATCCCTGTATCACTTCCTGATGGATTAGATATAGACGATTTAGTAGAAGACATTGTGGAAGGTCAAGAAGATGATGTCGCTTCAAAAACAAAAGCAAAATGGAGTCGGATAGAAGCTATCACAGGTTCACAACCTCGATTAGAAAAATTGGCTCAAGATTTTGTGAAACACTTTGAAACAAGACAAGAGGCTTCTTTCGGTAAATCAATGATTGTTACAATGTCTAGAAGAATTGCGATTGATTTATACCAAGAAATAATTAAACTTCGTCCTGATTGGCATTCTGATGATGATGATAAAGGGAAAATTAAGATTGTAATGACAGGTTCAAGTAGTGACCCAGATTATTGGCAACCTTTTATTGGGAATAAGACAAGACGTGATAAATTAGCGAAGCGAATGAAAGATGATTCTGATGAACTTCAAATTGTTATTGTTCGAGATATGTGGCTGACAGGTTTTGATGTTCCTAGCATGAATACCATGTATATTGATAAACCAATGCAAGGGCATAATTTAATGCAAGCAATCGCTCGTGTAAATCGTGTATTTAAAGACAAAACAGGTGGATTGATTGTCGATTACATTGGTATTGCACCGAATTTGAAAAATGCTCTACAAGAATATACACCAAATGACCAAAAGCAAGCAGGTATTGATACCCAAGTCGCTGTGAATTTAGTCAAAGAAAAATATGATTTGATTACCAATACGATTTTAGATAAATTTGATTATTCTGATTTCAATTCAACAGATTATACAAAAAAATTACAAGTTATTGCAAATGCTGCAAACTATATTTTAGGATTAGATGATGTCGAAGATGTTAAGAGATTTAAAGATTTAGTAACGGAAATCACTCGAGCGTATGCTTTGTGTGTGACAGAGGAAGAAGTCCAACAATACAACGCTGAAATTGCCTTTTTTAAAGCTGTAAAAGTATATTTAATTAAATTAAACTTTGTAGATGGAGTAAAATCTCCTCAACAAATCGATGAAGAATTGAAGCAATTAATTTCTAAGTCCGTTGTAACGGAAGATATTGTGGATATTTACGATTCTCTAGGATTAGAAAAAGCTGAATTGTCTATTTTGTCTGACAAGTTTTTAGAAGAAATTAAAGAAATGCCACAGAAGAATCTTGCTTTACAATTACTCGAAAATTTATTAGCAGGAAAAATAAAGTCTATTCAAAAAACGAATGTTGTTCAAGCAGAAAAATACTCTGACCTATTGAAAAAATCCATAAATAAATACAATACTAGAGGAATTACTTCTGAAATTGCCATTCGTGAGTTAATTGAATTGGCAAAAGACATGAAAACAATGAAAGAAGAAGGCGAAGAATTAGGCTTGACAGTTGAGGAAAAAGCTTTTTATGATGTTATCTCTAAAAATTCTGATGAAGACGAGCAAGTTCTAAAAGATATTGCAGTAGGTATAGCTAAAACTATTGAAGAAAATATGACAATTGATTGGACAAAGCGTAGTTCTGAGAAAGCCCGAATGAGAGTTGAAATTAAACGTTTTTTGAGAAAAAATAATTTTAAGACGGATTTAGAAACCATTGATTTAGTGATTACACAAGCAGAGTTAATGGCAGAAAACTTGATTTAGAGGTAAAAATAAAAAAGCCTTAATTTTAGGCTTTTTTATTTTACCCACGAACATAGAAATTTTTTTCATATTTTAATAAATTGGGTCTATTTTATTTTTGAAATGTTATCTAATCCCTTGATACATGTGGCTAAAATCTATTTTATTTTTGGGTCTGGATTTTGAAAATTTGAGGTAAATTGAAGAATTTAAGACTGTATTCTAAAGTATAAAAGATGGTGAGAAAAACCATTGTAAACGTTGATATATAAGGATTTCCGTTTAGCACTTAAACGTGCTGGCTTACTTACTCGTGACGCACGTATGGTTGAACGTAAGAAACCAGGTCTTAAGAAAGCTCGTAAAGCATCACAGTTCTCAAAACGTTAATTTTTTATCGTTCGAGCAAAACACACCTTTCATTTTGGAAGGTGTGTTTTTTTGTGTTATTAATATAATGAGGTGGAGAGCAGAATTTTATTAATAAACCAAGTTGTGTACAATTATTTCATGGCACTTTCTACTTTAGAAAGTGTTTTTTATGGTTATGTTTTTGTTGGTTTATCACTATTTGCTCATATTTATGCATTAAATACATAATTAGTTTGATTTTTATTCTGTTTTCTGGTTAAAATTTAATTGTAGGTTGTTGAGCAGATGATGAGAGGGTAATACACACACAAACGACAAGGAGCTCTGCAAGTGACTAATAAAATACTAAAAAGAATTGTTTTGTTACTGTCTTTCTTGTTTAGTCTTTCGGTTGCATCAACGATTCAGAATATTGAAAGAGTGAGGGATTTCCATAGAAAAACAAATACAGAAGATTTTTTTACAGAATTCAAGTTTCCTGAATTTATTGTATCGAATCAGCAAGAAAGAATGATTCTTGAACTGCTGGAATCAGTTTCTAAAGAATTAAATGTAAACTATATGGCAAGAATTTCGTCATTCGGGGTAAGAGATAGCGAGTTTGCTGAAACAGGAAACCTGTCTTTTGAGAATGTGGGAGGGGAACACAAATTTTTCGTTTCAGAACAAAGGGATACATCTCTGTTAAAAAATTTTCAAGTATCTCCGCAATTGATCAATGAGAAAAATTATTTTGCCACAAATGTAGAGAAATATCCTGATGCAAAACATATAGAAAATGGACTTCAGAATAATGAAGATTTTTTTATTTTGCCAATTCAAATGGCTGAAAATTTGAATCCAGCTAGATTTTTTGTTGAAACAAAAGACAAAGAAATATTGAATGTATTCTTATCGAAATTAACTGACAACTACAATCATTTATTTGAAACAGAATACAAAATAGAAGATTTCCAGTATGAAAATATTGACCTAGCACTTAATTTATCACCTCCACTAGAAACCCTATCGCTAGTGCTCTTTATGATTTTTTACATACTTTCCCTACTCTTATGGTTGCTAGAGAATAATGGACGAATTACCATCTATCGACTAAATGGATTTTCAAGCAGAAAAATCGTTCATACATTGTTATTAAAAGAGTTATTAGTTCTGTTTTTCTTGAATAACCTGATAGCTTCACTTTTTATATTGCATTCGATGAACTATTTATTTGTGCTAATGCAACTACTTTTCTTTATTTTTAGTCTGCTTATTTCATACTCTGTTGCGGGATTGCTAAAGTATTTCTCATTGAACAAACAATTGAACCATCAAACACTTGGAAAAAATCTTTTTTATACCGTTTATTTTGCAAAACTAGTACTTTTACTTTTTAGTGTCATCCAACTCCTCCCATTAGCTGAATTTACTCATGCCCTTATTTCGCCAAAAATGGAAAATGAGAAGTTAGAAAATTACGCTGTTTTTTATCCGAATTTTGGAGGGAACGAATCTACATTGATGGACTTTTCTTCAACTATGAGAGGGTTGGATAAAGAACCTCTTCTCGAGCAATTGTTGGTAGATGGAGCAATTGAGGTTGATACAAGGCCTTTTTTTGAAGAAGAAATTGAAATGATTCATCGTTCCATTTATGTGAATACCAATTATTTAGACAAATATCCGATCATTAGTATAACGAATCAACCTATTCAAATCGATAAAGAAGAAGAGCGACAGATTATACTCATTCCGGAAAGAATGATGACATATTTTGCTGAAATTCGTGCTTGGTTTTTGAATGAAACATTTCTTGATGCACAAACTGTAAAAGAAGATCATATTTTGTTTTATACCATTCAAAATGAACAAGAAATCTTTGCTTTTGACCAAGAAACATCTTATACAATTACTGAACCAAATATTATTCATATAATGACGTTGAATAACACCCCGATTTTTCAAAGGGATTTTCTTACAGGAGATAGTTTTTCTGAACCTCTAAAGATCCCGTTAAATGGCTCGCCGAAAGAAACCTATAATAGATATCTTCCCTTGTTGAAAGAAGCTGGTCTAGAAGATAACTTTCCTTTTTTAATACCAATGAATCAATTAAGAAAAGTAGAACAACAAATGATTTATTCTTTAGATATCAGGCAAAGAATCGTTGAATTGTCGGTTACCATTTTGTTGGTTATCGTTTTGATTTCCTATTCCACGCTAAATTATTTTCGTCTTCACAAACAAAAATTTGTTATTTGGCGATTAAATGGTGCTTCTTTTTTCAAAACGTATAAGAGTATGTTTCTTTTTTCTGGGCTGCAATATCTTGTCTTTTTCATCTATGTAGCTGCCTACTCTTTTCAAGTGACAGATGTGCTTATCTTTTTATTCTTTTTACTGGTGGAATTTATCGTACTATATCGAACTTTTCTATCGATTGAGAAGAAAAATACAATAGAATTTTTGGAGGGAAGGTAGATGTTATTTGAATTTTATAATCAGAGAAAGTCCAAGATATTCTACAATTTTTTAGCAATCACTATTTTCTTATCTCTTATGGTGTTCTTTTCCCAATTTATGTTAGTAAATAACAACTTAAGAGATTTTACCATGTATGCAGATGAAGCGCTTAGAAATGGTGAAGATATCAACCAATTATTAAGAGATAGTTTCGGTGTTTCTTTTCAAAACAATATAGAACTGATTGAAAATCCACTTAAACATTACTATATAGCTTATCATTCAAGTTTAGCTGCGATGAATCCACAAAATGGTATTAATCAGCTGCTTTCCTCTTCATTTTTTGTTCTTTTCCCCTTTATTGCTGGGATATACGGTATAGTCGTAGCAAATGCAGATATAAAATATCAAACTCTCAAAACTAGAATAGAGTTGAAATCTATAAAGAAAGCTAACTTGAACAAAATTTTAGCAAGTTTACTTAGTCTTCTTCTTTTTCTCAGTGCAGCAATTGGTACATTTCTTTTACTTCAATCTTTTTCTCCCGCTTTTATCCAAATAGATGGATCAATTAACGCAGATATGACGTTGATTAATCAAATTTCTTATTTACATCTAGCGCCACTACAAATAATAATGGTATTCTTTGCTTCAAGCATCTGCTTTATTTTTTGCTTTTACTTCACAGTTGTCACAAAAAAACCAATACTTACTGTTTTTCTTCTTGGAGCATATAACTTAGCGCTCCCGCCACTAGGGAAATATGATCTAAAAGATATATTGTTATCTATTTATCCAACCCTATTTAATACAAATGCCTCAACTTTTCGCATCAATACAGGCAGTGGCGTGGAATTAACTGTTTCTTTGGTCGTTAGTATATGCATCCTTTTATTAGGTTATGTTTTCTTAATGGAATATATTCAAAATAGGTGGAGTATTTCGGGAGAAAAGTGATTAAGAATCATTCTGATGAAAAAATATATTTCTGCCACAAAATTAAACTTTTGTTGACGTAGGGTAACCTTTATATTTATGCTGTAGATGAAGAACTTAGAAATGCACTGCTAAAGGCTGGAAAAGGTGAACTTAAGATATGAAAAATAAAGAAAACGCCACGATGGTCAAAATCAACCAATTCAGAGATGAACGAAATTGGCGTCAATTCCATAATGAAAAAGACTTGGCCCTATCGATTTCTCTAGAAGCTTCAGAACTTTTAGAGATTTATCAATGGAAAACAGCAGAAGAAGGCAATCAAGAAATCGAGCATATCAAAGAAGAATTAGCCGATGTATTGATTTATTGCCACATGCTGGCTGATAATTTGGACTTGGATATCGATCAAATCATTGAAGAAAAGTTGATCAAAAATAATTTGAAATATCCTGTTTCAAAAAGCAAGGATTCAAATAAAAAATACACAGATTTAGAAGAATGATAAAACAGAACGGAGCCTCGTGAAATGAGTCTCCGTTTTTTTGCTATGAACTTCAAATCTCCAACTGCTTATCCCCCAACTTGACTAATTCAGGGTCATGCGTTGCCATGATCAAGGTCTTTCCCATTTGTGTCAATCCCACCAAAAGTCTAGCAATATGGTCTCTATTTTGTGTATCGAGAGATCCTGTGGGTTCATCTGCGAGAATCAAATCAGAGGGTTTCAAGATGATCCTTGCTAGAGCGACTCTTTGTTTTTCACCGCCAGATAAGGAAGAAATGGGCGTATTTAATTTTTTGTCTAAATGGACTTGTTCTAGTGCTTGTCGCATCAATAACGTTTTTTCACGTTTGGATAATTTGACATATTTTAGCCCAATTTCTAGGTTGAAGCCGATTGTTTCGTATTCTATGAGTCCATAATCTTGAAATAGGAACGAGATTCTTTGTCTTTTTAATAATAATTTTTGTTTGGCAGAGTAATGTTCTGCCTTCTGATTGAAAAGCAGATATCTGCCTTTTGTAAAGGTGTCGCCCAATCCTAAGATAGTTAAAAGTGTGGTTTTTCCAGCGCCGCTTTTTCCAGTGATAATGCCGATTTCGCCTTTGTTGATTGAAAAATCACTTATTGAGAAAAGTGTCTTGTTTTGGATTGTTTTTTCGGCATCTGTTATCGAGATTAATTTTTCTGTCATGGTTTTTCTCCTTAAAAATTACTTAGGTCTTTTTTGTTCAAGAATAGAAATAAAAAGAGTAGAAGTGATGAAATCTAGTAACAAAATCATGAAAGATGTAACCAGAAGCCTGTTAGTAAAATCGCCAATCAGTTGTAAGAAAAGAATGGTTCCTAAAAATTGTAAAAATAACGCAAATACATATTCTTTATATGCAGCAATAAAAGAAAAGCCGTTGATTCGCAGCAGCAGTAGTTTTCTATGGTTGAAATCAAAATAAAAGTTGGCAGTTAGAAAACTGATAATGAAAAAGCCGAGCAATGTAAAAGCAGTCATAGACAGCAAGTACATAAAAGAACCAGTCATTCTTTTGACTTGAGTTGCTTCAGTATCAAAATAATCAGCTAAAAATGGTAAGTTATCTGCTAGTTGGTTTTCTTGTAATAAACGTTGGATAAAATCTTCTGGTAAATGATCTGTTCGAATTTTTAAAGGTGGATAAAGAGAACCGTCAATGATGTTTCTGTCCCAATAGTCGCTGTTGGCAAGTGTTTGAACGATAAGTAAGGGATAATCATTGATGTAGGGCTGATTCGGCATGAATGTGTAAATAGGTTGATCATTTTGGATAAAAAGAAATAGGTTTCCTTCATTTGAAAATTGTATTGTTTTGTCTAAGTAATAATCTTTTATTTTTTTCAAACGTTTTTGATTCTCGGATGAATTGAATCTTTCTGGTATAAGTAAGATGCGCGTTTTTTCTTCTTCCGAGATTTGGACTTTCTTTCCGTTTTCATCGAGTATCGGAAACTTTTTGAGATAATTCGGATTGATATGGATGCCTCTGCCGAATTCTTCATTTTCTTCAATCAGATAATCTGAAACATTGACCAGAACGCTGTCTTTTTCATTGAGCGGTTTATATAGAACATCATCTATTAATTGATCAAGTTTGTTGGAATAAATAAAATCTACTTGGTTTTTGCCAATGGCTAACGGATAAAAGGTTTGGTACCTTTCGTTTTTTAATTGCACAGGAATTTGGTAATCAACATTAGGTAAAAAGTTAGAATAGATGATCTGCAATGTCTCACTGCTGGTTAAAATCAAGGAAGAACAGAAAAGAAAGCGAAGAATAAAAATACCCAAGTATCTTTTTTGGCCAAGAATCGTACTATTTAAAAACCAATGTATATTGAGAATCATGAAAATAATAAAAAGAGAAAATAACCATAAAGAAAAAAACAATGTGAAAGCTGATAAAAGAAATGGAAACAAAACACCTTTAGAATAACTAGCGGAAATACCAGTCAGACATAGGAAGCTGATGAATAATACAAGAAACCACCGCTTGCCTAGTAGGAAACCCAAAACATTTTGGATGGAAAAACCATTTTCTCTCAATAATTTGATGTCTTTTGTATAAGAGAAAAGCAAAAAAAATAAAATCGAAAATAAAAAGAATATACCAAAAATAAGATAGCTTGATATGTTGAAGATATCTTTATCAAGTCCTAGAGAAAAATGTTGTTGATTGTCAAAATCAGCGAAATCATCCATTGAATAATCTGTGTGAAATGTACTATTGAAACGATCACGCAGCCGAGAAACAAAATCGACATAGTTTTTTTCGTTTTTTGTACGTACGAAAAAGTCACCTTCATAGTCGCGATTTTTAACAGAATGAAGAATATCCAGTGTTTTCAACTGTGCATTTGTTAGGTGCGGCGAGTATGTTGATGCTGTCTTTAAGTTTGGATAATAAAGAAAGATTTCTAGTTTCGGAAGAAAACGAAAGTCGGCAGTTTGCCGGATAGAATAAGTTTCATTTGTTGTACGCTTCATGAAAGAAATGTTGGTTTCATTTTCTACAGCTGAAAGTATGTTCAAGAAATCCACATATTCTTTTTCTTTAGTGAAAATCATAGGTAATCGAAGAGGAGAATAATTATTTGTATGAGAAAAAACTTGGTTGATTTTCAGCGTGGAATCCTCTTTCACAGCTGCTAGAAGATTTCCAAATAAAAGCATGAATAAGAGAAAAAGAACAGAGAACTTAAACAAAAATTTGGTCAAAGAAGTCACCACCTGTATTTTTAGAATTGTTGTTTGTTTTGGCATACTTTATACTAATAGTGTCGGAAACAAATGGAAATCTGGAATCTGTAGAGGAGCTCTAGGAAGTGTAGAATCTAAGAGGAGGCAAGTTTTGGTGAGGATAGGCGAGAAAATCAAAGAGCAGCGATTGACTAAAAAAATGACACAAAAGTCTTTGGCAGAAAAACTTGGCGTATCAGATAAAACGATCTCCAGCTGGGAAACCGGACGTACATTACCTGATGTCGAATTATTGCTGGAGTTAGGAGAGATATTGGATTGTTCTTTTGTAGAGAAATCTTTAGATCAAGAGAAGTTGTCTAAAGAAAAAAAGAAAGGCAATCCTTTTTTATTTTGGGGAAGTCTAGCTTTTGCTTTTTTGCTGCTGATAGGTTTATTTTTCAATACATATAAATACCAAAGTCCTTTTTTTGATCGAATCAATCCTTTTTTAGAAACCAAAACCGGTTATACTGTACTGCCAGTTACGCAAGAATCTATGGAGAATGAATATTGGGTAGCCAATGATGAATTTGGACATGGCATATGGCTGTCATTGGAACACGGCGCAACAGACAACGAAAAAAGTCATGCAATGGTGAAACATAAAGGAAGTTATGTCGAAAAAGTTCGTTTGGTCTCATGGGAAGCATTGCCTGAAAGTTATAAAGACCTGGTCGGCGAATTCTATGACGAGGCGATGAAAAGACAGAATGAGGAGCCTGTTGTTCATTAGAAAATCGATCATTATCTTCTTTTTATAGAAATTTCTTTTTTCTTATTGCTTTTTAAAACGCTTTCTTGTATTATTGTTATAACAATAATACAACGATGGAGGTGAAAAAATGAAAAAACAACTTTTCAAAGACAGCGGAAGTTCTCCTTTATACAGCCAAATATCAGAAGATCTGCGATTCAAGATATCATCTGGCGAATGGGGAGAAGGAGAAAAAATACCTGCTGAGCTTGAATTGTGCGAGATTTATAACGTTAGTCGAATCACGATTCGTAAAGCAATCGACGAACTGGTACGTGCAGGTTATCTCTATCGTGAACGCGCAAAAGGAACATTTGTATTAGCAAATGATCACTCGGATGAAAAACAACATTATACGATGGTCCGAAGTTTTACCAAAGAAATGGAAGAATTGGGGAAACAAGCTAAAACGCTTTATGCGAAAGTAGATTTGATTTCAGCGACAGACAAGATGGCCAAACAATTATCGATTGAAAAAGGGTCAAAAGTCTTGCAGTTGCGCAGGATTCGCGGAACGTCTGAAGGGGAAGCTTTTGCGTATTTCGTGACGCATATCCCGTATATCCATGATTTTTCGTTGGATAGTAAGGACTATTACGATTCTTTTTATGATTATTTGAAAACATTCGGAATTCTTATCAATGATAGTCGTGAATATGTGGAAGCAATTGCTGCAACTCCAGAATTACAAGCAGTTCTAGATATCGAAAAAGGAACGCCTATCTTGAAACGTGTCAGAATGACTGCAGAAAGAGATGGACGGTTTAAAGAAATCAGTGACTGTTATTACATTGGCGATAAATATCGCTACTATGTCGAACTGAATTAAATAAGACGATACAGTAAACTTTTCTGGTAAAAAGAAACACACTATTTTTTATCAGAAAAGAGAATTACTGTAGAGAAACAGATATAATGTTTAGTTTTTTTATAAATAACAAATATTGGCTTTAATGTCATAACATAATAACAATAGAGGAGCTGGCGAAAATGGCAATATCATTTATTAGAGTAGACGATCGGATTATTCATGGACAAGTAGTAACAAGATGGATGAGTGAAAGAAAATGTGATGGCGTGATTGCGGTAGATGATCCTTCAGCAAATAACCCAGTCCTATCTAAAGTATTAAAAGCAGCTGTACCAAAACCGCTAAAAGGGTTTGTTATGACGGTGGATAAAACGGTTCAGAAATGGGAAGATATCGCAAAAAGCAAGAAAAGCTATTTCTTGATCGTAAAGACACCAGAAACACTCGTGAAACTTTATGAAAGCGGTGCAGACTTTATCTCTCTTTGTCCACAGCTGAATGTTGGTCCAATGAGTGCACGGGAAAATGCGAAAAAAATCGGTCCGAATGCAGCAGTGACACCCGAAGAAATCAAGGCTTTTGAAAAATTAGATTCTCTAGGTATGGATATTGAGTTTAAGTTAGTACCAGATTCAAAAGGAACATCATGGAAAGAAGTCAGCAAAGAAGTGTAATAGCAGTGGTTTATTAGAATAGGAGGAGAAATTATGTTATTTTTTCAAGCATCAATGATTGCGATCCTATGTTATTTAGGGGCTTTGAGCACACCGTGGCTTTTCGGAGTCACAGGCGGCTGGTATACGTTGACGAGGCCGTTAGTTTCAGGTTTTTTAGTCGGTATGATCTTAGGAGATGTAAAACAAGGAATTATTATTGGTATCGCAGTACAAGCGGTATATATTGCATTGGTCACACCTGGGGGGCAAATGCCGGCTGATTTGAATTTTGTTGCATATCCAGCGATTGCGTTGGCGATTTTATCACGTTCTTCCACAGAAGTAGCAGTGACGATGGCAACAACGATCGGAGTGATTGGAACAATCGTCTTCAATTTTTATCAAGTAGCAAACTCTTTTTGGAATCACAGAGCAGAAAAGGCGATTGAAGAAAATGATAATAGAGGTTTCTTTATAAATACAGTCGCAGGACCGCAAATCTTTAACTTTGCCTTACGAGCTGTCCCATGCTTCTTGGTTGTTTACTTTGGCTCTTCTTTTGCTTCTCAAATGTTAGCAAGCATGCCTCAATATTTGATCGATGTCATGAGTGTTCTTGGAGGCGCGCTGCCGGCAATCGGGATCGTGATGCTTCTGACAGCTGTTGTGAAAGAAAATATTTTATTGTTATTTTTTGTATTCGGTTTCATTTGTGTCGTTTTTTTGAAATTGAATATGATTGCTTTGGCAGTGGTGGCTGGTGTAGTTGCGTATATCTATTATCAAGCAATTTCAAATAACAATGGCGGTGAAGCAATGACAGCGGATGGCGGATATGAAGAGGAGGAATTTTAAATGGAAAAACAGACCTATCAATTGTTAGACAAAAAAACACTCAATAAAGCATATGTGAGATGGATGATGTACAATCTGGTCGCAATGAGTTTTGAATTCCTAGCTGCTTTTGGTTTTGCATATTCAATGGAGCCTATTGCAGAAAAGTTGTACAAAAATCATCCTGAAGAAAAGAAAGCACTACTTAAAAGACATTCTGCTTTTTACAATACAGAGCCTCAAGTAGGTGCGTTGATCAACGGGGTTGTGTGCGGATTAGAGGAACAAAGAGCATTAGGAGCAGAAGAAATCGATGATGGATTCATCAATGGATTGAAAGTTGGTTTGATGGGGCCTGTAGCTGGTATTGGTGATTCGATGATTCCGGGGATGTTGATCCCGATCTTGTTATCTATCGGAATGGGGCTGGGCGCTGGCGGAAATATTCTTGGTCCGATTTTTTACATTATTTCTTTCAACGTTATTATCATAGCAGGAACACGATTTTTGTTTTTTAAAGGATATGAATTAGGTGCGGAATCCGTTGATGTATTTGTTGGTAAAAAAGCGCAGCAGATTACTCAAGCATTTTCTGTTCTCGGAGTGATCGTAATTGGCGGGGTTGCTGCTAGCTACGTGAAATTGGATTTGCCGATCGTCATAAATATGAGTGAAGCTTCGATCGATGTCCAAGGATTGATTGACGGGATTTTTCCTAGTCTGCTTCCGTTATTATTAGTTATTTTTTCTTGGTTTTTGATGGCTAAAAAAAGTGTCTCACCACTGAAACTGATTGGCTTATACTTCTTAGTTTCTTTCATTGGTGTAGGAATCGCACAATTCTTTTAAATTTGGAAAAGGGATGATGAAATGAAAATCAGTGTTTTACTAGTCAGCCATTCTGGTCTTGCAGAAGGGATGAAAAAAGCAGCAGAATTCATTGCTGGAGAACAAGAGAACTTTTATGCTGTGGAACTTGACGCAGATGGGATAGAAAAATTTCGAGAAACTGTCAAAAAAAGAATAAATGAAGCAATGCAAACAGAGGAATGGATCATCATCAGCGACATACCATCTGGATCGCCAGGAGCGAATGTATTAGATCTTGCTGTTTCTGAAAAGCTGCTTTTTAAGATGTATTCAGGTATGAATCTGGCACTCGTTTTAGAGACCCTTTTATCTCGAGAAAACAAGACCAGCGAAGCACTGGCTAAAGATGCGATCCTGACGGGAAAAGAGAGCATTGTGGATATGCTGACAGAAGAAGAGGATGAGGAAGAGTTTTTCTGATTTAATGTTATAACAATATGACAAAAAAGGAGAAGCAACATGACTTATAATTTAAAACCGGAAATAACGATCAAGCATTTTTCAGACAGCTGGGAAGGCTACAAAGCAATTTTGGGTCAATTACAAAAAAGCAACACAGAGATTACGAAAAATCGGATAGTAATCGAGTGTTATCCAGGAGTTGATCTTGATGAAATCGAGGAGGCTCTTAGAAAAGAATGTCATGATTATTTGCTGATTCGATCAGATGACTATGCTTATGATGCAGAAACAGTGACGAAAATGATTCAGCAGACACTAACTGATGATCGAGTTTTCGGTGTTATGTCTCATGCAGAATTAGCTGATTTTTTCCCTGTTTATGAATTAAAAAAAATCCAGGAAAAATTATCGAATACAAACCAAAATGTGGTTGTATATGGAACAGGCGCCTCTCTTTTAGTGGAAAACCCCAACACATTAGTCTATGCAGATTTAGCAAGATGGGAAATTCAGCTGCGTTTTAGAAAAGGTATGCCAAACTGGCAGGGAGCAAATGAGAAAGAAGATGCACTGAGAAAGTTCAAACGAGGGTACTTTTTTGAATGGCGAATGGCAGATCGCTTAAAGCAAAAATTATATGAAAAGATTGATTATCTTTTAGATACCAATAAAAAAGGCGAACCAAAAATGGTGTCAGGAAAAGATTATCGTCAAGCGCTAGCAGAAGTTGTTTCCCAGCCGTTTCGCCTAGTTCCATATTTTGATGCAAGTGTTTGGGGCGGCCAATGGATGAAAGAAAAGTTCAACTTAGATCCTTCCGCAGAAAATTATGGCTGGGCATTTGATGGTGTTCCAGAAGAAAACAGTTTGCTTTTGCGTTTTGGCGATACTGTAATCGAGATTCCCGCCATCAACGCTGTCCATCAATTTCCAGATGAATTATTGGGCAAGAAAGTACGTACTCGTTTTGGTAAAGAATTTCCGATCCGTTTTGATTATTTAGACACAGTGGGGGGCGGAAATCTAAGTTTACAAGTTCATCCAATGGTTGAATATATCCAAGAAAAATTTGGAATGAATTATACGCAAAATGAAAGTTATTATATATTAGATGCAAAAGAGCAATCAACGATTTATTTAGGGGTCAAAGAAGGTGTAAGTAAAGACGAATTATTTGCGGATCTTAAAAAAGCAGAAAATGGCGATTTTCGCTTTCCAGACGAAAAATATATCAATTGTTTTCCAGTAAAAAAACATGACCATTATTCTATTCCTTCAGGGACGATCCATTGCGGCGGTCCAGAAACGGTAGTCTTAGAAATCAGCCAAACACCATATATCTTTACTTTTAAATTATGGGATTGGGAACGTGTTGGCTTAGATGGGATACCACGACCTGTCCATTTGGAACATGGAGAAAAAAATGTCCAAATCGATTACGACACAAAATGGGTAAAAGAGAACTTGATCAATCCAACCGAATTGATTGAAGAGACCGACAATACTATTATCGAAAAGACTGGCTTGAACGAACTGGAATTAATTGAAACACGAAGATATTGGTTCTCAGATGCTGTGGAAGTTCAAACGATGGATAGTGTCAATATGCTGAACTTGGTAGAAGGAGAAAAAATCACTGTAGAAAGTATGGATGGGGAATTTGAACCCTTCAATGTCAACTATGGAGAAACCTTTATCGTTCCAGAACAGATAAAGGAATACCGACTTGTCAATCAGGGAAATCCTGATAAAAAAGCTGCGGTGATCCAAGCTTTTATTCGAGGACTATAAGAGAGAGCTTATGAAAAAAGATGAGTTGGATGTATTTTTTGACCAAAAAAATAAATGCTTTATTTACAGTGAGGATATGTTTGGACCAACTGAAGCAAAAAATAGATATTTAGAAGATATCCGCCACAGTTTGCTGAATGAAAATGTCTCAGGACCTGAAATCATTTATACGATTGCGATGGATGTGGGAAAGAAGAAAGATCAGCTTGATTTATGTCAAAGAGGACTGTTATACGGGCTAGTGGAGTATGCCGCGGGTAAACTAGGAAATGAACCAATCAAAAGCCAAGGCCATGTTCATGCAATATCACAAATAAGTCAGATGTCTACACCAGAAGTATACGAGATTTTAGAAGGGCAGGCATTGATTTATATGCAGGAAAGTATCGAAAAAACTGCTGGCAAATGTTATGCTGTCGAAGCAGAAACAGGAGATATCGTCATTGTTCCGCCAGGTTGGGGCCATTGTACAATCAACGCCTCAATAGAGAAAAGCATGCGCTTCGGGGCTTGGTGTGTAAGAGATTATGCATTCGATTATACTGGACTGAAAAAACAGCGAGGGTTTGCTTTTCTGCCTGCTTTTGAGGACGGAAACAAGTTGATTTGGAAGAAAAATGATCATTATACTTCTGCCGAATTAATCGTCAAAAAGCCAAGAGAATATACAGAGCTCGGTATCAAACCAAAAGAGCCAATCTATTATCAATATGAACAGAATCCAGATTTGTTCAACTTTGTTAGTCATCCAGAAAATGACAAAGAAAAATGGATGAACTTTGTACCTTAAATATAAAATGATAGTTATTTCCGGCATTCAAAGCTTACAAAAAACACCCGCACAACAATGTTTTCTGTTGTGCGGGTATTTGGTTTATATGGGTTTTGTTGAACAAGGAAATTGGATCAAATTGTATGTCCCTGAACGATTTTTATTGGTAAAAAATAGTGGTTTTCCAATGTTTTTTCTGGGTCTTTGATTCGCTGCAGCAAAAGATCGATCAAGATGTCCGCATAGTCTTCCATTGGTTGAGCGATCGTTGAAAGCTGCGGGAAATAATTTTGGATGAATCTTGTGCCGTCATAGCCGATGAGTTTCAACTTTTCTGGAATCTTGATGTTTAATTCCTGGGCTTGATTATAAGCAAGGATCGCCGTTAGATCGTCTGTGCAAAAGAGACCATCAATCGTTTCGTTTTCTAAAATTCGTTTGATTTCTAAATTTTTTAATGCGGTCGATTGGTTTGCAGAATGAAACTGAAAGATCTGTGGTTCGATTTCTTTTTCTTTAAGGAAATGCAGATAGCCGTTTAGTCTTTGATTTGTCGGAGAATTTGACTCATGAGAACCTGTCAAAATCGCGATTTTTCGAGCGCCTCTCAAATACAACGATTCAGCAGCTGCATAACCTCCTTGAAAATTATCACTGCCTACGATCGGGATTCCGTCTGCAAGATAACGGTCGAATGAAACGATAGGCAATTCGATATTTTCATATTCTGATATTCCAAGATTATGAGCGCCCGCAATGATACCGTCCACTTTGTTTGCAGCAAGCATATTGATGTAATTGCGTTCTTTTTCTTTGTTGTTGGCACTGTCGCACAAAATAGAGCGATAACCAAGTTCAAATAAACGGCTTTCCAAGTGTTCAACGAGTTCGCCGAAAAAAGGATTTGCTACTGTGGGAAAAATCAAACCGATTAATTGCGTATTTTTACCTTGTAAGGAACGGGCAAGTGAATTCGGCTGATAATTTAATTCTTTCATTGCAGCGTGTACTTTATCGATTGTTTTTTGGCTTAATGAGCCATAGTTATTGATGACGCGAGAGACGGTTGTAGGTGAGACGCCAGCTTTTTTTGCGACATCTGTTAATTTGACAGCCATATTCTTTTCATCCTTTTTTGTCCATTTTACGCAACTGCCATAGGTTCACTTCAGGAGTCTTGTCACTGTCCATAACGATTCCAGTCTGTTTTTTAGTAGGAAAGGCTCGTAATGAAGCAGTCTGCTCCCCATGATTGATAAAAATCTCGACAACGGAACGATCGACGAAAATTTGCAGCGTCAACGGTTTCGCGTCTATAGTGAATTCTCTGGTCAAACCAAATGCTTCAGCAAATGGGATGCCAGCTTGGCTGCGGTCAATTTTCATTGTACCACGATGTGTATCGAAGCTGATCACGAGACCGTTGTTTTTTCCTTCTTCTGCAAATAAAGTAAGTGTTCCAGAAGCTTTTTCGGAAAAAGTAATGTTTAGTTCATATTGATTATCTACTGAGTCATAAAAATCTTTCAGTTCTTTTTCTAGAGAAACAGCTTTACCTGTACGCAACTCTTTAGTTTCCGCTGCTGGTGTCTGGTAGAGACGGTTATCTTTGATTGTTAGTTCTTTGACAAGACTTAGACAATGCGCCCAGCCTTCTTGATCTGTTGGATAGCTGATCTCAGGAAGTCCCAACCAGCTGATAGCTAATAAACGTCCATCTGGCGCATGGAAGGCTTGTGTAGCATAAACATCGAAGCCTTCATCGAGATTTTTCAAAGGAGAGGGGTCTATCAAAGTGTTCTTTTCTTTATCATAACATTCACCAATCACATACATATTAGGATAGATATTTTCATACGGACAAACAGTTTGATCTAAACCTTGCGGG
Source organism: Enterococcus sp. DIV0210g (assembly GCF_050559705.1). Classification (NCBI taxonomy): domain Bacteria; kingdom Bacillati; phylum Bacillota; class Bacilli; order Lactobacillales; family Enterococcaceae; genus Enterococcus; species Enterococcus sp. DIV0210g. The sequence continues at coordinate 2,489,845 of NZ_CP187903.1, read as the reverse complement.
CAAAATAACAAGAGAGCACGATTTTCAGTAAATAGAAGATTGGGACATTCAACCATAAAGCCCATTTTTTCCTCTGCAAAAGCCAATTCACCTAAACACTCCCAATTCGATAAATCTTTGCTGAAATAGGTAAGGATCTTGCCTTCCATTTCTTTATTTTGGGCGCCGATGATCATGAGGTATCCCTCTTCAAAAGGTAAGATTTGCGGATCCCGGAATTCTGCAGTATAACCTTTTGGCGGCTGATGGATCAATGGCTCTTTTTGTTTAGATATCACCCCGTTTTTATCCATCCAAGCGCCTAGCTGGTAAGCATGACGTTCCCAATTTTCATCACGAACATTTCCAGTATAACTAAGAAATAATTGATCTTTAAATGCCAGCGCAGAGCCGGAATAGACCCCATGACTATCGTATTTGCTGTCAGGGAATAATTTGATTCCTTCATTTTTCCAATCAATCAGATTTTCAGAAGTTAAATGGTACCAGGATTTCAATCCATGGATGGGCCCCATGGGATAGGCTTGATAAAAAAGATGCCATTTGTGATCAAAGTAAGAAAAGCCGTTTGGATCATTTAATAATCCAGTTTGGGGTTGGATATGATAACCAAGCCGCCAAAATGAACGTTCAGCTGCTTTTTCTAGCGAACGCAAATGATTTGGACTCCATTTTTCATAAGGGCGGTAACGTTCTTCTTTTGTCCACGTAGTTTTTAATGGCATAATCGGTCTCCTTGTAAATGTATTTCTGATTTTATACTAAAATAGGACAGCATTATTGTCAAACGTTTATCATTTTTTAAAACCATTTAATTCCTTTTTTACGGATTGTTTAATTATTATTATTTTTAAATTGATAAACGTTTGACATTTTTCGTTAAGCGTGTCATACTGTTTTTGAAAAGCGGTTACATTCTTATTATCTGATTATTTAGGAGGAAAGGGTATGGACTACAGAAAAGTTGCAGAGGAAATAAATAAAGCTCTAGGTAAAGGAAACATCCAAGCGGCTGCTCACTGTGCCACGCGATTGCGCTTAGTGTTAAAAGATCCAAGTAAAGTGAATCAAAAAGCATTAGACAAAATCGAGGCAGTCAAAGGAACATTTGAAGCAAATAATCAATTTCAAATCATTATCGGCGCAGGAGATGTCAATAATGTGTACCATGAATTGGTCAAATTGACGAATGTTAAAGAAGCTTCAACTTCTGATTTGAAAGCAGTGGCATCAAAAGGTAAGAAAACGAACCCGTTTATGGCTTTTGTAAAGGTATTGTCTGATATTTTTGTACCAATTGTTCCTGCTCTTGTCGCAGGTGGTCTATTAATGGCTATCAATAACGTTTTGACAGCACAGCATCTGTTTGGTCCTCAATCTGTTGTAGAAATGTATCCGGGTGTAACAGATTTCGCTGCTATTATCAATTTACTTTCCGCTGCACCATTCTTCTTCTTACCGATTTTAGTTGGTTTTTCTGCTACAAAACGCTTTGGCGGAAATCCTTATTTAGGAGCTGCTATTGGAATGGCGATGGTCATGCCTGATTTAGTAACGGGCTATGATGTAGCAAATACGATTGCAGAAGGCAGCATGACATATTGGAATCTTTTTGGTCTGAATGTTGCGCAAGCCGGCTATCAAGGCTCTGTTTTACCGGTTTTAGCAGTCGCATGGATCTTGGCGACTTTGGAAAAATTTTTCCACAAACGAATCCCCAACGCATTTGATTTTACTTTTACACCAATGCTTGCCATCATCATTACTGGTTTCTTGACATTCACAGTGGTTGGTCCAGTGATGCGGGAAGTTTCTGATGGGTTAACAAATGGTCTGGTTTGGTTGTATGAAACCACGGGCGCTGTAGGATTAGGGATTTTTGGTTTCTTTTATTCGCCGATCGTTATTACAGGATTACATCAAAGTTTTCCAGCAATCGAAACGACTTTGTTAGCAGATGTTGCTAGGACAGGCGGTTCATTCATTTTCCCAGTGGCTTCTATGGCGAATGTTGCCCAAGGTGCTGCTACATTTGCGGTTTTATTACTGACAAAAAGTAAAAAACAAAAAGGATTGGCGACATCAGCAGGTATCTCAGCTATGCTTGGAATCACAGAACCAGCGATTTTTGGTGTGAATCTTAAGTTGAAGTTTCCTTTCATCTGCGGCATGATTGCCTCGGCTGCAGCTTGTGTATTTATTGGGTTGTTCCATGTTCTAGCTGTAGCGATGGGACCTGCAAGTGTTATTGGGTTCATTTCGATCACACCAAGCGCGATTCCCACATTTATGATCGGAATTGTTATCAGCATTCTTGTTGGTTTTACAACAACGTATGTTTATGGCAAGAAAAATATCCATTTATTTGTGGAAGATGAAGAATTAGAAGAAACGGCCGAAGAATCAGAAGTTCAAATTTTTCAAGATCCTGCCGGCGAAATGGTAGGCGGATCATAAAATAAAATCTCTAGAGAAACGAAGACCGTAAAAATCGATGGATTGATTTTTACGGTTTTTTTGTATGGTCTAAAGCAATGGAGGATCAAATATTTCTTTGGAGCCGAAGTTTTTTTCCGATTTTTTCAATCAAAAAAAGTGCAGGAAGCTGAGAAGTCAATTCAATCGTTTTGTCATGGTTATCACTTGTTTTATAAATCGTTTCTCGGTTGATCGTATAAGGAATATTAAGGTCAGACATTTGGCTGATCGTTGAGCTGTCACTGTTGGTAATGGAGAGAATCGTACATTTTTTCGTATTTAAACGTTTGATGTAATGAATGATTTCTTTTGTTTCGCCCGTCACAGATAAAGCAATCACGCATGTATGTGCCAAAATCTCATCAGGAAACCATTCGATCGGATAATTGGAAGGGTCCTCAATTCGCAAGGCAGTTTGAGAAAGGTTTGTAAAATACAATGAACCATACGCAGCTATGGGTTCAGAAGAGCCTGAGCCAATGAAAAGGACGAGCTTTTTCTCGGCTAAAAGTTCAACTGCTTTTTCAATTTTCTTCGTTAAGAATGGTTCGCTGACTCGCTCTAGAAAATGGATATATTGTGTTTCGTCAAAGTCGGTAATCTTGGCTTGGTTAAGAGAATCAGCATATAGTTGAAGCTTGACTTTAAATTCTGAAAAACCATGACATTCGAATTTATGGCAAAAACGTAAAATGCTGGCAGTACTGGTATGAGTTTCGTTCGCTAATTCGCGGATCCTCATATAAGAAACAAGTTTTAGATTATTTGAAACGTAATGATAAATCTCGTATTCCAATGGATTTAAATCGGGAATGTAATCTAGAAATAACATAATAGCCTCCTTGTGTTACGAGCTGTGACAAATTTGGGACATGTGACCAGAAACGACATACATGACAAAGAACAAAAAACGTCTGACGAAACATTATAATCATTGTTATACTCTGATTATAATTTATGAAAGCGCAATCTTCAATGTGTTTTGATAGATGGATTATTTATAGTTCAACAGCAATGGAGGAATGAATATGAATACACAATTTCCTGATACATTTTTTTGGGGAGCAGCAACAAGCGCAACGCAATCAGAAGGACGTGAAGAAGGGGATCAAAAAGGTGAGAATATCTGGGATTATGCATCAAAAAAGTTCAATCATCGATTTTATGAAGGCATAACGACCGAGAAAACATCGAGATTCTATCAAGATTATCGTCAAGATATCCAAAAGATGAGTGATCTTTCTTTTAATTCACTGCGAACCTCCATTTCTTGGGCTCGTTTGATCCCAGATGGAGTGGGGAAAATAAATCCAGAAGCTGTGGATTTTTATAATAATGTGATCGATACCATGATCGAAAAAGGGGTTGAGCCGTTTATCAACCTCTATCACTTTGATTTGCCAATGGCTCTTCAAGAGAAAGGGGGATTTGAAAACAGAGAAGTGATCGAAGCATATAAACGTTATGCAAAAATTTGTTTTGAATTATTTGGTGATCGAGTGAAATATTGGTTTACGTTTAACGAGCCGATGATCCCAGCTGAAGCGGGGTATCTGCATGATCGTCATTATCCTTATGTGGTGGATTTCAAGCGTGCGGCTTCTGTTTTGCATCACATCATTTTAGCGCATTGCGAAGCAGTCCAAACCTACAGAGAAATGGATTTGAAAGGGGAAATCGGGATTATTTTGGATGTGATTCCTGTTTATCCTCGTAGCCAGAATCCAGCAGATTTATACGCAGCAGAAATGGCGGATTTGTTTTATACCAAAAGTGTCAACGACGCTCTTTTAAAAGGGAAGTATCCAGACAAGTTGAGCGAGGTACTAAAAAAATACAATCAGATGCCAGACATAAAACAAGAAGACTTAGCACTGATCGCAGCGACCAAAATCGACATTTTAGGCATTAATTATTATCGGCCTCGCAGAGTAAAAGCAAAAGAATGCGTACCTAATCCTGAAGGGGTGTTTTCACCAGAGTGGTTTTTTGATGAATATGAAATGCCGGGGCGACGGATGAATACATCGAGAGGAATCGAGATTTTTCCAGAAGGGATCTATGATATTGCAAAGAAAATCCAACATGAATATGGAAACATTGATTGGTTTGTTTCAGAAAATGGGATTGGTATCCAAGAGGAAGAACGATTTTTAAAAGATGGAATCGTGCAAGACGATTACCGCATTGATTTTTTGAAGGAACATTTAACTTATTTGAGAAAAGCAATGGATGAAGGCAGCAACTGCTTAGGTTATCACATGTGGACATTTATTGACTGCTGGTCTTGGGGAAATGCGTATAAAAACCGCTATGGCTTTTATCGGTTAGATGTAGAAACTGGCGAAAAAACAATCAAGAAATCAGGACAATGGTTCAAAAAAGTGATCGAGAATAATGGATTCGATTAAAAGGAGGTTTTTTTATGGTAAGTACACTTGATAAATTAGCAATGAAACTGCTGCCGCTGGCGAATGCAATCGGGAACCAGCGGCACTTGCAGGCAATTAGAAATGGACTAATCTCTATTTTTCCGTTAACGATCGTGGGTTCTTTTTTTACGATTTTGCTTAATTTGCCGATTCCTGGGTATACAGAACTTGTTGCTCCGTACTTGCAGATTTTAGATGTACCTTTTCGTTTTACAGTAGGTTTGATGTCCTTATATGCTTCTTTTACTATTGGCTCTTTTTTAGGAAATACGTACAAATTAGATAAAATCACTAGCGGTTTTCTGTCCATGTTAGCGACATTGTTGATGGTCGTGCCAGTCAATTTGCAAGAAGGTGTTGATGCACTAGGAGATGCAGTGGCAAGTGGGCGTTATATACCTATTGCTCCACTTGGTGCTCAAGGGTTGTTTGGAGCGATTGTCGGGGCATTGATTTCTGTAGAGATCTACAGGTTTACGAAAGAAAAAAATCTGGAGATCAAAATGCCAGATGGAGTGCCGCCGGTAGTGGGAGAATCATTTGCAGCGCTTCTGCCTACATTATTGGTGATTTTGGTGTTTTGGGTACCGCGTCATTTCTGGGATTTCAATTTAAATGATTTATTGAGCTTGGCAATCTCGCCATTAAAAGTTTTCTTAACAGGAAATAATTTGTTGGGAGGGATTTTGACACAGTTCTTGATTTGTTTGTTTTGGGCATTAGGAATCCATGGGCATGCCGTAATGGGACCGATTATTCGGCCATTTTGGGATCAGGCAATCATTGAAAATGCTGAATTGTTTCAAAACGGAACGAGTGCATTTGATTTGCCAAATATTTTTACGGAGCAATTTTATCAATGGTATGCGCAAATGGGAGGAACAGGGGCAACATTGGCACTGGTCGTTCTTTTCCTTTTCTCAAAATCCAGTTATTTGAAACAGCTGGGCAAGTTATCGATTTTACCAGGAATCTTTAATATCAATGAGCCGATGATTTTTGGGACACCTATCGTTATGAATCCGTTGCTGGCAATTCCTTTCATTTTGGTGCCTATTGTAAATACGATTTTAATCTATATTGTAACGATTTTAGGCTGGATGCCGAGAATGATGGTCAAGCCGCCTTTTTCTATCCCAGCACCACTTGGAGCATTGATTACGTCAAATTGGAACTGGGTAGCCTGTGTGATGGTTTTTGTGTGTTTTGCAGTTTCTTTGGCGATCTATTATCCATTTTTCAAGATGTTCGAAAAAATCCAGATCGAGCAGGAGAGACAAGGGGAGATACAATAAGTAGTTTTTGAATTTTATTTCTAAAGATAAAAAGAATCGGAACCGCATTATATCTGGATGTCGTTTCTGATTCTTTTTAAGTACGCAATTATTAGAAAAATATATAAAGATGATTTTTTTAAAATAGAGAAAAATTTAATAATGAATTATTTATCAAAGATTACGTTGTTTTTTTATTTTAAAGAGGTATTGAGTCGATTATTAGAAAGAAAACCTGCTAGTAACTTGCTTTTTAGATTAAAAAGCAAGTTAGATATAAAAAATAAAACTGTGTGTATCATGTTTTCTTTAAAAACTAGAAACTACTTTTTGCTTTTTGTGAAAATATAGTTACGATGTTGTCGTAAAAGTAAGCGATTACGGTATAAGATTAAATGTATTGATAAATAATTGGAATAAAGCTTTTTAAGCTTATTAGGGGAGATATGATGAGCGATTCAGTAGGAAAGATTTATATTACAAAGGAATATGATAAATTCAGAAAATTAAGAGGACATCGTTGCCTGAAAAAAAACATTAATCTAGAAAAATCAATTAAAAAAAGTGGAATTTTAATACCAATCGAAGTTAATGGTAAATTTGAAATCATAGATGGTCAACATCGATTTGTAATTGCAAAAAAATTAAAACTTTATATACCATATAGAGTGAGTGTAGGGTTAGATATTGAAGATGTAATTACATTAAATTCTACATCTAAATCTTGGACAATAATGAATTTCATAGATAAGTATTGCGTGGATAATAACCAAGCATATCTACGATTGAAAGAACTTGCCATTACTTATCCAAAAATCCCTATTTCTTCATTGGCAAGCGCAGCTGAAGGCTATTTATCGGTTAATTCAAAAACAACTGCAGCTATCAAAAATGGAAATTTTTGTTTTTATAATTATGAAATGTTTCGTACGTTGTTGACAGATTATACTTTGTTTCTTGCTGAGACGAAGATAAAAAGTGGTCAATATGTTTTTTTTACTTTTTTTAATCTCTATACTTTGGAAAATTTTTCCTTCGAGAGACTCACGAATGGAATAAAAAAGAAAATCAATGTAATCAATGGAAATATAAATAGGGAAATCATTTTGGAAGAATTTTTGAAAGCGTATAATTATGGATTAGAAGAAAATAATAAGGCAGCAATTCAATATAGAATCAATAAAAATGACAAGATAGTGGTTATGACAAATAGAAATACAATCTTATTAAAGGTGGGGAGTTAGAAAGTGGACGGAATTCATGGAAAAATTTACTTAGCAAGTGAGTATAACCAATTTAAATTAGTTAAAGGTAACCGCAAGATTGATACAAATTTGAAACTAGAACAATCTATAAAGAAAATAGGTATTTTGCGACCGATCATCGTAAACAGTAATATGGAAATTCTTGATGGACAACACCGTTACTCTATTGCTAAAAAGTATGCACTGCCTCTCCCTTATTATGTTAGTTCTTCCAAAAACATTGACGATATTATTGATTTAAATAATTCTTCAAAAAAATGGAGTATCGAAGACTATATCAATAAATATAAGCAAGATGGATTGTCAGATTATGAGCAACTGGATTATCTAAGGACAGAGTATCGAAATGTTGTGTTTGGAGATATGATTTATGCAGCACAAGGTTATTGTGGTACCGAACGTGAGAGGCATTCATACACACGCAGCGATTTCTTTAGATGTGAACTTAGAAATAATGTATAGTTTTGGGCGCAAACATCCTAGAAATCCGTTTCTCGCCTCATTTAAAAAAGAAACGATCCATACAGGTGTATACGGAATGACAAAAGTATTGCCTGGAAAAGTAATCGAAATAGCCGTTTCGGAAGAACAGTACATAATCATCAAAACAAAAATCGATGAAATAGCTGCAAATGAGACGCAGTACCAATATAATTATGCAGGTTTGTTTTTACATCTTTTTTCTATTCCTTATATCAGTGAGAATCGGTTTCTATGTTCGGAATTCGTCTACTATCTTTTACAATCAAGCGGGGTAGTAAAATATGATATCTCTAGAAACCTGGTCAAACCGCAAATGCTTTTGATGATGGGCGGAAAAATGATTTATAGCGGTGATTTGAAGAAGATAACTCCGGTTGACTGCTTAAATTACTGAACAAAAACTGGCAATGAAGATGCCTGCGCAGTCTTCATTGCCAGTTTTTTTGTCGATAACTATTTTAGAGTATAGGTGATGTCTCGACTTTTTCTGGTTGGCGCTGATAAGTATTGTTTTTTTCTTGATGATGTTTTCTAAGTGTTCGGTATAATGCAAGATAATCTGTATTTTTCGTAAAGAAGTTGAAGACAAAATGGGGCAATTCGTTCTTTTCAGGTAATAGTAAAGCGGAAGAACAAATCAAAAAATCATAGTGTTCTATGTCGTAAGGAGAAAAAGACACTAATCGAACAAAAGAAAGATCTTTTAAACGATTATTGATTTCTTGGCGAAAGAGCTGATTGGATTCCATGATGAGCGAAACAATCAATGGCTGCTGCTGCCCTGCTGACTCAAAATATTCTAGGGTCAACCAAGTAAATAGATCAACCATACAACTTTGACAACTCTGGAGCCACTCAAAACCACTTCGTTTGCTGAATCGAGAAAAAAACTGGTTGATTTGTTCATGAAGAGGGTCAAAATGAACAGATGAACTATGACGGAAATAATTTAACAGACTAAATAAAGTTGGTATACGTTGAGGAAAAATATAATGACAAAGCAATATGTTATGCAAATTCCCATGGATATCAGGATTTTTGCCTAACATTTTTGCGTCTCCTTGGATAATCGACTTTTCCCAGAATTTTTCAAAGCTGAGAAGCATTGTAGATAAAGGATTTTTTTTTGTTAAACGTTGCTGGATCTCTGGCAATCGAGGATCATCCTTCCCTGTGTAAGTTGGAGCGTAATACTGCATGAACAGCAAAAAATGATATTCTGCATGCAGTTGTTCATCTGGTACAGGTAAAATGTTTTTTAGCGCGCCCAATGGAAATAAGCTTTTTTTTGAAAAGATATCTTGATATTTTGCATCATCTTGTACATAAAAACCATGTTTGATCCGTAAATAAGAAATTTCCATAAATAATAAAATCTCTTTTTCTCCTACATAATCCTGTCCAAGCGGGATCTCATGACTTAGCGTTTTGAGAGTTGTTGCTAGTTCTCCTGTTTGAAAATGCTGAAACAAGTCATCTGTTCCCCTAGAAACCGCCCAGATAAAATTAAACAATGTGATTCGAATTAAACGTTCATCGCCTTTAAAAGAGAGTTTGCTGCGATTGAAAGAAATACCAAATTGCTGGATGTAATTTGCTAGCGGCTGAAGGTGACGCATGCAAGAAGCAACACTGACATAGTGAGAGAGACAAAAAGCTTCCATATTTTCAGAGGGATGTTCTAATAAATAAATCAGGCATTGATAAGGTATACCCTTGCGAACCAAAGTGGCAAAGTATCGATCGTAAGGAACCTCTTGAATCGGACAAATGATTTGGCCTTGCGGATTGAACAAGTGCATCTCTGGATTGATAGCAGAAAGATCCATGGCCATTTCTGACAATAGATTTTGTGTCGTGCTGTATACATAACCGAGTTCATCGCTGATAAATTTTATTGAGTATTCTCCATCATCCAATTGATTCAAATAAGAAAAAACAGCTATTTTTTTTTGCTCTTTTTTTGTTAAAAAAATAGTTGCTAACAAAATGCTCACCTCTTTCGAAATAATTTCACAAGTTAAGTATAAGAAAACAACAAAGCTTTATCAAACGTTTCCATAAAATAATATGAAATATCTATTGTTGTTTATTCGTTAAAACAATTTATTCATAAAAGAAGAGGAAAAATATTCATTAAATGTTATGTGATTTTCGCTCTTTTTGTAATCATTTTTGCGAACTCCGCTTCTTTTTTTTGATAAAAAAAGAAAATAATAAATAAAAAAGGTTTTTTATTAATTTGATTTATGCGGTGTTTATAAAGGGTTCCCGTTTTTATGGATGTTATAAAATTAAAAAATAATGAATTTTTTAATTATTTGTGAGAAATAGATTAAGTTGTTACGATCGTGAGGAAGAGAGAAAGTTATAACAACAACGAAAAAGAAGAGTTTGAAAATTGGAATGAGATGAGAGCGTTTTATTTACAGCACACGTAATAACAAAAATCAAAGTGCAAAACAGCATGCAGAATCCAAAAGAAAGGAAGTGGATCATCAATGGATAGTATGAAAAAAAGACAGAAAATCTGGCCTTTTTTGGCTATCTTAGCAATCGTTTTTCCCTATTTCCACGTATTTGCAACTATTTTTCCAAACCAAGTAGAAGCTGTTACAGAGACACAACAAGTTATTTTTGAAGATGCATCTTATGGAAAAGTAGAAGTTTCTTATGTGGAAAAAGAAACAGCAATCGAGTGGAAAATCGATTACCAAAAATACCAAGATACTAGTACAAATGATGAAGTACAACGCTTAGTAAAACTAAGACTAGAACAAGTAGCTAACGGTGTTGGTACGGTCAAAAATATGAACGGCTCGGAATTAATGGAGGAGAACGGCTGGTACGCAGAAAAAGAATTCTCAGCAGAATCAACAGGCGCATTGACAGTCGAAATGCCAAAAGAAGTAACTGAATTAGTGGTAGAAGTACAAATGGATGAACAGCGCACGGTGATACGGGAAGTTGAGACCGTTGTTGAGGTAGAGAATTTATCTGTAGAAGAGGAAGCAGAATCTCAAAGCGTTACAGAGAACCAACAAGTCTATGAAAAAGTTCAGGCAGAAAATATTTTAACAATAGAACAACAAGGACCTCATCAAGTGACTGCACAGATTCAACCAGACGAGGAAGTAGACGTAGCGGAGGAATCGCAGGCAGTAGACACAGAGATTGGTAGAGAAGGTGGAGTCGTTGAAGGAGAAACAGCGACGGAAGAAACAGAAAAAACTGCAATAGAACCTGCGAGTTTACCAAATCCTATCACGAGGAAAACTACTGGTTCGTCAGATCTGCCGCCAATCGATGCTGCTAAACGTGCGCAACTAGCGACAAAAGATGGGAATGGTGTACCCCTAACTCCGCAAGAAGCTTGGGATCAACGCCTGTATGAGATTACGTTTGAATTGGATGCAGATGCTCCGTTGATTCACGGTGCGGCGGATATCGTTTTCCTAGTAGACGGCAGCGGCTCTAGTAATGGGGGAACCAGAGCAGCAGGAATTAGCAAGGCGATGGAACTTTTAGCAGCTGAGTTTGGTGCTCTCTCTGAAGGAATAAGAATCGCTATACTACCAATGACTGGAAATTTTACTTATCCATCGGGAGATTCGATTGGAAAAGTGGAGGAAGTAATCTATGGACCAGGAAGACCTATCAATGTGTCATTTAAATCAATAGATCAATGGTTAAGTGTTGATACGGAAAGCGACAAAACTCAAGTTGAAACTCAGGTTGAAAATATTACTAAAATAGCCGGCGGATCAAAAACAGGGAGACCTGGGATGGAATATGCTGATAAACTACTTACTTCCATGGGGAGTACAAATCAGGGTTTCCTAATATTTGCCACAGGTACCACAATTAATGATTCGGGTGAGGTTAGTAACTATTTTGGTCAAACGAATAGGTTTAATAGGGATGATACTTTTGTTGTACAGCAAGGCAAATCAGATTTAATGGGCTGGAAGGGTTCGGTGATAAATGACGAGTTTAATTATTTTTACGAAGTATACGAAGATGACCACGAAAAAATCAAACTCATGTTCCAGAAAATGATTAAAGCTTTAATCAGCAAGATGAAAATCGCAAACATTCAGCTTACAGATACTTTGAGTGAATATTTTGAAATAGTTTCTATACCTGAAAATGCTGAAGCTGGTCCGATATTCTCTCAGGATGGACAAACTTTCAATGTAACAAATATTGAATTAGAGAGTAATGATCCAGATTCAGGTTCAGATGTCCATTATACATGGAGTACTACTATCCTCGTCAAAGCAAAGGATCATTTTGTTGGTGCGGATGTTGTGCCTACGAATATCAGCGATATCTCTGGAATCATCATTCCAGGTATCGAAGGGACACAACCGTTTACTATAGTTGGAAAAGAGGATGAAGATACAGGTGAAAGAACTAAATATGAGAGGCTGGATACTCCTTATGTAGATGTAAAACTGATTCCTATTACTGGACCAGACACTGAGGAAACGATTTTGCTGAATGGAAAAGCAATGAGTCAGGCTGAAATCGAAAAAGGTTGGGAAGGGAATTTTGAATGGGATACAAACTTGGACCAGTTGCTTATTATTGAACCTGAAATAAATTTTGGAGATTTTGAGCCAGAGCATGTTGATTACCCAGGAATTGACGGTATAGATTACAAAACTGGTTTAATCGCACAAGCAGGATTGGTTACGACAGAAAATCCTGATGCAGTGACGTATATTGAAGATTTTGGTACACAAAGATTTAATTCTGATGAAGACAATTATCCCGGGCACAATCAACAATCTGGGGAGGCTACCCATGAAGTGATTGTTTTAACGACAGAATTAATGATTGATAAAAAATTAAACGGCGAAGCATTACCAGCTGAATTTACGGCTAAATTCCAATTAGAATTAGATTCTTCTGAGCAAATCGGAAAATACGATGAGGAGATCCATGTTTCTTCTACCAGCTCTGAAATTTTCACTGAACTCGGTGTAGGTAGTTACACTTTGACTGAAATTGTTGATCATGGGGGTGTGATACAGCCAGAATCTTGGGAAGTCGTTGTTAAACAAGACCCAGATTCTAATGAACCAAAATTCTTAATCGAAATCACAGGTTTAAGTGTGAATCAAGTTGGTGTACTTGAAAATGGTTTTAAAGTATCCATCAATAACCACACCAAGGCTTTGGAACTTGAAATTCTAAAACTAGATGAGCATTCTAATCTGCCGGTCCCAAATGTTGGCTTTGAAATTTGGACTTATGATAGTTCAAGTTCAAAAATCGCATCAGGAACAACGAATAAAGCCGGAGAGTTAGAATTTATTTTTACAACGGCCGAAAAATTTCAAATAGGAAAAACTTATGAATTAAGAGAAACTGCTGTTCCATCGAATTATATTGGGTTGATAGACTCAATAAAATTCACTGTAGATATCAACGGTGATATCGAACTATTAGATGATCCTGTATCTCCTTACGTATCTGTTTCTAAAAAAAATGTCGGTGAAACAAAAATCACCTATGGATTAAACATCCTCAACAAACCAAAAGGTCAATTGCCGGCAACTGGTGGTCCAGGTCGAAAATCGTCAATGTTTACAGCTGCAGCTTTTATCGTATTTGCGATCATAACGACTGCTTACTATGTCTACCGTAATCGAAAGGGGGCGAAGTAAATGATGAAGAAGATTAAAGGATTCGTCCTCTCTCTTTTACTTTTGCTGCCAATGGTTAGTGCATTTGGATTGACGATCCAAGCAGATACACAAGCAGAAATGATCGATTTGTTTCTCCATAAACGGATCATTCGGGATATCAATGAAAAAGATGTTATTTATCACAATACTGGATTAGAACTAGAAGAAGACTTTGACATCGTTACCGGTCCTACTCCGCTGAACGGCGCAGAATTCAGCGTTTACGATATGACTGATTTTTTCTATGAAGAAGTAACGAAACAATCTGCTGAAGAAGTAATCAAAGAATATTCTACACGAAGCAATGCGCAAAGATTGATCCAGAGTGGGAAAATCCAAGAAGTAGATACTGTAATGACAAGCAATGAAGGCGACGCTCGGGGAATTGCGCGCATACGTGTGCCTCGGATGAAAAACGGCAATTTTGCAGTCTACCTGATATTTGAAAACAGAGTAGAGAATGATGCAATAGAATTCAATATCGATTTTGAAAAAGTCGCTATGCCGATAATCGTTACGCTCCCGATCATGAATCCAACAAATGATGCAGAAGAGCTGAAAGAAATCCATATTTATCCAAAAAACATCGGTTATCTTCGTGATCCTTACTTCTTTAAATATGGGAAAGAAAATCCAGAATCCACTGAACTCGGTGTTCCGCTAGAAGGTGCGATTTTCGTTCTGTATCGAATCATTGATGGACAAAAATATTATCTTGATCTAAACCCAGCCAGTGATTTGCAAAATAGTTGGGTCACTTTAGAAAATGAGGACCCTTTAAATGACCCAAGAATCAGCAGATTTGTTTCTGATAAAAATGGACTTGTGACAACTGGCGGAAGATTGCTGCCATCAGGAGAATATTTCTTTGAAGAAGTCCAGACAGTTGAAGGCTATCAGATTGAAAAAGAAAGTATTCCTGTAATTATCCCCGATACTTGGGAGGATGAAAATGGCAATCCGTTGTACGTAACAGTCAATGGTCAGCAAATGGAAGAACTAGAAAACGGAGATGTGCCTGCTTCTGCGTATGCCAAAGTTCAACCGCGTGTTTATAACTACCGGCTATCAGAAAAACCAGCAGCAACGCCAGAAGGACCAACTTTCACACAAACGCCAGCAGAACCTTCGTGGCCAAAACGCCTTTTACTGCCAAAAACAGGAGCAGAAAAAACACTTATGTCTCTACTTGGCGCGCTGCTCGTATTGATTGCCGCAGCTATATGGTACAGACGCAAAGAGTTGCTGAAAGCACAGTCAAAAAAAGAATAAAATGTGTCGGAAAATAGTTGCGGCTAAAGAAATTTCTTTAGCCGCAAATTAAAAAATTCAGGAGGAAAAGAGATGAGAGCGAAAAGGATATTTAATTTTATAGCAGCTAGTTTGATGGTATTACCCTTTCTCTTAGGATTATTGGGTACGGGAAATGAAGTAGAGGCCCAAAACATTTCGCCGCCAACGGAAGGAAACGTGAATGTTACGCTACATAAGCGTGCTTTTGATGAAATGCCGGGATTGACAAAAAATACAGGGAATATCATGGCGGATTTTGGCGGAGAACCACTTTCTGGTGTCGAATTTACAGTCTATGATGTTACAGAAGAATACCACAGACTGATAAACAACAGCACACAGCAGGACGCAATAGATGCAATCGTCGCTGATTCAACGAACGCCGTGCCAAATTATGCAACCTCACTGGATTCAGGTACAACGGGAGAAAACGGTGAGCTGACATTTGAAAACTTACCTTTGAAAGCAGAAAGTAAAGACGCTGTCTATCTATTTTTAGAAACAGGTACACCAATCGAAGTTCGTGAAAAAGCTGTCCCGATCGTTCTAGCGATGCCGATTTATTCAGGAGAAACATTGAACACAGATATCCATCTATATCCTAAAAATGTGACAAAAGTAGATACAAAAGAGATTACTTCTACATTTGAAAAAATAACCATTGGTGGAGTTGAATACGATAACGTAAATATTGGCGATGTGATCGACTACGCAATCACGATTCACGTTCCCCAAGATATTGCTTATTTTAGTGATTTCATCGTAGAAGATATTCCAAGTGCAGGCTTAGAACTCGTATCGAATTCGATTACTCTACCTGCAGGGCTGAACTTAGGTCAAGATTATACAATTGAAGGAACAACAGCAGGATTTGAAATTACCTTTGATACTTCTCAAGGAATCCAGAATTTTGCCGGAAGTCCTATCACTATCAATTACTCAATGACTTTAACAGGAAACATTGATCCAGATGCTATCTTTGATAATAAAGCAAACTTGACACTTGGGGAAAACACAACACTTATCCCAGGACCAGGAGTTGTAACTGGGGGACATCAATTTATCAAAACAGATGCACACACGCAATCAGGGTTGGCTGGTGCTGAGTTCGTAGTGAAAAATAGAAATGAAGAAGGACAATGGAAATATGCTACTTTTACAAAAGAAGAAGACGATTACATCTTTACTGGTACTTGGTCACCTACTCAAACTGACAATACTACGATAGT
Organism: Enterococcus sp. DIV0210g; assembly: GCF_050559705.1. Classification (NCBI taxonomy): domain Bacteria; kingdom Bacillati; phylum Bacillota; class Bacilli; order Lactobacillales; family Enterococcaceae; genus Enterococcus; species Enterococcus sp. DIV0210g. The sequence continues at coordinate 2,473,695 of NZ_CP187903.1, read as the reverse complement.
TTCTGGTGCGGGTGGATTCTTCAACATCAAAGGTTTTGTAGATGGAACCTACACTTTAGAGGAGACGAAAGCACCATTGGGATATGTCAAATCTGGAGATATAGAATTTGTCATCACTCATGGCCAATATGGTAAAACGAGCTTAAGAACAACAGTAGCTAATACGCCAAGAGGACTTTTGCCAGCGACAGGGGGCAGTGGTATTTTGATTTTCTTAGCCATCGGTATTGGACTTATGCTGGGAGCCCTAGTTTGGTACAAAAATTATAAAAATCGCGTAGAAGCGTAATCGACAAATAGTGCGAAATGGGCTGAATCAGTTATTTAAAACTGTTTCAGCCTGTTTTTAAAAATTTTTCTACATAGAAAAACGAGGAAGTGAGCAAAATGGTAAAATCACAACAAAAAGAATCAAAAAAACAACGAACGAATCTTATCATCAATATACTGATCGTCTTGCTGTTTGCAACAGGTGTCGGTGTTTTTTCGTATCCTTTTTTTGTTGACTCCTTAAATAATTATTTAAGTCAAAAAATGATGGAAAGACATCAAAGAGAGATAGCAGAACAGAACCAAATAAATAGAGAACAAGCATTGGAAGACATGGCAGCAGAAAATGAAAAACGAAAACAAGCAAACAATATCGTTGGGATTGGTTTGATGGAAGATCTTTTTGATCAAAGAGCCGGCAGAGGTGATTATCCCGCAGAATATTTTGAAGAGCGTTTACTAGGAGCGTTATATATTCCAAAAATACGTGTCAGTTTACCAATTTTCAATGAAACCAATGACGTACTTTTAGAAAAAGGAACAACTTTGCTGCAAGGAACTTCTTATCCAGTTGGCGGAGAAAGTACGCATTCTGTAATCACAGGACATACAGGCTTGCCAGACAAAATGATTTTTACAGAGTTGGATAAATTAGAAAAAGGAGATCAATTTTTTCTTGAGGTAATGGGAGAGAAACTGGCGTATAAAGTGGATCAGATCCAAGTGATATTACCCGAGGAAGTCGAGAGTCTTGCTATCCAAGAAGGAAGAGATTTGGTCACACTTTTGACTTGTACACCGTATATGATAAATTCGCATCGTTTATTGGTAACTGGTTACCGCGTCCCATATGTAGAAGAAATGACAGAGAAGATTCAAAATACCAAAAATCACCACAATATTCGATTGCTGATATTCGGGATTTTACTAGCTGTTTTTTTGATTTTGTTCTTCTATTGGTTATGGCGGAAAATCGTGTACTATCGAAGTACAAAACGTTTATACAGACTGAAATTCTATTGGATGGATGGGCAGACTCCAAGAGCAGGACAGACATTTCTTTTATTGAATCGAAAAGGAACTCCTTTGAATAAAGAAAAAACAATAGCAGCAACTAGTCAATCCGATGGAAAAGTAGACTTTGGAGAATTACCAGGAAATATTTATCGTATCCGTTTAAATGGAGAAAAACCAATCGATATCAAAGCCAAAATATGGCGCACTAAAAATCCACAATTCAGCATTGCCGCAAGAGGACGGTATCTGCGGACGTCTAAAATTGGAAAGAACTATTTCATAAGAAAAAGAAAATAAATTATAAAAAGCATAAGCAGCCGTGCTTGACTTATTTCGTTTACAATTGTAAACTAACCCTGAAATAACAAATAACGCAAAATAGTTTATTTGGCTCCTTTTAGTGCACTCTGTTGTACAAATGAAAAATAGCCACCTAGAATAGACTTAAGCGTATATTTTAGTTAGAAGGGGAGGAAAAAAATGAGTAAAAAAATGGATCATGAACATATGGACCATAGTCAAATGAATCACGACGAGATGGATCACAGCAAAATGGACCACAGTCAAATGGATCACGACGAGATGGATCACAGCAGAATGGATCACAGTCAAATGGATCATGAACATATGGATCACAGCAAAATGGATCATAGTCATATGGGACATGATATGGGGCATGGCGGGCACGACCACGGCGGCATGGATCATTCGATGCACATGGGAAACTTTAAGCAAAAATTCTGGCTCTCATTGATTTTATCTATTCCAATCATCTTGATGTCTCCAATGATGGGCGTCGAGCTTCCATTTCAATTTACATTCCCAGGTTCTGAATGGGTGATTTTAGCAATTGGTACATTCTTATTCTTTTATGGCGGTCAACCATTCTTAAGTGGTGCGAAAATGGAACTTCAACAAAAAAGCCCAGCCATGATGACATTGATTGCGATGGGAATCTCTGTCGCATATATCTATAGTGTTTATGCTTTTGTTATGAATTTGCTGCACCCGCATGAACATGTGATGGACTTCTTCTGGGAACTAGCCACATTGATCGTTATCATGCTGTTAGGTCATTGGATTGAGATGGACGCTGTTTCAAATGCTGGCAATGCGCTGCAAAAACTAGCAGAATTGCTTCCTGATACAGTGAAAAGGCTGAATAGTGATGGTACGGAAGAAACGATTTCTTTACAAGATGTTAGAGAAGGCGACCGTTTAGTTGTTCGTTCTGGGGATAAAATGCCTACAGACGGAACGATCGTAAAAGGAAGTACAACAGTTGATGAATCGGCGGTTACCGGAGAATCAAAAGGCGTTATGAAAGACGTAGATGATAAAGTTATCGGCGGCTCTGTGAATGGGCAAGGAACAATTGAGATTACCGTTACAGGAACTGGCGAAAGCAGCTACCTCGCTAAAGTGATGGAAATGGTGCGCAAAGCACAAAGTGAAAAATCAAAACTTGAAAGTCTCTCTGATACAGTAGCAAAATGGTTATTCTATATTGCATTAACTATCGGGATTCTAGCCTTTGTTATTTGGTGGATCGCAGCCGATTTGACAACCGCACTTGATCGAATGGTGACAGTTTTCGTTATTGCTTGTCCACATGCGCTAGGTTTAGCTATTCCGTTAGTTGTTGCTCGTTCGACTTCGATCGCTGCCAAAAATGGTTTGTTATTGAAAAACCGAACAGCTTTAGAAAGTGCTCATGAAATGGATTATGTGATGCTTGATAAAACTGGTACATTAACAGAAGGAAAATTCACTGTTACTGGCGTAGAAGTTTTAACAGATAACTTGTCACAAGAAGAGGCATTGAAATATATCGGCGCATTAGAAGCAAATGCGAACCACCCGTTAGCTATCGGGATCATGGATTATTTAAAAGAAAAAAATATCGACTATTACGAAGCTCATGACATGAAGAGCCTTTCTGGGGTTGGTCTAGAAGCACAAGTAGAAGGAAAAGACGTCAAGATCGTCAACGAAAAAGAAGTACAACGTTTAGGTTTGTCTTTTGATTCATCGATTTTGACAAACTACCAAAACCAAGGAAACACAATCAGCTTTTTGATCATTGATAATGGTTTGGCAGCTATGTTAGCGTTAGGTGACGAAATCAAACCAGAAGCAAAAAGTTTTATTGCCGCGTTGAAAGAACGTGGAATCACACCAGTTATGTTAACTGGTGATAATCCAAAAGCAGCAGAATCAGTGGCTAAATATCTTGGATTAGATGAATATTACGGCGGACTTTTACCTGAAAATAAAGAAGAAATCGTTCAAGAATATTTAAACAAAGGGAAAAAAGTCATGATGGTCGGCGACGGGATCAATGATGCGCCAAGTTTGGCTCGAGCAACAATCGGTATGGCAATCGGTGCCGGGACAGATGTGGCTATTGATTCAGCAGACGTGGTCCTAACAAACAGCAATCCAGAAGACATTTTGCATTTCTTGGATCTTGCAAAACAAACACGCAGAAAAATGGTCCAAAATCTATGGTGGGGAGCTGGCTACAATATCGTTGCTATTCCTTTAGCAGCAGGTTTGCTAGCACCAATCGGCTTTGTACTGAACCCAGCAGTGGGCGCAATCTTGATGTCCTTGAGTACAATCGTTGTTGCACTTAATGCGATGACATTAAAAATCAAAGAATAACCAAGAAAAAAACGAGATCAAACACAATTAAATTAATGTATGAAAAAACCAAGCTGTCTAGAATAACAAGCAGCTTGGTTTTTTCTTTTGAGCAAATTGCAGGATTATGCTATTTTTTACGCAAAGAAATGTTTTTTAGGTTTTTGTGTTGACAAATGTAAACGGTGGGTGTAAGATGATCCTGCGTTCGTTTTCAAGTGTAAACGAAACAGGGACGATTGAAAGCTTAAATAAGAAAGCAGGGGGAAACGTGGAAAAGAAAACTTTTGATATAGAAGGTATGACCTGTGCATCCTGTGCGATGACTGTTGAAAAAGCAGCAAAAAAATTAACAGGTGTCGGCAATGCCGCAGTAAATCTGGCAACAGAAAAATTGAATATCGAATATGATCCATCGCAAGTGACTGCCGAAGACATTGAAAATGCAGTCGAAAATTCTGGATATAAAGCAATAGACACTGAAAAACCAGCTGATTCAGAAACATTCTTGATCGAAGGAATGACCTGTGCATCTTGTGCGCAGACGATTGAAAAAACAGTCAGCAAACTAGTAGGTGCGGGCAATGTCAATGTCAACCTAGCGACAGAAAAAATGAATGTCAATCTAGCAGGTGCAAGTGTTTCTGTTTCAGATATAATGACAGCTGTTTCTGATGCTGGCTATGCAGCACTTCTTCCTGAAGAAAGTACATCCGCAGCAGAAGACAAACAAAAAGCAAAAGAAAAACAAATCAAAAACATGTGGCAAAGATTTTGGATCTCAGCGGTTTTCACTGTTCCGCTTTTATATATAGCAATGGGCCATATGATTGGTTTGCCTCTGCCAGGATTTCTTGATCCAATGAGCAGTCCAGTTGCATTTTCAACGACTCAGCTTATTTTATTGCTGCCAGTCTTGTATTTAGGTACACCTTTCTTCACGGTTGGCTTTCGTACATTATTTAAAGGTCATCCAAACATGGACTCTTTAGTTGCTTTAGGAACCAGCGCAGCGTTTCTATACAGTCTTTATGGGACGGTTTTGATTTACATGGGCGATGCCGAATTTGCAATGAATCTTTATTATGAATCAGCAGCAACGATCCTAACATTGATCACATTGGGTAAATACTTTGAAGTCGTGTCAAAAGGGAAAACATCTGAAGCTATCAAAAAATTGATGGGCTTAGCGCCAAAAACAGCAAAAGTCGTTCGCGGTACAGAAATCATTGATATTCCTATCGAATCTGTCCAAGTCGATGATGTGATCGTTGTTCGTCCTGGCGAAAAAATCCCTGTTGACGGTGTGGTGATTGAAGGAAGTACCTCAATCGATGAATCGATGCTGACAGGTGAAAGCATGCCTGTAGAGAAAAAAGTCGGCGACAATGTTATTGGTGCTAGTGTAAATAAAAATGGTTCTATCCGTTTCAAAGCAACAAAAATCGGTAAAGATACTGCTTTATCACAAATCATCAAACTCGTAGAAGATGCGCAAGGTTCAAAAGCACCAATCGCTAAAATGGCAGATATGGTCTCTGGGATATTTGTGCCGATCGTGATTGTTTTGGCTATTCTTTCTGGTTTAGTTTGGTTCTTTTTAGGTCAAGAATCTTGGGTATTCGCTTTAACGATCACAATTTCTGTTTTAGTCATTGCTTGTCCCTGTGCGTTAGGGTTAGCTACACCAACAGCCATCATGGTGGGAACAGGAAAAGGCGCAGAAAATGGTATTTTGATCAAAAGCGGTGATGCCTTAGAAATTACACATAAAATCCAAACAATCGTCTTTGACAAAACAGGAACAATCACAGAAGGCAAACCAAAAGTGACAGATATCGTTACAAATGGTATAGAAGAAGAACTGCTTTTACAAATTGCAAAATCTGCAGAAGAAGATTCAGAACATCCACTAGGCGAAGCAATCGTTCGTGAAGGGGGAGAAAGAGGTCTGAAATCTCTTCCTATAAATAACTTCCAAGCAATTCCAGGTCATGGGATCAGCGTTGAAATCGATGGTGACCGATTCCATCTTGGAAACAAAAAATTGATGGAAAGCCAGTTCGTTGCTTTTACAACTTTTGAACAAGTCTCTGATCGTTTAGCTGAAGAAGGAAAGACACCAATGTATGTTTCTCGAAACAATACGCTTGTCGGGATCATTGCAGTAGCAGATACGATTAAAGAAACAAGTAAAAAAGCAATCGAACGTCTTCATGAAATGGGCATCGAAGTAGCGATGATTACTGGAGATAACAAGCGAACAGCAGAAGCAATTGCTAAACAAGTCGGAATCGACCGCGTGTTAAGTGAAGTTCTGCCAGAAGATAAAGCAAGTGAAGTGTCTAAACTTCAAAATGAAGGAAAAAAAGTAGCAATGGTCGGTGATGGAATCAACGACGCACCAGCTTTAGCACAAGCAGATATTGGTATCGCTATTGGTTCAGGAACAGACATCGCTATGGAATCCGCAGACATCGTATTGATGAGAAGTGATTTGATGGACGTGCCAAAAGCAATCCAATTGAGCCGTTTGACCATCAGAAACATCAAACAAAATCTATTCTGGGCATTTGCATACAATACATTAGGTATCCCTGTTGCAATGGGAATCTTATATTTGTTCGGCGGCCCATTATTGAATCCGATGTTAGCTGGCGCAGCAATGAGCTTTAGTTCTGTTTCTGTTTTACTGAATGCCTTGCGTTTGAAAGGGTTGAAACTAGACAGTAAATAAAGCAAACTGTTTCTTGTGACCAGCTGCATGAACAAAAAAACAAAGCATATTTTTAAACAATCATTATAAAAATATCGAAAGAATTGGAGAGAGTAGAATGGAACAAACAGTGAAAATCGAAAACATGAAATGTGATGGCTGTGCTGTAGCAGTCAAAGAAAAATTTGAAGGTCTAACAAATGTGACCGAAGCAATGGTAGATTTGGAAAGCAAAACAGCAAAAGTCGTGGGAGATGCTTCTGTCAGCGAATTAAAAGACGCTTTAGCAGATACAAAATACACAATCATTGACTAATCCGCTGATTGAAAAGTGTGAATGATTCTTCCCCGATTTTAGAAAACAATAACTATCGTCAAAAAAACCCAGAAAACAGGTTTCCCCCCTAATCTGTTTTCTGGGATTTTTTTAATTGCTGTGAAACACGAAGAATGAAGTGATGCGATGTGGAACAGTACCTGCTTGGCACTTGGAGCTGACCAGCTTGTTCACGACCTCTCTCTAAACGGTATTTTCTCAGTTGTTCCTCGGCGTTAAGCTTTTCAACGAAAAAAAATGAGAAGCTGTTTCTCCGTTGAGTTGAAAAGAGTCTTAATGCTGTGAAACACGAAGAACGAAGTGATTCGATGTCGAACAGTACCTACTTGGTGCTCGGATCAAAACGCTTTGCTCACAACCTCTTATATTTGACGTTATTTTTTCCCTTTGTTATACTCACTCTAGCCTTGGCACACAAGGAAGTAAAGGCTGTCATTATTTGAAATAAAAATTTTGTTTTTTGACAATAAACATAGATTTTATGATCAAAAAACTTTTATGCAAGATCTGAAAAAACGCCAAGGAGCTGAGCGACTTGCTCGCGTGCTCTCTTGGCGTCATTTTTCTTATTGTTGAAGAAATTGATGGATTTCGTTGATTTCTTCTGATGTTACTTGGTGGCTGCCGTCTGCAATCAGCAATTCTACAGAAGGAAAGACAGCTTCCAACTGTTTTGTCAGCTTCAAAACATCGCCAGGGAGACTGATAGTGTCTTGAGAACCTGTTGTTAAGATAACATTGGCATCTGAAGCAGCATCGAATTGGTACCCTAGATCGATTGGATGAAGGAGAATAAAGTCATCTGCGATATTTGGTGCTTTTTCTAATAGTCCTAACAAGAAGTTCGCGCCATTTGAATAGCCGATAAAGACGATTTTTTTACTGCTTTTCTCAACAGATGGCCAAACATTTTCAATGAAATTTTCGACATGCTGATTGAAATCTTCACGGTCTGCTTTTTGATTGACAAGAGGGGCGAAAAATCTTCTTTGAGCGCCTACGCCAACATCTCCGAGAAAACTTAGTATACTTGCATTAGGGAATAACTTGGCAATCGTTGTCAATAATTGATATTCGTTTCCTCCAGTACCGTGAAAAGCAACGACAAGTGTATCTGGATCTTTCCCTTTTTGAAAAAATGATTCCATAAGCAACCTCCAAAAAATTTGATTTTATGTAGAAAGGATAGATGTACTATGACTGGACGTATCCATCATATCTCCATTTTAAATCGCTATATTAAACCTACATTTGACTTTTATCATAATGTATTAGGGCTAAAATTACTAATGAAAACAATCAATCAAGACGATCATTCGATGTATCATCTTTTCTTTTCTGATGCTGCGCAGAGAGTCGGCACTGAAATAACGTTTTTTGAACTAAGAGACGGTGAAGATAACAAATTTGGTACAAATGCAATCGAACGTACAGTGATGAAAGTACCAACTGTTGAATCATTAGGCTTCTGGGCGGAACAATTGGAAAAACACGATATTTGCCACTATGGGATCGAAACTTTTGAAGGGCGTCCAATGTTGCGTTTTGAAGCGCCAGATAACACACAAATGGCATTGACACCACTTAGAGATTTTGAGGACCCGAATGATTATTTCCCTTATACAAGTGAAGGGATACCAACAGAACATGCCATTATCGGAATCGATGCGATCCAACTACGCGTGCAATTTGCGGAAGCAACAGAAAGAGAACTATTGAATTTTGGCTGGCAAAGAAAATCAGTGACCCCGTTTTTTGAAACAAAAAATGAAGTGACGATTCTCGAGAACCAAGACGAAAAATTTTATCAAGAAGTCCACATCATCCAAGACGTGGAAAATCCAATTGCGGAACAAGGGATTGGCGGCGTCCATCATGTCGCTTTTGGGGTAAAAGGCATGGAAGAGTTGGAAGCAGTAGACAAGAGACTCAATCTGAAAAATTTCAATAATTCTGGTATTAAAAATAGAGAATTTTTTGAATCTCTTTACTTTAGAGAACCAAATCAATTATTGTTTGAAGTCGCCACAGAAGAAATAGGATTTTTAGATCCGAAAGCTTATGCGAACCAAAGCAATGTGTTTGAAGAGATTCCGCTCTATTTGCCAAATTATCTGAAAGATATTCGAGAAACAGTGGAAAGTATTTTGGAAAAACAGCAGCATGAATAAAAAATAAATCAATTATGATGAGGTGAAGAAATATGTTAATGGAATTATTTGAAGGACAAGAAAAATTTCTAAGAGATTATAAAAAACTAGTAAAAGACCCAAAAAGTGATCAAGAAATCGTAGATGCAGTATTGGATTCATTACGCCAGCAAGACGTAAATGAAAAAATGAGCTATGAGATTTCAGGTGACGAAACAAAATCAGGGGAAAGTATCGACTTTCCATTTAGTCAATATCTGTATGCGGAAGACCAAGAGCCAACCATTGAAACAAGATTTTGCTATGATGGAACGACCTACGAAGAACCATTGAAAAGTAAAGAGCAAATGTAGAGGTTGTGAACACCGTTTAGGTAGAGGTTGTAAGCAGCATGGTCTGCTTCAAGAATTAAGAATGACAAATTAGAAATAGCTTCTCATATTTTTGATTTGTTAGGCCTAATTCCGTAGAAGCAATGCTGCGAACACCGTTTAAGTAGAGGCTGTGAATGAACCGATCAGCTCCAAGCAATAACAAATTTTTAAACGATAAAAAAACCGGCCCAACAGCCGGCTTTTTTGTTTTGTTTAATTGAGAAACATTCTCATTTTACCACAAAAATAAATTATTTCAACGTTGAAATGAACTATATATAGTGTGATAATTAATTGCGAATACAATATATGGTGTTTTATCTTTTGCGAGGAGTGAGGAAATGGTAACCAGTTTACCTGCAGAAACAATAGACAAATTAAATAAGGAGATCCTTCTTTTCCCAGGCGTTTATCCAATCACAGAAGAAATGACTCAAACATTTGAGGGCATTTCTCGTCTTATCATGTTGGATCGTTACGCATTCAAAGATCCGAAAGGCGAGACGATTTCAACAGGAGACCTTGTTGTTTTAACCACGCAAGCTGATCCTAAATATCCTGCAAGAGGTATCGGAATCGTCCGAAAAATAGAAGGCAGTCAGCTAGAAATCGAAGTAGAAGAAGAGTTCAGAAGCGCATTAACTGATCCAAAAGAAGCCGAATCTGGACGTGTAAAAAGAGAGCGGATCGAAGTTGAAAAACCAATGGAACTATACTTCGAACAAATTGCCAAACGTGTAGCAAACGGGATTGCAAAAAATGACCAAACAGGCAATCAAGAAGAACTTTTCCAAACATTTTATCAACATTTAGCAGAACAAAATCTGATTCCTGCCGGCAGAGTTCTGTATGGCGCAGGAACAGCTTCCGAAGTCACATACTTCAATTGTTTTGTGATGCCTTTTATCCATGATTCAAGAGGCGGTTTGGCACAACATCGTCAAGAAGTGATGGAAATCATGAGCCGCGGCGGCGGTGTAGGAACAAACGGATCGACTTTGCGCCCTCGTTCAGCCATTGTCCATGGCGTGAACGGCAAATCTTCTGGTGCTGTTTCATGGTTGAATGACTTAGCGAATCTGACGAACTTAGTTGAACAAGGCGGTAGTCGGCGCGGGGCGCAAATGATCATGATGGCAGACTGGCATCCAGATATTTTTGAATTTATTATTTCAAAAATCCAAAACCCTGCTGTTCTCCAACATTTGATAAAAACAAATCCAAATTCAACAATCCAACGATTTGCGCAAGAAAAATTGAATTTTGTCCCACTCGCACCTGCAGAAAAAGAATTATACGAAAAAATCCTTGATGAAAAAGATACGCTTGCACTTAAAGAAAACAGCTATTTAAAAGAACTGGCCCAAAAAACAGCACTTGGCGGCCACTATGAAGTAAACAACAGCGAATTTTTAACAGGTGCCAATATTTCAGTATGTTTGACCAAAGAATTCATGGAAGCTGTCGAAAAAGACCAAGAGTACAGCTTGCGTTTCCCAGCAATTGAAGAGTATTCTGAAGAGGAAATGGCTGATTATGATAAAAACTGGGCAGAAATCGGTGACGTTCGAGAATGGGAAAGAACTGGTCGAAAAGTCAAAGTATACCAAACAATCAAAGCACGAGATCTTTGGGAACTGATTACTTTTTGCGCAACCTATTCTGCAGAACCAGGAATCTTCTTTATCGATAATGCAAATGAGATGACAAATGCGGCAGCCTACGGACAAAAAGTCGTAGCGACAAATCCTTGCGGCGAACAGCCTTTGACACCTTATGCAGTATGTAATTTAGCTGCAATCAATTTAGCAAATATGGCAGATAAAAAGAACAAGTGTGTTGATTTTGAAAAACTCGCTGAAACAGTACAAGCAAGCGTACGTTTCCAAGACAATGTTATTGATGCGACACCTTACTTCTTTGATAAAAATGAAAAACAAGCAAAAGGAGAACGACGCATCGGGTTAGGTGTTATGGGACTGGCTGATTTGTTGATTTATTGCGAAAAAACTTATGGATCAGAAGAAGGCAATCAGCTGATTGATCAGATTTTTGAGACAATCGCAGTTACTGCGTATCAAACATCTATTGAATTAGCGAAAGAAAAAGGCAGTTTCCCATTCTTGACAGGAGAAACAGAAGCGGAGACTCAAAAACTGCGTGAAGCCTTTATCCATTCAGGCTATATGCAAAAAATGCCTGAAAAAATTCGTCAAGATATATTAAAATACGGCATCCGAAATTCTCATTTGCTGACAGTCGCACCAACTGGATCAACTGGGACAATGGCAGGAGTTGCGACAGGTTTAGAACCTTATTTTTCCTTTTCTTATTTCCGCAGCGGACGTCTGGGTAAATTTATTGAAGTCAATGCTGAGATCGTGGAAGAATATTTGGCTGAAAATCCTCAAGCAAATAAACAACAGCTGCCAGAATTTTTTGTTTCAGCAATGGATCTAGCACCTGAAGCACATGTGGATGTTCAATGTACGATTCAACGTTGGATCGACAGCTCGATTTCAAAAACGGTCAATGCGCCAAAAGGGTACCAAGTGAAACAAGTCGCAGCAATTTATGAATCACTTTATCGTGGGGGAGCAAAAGGCGGCACTGTTTATGTCGATGGCAGCCGCGACTCGCAAGTATTGACACTTGAAGCAGAAGAAAACACGATGTCACAAGTAGTTGAAACAGAGCTAATCGAAAAAGCAAGTCAAGAAAATGAAGTTTCCGAAGTTGAACTTTGCCCGATTTGCCATGAAGGAACAATTGAAGAAATCGGCGGCTGCAGCACATGTACAAATTGCAAAGTCCAATTGAAATGCGGATTATAAAAAAGGGGAAAGAAAAAATGAAAAAAGCACTATTAGTAGCAGCGGCATTGATGAGTTTATCTGTTTTTGCAGGCTGTCAAAGTGAAACAAATAAGAACACTGAGCAAACATCCAGCGAGCAAATCGTTCAGCATTCTGCTCAAGTCATAATCAAAGCAGATGGCAAAGAAACAGCAAATCAAACAGTCAAATTCAAAGATGGCGACTCGCTATATGAAGTCATGGAACAAAACTTTGCAATCAAAGCAGACGATGGTTTTATTACTGAAATCGACGGTCAAAAGCAAGATCAGCAAGCAAGTAAATATTGGACCTTTACGATCAATGGAGAAATGGCGACAAAAGGAGCCAAAGATATTGTTTTGAAAAATGGCGATAAAGTGGTCTTTGAATTGGCAGAAATGAAGTAGAGGTTGTGAGCAAAGCGATATGACTTGAGCGTTAAGACTCTTCTCTAACATCAAAAAAGCCCCCGCAGTTTTAAACTGCGGGGGCTTCGTGCTGGTATCAATCGAATTGATACAGTGCCCAACGTTCGATGATATTATTTAATTTAACATCATAAAGCGGATCAGTGGCATATCTGCCTGTCAACGCTCTTGTTGCATCTCGGAATGTTCGCGCATTGACACGCCAAGCACCCGAGTAAAATAATGGATCCCAATTCGGACCATAACGTAATTTGACTGCATTATCCAGCATCGACTCATCAAAGGTTCGATAAACGCGGAACCGCGAATTGACTGGTACAGTGATGCCGTTGATGACTTCATTTGAGACATGCCAGATATACTCGAAACGACCATCATCTGCACCTGGAGTAAATTTGACACCAAAGAAATTATTGGCTCTGCTAGCTAAGACGCTTGTTCCATAGCCGCTTTCAAGGATTGCTTGAGCCATCATCACAGAAGCAAACAAACCATGAGCAGAAGAAACACGACGAGCAGCTGGCGCAATCGAGTTGACGAAACGGCCTTCTGGTGTGCTGGTATTCACTTGACCGATCAATGGCAACTGGTTGGCTTGGAATCCGCTAGGCCGTCTATCTTTTGGCAAAATAGAAACTTGGATTGCTTCCACAGGCAAATTCAATTGGACAGAGCCTGCACGCTGCCCGTTTTCAGCCCATCCTAACCAGCCGCGTGAACGAACGAATGCACGATAATAAATCGTATAATCGTTTGCTATACCACCTGTTAATTGGAAAGAAAAAGCTTGGAGTGAACGGTTTTGCCCAGTTGTTCCAGAGGTTGCCCCGTCACGTACAGCATTCGTCCAACCTGTATTTGTCACATGCGAATCATAAACAATGGAACCACCATGACGATTGTTTTCAAAACGTGCTTGGATCGCTTCAAACTGTCGATTTTGATTTGCAAAATTGATAACTGGTGCAATCCCGCGTCTGCTAGTCCATCCTACATTGGAAACATGTCCTGCCAATGTCAATGCTGGTGGTGCTAATCGGAATGCATTCGCCGTAGACCCAGGTGCAGCACCGCCTCGGGGAACTAAAACGACTTGAATTGCTTCAATGCGATACGCATATCCTTGTGTACCTGCTTCTTGCCCATTTCTTGCCCAGCCTAGCCAGCCAAATTCTTGAGAATGCGCACGGTAATAAACATCGTAACGTGTACTGATAGTGCCAGTCAAACGAATCCGGATTGCTTCGATTGGTCGGTTTTGTCCAGTCGTACCCGTTTGTTCACCTTCATTTGCCCAGCGTGATTCCCAGCCAGTACCTGATAGATGTGATTGATAGCTGATATTACCGCCGATGGTATTTTCGGTAAGTCTTAAACGTAAAGCTTGCAAGCTTAAACGCTGTCCAACTGTTCCAACTTGTCTCACGCCGTCTGTTTCACTAAGCCAGCCGCGATTTGTCACGTGGGGCGTAGCTAAAACAGAGGGCTCCTTTTCAACATAGGCATTGCCAAAAGGAGGAGATTCTTTGTTACGGTCAGACAGACGGACTTCAATGGCTTCGATTTGGTAACCAAACCCTAAGCTGCCTGCTTGATTCCCATTACTTGTCCAAGGAAGCCAGCCAAGGTTTTGGACATGGACACGATAAGAAATAGAATACCGATTTGAAATCGCTCCTGTCAGCCGCAAATTGATTCCTTCGATGCGGCGATTCTGCCCAGTTGTTCCTGAAATTTGGCCATTTGAAGTCCAGTTTTGCCAACCAGTTCCTTGAACAAAAGAAGTATATTGGATCGAACCAGTTAAATTAGAGGGAAGTTGTAAATTGATTCTGAATCCTTCTACTTGCAGATTTTGCCCAGTCGTTCCAGAAAGTCCGTTTGAGACAAATGGCAGCCAGCCGCGGTTTTTCACATGTGTAGAATAAGAAATAGCTGGTGTCTGCGCACTTCTGGCAGTGATTTCTGCTTCTGGCTGCGTTTCTTCTGTTTTTTCGGCAGGTGACTCTGAAGTTTCTGGTACCGATTCGGTTGTTTCTTCTTCATCAACTGGCTGATTTTCGAACTGCAATTCTGTTTTAGAAATATATCCTAAAGATTGACCATCTAGCGTGACAAAATAAAGTGTTTCATTTGGAAAATCGATTTGTTTCTCTGCTTGCAGCACACTGTCTGGTGACAACATGCGTCCTGAAGATTGGCCTTTCCAAAAGTCTGTCAACTGTTCATAAACTTTTATATCGTCAGAAAGAGCTTTTCCTTGTATTGGATCGATCTCTGTGATTACTGGTTCAATGGTTTCTATTGCGCTTATCCAGCCGGTTTGATCTGACGTTTCAATAAAAAAGAACGTTTCGCCTGCTGAGGTCTCAGCCTTTTTAGTCACTACGCCATTTCCCGAAAACAGTGCATTGCTTTCAGGAGACAAAGGAGAATCCAAACGTCCGATTTCGTTCTCGGTTTGAATAAACGATTCGATTTCTTCAACAGAAGTAATAGTGATATCTGGTGTAATCTCAGGGTAAAAATAAGTTGCTAGTTCACTAAATGCCTCTTTGGATGATCCTGTTTGGAAAAACGAATCGTCAACTGAAAGTATAGTATCCAGATGCTCAAGACCTGACTGGTACGTTTTGATTTGTTTCGCTGCATAATAGGCAAGATTTGTTTGGATCTGCTGTTTTTCTTCTTCAGTATCTCCTTGATAAACAGCTAAATGGATCGCTTGATCATCTGCAGACGGTACTGGAAAATTTGCAGAATAACGCTCTGTGATACCAGAAGCGTCTATGTAGGAATGGAAAGAAACTTCTCCTTGCAGCGCTTCTTCTTGCGATTTATCTGTCAAAGAAACAATGATTTTCTCTGGGGCTGAAAAGCCGTTTCTATAAGGGATATAGCTCATTTCGGGTTCCCCAGTGATTGAAGGAATCTTATATTCCTTGGTCGCAGATTCATCTGTGACAGTTTCTTCTGTATCTGTTATTTCTGATGTTGCAGAAGGAACGGTTTCTGCCAGGGGATCTTCAATTGGAGCCAAAGTGTCTGTTTCTTTGGTTTCTTCAGCAATCTCAGCCTGTGAAATTGTTTCAGCTAGAGCAGCAGTGCTTGGAAACGTAGCGGAAGCTAGTAGCAAAACGACAGTGGCAAATGTAAATTTTTTCATCTCCTCATCCTCTCAAATTTTTTCTTCCTATATATATAATACCTTAAATTAAAAAATATTTTTTGTTTTTTAATGAAAAATTCCGTGTTTTCTATTCTTATTCATTATTTGAGTTATATAACTTTTGATATTAAACTAGGACGTTTTTTTGTGAATGTGCTATACTAAAGAAAAATATAGAATTGCCGCCGGGCAAAACGCGAAAAAATAACTTTAGGCCACTGATAAGTTATTTCTTCGCGTTTTTTTATTTAGGAGGGAAAAAGATGACTTTTTTACGTTTGATCATCGCGGGACTTTTGGAAGTCTGCTGGGCCTTTACTTTAGAAAAAAGTGAAGGATTTACAAATATTTTTTGGACAGGAGCAACGGTGGGGCTTTTGCTGCTCAGTTTGTATCTTTTAGAGACGGTCATTGATAACTTTGGCGTAGGGATGACCTATGCTGTTTTTACGGGGATAGGAACAGCCGGAACGTGTCTTTTGGGGATTTTTGTCTTTCATGAGACCCACAATTTGATGAAATTGCTTAGTTTGGTTATTTTGCTGACAGGAATCGTCGGGTTGAAGTTAAGTACGCCGGTAAAAGAGGAGGAAACAAAATGATTTGGTTCTTTTTAGGAATAGCAGGTGTGATGGAATTGGTTTTTGTCTTGTTTTTAGAAAAAGCCCAGCAGACCAAAAAGAAAAGATGGCTGTTTTTTTCTGTAGCGGCCATCATGGTCTCGATTTTTATTTTAGGGAAAGCTGCATTAGTGATCCCGCTTGGCGTAGCTTATGCCGTTTGGACCGGGCTTGGAGCATTATTGAGTGTTGGCTACGGCATTTTCTTTTTGGGAGAATCGAAAAATCCGCTTCGTTTACTATTCATTTGTTTGATTGTCTTAGGCGTGGTTGGGCTTAAAGTTTATGGCGGATAAAAAAATAGCATTTTATACTTGCTTTTTTGGCATGGCGGGTTTATTATTGACAAGTCAATCGTTGACGAGTCAATTGTTGAAGGAGGCGAAAAAATGTCTTTGCAAGAAGTAAGTCATATTCTTTATCAAATCAAACTGGCAGATCAAAGAATCGCTCAGTTGTTTGAAGAAAAGATTGGTTTCAGTTTGACAAGATACGAGATATTGATGATCTTGAAAGAACAAAGTCCTTGTTTGCAAAATATTTTGTTATCTAAAATGCAGATCGACCAAGGGGCAATCACCAGACACCTGAAATTGCTGGAAACAAAAGGCTATGTAAAAAGAGAGCGGAATCCTGCAAACAATCGGGAAGTCTTTGTTGAATTGACACCGAAAGCACAGCAAGAGATCAATGTCTGTGAAAGAGAACATGGCGACATCGAAACTATTTTGTCTCCAGCATTCAACCGAGAAGAATTAGCGCAGCTGCTCGTTCTTCTAGATAAATTAAACGCACAATTAGCAGCAATAGAATAAATAAAGAAAGAAGTTTTTATTATGACAAAAGAAACAAAATTTGAAGAAATCGTCTTTGGCAGAAAATCCGTCCGTTTATACGATGAAAACTACAAAATCTCTCACGAAGAAATGCTGGAAATGATCCAAGAAGCAACAACAGCTCCATCTTCTGTAAACATGCAGCCATGGCGTTTTGTTGTCGCAGAAAGCGATGAAGCAAAAGAAATCTTACGTCCGTTGATCCGTTTTAATACAAGACAAAATGATACTTCATCTGCAATGGTCATGATTTTCGGCGATATGCTTAACTATGAATACGGCGAAGAAATCTATGACCAAGCTGTAGCAGAAGGAAAAATGCCGCAAGAAGTTCGCGATCAGCAATTAGCAGCAATCATTCCTCATTACAAAGCTCTTTCAAAAGAACAAATGAATGATGTTGTAAAAATCGATTCAAGTTTAGCCGCTATGCAATTCATGCTTGTTGCCCGTGCGCATGGCTACGAAACAAACCCAATCGGCGGTTTTGAAGCAGATCAATTAGCTGAAGCATTTGGTATGGATAAAGAAAGATACGTGCCAGTGATGATCCTATCAATTGGGAAAGCCGTAGAAACAGGGTATGAATCTGTCCGTCTAGCACCAGAAAAAATCACAACATTCAAATAGGAGAAACGATGATAATCATAAACGCATTATTTTATATCAATCCTGAAAAAGAAGCCCAATTCTTAGAAGATATCGCACCATTGATTGCTTCTTCTAAACAAGAAGAAGGCAATATCTCTTATGGTCTTTATCAAGGAACAGAAGAAAAAAATACTTACTTGATGGTAGAAAAATGGGCAGATCAAGAAGCAATCGCAAAACACAATGAAAATCCTTTATTGAAAAAATTTGCACAGGAAATTGGCATGTACAGCACTAAAGCACCCCAATTGACGATTGCACAAACAAAGGAATAAAAAAGATCAAAGCGGCTGGAGGCGAAAGTCCCAGCCGCTTTTTGTTTCTTTCTAAAATATTTTCAGAAAATGAAAAGTTTTGCTTACGAGAAAATTTTTTATGTGCTAGGATAATCTTCGTGACAAAATTGAAGGAGTGATTTTTTTGCCAACAAACAAAAAAGAAGGAATTATTTTTACAACGCTGATGTGTTTCTTGATGGTCTTAGGAATGAGTGTCTACAACTTGTGGCTGCATGATTCATTACAACTAACTGCTTTATTTACTGGGCTGATCCCAGGATTTATCGTTGCATTTATTTTAGATGTTTTCGTTGTAGGAGTGGTCGCAAAAAAAATCGCGTTCAAATTGCCAGTGAATAAAGAAAAGAAATGGCAAATGATTTTGACGATTTCTTGCTTGATGGTTCTGGGTATGGTGACATTCATGTCTTTATTCGGCATCATTATCGAGCAGGGAACAAGTGATATTCTTGCACATTATCCAACAACATGGCGTATGAACTTGATTGCAGCATTACCTTTGCAATTGTTGATCGTAGGACCAATCTCACGTAAAATTTTACAGATGATTCAAGCGCAGCCAGCGCAAACAGCAGGCGAAAGCGAATAATAAAAGACAGGAATGGCTGAAAAATCAGCATTTCCTGTCTTTTTTATTTTGGTTGTCCGTTATCAAAAAAATGGTTCATTTCCATTTTGACTTGTTGGCACCATTTAATTTCTTGCTCGCATAATAAAATTCTTCGTTGGATGACTGCGTAGCGGCCGAAATCCTCCTTGCTTCGGTAGTCTAATGCTGCTAATTTTGCTTGATTTTTTTCCATTACTTTGGTCAATTGCTGTTCTCGTGTAAATAACAAACCGTGAACAGTGGCTTGATCCAATGTAGCAAACGCATAGATTTTTGCTAAGAATTCGTCACGTTGAGTTGGGGTCGGACTTTCCTTTTTGATCCATTCATGGACGATTTCTTGTCCTTCTGAGGTCAGTTCGTACACTTTTTTTTGTGTACTGTCGGATGTTTCTTGGATAGTGACGTATCCTTTTTCGTTTAGATTCGCAAGTGTCGTGTAGATTTGACTGTGATGGGCTTCCCAAAAAACAGTAATTAGCTGTTTTAATTCATACCCAGATTTTGGACTGGCTAGTAGTACGGATAGAAGAACATAAGATAACGTGTTCATTCGCTTCACTCCTTTTTTTCAGTATACCATATCTTTAAGCAAAACTTATATGTAAATATTGACATGTAAAAATATTCATGTATGATTAGTAATGAAAAAGGAGTTGAAAAAATGGAAAATGAAATAAAATATAATGAAAAAGAACTGAAAAGCGGGATGCGTGCAGCTTTGATCGTCGCAGCTACTTGTTTAGTAGCATTTATGGGTGTCGGATTAGTTGACCCTATCTTAAATACGATTGCTGTACAGCTTGATGCGACACCAGCACAAACAACGCTTTTATTTACAAGTTATATGTTAGTGACAGGTGCGGTAATGTTGTTTACAGGTGCACTGTCCAGCAGAATTGGTTTGAAAAAAACATTGTTATCAGGACTTGTTCTTATTGTGATATTTTCTGCTCTAGGCGGACTTTCTAATAACATCAGTATGCTGATTGGCTGGCGAGCTGGCTGGGGCATCGGGAATGCTTTTTTTGTTTCTACAGCATTAGCCACGATCGTTAGTTTCTTAGTAGGAAATACAGAAAAAGCAATTATTATGTACGAAGCAGCAATTGGCGGCGGGATGGCGGTTGGTCCTTTAGTGGGGGGTATGCTGGGCAGTCAATCTTGGCGCTATCCATTTTTTGGTGTCGCAGTTTTGATGACGTGTGCTTTCTTGGTGTTGGTTATTCTTTTACCTGAAACAGAACGTCCGGCGAAAAAGGTTGGGTTATTCGAAAGTGCGAAAGCGTTGAGCAATCACAAATTACGTTCAGTAGGGATCATCGCACTGCTTTATAACTTTGGCTTCTTTACGCTATTGGCTTATGGCCCATTCTTATTGGTGGGTTATTCAGAAATGAGTGTCGGATTTGTCTTTTTCGGCTGGGGTATTTTGTTAGCTATTTCATCGATTTTCGTGGCGCCGATTATTGAGAAGAAATTTACAACTTACAAGACGATTTTAGCAGCAGTGATTGGTTTTGTTCTTTGTTTATTAGTGACTGGAATAGGATTCAATATAGCAGTCCTTGTTCCGATAGGGATTATTTTGGCAGGTTTTTTCCAAGGGATTGTCAATACACTCTTAACGACAGTTGCTATGGAAATTCCCGGATTGGAAAGAAATGTTGCCTCTTCAAGTTATAGTTTTGTCCGTTTCTTCGGAGGGGCCTTAGCGCCGTATATTGCAGGAAAGCTGGGGGAACATTTCGGTGGGGATTGGCCGTTTTACTTTGCGGGAATCGTTGTTGCTGTCAGTTTGATTTTGATTGCAGTCAACCAAAACTACTTTATGACAGAAGAAGAGTTTGAATAAAAAAGAAGGCTGGGACAAGATGTCCTAGCCTTTTTTGTTCGAGAAAACTATTCTGCAGCAGTTCGGTCTGTTCCTTGGATAATGTTTCTTTCATAAAAACGAGAACGACGAGAAAGTTCAGTATAAAACTGTTCGTATCCAAATTCTTCCATGATTGTTGGTTGTTCAGAAAATAAGTTTGTGCCAATCCCTAAACGGTCGCCGGGAATCTCAACACCTAAAGCGGCAAGTGTCGTGGGAAACATATCGACTGCACTAAATAAACGATTCTGCGTTCGAGTGGTCTGAAGTCCGCTATTTAAAATCACATTGTATACAGTGCGTTGATAATTCGGATCAATTGACTCAAAAAAATCTCCATCCATTGTTAAATGGTCGCCAACAAGGATGATCGTCGTGTCTTCATAAAAAGGTTGTTCCTTGATCCATTGCAGCAGAGAATAAATTTCTTGATCAGAAAAGTGAATGACATTGCTGTATTGGTCATCAAAGATTATCGGTGTTTCGTCCGTCATCAAGCCATCCTCAAAATGCGTATCTGCAGTAAGCATCGTAAAGTTGAAAGGTTGTTCTTTTGCTCCGAGTTCAGTCAATGTTTCTTTTGCAAATTCAAATAATTTTGCATCTTCATATCCCCACCAAACACGATAATCTTCAGGGATTCTGCCAGTTTCTTTCGCCCATTTATAATCTCGGATGTCGTACTCGCCATGTTGTGTAAAGTAGTTGCTTCGAGCGGCAAAATCAGCATCAGAACCCATTAAAAGTGTGCGGGAATACCCTGCGTTTTTCAGGATCGTTCCCAATGAATAGGCACCAGGAAGATAGTCTCCAGAGCCTCCGTAGTGATTGACGTGGAGTCCGCTGGAAGTCCGCAGCGGCAATCCAGAAGTTTGTGCGACCATTGAACTAGCAGTATGTGAAGCAGAAGGAATCGGCAGCATGCCGCCTAATTTGTCACTGTTAGAAAAATGGACACCTTCTGTTTGTGCTAACTGTGTCAGATTAGGAATCAGATTGTTTTCTTTGATGCCGCCCATTTCTGTTGAAGCATAACTACTTTCCATGGATTCTAAGAAAATATAAATCAGGTTTCTTTTTTGTTCAGGAAACTTCAATTCTACAGTTCGAGGATCAACATAATAATTATCATAGAGTTCTGTATGTTCAAAAAAGAAAGCACGAACATCCGTATAGCCAATTTCTCTCACACCTAGAATCGCACCAAAAATACAGCTGAAAAGTCCTATAATCAAGGCACTGTATCTTTTATGTTTCTTTTTCTTCAGAGAATCTGTTTGTTTAAAGTGAACAGAATGGGTGTTGAAAAAGTAAAGAAGAGTTATCATAAGCAGAGTACCAAGAATGCTGAAAAGCAGCGGATCTACAAGGAATTCTTTGATTTGAGCAGGATCAGTACCAGTCAGCGGCTGACTAAGTGTATAAATGATCTGGTCGATTTTGAGATTGTCAAAATAACGAATAGCCCAGCGACTGCTGCCAAAAAATAAAAAGCCGGAAAAGGTCAAAAGAAATGTTGCTCCCAAACCAAACCAATCAAGCCAATTCATTTTTCGGGTATGTATGATTCTTTTTTTTGTCTTTAAAGATTGGAATAACCAAGTCGCGTCTGCTATGATTAAGGCGTAAAGCAAAGAAAAAATGCTATTTAATGGCGAATAGACAAATGGAACTGTCCAAACACGCCAGTCCATTAAAGGCAGATTGAAGCTTTGCCAACTATAAAAAGTCAAACAGAAGTAAAAAAAGGAAATGGCTGTCAGTGGAAAGATTTTTTGTTTCAAAGACCCTTTTAAAATAAAAAAACAAGCAATCAACAATAAAATAAGAAAAAACAGCATGTATCCGCCTCCAAATTGTTTATATGTTTAGTATAACAATATTTTATATACAAAGACAGAAGGTGTTAAAAATGTACCCAGAAGAATTTGAAGAAGTTGGATTGACAGTAGTGGAACTGCCAATCGAAATCGAAGACAACAAGCCGGTTTACCGCCTTCTGCTAAAAGAGCTGCCGACGCTCAATTCAGCCGGCAACTCCAGACAAGAAGCTTATAGCCAGTTAGTCCAGCAGTACCAAGAATATCGTTCGCAATTACTTGAAGCTTCAGAAGACAGAACGGAAGAAGAAAAAACTGCTAACTTATCTCTTGATGAATTGCTCCGTTATTATGATGGCGAAGTGTTTGATGGTTTTTTTATCCAGCAAGAAGAGTAAAGAAACAAAAAGACAAGGAACTTGGACCATATAAAAATGGTTCAAAGAATCCTTGTCTTTTTTACTTTTTCAGTGGAATTTTTGTTTAATCTGATCTTTATTCAAATGGTATTTATAACCCAAATGGAAAATACCAGCTGCTAATAGCATCAATGAATAAGGAAGAGAATGGTCAAAAAACACGAAATAGTTTGCTGCGGAAAGAATACTTAACGCAAACATATAGCTGATATATAATCGGATCAATAATCCTTGAGGGCCGATTTTTTCAAAGTAGCGATTCCAGCTGTCTTTGCCCATCTGATCTTTTTTCTTTTTGAATTGAAAAAAGAGGCTCAGCAATCCTACTCCAAAAAAAGCAGAAAGATTCAAGGAAATGAGATACACGATCAATATCGTTATGATTTCAATCATGGAAACACCTTTCTAACATAAGCGAACTAAGTGAATGCTTTCTTATTTGCTTTCTCCTTATTCTAGCAGAAATCCTGCTGAATAATGAAGAAATATAAGAAAATGTTTCACGGGGAACACATAGAATAAGTGAAAATCGTTCGTTTGTCAAAAGGTTCTGCTTCTTTGCAAGCAAACAGGTTCTCAAAAAAAGCGCGTATTAGGATCGGATCTGTCCATCCCCGTAAATGATGTATTTCGTTGAAGTCAGTTCATTTAACCCCATTGGACCGCGGGCATGTAATTTTTGAGTAGAGATTCCGATTTCTGAACCAAAACCAAACACTGAACCGTCTGTAAAACGGGTGGACGCATTGACATAGACAGCCGCCGCATCAACTTCATTTAAGAATCGTTGGCTGTTTTCATAGCTTTCAGTGATGATTGCTTCAGAATGTTTGGTGCCATATTGATTGATATGTTCGATTGCTTCGTCCATAGAATCAACGACTTTGACAGCTAAAATAAAATCTAGAAATTCCGTTGACCACTCTTCTTCGGTTGCTGGAAATGCTGTATCAAGGTATTCGGCTGCTCTAAGATCTGCACGTAAAGAAACGCCAGCGTCCACAAGTGCTTTTTCTAATACTGGCAGAAAGAAGGGCGCAATCTCGGAATGGATAAGCAATGTTTCTGCTGCATTGCAGACAGAGGGGCGGGAAGCTTTGGCATTTACCAGAATAGATCGGGCCATTTCCAATTGCGCGCCTTTGTCGATATAAATATGGTTATTTCCTGTACCAGTTTCAATAATAGGCACTGTTGCATTTGTTTTTACGCGCTGGATAAGCGAAGCCCCGCCTCTAGGAATCAAAACATCAAGATAATCTGTCAATTTCATCAATTTATCCGCTGTTTCATGAGAAGTGTCATTGATAAATTGGACAGCTTGAACAGGAGCTTCTGCTTTTTCTAGTGTATCTTGAAGGACTTTGACAATTGCTTGGTTAGAAAAGAATGCTTCTTTGCCGCCGCGTAAAATCACAGCATTTCCGGATTTGAATGCCAAAGCAGCGGCATCTGTCGTTACGTTTGGCCGCGATTCATAAATAATCCCGATGACACCTAAAGGAACTCTTTTTTGACCAATCAATAAATTGTCTTCATTTTTCCACATACGATCGACTTTTCCGATTGGATCTTCTAGCTGAGCTACTTTCCGGATGCCTTTTGCCATTTCAGCAATACGTTCATCTGAAAGCGCAAGCCGATCGATCATCGTATCGCTGATCTCGTTTTGCTTTGCGTGATCAATGTCTAGTTGATTTGCTTCTAAAATTGCTTCTTTCTGCGCTTCGATCGCATCTGCCATTTGCAGCAATAGCTGATTTTTTTCGGCGGTTTCCATCAATGCTGTAGCGCGCGCTGCTTTTTGTGCGTCTTTACCAAGTTGTGTCAAATCAATCATACTTTTTCCTCCTTGCGTTTAAATAAAGTACCGATTTCTTTTCCTTTTAAAATGTCAAAAATGATTGCTGGCTGCTGTCCATTTGCTAAGACCATTGCTTTGTTTAGATCAAGTATTCTGGACGCAGCTTTCAATTTGCTTTGCATGCCGCCAGTACCGAATGAACTGCCTTTGCCTCCAGCTTTGGCCATTGTTTGTTCATCGATTGCAGTAACGGTATGGTACAATTCTGCGTCTGGGTTACTGACAGGGTTGTCTGAGTAAAAACCGTCGATATCAGAAAGCATGATGAGCAAGTCTGCTTGGACTAGCTGGGCAACGATTGCGGAAAGCTGGTCATTGTCGCCGAACGTAGTCAAATGATCTAATTCTTCAATTGAAACAGTATCATTTTCGTTGACGATCGGAACGACCCCTTTCAGCAGTAATTGTTCAAAAGTATTTGCTACGTTTTTTCGGCTTTCAGGAAACGAAATCACATCTCTTGTCATTAAGATTTGCGCTGTTTGCTGACTATAAGCGTGAAAACGATGATTATAGATATTCATTAATTCAGATTGCCCGATTGCCGCAATCGCTTGTTGTTCAGGAATAGTCGCTGGCCGTTCGTTCAAATTCATTTGATTCATGCCGACACCAATCGCTCCTGAAGAAACTAAGATCACGTCTTTCCCTTCATGGCGCAAAGCAGATAAAACGAAGGCCAATTGATCGATTGCAGTCAGGTTGACCTTTCCATTCGGATGAACAAGCGTACTCGTTCCTACTTTGACGATGATTCGGGTAGCTGAAGTTATTTCTTTTCTCATAAAAGACTCCTTAGTGTATAGTATAAAAACATTCGGTTTCTACAAACGATTTTCCTCATTTTACTTGTTTTCTTCCCAAAAGTCATGCTCGAATCGTCAGTTTGCTCAACGATTTTAAGATAATTTGATAAATAGAACAGAATTTTTTGAAGATTTTGCAAAGAAGTCAATTTGTTTGCGTGAGTATGATAAAATAATACGTAGACTATTAAGGAGGAGAAGCAGTGAAAAAACGAGGATTTGAAATTGTTTCTAAATACAAAGATCAGCAAATCAATCTGCCTCAGCGGGCAACACATCACGCAGCGGGCTATGACTTTGAAGCAGCTGAAGACCGTGTGATTCCAAGCATCTGGAAATCAGGAGTCAGAGAAGGCATATCGGCAATGATCGATTGGATCAGAAACGAAGAAAACGAAAAAATCTTAAAACCTGTTTTAGTGCCAACAGGTATCAAATCATATATGGGCGAAGATGAATTCTTGCAATTAGCGAATCGTTCAAGCAATCCGTTAAAGCGTTTCTTGCTCTTAGCAAATGGTGTCGGCGTGATCGACAGCGATTATTATAACAATGCAGATAATGAAGGCCATATTATGTTCCAATTTGTGAACTTCGGCTTGAAAGATGTCACGATCAAAAAAGGTGAACGGATCGGTCAAGGAATCTTCTTACCGTTTTTAAAAGCAGATCAAGACCAGACTTCCAGTGAACGAATCGGCGGTTTCGGCTCATCCGATCAATAACACAACCAAGTAAAAAATCAACATAAGGAGGGGCAGTGCAATGGCGAAAAAACAAAAAGTACAGTTTGTCTGTCAAAATTGCGGTTATGTATCTCCAAAATTTCTAGGACGCTGCCCGAATTGCGGAAAATGGAATACGATGGTCGAAGAAATCGAACAGGATACCACAGACCGTCGAAATCGTACTAGCTTGACAGGTGAAAAAGCACGACCAACAAAAATCGCAGAAGTCGTGCCGAAGAAAGAACCACGGGTCAAAACCAAATTAGAAGAATTGAATCGAGTGCTGGGCGGCGGCGTCGTTCCAGGCTCAATGGTCTTGATCGGCGGCGATCCGGGTATCGGTAAATCGACCCTTCTTTTACAAGTATCGCAGCAATTAGCCGCGATCGGCGGTAAAGTGTTGTATGTTTCTGGAGAAGAAAGTGCAGAGCAGATCAAATTGCGCGCCGAACGTTTAGGGAAAATCGACACCGAGTTTTATTTATATGCCGAAACAGACATGTCGGAAATCTCACGTGCTATCGAACAGATCCATCCTGATTATGTCATTATCGACTCGATCCAAACGATGACACAACCAGATATCACAAGTGTGGCCGGCAGCGTAAGTCAAGTAAGAGAAACGACTGCGGAACTGCTGAAAATCGCCAAGACAAACGGAATCGCCATTTTCATCGTAGGACACGTGACCAAAGAAGGTTCAATTGCGGGACCAAGAATGCTGGAACATATGGTAGATACGGTGTTGTATTTTGAAGGTGAGAAGCATCACAGCTTCCGGATTTTACGCGCTGTCAAAAACCGTTTCGGCTCAACCAATGAAATTGGTATTTTTGAGATGCATGCGCATGGGCTGGAAGAAGTAGCGAATCCTTCACAGATTTTTTTAGAAGAACGTTTGGAGGGTGCTACAGGTTCTGCCATCGTGGTGGCAATGGAAGGAACAAGACCGATTTTGGTGGAGATCCAAGCGCTAGTTACACCGACGATGTTCGGAAATGCGAAGCGAACGACAACAGGGCTTGATTTTAACCGAGTGTCATTGATTATGGCCGTACTAGAAAAAAGAGCGGGTTTGCTGCTCCAAAATCAAGATGCTTATCTAAAAGCAGCTGGTGGGGTAAAATTAAATGAACCAGCAATCGATCTTGCAATTGCTGTCAGCATTGCTTCCAGCTATAAAGAAAAAGGAACGCTGCCGACAGAATGTTTCATCGGCGAAATCGGTCTGACTGGAGAAATCCGTCGTGTCAGCCATATTGAACAAAGAGTCAAAGAAGTACAAAAATTGGGTTTTACAAAAGTCTATTTGCCAAAAAACAATCTTGGCGGATGGAAACAGCCAGATGGCATTGAGATCGTAGGAGTATCAACGATTTCCGAAACTTTGAATAAAGTATTTAAATAACGAACAAACATTTTCTAAATAGAATGGGGGAAAGTCCTATGCAAAAACGCGTCATCACATTATTGATGATCATTGCCGGTGCGAGCTTGGGTATTTCTTTTTTACCAGTAGCTTGGCATGCACTTGGGCAACATACGAACAGCTGGCTGAACAATAATTTTACCAATAGCTTGCTTGGTGCACTTATTTTCTTTTTATTATCATTGCTATTGGCAAAATACATCGAAACAGGCATCAAACGAATCGAACAAAAATTAAGCGAACTTAGTCTTACGTATCTTTTATTCGGAGCAATCGGAGCAATTATTGGTCTGACATTAGGGGTAATCATCTCTACACCTTTGTATAACTTAGAGATCCCCTTTGTGAACAGCGTATTGCCAATCGTTTTGATGATTATTCTAGGTTATCTAGGTTTCCGTATGGGTACAACACGTATCGATGAATGGAAAAGAATCTTTGCACCTCGGAACAAAAAAACCGAGCAAGAAACGCAAGAAGAAATAGAAAGCCAAGTATTAGAACGGAAATCAGGAGAAAATTTCCATAAATATAAAATTTTAGATACAAGCGTCATTATCGATGGCCGGATTTATGACATTGCAAAAACAGGATTTTTAGAAGGTACTTTGCTGATCCCTAATTTTGTATTATATGAATTACAGTACATCGCAGATTCAGGCGACAGCTTAAAACGCGTTCGCGGGCGCAGAGGTCTGGACATCTTGAATGCTTTGCAGAAAGAAGAAGGAATTTCTGTCGAAATGTATGACGGCGACTTTGAAGATATCAATGAAGTAGACAGCAAATTAATCAAATTAGCAAAACTTCTTGATGGGGTAGTCGTGACAAATGATTACAATTTGAACAAAGTATCAGAATTCCAAAATGTACCAGTCTTGAATATCAACGCATTAGCAAATGCAGTCAAACCAGTTGTTATCCCAGGCGAGAACATGAATGTTTTAGTTGTGAAAGCTGGAACAGAGCGTCAACAAGGGGTTGCTTACCTGGATGATGGAACAATGGTCGTTGTAGAAGACGGACAGCATTACATGAATGAACGTTTGGAAGTCGTTGTCACAAGTGCCTTGCAGACAGCCGCTGGACGAATGATTTTTGCAAAACCTGCACATGCAGGACGCGGAATCGACAACAAAAAAGATTCAAACAAGCCAGAAAAGACAAATTAAATAAAAGAAATCAGCCAATTGACCGGAAATTCGGCCAGTTGGCTTTACTATTTCCCTCAGAGAAGGTAAAATTTGAGCTGAGTAGCTTTAAGATTTTTGATGAATTTTACTGCTTAGAACTAATAGTTTGCTATTAGCCACACAAGTCTAGTTTGAAAGAAGAGGAAAAAAATGACGAAAGTACGCGTACGCTATGCACCAAGTCCAACAGGGCATCTTCATATCGGCAATGCGAGAACAGCATTGTTCAATTATTTATTTGCTCGCCATAATGATGGAGACTTCATTATTCGAATCGAGGATACTGACCAAAAAAGAAACATTGAAGACGGAGAAAAAAGCCAGCTTGAGAACTTAGCTTGGTTAGGCATGGACTGGGATGAATCACCAGAAAACCCTGGCAAGTATGGACCTTACCGTCAATCAGAACGAAAAGAAATCTACCAACCGCTGATCGATCAGCTTTTGGCAAGCAACCGTGCTTACAAATGCTACTGTACAGAAGATGAATTAGAAGCAGAAAGAGAAGCGCAACGTGCACGAGGAGAAATGCCTCACTATGCTGGAAAATGCGCAAACTTGACACCTGAAGAACAAGCAGAAAAAGAAGCACAAGGAATGGAACCAGTTATCCGTTTCCGTGTACCAAGAAATACAGAATATAAATTTGATGATATGGTAAAAGGCGAAATCGCTTTTGAATCAGATAATATCGGCGGCGATTTTGTTATCCAAAAACGCGACGGCATGCCAACATACAACTTTGCCGCAGCTGTGGACGACCATTTGATGGAAATCACTCATGTTCTTCGTGGTGACGACCATATCGCGAATACTCCAAAACAATTGATGATCTATGAAGCATTTGGCTGGAAAGCTCCAACATTTGGACATATGACATTGATCATCAACACTGAAACTGGGAAAAAACTAAGCAAACGGGATGAATCGATTCTTCAATTTATTGAACAATACCGCGAATTAGGCTATTTGCCAGAAGCAATGTTCAACTTTATCGCTTTACTAGGCTGGTCTCCAGTTGGGGAAGACGAGATTTTCTCACAAGAAGAAATCATCAAAATGTTTGATCCTAACCGTTTGAGCAAATCACCAGCAGCATTCGATGCGAAAAAATTGGAATGGGTAAACAATCATTACATGAAAGAAATGGATCTTGATGTATTGACAGAAATGAGCTTGCCTTATTTGATCGCTGATGGACGTGTGGAGAAAGATCCAACACCTGAAACAATCGAATGGGTGAAAAAAATCGTCAGCCTATACCAGCCTCAAATGAGTTATGCTGCAGAAATCGTTGATCTATCAACATTATTCTTCAACGAACATCCTGTATTAGACGATGCAGCCAAAGAAGTGTTAGCAGGCGAAACAGTTCCAACC
This sequence comes from Enterococcus sp. DIV0210g, assembly GCF_050559705.1. NCBI lineage: Bacteria > Bacillati > Bacillota > Bacilli > Lactobacillales > Enterococcaceae > Enterococcus > Enterococcus sp. DIV0210g. The sequence goes on along the minus strand of NZ_CP187903.1, from coordinate 2,443,220 downwards.
GTTTTAGCTGCTTTCAAAGTACAGCTTGAACAAATGGAAGTTGTCGATGCACCAACAGTCAAAGCATCGATCAAAGCAGTCCAAAAAGAAACAGGCATAAAAGGCAAAAACTTGTTTATGCCGATCCGTGTCGCTGTTTCAGGACAAATGCACGGTCCAGAATTACCAGATACAATCGAATTGCTTGGGCGCGAAAAATCTTTAGCGCATTTAGAACAAGCATTAAACAAACACTAAGATCAGAAAAAGTAGAAAAAGAGATGTTTACAGAGAGGCGGCGTTTGGTGCGAGTCCGTTGACGATCTTTTTCGAAGTGCTTCTGGGAGTGGTTCTAGCGAATCAAGTAGCTGGAAACGTAGAGCAGGCGTTACTTTTGCTTATGAGGCAATCATTGATTGTGAAAAAAAGTGGAACCACGCGAAAAGCGTCTTTTGATAAGGAAACTTATTTAAAGACGCTTTTTTATTTGAAATGATAAATGAAGCATTAGGCGCAGAAGACAAGTTGTTTAGAAAGAAGTTGTCATGATTTTATCAGGAGGAAGAGGAGATGAGCTGGTTAAAACGAGCAGTCAGAGCAGTCAAAGAAAATGATCCCGCAGCCCGATCCACCCTTGAAGTATTGTTGACTTATCCAGGATTACACGCGTTATTTTGGCATCGGACCTCACATTTTCTATACCAGCATAAGTTTTATTTGCTGGCAAAAATCAACGCACAAATTTGGCGTTTTCTCACTGGTGTGGAGATCCATCCCGGTGCACAGATCGCAAGCGGTGTTTTTATCGACCACGGTATGGGTGTCGTGATTGGCGAGACCGCAGAAATTGGGGAAGATGTCGTTTTATTTCATGGTGTAACGCTTGGCGGTACAGGAAAGCAAGCTGGAAAAAGACATCCGACAGTGAAAAAAGGTGCCATGATCTCTGCAAACGCGCAGATTTTAGGTCCAGTCGTGATTGGCGAAAATGCCAAAATAGGCGCTGGTGCCGTCGTATTGCACGATATCCCAGATGAAGCAACGGCAGTAGGTATCCCAGCAAAAGTAGTTCGTATCAGAGGCGAGAAAGTAAGGAGAACAGAATGATCAAAATCTATAACACATTAACCAGAGAAAAAGAAGAATTTGTTCCTTTAGAAGCAGGAAAAGTAGGGATGTATGTCTGCGGACCAACCGTTTATAATTACATCCATATCGGAAATGCAAGAAGCACGATTTCTTTTGATACTATCCGACGTTATTTTGAATATCGCGGATATCTAGTCGACTTTGTTTCTAATTTTACAGATGTGGACGACAAAATCATCCGTGCCGCAAAAGAATTAGGCGTTACAGCACCTGAAGTCGCCGACCGTTTTATCCACGCATTTGAAGAAGATACAAAAGCGCTGAATGTCAAACCAGCAACTCTTCATCCACGAGTAATGGATCACATGCCGGACATCCTTTCTTTTATTCAAGTACTGATTGAAAATGGGTATGCTTATGAAAAGAATGGCGATGTTTACTACCGTACAAGAAAATTCAAAAATTATGGTCAATTAAGCGACCAATCGATTGATGAACTAGAAGTCGGAGCGAGCCAACGTACAGGTGAAGAACAGCAGCTGAAAGAAGATCCGTTAGATTTTGCGTTATGGAAAAGTGCGAAACCAGATGAAATCTCTTGGGAATCACCTTGGGGGCAAGGACGACCTGGCTGGCACATCGAATGCTCTGTTATGGCAACAAAACACCTTGGTGAAACAATCGACATTCATGGCGGCGGCCAAGACTTGGAATTTCCTCACCATGAAAATGAGATTGCGCAAAGTGAAGCAAAAACAGGGAAAAAATTCGCCAATTATTGGATGCATAACGGCTATGTGACGATTGGCGAAGATGATGTAAAAATGAGTAAATCTCTAGGAAACTTTGTCACAGTCCATGACATGATCCAAGAAGTTGACCCGCAAGTTTTGCGTTTCTTTATGGCAACAACACAGTATCGCCGTCCAATTCGTTACAGCGAAACAACGTTGAAAGAAGCTGCAGCAAACTTGCAAAAATTAAGAAACACATTCGATAATCTGCAATTCAGAAAAGAGAATGCACAAGCTTCTTTATCTGATGACCAAGAAAAAATCCAAGAATTAGCTGAATTAAAAGCTCGCTTCATTCAAGAAATGGATGATGATTTTAATGCAGCTAATGGAATAACTGTGGTATATGAACTTGCAAAATGGTTGAACCTTTATTTGGACCAAGCAGAAGTTTCTGCTGCTGTTCTGGAAGAAGGAGCCGCTTTATTCACAGATTGGCTAGAGATTTTCGGCATTTTATTTGTTTCTGAAGATTTATTAGACGAAGACATTGAAAAATTGATCGAAGAACGAAATCAAGCAAGAAAAAATCGTGATTTTGCCCGCAGTGACGAAATCCGTGATCAATTAAAAGAACAAGGAATATTGTTGGACGATACACCGCAAGGCACACGTTGGAGAAGAGAAGCATGAGAGATTATACGCAATTAAATGGCCTTGCATTGGCATATGTAGGCGATGCGATCTACGAGATCTATATTCGCGACTATCTTGTCAGCCAAGGTCAAACCAAACCAAATAAACTGCATCGAGCAGCCACGTACTATGTTTCAGCAAAAGCTCAAGCTGAATTGATGAAAAAAATGTTAGATGAAGACCTTTTAAATGAAGATGAGCTTCTTTATTATCGACGCGGACGTAATTCAAAAAGCCACACAAGCGCAAAAAATGCCGATATCACAACATATCGCGTAGCTACCGGTTTTGAAGCATTGATGGGTTATCTGCATTTGACTGGGAAAAAAGAACGTATGGAAGAATTGATCAAATGGTGTATCCAGGAAGCAGGTGAAAAAAATGTATAGAGAAAAAAATGGTAAGAAAAATGACCGTAAAAACCGCAATTTTCAAGATAAAAAGAAAAATGATTTTCCTCGAAAAGAGCGTCCAAAACAGAAGACTGAACCAGAAGACAGTCTAGAAAATAACTTTGTTTTTGGCATGCACGCAGCAACAGAAGCATTACAGCAAGGCCGGGGGAATAAATTATTCTTGCAAGAAGATGCACGCGGCGAAAAAATCGATCAGCTGAAACAAGAAGCAAAAGAACAATCTGTTCCGGTGAAATGGGTCCCTAAACAAAAACTAGACACAATGAGCGACCATGGTGTCCATCAAGGGGTTGTTTTAGCAATCACGCCTCATGAATATCTTTCACTAGATACACTGCTTGAGGAAGCGAAGAAAAAAACAGAAACGCCTTTTTTCTTGATTTTAGACAGCTTAGAAGATCCGCATAATTTCGGTTCGATCTTGCGTACGGCAGATGCAAGCGGTGTCGATGGCGTCATTATTCCCAAACATCGAGCTGTAGGAATCACACCAATCGTTGCAAAAACGTCTACTGGCGCTGTGGAATACGTGCCGGTTGCTCGAGTAACCAACTTAGTTCAAGCTGTACAGCAGTTGAAATCAAGCGGTTTTTGGATTTTCGGGACTGATATGAATGGGACAAATTATCAAAAATGGAACGCGCAAGGCGCAATTGCACTTGTGATCGGTAATGAAGGCCGCGGCATGAGTCCAGGATTGAAAAAAGAAATGGATGAACTGCTGACGATTCCAATGGTTGGTCATGTACAAAGCTTAAATGCCGGTGTTGCTGCCGGATTGTTGATGTACCAAGCTTTCTCTCAGCGTCAGGGGGATTAAGCATGAAGAAACAGTTATTGATCGTCGACGGTTATAATATGATTGGCTCATGGCCGGAATTAGTTCTTTTGAAGAAAAAAGAAAAACTGGAAGAGGCACGAGAGGCGCTTTTACAGCGTCTCTCGAACTATGCCAAATATGAAGGACTGGAAATCATTGTTGTTTTTGACGCCCAGCTTGTTCCAGGTATCCAGCAAAATTATAAAAAATACCAGCTGGAAGTGGTTTTTACCAAAGAAAATGAAACAGCAGACACCTATATCGAACGAATCGCAGGCGAATTGAATGATCGTCTGACACAAGTAACTGTTGCAACTAGTGATTTAGCAGAACAATGGGTTGTTTTTTCGCAAGGTGCTTTACGAACTTCTGCCTATGAGTTATATAAAACAGTCGAAAAAACCGAAAAAAATATTGCTCAAGATACTAAAAATATGCATTTTGTCGATTTTAGACGAAATTCTCCGTGGAATGATGAACAATTACAAAAACTGTCCGAAAAATTGGACAATTTAATGAAAAAAGACAAATAACATCGTTAGGTTTTTAGCTCATAAAAGAAGAGATGATAAGATTCCTCCATAAACCAGTTTATGGAGGGATAATTGTCATGTCTGAAAAGTTATTTTATGCGGCACGTAACGGGAACGAAGAAGCGTTCTCTATTTTGTATAAAAAGTATTTTCCTCTTTTATTGCGTTTGAGAAGCATCTATTATGTGCGCCACTATGTACACGAAGATTGGGAGCAAGAAGCCAGGATCGCTCTTTATCGGGCATTGAAAACTTATGAAACAAGCAAAGGAGTCAGTTTCGGCAGCTATTATAAACGTGTGCTGAGCAATCAAATCTATTCACTTTTGAGAAAACAAAATGCACTGAAACGGCGAGATCAGAAGGACGAATTGTCGATCGAACACAAAATCGAAACAGAAGGTCCAGACTTTTTGGCAGAGTTTACGATCCAGGAACCAATGGCTGTCCAGCAGCTTCTCCTGAAAGAAGCCATTGAATCCAGCAAAATCAATTTCTCTGAAAGAGAGTCGCAGATTTTTTATTACTACGCAAACGGACAGGATTTCGTCTCGATGGCAGAGATGCTGTCGATGGATTTGAACCAAGTGATGAGTGCCTATGGAAGAGCGAAAATGAAGATAAAAAAATATTTGAAAGCGTATAACGAAGAATAAAGAGCTTACAACTATGTTTGTGAAAATATTTTTATTGCATTTTATTTTTCCTTATGGTAAACTTGATATTTTTCAATAACTGTGTTACAATAGTTATTGAGGTGAAACTGTATGCCAACAACTTTAGCTACAATCAAGAAAGATTTAGAAGGTCGCATTGGCAGCCCAATCATGCTGGTTGCTCAGACTGGAAGAAAACGTCAAACAGAACGCCGCGGCGTTTTGACAGAAACTTATCCTTCAGTGTTCGTTGTTGATTTGGATCCTGAAGAAAATTCTTTTGAGCGAGTATCGTACAGTTATTCAGATGTTCTTACTCGAACAGTAGAAATCGAGTTTTTAACGGAAGCAATTTAAGGAATTTACGAACAAAGTGTCATGGTTCAGGCAGTGAGATTCTTTCTAGAGGGAAAATCGATCGTTTTATTTTGTTTCTAGAAAGTTTACTGCTGCAGGAAGAATGAAGGCATTACTATCAAAAGGCTGGCTGACAGATGTCGCAGCTCTTTTTTTATAGTTGTTTTTAAAAAGATCGAAGCGGGGGAATCATTTTTGGAATATCATGTAAAGAAATTCACAGAGTTGACGGTACCAGAATTTTATCGAATCGTGACTGAGCGGATCGCTGTTTTTGTCGTTGAACAAAATTGTCCGTATCAAGAAGTCGATGAAGTAGACGCGCAAGCACTGCACACTTATTTTGCAGATGATGCGGGGAATGTTTTAGCATATACACGTATTTTTGAAGAAGGAGATGCTGTCCATTTTGGTCGTGTACTAGTGGCAGAATCACAACGTAAAAATGGTTTAGGCCGAAAAATCGTTGAAAATACAATAAAAGTTATTGAAGAAACGTACCCAGGAAAGCCAATCGTTATTGGGGCACAAGAATACTTGCAGGAATTCTATCGATCATTTGGATTCAAAGCCGTTTCTGATGTTTATTTAGAAGATGATATCCCGCATATCGATATGAAAAAAGAAGCAAATTAAATATCTAACCAATATAAGAAGACCGCAGAGTATGTTCACTGCGGCCTTTTTGTGTACAACGTTCAGGTTGTTATTTTTTTGGTTCGACAACTTCTTGTGCTGCTGGTCGTCCGTTATCTTCTGCTACTTGCTGTGCAAGCAAATCACGGATGTCGCTCAAGTATTCTTCGGCTGTTGGTGTAGGTTCTGCAACTTCTTCTTCTTTGGAAGGACGCAAGTTTTTGGCGCGGTTGGCTGCTTTCACAACTAGGAATAAAACAAAACCAGTAATCAAAAATGTAATAATGGCACTAATCACATCGCCAAATGCAAAAGTCACACCTTTTCTAGGGGACCAATCCAAAATAGAAAGAGCACCTTCCAAATCACTTGTTCCTGTAATCGCAGCAACGACCCATCCAACTAACGGTGTAATCAATCCTTGAACGATTTGGTTAACGATTCCGGTAAATGCACTCCCAATAACGACACCTACAGCTAAATCAAGGACATCGCCTTTCATGATAAACTCTTTAAATTCTTTGATCATAAAAATATTCTCCTTTCTTTTCTTATCTTTAAATTAGTATAACGGAGATTATAAAAAAGTTGAAATATTTAAAACATGAAGGAATTCCTAACACACAAAAATAAGATTTATCTATGATATACTAATATAACTAGCAATGAGAAGGAGTTTTATCTATGACTAAATTATTAGCAGAAGGAGTAAATCTGCATGTTTTGCCAACAAAAAAATACAAAACGATCCGTATATTTCTGCGATTTACGACACCATTAGACCGCTCAACAATCACAAAACGTGCTTTATTGAGCAGTTTGCTTGAAACAAACAGCTTGAATTACCCCGATCAAACACAATTAAGCGCAAAATTAGCCGATCTTTACGGCGCTAGTTTTGGTACCAATGTTGGGAAAAAAGGCCGTCTGCACTGGCTGAATGCAGGCATGAGCTTTGTTAACGGCGAATACATCAATGATGATACATTGTTGAGTGAAGCTGCAGATTTTTTGAAAGAGATTTTGTTTTATCCTCACATCAAGGATGGGCAATTCGATCAGCAAACCTTTGACTTGGAAAAGGAAAACATGATTGCTTATTTAGAAAGTTTGGATGAAGATAAGCAAACAGCTGCTTCTTTGGCAATCCAAGAACTTTATTTTGACAAAGATGAAGCACAAAAAATCCCAAGTTTTGGGACAGTTGCCGAATTGGAAGAAATCACAGCAGTTTCACTTGCGGAGTACTATCAAAAAATGATTGCAGAAGATCAGGTAGACATTTTTGTGATTGGCGATGTCGAGGAAGAGGAAGTTTTTCGTGCGCTGAGACGGTTGCCTTTTACCGATAGAAAAGAAGCACATCCTGAGATCTTTTACATGCAGCCAGAAGAGAACATTATCAAAGAACGCCAAAAACAAGACGACGTGATACAAGCTAAATTGAATTTAGCCTATCAAACACATGTCTACTACGATGAAATTGATCGTTTTTCTTTATTAGTCTTCAATGGTTTGTTTGGCGGCTTCCCGCATTCAAAGCTGTTTATGAATGTCCGTGAAAAAGAAAGTCTTGCTTATTATGCTTCAAGCAATGTGGATACATTCCGCGGCTATATGAGCGTGCAAACAGGGATCGATGGAAAAAACAGAGAGAAAGTATTACGTCTTGTCCACGAACAATTGGAAAGTTTGCGTAACGGAGAAATAACTGAATTAGAAATGGCACAAACCAAATCTATGCTGAGAAATCAGTATCTTTTATCTCTGGACTCTCCACAAGCAGCAATCGAAACAGCTTATTTGGAAAACTGGCTTCCTTATACAAAAATGACAGATGAAGAATGGTTGTCTCGAATCGAGAATGTAACAGTGGAAGATGTACAAAGAGTAGCTGAAAAAATCAAGTTGCAAGCTATCTTCTTTTTAGATGGAGGAAACACAAATGAATAAGACAGAATATACGCAGATCAATGAAACGCTGTATCAAGAGATTTTGCCGAATGGTCTAAGAGTCTACTTGTTGCCAAAAGATGAATACCATAAAACATATGGTTTATTTAGTACGAATTATGGTTCTATCGATAACGAATTCATCCCATTAGGTGAAACAGAAAAAGTGAAAGTACCTGACGGAATCGCGCACTTTTTGGAACACAAACTTTTTGAAAAAGAAGAAGGAGATGTCTTCCAGCTTTTTGGGCAGCAAGGAGCTTCGGCCAATGCGTTTACAAGTTTTACGAAGACAAGTTATCTTTTTTCTACGACTGACCAAGTGGAGAAGAATCTAGAAACACTGCTTGATTTCGTTCAATCGCCATACTTTACCAAAGAAACAGTAGATAAAGAGAAAGGCATCATTGGTCAAGAAATCCAGATGTATGAAGATGATCCTAACTGGCGCCTGTTTTTCGGCATTCTCAATAATCTTTATCCTAACCATCCGCTGCACATCGATATAGCTGGGACAGTGGAAAGTATCGATAAAATCACTGCCGAAGATCTTTATACATGCTATCGGACTTTTTATCAGCCAAGTAACATGGTTTTGTTTGTGGTAGGAAAAATGGACCCAGAAAAAATCATGGAATTGATTAGAAACAATCAAAACCGTGAATTCGAGCCAGCACAGGAAATCAAACGATATTTTCCAGAAGATGATCAAATTGTTGCGAAAAGTGAAGTGGAAATGGCTGTTTCCCGTCCAAAATTTGTTCTTGGTATCAAAGGACAAGATGAGTTACCAACAGACGGCTTTAAATTATACCGTTATAAAACAGCACTGAACCTGTTATTCCAAATGCTTTTAGGCAATACTTCAAAAAACTATCTATCTCTTTATAATGAAGGGGTCATCGATGACAGCTTCGGCTTTGAATTTAACCTTGATCGTGAATTCCATTTTGCTGATTTCAGCGGCGATACGAAAGAGCCGGAACGTGCAGCGCAAAAAGTCAAAGAGATCTTGTTAGGTTTTGCGGAAGATCCAGAAGTTAACGAAGAAAACTTTTCATTGATGAAGAAAAAAATGTTGGGTAAATATTTCCAATCATTGAATTCCATCGAGTATATCGCAAACCAGTTTACACAAAGTCTTTTTGGTGAAAAAACATTGTTTGATTTTCCAGAAGTAATCGAGTCTATCAAATTGGAAGATGTAGTGAAAGTTGGCGAAGCATTTATTGACGGAAAAGCGTTCAGCGAATTTTATATGAGACCAAAAGCCAAATAAAATTGGCAGTTTAACAGACTTTGAAATAACAATGATTTAGAGATAAAATAATTCAAACAATAAGTTTTTCAGCATCGGAATCAAGCAAACATTTCCGATGCTGAAAAATGATTTCTGATAAAGAAAATGTAAAGAGAAGGACGCTTCTTTTTGTGTTTTCTTTTTTCATCTCAGGATAAAAGACTACGTTCGGAGCATTAGTTTCGCGGCATTAATTCAAAATCCACAAAAATAGGAGAAGCTATTTTCATGGATTCTTCTTTAATGCTTGGAGCTGGACAGCTTTTTCACAACCTCTATAAACGGTGTTTTCTCAGTTGATCCTCGGCATTAAGCTTTGTTCATGAAAAACATGAAAAGCTGTTTTCCATGGACAAAGAGTCTTAATGCTCAAATCAGAACACCGAGAAAACAACCTCTATACACGGTGTTCAAACAATTGCTTCTGCGGAAATAAGTCCAACAAAACAAAAATGTGAGAAGCCATTTCCATTTTGCTGTTCTTATTTCTTGAAGCAGCCCATCGTTTTCACAACCTCTATAAACGGTGTTTTCTCAGTTGATCCTCGGCATTAAGCTTTGTCCATGAAAAACATGAAAAGCTGTTTTCCATGGACAAAGAGTCTTAATGCTCGAATCAGAACACTGAGAAAACAACCTCTAGGTAAACGGTGTTCAAAAGCTAGCTCCTGCGGCATTAATTTAAAATCCACAAAAATAGGAGAAGCTATTTTCGTGTATTCTTCTTTAATGCTTGGAGCTGGACAGCTTTTTCACAACCTCTTTTTCAAAAGTATTAAATTTCGTTTTAGTCTTGCGAAAATGTTATCCTCATCGTGATTTTTTTATGGTATTCTAAGAGAGGTTGGACACAGTTGTTCAACATTTTTGAATTTATTTTTAGGAAAGTATTTTTTAGCCTGATTTTCAGGAAACATGCTACACTGGAAATAACAATACTGACTGCACAGAGCAGTTGGTCAGAATAGAAAAGACTGGAGAAGATGTGCGAGTGGCTTTTGAAACCATCGGAGAAAGATTACGGCAAGCCCGTCTAAACAAAAAAATATCTTTAGATGAATTACAACAGATTACAAAAATCCAAAAACGTTATCTTGAAGCAATCGAAGAAGATGCGTTTGACCAGCTTCCTGGTAAGTTCTATGTTCGCGCCTTTATTCGTCAATATGCGCAAGCTGTGGGAGAAGACGGTGATAAACTAGTAGATGTCTTTGACGGAAAAACTGAATTATCAGAAGGAGCTGTCCCTAAGCGTCCTCAACCAGAATCAGTGCAGGGCTCTAGAAAAGAACTGCGTAAAGAAGACACGGTACCAAGTAAATTCTGGACAAGTTTACCTGTTATTTTATTGATTTTTGTTGCTTTAGCAATCATTACAGTAGTTGGATATATGACTTGGCAAGACAGACGTTCAGAACCAATCATTGCCGATACAGCTTCTTCTTTACAAGTGGATGGTTCAGTAACTTCTGAAACGACTGAGAAAACCAGTGAAACTTCCGAAGAAACAAAAGAATCAGAAACAACAGAAGAAACAAGTACAAGCGAAGAACCAAAAATGACGATCGAGGCCGGTGAAGATACTGGAAGTGCCATCGCTGTGAATGTGAAACAAGCAGAAAATCCAGTGAAACTAGAATTTACCGCTACAAATCGTGTATGGGTCGGCGTAATGATCAATAATGCTTATGTCTATCAAGTGACTTTGGCAGCTGGTGAAAGCCAAGCAACTGAATTGCCTGCGAATACACCAAATGCAACCATCGTGATTGGGGCAGCAAACAATATAGCAATCAAGGCAAATGGTGAAGATGTTCCAGTCAATGGAGAAAACAATCCTAGTACAAAAAATGTCAACTTGACGCTTGAATATGCTCCGGCAGAAAATGATCAATAATGTTTAGCTCGTTTTATATGAGGCTGTTTGACGAATGTCGCAGCCTCGTTTTTATTTATCCTTCATAAAACTGTTTTACAGCAAAAATGGTTCGTTTTTCACAAAAATAGAGAGTTTCTGGTGGAAAGTTTGGCAAGAGTCACGTAAAATAAACGAGAAAGGGGCGCGAGAATGTGAATTTACCAAATAAATTAACTGTTTTGAGAATATTGATGATCCCTATTTTTATTTTAGTGATCGTTTTGCCATTAGATTGGGGAACGGTAACAGTGGGAAATACAGACTTAGCTGTTACACAATTAGTAGGGGCTGTGATTTTTGCAGTCGCTAGTATTACTGATTGGCTGGATGGAAAAATTGCCCGTTCACGTGGATTAGTAACGAACTTCGGTAAATTTGCCGATCCTTTAGCAGATAAAATGCTTGTTATGACAGCCTTTATTATGTTGGTGGACCAAGGAAAAGCACCAGGTTGGGTCATAGCGATCATCGTCTGCCGCGAGTTAGCCGTAACAGGTTTGCGTCTGCTGTTGGTAGAACATGGTGAAGTAATGGCTGCAGCGTGGCCAGGAAAAGTCAAAACAGCAACTCAGATGTTAGCAATCATCTTGTTATTGATCAATAATATCCCATTTAACTTGATGGGACTTCCATTAGATCAAATCATGCTTTATGCTTGTCTGATCTTCACGATTTACTCTGGGATCGATTATTTTGCCAAAAACAGTGCAGTGTTCAAAGGTTCAATGTAATTAGAAATAAAAAAAACACTTGCCAAACCGCTTGAAAGCTGAATAAAGAATATAGACAGAAAGGAGCAGGCCGAAAAATGTCCAGCTCCTTTTTCTGAACCCATCGATTCAGAAAAAATTGATTTTATAAAATATTTTATGGAAATAAGCGTATCTAAAAGAGAAGAGGGAAAGAAATGAAAGCAGAGATCATAGCAGTAGGAACGGAACTGCTTCTAGGCCAAGTAACGAATACAAATGCAACTTTTTTATCCGAACAGCTGGCAGATTTAGGAATCGAAGTTTATTATCATACAGTTGTTGGCGACAACCGCCAGCGTTTAGAGGAATTGCTGACCTTGGCAGAGAGCCGCAGTGAATTGATCGTGTTGTGCGGCGGATTAGGACCAACCGAAGATGATTTGACGAAAGAAGCAGTCGCAGCACATTTAGGGAAATCACTAATCCAAAATACGGAAGGCTATAAAAAACTTCTGGAATTTTTTGAAACGACGAAACGTAAAATGACAGAAAACAATCTTCAGCAATCACAGATCATTGAAGGCGGCACGCCATTACCGAATCGCACGGGTTTAGCTTTAGGAACTTTTTATCAAACAGATGCCTGCGCTTATCTGCTGCTTCCTGGACCGCCAAATGAACTCAAACCAATGTTCATTGAACAAGCCCGTCCGCTGCTGCAGCAAACCTTTCCTTCAGAAGAACAACTGCTTTCTAGAGTTTTGCGTTTTTACGGCATCGGCGAATCGCAATTAGTAACTGAATTGAAAGAGCTGATCGATCATCAAATCAACCCAACGATTGCTCCGTACGCAAAGCCCAATGAAGTGACGCTGCGATTGACAGTGAAAACAAAAGACAGCCAGGCAGGACAGCAAGCATTATTAGCCTTAGAAGAAAAAATCCTTGAAGAAGTTGGCGACTTCTTCTATGGATATGGTGATGACAATTCGCTGGCAAAAGTAACAGTCGAATTGCTGAAAGAACAAGGATTGACCGTTACTGCGGCTGAAAGTCTGACAGCTGGTGCTTTTCAAGCGGCGATTGGTTCGATTCCTGGGGCTTCCTCTGTTTTTCCAGGCGGATTCGTGACCTATTCTGAACAGACAAAAGTCAACTTTTTAGCGATCGATCGAGAACTTCTTGAAAAATATGGGACAGTCAGCAGAGAATGTGCTGAACAAATGGCTTTAAAAGCGCGTGAGATCGCTGGGACAGACTATGGGGTATCATTTACAGGGGTGGCTGGGCCAGATACCTTAGAAGGCCAGCCGGCGGGCACTGTGTGGATTGCATTGGCAGACGAACAAGGAAATGTTGATTCGGAGCAATTTTACTTCCCAAGAAACAGGGAAGCGGTGCGTCAAAGTGCTGTGATGAAAGGGTTTGACATCCTTCGTCGAACAATATTAAGAAAGAAATAAAAAATGCGAATATTTGTTCGGTTTTTCTTGATTTTTGTCTTCAAAACCGATATGATATTAGTAATGAAACGACGCTTTGTAAGTTGAAATATAAGGAGGATTATCGATTGGCAGATGATCGCAGAGCAGCCTTAGATGCTGCATTAAAGAAAATCGAAAAGAATTACGGTAAAGGTTCAATCATGAAATTAGGGGAGAAGATCGATCAACAAATCTCTACTATCCCAAGCGGATCTTTAGCGTTAGATGTTGCTTTAGGTGTGGGTGGCTATCCACGCGGACGTATTATCGAAGTATATGGTCCAGAAAGTTCAGGTAAGACAACAGTTGCTCTTCACGCAATCGCAGAAGTTCAAAAGAACGGCGGAACAGCTGCATTTATCGATGCGGAGCATGCATTGGATCCTCAATACGCCCAAAAATTAGGTGTTAACATTGATGAACTGCTTTTATCTCAGCCAGATACTGGTGAACAAGGGTTAGAAATCGCTGATGCATTGGTGTCTAGTGGCGCAATCGATATCGTAGTCATCGACTCGGTCGCAGCTTTAGTACCTCGTGCAGAAATCGACGGAGAAATGGGAGACACTCACGTAGGTTTGCAAGCTCGTTTGATGTCTCAAGCACTTCGTAAACTATCAGGTTCGATCAATAAAACAAAAACGATCGCATTATTTATCAACCAAATCCGTGAAAAAGTCGGCGTGATGTTCGGTAACCCTGAAACAACACCTGGCGGACGTGCGTTGAAATTCTACTCTACGATCCGTTTAGAAGTCCGCAGAGCAGAACAATTGAAACAAGGGACAGATATCGTAGGGAACCGTACAAAAATCAAAGTCGTGAAAAATAAAGTTGCTCCTCCATTCAAAGTGGCAGAAGTCGACGTTATGTATGGACAAGGAATCTCTCAAGAAGGCGAATTGCTGGATATGGCAGTAGAAAAAGACATCGTGGACAAAAGCGGTGCTTGGTACGGCTATAAAGAAGACCGTATCGGCCAAGGGAGAGAAAATGCCAAAGCTTATATGGCAAGTCATCCTGAAATGATGGCTGAAATCGCTGAGCTTGTCCGTGCAGCTTATGGAATCGGTGACGCACCTCTTGAAGTAGAGGACGAAAAACAAGAAGAATTACCTCTAGAAGAAGAATAATTTGCGAAAGCAGGACTGTTTTGTGATCAACAAAATAGTTCTGTTTTTTTGCAATGGAGCTGTTTATGCCATTAAGCGGTTACTTTTGTATGAAATAGGACAATCCAGCACCCAAGCAAAGCTTAATTAAAGTTGACACTCTGGGACACAAACATTAGAATAAAGTTGTATATGTGTTATTACATATACAGGTGCGAATGCGCATATAGGTAATATTAAAATAGTTTGTTGAAAGCTATGTGATAAAAATGAAAAAGATAGTATGGAGGTGGATTTTATGGGATTCAGCATTCTCCTCGCTATCATCGGTTTAATTGTCGGTCTTGGTTTAGGGTATGTTTTTGAGAAATCACGTCACGAAAAAGAAATCGCTGGCGCGCAATCATCGGCGGCAGGCATTCTTGACAGTGCAAGAAAAGAAGCAGAGACTCTAAAAAAAGAAGCATTGTTGGAAGCTAAGGAAGAAAACCAGAAATATCGTTCTGAAGTTGAAAGTGAGCTGAGAGAAAGCAGATTAGAATTAAAATCTCAAGAAAATCGTTTAATCCAGCGTGAACAAACGTTGGATCGTAAAGATGACTCATTGGAAAAACGTGAACATTCGCTGGAAAGCAAAGAAGAAATACTTAGCTCAAAACAGCAATTAATTGAAGAGCGGGAAAAAGACGTTGAAAAACTGATTGAAGATCAACAAACAGAGTTAGAAAGAATTGCTGGCTTAACGAAAGAAGAAGCTAAGGGCGTCATCATGAAGTCGACCGAAGAAGAGTTGAACCATGAATTAACGATCATGGTCAAAGAATCTGAACAACGCGCGAAAGAAGAAGCAGATCGCAAGGCGAAGAACTTGTTATCATTGGCTATCCAACGCTGCGCAGCAGATCAGGTTTCTGAGACAACTGTATCTGTGGTCACTTTGCCAAATGACGAAATGAAAGGCCGGATCATCGGTAGAGAAGGACGAAACATCCGAACATTGGAAACATTGACCGGAATCGACTTGATCATTGACGATACACCGGAAGCAGTAGTATTGTCAGGTTTTGACCCAATTCGAAGAGAAATTGCTCGAATGACACTAGAAAAACTGATCCAAGATGGACGTATCCATCCAGCACGTATTGAAGAAATGGTTGAAAAATCACGTAAAGAGATGGATGAACACATTAGAGAATATGGTGAAGAAGCCGCTTTTGAAGTTGGTGCCCATACACTTCACCCAGATTTGATCAAGATTTTAGGAAGATTGCGATTCCGAACAAGTTATGGTCAAAATGTCTTGAAACACTCAGTCGAAGTCGCAAAATTAGCAGGTATCTTAGCTGCTGAATTAGGCGAAGATATCCAATTAGCAAAACGTGCAGGCTTGCTTCATGATATCGGGAAAGCTCTTGACCACGAAATCGAAGGCTCTCACGTAGAAATCGGAGCAGAATTAGCTGCGAAATATAAAGAAAATCCTGTAGTAATCAATGCTATCGCCTCTCACCATGGAGATGTAGAAGCAACTTCTGTCATTTCTGTATTGGTAGCAGCTGCCGATGCATTATCAGCTGCTCGTCCAGGTGCCCGCAGTGAATCACTTGAAAACTATATCCGCAGACTGCAAAACTTGGAAAATATCTCCAACAGCTTTGCAGGTGTTGAATCTAGTTTTGCTGTTCAAGCAGGACGCGAAGTACGTGTGATGGTGAAACCGGAAGAGATTTCTGATTTAGATGCTGTTCGTTTGGTTAGAGATATCCGTAAACGTATCGAAGAAGAACTTGATTATCCAGGACACATCAAAGTTATTGTTATTCGCGAAACCAGAGCAACAGATTACGCGAAATAAACATAAACGTATTGTTTATACAAACACACAAATGTTTAATATAAAAAAGCTTGGCTTTCGGCCAAGCTTTTTTTGTGCAGTTTTTTTGAAACAAAATGTTATTCGCCTTTTTGCATAGCGATATCTTTTTCGATTGTTGCGTTGATTCCTTTGATGATAGCTGGGATAAAGCCTGCTTCTTCCAAAGCAACAACACCAGCGACTGTTGTTCCGCCAGGAGAAGAAACCTGATCAACGAGTTCCCAGGGATTTTCTGACCCAGACAAGAATTTCTCACAAGAGCCCATGATAGCTTTTGCCGCGATTTCTGTTGCAGTTTTCTTTGGCAGCCCATTTAAAACCCCAGTGCGTCCCATTGCATCGATCAGCATATAGATAAAGGCTGGTGAACTTCCTGCTAGGCCGATAAAATTGCTGAAGTCTTTTTCTGCTAAAGGATAGACGCTTCCCACGGCTTCAAAGTAAGTAATGATTTGAGTAAATTGTTCTTCATTCACTGATTCATTTTTGCAAATAGCAGAAACACCTGCACCAACACTCACGTTCACATTTGGCATCACTCGAATAACAGCAGCTTTTTCATCATCCAGAGCTTTTGTGAGGTCTGCTAATTTTTTCCCAGAGGCAATAGAAACAAAAAGCTTTTCTTGACTGAAAGATTGTAATTCTGCTAATACTTTTGAAATGACCACAGGCTTGACTGCTAAAATGATCGCATCTGCTTTTTCAGCAACTTCTTGATTTGTCCGGCAAGCTGTGACACCTGTTTTTTCAGCAAAAGCTTGTGCATTCTCAAAATGTCCGCTTGAAACAAAAATAGATTCTTTAGAAATCGTTTCTTTATTCAAAAGACCTAAGATAATTGCTTGTGCCATGTTTCCTGTACCAATAAATCCTAATTTCATTCCGATCATCCTTCCTTTTGTGAATAAGAATATCTTTCTTTTAGTCGTTGCGCAAGTGATAGAATAGGCGGAAAGTGGAAAAAACTGCTTAAATAAGCTAACATAAAGGGGAAAACAGACAAACATAGGAAGGTAATGTTGTGAAAAATAAACTATATCCAGTCTTTCAGTGGATGAAAGAGCATGGTTTGATCCTCAAATTGATTTTTTTCGCTTCGATCCTGCTTTTTGTTGCAAATCAAGTAGCAAACATTGCGCATGGGATGAGCTGGAAAGATATTTTTGAAACGATGGGTGCACAAAAACGGCTCACGATTGCCGGCATGGTCTTAACAGGGCTTGCAGGCGTGATGCCAATGCTTTTATATGATTGGGTAACGGTCAGGATCTTGCAGAAAAAAGGAATGCCGCCCATGTCGAAACATGATTTCTTTCTTTCAGCTTGGGTGACGAATACGATCAATAATCTTGCTGGTTTTGGCGGTGTTGTCGGTGCTAGTTTGCGTGCAAATTTTTATGGAAAACAGATGGATCGGAAAAAGGTCTTGGCCACGGTCTCAAAAGTTGCTTTGTTTATGCTGACTGGATTGTCGATCTTAGCTTTTGTGACATTTATTGACATTTTTTTCATCCAAGAAAAGAGTATTTTTCGTAGTTATTGGATTTGGCTCCTTGGTGGCAGCTTTTTAGCGCCTGTTGTTTTTTTCTTTGCTTATCTAAAGAGAAAGACGTTATTTCAGGAATTTTATCCAAAAGGGCTGCTGGGATTATTGGCAGCTTCGTTGGGCCAATGGTCAGGCGCGTTATTCGTATTTTTACTGATTGGGAAATTTATGCGGGTTGATGTCTCGCTGTATGCGTTATATCCGATGTTCATTATTGCGACCTTGATTGGTATGCTGACGATGGTGCCAGGCGGAATGGGGACATTTGATGTCTTGATGATCTTAGGTTTGAGTCAATTGGGGATTTCTCAAGAAGCAGCGGTTGTTTGGCTATTATATTATCGTTTATTTTATTATGTGATTCCTTTTATTACGGGGATTGGATTGTTTTCTGCAAGTACAGGAGTGAAGATAAACAGATTCTTAGATAACATTCCGCGATTGTTGTTCCAAAAAGCAGCTCATGGGCTTTTAGTCAGTGCGATTTATTTTGCCGGGATCATGATGATCTTGCTTTCGACGATTACTAATTTATCCGCTGTAAGTCGTCTCTTTCAGATTCTGCTGCCTTTTTCTTTCAATTTTTTAGATCAAACATTGAACTTGCTGATTGGCTTTTTGCTGTTGGGCTTAGCCAGAGGAGCAGCCATGAAAGTCAAAAAAGCATTTTTGCCAACGATCGTATTGCTGATTTTTGGTATTTTGAATACGGTATTGCGTACGTTGTCTTGGCAGCTAGTTGTTGCCTATCTGGTGATCCTGAGTATCGTCTGGCTGTCACGGAAAGAGTTTTATCGAGAAAAATTTGTTTATTCGTGGGGCGCGATCCTTTTTGACGGCTGTTTATTCGGCTTTTTATTCATTGTCTATGGAATCGCTGGTTTCCAACGAGGACAGTCTTTTGTGGGACGTTTCACAGCAAACAGCTTTTTCTTGTTTCCTTCAGAAGATGTATGGTTTTCAGGCTTGATTGGGTTAAGCATTTCGTTACTTACCTTAGCAGTGTTATATCAATATCTAGCAGATACGACTATTGAACTGGGGACAAAATTTGACAGGAAACGTTTTTCACAACTTCTTAAACAGTATGGCGGAAATCCGACAAGTCATTATTTGAATTTACCAGGATACCGTTATTTCTATTATCAGGAAAATGGTGATGACTGCGTTGTTTTTGGTTATCAGATTAAGGGAAACAAATGTTTTGTTTTGGGTGATCCGATTGGCGATCCGCAAAAACACAAAGCAGCAACTCACGCATTTATCCAACAAGCAGATGTACTTGGCTATCAGCTTGCTTTCTACAAGATTTCCGAAAGCTATGTTGTTTTGCTGCACGACTCAGGTTTCCATTTTGCAAAAGTCGGAGAGTCAGGTATCGTTGATTTAGCTTCAGAAAAAGCAGCGCAAGCATCACAGCAGCTGGTTTGCCAAGTATTGAAAAAAGAAGGCTATCATTTTGTCTGGTATGAAGAATTGCCGGAAGAATTGATGGAAGAAGTGGCGGCTGTTTCAGAAGAGTGGTTGAGCGGCGCAAGAGAAAAGTATTTCTCTGTGGGGCGTTTTGACCGCGACTATGTGAAGACAAGCGGCATCGGTGTAGTAAAAAAAGAACAAAAAACGGTTGGTTTCATTACTTCTAAACCGATTTCTGATGAATTAGCTGGGTATGACCTTTTGCGTGTCTTGCCAGATCAGCCAACAGAATTGTATGATTTCCTATTAGCTGGTTTATTTGAGGTTTATCAAGAAAAAGGCTATCAAGAAGCAAGTTTGGGATTGGCACCATTAGCAAATGTCGGGGAGACTGACTTTTCGTTCTTTGAAGAAAAAATCATGCACATCATTTATAATTATGGAGATTTCTTTTATTCTTTCCAATCCGCATATGAAAGAAAATCACGTTATGTCGGTCGTTGGGAAGGACGTTATTTTGCCCATTTGAAAGGCAGCAGTTTTCTGTTTGCGACACTACAATTGTTTATGTTGATTGGACGAGGCAAAAGCAAGACGCCAAGTATCGCAGAAGAAGTGATTTTGGAGATCGATAAATAAAAGAGAGCTTTAAGGTTAAATAATCAATAAAGAAGAAGCACAAAAACACTCGGCAAATCTAATTGCCGAGTGTTTTTGTGTATTTTTTCGTTCCGCTGTGGAGTGGAACGGTTCATTTACGATCTCTATAAACGGTGTTTTCTCAGTTGATCCTCGGCATTAAGCTTTCCAAAGTGAAAAACATGAAGAGCTGTTTTTCATTTGGAAAGAGACTTAATGCTCGAATCAGGACACTGAGAAAACAACCTCTGATCAAACGGTGTTCATGAACCAACTCCTTCGGCATTAATTCAAAATTTCGCAAAATATGAGGAGCTATTTTACGAAATTCTTCTTTAATGCTCGGAGCTGAACGGTTCAATCACGATCTCTATAAACGGTGTTCATGAACCAACTCCTTCGGCATTAACTCAAAATTTCGCAAAATATGAGGAGCTATTTTACGAAATTTTTCTTTAATGCTCGGAGCTGAACGGTTCATTCACAACCTCTACTTCACTTCTATTTTCTTTCTCATCTCTTTTCCTGGTTCAGTTTTTGGCAGGTCAAGTTGCAAGACTCCATCATTGAATGACGCACTGATTTTATCTTCGTTGACATTTTTGATCGTGAATTGTCGTTGGTAGGAACTTGTTGAACGTTCACGTCTTAAATAACGTCCGTTTTCATCTTTTGTCTCATCTGTTTTTTCATGTTTAGCGGAGATAAGAAGAATATCTCGGTCATATTCCACGTGGATCTCTTCTTTTTTGAAACCAGGAAGATCTGCTTTGACTTCATAGCGGTCATCGAATTCTTTGATATCGACATTCAATTGACTATCTTGCCAGAAATTGTTGATCAAACGTCCGAATAATTCTTCGCCACTTGCATCTTTTGGAACTAAATTAGCCATCTTTAAAACTTCCTTTCATTTGGTTTTTGCAACTATAGTATAAAGGCTTCAAGAAAAAGTACAAAAGAAAACGCTTTTTATTTTTACGTAGGCTAACCAGCAAAAAATAACCATTTATCAAGCACTGACTATACTTTTATTTTTCTGTATGATAGAATACTTGGGACTTTAGACTAAGCGAATGGGTGAGAGGATGGAAATTATTGAAAAAGCGCCGGCTAAAATCAATCTAGGATTAGACGTTTTGCACAGACGGCCTGATGGGTATCATGAGTTGGAGATGGTCATGTCGAGTGTGGATTTGTCTGATCATGTAGTGATTGAAGAATTATCGGTTAATAAAATCATTGTTGAAACAAATAAAGCTTTTTTACCAGTCGATCAGCGGAACAATGTATATCAAGCAGCACTTCTTATGAAACAAAAATTTGATATCCAAAAAGGGTTGAAGATCTCTGTTCGAAAAAATATCCCTGTTGCCGCTGGATTAGGCGGCGGAAGCACTGATTGCGCAGCAGCTTTGCGTGGAATCAATCGTTTGTGGAATTTGGGCTGCTCATTAGAAGAATTAGCTGAGATCGGTCTGGAAGTTGGGACAGATGTACCTTATTGCGTATACGGCAACACAGCATTTATTGGCGGAAAAGGGGAAAAAGTCAGACCTCTGTCAGCAATGCCGCAATGTTGGGTCGTTATAGTCAAACCGCGGATGAGTGTTTCTACCAGAACAGTATTTAAAGAAGTCGATGCACAGAATCTGCATCATCCGGATATCGCTAGTCTAGTAAATGCAATTGAAGAAAATGATTATCAAAACATGGTTAAACACATGGGAAACAGTTTAGAAGATGTGACAGGAAAGAGACATCCTGTGATCCATCAAATCAAAGAGCGGATGCTTAAATATGGTGCGGATGCTGCGTTGATGAGCGGAAGCGGACCGACTGTTTTTGCTTTATGCCAGCAACGTTCAAGAGCACAGCGTGTATATAATGCTTTGAAAGGTTTCTGCGAAGAAGTGTATCTTGTACGGACATTAAAATAATAGTTTTGAATAAAATGATCAGCCGAAAAAAGTTTGTTTTATTTTTCTGCTGGTTATTTTCTTTTGGATAAAAACGCTTTATATCAGTCTTTATATGAAGGTATCTTCATTTATTTTACGATTTGAAAAGAAATTTCGCCTGTAAATCAGAAATTTTGTCTTTTCTATTGACGGTATTTTTTTATTTTGATACATTAATTCACGTTGATAAATCGGAAATTTACGATTTATACAAAGTGGAGGAAATGAAGGGAGAAATGGCATGAAAAAATATCTTTTAGGAATGACAGTATTATTAGGCGGAATGCTATTAGCAGCTTGCGGAAATGGCAGCCAGAGTCAAAATCAGACAGTTTCTGGTTCAGAGACAGAAGACGCAGGTAAAGATAAAATCGAAGTAGTCGCAACATTTTATCCAATGTATGAATTTACGAAGGAAGTTGTTGGAGACGAAGGTAATGTAGAATTATTGATCCCAGCAGGTACAGAACCTCATGATTTCGAACCAAGCGCACAGCAAATCGCTAAAATCGCAGATGCAGACGCATTCGTGTATAATAGTTCAGATATGGAAATCTTTATTGATGATTTGAAAAATGCTATCGATACAGATAAAGTACAAATGATTGAAGCTGCAAAAGGTATCACACGCTTAGAAGGTACCGACTGTGATCATGATCACGACCATGACCACGATGAAGACCACTCACACGATCACAGCCACGAATATGATCCCCATGTTTGGTTGAGTCCTGTATTAGCAATGAAAGAAGTCCAAACGATTGCCGATGAACTAAGCGAAAAATACCCAGATAAAAAAGAGATCTTTACCAAAAATGCTGACGCATATATCGCACAATTAAAAGAATTAGATCAAAAATTTACTGACGGACTAAAAGATGCAGAAAATCGCACATTTGTTACACAACACGCGGCATTTGCTTATCTTGCAAATGAATATGATTTGACACAAGAATCGATTTCCGGCATTTCTCCAGATCAGGAACCTTCACCAAGCCGTTTGGCAGAATTGAAAAAATTTGTAGAAAAAAACAATACGAAAGTGATTTACTTTGAAGAAAATGCTTCTTCAAAAGTAGCAGAAACACTAGCCAAAGAAACTGGTGTTGAGCTAAAAGTTTTGAATCCATTAGAAAGTTTGACTTCTGAACAAATGGAAGCCGGCGAGACATACATTACGATCATGGAACAGAATTTAGAAGCATTAAAAGCAAGTATCAACTAAGGGAGGCAGCAACATGCGTTATATCAAAGTATCCGATCTAACGTTTTATTATGACGAAGAACCCGTTTTAGAAGATGTTTCCTATCATGTGGATTCAGGGGAATTTGTCATTTTAACAGGCGAGAACGGAGCGGCTAAGTCTACTTTGATCAAAGCAACATTAGGTTTATTGAAACCGACCAAAGGAAAAGTCGAGATCGCAACAAAAAATCAAGCAGGTGAAAAAATCAGTATCGGCTATATCCCCCAGCAAGTAGCTTCCTTCAATGCGGGATTTCCCAGCACAGTTTTAGAATTAGTAAGATCAGGAAGATATCCAAGAGGAAAATGGTTCAAGAAATTAACCAATAAAGACCACGAACATGTCAAACGGGCTTTAGAAGCTGTCGGCATGTGGGATATGAGAAATCGCCGGATCGGAGAATTATCCGGCGGTCAAAAGCAACGAATCAGCTTAGCGCGGATTTTTGCGACAGATCCTGATTTATTTATTCTAGATGAACCAACGACTGGGATGGACGAAGAATCCAGAAATGAATTTTATCGTTTGCTGCAGCACAGCGCCCACGAACATGGAAAAGCAATCTTGATGATCACTCACGACCATGAAGATATCAAACAGTATGCGGATAGACAGATTCGCTTGGTACGGAAGGAGGATTCTCAATGGCG
This sequence comes from Enterococcus sp. DIV0210g, assembly GCF_050559705.1. Lineage (NCBI taxonomy): Bacteria > Bacillati > Bacillota > Bacilli > Lactobacillales > Enterococcaceae > Enterococcus > Enterococcus sp. DIV0210g. The sequence continues at coordinate 2,419,507 of NZ_CP187903.1, read as the reverse complement.
CTGCTTTCATATGAATTCATGAGAAGAGCTTTCTTAGCGGCAATCTTTATCGCAGGTATTGCACCAATGCTGGGTGTCTTTCTGGTGATCCGAAGACAATCATTGATGGCCGATACACTTTCTCATGTATCTTTAGCGGGGGTTGCTTTAGGTTTCTTCCTGAACTTGAACCCAACGATGACAACGATGCTGATCGTTGTTTTAGCGGCAATCTTATTAGAATATCTGCGTACGATCTATCGGACGTATTCAGAGATTTCGATTGCGATTTTGATGGCTGGCGGTTTAGCACTGGCACTTGTGTTGATGAATCTAAGCGGAGGAAATTCCTCTACAAGTATCCAGTCTTATTTATTTGGGTCGATCGTCACTATCACTTGGCCGCAAGTTTACTTTTTAGGTGCCTTGTTCGTAGTGATCGGATTATTGTTCTTTTTATTCAAGAGACCAATGTATGTTTTGACTTTTGACGAAGACACAGCGCATGTTGACGGATTACCAATTCGTTTGATGTCGATGTTTTTCAATATCATTACCGGCGTAGCGATTGCAGTGATGATCCCGATTGCTGGTGCATTATTGATTTCGGCAATCATGGTTCTGCCTGCTGCAATTGGTATGCGTCTAGGAAAAGGATTTAATGTGGTGATTTTTATCAGTGTTCTGGTTGGATTTATCGGAATGCTTTCTGGGTTAAGCAGTTCTTTTTATTTGGATACACCGCCTGGAGCAACAATTACATTGATCTTTATTCTTTTGTTCCTAGTCGTGAATATTTTCAAAAAAATCGTTGTGAGCGTCAAACGAGGACAGCAGAAGAAAAGATAACGCAGCTGCAAAAACAAACAATAAGAATTTTTTAAAGGAAAGTACAGAATAATCGCTGAAATAACCGATTATTCTGCCCTTTTCTTTTTTCTTTTTTAATAAATGCCGAACTATTTTCTTCTTTTTTCATAAAATGCTCGAATTTATGGAAAAAAACTTATATAATGTAAAACGATAAAATTTCTAAAAGGGAGCTGAAATGTGTGAAAGTGCGTCGTAGTGAACGACTTGTTGACATGACACAGTTTTTATTAGATCATCCACATGAATTGATTTCATTGACAAGTTTTGCCAAACGCTATGAATCCGCAAAGTCTTCGATCAGCGAAGATTTGGCGATCATAAAGAAAACATTTAAAGAACGAGGTTATGGAAGCCTAGATACGATTCCAGGGGCTGCTGGAGGTGTGTTGTTTACACCGGAGATCTCTTATGAAGAAGCAAAAAAATATATCGAGTCATTGGCAGAACGCTTGTCAGAACAAGACCGTTTGCTGCCAGGAGGATATGTTTATCTTTCTGATTTATTAGGAGAACCAGAATTACTGCGCCAAGTAGGAAAAATCATTGCTTCCAAATATTTAGGACAAAAAATCGATGCAGTCATGACTGTAGCAACAAAAGGTGTTCCTATTGCACAAGCAGTTTCTTATTACTTGAATGTCCCATTCGTAATCGTACGCCGCGATTCTAAAATCACAGAAGGATCAACAGTCAGCGTCAATTATGTTTCTGGGTCATCTGAAAGAATCGAAAAAATGGAATTATCAAAAAGAAGTTTGAAACGAGGATCTCGTGTTCTTGTTGTCGATGATTTCATGAAAGGCGGAGGAACCGTCAACGGAATGAAGAGCATGATCGAAGAGTTTGAATCAGAACTTGTCGGTATTACTGTTTTTGCAGAATCAAAATTCAACGGGCATCGAGCAATCGATGATTATACATCACTTCTATATGTCAAAGATGTGGATACACAAACAAAAAATATTACAGTTGTTCCAGGTAATTATTTTGCTGAGACAAACGAAAAAGAATAATCTGCTGAAAAAATAAAACGCACTTCAAATTTACGGGCTAGAGGTAAACTGTCTGAAAAGTCAAACCTCGCCTGTTTTTTTGTGGAAATTTCGTTAATTGGTACAAGTTGAAAATTACGGTCGAGTAGGCTAAACTGAAACAAGGAAAAGAATGAAGGAGTGGACCAAGTGGAACGTTACGCAATTATTTTAGCGGCAGGAAAAGGGACTCGCATGAAGTCTAAATTATATAAAGTATTGCATCCAGTAGCTGGCAAGCCGATGGTAGAACACATCATCAATCGAGTGGGCGAAACAAACCCAGATGAAATCATCACGATCGTAGGTCATGGTGCTGAAAAAGTCAAAGAGCAATTAGGCGAACGCAGCCAATACGCTTTGCAAGCAGAACAACTAGGCACGGGGCATGCAGTCATGCAAGCTGAGTCATTTTTAAAAGGTAAAAAAGGAACGACGCTTGTCATCAGCGGGGATACACCGCTGCTTACAACAGAAACCTTGAATAATTTGTTTGAATATCATCAAGGAAAAAATGCGAGTGCAACTATCCTGACAGCACATGCAGAAAATCCAACTGGTTACGGCCGAATCATTCGCGATCATATCGGGATCGTTGAAAAAATCGTCGAACAAAAAGATACGACACAAGAAGAAGCACGTGTTCAAGAAATCAATACAGGTACTTACTGTTTTGACAATGAAGCTCTTTTTGAAGCGTTGAACAAAATTGGTACAGATAACGCACAAGGTGAATATTATTTGACAGACATCATCGAAATCTTGAAAGATCAAGGGGCGACGATCTCTGCTTACCAAACAGAAGACTTCGAAGAATCAATGGGTGTCAATGACCGTATCGCGTTAGCAAAAGCCAATGAATTGATGCGCGACCGAATCAATCATATGCACATGGTCAATGGTGTCAGCTTTGTTGACCCAAAAACAACTTATATCGATGCTGGTGTAATTATCGGTTCAGATACAGTAATCGAAGCAGGCGTGCAGATCCAAGGAAATACGACAATCGGTTCTGATTGTCTGATTGGCGCACATTCACGTATCGTCGACAGCACGATTGAAGATCAAGTAGTCGTGACAAATTCTGTGATTGAAGAAAGCAGCGTGAAAAAAGGAGCAGATGTCGGCCCGTACGCACATTTGCGTCCAAAAGCAGAAATCGGTGAAGGTGTTCATATCGGCAACTTTGTCGAAGTGAAAAATGCGAAAATCGGTGAAAACACAAAAGTTGGTCATTTGACATATGTCGGCGATGCAACTTTAGGGAAAGAAATCAATGTCGGCTGCGGTGTCGTCTTTGTCAATTATGATGGAAAACAAAAACATTCTTCCGTTATCGGCGACCACAGCTTTATCGGTTCAAATGCGAATATCATCGCGCCAGTCAATGTAGCGCCAAACAGCTCTATTGCAGCAGGTTCAACGATTACAAACGATGTGCCGGAATACGCTTTAGCCATTGCTCGTGCAAGACAAGAGAACAAAGAAGGTTACGCAAAAAAACTCCCTTATCTTAATTAGTGGCTTATAGGGCTTGATTTATTTGTGAAAAATGACTACTATTTACTAGAAAGAATTTCTAGAGTTGTGAAAAAGAAAGTGGAGGTCTCCATGTCAAAACATTACTTTGATCCAAGGTTAAAAATTTTCGCGTTGAATTCAAATCGTCCATTAGCTGAAAAAATCGCTGAAGCTGTTGGGGTTGAATTAGGGAAATCATCTGTTACCCAGTTTAGCGACGGCGAAATCCAAGTAAATATCGAAGAAAGTATTCGCGGTTCCCATGTCTACATTATCCAATCAACAAGCAGCCCAGTAAATGATAATTTAATGGAATTGCTGATCATGATCGACGCCTTGAAACGTGCAAGTGCGAAAACGATCAATGTAGTTATGCCTTACTACGGATATGCTCGTCAAGATCGGAAAGCACGCGCTAGAGAACCAATCACAGCGAAATTAGTAGCAAACATGATCCAAAAAGCTGGTGCTACTAGAATGCTGACATTGGACTTGCATGCTGTCCAAATCCAAGGTTTCTTTGATATCCCAGTTGACCATTTGATGGGTGCACCATTGATTGCCAACTATTTCTTGGAAAGAAATATCCAAGGTGACGATGTAGTCGTAGTTTCTCCTGACCACGGTGGTGTGACACGTGCCCGTAAATTAGCGGAATTCTTGAAAGCACCGATTGCGATCATCGACAAACGCCGTCCAAAAGCAAACGTGGCGGAAGTGATGAATATCATTGGACAAGTCAAAGGGAAAACATGTGTCTTGATTGATGACATGATCGATACAGCAGGTACGATCACTCTTGCTGCGAATGCATTGAAAGAAGCTGGAGCAACAAGTGTCTATGCCTCATGTACACACCCAGTCTTATCAGGCCCAGCATTACAAAGAATTGCTGATTCAGCGATTGAACGTCTAGTTGTTACCGATTCTATCTACTTGCCAGAAGACCGCAAAATTGATAAGATCGATGAAGTCAGCGTAGGCGGCTTGATGGGGGATGCAATCAAACGTATCCACGAAAACAAACCAGTTAGTCCTTTATTCGAAACAAAGAAATAATCTTTTTTCGATAAAGAAAAACAAAAAATAAAAAACAAGAATATAATCACAAAGGGGAGTCCGTCTGGGCTGAGATTGAAGTGATTCTAAACCCTTCGAACCTGTTTCGATCATACGAGCGTAGGAATTGTGAATTAGGATAAATGTGTGAGCAAATTGGATGAAGACCGTCCATTTTCCATACACTCTTTCAGTAAAACAGCCAGGCAGAAGCTTATCTGTGCTGATTTGAGACCTAAAATGAAAGCTGGGCGTGTCAATGCCCGTTCATACCACAAAGCAAACAGGACTGTGATGTTATCTTATTCACAGTCCTGTTTTTTTAGTGGAAAACTTTATTGAAGCATCGTGATGTCAACAAACCTCTCTTTTGTGACAGTATTCCAAGGAGGAACTTTTCATGCAAAAAAATAAAATCTGGATCGAAGGAACAATCGTCGCTGCTTTAGCACTTATTCTCTCTTTGATCCCGCTTCAAATCGGCAGCAGTTTTTCTATTTCTTTAGGTCAGATTCCATTGACATTATTCGCTTTGAGAAGAGGCTGGAAAGCAGGCGTGTTTTCTGGGTTGATTTGGGGACTTCTTCATTTTCCAACAGGGCAAGTTTACTTTTTGAGTGTGATCCAAGTGTTGATTGAGTATCCAATTGCTTTTGCTTTTGGCGGACTGGCTGGTTTTTCGGCTGAAAAAGTCCAACGAGCTATTTTGTCAGGAAAAGAAAAAACAGCAGCGTTCAATATTATCATCGGTACATTTATTGGTGTTTTGGCTCGTTATTTCTGGCACTTTATCGCCGGTGTCGTTTTCTGGGGAAGTTTTGCGTTATGGGGAATGAATCCATGGATCTTCTCATTAGTAATGAACGGTGCAAGCGGATTAGCAACAGGTGTCGTAACAATCATTGCGTTATTGATCATTTATCGCACGATCCCCTCATTATTTGTTCCAGATGGAAAAAAGAGCTTAGGCTAGAATAAACAAAACCAGTCAGAATCATTTTCTGACTGGTTTTTTAGATTTTATTGAAACTGTAAGCAAAGTCTTCTGCATCACTGACCAATCGCCAGCTTTTATTACCAGAATGATAAATCAATGTACCAATGATTTGTTCTTCTTGATAACGGATGCCTTTTAATTTCCAGATATAATCTTCAATCACATAGATCGGGATATGATATTCGTCATTGTCTAATCCGCTTTGAGCGAAAGAAAAAATCACACCTTCTTGCATCATGTTGCGCATATCCTTCAATAGTTCGCTGTCGATTTTTTCAACAGGGATACTTTTTTGGAAGAATGATTTCTTTTCATTTATTTTTTTCTCTAAGATCAAACTTAATTTATCCGCTAAGATGCGGTAAAACTCATCCAAATAGCGGTAGTAGATCCGATTCAACTGATCATTCAAGTCAAAATAAACGAAATTATTCTGTAATTTATAAAAAAACGGCGAATGCAGATGTGTTTTCATATGTCCGAAATAAAGCAGCTCAGAGATTTCCAAGGGGGACAATTCTTTCAGCATCGTCAAATCAGTAAAATCGATCCATTTTAAATCATCTCCGCTGCGTCGGCTTTTTATCGACTGGAAAAACTGTTTTACTTGGTCGCCGCCTCGGATCACTTTCAGTCCAGTATGAGGTTCATATTCTCCAGCAGCTGCTGCCGGATCAAGTAAGAGCAGATTTTTAGGGTGATGAACGATACTGCGGGAGAAATCAGCAGCAGTTAAGCCTTTAGTCAAAACGGCGTTGCTTGTTGTATCAATATGTACGTAAACTGACTCAGTCATCATGATCCTCCTCGCTTAATTATCGACTTCTTCATTTTACAACATTTATTTGAAAATTGCTTGTTTCTTTTACTTTAAAATTCGGTTACAGTGGTTGTGAAAAACCGATACCAGAACATTTGAAAAAGAATCATTCTTTAAATTTAATTCTCATTTTTCTGCTGTTTCAAGCGGTTTTCAGGAAAAATAAGAAAAAACATATATTTCTTTTTTGGGAAAAATGTACGTGAAAAAATTATTTAATGAATTTTGACATTTATATACATTTGTTATCTTATGTTTATTATACGATAACTCTGGAACAATAGGTATACCAATTCTGTAAAGCAAATGTTTTTTTAAGTTTTTTCTAAAGGCTTATGGTATATTTGTTGAAAAAGAAATACCTTGTTCTTTGATAAAGACGAACTTTAGCGAGGGGTCGAGAATGAAGAGTCAAAAAGTCTATTGGTCTGAACGTCCATTATTGTACAAATCATTACGAAGATCGAAACAAGTCCTGCCTTTTTTCAAAAGCAATCAAGAAAGCCGAGATAACTTTTGGCGCGAAGCCAAAAAACAGCGGGCGTGGTCTATTTCAACAGGGAAAAAACATATTTATCTGACTATTGAATTGACGGAAAAAACAGTGGTTATCACGAATTTATTGTTTGATGGAACTTTTTCAAAGAGTCATTCGTTTTTTTCGCTGCTGGAAAGTTTTTCCCGTTATTTTTTAAAAGAGTCGATCTGTTTTCGCTTTGCAGATGAAACGCTGTTACCTTTAGGATGGCTTTCGCTTTTTTCAGAAAAAGGATACAAGGGCGAAAATTCATTCACGAAAAAACTGACTTACCGCACAGCGCTGGTATTAGGTGGCGGCGGCGCTCATGGTGCTTATCAAATCGGCGTTTGGAAAGCATTGAAAGAGTCAAATATCCCTATCAAAATAATAACAGGAACCTCTGTGGGAGCCATCAACGGTGCATTGATTTTACAAGAGGATATCGGGTTAGCTGAAAAAATCTGGTCAAAGTTGTCAACGACACAAGTACTTTCGCTGCCGGAAATACCTGCCGCTGCCGATCCGCAAGCGAGAATACAGCTTTTTTACGATGTACAGCACTTGGCAAAAAATGCGCTTAAGAATCAAGGAATCGCTACGACACCTTTGGAAAATCTCATCAGAAGCATGCTGGACCCTAAAAAAATCAAAGATCATTCGGCACCAGAATTTTTGACCATCTCGACTCGTTTGCCTGACTTTAGCGAAGTGGTGACAGATATCAAAAAGCAAGATCCAGAAAAAATCCCTGATTGGCTGCTGGCTTCCGCGTCTTTTTATCCTGCGATGGCCTACAAAGTCATTGACGGTGTGCGTTACGTTGATGGCGGCTATCGGAACAATATCCCAGTTGATATAGTGATTCAAAAAGGCGCAACAGAAGCTTTTATTGTCGATGTCCAAGGACCTGGAATCAGCAAAAAAATAACGATGCCGCAGGAATTTATTTATTGGGATTGCGGCTCGCATTGGACATTAGGTACCTTTTTGATTTTCGATGAACAAAGAAACCAAGCCAACTTGGAATTAGGTTATTTAGAGGCAAAGAAAATGCTCAATCAATTGGAAGGGAATTGGTATAGCTTCCATTCTGTAAAAAGAGCTGAACAAATCTGGAAACGTTTTGTTTTCTTTGTAGAAGAAAAAACTGGACTAGGACTTTCTTTTTTCAAAAAAATAAATTTTTTAGAGAAATTACGTACTATATATAAAGACAGGGTTGTCTTTGAAACTTGCGGATTGGCTTTGCTGGAATTATCTGCTAAAAATGCACGGATCATGCCGAATAAAATCTATGAGCCAGACGAACTGATCTCATTGATTTGCCGTTATGAAAGCCATACAATAAAAGCAGAACAGCCAATGTTCTCTAAAATAAGTGCGGAAGAGTGGCGGGAAATCCGACGTCAGCAACGTACAGCGGCAACGCGGAAAGAACAAATAAAGCAACTGATGCACGAATTGAAGCATAATAAGAAAAAAGAGATCCAGCAGCGATTGGAAAAACAGCCAGTCGAAACGATGCTAGGATTATACTTATGTTATATTAAGGGGGAAATGGAATGGCACAAGAATTTTCATACGAAATCGTAGAAGAAATCGCAATTTTATCGGAAAACAACAAAGGGTGGCGAAAAGAACTGAATCTTATCAGTTGGAATGGCCGTCCGCCGAAATTTGATCTTCGAGACTGGGCACCAGACCATGAAAAAATGGGAAAAGGGATCACGTTGTCCAACGAAGAATTTGAAAACTTGCAGAAAACACTAAAAGAAATGTAAAAACTATGTGTTCTTTACTTGGCTTTCAGTAGTCGTGAGGCAAATGCAGCAAATTTTTAGATTACTTGTACTTGAAATAACAGGTAGTAACTGAATCTATCAAGTAGAGGAACAAATGGTTTCTGAGAAAGGACCCTGTCGAATGAAAAGTATGACTGGTTTTGGCAAAGCCATCCGCGAAACAAATGACTATCAATTAGATATCGAGATCAAAAGTGTAAACCAGCGCTTTTTGGATATCCAGCTGCGCAGTCCAAGAATCTTGAATCCATTTGAACTGGAATTGCGTCAATTAGTGAAACAAACAGTGAACCGAGGGCGAGTAGAAGTGTTCGTCAATCTGACCAAAATCGGCGGTACACAAAAACAAGCAGTGATCGATTGGGACTTGTTGGATTCTCTAGCCATCCAATTGAAAGAAGGCATTCAAGAACGCTACGGCGCAGACTCTGATTTTTCTATTGGCCGTTTAGTCGAACGGCTAGCAGTCAAAGAAGAATTCATCATGATCCAAGAAACCGAACAAGAAGCTGACTTAGAAAACCTAGCTAGAGAAACAATCTTGGAAGCTTTGCGTCAGTTGGACCAAAGCCGCCAAACAGAAGGCCAAGCATTAGCCGAAGTTTTACGCAGCTGTCAAAAGCAGTTTACGCAATTATTAGATAAATTAAAAACATTTGTTGCAGTCTATGAAAAAGATTTTCAACAAAAATTCCAGAAAAAACTAATGGATTTCCTAGGCGAAGAAGCTGACCAAGACCGTTTATTGACAGAATTGGCGATTTTATTAGAACGCGGAGACATCCACGAAGAAATCGACCGTTTGACGATCCATTTAGAAAAACTGGACGAACTGCTTCATACAGATGCTCCTGTTGGTCGAGAATTAGACTTTCTGATTCAAGAAATGAACCGGGAAGTCAATACGATCGGATCAAAATCAGGAGCCATTGAAATAAAAAATCAAGTCGTCCAATTCAAAACGATTTTAGAAAAAATCCGAGAACAAATCCAAAATATCGAATAGCATAGAATCATAAACTAAAAAAGCCGGGGAATATCCGGTGCAAAAAAGGAGCAGAAAAAATGAAATACTACGATATTACTTTTCACGAGCTTAGCGGAAAAAGCGTCATCAAAAGAAACGTCCCTTCAGAAAATCCCGGGTTTGAGGCATGGCAAGATGCTTGTGCCTATTATGATGAAAAAGAGATTGCTTTACTGATCAATGATGGTACTTATGTCACAATGAATCGCCAATATATCGTTCGCATCGATGCAGAAGAAGTAGAGGATCCAACTGAAAAAGCATTGACCAGAAAAGATGAAATTGCTGGTGTGATCAATACACTTTCAAATATGGGCTTTTAATCAAATGAACGAATACATGCGGCGTTTCGCGCTTTTAGCGAGGTAGCTTTTTTGTGAAAATCTGTCTATAATAAAGAAACCCTTGAAAGTTGCAGAAAAAAAGTGCAAAATAAACGTTAAGTAAAAAAGACTAGTTGAAAGGACGTCGTCATGTCAGAGCGAGGATTATTAATCGTGTTATCAGGTCCGTCTGGTGTAGGAAAAGGCACGGTACGAAAAGCAATTTTTGAGAGTGAAGATAATGATTTCCACTATTCGATCTCAATGACCACCCGCAAAATGCGCGAGGGGGAAGTGGAAGGTGTGGATTATTATTTCCGCACAAAAGAAGAATTTGAGGCTATGATCGAGGCTGGAGAAATGCTGGAATATGCAGAATATGTCGGAAATTATTATGGAACACCTTTATCTTATGTCAACAAAACATTGGATGAAGGAAAAGACGTGTTCTTAGAAATTGAAGTCCAAGGTGCAAAGCAAGTAAAAGACAAGGTACCGGATGGTGTGTTTATTTTCTTGACGCCGCCTGATTTGGCAGAATTAAAATCACGTATCGTCGGACGCGGAACAGACGCCGAAGAAGTTATCGAAGAGCGTATGAGAGTAGCCAGAGAAGAAATCGAAATGATGGCTCTTTATGACTATGCAGTGGTGAATGATGAAGTACCGCTAGCAGTAGACAGAATCAAAAATATCATCGCAAGCGAACACTTTCGAGTGGATCGTGTGATCGGAAAATATATCAAAATGTTAAAGGAGATGTAGTCTTATGATGTTAAAACCTTCTATTGACTCATTGTTAGACCGTGTAAATTCAAAATATTCTTTAGTGATTTTAGCAAGCAAACGTGCGCATGAATTAGACGCAGGTTCACAAGCAACGATCGATTCTTTCGATTCAGTGAAAAGTGTTGGACAAGCACTAGAAGAAATCGAAGCAGGAAATGTGGTCAATGATCCGCATCCTGAATTAAAACGCGAGCGTCTGAAAATGGAAGAAGAAGAACGCAAAGCACAAAAAGAACGTGAACAGCAAGAATTAGAAAAACGTATCCGCGACGAACAAAACCTGTAAACTTTGGGAACAACAGTTATTGACTTGTTATTTTTGGAGGATTTGCTGTTATTTCAAAAAACGGATGAATATAAGTGAAGGGCTAGGTCGAAAGTCAATGTGATTTTTGTCCCAGCCCATTTCCTTTTTTTAACGAGCGTTAATTTTTCGTTAGGATTTTCTTGATGATAAGACAAAACTGCTTTTTTTTAGTAAAATGCCAAGGGATGTTTATTATCTTTTTTTACAAATAACAAAAGGGGGATATCATGAATCTAGTTGCAGAAATCATCGTGGATGTACCAACGATGCAAACAGATCAGCCGTTTACCTATCTTGTGCCGAAGCATCTGGCCGGGTTCATTCAACCTGGTATGCGTGTGGAAGTGCCGTTTGGTAAAGGAAACAGACATGTTCAAGGATTTGTCATGGACGTCTTCACGAGCGAGTCAGTGAACCACGAGTTGAAAGAAGTGATTCATGTTCTTGATCTTGCCCCTGTATTAAATAAAGAATTGATGACTTTAGCAGACTACATGAAAAAAATCACTTTTGCTTTCAAGATCACTTGTCTGCAGACGATGCTGCCAAGTGTCATGAAGGCTGCTTATGAAAAGAATATTTATCCTGTGAAAAACACTCCTGAGATTCAAGATTTTTTTCAAGGAAAAGAAAGTATCTCTTGGAAAGAAGCAGAGGAAACAGGTGTACTGTCGACCTTGATGAAATGGCGCCAAGAAAAATCAGTGGACGTTCGTTATGAGGTACATACGAAAAACAAAGTCAAAACTATCCGAATGGTGTCTTCTAATTTGACCAAGGAGACATTTGAGACGGAATGGGATAAGCTGCGGAAAAACGCAGTAAAACAACAAGAATTACTTACTTTTTTATTAACGATGGAAAATGCTGTACCTGCATCTGTTTTTAGTGAAAAAGGAATCAGCAGCCACTTATTGAAGCAAGGCGAAGAAAAAGGCTGGCTGACAATCAGCGAGGTTGAAAGTTATCGTGATCCGTATAAACATCGGACATTTGAGCAGACGACTGCGCTGGAATTGAATAAGGAACAGCAGCAGGCAGCAGACGAAATCATTGCGGCATTTCGCCAAGAGCAGGAAAAAGTTTTTCTTTTGGAAGGAATCACCGGCAGCGGAAAGACAGAAGTGTATCTCCAAACGATTGCAGATGTTCTGGATGCTGGAAAAACAGCAATCATGCTTGTACCGGAAATCGCATTGACACCACAAATGGTCGAACGGTTCAAAGGCCGGTTTGGCGAAGCAGTTGCTGTGCTTCACAGTGGGTTGTCTCAAGGCGAAAAGTATGACGAATGGCGGAAAATCGAGCGGAATGAAGCCCAAGTCGTTGTGGGGGCACGTTCGGCTATTTTTGCTCCTTTGGAAAATATCGGACTGATCATCATTGATGAAGAGCATGAATCAAGTTATAAACAAGATGAAACACCTCGCTACCATGCACGAGATTTAGCGATTTGGCGCGGGAAGTATCATCATTGTCCTGTCGTTTTGGGAAGCGCAACTCCTTCATTGGAATCACGCGCCAGAGCACAAAAAGGCTTGTATCGTTTGCTGAAATTGACACAGCGTGCAAAAACGAGCGCACAGCTTCCCGTAATAGAAGTGGTCGATATGCGTGAAGAAGCACGCAATAAAAATCTTTCTTCTTTTTCTTTGGCATTGCAAGAAAAAATCCGTCAGCGAATCGAAAACAAAGAACAGACGGTGCTGCTTTTGAATCGACGCGGCTATTCGTCTTTTGTGATGTGTCGAGATTGCGGCTATGTACTGCCTTGTCCAAATTGCGATATTTCTTTGACCTTGCATATGGATACGAAGTCGATGAGATGTCATTATTGCGGACATGAAGAACCAATTCCGCATCGCTGTCCAAATTGCGGAGAAAATAAAATCCGCTATTACGGCACAGGTACGCAAAAAGTAGAAGAAGAATTGCAAGGTTTATATCCAGATGCTCGTATTTTGCGAATGGATGTCGATACGACGCGCAAAAAAGGCGCTCATGAAAAAATCTTGCAGAAATTTGGCAATAAAGAAGCAGATATCCTTTTAGGCACACAAATGATTGCCAAAGGGTTGGATTTCCCTGATGTCACATTAGTGGGTGTATTGAATGCAGATACCGCATTGAACCTGCCTGATTTCCGTTCCAGTGAACACACTTTCCAATTGCTGACCCAAGTTTCCGGCAGAGCAGGCAGAGCTGAAAAAGCGGGAGAAGTCATCATCCAAACTTTCAATCCTGAGCATTATGCGATCCAGCTGGCAGAAAAGCAGGACTTCGAAGCTTTTTATCAGCAAGAGATGCATATGCGGCATCGCAGCGGTTATCCGCCATATTATTATACGGTCAAAATCACTGCTAGTCATACCGAAGAACAAGCGGCAGCAAAAAAAATCTTCCAGATTGCTTCTTTGCTGAAACAACATCTAAGTCCGCAAAGTCTGCTTCTCGGACCAACACCCAGCACGATCTTGAGAGTCAAAAACCGATATTATTATCAATTGATCATCAAGTATAAAAAAGAACAGTATCTTGATAAATTATTAGAGAAAATTTTGCAAGACAGCCAAGCAGAGCAGCGGCAAGGCTTGTTTGTAGCAATCGACAACGAACCGCTGCACTTTATTTAAGAAAGGACAACGCATGCGCTACCCTATACTGATCCACCCAGACAAAAAACTAAAACAGAAAACACAACCGATCGATGTAATCACAGATGAAACGATCACTTTGTTAGAAGACATGTATGAAACGATGGTTGCTCACGATGGCGTTGGGATCGCAGCACCGCAAATCGGCAAAAACCTAAGAATCGCAGTCGTAGAAGTTGATGAGGGAGACAAATTCGAACTCATCAATCCTGAGATCATCGAAAAAAAGGGCGAAGATATCGATGTAGAAGGTTGTTTGAGTATCCCGCATGTTTATGGAACAGTCAAAAGAGCAGAAGAAGTGACCGTTCGCTATTTTGATCGTGAAGGGGACGAGATTGAAGTCACTGCATCAGGATATTTGGCTCGTGCTTTCCAACATGAGATCGACCATTTAGAAGGCGTTTTGTTTATCGAAAAAATGATTGAACAAATCCCAGAAGAAAAACTTGAAGAATATATGGAGGAACATCAAGATGACTAAAATCGTATTTATGGGCACACCTGCTTTTTCTGTCCCAATTTTAGAAGGATTGATCGAAGCCGGTTATCAAGTCCAAGCAGTTGTTACACAGCCAGACCGTCCAGTTGGCAGAAAACGGATCATCACCCCTTCACCAGTCAAAGAAGCAGCTGTCAAACATGGAATCAAAGTTCTCCAACCAGAAAAGATCTCTGGTTCACCTGAAATGGAAGAAATCATTGCTATGCACCCAGACGTGATCATCACGGCGGCATTTGGGCAATTTTTACCAGAAAAATTATTGCAAGCACCCGTTCATGGAGCAATCAATGTCCATGCTTCTTTACTGCCAAAATACCGCGGAGGCGCACCTGTTCATTACTCAATCATTGATGGCGAAGAAAAAACAGGCGTGACGATCATGGAAATGATCAAAAAAATGGATGCTGGCGGTATCTTTGCCCAAGGAAGTATCCCAATCACTGACCAAGACGATGTGGGCACGATGTTCGAAAAATTGAGCAAACTTGGTAAAGACTTATTGTTGGATAATCTGCCAGCTATCCTTGAAGGAAAATTGGCACCAGTTCCCCAAAATGAAGAAGAAGTGACTTTTTCTCCAAATATCACCCGTGAACAAGAAGCAATCGATTGGAACAAAAATGCAAAAGCTGTTGATCAGCAAGTGCGGGGAATGAGACCTTGGCCAATTGCATTTACAACATACAACGGCAGCCGCTGGAAACTGCTAGACGTCCAACCATTGGACGAGCAAACAGAAGAACAGCCTGGCACGATTATTTTTAAAGACAAAAAAAATCTTTGGATCGCTTGCGGTGATAAAACAGTGTTAGCAATCAAAGAATTACAACCAGCTGGAAAAGGACGTCAGCTCATCCAAGAATTCTTGAATGGCAGCGGACAACAAGTACAAGTTGGCCAGAAGGTGGAATAATGAAGAAAAAAGTCCCAAGTAAATTAAAAAAATCCGTTCGTTTCATTGCTTTAGAAGCAATTGAAAGAGTAAATAAAGGCGGCGCTTATTCAAATCTTTTATTGAATGAATTGATCCAAAAAAGCGGATTAGACAAAAAAGATGCCGGCTTATTGACCGAACTTGTCTACGGTACGTTAAGCCGTCAGCAGCTGCTGGATTTTTATCTGGAGCCGTTTATCGGTCAGGCAAAAAAAGTCGACAGCTGGGTCCGCTCTTTGCTGCATTTATCTATTTATCAATGGCGTTTTTTAGATAAGATCCCTGACCATGCGATTTTGAATGAAGCAGTAGAAATTGCAAAAGCACAAGGAAATCCAGGCATTGGTAAATTTGTAAACGGCGTACTGCGCACGATTTTAAGAAAAGGCCTGCCGGATACAGCGACGATCCAAGACCCAATGGAACGTTTGGCAACAGAAATCAGTTTACCTGTTTGGCTGACAAAAAAACTCGCAAATCAAATCGGTTATGACGAAACAAAAAAACTGGGTGAATCTCTTTATACACCAAGTCATGTCAGCGGACGTGTCGACACTCGAAGAATCACACGGGAGCAAGCTATCGGAGTCCTAGCTGGGGAACATATCTCTGCAAAGGAAAGCAACGTAAGTCCTTACGGTGTAGTGGCTGAAAAAGGCCATCTAGCTGCCAGCCGTTTATTTGCAGAAGGTATGATGACAGTCCAAGATGAAAGTTCGATGCTCGTTGCTCCGGCAATGCAGATCCAGCCAAGTCATCAAGTACTAGATGCGTGTGCTGCTCCGGGCGGAAAAACGACACACATTGCCACTTTCTTAGATCCTGATGCCGGCGGAGAAGTGACGGCTTTGGATATCCATGATCATAAAGTTCGTTTGATTGAAGAAAACGCTGATCGTCTAGATGTTGGCGATCAAATCCGTACAATGAAAATGGATGCGCGAGAAGTCAGCGACCACTTTGACGAACAGCAATTTGACCGTATTTTAGTGGATGCACCGTGTTCTGGTTTAGGCTTGATGCGGCGGAAACCAGATATCCGCTATAAAAAAAATGCGCAGGATTTGACGCAGCTGCCTGAGATCCAATTAGCGATTTTGGAAAGCTGTGCGCCAACATTGAAATCATCCGGAATCCTGACATACAGCACGTGTACGATTCTGAAAGAAGAAAACGAAGATGTTGTTGCTGCTTTTTTAGAAAGACATCCTGATTTTGAGAAGGTTGATGTAAGCACCGATCCTGTGCTAAAATCTTCAATTAATGAGAAGATGCTGACGATATACCCGCATCAGTTTTATACAGACGGGTTTTTCATCTGTTGTTTGCGCAAAAAGTAATGAGGTGAAGGAATGCAGATTGAATTTCAATCAGATGTAGGAAGAAGACGCAATACGAACCAAGATTATGCGAATGTTTTTGTCAATCGTGCAGGAGTCAAGCTAGCTGTACTAGCAGATGGTATGGGCGGACATCGTGCAGGAGACGTAGCCAGTCAAATGGCAGTGACGAACTTGGGCAGCTCTTGGGAAGAACAAGAACTTTTAGATAATGAAAAAATCGCTCAGTGGTTTATCCAAATGATCCAGCAAGAGAATACAGATATTTATATGCAAGGCCAGCAAGAGCCTGAATACAGCGGCATGGGAACAACGATTGTCGCAGCGGCCCTTTTAGAAGAGCAATTTACGATTGCCCATGTAGGCGACAGCCGAGCATATTTGATCCGTGGTGGTCAGCTCAAACAGCTGACAGAAGATCATTCTCTTGTTAACGAATTGGTGAAATCTGGGGAAATCACTGAAGAAATGGCAGTCAATCATCCGCGCAAAAATATTTTGACGCGTTCAGTTGGTATGCCGGGAACAGTAGAAGTAGATGTTGCTACGCATCTTTGGCAGCCGGGAGACCAATTGCTGCTTTGTTCAGACGGCCTGACAAATATGGTATCAGAACCTGATATCGCAGCAATCGCCAGCAGCAGTCTGCTGCTTTCAGAAAAAATCGAGCGTTTGATCGATCAAGCAAATGAAGCAGGCGGAGCAGACAATATCACGGTACTTCTTATCGAAGGCAAGGAGGAGCACGCATGATAGAATTAGGCAAAAAGCTGAATGGCCGCTATCAGATCACTGGGAACATCGGCAGCGGCGGGATGGCGAATGTTTATTTAGCTCATGACTTGATTTTGGATCGTGATGTTGCTATCAAAGTACTAAGATTCGACTTTCAAAATGATCAAACAGCTATCCGTCGTTTCCAAAGAGAAGCACTGGCAGCAACAGAATTGGTTCATCCGAACATTGTAAGTGTTTATGATGTCGGCGAGGAATCGGGTATGCAATATCTCGTGATGGAATATGTTAAAGGGATGGACTTGAAGCGTTATATCCAAACACATTATCCTATCCCGTATCAAACTGTTGTTGATATCATGCAGCAAATCTTATCAGCAATTTCATTAGCCCATGCGCATCGTATCATCCATCGTGATTTGAAGCCGCAAAATATCTTGATTGATCAAGAAGGTGTGGTTAAGATCACTGACTTTGGGATTGCGATTGCATTGTCTGAAACGTCGATTACACAAACAAATTCGATGTTAGGATCTGTACATTATCTTTCACCAGAACAGGCACGGGGCAGCATGGCCACAAAACAATCAGATATCTATGCACTAGGGATCATTTTATATGAGATGCTGACAGGCAGCGTTCCTTTTGACGGCGAATCAGCAGTTACGATTGCCTTGAAACATTTTCAAGAGGACCTTCCTTCGATCACTACACTTGATCCAAATGTACCGCAGTCTTTAGAGAACATCGTTTTGCGAGCAACAGCAAAAGAACCAGCTGACCGCTATAAGACCGCAGATGAGATGAGTGATGATCTTGCGACTGCTTTATCGCCTGGCCGAAGTAATGAAGCACTTTGGATGCCGGCAGCGATGCACAATGAAACGAAAGCAATCGAGCCCATCGATGAAGAAGCACTCCATCAAACGGAAAGCATGCATGCAGAGCCAGAAGAGCTTGAAGCTGCTGATGAAACACCTGCTGAAAAGCAGCCGAAAAAGAAAAAACGTAAAACTTGGCTTTGGATACTGATTGCAGCATTAGTTGCTTTGGTAGCTGGTGCAGCTGTTTATTTTGCCGCCACTAGAAATAGTGATGTCGTGGTTCCTGATGTTTCAGGACTGACTGAATCAGAAGCTCGAACAAAATTAGAAGCCGTGAACTTGAAAGTCGCCTCGGAAACGCAAGAAATCGCTGACGAAGAAATCGAAGAAGGCAACGTAGTCAAAACTGATCCAGCCGCTACGACGACGGTCAAAGAAAACCGAGAAGTTACTCTGTATATCAGTTCCGGTTCAAAAGCCATCGAACTCAAAGACTATACAGATATGAGTTATGAAGAAGTGGAGTCAGAACTCTTGTCTCTAGGTTTTTCAGCAAGCCAGATCAAGAAAACGACTGAATTCAACAGCGGTGTCGAAGAAGGCAATATCATTTCGCAAGATCCAGGCAAAGGTTCAAAAGTCGAACCAGATTCTGATACGATCTCATTCGTCGTCAGTGACGGACCGCAAACAGTTACTTTGAGAAACTATACAGGTGAGGATTATAACGCTGTTTACAATGAATTGATTGCACAAGGTTTTACCGACAGCATGCTTTCTTTCTCTTATGTTTACGACGATAATGTCGCTTCTGGATCAATCGTCAGCCAAAGTGTTGCTGCGGGTGTAGCGATTGACCCAACCAGAACGACAGTCTCGTTTGAAGTTAGTCAAGGAAGCCAACCTAAAAAATTAAATGATATCTCTGGCTATACGAAAAGCGAAGCACAAAAATATCTTTCAGAAATCGGTGCAGATTACATGGGACATGAATCTTATGAATTCAGCGATTCTGTAGAAAAAGACAAGGTGATTCGTACAAATCCGGCAGCCGGAACAGACATTTCAAAAGGCGATGTCGTAAGTGTCGTCTATTCGAAAGGTGTAGATCCTGCGAAAGAATCGTCTTCAGAAGAAGATTCTTCCAGCTCTAGTTCTGAAGAAAAATCATCAGACACGACAACAACATCTGATAAAGCTGAATCAACAACCGCTGAGTCAGAAAATAAAGATTAAAATTTAAAAGACTTATCCAAAATGATCGATGTTTTGGATAAGTCTTTTTTTATTCTTGAGAAAGGAACAGGATTTTGTTATAGAAGCAAAACCATTAGCTGAAACTAGATTATTTTCCATGTTTCATAGAGAAAACAAGCAGTTTCTTCCTTTTTTTATGGTAAAATACAACTAAATGGAGGTGGCGCAAATCAAAGGTCAAATCAGAAAAGCACTCAGCGGTTTTTATTATGTCTATTCAGATGGGAAAACCTATCAGACACGCGGCCGCGGAAACTTTAGAAAAAGAAAAATCACTCCTTTGGTCGGTGACCAAGTCGAGTTTGACAGTGAGAACCCAACAGACGGGTATTTGCTGGATGTACTGCCTAGAAAAAACCAGCTCGTTCGTCCGCCAGTCGCTAATGTAGATATCGGTGTCGTCGTGACTAGTTTGGTAGAACCTAATTTTTCTTACAATCTGCTGGATCGTTTTTTAGTCACGCTGGAGTACGAGAAAATCAAACCAATCATTTTTTTGACAAAAACAGATTTAGATCCTCAAAACGAAAAGATCCAAGAAATCAAAGAAACCTATGAAACGATTGGCTATTCTGTGATCATTCCTGAAACACAAGGAGATGCATCAGGACTCACACCTTATTTCAAGGGTCATTTAACCGTTTTTATGGGGCAGTCTGGGGCAGGGAAGTCAACTTTGCTGAACCATATCGCTCCCGAGCTCGAGCTGGAAACAAACGCAATCTCGGATTCTCTAGGACGAGGCAAACACACGACCAGACATGTGGAATTGATTCCATTGAATGATGGGCTCGTTGCCGATACGCCAGGATTTAGTTCCATCGACTTTTTGGTTATCGAAGAAAATGAATTGTCGAAACAGTTTCCTGAATTTGTTGATGCAGCTGTGCATTGCCGATTTAGAGAATGCCGTCATGTCAAAGAACCTGACTGTGAAGTAAAACGAAGAGTCGAAAGCGGCGAGATTGCAGCCAGCCGTTACGAAAATTATCTGCAGTTCCTGCAAGAAATCGAAAAAAGAAAACCTCTTTATAACAAAAAGAAGAAGTAGGGGGAAGCAAAAAATGAAAATAGCACCTTCCATCTTGAGTGCAGACTTTGCGAATTTGCAAAGAGATATTGAATTAGTTGAAAAAGGCGGCGCTGACTATATCCATGTCGATGTCATGGACGGCCATTTTGTACCAAACATTACTTTAGGTCCAAACATCGTCCAAGCCATCCGTCCTGTAACAAAATTACCTTTGGATGTTCATTTGATGATCACAGATCCAGAAAAATACATTGCTGATTTTGCGAAAGCTGGAGCAGATATCATCATGGTACACGTTGAAGCAACAGCTCACATCCATCGTGCATTGCAAATGATTAAAGATCTTGGTGTAAAAGCAGGTGTAGTGATCAATCCAGGAACACCCGTATCCATGATCGAACATGTGCTTCCTTTAGCCGACCAAGTGTTAGTGATGACAGTGAACCCAGGATTTGGCGGTCAAAGCTTTATTGAGGAATCTCTATCAAAAATCACTCAGTTGGATCAGCTGCGACATGAAAAACAACTTAGCTATGCAATCGAAGTGGATGGCGGAATCGTTCCGGAAACAGCTAAAAAATGTAAAGAAGCCGGCGCAGATGTTTTTGTTGCAGGTTCCTATGTATATTCGGCTGCAGAGCCGTTAGTACAAATCGCTAAACTGAAAGAAGCGTTAGCCTAAATGAAGATTTTGTTAGCTGCAGGAGCGAAACCAGCGACATGGCCTCAAATCCAAACAAGCGATTATGATTATTTTATTGGGATCGATCGCGGATCACTTTATCTGCTGGAAGCGGGAGTTCCCCTTGATTTGGCGGTAGGTGATTTTGATTCACTGAACGCAGCAGAGAAGAAAATCGTTTTTTCTTCAGCGAAAGAAGTGAGCCAATCACCAGCTGAAAAAGACGATACGGATACACAGCTGGGGATGGTCTCTGCTTTTGAGCGGTTTCCTGAAGCTTCCGTCACATTGATTGGCGCAACGGGAGGAAGATTAGATCATCTATTGGCTAATTTGTGGTTAGGTTTAGAACCAAGATTCCAACCCTTTCTTTCGCAGATCACACTTCTTGATCGCCAAAACCATTTTACTTATTATCTGCCTGGAGAACACCGGATCAACAGGCAGCCAAACATGAAATACCTTGCTTATTGCTGTCTGACACCAGTAGAGTCTCTGACATTGAAAGAAAGCAAGTACACGCTGAACAGCGAAAATGTGTCCTATCCAACCTCTTATGCAAGTAATGAATTTCTCACGGAAACGGCTAGTTTTTCCTTTACCAAAGGAGTCATTGCTGTTATCCAAAGCAAAGACGAATAACCAAGTGCTCGTTTTGCTGCTGATTTGCTAAAAAAGCGTTAAGAGCAGCTGCTTAGCTTTTGTTTCAGAGGGTTTAGTGATAAAATTAATTCTACGAGTCTAATTAATCCGAGGTGTCTTTGTGAAGAAGTTCAATCCGAATAAAAATATTATTATTACGTTGATTATTGTTATCATCGCGGTGACGATTTTAAGTGTTACTGCGGCACAACGCGCAAATGAAGGGAAAACGAATTTTTTCCAATCCATCGTCAACGATAGTGTTGCAATTATTGATAAAACGATTTCTGCTCCTGCAAGATGGATCGGGAACGGCGTAAATTCTGTCCATAATCTATTTACGACCTATGCAGAAAATGAGCGGTTGAAAGAAAAAATCGACAGCTACGATGAAATCGCACAGAAAAACAAAAATTACCAAAAAGAAATCGAAGCACTGAAACAAGAGCTGAATCTGGATCAGACATTGACAAGTTATGAAAAAGTAACAGCGAACGTTATCACGCGTTCTCCTGATAACTGGCAAGATATCATGATCGTCGATAAAGGCTCTCGTGACGGAATCGAAAACAACATGGCAGTTATGTCGCAAAAAGGATTGATCGGACGAGTGATCGAAGTCAACGCAGCTTCTTCAAAAGTAGAACTATTGACTTCATCAAACGAAAGCTCCAATCATTTCCCAGTACGCGTCAGCTCAGGAAACGGCAACTCATTCGGTTTGCTGAGAAATTACGACGAAAAACTCCAAGCGTTGGTAGTGACACAATTGACAGGTGATGCAGAGATCAAAGAAGGCGATGTGGTCCAAACTTCTGGTCTAGGCGGCAACTCTCCGGCAGATCTGCCAATCGGTACAGTCATCAAAACAAAACCAGACAGCTACGGTTTAGATCGTGAAGTTTACGTGAAACCTTACGTAGAAATGCACGACCTGACAGTAGTAACAATCGTGAAGCGTCTAGTGGAGGATGAATAATCCATGTTTAAAAAAGAGATGATGAAATACTACCTGCCAGCGATCCTGTTTTTCTGTATGTTGCTGGACAGCCATTTGACCCGCTTTCTTCAAAGCGTGGCAAATGGTGCGTATGTCCCTAATGCTCATTTTTTGATTCTGATCTTGCTGTGCAGCAGTTTGACTTTTTCTAAGCGTTATCTGCTGACTGCAACAATCATCTTGGGCATCGTATTCGACATGTATTATATCGGTGTTGTAGGGATCTATGCAGTCGCGCTGCCGTTGACTGTGCTTCTGATGTACGGTTTGAGTCACGTGATCCATACCAATGTCTTTACTGAATTTTTCAGCATGATCATTTTTGTCACTGGTTTTGAATTGTTTACGTTGAGTATCCAGCTGATTTTCAGATTAGTCACAGTCAACACGACATACTTTATTACACAATTTTTAGGACCAACATTGTTGCTGAATATGATCATCTTTGCTCTGTTCATCTTTCCATTCAAGAAAATATTTGCAGATAAAGGCAGCAATCAATAATCGATTTTAAAAACCCCTAAAACAGATACCGATGTTTTAGGGGGCTTTTTTTCTTTGTTATTTGCTGCTCTAAAGCAAAGCAGCTTTTTTTGTGAGGGAATTTTTACACCCAGAAAGTCAGCGTTTTCTCAATTGTGATAAGAAGTTCCAGTGTTTTTGGATACTAGAAAAAACAAGAGAGCAGAAACGTTGAAGTATCAAAAAAGTAAACACTTGCAGGAGAAAAAGCGAAAACGAACAATTTTGTCATTTTAAAACTTCTCTTTGAAACATTTTTGTAACATAACTATTATCTCACTGACATACTGCTATGGTACAATTTTTGTATCGTTAAGAAAGACTTAAATATTTTTAGGTATTTATTAAATTATTAAACTAAGCCAGTCGGAGGAATGAAGAGTGAAAAAGAGTTTATTATCAGCAGTAATGGTATGTTCAATGACATTGACTGCAGTAGCATCACCGATCGCTGCCGCGGCAGAAGATTTTGATTCTCAGATTCAGGAGCAGGATGCTAAAATCGCAGACTTGCAAAACCAACAAGCAGATGCACAAGCACAAATCGATGCATTGGAAAGCCAAGTAGCAGACATCAACACACAAGCACAAGACTTGTTGAACAAACAAGCTTCATTACGTGACGAATCTGCTAAATTAGAAAAAGATATCGCAGACTTGCAAGAACGTATCGAAAAACGTGAAGATACAATCAAAAAACAAGCCCGTGACGCACAAGTGCAACAAACAAGCTCAAACTACGTTGACGCTGTGTTGAATGCTGATTCTTTTGCTGATGCTGTTGGTCGCGTACAAGCGATGACAACAATGGTTAGAGCAAACAATGAATTGATCAATCAACAAAAAGCTGATAAAAAAGCTGTTGAAGACAAAAAAGCTGAAAACGAAGCGAAATTGCAAGAAATTGCTTCAAACCAAGCTGTTTTGGAATCACAAAAAGGCGACTTGCTTTCTAAACAAGCAGACTTGAATGTTGCGAAAGCTTCATTAGCTGCGGAACAAGCAACAGCTGAAGACAAAAAAGCTGAATTGAACCGTAAGAAAGAAGAAGCAGAAGCTGAACAAGCACGTATCCGTGAAGAACAACGTTTAGCTGAAGTAGCTCGTCAACAAGCTGCACAACAACAAGCTGAAGAAGAAGCTCGTCAACAAGCAGAAGCGGAAGCAGCTGCACAACAACAGCAACAAACTCAAGCTTCATCATCTGAAACTGTTCAAGAATCAACTGTTTCAACAGAAGCTTCAAGCAGCCAAAGCGAAGCAGCAACTTCAGAATCAACAGCAGCATCTGATTCTGCAAGCTCAGAATCAACAACAAATTCTGAAACAGCTTCATCAGAAACAACAACAAGTTCAGAATCTACACCATCAACTGAAGAGTCTTCAACTGCTGATACATCATCAACAGGTGAAACAAGTACACAACCATCAACTGACAATACATCAAATGGTGGCACTAGCTCTTCAGACAATGGTTCAACAAGTACAGATACAAATAACACACCAGACAATGGTGGAACAAGCAGTACAGATACTGGCGGAACAACAACTCCAACACAACCAGTAACACCGCCTGTAACTCCAGTAACTCCTCCAGCATCAAGCGTGAACGGAGCAGCTATCGTTGCTGAAGCACAAAAATACATTGGTGTACCTTATGTATGGGGCGGAAGAACGCCAAGCGGTTTTGACTGCTCAGGTCTAACACAATATGTATACAAACAAGTAACTGGCCGTGACATTGGTTCTTGGACAGTACCTCAAGAATCAGCAGGAACAAGAATCTCTGTTTCTCAAGCACAACCAGGAGACCTATTATTCTGGGGATCAGCTGGTGGAACTTACCACGTAGCAATCTCATTAGGCGGCGGACAATACATCCACGCTCCACGTCCTGGTCAAAACGTAACTATTGGTTCAACTCAGTGGTTCACACCTGACTTCGCGGTACGTGTACTATAATCTGTAACTAATAAAAGGACTTTATCACCAGCATCAAGTTGGCGGTAAGGTCCTTTTTTATCCACAAAAACAGCTAGACAAACCATGTTAGTAGATGGGATGTCTAGCTGTTTCTCTGTATAAATTCAAAATCCGCTAAAACATGGAAAGCAGTTTTAGCGGATTTTTCTTTAATGCTCGGAGCTAAGCGGTTCTTTCACAACCTCTATTTTTCAGTTAACTCCATAAACAACTGGATATCTTCAAGTACCATATCGATTCCTTTTTGCCAGAAGTCTGGGGTTGTCAAATCAATGCCTAAATGTTTTTGTGCTAATTCTTCTGTCGTCATAGAAGCTGTATCTCTTAATAATGAGATATATTCTTCCTCGAAACTTGTACCTTGCTGATTTGCATGGGCATAGATTCCTAGACTGAACAAGTAGCCGAAAGTATAAGGGAAGTTATAAAAAGGAACATCGTCAATGAAAAAGTGCAGTTTTGCTGCCCAGAAATGCGGGTGATAAGTAGCTAAAGCATCTTGATAACCTTCTTTTTGTGCGGCAACCATCATTTCAGTGATTTCTTCTTCTGCAACTAATCCTTTTTGTCTTGCTTGGTAAAAATCATTCTCAAAAATAAAGCGTGAATGGATATTCATGAACATTGCTAAGGCATTCTGAAGTTTTGTATCTAGTAAATTGATTTTTTCTTCAGGTGTTTCGGCTGCTTTCAATGTAGCATCTGCCACGATCAGTTCAGCAAAAGTACTTGCTGTTTCAGCGACATTCATTGCATATTCACGGTTAAGCGCCGGCAGATCCCACATAACGCTGCTGTGGAAAGCATGTCCTAATTCATGGGCCAAAGTAGCTACTTCATTGACAGAATTGCTGTAGGTCATGAAAATCCTTGATTCTTTTGTTTCGGGTAATTCAGTACAATAACCACCAGGGCGTTTGCCAGAACGATCTTCTGCTTCGATCCAACTTTTTTCAAACGCTTGTTGTGCAAAAGAAGCCATTTTTGGACTGAATTTTTCGAAATTTTCAATGATAAATGCAGCGGCTTCATCGAATGTAAAAGTTTTTTCTTTCAAATCGCCCAAAATAATTGGAGCATCTTGATCTTGCCATTCCATTTTTTCTTTACCAAATAAGTTGGCTTTCCGAGTAAGATAATCGACAAGCGGTTGTTTGTTTTTGGCAATCGTTGCCCACATGACATCGAGTGTTTCTTTTTTCAGACGATTGTATTCCAATGGCTTTTTCAAGTAATCTGTTACACCATGCAATTTGTAATCAGATAAACGGAAGCCGTCTAGATGGTTTAATGTGTCGGCGAATAATGGGGCTTTTTCTTCCCAGCATTTTTCCCATTCTTTGAATAGCGCTTCTCTGATTTCAGGATTCGGATCACCCATCATTTTATTGAAAGCTTGTCCAGCAGATAACTGGATAACTTCGCCATTTTCGTTCGTAAAAGGGATGGAGATGCTGGCAACGATGGTATCATAATGTGCGCTCCAAGCGTTTAGACCATCGAGAGATAAGGTATTGATGATTGTTTCTTCTGTTTCAGAAAGCAATTCATTTCCTTCGCGTCGGATTTCTTTTAAACGGAAGGCAACTGATGAAAAAACAGGATCAGCAAGAATCAGCTGCCATTTTTCGTCAGTGATTGCTGCAAGTTTCTTTGAAAAAATCGTTTCTGCTGCTTGGAAATCCGGAAGCATCGCGTACAATTTTCCAGAAGTGATTTTGGCTTGCGAGTCGTTGACATTGGCTGAAATCAATGCGGTGATAAAACTGTCGCATTGGGTAAATCCATCTGTAACAATGGCTTGTTTTTGTAAAATATCCGCAAGTGCTCCAGCTGGTTCGTTGTCCGTATCCAGTTGTGAAACTGCCTCGTGATAAGCGGCGATCTGTTCCTTTAACGCATGGATGCGCGTATGTAATTCCTGTGAGCTGCTGCCGCCTTTGAAAATCGATTCTAAATCCCAATTCAATGAATAGTGCATAAAATACCCCTTTCTTGTTGTTCGTTTAAATTTTAGTATAGCACAAGAAATACTTCCGTTAAACGATTGTTCTTTTGGATGAAAAAAGATACTATGTTAAAGAGGTGACAGAGAAAAATGTTGAAACAACAAATGAAAAACGGCAATTTTTATTTAATGATCGCTTTGGTGGTCATCGGGATTTTATTTTACAGCTCTTCCCAAACATATGCACAACAATCGCAAGTTTCACGGTTACAGACACTATTGGCTAATCAGCCATTTAAGGATAGTTTTGCAACTATCCATTTTATGTATGGAGATAGTACTGTCAGTATCCAAGAAATAGGGTACTTCAAGTTCGTAGAATTTTTCATCCGTAAAGCAGCGCATTTTGGGACCTATTTTGTTCTGGGCGGAAGTGTGTTCCTTGGCGTTTATCCTAAAATGAAAATCTGGTGGCTGACAGGGATTTTAGCTTGGTTTTCTGCCACAGGATACGCTGGGATGGACGAATTTCATCAGATGCTTACAGGCGGAAGAACACCGATGTTCCAAGATGTGATGCTTGATTCAATGGGTGCTTTGACAGCAGTTGTTCTTTGCTGGATAGTCTTGGCGTTTAAGAAAAACCGAAAATGAAGAAGAGAGCAGCAGCTTTCCGCTGCTGCTCGTTTTATTGCTATTACGCAAAAAAAGAACTATCTGATGTCAGATAGTTCTTTTTTTATTAGAAGACTAATACTGGTGTTCCTTTGTCGACTTTTTCAAAGAGTTCTTTCATTACGCTTGGCGGTGTATTCACACAACCGTGAGAGCCTCTTGTTTTCCATAAGTCGCCGCCATATTCAGGCTGCCAATCAGAATCATGGATCCCGATACCAGTCCAATCAATTGGTAACCAATAATCTACGGGGCTTTCATAAGGCGTTCCGTCATCATTTGTTCCGCGCAGAACAGCATTTTCTTCTTTGTTCCAAACATAAAAGACTCCAGTTGGTGTTGGAGTAGTTGGTTTTCCGGAAACGATATCTGTTTCTAGAACAACTTTTCCATCTTTATAGAACCACATATGCTGATTCTCTAAGTCAACTTCGATATACGTATCCTCGATCAATGCATGATCAGCAGTCGTGCTTCCTTGTACAAGCGGGGAACGTGTGAAGTCCTCTCCAGCTAAGATCGCTGTTTTCAGTGCTTCTGTTTCTGAGTCTGTTTGGATCGTCCAACTGTAAGTGCCAGCAGGGATCGTAACTTCGCCGCGTTTAGTACTTTTGAATTTTGAATCATTTGTACTAGTGTTATATTTTTCGCCGAGTGATGCGACGTATTCTCTTACTTTTGCAGTGTCTAAATCGATTTTTCCATCGGTGTAAATCAACCAGTCTGCGATTTTATCAGATGGTACTTGGAATGTTTCGCCATTGATAGAGTAAGTTGCTTTTACTTCTGCGACCTTATTGATATCTGCCAAATCTTTTTTCAATGCGGCATCGTCTGAAGTGACAGTCGGCTTTGTTTTGAATTTTGATAGATCAATCGTATTTTCTCCAGAAACAACGGCATTTTTTAATTCTTTGACCGCTGCGTCGACATCGATGGTATCGCCGGCGACTTCTGGTGTGATCACGAATTTATTGTTTTCTTTATTGATCGTTGCATTCGTTGTTTCTTTTCGGCCTTTATTCAAATCTGTTAATTCAGCTTTGAGTTGATCTGTCGTGGCTGTCAATTTTTCTTGATCGTCGCTTAATGGGTCGATTGTTTTGTTCTCGGAAGCTGACACATATTTTGTCACCCAAGACCACCCGTTTTGTTTTTCCAGCAAAGGTTTTAATTCTTCAGTGAAATCATCTTTATAACCAAGATCAGATTTTGCGATCTCTTTCCAGACTTCGCTATTTTCCTTGATGGCCAAAGTTTGCTTCGAGTAAGTCTCTTGTAACTTTTCATTTGCTTGTTCTACGGAAAGATTACTTACATCCGTTTCATTGATTTTTGTGTTAGGCAAGAAATGGTTCGTGTAATATGTACTTCTGAAAAAATAAACACTCATCAATACCAGCAGCACAGCTATACCTGCAATGACACTGTAACGGACCGTTTTCGAGTTTTTATGCTTTGCTGTTCTTGTCATATATTCGATATCACCTCAGATAATAAAATAGAGTATAACACACACATCATATCATAGTTTATTCAGAAAAACGAAATATAATTGCGGCTTATGAATTTTTTAAACGAAGGGAAATACTGAAATAGTAAGAGTATTTGTAGAAACAGACCTTGTAATACGTCAGTAATATCGTTATTTTTTATAGGTTGAAAGAGCATATGATAAGATGTTGCAGAAATAATAAATAGTTATTATATAAGAACTATACAAAAAAAGTTTTTTAAGTATTTGTAAGTCTGGTTATTGTGAATGAGCCAAAAATAATTCGCGGCAGACAAATAAAAAACCAGCAAAACATGAAAAGCTGTTTTGCTGGTTTCTTCGTTACTGCTCGTGGTTAAGCAGTTCATTCACGACCTCAAGTAAACGGTGTTCACAAAGCTGACCTTCGGCAATAAGCTTTGGTGATAAAAAATGTAAGAAGCCATTTTCTCTCACCAAAGAGTCTTATTGCTCAGGTCAAAGCGCTTTGTTCACGACCTCCGGTAAACGGTGTTCACAAATCTGACTCTCGGTATTAATTCAAAAATCCGCGAAACATGAAAAGCTGTTTCGCGGATTTCTTCATTAATACTCGAGTCAGAACGCTTTGTTCACGACCTCTTATTCAGCGTCTAATTGTGAGAACGCTTCGTCTAAGATATCTTGCAATTGTTTTGCAGATGCTGTCATACGGTCTTGTTCACCGTCTGTTAATGGGATTTCGATAACTTTTTGGATACCTTGGCGGTTAATAACTGCAGGTGCACCAATGTAGATATCGTTCAATCCGTATTCACCGTTCATATATACAGATAAAGGAAGTACAGCATTTTCGTCATCAAGGATAGCGCGAGTGATACGTGCTAGGGCAACAGCGATACCGTAGAATGTTGCACCTTTTTTCTCGATGATTGTGTAAGCTGCATCACGAACGCCGAAGAACAAGTTAACCATTGCTTCTTCATCGATTTCAGGGTTGTTTTTAACCCATTCATAAATTTGCAAGCCGGCAACGTTAGCGTGTGACCATACTGGGAATTCTGAATCTCCATGTTCACCTAAGATGTATGCATGGACGTTACGTGCATCAACGTCAACAAGTTCTGCCAATGCTTGACGGAAACGAGCTGAGTCAAGAGAAGTACCAGATCCGATAACGCGTTCTTTAGGGAAACCAGAGAATTTCCATGTTGAGTAAGTCAAGATATCGACTGGGTTAGCAGCAACTAAGAAGATACCATTGAATCCTGAGTCAACGATTTGTGTAACAACGTCGCGGTTGATTTTCAAGTTTTTGCTTACTAAGTCTAAACGTGTTTCACCTGGTTTTTGTGGTGCGCCAGCAGTGATAACAACTAAGTCAGCATCATGTGCGTCTTCGTAAGTAGCAGAGTAGATTTTTTTAGGAGAAGTGAATGCCAATGCGTGTGACAAGTCAATTGCGTCTCCTTCAGTTTTTGGTTTGTTAATATCTACAATACCCACTTCTTGAGCAATATTTTGAGTAACTAAAGCGAAAGCATAGCTAGAACCTACGGCACCGTCTCCAACAAGAATTACTTTTTGATGATCTTTTTTTTCTGCAGCTGCAGTCATGTGTATCAATCCTTCCATTGATTTGTTTTTCTCTTGCACATGCTACCATTTCTAAGGGGCCGTGTCACGCAATTTGACTAAAAAATATAACAGTTGCAACAGTTGTACTATGTGTAAAAGCTTACATGTGCGTTATTTCACTATTCTTGGAAAGTAATGATTTGATTAGGAATTTAAGGTATTTTTAATTTTTTACGATATATTTAAAAGACTCTTTTAGCCGAAACAGCTTTTTCTGTGTTATACTATTGCTAATGAAAATAAATAAAAAAGTGTATGCGACTGGACTGTCCTAATAGCTGTCCAGCCTTTTGTGTTGCACTTTAGAATATAGGTGAAAGAAAAATGAAAATGATCGTCGGCTTGGGTAATCCAGGAACGAAATATCAACAAACAAAACATAATGTCGGCTTCATGATCGTGGACCGATTAGCAGAAAAATACCAAACAGCCTTCAAAAAGAATACCTTTGAAGCAGAAGTGGCAGAATTTTTTGTCAATGGCGAAAAAATCATCTTAGTAAAACCACAGACATTTATGAATGAATCTGGGCGATCAGTCGGACCATTGATGACTTACTTTGGTATCTATCCAGAAGAACTGATTGTTGTCTATGATGATTTGGATTTAGCTGTCGGGAAATTACGTTTGCGTCAAAAAGGCAGTGCAGGCGGGCATAACGGAATGAAAAGTATTATTTCTCATTTAGGTACAAACGTTTTTGATCGTGTAAAAGTAGGGATCGGACGACCTGAAGGAAAACAGACCGTTGTGAACCATGTGCTGAGCGGATTCAGCAAAGAAAATCAGCCTTTGATCGAAGAAAGCATTGATCGCGCGGTCCAAGCCTTAGAAACAGTGATTGATGGCCATTCATTTATTGATACGATGAATCGATTCAACTAAGAAAGGAAGAATGACAGGATGGATATCGTTCAATTATTTGGACAAGAACCTCAGATAAAAGAATGGGTCAGCCATTTAGAAGAGCGAACGCCGCGTCAGTTGATCACAGGACTTGCAGGATCAGCGAAGACACTGCTGTTTGCTCATATATTTCAAAAATTCAATAAAAATTTGGTTATCCTCTTGCCAAATCTTTACTATGCAAATCAATTAGCAGAAGATTTATATCATGTGCTTCCGCCCGAACAAGTCCATTTGTTTCCTGTAGATGAAGTAATCTCTGCAGAAATGGCGTTTTCTTCGCCAGAAGTACGAGCAGGACGTGTCGCTACATTGAATGCGTTGTTAGGGGACGAGCCAGGGGTCTATTTGATTCCCACAGCTGCACTCCATAAACGTCTGCCGAAAAAACAAACTTGGGCAAATGCTCAGCTGAAATGGCAGATTGGCGACGAGCTGGACATTGAAGCTTTGATCAAAAAACTTGTCTTGATGGGATACGAACGCCAAGAAAAAGTAGCGAAACCAGGAGAATTCAGTATCAGAGGAAGTATCATCGATATTTATCCTTTGACAACAGAGTACCCTGTCCGTTTAGAACTGTTTGACGTGGAAATCGATTCGATTCGCTATTTCGAAGTCGATACACAACGTTCAGTAGAAACGATCCAAGAGGTAGTTGTTACCCCAATTACTGAACAAATCTACGATGAAGCAGATTTTGAACACGGATTGAAACGTTTGAGCGAATTATTGGAAAAACGTTTAGCTTCTACTAAAGAAGCAACAGATCAACGCTTTTTACAAGATTATTTTGGACAAATCACTTCAAGTTGGCAAGCAGGGCTTCCGACAGATGAAGCAAAATTCTACAGTGATCTTCTTTACGAAGAAACAACAACGATTTTCGATTATTTTTCAGAAGATACTTTATTGATGGTTGATGATTATCAGCGGATCATGGAAACAAATCGAGAAATCGAACGTGAAGGGGCAGAGTGGCAAGCGCAAAAAATTGCGGAACTGCGGGTATTTTCAGAACAAAAATTTGTAACAGACGTTCACAAACTCATCCAAAAATCAGAATTTATCACGACCTTTTTTGCACTTTTCCAAAAAGGAATGGGCAACCTGCGCTTTCAAGCAATCTATAATTTTCAATATCGTACGATGCAGCAGTTTTTCGGGCAAATGCCGTTGCTGAAAACAGAGATGGATCGCTGGCGTAAACAAAAACAAACAGTGATCGTCTATATTCCGACAAAAGACCGCATCAAGAAAGCGGAGCAGCTTTTTCGTGAAGAAGATATTTTAGCCGTTGAGACCAGCGCTGATGAATTGATTCCTGGCCAGGTCCAGTTAGTCGAAGGAGCGTTAGGTACAGGATTCGAGCTGCCGCAAGAAAAACTTGTAGTTATCACCGAAAAAGAGATTTTTCAAAAAACGACGAAAAAACGGACGCGCCGTCAGACAATTACAAATGCGGAACGCCTAAAAAGCTATAATGAATTAAAGCCAGGTGATTATGTCGTCCATGCCAACCATGGGATCGGGAAATATGTCGGGATGGAAACGCTAGAAGTCGATGGAGTCCATCAAGACTACATCTCCATCCTTTACCAAAATGAAGACAAATTATTCATCCCAGTTACACAGCTGAACTTAGTACAAAAATATGTTGCATCTGAATCCAAAGCACCTCGAATCAATAAACTTGGCGGCAGCGAATGGACGAAAACAAAACGAAAAGTCACATCGAAAATCGAAGACATCGCTGACGATTTGATCCGTTTGTATGCAGCGCGTGAAGCAGAAAAAGGCTATGCATTTGGCCCAGATGACGGGTATCAAAAAGAATTCGAGAATGCATTCCCTTATTCTGAAACAGACGACCAATTGCGGAGTGCTGCTGAAATCAAGCGAGACATGGAAAAAGAAAAACCAATGGATCGTTTGTTAGTAGGAGACGTAGGATATGGTAAAACAGAAGTAGCGTTGCGTGCGGCTTTTAAAGCAGTCAAAGAAAGCAAACAAGTGGCTTTTTTGGTGCCAACAACGATTTTAGCGCAGCAGCATTATGAAACGATGCTGGAACGATTTGAAGGATTTCCAATCAATATCGGGCTGCTAAGCCGATTCCGGACGAAAAAACAGCAAAATGAAACCATTGAACAAATACGAACGGGACAAGTCGATATCGTTGTCGGCACCCACCGAATTTTATCAAAAGACATCGAGTTCAGCGATCTTGGTTTGCTGATCATTGATGAAGAACAGCGCTTTGGTGTAAAACACAAAGAACGATTGAAACAATTACGTTCTCAAGTAGATGTACTGACATTGACAGCAACGCCGATTCCTCGGACATTGCACATGTCGATGCTTGGTGTACGTGATCTTTCAGTTATTGAAACGCCACCGGCAAACCGTTATCCTATCCAAACATATGTCATGGAAAAAAATCCAGGTGCAATCAAAGAAGCAATCCACAGAGAAATGGGCCGCGGCGGGCAAGCCTTCTATTTATATAACCGAGTAGAAACTATCGAACAAAAAGTAGAAGAACTGCAAGAATTAGTGCCGGAAGCAAGAATCGGTTATGCACATGGCCAAATGACAGAAGTCCAATTAGAAAATACATTGTTTGACTTTATTGAAGGACAATATGATGTCTTGGTCACAACAACGATTATCGAAACAGGGGTCGATATCCCGAATGCGAATACGTTGTTTGTTGAAAATGCCGATTATATGGGTCTTTCTACTTTATACCAATTACGTGGACGAGTAGGACGAAGTAATCGTGTGGCTTATGCGTACTTTATGTATGAACCGCAAAAAATCTTGAATGAAGTCAGCGAAAAGAGACTGCAAGCTATCAAAGATTTTACTGAATTAGGTTCTGGATTCAAAATCGCTATGCGAGACTTATCGATCCGAGGAGCCGGAAATCTTCTGGGTGCCCAACAGCATGGCTTTATCGATGCTGTCGGATTTGATATGTATTCGCAAATGCTGAGCGAAGCGGTGGCTAGAAAACAAGGAAAAAATACCCAAGAAAAAACGACAGTCGAAATCGACATGGGAATCAATGCTTATCTGCCAGATAGTTATGTATCCGATCAACGGCAAAAAATTGAAATCTACAAACGGATCCGAGAATTGGATTCACAGGAAATGTTTGATGAGCTTGAAGAAGATCTTCTGGACCGTTTTGGCGAATACCCAGAAGAAGTGGCGCATTTGCTGACAGTTGGTCAAATCAAGATGGACGGTGATCGTGCACTACTTGAAACGATTCGCAAACAGCAGCAGACATTGATCGTCACATTGAGCAAAGCAGGAACCAAACGTTATTCAGTTGAGCAGTTGTTTGAAGCATTGACAGCAACGAAATTAAAAGCTGGATTGGGTGTTGAAAAAGAGAAGATGGTCATCCGTCTGACAATCCCAAATACAATGGATACGGCTGTTTGGCTGCAAGAAATCCAAAGTTTTGTTAAAGCGCTGCGTGGATTAAAACGGCAAGCAGCATAGAAAGGGGTACGCTATTGAATCATAAAAATATGCGTCAAGTCATGCACGGTGCCTTAGTGCTGACTTTGGCCTCCTTGATTGCGAAAATCCTCAGTGCATTATATCGGATTCCGTTACAGAATCTGGTGGGCGACGAGGGATTCTATGTCTATCAGCAAGTTTATCCTATTTACGGTATTGCGATGACGCTTGCGTTGTCAGGCCTGCCTCAGTTTATCTCGAAGTATGTTGCAGAGAAAAAGACACCTTTGGAACAAAAAGATGCGTTAAAGCAAGTATATCCATATGTTTTTTGGACAGGGATCTGTCTGTGGTTAGGAACATGGCTGTTCAGCACAGAAATCGCAAGGCTGATGGGGGATGCGCAATTAGCACCGCTTGTCCAAATCGTCTCGTTCACTTTTTTACTAATGCCGGGGCTTTCGATTTATCGAGGAAATTTCCAAGGACGTTTTCTGGTCGAACCCACAGCAGTTTCTCAAGTCATTGAGCAGTTTGTACGGGTAGCGGTCATCGTTTTCAGTGCGATGGCGTTCCGAAAGTTTGGCTGGAGTGTTTATGAAACTGGGACTGCTGCAATGGGTGGGGCAGTCGTTGGTGGAGTTTTCGCTCTTGGCATTTTGAGATATTATGAAAAGAAGGTTTACGGCGAACGCTTGGAATTACGTTATCTTCCGAAGTGGGATGAATCGTCCAAACGATTCATCCATCGCTTTTTGGTCGAAGGCGGACTAATTTCGATTTACAGCGGTCTCTTGATTTTTTTCCAGCTGATTGATTCGTTTTTTGTTAAAAATGCCTTGCAATACTATGGTTTGACAGAACATGCGTCAAAAATCGCCAAAGGGGTCTATGACCGAGGGCAGCCCCTTGTTCAGTTAGGGTTAGTGATCGCTACAGCTTTGAGTGCAACCTTTTTGCCGATACTGACGAAATTTTTGATTAGAAAAGAACAGCATCAATTTGTTCAGACGGCAAAAATCTATCTGAGACTGACAACAGCACTTGCGCTGGCTGCTTCTACAGGTTTAGCGCTGCTGCTGCCTTATATCAACTATGCGTTGTTCAAAGACTACGCAGGAAATGGTACCTTAGCATTGTTTATCTTTTCTATTGCGCTGACAGCCGTTATCCAAGCTTATCAAAGTATTGCTCAGAGTAAAAATCGATTTCGTCCTTCGCTGAAAGCTGCTGGCTGGGGGATTTTGGCCAAACTGCTGCTGACTGCATGGTTGACGAGCTGGTTTGGCACTGCCGGAGCGAGTCTTTCTACTTTAGCAGGACTATTGGTTACATTGATTTTCTTGATTCGAGCAGAAACAAAACATATCACAAGGTTTTGGACAGAACGGAGATTTGGACGAAAACTCATTCTTTGCTTGATGACGATGGCTTTTGCGCTCATGGTCTATTACGGAGTTGTTGCGGTATTTGGCCCAGTCCAACATCGCTGGGAGGCGTTTGTACTTAGCGTATTTGGTGTTGGTGTCGGTGGAGCGACATTCATTTACATGATGATCCGGTTACAAGTATTTACGATCCGCGAATGGCTGATGATGCCGTTTGGGAAAAAAGTCCTGTCCTTCAATCTTAAAAAAAATCATAAGAAATGAGGAAATTTTATGCGTTTAGACAAATTTATGAAAATCTCGCGTATTATCAAAAGACGATCTGTTGCGAAAGAAGTAGCAGATAAAGGAAGAATCCAAGTCAACGGAAAACTTGCTAAATCTTCAAGCGATATAAAAGTCGGTGATACGCTGAAAATCCAATTCGGAAACAAAACATTAGAAGTCAAAGTCAAAGAACTGCATGAGTCAACGAAAAAAGAAGATGCAGAAAAAATGTATGAGATTCTTTCCGAAAAACGCAACGAAACAAACAACGATTAGATTAGACAAGAGTTAGTGATGTTGGTATAATGAGGAAGACAATCAAAAAAGATTGGAGCGGGGGAAATGTCGAAAAAAAGCAACAAAATCGCTGCGTTGGATACAGACTATGCAAAAAGAAAATATGCTGAGTTTCAAAAACAGCAAAAACAACTGATTTTTCGAAGACGTCGGCTAGCGGTGCTTTTTTTAGGTGCATTCATTATTTTCGCGATAATCGGTTTGCAGATTTTTCATGATGTACAGCGGATGAATAAGCTGAATGAATTGAAAGTCGAAGCAAAAACAGAACAATCAGATGTCCAGGCAAATGTTGCACAGCTGAAAGAAGATGTCGCATTGCTGAAAGACGAAGACTATGTTGCGAAACTTGCCCGCAGCCGTTTCTTTTACTCAAAAGAAGGCGAGCAAGTATACCCAGTGTTAGAATCTAACACGAATAACTCTGCTGATGAAGCTGAGAACACACAAGAAACGACAACGACTAGTTCTACAACTGCAAATTAAGCAGTAAAATATAAGGGGAATAATTAGGAGGAACATTTTTTTTATGTCAATCGAAGTAGGAGCAAAACTGCAAGGAAAAGTGTCAGGGATCACAAATTTTGGAGCGTTTATTGATTTAGGTTCTGGGAAAACTGGACTAGTCCATATCAGCGAAGTATCAAACGGCTTTGTCAAAGATATCCATGATGTATTAAGCGTGGGAGACGAAGTAACTGTATTAGTAACTTCTGTCGGAGATGACGGCAAGATCGGATTATCTATCCGCAAAGCACAACCACAACCGGAAACAACAGAGGAACCAAAGAAATTTCCTCGCAAAGATACAAGAGAACATCGTCCAGCACAAAAAAAGACCTTTTCACGCAGTCAGCCTGCTAACAAAAGCCAAGACTTCGATTCACTGATGAGTTCATTTTTGAAAGACAGTGATGACCGTTTATCTTCATTGAGAAGAAATACGGAAGGCAAACGCGGCGGCAGAGGCGGCCGTCGAGGCTAAGACGAAACAATCAGTCGATAAATAAGGAAGCATAAAGTTTCCAATTCATAAGCCGGAATTTACTGAAAAATTGAGAATCAATTTTCGTAAATTCCGGCTTCTTATTTTTAGTTGAATTTACAAGGAGTGCAAGTAGAGACGATGGATGAGATGTTCTATGAATTTGAAAAAAAGAATAATCATTGGGAACAAGAAACAGCTGTTTTAGCAGCAGTATCTGGCGGAGTCGACTCGGTTGTTCTGCTTGATTTGATGCAAAAAGTCCAGCAGAAAATCGGTTTTCGCTTAGGTGTTGCCCATGTGGATCATCAATTACGACCAGAGGCCAAAGAAGAAGCGGAATTTCTTAAAGTATATTGTGAGGAAAAGGGTATTTCTTTTCATTCAGTAGTCTGGGAAGAGCCTGCTGAAAAAGGTATCGAAACCGCAGCTCGAGCGTTCCGCTATCATTTTTTTGAAGACTGTATGGTACGATACGATTATTCTATTTTGTTGACGGCACACCACGGAGATGACCAAATCGAAACGATCTTGATGAAGCTGCTTCGGGGCGGGCGTCTAGACAGTTTTGCCGGTATCAAAAAGCAGCAGCCGTTTGCGAACGGGAATTTAGTCCGTCCGCTTTTGGATTTCAGCAAAGAACAGCTCTATGCATATGCCGAACAGCACCAGCTTCATTATTTTGAAGATGCAACCAATCAACTATTGGATGTCCAAAGAAATCGGCTTCGCCATTTAGTCGTGCCGCAGCTGAAAAAAGAAAATTCGCAGACAATGGCGCATTTCCAGCAGTTTTCTCAGCAAATCCAATGGTCAGAACAGCTGATCAAAAAGCAAATGACACAGTTCTTGTCTGAAAAAGTACAAAAAATCAACAATAGCTGGCAATGGAAAGAAGAAGACATCAAAAAAATGGAAGAAGGCGAACGCTACTTTTTTCTGCGGCATTTTTTTGATTCGATTTTTTCAGAAACACAAACACCGATCAAAGAACAGCAGCTCGCAGATATATTAAATCAGATGCAAGAAGAAAAAGCCCAATGGACGATCGTCATCGGCAATAGTTGGCAGCTGAAAAAAGAATATCAGACGTATTATTTGGTACAGGAAAAAGAAGAAACAGAAGAGAATGACAAGTATCCTCTTGAATTGAATAAAGGAATGTATTTGAATGGAGAGGAATGGGTCGGGCTTTTTGAATCAGGAAAAGAAGAGATTCCTCAAGCTGTCGGAAATTGGGAAACATTTAGACAAGATATCTGGCTGCCAAAAGATGAGATTTTCTTTTTAGAAAAACGTCAGCCGGGAGATCGAATCGCTTTGAGCGAGAAGTTGACGAAGAAAATCAGTCGCTATTTCATCGACAA
The DNA here is from genome assembly GCF_050559705.1 of Enterococcus sp. DIV0210g. Lineage (NCBI taxonomy): Bacteria > Bacillati > Bacillota > Bacilli > Lactobacillales > Enterococcaceae > Enterococcus > Enterococcus sp. DIV0210g. The sequence goes on along the minus strand of NZ_CP187903.1, from coordinate 2,379,926 downwards.
TAAAATACCCGATTCACAAAGAAAGCAAAGCTGGGTGCTTGTAAATAGCGAAAGAGTGATTTATAGTTTGATCCCATTTGCCTTTTCCTATTTGAGTATTCGCCAAGAAACTGATAAAATACACTACATACTTCTTTATAAATCTCAAAGGAAGAAACTGGAAGGAGAACCTGATGTTAGAAAAGGATATTGAAAGAGTTTTAATCACAAAAGAAGAGATACAGGCGCGTTGTGAAGAAATGGGCAAAGTACTGACTGAAGAATACCGCGACACAAATCCATTAGTTGTGGGTATTTTAAAAGGCGCTGTTCCTTTTATGGCAGATATCGTACGTTCAATCGACACTCACTTGGAACTTGACTTCATGGATGTTTCAAGTTACGGCAATGCAACAGTTTCTTCAGGTGAAGTGAAAATAGTCAAAGATTTGGACACGAACGTGGAAGGTCGCGACTTGCTGATTGTCGAAGATATCATCGACAGCGGACGTACACTTGCTTATCTTGTTGATCTTTTTAAATACCGTAAAGCAAAATCAGTGAAAATCGTGACACTGTTAGACAAACCAGAAGGACGTGTCGTAGATATCAAAGCAGATTACGTTGGTTTTGATGTCCCAAATGAATTTGTTGTTGGATATGGTCTGGATTATGCAGAAGCATACCGAAATCTTCCATACATCGGCATTCTAAAACCAAGCGTTTATCAGTCAAATTAGTGACAGTTCGCAATTAAGTTGTGTTACAATAGAATGGTCAGGATTGATAAAAGACTGCTCAATTTAAAATAACGCTTTGGGAGGGCAAAGATGAACAAAAAGAATAACGGCATGATGAAAAATGCTTTATATTACGTCCTCGTGATCTTAGCGATGGTAATGGTTGTTTATTTCATTTTTGGTAATAATGGCCAGCAATCGTCAGATATCGAGTACTCAAAATTCACAGAGCAATTAGAATCAGGCAAAATCAAAGAATTCAGCGTTCAACCTTCGAACGGGGTCTATAAGATCAGCGGTGAATATAAAGAACGCCAAACAGTAAGCAACAGCGGCGGACTATCTATCTTGGGTTCAACTGATGTGACAACTAGTCATTTCACAACAATTGTTTTACCAAATGATACGACGCTGAGCCAAGTAACTGACTTGGCAAAAGCAAACGACGTACAGACAACAGTCAAAGAAGAATCAAGCAGCGGCTTGTGGGTCTCTCTACTTCTTAGCTTCTTGCCAATCGTTGTCATCATTTTCTTCTTCTACATGATGATGGGACAACAAGGCGGCGGCGGTGGCGGCGGTGGCCGAGTGATGAACTTCGGCAAATCCAAAGCAAAAGAAGCAGATAAAAAAGCAAACCGTGTTCGTTTTTCAGACGTTGCCGGTGCAGAAGAAGAAAAACAAGAACTTGTCGAAGTGGTAGAATTCTTGAAAGACCCTCGACGATTCATTGAGTTAGGGGCCAGAATCCCAGCTGGGGTACTTTTAGAAGGACCTCCAGGGACAGGTAAAACTTTATTAGCAAAAGCAGTAGCAGGCGAAGCCGGTGTACCGTTCTATTCTATCTCCGGTTCTGATTTCGTGGAAATGTTCGTCGGTGTCGGTGCCAGCCGTGTCCGCGACTTGTTCGAAACAGCGAAGAAAAATGCGCCAGCCATCATCTTTATTGATGAAATCGATGCTGTCGGACGCCAGCGTGGTGCTGGTATGGGCGGCGGACATGATGAACGCGAACAAACATTGAACCAATTGTTGGTTGAGATGGATGGGTTTGACGGAAACGAAGGCGTGATCGTTATTGCGGCTACTAACCGTTCAGATGTTTTAGACCCAGCGCTTCTGCGTCCAGGACGTTTTGACAGACAGATCTTAGTTGGTCGTCCAGATGTCAAAGGTCGTGAAGCAATCTTGAAAGTTCACGCACGCAACAAACCATTAGCAGACGATGTAGACTTGAAAGTCGTTGCACAGCAAACACCAGGTTTTGCCGGTGCGGACTTAGAAAACGTATTGAACGAAGCTGCGTTAGTTGCAGCAAGAAGAAACAAAAAGAAAATCGATGCTTCCGATATCGATGAAGCAGAAGACCGCGTCATCGCTGGTCCTGCGAAGAAAGATCGCGTAATCAGCAAGAAAGAACGCGAAATGGTTGCTTACCATGAAGCTGGACATACAATCGTCGGTTTAGTATTGAGCCGTGCGCGTGTTGTTCACAAAGTAACGATCATCCCTCGCGGCCGCGCAGGCGGATACATGATCGCTTTACCAAAAGAAGACCAAATGCTGATGACAAAAGACGATATGTTCGAACAAATCGTCGGCTTGCTTGGTGGACGTACAGCAGAAGAAATCATCTTCAACGTTCAATCAACTGGTGCTTCAAATGACTTTGAACAAGCAACTGGGCTTGCTCGAAGCATGGTAACAGAATACGGAATGAGCGATAAATTAGGACCAGTACAATACGAAGGTAACCACCAAGTATTCGTCGGTCGTGATTATGGCCAAACAAAAGCTTATTCTGAACAAGTTGCTTTTGAGATCGACCAAGAAGTTCGCAAGATTTTGATGGATGCTCATAAAAAAGCACATGAAATCATCGAAGCACACCGCGAACAACATAAATTGATTGCTGAAAAACTTTTGGAATTCGAAACATTGGATGCCAAAGCAATCAAATCATTGTTTGAAACAGGCCAAATGCCTGCTGGTTCAGATTCTGAATATCCTAGCGAAAAAGAAGCGAGAACTTTTGAAGAAGCAAAACGTGCTTTGGAAGAAAAAGACGCTGAAAAACAAGTTCAGGAAAAACATGATTTTGAAGAAAGCAAAAAAGAATTAGGTGACGACGAATCAGAAGCAAAACATGATTCTAGTCATGATGAAGAAGAGAAATAATCTCTGAAGAGCAGGAAAACAAGAAACGGACAAAAGCCGACTTGTTTTCCTGTTTTTTTTATTTCTTAAAAAATGGTTCCGAAAGTTGAAAAAAAAGTATGTTACTAGTATGATTCACTAATGAGTTGAATTTCCCAAAAAGGAGTACATAAAATGAAAGATTATTTAGTCAAAGCATTAGCGCACAATGGGTATGTCCGTGCATATGCTGTACAAGCAACTGAAACTGTTGCGGAGGCACAACGCCGCCACGATACTTGGAACACTTCGTCTGCTGCGTTAGGACGCACATTAATAGGAACTTTGTTGTTAGGTTCTACATTAAAAGGTGACGACAAGCTGACTGTTCGTATCCAAGGAGATGGTCCTGCTGGAGGAATCGTAGCAGACGCTAATGGAAAAGGCGAAGTCAAAGGATACATCAAAAATCCGCATTTGAGTTTGCCTCTTAACCCCCAAGGAAAACTTGATGTCCGCGGTGCAGTCGGTACAAGCGGGATGTTTACCGTAACAAAAGACTTAGGATTGAAAGAACCATTTTCTGGACAATCTCCAATCGTTTCAGGAGAACTTGGCGAAGACTTTACTTATTATCTAGCTGTTTCAGAACAAATCCCTTCAGCTGTTGGTCTAAGTGTATTGGTCAATACCGACGATACAATCAAAACAGCGGGCGGTTTTATGATCCAAATCATGCCGGGTGCAGATGAAGAAACAATCACAAAAATCGAAGAACAATTAAAAGAAACACCGCGCGTTTCTTCTTTGCTAGATGAAGGACAAACACCAGAAGAAATTTTAAAAGGACTTTTAGGCACAGATGAATTAACGATTTTAGAAAAAATGCCTGTCCAATTCAAATGCGACTGCTCAAAAGAAAAATTTTCTGAAGCAATCATTGCCTTGGGTGCAGAAGAAATCCAAGCAATCATCGATGAAGACCATGGTGCGGAAGCTGTATGTGCTTTTTGCAATAACAAATATCAATACAATGAAGAAGACTTGCTTGAATTGAAAAAAGAAGCATTAGGAGGAATCTAATTGGAACATACATGGAAAATCGGGGATGTAGAAATACCAAATCGTGTCGTTGTTGCACCAATGGCAGGTATCAGTAATTCTGCTTTCCGAGTGACAGTAAAAGAATTTGGTGCAGGACTTGTTGTCTGTGAAATGATCAGCGACCAAGGAATCCACTACCGAAACAAGAAAACATTGGAAATGCTGTATATTGACGAAACCGAGCATCCATTAAGTTTGCAGATTTTTGGCGGAAATAAAGATACGTTAGTTGAAGCTGCACAATTTGTTCAAGAAAATACGAAAGCAGACATCATCGATATCAATATGGGCTGTCCTGTAAATAAAGTAATCAAAGCAGAAGCTGGTGCTAAATGGTTGCTGGATCCTGATAAAGTTTACGAAATGGTGCATGCTGTATCCTCAGCAGTAGATATTCCTGTCACAGTAAAAATGCGTATCGGCTGGGATGACCAACATGTTTTCGCTGTCCAAAATGCATTAGCTGCTGAATCAGCAGGCGCAAAAGCCATTGCCATGCACGGCCGAACAAGAGTCCAAATGTATGAAGGAAAAGCGGACTGGGATGTATTAAAAGAAGTCAAAAGCCATTTGACGATCCCGTTCATGGGGAATGGTGATGTCAAAACACCGGAAGATGCAAAACGTATGCTGGAATATGTAGGAGCTGACGGTGTAATGATCGGCCGCGCTGCTTTAGGAAATCCTTGGATGATCCACCGTACACAACATTATTTGGAAACAGGCGAATTGATACCAGAACCAACACCGCGTGAAAAAATGGATACAGCAAAAGTCCACTTGCAACGTTTGATCGACTTAAAAGGGGAAGTTGTTGCCTGCCGTGAATTCAGAACACATGCTTCTTATTATCTAAAAGGTATTCCCCGTGCAGCAAAAGTAAAAGTAGCCATCAACCAATCAGAATCTCAACAAGAAATCATTGATTTGATGGATGCTTTTTTAGAAAAAAGTGAGAAAACAATCGCAAGAGCTTAGTGCGAAAATAAATGATGAATAACCAGTGAGACAACAGTTTTTTCTGCAAAGTCCCATAAAAAAGAAGCGGGCTAGACAAAAATCACAACGATTTTTGTTACAGCCCCTTGCTTTTTTTGTGTTTCATTGGCATTATAAGGAAGAGAGAAACAAGGAGAATGGAGGAACTTTTGTGACAGAAGAACAACAACAGCAAGTAGAAGATTTAAATGATCAAATGCTTGTTCGTCGACAAAAAATGGAACAATTGAGAGAAAATGGGATCGATCCTTTTGGTAAACGATTTGAACGCACACATCACTCTGCAGAATTGCATGAATTATTTGATGCGCGTACAAAAGATGAATTAGCTGAAATGAACTTAACTGCTAGTGTCGCAGGACGTATGATGACACGCCGCGGAAAAGGAAAAGCTGGTTTTGCGCATTTACAAGACCGCGAAGGACAAATCCAGATTTATGTGAGAAAAGATCAAGTAGGCGAAGAAGCCTATGAAGTATTCAAACACGCAGACTTAGGTGACTTCTTTGGTGTAACTGGACATATCATGAAAACAGATACTGGTGAAGTTTCTATCAAAGCGACAGAATTCACGATCTTATCTAAAGCATTACGTCCATTACCAGATAAATACCATGGTTTGACAAATGTTGAACAACGCTACAGACAAAGATACTTAGATTTGATCAGTAACCGCGAAAGTTTCGACCGCTTCATGAAACGCAGCCAAATCATCAGCGAAATCCGTCGTTATTTAGATGGACATGGATACATCGAAGTAGAAACACCTGTACTACACAACGAAGCTGGAGGAGCTGCTGCGCGTCCATTTACAACTCACCATAATGCGTTAGATATGGATCTTTATTTGCGTATTGCATTAGAGCTTCACTTGAAACGTTTGGTTGTCGGCGGAATGGAAAAAGTTTACGAAATCGGCCGTGTCTTCCGAAATGAAGGAATCGATACAACACATAACCCAGAATTCACGATGCTGGAAGCTTATACAGCTTACACAGATTATCAAGATGTAATGAACTTGACTGAAGGAATCATCCGCAACGCTGCTGAAAAAGTATTAGGTTCAGCTGTGATCTCTTATGATGGACAAACTATCGACTTGGAAAGCGACTTTAAACGTATCCATATGGTCGATGCTGTCAAAGAACAAACAGGTGTTGATTTCTGGCAAGAGATGTCAGTAGAAGAAGCACGTGCGTTAGCAAAAGAACACAATGTTGAAATCACTGATGCAATGGAAGTAGGACATATCATCAATGAATTCTTCGAAACATTTGTAGAAGAAACATTGCAGCAGCCGACATTCGTTTACGGTCATCCAGTAGAAGTTTCTCCATTAGCGAAGAAAAATCCAAAAGATGAACGCTTTACTGATCGTTTTGAATTGTTTATCGTAGGGCGCGAATTCGCAAATGCCTTTACAGAATTAAATGATCCAATCGATCAAAGAGAACGTTTTGAAGCACAAGAAAAAGAACGTGAGCAAGGAAACGATGAAGCGCACGGTGTAGATGAAGACTTCCTAGAAGCACTAGAATATGGTATGCCGCCGACTGGTGGATTAGGAATCGGTATCGACAGATTGGTAATGCTTCTAACAGATGTACAATCAATCCGTGACGTACTATTATTCCCAACAATGCGCTAAAATTCCTTTTAAAAAGAGAATATTTAGCTTATAAATAGAAAAGACCTTGGCTATCCTATACAAATAGCCAAGGTCTTTTCTAACATTTGGCGAAAAATGCAACGAATATTTGTAAAAAAGAAAACGCACTATCAATGGACAAGGAAAATATAAACGAACGAAAAGGACGTAAAAAATAGAAATGATCGGATAATGAAAAAAAGCCGAAAATATGCAAGAAATTCGTTGACCAATGCTTATTTAGTTGGTATATTATTATTTGTTCACGAGGACAGAAGTTAAAAACTCGCGAACGAAAAAAAGTTTTAAAAAAGTTGTTGACGAGTTGTTCTTAACATGATAGAATAACGAAGTCGCTTAAATAAGAAGTTGGTTTTTCGTTGATACATCAATAAAAAACTTGAAAAAACTTCTTGACAAATAACAACTGATAAGTTATTATAAATGAGTTGCTAAAAGCACTTCGCGAAACAAGCGAAAAAAACTTTTTGGAAAAAGTGTTGACATCGAAGTCGATGTTTGCTAAGATATAAAAGTTGCTACGGCAATTCAAGTAGACCTTTGAAAACTGAACAAAGTAAGACGAACCAAATGTGTAGGGCGTTCTTGATTCGATCAAGAACAACAAACATTTTTAAAAGCAAGCAATATGCTAGCAAACAATTTTTGAGCTTAACAATCGCAAGATTGTTTCGAACTTTTTATGAGAGTTTGATCCTGGCTCAGGACGAACGCTGGCGGCGTGCCTAATACATGCAAGTCGTACGCTTTTTCTTTCACCGAAGCTTGCTTCACCGAAAGAAAAAGAGTGGCGAACGGGTGAGTAACACGTGGGTAACCTGCCCATCAGAAGGGGATAACACTTGGAAACAGGTGCTAATACCGTATAACAATCAGAAACGCATGTTTCCGATTTGAAAGGCGCTTTCGGGTGTCGCTGATGGATGGACCCGCGGTGCATTAGCTAGTTGGTGAGGTAACGGCTCACCAAGGCAACGATGCATAGCCGACCTGAGAGGGTGATCGGCCACACTGGGACTGAGACACGGCCCAGACTCCTACGGGAGGCAGCAGTAGGGAATCTTCGGCAATGGACGAAAGTCTGACCGAGCAACGCCGCGTGAGTGAAGAAGGTTTTCGGATCGTAAAACTCTGTTGTTAGAGAAGAACAAGGATGAGAGTAACTGTTCATCCCTTGACGGTATCTAACCAGAAAGCCACGGCTAACTACGTGCCAGCAGCCGCGGTAATACGTAGGTGGCAAGCGTTGTCCGGATTTATTGGGCGTAAAGCGAGCGCAGGCGGTTTCTTAAGTCTGATGTGAAAGCCCCCGGCTCAACCGGGGAGGGTCATTGGAAACTGGGAGACTTGAGTGCAGAAGAGGAGAGTGGAATTCCATGTGTAGCGGTGAAATGCGTAGATATATGGAGGAACACCAGTGGCGAAGGCGGCTCTCTGGTCTGTAACTGACGCTGAGGCTCGAAAGCGTGGGGAGCAAACAGGATTAGATACCCTGGTAGTCCACGCCGTAAACGATGAGTGCTAAGTGTTGGAGGGTTTCCGCCCTTCAGTGCTGCAGCCAACGCATTAAGCACTCCGCCTGGGGAGTACGACCGCAAGGTTGAAACTCAAAGGAATTGACGGGGGCCCGCACAAGCGGTGGAGCATGTGGTTTAATTCGAAGCAACGCGAAGAACCTTACCAGGTCTTGACATCCTTTGACCACTCTAGAGATAGAGCTTCCCCTTCGGGGGCAAAGTGACAGGTGGTGCATGGTTGTCGTCAGCTCGTGTCGTGAGATGTTGGGTTAAGTCCCGCAACGAGCGCAACCCTTATTGTTAGTTGCCATCATTTAGTTGGGCACTCTAGCAAGACTGCCGGTGACAAACCGGAGGAAGGTGGGGATGACGTCAAATCATCATGCCCCTTATGACCTGGGCTACACACGTGCTACAATGGGAAGTACAACGAGTTGCGAAGTCGCAAGGCTAAGCGAATCTCTTAAAGCTTCTCTCAGTTCGGATTGTAGGCTGCAACTCGCCTACATGAAGCCGGAATCGCTAGTAATCGCGGATCAGCACGCCGCGGTGAATACGTTCCCGGGCCTTGTACACACCGCCCGTCACACCACGAGAGTTTGTAACACCCGAAGTCGGTGAGGTAACCTTTTGGAGCCAGCCGCCTAAGGTGGGATAGATGATTGGGGTGAAGTCGTAACAAGGTAGCCGTATCGGAAGGTGCGGCTGGATCACCTCCTTTCTAAGGAATATTACGGAGACTACACATTCGTCGATACTTTGTTCAGTTTTGAGAGGTTTACTCTCAAACGTTTGCTCATTGAAAACTGGATATTGAAGTAAAAATTGTAACAAAACCGAGAACACCGCGTTGAATGAGTTTTTTAATAAGTTCAATTGCTTATTTTCTTGATCCGTCTTCTATCGCTAGAAGTAACGATCAAAACCCAACCGCAAGGTTGATTAAGGTTAAGTGAATAAGGGCGCACGGTGGATGCCTTGGCACTAGGAGCCGATGAAGGACGGGACTAACACCGATATGCTTTGGGGAGCTGTACGTAAGCTTTGATCCAGAGATTTCCGAATGGGGGAACCCAACATCTTTTATAGGATGTTACGTTTGCGTGAATACATAGCGCATTCGAGGTAGACGCAGAGAACTGAAACATCTAAGTACCTGCAGGAAGAGAAAGAAAATTCGATTCCCTGAGTAGCGGCGAGCGAAACGGGAAAAGCCCAAACCAGCAAGCTTGCTTGCTGGGGTTGTAGGACTCCGATATGGTAGTTTTTTCAGATAGTCGAATGACTTGGAAAAGTCAGTCAAAGAGGGTGAAAGCCCCGTAGACAAAATTTGGAAAGCACCTAGGAGGATCCTGAGTACGGCGGAACACGAGGAATTCCGTCGGAATCCGGGAGGACCATCTCCCAAGGCTAAATACTCCCTAGTGACCGATAGTGAACCAGTACCGTGAGGGAAAGGTGAAAAGCACCCCGGAAGGGGAGTGAAATAGAACCTGAAACCGTGTGCCTACAACAAGTCAAAGCCCGTTAATGGGTGATGGCGTGCCTTTTGTAGAATGAACCGGCGAGTTACGATTGCATGCGAGGTTAAGTTGAAGAGACGGAGCCGCAGCGAAAGCGAGTCTGAATAGGGCGATTGAGTATGTAGTCGTAGACCCGAAACCATGTGATCTACCCATGTCCAGGTTGAAGGTGCGGTAAAACGCACTGGAGGACCGAACCCACGTACGTTGAAAAGTGCGGGGATGAGGTGTGGGTAGCGGAGAAATTCCAAACGAACTT
>NZ_CP187903.1:2287500-2367500 GCF_050559705.1 Enterococcus sp. DIV0210g | reverse complement strand
GGGGTTCAAGTCCCTTCACCCGCATAAATATGATTATTGTGAATAGGCCGGCTTAGCTCAGTTGGTAGAGCATCTGATTTGTAATCAGAGGGTCGAGGGTTCAAATCCTTTAGCCGGCATTTTGCTATGCGGAAATAGCTCAGTGGTAGAGCACCACCTTGCCAAGGTGGGGGTCGCGGGTTCGAACCCCGTTTTCCGCTTTGCCAAAACCACTAAACGCCGGGGTGGCGGAACTGGCAGACGCACAGGACTTAAAATCCTGCGGTGAGTGATCACCGTACCGGTTCGATTCCGGTCCTCGGCATTTGTAATATGCGCCCATAGCTCAACTGGATAGAGTGTTTGACTACGGATCAAAAGGTTAGGGGTTCGACTCCTCTTGGGCGCGTTAAACAAAACGGGAAGTAGCTCAGCTTGGTAGAGCACTTGGTTTGGGACCAAGGGGTCGCAGGTTCGAATCCTGTCTTCCCGATTAAAAATTGAATACCTTGGGGCCTTAGCTCAGCTGGGAGAGCGCCTGCTTTGCACGCAGGAGGTCAGCGGTTCGATCCCGCTAGGCTCCATATCATTTTAATAATGATTAATAGATTTAAGTTTTATCTTCGCGGTGTAGCTCAGCTGGCTAGAGCGTCCGGTTCATACCCGGGAGGTCGGGGGTTCGATCCCCTCCGCCGCGATTTTAAGAGCCTGGACCTTTAGCTCAGTTGGTTAGAGCAGACGGCTCATAACCGTCCGGTCGTAGGTTCGAGTCCTACAAGGTCCATTGCGACGTTGTACATGCTTTTTTTGGAGGATTACCCAAGTCCGGCTGAAGGGAACGGTCTTGAAAACCGTCAGGCGGGTAAAACCGTGCAAGGGTTCGAATCCCTTATCCTCCTTTTTCTAATATTATCGCGGGATGGAGCAGTCTGGTAGCTCGTCGGGCTCATAACCCGAAGGTCGTAGGTTCAAATCCTGCTCCCGCAATTTAAAAAACTAAAACTACTTGGTTCCGTGGTGTAGGGGTTAACATGCCTGCCTGTCACGCAGGAGATCGCGGGTTCGATTCCCGTCGGAACCGCCATGCGGGTGTAGTTTAGTGGTAAAACCACAGCCTTCCAAGCTGTTGTCGCGAGTTCGATTCTCGTCACCCGCTTTTAGTTTTTTAGGGGCCTATAGCTCAGCTGGTTAGAGCGCACGCCTGATAAGCGTGAGGTCGATGGTTCGAGTCCATTTAGGCCCATTGAAACACAAAATCTTATGGTTTTGGGGAAGTACTCAAGTGGCTGAAGAGGCGCCCCTGCTAAGGGTGTAGGTCGGGAAACCGGCGCGAGGGTTCAAATCCCTCCTTCTCCGTTTCTATATTTCTTAACCGGCCCGTTGGTCAAGCGGTTAAGACACCGCCCTTTCACGGCGGTAACACGGGTTCGAATCCCGTACGGGTCATTATATTTTTTTGGAGGATTACCCAAGTCCGGCTGAAGGGAACGGTCTTGAAAACCGTCAGGCGGGTAAAACCGTGCAAGGGTTCGAATCCCTTATCCTCCTTTTTCTAATATTATCGCGGGATGGAGCAGTCTGGTAGCTCGTCGGGCTCATAACCCGAAGGTCGTAGGTTCAAATCCTGCTCCCGCAATTAAAAACTAAAACTATATGGTTCCGTGGTGTAGGGGTTAACATGCCTGCCTGTCACGCAGGAGATCGCGGGTTCGATTCCCGTCGGAACCGTTTTGGCTCGGTAGCTCAGTTGGTAGAGCAATGGATTGAAGCTCCATGTGTCGGCAGTTCGATTCTGTCCCGCGCCATCCTTGCGGGTGTAGTTTAGTGGTAAAACCACAGCCTTCCAAGCTGTTGTCGCGAGTTCGATTCTCGTCACCCGCTTTTAGTTTTTAGGGGCCTATAGCTCAGCTGGTTAGAGCGCACGCCTGATAAGCGTGAGGTCGATGGTTCGAGTCCATTTAGGCCCATTAATAGTTTTACTTAACCGGCCCGTTGGTCAAGCGGTTAAGACACCGCCCTTTCACGGCGGTAACACGGGTTCGAATCCCGTACGGGTCATCTAAAGATACTTTATCAAGTATCTTTTTTCTTTTATCTGAAAGAATGATTTTATGCACACCGCAAAAAAGCTGTGAGGAGAAGATTCCTTGCAGCTTTTTGCGATATCGTGATAGTTTTTTCTTTTAGCTAAAATAATGAAAAAAACAAGCAGAAACTCTTTTTATCTGATATACTTGATTCGTTGCAAGTTCCCGAGAGGATCCGTAGAGCGGAGATGCCTTGTAACCGAAATAAACTAGGGGGAATATCATAATGACAGAAAGACATTTATTTACATCAGAATCCGTTTCAGAAGGACATCCAGATAAAGTTGCTGACCAAATCAGTGATGCTATTTTGGATGCTATTTTAACGCAAGATCCAATGGCAAGAGTTGCCTGCGAGACTTCAGTAACTACTGGTCTTGTACTTGTATTTGGTGAAATCTCAACAACTGCTTACGTGGATATCCAAAAAATCGTACGCGAAACAATCAAAGAAATTGGTTATACACGTGCAAAATTTGGATTTGACGGTGACACAGTCGCTGTATTAGTCGCAATCGATGAACAATCTCCAGATATTGCTCAAGGTGTTGATGAAGCTTTAGAAATCAGAGATACTGCTGAAAAAGATACACTAGATGAAATCGGTGCAGGAGACCAAGGTTTGATGTTTGGTTTCGCTGTAGATGAAACACCAGAATTGATGCCTTTGCCTATCGCATTGAGCCATCGACTTGTTCGAAAATTAGCTGAATTACGTAAATCAAACGAGTTGACTTATTTGCGTCCAGATGCAAAATCACAAGTAACTGTAGAATATAATGACAACGGTGAGCCTGAACGCGTTGATACAATCGTTATCTCTACACAACACGATGATGCAGCGGATAATAAAACGATTCGAGAAGATGTTATCAATAAAGTAATCAAAGAAGTCATCCCAAGTGAATTATTAGATGACGAAACAAAATATTATATCAACCCAACTGGCCGCTTTGTTATTGGTGGACCACAAGGTGATGCAGGATTGACGGGAAGAAAAATCATCGTTGACACTTATGGCGGTTATGCACGTCACGGCGGCGGTGCCTTTTCAGGAAAAGATGCGACAAAAGTAGACCGTTCTGCAAGTTATGCAGCTCGTTACATTGCGAAAAACATCGTAGCAGCAGGCTTAGCGAAAAAAGCAGAAGTTCAGCTTGCTTATGCTATCGGTGTTTCACAACCAGTGTCTATCTCAGTGAATACATTTGGTACTTCTACTGTTTCAGAAGAAAAATTGATTGCAGCAATTCGCGAAAACTTTGATTTGCGACCAGCTGGAATCATTGAGATGCTAGATTTGCGTCGTCCAATCTACAAACAAACAGCGGCTTATGGCCACTTTGGACGTACAGATATCGACCTTCCATGGGAAAGAACAGACAAAGTAGAAGCGTTAAAAGCAAGTTTGAATAAATAATCATCTGTCGCTTTATTTTAGAAGTTTTCAGTATAATAACGATTTACTTCAAAAACCTAGATTCTGAAAGATCATCTGCTGATCTTTTGGATATCTGGGTTTTTATAACGAAAAAAACAGGAAGAAGGGAAGAAAATTATGACAAGAAAAACAAATGTGGCTTTAGTAACTGTTTGTGTCTTCATTGCTACATTTATGACTGCAGTAGAAGGCACGATCGTCACTACAGCAATGCCTACGATTGTTGGTTCACTTCATGGAATGGAGATCATGAACTGGGTATTTTCTATTTACTTATTAACAAATGCAATGCTGACTCCTATTTATGGAAAGTTAGCAGATAAAGTTGGCAGAAAACCAATTTTTATTATCGGAACTTTTTTATTTATTATAGGTTCTTTATTTTGCGGTTTATCGCAAACCATGTTGCAGTTGATTGCTTCACGCGCACTTCAAGGAATGGGAGCAGGGGCCATGATGCCTGTTGCGCTGACGATTATCGGTGATTTATATTCTATTGAAAAAAGAGCAAAAGTTTTAGGATTAAACAGTTCTGCTTGGGGGATCGCCAGTGTCTTAGGTCCGTTGGCAGGCGGGTTTATCGTTGATGCGTTTAGCTGGCACTGGATTTTCTTTATCAATGTACCTATCGGATTAGTGTTGATTTTGCTGATTTGGATTTATCTCAATGAACCAAAAGTGGAAAGAGAAGCAAAACCAATGGATATTTTGGGAAGCTTGACATTGATGGGTGTTTTACTGACGATGTTGCTTGGTTTCCAATTACTAGGCGAGCAAGGGATCACTCTTACGGTTGGTTTGCTGTTGATTGCCAGTGTGGTATTGTTTGGATTATTTATAGTTACAGAAAAAAGAGTAAAAGATCCTGTTATTGCATTGGATTTATTTAAAAACCCAACTTTTGTCGTTGTCAATTTAGCAGCGGCTCTAGCTAGCGGCTTCTTGATGGGGATCGATGTATATATTCCGATGTGGATGCAAGGAGTTTTAGGATTAAGTGCAGCAATCGGCGGTTTAGTACTTGCTCCGCTTTCTCTTGTTTGGATGCTGGGCTCATTCTTGGCAAGTCGCTGGATGGTCCAGACATCTGTTAATAACGTATTGCGTATTGGATTGTTTCTTTCGATCATCGGCGGCGTGTGGCTCTATATGATGCCGTTTCATAGCGAATACATCTGGTTTTCACTGATTTCTGCTATAATAGGTGTTGGCTTAGGAATAACAATGACGACTTCAATGGTCAGTGCACAAACAAGCGTTTCAAGTGAATTATTAGGGGTAGCTACATCGTTCAATACACTGGTTCGTACTATTGGACAAACAATCATGGTCGCGGTCTTCGGCTTGCTGATAAACTTTGTGACACAACAAGAATTGGCTGAAAAACAATTAACAAATGATCCAGATATCATGAACAAGTTAGTCAATCCGCAAACGGCTAGTCAAATCGAACAGCATCTGATAGGTCCGCTTAGAAATGTATTATATGATGGACTTCAAGCAGTTTTTCTGTCAGGTGTTCTATTAGTTGTTGCTGCATTTGCACTGACATTTTTAATCAAAGAACGTAAGAAAGCTAGGTGAAAAAACGTGGCATTTATTCAAGCAAATGTTTACTCGAATGTATTAGAAATGGAAGTGAATCTAAATGTGATCCTTCCTCAAAAAACAAAAAAAGTAGTCGGTACAAGTGATCAAAGCGAAACAAAAGATGTTCCTGTTTTATACTTACTTCATGGAATGGGCGGTAATCACAGTGTTTGGGAAAGAAGAACTTCTATTGAACGTTATGCCGCTGAACATGGATTAGCAGTGATCATGCCTTCTACCGATTTGGGATGGTATACAAATACGACTTATGACATGGCATATTGGACATTTGTTTCAGAAGAACTTCCAGAAATCTGCCGCGAACTGTTTCCGCAATTGACGACTAAGAGAGAAAAAACATTTGCTGCGGGTGTTTCGATGGGCGGTTATGGTGCATTGAAGCTAGGGCTGGCAAAACCAGAAAACTTTGCAGCAATCATCTCTTTATCTGGTGCAATCTCGATCGGCGCTGGGATGGATGATCTTTTGATGATTCGAAAAGCCGCTTTTTGGGAAGGAGTATTTGGTCCGTTAGATAAAGTAGCTGGTTCTGAAAATGATCCGGATTATTTATTGGATGAACTGATAAAATCAGGAAAAGAAGCACCGCGTTTTTATTTTGCCTGCGGAGAATCTGATTTTCTGTATGGCGCAAATAAAGCAATGACAGATAAGATGAAAGAAAAAGGCTTATCTGTGATCTTTGAACAAGGTCCTGGCGAACACAACTGGGTATTCTGGGATCAATGGATTCAACGTGCACTTGATTGGTTAACAAAAGGCGAATAAAAAACGGCGATTTTGAGCGGCTGTCAAAAATCAGAGGACAATCTGACTTTTGACGGTCGTTTCATTTTCGCCGTTTTTTTGTATCAAAAGTAAAATTTACTTGTCTTTGAGCACAGACAAACCATGCAGATAGACTTTTACGCTGGTCAAAAAAGCTTCTTTATCGTGATCTTGTCCGTGATTTTCGATTCCTTCGCTCAAACCAGTCAACTGATTTTCTGCTACATAGGAACGCATAAAAGCAATCGACTGCCTCAAAGCTGCATTTCCATTGATTATTTCTTGTCGCAAATAATTTTCTTGGTGCAGATCCATCAACTGGCCAATCAGCATATTATGAAGGGCTAAGATCGTTTGATGACTGTCACTTTTCGAAAATCCATTTTCTGTCAATAAAGTAATCATTTTTTCCAAATGCTCCAAACGGCTTGGATACGCAGGAATCGTGTGGATCTCTAATTCTGCACCGCAAGGAAATGAAGTATATAAATCATAGTAGTTTTCCATAAATTTTAACAACTGCTGCTTCCAGGGGAGTTCAGGATCGGGGAGTTCTAGTTGATTTTCCATCGCTTCAGCCATTTTTTGCAGCAATTCTTGTTTGTTGCTGAAATACCAATAAAGAGCAGGGGCTTTCACGTCTGCTTTTTTTGCAAGAGCACGCATGGATAGCGAGGCGATTGATTGTTTTTCTCCCAAGATGTCAAAAGCGGTTTTTACTATAGATTCTTGTGATAACTTCGGTTCCATAAAATTCATCCTTCGTATTGCATTATCATTTTAAGTGTGGTAAAATCTTTGTTCGTTGTTCTTATTTTACAGTGTTAAATAAGAACTGTCAATTTTAAACAAAAAGGAGTGTAGCGCTGAATGGACTTGATTATAAAACATGTCAAGAACTATAAAGCAGCGACGTTTATCTCGCTGCTGTCTGTAGCTGTAATGGTTGTAGCAACATTATGGCAGCCGAAATTACTGCAACAAGTATTAGAGGCTATTATTAAAGAAGATAACAATGAAATGACGCAAATCGGTTTTTATTTGATCGGACTTGCTTTGTTAGGCTTGTTAGCTGGTTTTACCAATACGATTTTTTCTGCAAAAGTAGCACAAGGAGTAAGTGCAGATATTCGAGAAGAAGCTTTCCGTAAAATCCAAACTTTTTCATTTGGGAATATTGAGACTTTTTCAGCTGGAAATTTGGTTGTTCGTTTGACGAATGACATTACTCAAATCCAAAACTTGATCATGATTTCCTTGCAATCATTGTTCAGAATCCCATTCTTGTTCATCGGTGCATTTATCTTAGCGATGATGACGATGCCGCAACTTTGGTGGATCATCGTTGGCTTGATCATTGCAGTATTCTTGATTACTGCTCTATCTTTTACTCGTATGGGTAAACATTTCATGATCATCCAGACATTGATCGATAAAATCAATGGCATCGCGAAAGAAAACCTTATGGGGATTCGCGTGGTGAAATCATTTGTACAAGAAAAAAACCAATTAGACAAATTTACAAAAATCAGCGGTGATTTAACAGATCATAATATCACTGTTGGTACACTTTTCTCTGTTATGATCCCTTCCTTCATGTTAGTCGCAAACTTAGCGGTAGCAGGAGCGATTTTCTTTGTTAGTGATTTAGCAAAAGATGATCCAACATTGATCGGCGGGATTGCGTCATTCATGAATTACTTGATGCAAATCATGATGGCGATCATTATCGGCGGAATGATGATGATGATGACATCAAGAGCGGCTGTTTCTTTAAAACGTATCAAAGAGATCCTTGCGGCAGAACCAGATTTGACTTACCCAGATGTGCCAGAACAAGATCTAGAAGGTACAGTAACCTTTGACCATGTTTCTTTCCGTTATCCTGGTGATGAAAAAGATACATTGAAAGACATCAGCTTCTCTATCAATAAAGGAGAAATGATTGGGATCGTCGGTGCAACTGGTGCTGGGAAATCAACTTTGGCACAACTGATTCCTCGACTATTTGATCCAACAGAAGGAACGATCAAAATCGGCGGCGTTGATCTTCGTGAAGTAAATGAAAGAAGTCTTCGACAAACGGTTTCTTTCGTCTTGCAAAAAGCGATCCTATTCTCTGGAACGATTGCAAACAACTTGCGCCAAGGGAAAAAAGATGCAACAACAGAAGAAATGACCCATGCTTCACAAATCGCGCAAGCACGCGAGTTTATCGAAAAATTAACGGAACAATATGAAGCACCTGTCGCAGAACGAAGCAGCAACTTCTCTGGCGGACAAAAACAACGATTATCTATTACTCGCGGAGTAATCGGTGATCCGAAAATCCTGATTTTGGATGATAGTACCAGTGCGCTAGATGCTCGCTCAGAAAAACTTGTGCGTGAAGCATTGGAAAAAGAACTTTCAGGAACAACAACAATCGTTATTGCTCAAAAAATCGCTTCTGTGGTAAAAGCTGACCGCATCCTTGTTTTGGACAAAGGACAATTAGTGGGAGAAGGCACACACGAAGAATTAGCAGCAACTAACCCGGTTTACCAAGAAATTTTTGAAACTCAAAAAGGAACGGAGGAGTAGACATGACAGATTTAATCAAAGCAAGCAAGTTTTTCTATCACTACTTGAAACGATACAAAATGTCGTTCTTCTTTATTTTTGTGTCCGTGATTGCTGCCACATATCTTCAGGTCAAAGCTCCGCAATATGTAGGTGAAGCTTTTCAAGAGCTGGCTAACTATGTAGCTGGTTTGATGCAAGGCGTCGATGACAAAAGCAAGTTCGTATCTGTTATCTGGAAACTTGTTTTGTTCTATGTATTAGCAAGTGGTGCAAGTTTTATTTACAGTATTTTATTTACGCAAGTCGTTGGGAAATCGACGAACCGTATGCGTATTGGTTTATTTAACAAATTAGAGAAGTTAACGATCCGTTTCTTTGATTCACACCAAGATGGCGAGATTTTAAGTCGTTTTACGAGTGATTTAGATAACATCCAAAATAGTTTGAACCAAGCATTGCTGCAATTTATCACAAATGCTGTTCTTTTAGTTGGGATCTTGATCATGATGTTCCGTCAAAACGTAGAACTTGCGTGGGCAACTGTTGCTTCGACGCCCGTTGCTGTATTGATTGCTGTATTGATCATCCAAAAAGCACGCAAATATGTCAATCTTCAACAAGAAGAAGTTGGTAAATTGAATGGATATATGGATGAAAAAATCAGCGGACAACGTGTAATCATCACAAATGGTCTGCAAGAAGAAACAATTGACGGATTCTTGGAACATAATAAAAGTGTGCGCCAAGCAACTTATAAAGGACAAGTTTACTCAGGTCTTCTTTTCCCAATGATGCAAGGAATGTCACTTGTGAATACAGCCATCGTCATCTTCTTTGGCGGATGGTTAGCACTGAATGGCGACTTGGAACGTTCTGTTGCATTAGGACTAGTCGTAACATTTGTTCAATATTCACAACAGTATTACCAACCATTGATGCAGATTTCTTCTGGTTACAGCATGCTGCAATTAGCGATTACAGGTGCACGCCGATTGAATGAAATGTTCGATGAGCCGGAAGAAGTGAAACCAGAAAATGGTAAGAACTTTGATGGGATCGAAAGCAAACTTGCGTTGGAACATGTAGACTTTGGTTATGATCCAGATCGTTTGATTTTGAAAGACGTATCGATCAATGTGAACAAAGGTGAAATGGTTGCGCTAGTTGGTCCGACAGGTTCAGGAAAAACAACGATCATGAATCTATTGAATCGATTCTATGATGTGAATAAAGGTGCAGTAACTTTTGATAACACTGATATTCGTGAATTAGATTTAGATGAACTACGTAAACACGTAGGAATCGTTCTCCAAGACTCTGTTTTATTCTCAGGAACAATCCGCGAGAATATCGCATTTGGTAATCCAGAAGCAACAGATGAAGAAGTGATCGCTGCTGCAAAACAAGCGAATATCCATGATTTCATCACTAGTCTGGATAATGGTTACGACACAGAAATCACAGAAGAAAACAACTTGTTCAGTACAGGTCAGAAGCAGCTGATCAGTATTGCACGTACAATCATCACAAATCCAGCATTGCTGATCCTAGATGAAGCAACAAGTAATGTTGACACTGTGACAGAAGCAAAAATCCAAAAAGCAATGGATGAAGCAATCAAAGGACGTACAAGTTTCGTGATTGCTCACCGACTAAAAACAATCTTGAATGCTGACCGAATCGTTGTCTTGCGAGATGGCGAAGTGATTGAAGAAGGAAACCATCATGAGTTGTTGGCGCAAGAAGGATTTTATGCAGAGTTGTATCATAATCAGTTTGTTTTTGAATAGAGGTCGTGAGCAACATGTTCTGCTTCAAGAATTAAGGACAAAAAAGCAAAAACAGCTTCTCATGTTTTTCGCTTTTTTGAACTTAATTCCGAAGAAGCAATGTTGTGAACACCGTTTAAATAGAAGTTGTGAAAATGACACTCTACTTCAACTATTAAAAAATCAAACCCACCCGCAAAACCATCTGCGGGTGGGTTTTTGTTGTATTCTAGAAACCAAGATATTTTTTCTGAAACTGAGTGATGTAATTGGTGATATATTTCCAATCTTTAGCAGTTGGTTTTGTTTGCCAATGATAATATTTTTCTGCTTCTTGCTTTTCTTTCACCACATAATCAGTTAAGATCAAATCCGCTTCTTGTTCATTATCCACGAATTGGATACAGATATTATTATCAATCACATCACGTACTCTTCGCTTCTGCCATTCTTCTTGCAGCTTACCAGGTTTTGCCTGAAGGAAGATACGGAAAGGAATGCCGCCATGATTATCTAAGATTTCTCGAATAAGCAGACAATAGATGAAAAACAACCGCTCATTTTCTTGGTAGAGCTGTTGAAAAGAATCGCTATATGGAGAAGCTAGTAATTCTTTCTTAACTTTAAAATAGTAGGCAGGGAAAAATTCAGCTAATTTCGGTTCCAAACTGCGCATCCCAAAAATATCTGCTCTATTTTTTGCAGCATAGATATGAGATTTGGAATGGATATTCATTATATTCAATTCTAAGAAAAAAATCTCTGCATCGCTTGCTTGGATACGAAAAAGTTTTTCTACCATTTCAACAATGACTAGGACCATATCTTGCACTTCGGCACTTATTTTTGGTGTTTCAGCATGGAGCATACGGCTTTCCTCAAACGAATAGGTAGTTGTTACAGAAAGAAGATAGTAAAGAAGTCTGGCTTCATTTTCTCTAACAGAAGTGTCTGCTTTATTCGGAAAAACAGCAGGATCAATAAATCGTTTCTTAAAAACGGAAAAAGTCATATAAACATTCTTGAACCCGTTGATCTCATCGGGTAATGTGTACAAGTAAAAGCCGTTTCTGATTCTTTTAAGAGACAGATCAAAATAATGAAGCCATCTGCTGCGGTCTATATTTCTGTAATAGGGATAGTGTTCTGTCAGCAAGTGATCTAATTCAGAAACTTGGCTGTCTGTCAGACAATCATATGTTTTAGCAGGTCCGTATAATTGCCAATAAAGAAAATGATAGAAGTAACGGATGAAATACTCATCCCCGGATACTGGATGTTTTTTTCGTAAATTCAATGATAAATGATAATTATCAAGACAACCAGAAAGACCAGTTATTTTTCGATAAATCGTTCGGGTACTCATAAAGTTTTTTTGGGCAAAATTTTCCAGTGAGAACAAAGGAGACTCTAATAATTCTTCAAGTAATTTGAATCCGACGCTTGATTTGACTAATTCGGTATAAATATCTTGAAGCGAAAAGGCTGATTCAGTTTCTAATAAGCACTCCTTTTTATTTACCGAAAGAGAGAACGTATTTAAACGCGCAGACAGATTTTGGGTCGCTTCAAAAAGCTGCAGCAGCTTATGCGGGGAAATCTGTAACGCTTCCCGAATAGCTGCAAGGCTCATTTTTTCAGTATTGCGTTCAATAAATAATTGGATAAACAGATAGATCAGCTGATCGTCATTATCAATGATCTGGTTATAATACATAAGCTATTCTCCATTCGCTACTCATATATATAATTGTTATGTACAGCACAAGTGTAACATGTTTCCAAAAATAAATGGACAAAAAATCAATCAGCGAGACCGATCCGGCTGCATCTATAATTGCCGCTGGATCAGAATCACCAAAAGTAAATCTTGCATCAATTAGATTGAGAATCTTTGTCAGTTTTTTCTTAACAAAAATGGAACGGTCTCTAATGATGTATTGCGTTGTTCGTATGGAGGTAGATAAACTATTTTAGCGATGGGGGGCATCGCTATTGACAGTGTTTCTGGATGAACGTTGGCCGAACATCCTAAAGAATTTGGAATAGTAAGTGCCTGGGGAAGACGTCTTTTTTTACCTTAATGAAACGCTTTTTCACCAACTTTCTTGTTGCTGGTTTTATGTTAATCGTTTTCGTTTTATCCTACATGACGTGTTTATAAAAAAACACAAAAATAATGTCTGTTATTTTAGTTTCTATGTGGTTTGAAAAAAGAATGTGCTAGAATGAAGAGAACAGGAGGGGGAAGCATGGAAAAAACAAATAAACGAAAAGAAGATCTGGCACGCACGCATGAAGCGATTTTATCCGTTGCATCTGAACTTTTTATGGCAAAAGGGTTCAAGAATACATCAACTCGAGAAATTGCCTTGCAAGCGAACATCACACAGCCAAATCTATACCACCACTTTAAAAATAAAAAAGAGCTTTACATAGCTGTTATCAGTCAATTAACAGAACGCGTGCAAAAAAAATTGACCCCCATCGTTAGAAGTGCAGATTCGATAGAAGACAAACTGCACCGTCTGATCAAGGTTCTGTTAGAAGAACATCCGGCAAATCTGTTTTTGATGCTGAATGATATGCTGCAGGAAATGGGTACAGAATATAACAAAGTACTTTATGGAATCTTCAAGCAAACATATATTGACAATATTTCTGCGATTTTTGAAAAAAATGAGTCCTCGCCTGTATTTCAAAAAAATATTTGTGCAGCAGATGCCACTCGTTTCGTTCTTTATAATGTCAGTGCATTACTCAGCGTCGAAAGAACATACCGAAGAAAAACAGAGGATAAAGACATCACAAAATTTGTCCAATTGATGTTATATGGGATTCTTTCTGAAAATCCAGAAGAGTAAGTAAAAAATAAAACCTATTTTTATCATTAGAAAAACAGCTTGCAAATCGGTCCTCTTATTTTGCAGGCTGTCTTTTTGCAAATTCATTTATCACTCGATATATATAATTTGATTTATCAAGTGATAAATTATATATTGGAAACATGAGTAAATGAAAGGTGTGAAATTATGTTTTTAGGATTCAATGAAATCCGTTATTCAAAAGGAAGATATGTATTAGTTGTACTTGTTATGGTATTGGTCGCATGGCTGATATTTATTTTAACAGGTCTAGCCAATGGTTTGTCTCAGGGAAATCGTTTGGCTGTCGACCAATGGAAAGCAGATGCAGTTGTTTTATCAAAAGAGGCGAACAGCAATCTGAATGTCTCTGTTTTAGAGGAAGAAGTGGCTGATTCAATCACAGGGGGCAAAGAAGTGCAACCGATTGGACAGCAGTCTTTGTCGATTCGTCCAGCTGAAGATGAAAAAGCAGAGCTGACAAATGTAAGCTTGTTCGGGATTGAAAAAGATGGATTTATCATACCTGAAATCATCGAAGGCAAAGCTTTTTCAGATAAAAACCAAGTGGTAGCTTCTGAAACATTGAAAAATGATGGATTTAAACTAGGCGATCATTTGGCTGCAGGAAAATATGACGAAGAATTGGAAATCGTTGGTTTTATTCCTGAAAGCAGTTATAACATTGTTCCGGTTATCTATACGTCTTTAGACACGTGGCGCAGTATCAAATATGGAGATAATCCAGCGATGCAGAAAATGGTCAATGGTTTTATCGTGAAGTCGAAGGATGATCAAAAAGTAAAAACATCGGATGAAGACAGCGAAGCCTTGGCAATTGAAGACTTTATCCAAAAACTGCCAGGATATAGTGCGCAAAACTTGACCCTTGATGGTATGATCTACTTCTTGATCATTATTGCTGCGTTTATTCTAGGAATCTTTATTTTTGTCATGACGCTCCAAAAAACAGCTATGTTTGGCGTCTTGAAAGTTCAAGGTGTGCCAACAAGTTTCTTAGCCAAAGCAGTGTTGCTGCAAACAACGATTTTGGCTGTTTTAGGTGTGGCAATCGGTTTAGCTTTGACAGGGATCACGGTGCTCTTTTTGCCGGATTCAATGCCGTATGCGACAAATTATCCGCGAATGATTTTGTTTAGTGTACTGCTGATAGTTTCAGCGATTGCAGGCGGTGCGTTCTCTATTCGAACAATCGCAAAAATCGATCCGCTGATTGCGATAGGAGGTTAATCAAATGGCGAATGTCTTGGAAATGAAGAATGTTAGTAAAAAATACGGTGAAAAACATACAGAAGTCACTGCATTGAAAGAATTATCTTTTGCGGTGAAAGCAGGCGAATTTGCAGCAGTTATTGGTCCATCAGGTTCAGGGAAAAGCACGTTTTTGACCATCGCAGCCGGCTTGCAGAAACCAACAGATGGCGAAGTCCGAATCGGAGAGCAGCTCTTGAATGATTTATCGAAAAAACAACTGCTGAAACTAAGATTCCAAAAAATCGGGTTTATTTTGCAAAGTTCCAATCTGGTCCCGTTTTTGACAGTTGAAGACCAATTTCGTTTGGTGGAGAAAGTCGATAAAAAACGCAAAAAGCCAGAATTGAAAGAACAGCTTTTGGAAACATTGGACATCAAAGATTTGCGTCATAGTTATCCGAGAGATCTTTCTGGCGGGGAACGTCAGCGTGTGGCGATTGCCTGTGCATTGTATCATGAACCCGATGTGATTTTAGCAGATGAGCCAACAGCAAGTTTGGATACAGAGAAAGCGATCGATGTGGTAAAACTATTGGCACGAGAAGCTAAAGAAAAAAATAAAGGAATCGTTATGGTGACTCATGATGAGCGGTTATTGGATTATTGTGATCGAGTGGCAAGAATCCAAGATGGTCGTTTAGAAGACGATGTGAAAATTTAAAAAGATACTGCAAAAAACTGAAAGACAATCAGCAAATAGCCGATTGTCTTTCAGTTTTTTATTTTTTCTCTATACAGAACAATACTGGAGGATTATTTTTTTGATTGATAAATCCATAACGCAGTACACTGTATTCTTCTTGGGGCAAGGTTTTTGCGTAATTTTCTACCATAGTGAGTTCATCGATTCCGCCTTCATGACCATAATAAACCACTAAAATGATTCGGCTTCCTCTGACAAGATGCGGCAAAAGTCCATCTAAGGCTTTTTTTGTCGTATCAGGCAATGTGATTACTTGTTTGTCACTTTTTGGCAGGTAGCCTAAATTGAAAACAGCAGCAGATATTTTGGTTTCTTCTGCTAGAACAGATTCGATGTGTTCATGGCCTAACGGAAAAAGTGTTGTTTGAGACAAAAGATCTAATTCGGTCAATTTTTTCTCAGTATTTTCTAGTGCTTGTTTTTGGATATCGAAAGCCAAAACTTCACCAGAAGGTCCAACGAGTTCTGCTAAAAAAGCAGTGTCATTTCCATTTCCCATCGTTGCGTCTACAACGAAATCTCCGGGCTGGATGGTTTCTTTTAATAATTGATGGCTGTAGTGCAAAGCAGTAAGCAGCATTAATTAAAAACTTCCCTTCCTGAACGTACTGAATATTTTCCTTGGAAGCTGTCGCGTCGGATCAATTCTTCATCGATCGCATTCAACACTTCCCATTTTTTCAAGCTCCATTTTGGTCCGACCAAAGAATCCCAAGGGGCATCACCAGTCAATCGATGGATAATGATATCAGAAGGGATCATTTCCAGTTGGTCGCATACGACATTTACATAGTCGGGACGGCTCATCAATTGCAGTTTACCTTCATGATAGTCACGAAGCATCCGAGTTTTTCTCATTAAATGCATCAAATGCAGTTTGATTCCTTGGATATCTGAGTCTAAGATCGTTCGGCGGACATTTTCTCGCATCATTTCCAAAGATTCACCAGGTAAACCATTGATCAAATGCGTACATACGCGAATATTGTGTTTACGCAGTTTTGCCACACCGTCTAAATAAGTCTGATAATCATGGGCTCGGTTGATCATACGAGAAGTATCTTCAAAAGTCGTTTGCAGACCTAATTCTACCCATAAATAAAGTCTTTCATTCAGTTCGGCAAGATAATCCACGACTTCATCTGGCAAACAATCAGGGCGCGTTCCAATCGATAAACCAACGACACCTGGCAAGTTTACTACCTGTTCAAAACGTTCGCGGATGACTTCGACGGGAGCGTGAGTATTGGTAAAGTTTTGGAAATAAACGATATATTGATCCACATTCGGCCATTTTTTATGCATCATATCGATTTCTTTGTGGAATTGGATCGGCAGCGGATCTTCTGGGGCAACGATCATATCGCCTGATCCTGAGACACTGCAGAAAGTACAGCCGCCATGTGCTACTGTCCCGTCACGGTTTGGACAGTCAAAGCCGCCGTCAATCGGCACTTTGAAAATTTTTCCTCCAAATTCGGAACGTAAAGCGTAGTTCCAAGAATGATATCGTTTGTTGCCATCTGTATAAGGAAATACCATAAGTTGTCCTTCTTTCATGAAGTAAAGTTTGTTTGTTTGAGATAAATCGGATATGTCAAAAACAGCCAAGATGCGCCTAAAAGATAGCCGCCTAAAATATCACTTGGAAAATGGACGCCCAGATAGATCCGGCTGACCCCGATTGTCAATATGATCAATACAAAGAGAAGCTGGAAGAGACGGATCGTCCGCTTGTTTTTAAAGAACAATGGCGCAAGAAAAATCAATGTTCCGTATAAGACCATACTTCCTAAAGAGTGTCCGCTGGGAAAACTATAGCTGTGTTCTGTGACTAGATGATGGAGCGTAGGTCGTTCACGAGAAAAATACAGTTTTATCAATGGATTAAGCACTCCGGCAATCAAAACAAAATTGATTGCCAACCACCACGCCTCTGTCCGATATTTTTTGATCATCAGCAGTAAAAAGAAACAGAGGAAAATGATTGCCGCATTCAAAGGATTCCCAAATTTTGTGACAAAAAGGAAAAAATCATTCATCGAAGGGTAAGGGATCCGAACCAGATGCGTAAAAAATTTATCAAAACCTGCAAGCATCTGCAAATGGAAACGGACAATAAAGCCGAGAAAGAGAAAAATCAGCAGCAATATTCCGCCAACAGTTTGGTAATAGTTTTTTTTCATGAAGGTTCTCCTCTTTCAAATAATAGCTATATTATAACATCACTTATATAAGAGAAAAAGGCAGTCTTAAAAATGTAGAGCTTCCTGTTTCAAATTTATAACAAATTGTTACATAGCTGCTATTTCTAATAGTAAAAAAACCTTTAGAGATTTCAATAGATCCGGCTAGATTTCAGTTAAATTACATTATGATTACAAAACAAATAAACTCTTTAAATAACTTTTAATAAACATTAAGAAAAGTTATACTTATAAGTAACGATAACATAGTTGGAGGATAGAGAATGGAAAAGGAATATACTAAGAGAAAAGAACTAAGAAGGCAAAACAACCCTCGTTTGCAAAAAGCGAAAAAAGGTGCTGCTTTAGTTGGTACTGCAATGATGAGCTGTTCAGCTGCTGTACCATTACTGCAACCAGCACCCGTTTCTGCTACAGAAGTACCTGTTCAGCAACTTGGTGCTAGAATCAACACTGCTGCATTTATCACAGAAATCGCCACTTATGCACAGCCGATTGCCCAAGCAAATGATTTATACGCATCAGTCATGATCGCTCAAGCAGTTGTAGAAAGCGGATGGGGAGGCAGTGCACTTTCTCAAGCACCTTACCATAATCTTTTCGGTATCAAAGGAAGCTATATGGGCCAAACTGTCTATATGGATACTTTGGAATACTTGAATAATCAGTGGGTCACAAAAAAAGAACCTTTCCGTCAATACCCATCTTTCAGCGAATCTTTTAACGATAATGCATATGTTTTGCGCAATACTTCATTTGGCAACGGCTATTATTATGCTGGAACATGGAAAAGCAATACTTCTTCTTATAGAGACGCAACAGCTTGTTTGACTGGACGGTATGCAACAGACCCGTCTTATGGATCAAAACTGAACAATATTATTTCGACATACAACCTAACACAATATGACACACCAGCTACAGGAAATTCAGGCGGTGGTGCAACGACTGGCGGAAGCAATGCAGGTCAAGGATCAAATAATTCAAATTCAGGGAATACAGGTGGTTCTTCCACAACAGATACAACCTATACAGTGAAATCTGGTGATTCTGTTTGGGGGATCTCTAATACTTTTGGGATCACGATGGACCAATTGATCCAATGGAATAACATCCAAAATAATTTCATTTATCCAGGCCAAAAATTGACCATTAAAGGCACTCAATCTGGCGGTTCAACAACAAATAACAACAATAATACAGGTTCTGGTTCTACAGGAAATACGAATAATTCAGGCAGCCAAGGATCAGGCACATATACAGTGAAGTCCGGCGACTCTGTTTGGGGAATCTCTAACGCCCATGGAATCACGATGGACCAGTTGATCCAATGGAATAATATCAAGAATAACTTTGTGTATCCAGGCCAAAAATTGGTTGTCAGCAATGGCTCTTCAACAGGTAATACAGGATCGAACACAAATACTTCTACAGGTACTGGCAATACTGGAGGCAGCACAGCATCCGGAGCGACGTATACTGTAAAAGCAGGAGATTCTGTATGGAGTGTTTCCAATAAACATGGCATCTCAATGAATCAGCTGATCCAATGGAATAATATCAAGAACAATTTCATTTACCCAGGCCAAAAATTAGTAGTCAAAAGCGGTGGATCAAACAATACATCGACAAATACAACGACGAATAACTCAAATGCAGCAAATACAAATAATTCCAACGCAAGCAGCACTGGAACTTATACAGTAAAAGCTGGTGAATCAGTCTGGAGCGTCGCTAATAAAAATGGCATTACCATGGATCAATTGATTCAATGGAACAACATCAAGAACAATTTCATTTATCCAGGACAAAAATTAGTGATCAAAGGCGGTTCTGCAGTTTCAAATAATACAACAACAAATACAAATACTGCAAAACCAACAACACCATCAACAACAACACCAAATACGTCGACGTCATCTACAGGGGACAAAACGTATACGGTAAAAGCTGGCGAATCAGTCTGGAGTGTTGCGAATAAACATAACATCACGACAGATCAGTTCATCCAATGGAACAACATCAAGAACAATTTCATTTATCCAGGTCAAAAAGTAATCGTTGGCAAAGGCCAAGCGCAATCACAGCCAACTGCTTCAACTGGTGAGAAAAGATATACTGTACAATCCGGTGAATCTGTTTGGGGAGTTGCGGACAAACACAATATCTCAATGGCTCAATTGATCGAATGGAACAACATCAAAAACAATTTCATTTATCCAGGGCAAAGTTTGATCGTGGCTAAATAAGCAATTGGAACACGCTTCTTCGAAAGAAGCGTGTTTTTTTGTGGTGCTTTCACGAATCTGCTTCTTAATTACTGCTTGAAGCAGAACGGTTCTTTCACGATCTCTTCATAAACGGTATTTTCTCAGTTTATCCTCGGCGTTAAGCTTTTCTAAGGGCAAACATGAAAAGCTGTTTCCCCTTAGAAAAGAGTCTTAACGCTCGGATCAGAACACTGAGAAAACAACCTCTGTGTAAACGGTGTTCGCTCAGCTGCTTCTCGGCAATAAGTTTAATTTTCGCAAAAGTCTGGAAAGCGACTTTCGAAAAATTCTTCTTATTGCTCAAAGCAGGACACTGAGCTCACGACCTCTTCTTAAACGGTGTTCAAATGACTGCTTCTGCGGAATTAAGTCTGCCAAATTAAAAATATGAGAAGCTATTTCTAATTTGACATTCTTAATTCTTGAAGCAGAGCATCATTTTCACAACCTCTTCTTAAACGGTGTTCACAAAGCTGTCCTTCGGCATTAAGCTTTCCGCCTGAAAAATATGAAGAGCTATTTTCCAGGCGAAAAGAGTCTTAACGCTCAAGTCAGAGCGCTTTGTTCACAACCTCTATTTAACAATTGAATTTCTTTCCCTTTTTTGTTACTATGAAGCTACTTAAATAAAACAACTTTTGAAAAGGAAGTAGTAAAAAGCTGGAAGTTAAAGAGAGCACATGGCTGGTGTGAATGTGTACGGAAACTTTTGAACTCGCCTTTGAGTTGCAGTAGCTGAACATGGGAGTAAGCGTCTGCGGTGACGATCGTTATAACGTAAGAGGTCTTATTTTGATATATCCTATTTCGATGTATCTGTAAATGAGGCGAATATTAGGTGGTACCACGTGATTCTGCGTCCTATAGAAAGAGAATTCTTTTTATAGGGCGTTTTTTTATTTTCATCATATGACAGCGAATCAAGGACTAACAGGAGGGTGTACAATGAGCTACAATCACAAAGAGATCGAAAAAAAATGGCAAAAATATTGGGCAAAGAACAATACATTCAACACTCGTGACGATCAAGAAAAGCCAAAATTCTACGCACTAGATATGTTTCCATATCCTTCAGGTCAAGGCCTGCATGTAGGACATCCAGAGGGCTATACAGCAACAGATATTCTTTCTAGAATGAAACGAAGCCAAGGATACAATGTTCTACATCCAATGGGTTGGGATGCTTTTGGTCTTCCAGCGGAACAGTATGCACTGGATACAGGGAATGACCCAGCTGAATTTACGAAAAAAAATATCGAAACATTTAAACGACAAATCAATTCGTTAGGTTTTAGTTATGACTGGAATCGCGAAGTCAACACAACAGATCCTGAATACTACAAATGGACACAGTGGATTTTCACAAAACTTTATGAAAAAGGGTTAGCTTATGAAGCAGAAGTTGCCGTAAACTGGGTTCCTGAACTTGGAACGGTTATCTCTAACGAAGAAGTAATCGACGGCAAGAGCGAGCGCGGCGGATACGATGTTATCAGAAAACCAATGCGCCAATGGATGCTGAAAATCACTGCTTACGCAGATCGTCTAATCGATGATTTGGAATTAGTCGACTGGCCAGAAAACATCAAAGAAATGCAGCGTAACTGGATCGGCCGTTCTGTCGGTGCAAACGTGGAGTTCAAAGTTTCAGGAACAGACAAAGCATTTACAGCGTTCACGACACGACCAGATACATTGTTTGGTGCAACATATACAGTATTAGCACCAGAATTGGATCTAGTAAAAGAAATCACAACACCTGAACAAAAAGAAGCTGTTGAAGCATATATTGAAAAAACAGCGAAAAAATCAGATTTGACACGTACAGATCTTTCAAAAGAAAAAACAGGTGTATTTACTGGTTCATATGCCATCAATCCGGCAAATGGAAAAGAGATTCCGATCTGGATTGCTGATTACGTTTTAGCTTCTTATGGAACTGGTGCAATCATGGCTGTTCCAGCTCATGACGAACGCGACCATGAATTTGCGAAAGTATATGGTTTAGAAATCTTGCCAGTTATCGAAGGCGGAGACGTCGAAAAAGAAGCTTACACAGAAGACGGCGCACACATCAATTCTGAATTTCTTGATGGTTTGAACAAAGAAGAAGCAATCGAGAAAATGACTGGATGGTTAGAAGAACATAATGTTGGTAAAAAAGAAGTCAGCTACCGTTTGAGAGACTGGTTATTCTCACGTCAACGTTACTGGGGTGAGCCAATCCCGATCATTCATTGGGAAGACGGCACAACAACAGCGCTGCCAGAAGAAGAACTGCCTTTACGTTTACCAAAAGCAGACAATATCAAACCAAGCGGCACCGGTGAATCACCATTAGCAAATATCGCTGATTGGGTCAATGTAACTGATCCTGAAACAGGTAAAAAAGG
This sequence comes from Enterococcus sp. DIV0210g, assembly GCF_050559705.1. Lineage (NCBI taxonomy): Bacteria > Bacillati > Bacillota > Bacilli > Lactobacillales > Enterococcaceae > Enterococcus > Enterococcus sp. DIV0210g. The sequence continues at coordinate 2,345,568 of NZ_CP187903.1, read as the reverse complement.
CCGCCGCGAAACAAACACGATGCCGCAGTGGGCAGGAAGTTCATGGTACTACTTGCGTTATATCGATCCTCATAATAAAACAGAGATCGCTGACTACAAAAAACTTGAACGCTGGCTGCCAGTGGATATCTATATCGGAGGCGCAGAACATGCAGTGCTTCACCTGCTTTATGCACGATTCTGGCACAAATTCCTATATGATATCGGCGTAGTTCCAACAAAAGAACCATTCCAAAAATTGTACAATCAAGGAATGATTTTAGGTGAAAACAACGAAAAAATGTCTAAATCACGCGGCAACGTTGTAAATCCAGATGATGTTGTCGAACAATACGGAGCAGATACATTACGTCTTTATGAAATGTTCATGGGTCCTTTAGATGCTGCAATCGCATGGAGCGAAAACGGTCTTGAAGGAAGCCGTAAATTCTTAGACAGAACATGGCGTTTGATCGTTGACGAAGACAACAAGATGCGTGACCGTATTACAACACTGAACGACGGGAAACTGACAAAAGTCTACAATCAGACAGTGAAAAAAGTGACGGAAGATTACGCAAATCTTCACTTCAACACAGCCATTTCTCAATTGATGGTCTTTGTCAATGAAGCCTACAAAACAGATGCGTTACCTTATGAATATGTGGAAGGTTTTGTACAGCTTCTTGCACCGATTGCTCCTCATATCGGCGAAGAACTATGGGCGATCCTTGGCAATGAAGAAAGTCTTGCTTATGTACCTTGGCCAACTTATGACGAAGCAGCATTAGTAGAAGATGAAATCGAAGTTGTTTTCCAAGTAAACGGAAAAGTTCGTGCAAAAGTCAGTGTATCACGTGATCTGCCAAAAGAAGAGCTGGAAAAAGCAGCACTTGCAGATGAAACTATTCAAGCGCAAATCGAAGGAAAAACAATCCGTAAAGTCATTGTAGTTCCAAATAAACTAGTGAATATTGTGGCGAACTAAGAGGTTGTGAACAAAGCGCTCTGGCCTGAGCGTTAAGACTCTTTTATCAGCAGAAATGGCTTTTCACATTTCAGCTGATAAAAGCTTAATGCCGAAGGACAGCTTTGTGAACAACGTTTATCTAAAAGTCGCGAAACAGCCTCTTACATTTTTAATCCCTTTATGCGCAACCTAAAAGAGACTGGACATCCAATGTCCAGTCTCTTTTATAGTATGGTTTGTTTCTTATAAGCCTGATTCAATCAGGCGTTTTGCAACGTGATAATCTCCTTCATAAGGCACATCGACACCGTTGACTTTTTGATAAGGATCAACGCCTTTTCCGGCAATGATCACAGAATCTTCTGGAAGACTTTCCAGTAAAGCTTGTTCGATTGCTTTTGTTCGATCAATTTCGTAATTGATAACTAATTCATCATTTGTGACTGCCGCAGCAATTTCCTCTGCGATTTTCATTGGATCTTCAAAAGCTGGATCATCCGCTGTCAGATAAACAATATCTGCACCTTCTGATAACACTTTTCCAAAGTCTGCACGTCTAGAGATTGCTTTGTTTCCAGGACTGCCTAAAACAACGATGACGCGGCCTTCTGGATGTTCTTCTTTGGCAAAGTTCAGCAATGTTTTCAAACTTAGATAATTGTGCGCATAATCAACGTACACATGCGCGCCGTTTTTGCGTATCAGCTGATCCATGCGTCCGGGCACCCGTGCATTTTTCAATCCTTCTTGACTGTCCTCGATTGTTGCCCCGACTAGTGCAGCAGCAATCACAGCACTTGAAGCATTTTCTTGGTTAAAATCTCCTGCCAGCAAAATATCGTAGGTTCCATTGATTGGCAAACGAGAATCATGGGCAGTAATCGAGAAGGGATGAGATGGTCCGTCTAAAGAAGTCACTTGATACATACTGCCGTCTTCACGTCCGTAAGTGATGTATGGAATCACATTGATCTCTGCTGTTTCTTTCAATAAAGGAAAATGATCACTTTCATGGTGCAAGACTGCAATCCTTGAATTCAAGATTAGTTGACGTTTGCAATAGAAATAATCATCAAATGTCGGATGCTCGATTGGGCTGATATGATCTGGTGAGATATTTAGGAAAATCCCAACATCAAATGTCAGTCCGTAAACGCGCTGTGTTTTGTATGCTTGGGAAGAAACTTCCATCACTAAATGTGTCATACCATTCGCAGCCGCTTCAGCCATCATGCGATAAAGATCAAGTGACTCCGGTGTCGTTAGATTAGACTTGAAATAAGTCGTTCCATCAAGCGTTGTATTCATTGTTGAAAATAATGCTGTTTTCTTTTGGGTAGTCTGGTCTAAAATCGACTTCGTAAAATAAGCAGCAGTCGTTTTTCCTTTTGTTCCGGTAAAACCGATCAGCTTCATTTTATTTTGCGGGTAGTCATAAAAAGCCATCGCTAAAACTGCCATCGCTTTGCGGATATCTGTTACAATAATACCAGATGCTTTATTTTCATAAGGTTCTTCAGCTACATAAAAGCGTAAACCTTGCTCAATCGCTGAATCTAGGTATTCTTCTTTAAAATTCAACCCTTTGCAAAAAAATAAAGTAGAGGCATCTACTTGCCGTGAATCATAACTCAAGCGAGTGAAATTGAACGTTTCCGGCAATTCAAGATGCCAGCCTTGTTCAGAAACAAATTCCTTCAACAATTGTTCTTTTAACAGCAATTCACGGATATCTTCTAAAGTGAAACTCATTTAAACACCTCTCGTTTCATTGATAATAATTTATTATAGCATAGGGTCTGGGACATAAGTCAACCTGCTTCATGGCGAGGAAAAACAGCATCCATAAGGTTAAACGAAAGGCGAATATGCCTTGTTTATACAAGAAAACGAATTCTTTAAGAAAAATTATTCATTAAAATACCAGTAAAATAGATTGCCAGTTTCCATTTTTCCAATTAAAATGGGGATAATGTTTCGAAGAAAGTTGGGATCTCATCAGATGAATAGTCACAGACAACCAGCAACAGAAAAGTTAACAAATCAAGAAAAAATGGCTAGAGGTTCTGCCTGGATGACAGCCAGCAATATCTTATCACGCTTGCTCGGCGCTGTTTACATCATTCCTTGGTATGCTTGGATGGGCGAAAATGCCAAGGCGGCCAATGGTTTGTTCAATATGGGGTACAATATCTATGCGCTTTTTTTACTCGTTTCGACCGCAGGCATTCCTGCAGCAATCGCGAAGCAGACAGCACGTTATAATTCATTGAATGAATATGGTACTTCTCGAAAATTATTCATTCGAGCTTTGCAGATGATGGGGGGCTTGGGACTCGTATTTGCGTTATTTATGTACATAGCTTCACCGTGGCTGGCTCAAGCTTCAGGCGGCGGAGAAGAATTGATCCCGACCATGCGTTCATTAAGTATCGCGATTTTAGTTTTTCCTATCATGAGTGTTATCCGGGGATACTTCCAGGGAAATCAGGAGATGATGCCTTATGCGTTATCTCAGATCGTTGAGCAAATTGCTCGGATTTTTTATATGCTGCTTTCTACCTTCATTATCATGAAAGTAGTCCAAGGCGATTATGTCACAGCAGTCACTCATTCTACATTTGCTGCATTTATCGGGATGCTGGCAAGCTTGGGTGTACTTGTCTATTATTTACAAAAGCAAAAGCTCCGCATGGATGTATTTATTGAGCATAGTGCAGGAAAAATAACTGTCGAAACGAAAGAATTATTAATAGATACGATCAAAGAAGCGATTCCTTTCATCATCGTAGGATCAGGAGTCACGTTATTTAAATTGGTCGATCAGTTTACATTTATTCGGATCATGGGAAGTACTACGGATTATTCTAATGCACAGCTTTTAGATTTGTTTTCTATTTTCAGCGCCAATCCAGATAAATTGACAATGGTCGTGATTGCTTTAGCCACATCGATTGCCTATACAGGACTACCGCTGATCACCGAAGCGATTACTTTGAAAGACCGCCGCGGATTAGCAAAACTGACTAGTGATAATCTTCAGTTATTCTCATTTGTGATGTTTCCAGCAGCTTTCGGCATGATTTTGTTGGCGTATCCATTGAATACTTTATTTTATGCTCCAGACGCGTTAGGAAGCAGCGTGTTGGTCCAGGCAAGTTTTGCGGGTCTCTTTTTAGGACTTTATATGTTAGCGTCGAATATGCTTCAAGGGATGTTCGAAAATAAAGCAGCAATGAAATATCTTGGTGTTGGATTTTTGATCAAATTGATTCTTCAATATCCAGCAATCATGTTATTTGAAGTATATGGTCCATTGACTGCTACGATTATCGGTTTTGCTGTTTCTTGTTATTTGATACTAAGAAAAATGCAAAAAGTCGCTCGTTTCAAAGCATCGTTTGTTTTAAGAAGAACGTTGTTGATTTTTATTTTGTCGATGATCATGCTTGCAGCAGCTTTTATTGCCAAACAGTTTTTCGGATTATTTTTAAGCCAAGAAAGCAAATTCCAGTCCTTGCTTCTGGTTGTCTTTGTAGCAGGGATCGGCGGAGCTGTCTATGGCTATCTGGCATTGAAACTCCGCTTGGCAGAAAAATTATTAGGCAGCGGGATGGTTCGCCTGCGACATAAATTACGGATCAAGTAGAGGGGATACTATGCGTTTAGATAAATTTTTAGCTGCTTCAGGGTTAGGAAGCCGCAAAGAAGTCAAACAACTGATCAAAAAAGGACAAGTCCAAGTAAATGGAGAAGTTGTAAAAAGCGACAAATTCCAAATTGATGAAAATCAAGACAGTATTGTTGCAGATGGAGAACAGATTTTTTATCAGAAATATTTTTATTATGTTTTGCATAAACCAGATGGTGTCATTTCTGCTACTGTAGATAACTATGATCAGACGGTGGTTGATTTACTTTCAGATGAAGACTATCGGGAAGATTTGTTTCCTGTAGGCAGATTGGATAAGGACACAGAAGGGCTTTTAGTTTTGACAAATGACGGCGTGCTTGCGCATCAATTGCTTTCGCCCAAAAAACATGTGGAAAAAGAATACTATGCACTTGTTTCAGGAATCATGACAGAAGAAGATCAGCAGCTTTTTGCTGAAGGTGTGGCAATAGGCGACGAACAGGCAATGCCAGCAGAATTATTCATTGATGCGGTAGACACAGAAAATGATCAATCAGAAATTCGGCTGATTATCCACGAAGGAAAATTCCACCAAGTCAAACGGATGGTAAAAGCGGTCGGAAAAGAAGTCTTGTACTTGAAACGTTTGCGAATGGGCGCACTCACTCTGCCAGAGGATTTAGCAAAAGGAGAATACCGCCCGCTGACAGAAGACGAGTTGGCGAAATTGAAGGAACGTTGATCAACAGTTAAATTGAAAACAGAATAACCAAGAAAGCTTAGTTTCTAAAACAAACAGCACAAAAAGTGAGATATTTTTTGAGAAATGCTGATTGAAAAGAAGCTAAGCTTTTTTTGTGGATTTAGTTTTGGGAAATAGGGACTCTATATTTTGTATAGTTTTCCCTATACTTTGTTTATTTCTTATTTTAGTTGTAAGCGCTATTATTCAAGTGAAGAAGAAAGGAGTTTTCCCATGAAAAAAAGCACAGAACATTTTTTTCGGCAGCTTTGGCGATATAAAGCATTGACGCTCATGGCAGTTCCGGGTCTGATCTGGATGATTTTTTTCTTTTATATCCCAGTGTTAGCGAATGTCGTAGCGTTTAAAAATTTCCATATTTCTCCGGATGGGTTTATGGCTAGTTTGAAAGAAAGTCCTTGGGTAGGCTGGGACAATTTCAAATTTTTATTTGCCTCAGATCAAGCATTTTTGATTACAAAAAACACGATTTTGTATAATGCAGCATTTATTACACTTAATTTGATTATTTCTGTCGTTTTTGCCATCGTGATGAGTGAGATCAGAAACAAGCGGCTAGTCAAAGTCTATCAAACGATGTCGCTGCTTCCTTATTTTTTATCATGGGTCATTATCAGCTATTTTGTGTATGCTTTTCTAAGCCCAGATAAAGGGATTTTTAACCAATGGATAACAGGTCATGGAGGCACACCGATCAACTGGTATAATGAGCCGAAATATTGGCCGTTTATTCTTGTCTTTATTGGTACATGGAAAGGAATCGGATATAACAGTATTATTTATTTTGCTTCTGTCATGGGTATTGATCCTACATATTATGAGGCGGCAAAAGTAGATGGGGCAAGTAAATGGCAGCAAATCAAGCATGTAACGATCCCGCAATTGGTTCCATTGATGACGATCCTGACGATTTTGGCAGTCGGAAACATTTTCCGCGCAGATTTTGGCCTGTTTTTCAACATTCCTCGAAATTCCGGGGCGCTTTATGATGTCACACAGGTATTGGATACTTATATCTATAACGGCTTGACGGCTACGGGGGATTTTGGCATGACAGCTGCAGCAGGATTGTATCAATCGGTTGTAGGACTTTTACTTTTGTTGATCACGAATGCAGCAGCACGGCGGCTTGACAGCGACTCTGCATTGTTTTAAGGAGGAAGAAGATGAAGAAAAAAGTGGCGCATGTACAAGTGCGCGGATTTAATAGACCAATGAATATCTTCTCGAATATCATGATTGCTTTATTTGCGGTTTCTTGTATTTTGCCTTTTGTATTCGTCATAGTTATTTCTTTGACAAATGAGTCTTCTCTGGCAGTAAATGGTTATCGTTTTTGGCCGAAAGAATTCAGTACATTTGGCTACACGTATCTTTTTGACCAAATGCAGGCGAAAATCATCCAATCCTTGTTTGTAACGATTTTGGTGACAGTTGTAGGAACGCTGATCAATAGTACAGCGACTTCGCTTTATGCTTATGCGATCTCGCGTTCAAATTTTCCATTTCGCCGTTTTTTCACTGTAGTATGTTTGATTACGATGCTTTTTTCTCCAGGGATGGTGGCAAATTATTTAGTGATGACTAACTTGCTTCAGTTGAAAGATACGATTTGGGCGTTGATTTTGCCCATGGCAGTCAGTCCGTTCAATATCATTGTGATGCGAACATTTTTTAAACGTTCTGTTTCAGATTCGATTATTGAATCTGCACGGATCGATGGTGCAAGTGAGTTGAGGATTTTTATTCAAATCGTTTTACCGCTCGCAGTACCTGGAATTGCAACAATCAGTTTATTTGCTGCATTAGGTTATTGGAATGATTGGTTTAATGCACTTTTATATATCCAAGATGATAAACTTGTACCATTGCAGTATCTTTTGATGAAAATCCAAAGCAACATCCAATATCTGACCCAAAATTCAGGTGCCGGGAGCCAATTAGCTGGCGGTCTAGCTTCTGTTCCGGGAGAATCAGCGCGTATGGCAATCGTAGTGATTTCAACTCTTCCGATCGCGATTACTTATCCATTTTTCCAGAAACATTTTGTTAAAGGATTGACGATCGGCGGCGTGAAAGAATAGTTTCAACCAATAAAAGGGAGGAATGAAAGAAATGAAGTTATGGAAGAAGGCAGCGTTATTTGGGGTTTCGGCATTATTAACAGGAAGTTTGGCAGCATGCGGAAATTCAGACAAATCGAACAGCGCAGAGGCAAATGATGTGACAACACTGCAAATGTATCAAATTGGCGACAAACCTGAAAACTATGATAAATTATTGGAGATTGCCAATAAACGTATCGAAAAAGAGATGGGCGTAAAAGTCAATATCAACTATATCGGTTGGGGTGACTACGAGAAAAAAATGAATGTCATCATTTCTTCAGGAGAAAACTATGATATCGCTTTTGCGAATAATTACGTTTCGAATGCGCAAAAAGGTGCATTTGCTGATTTGACAGAACTTGCGCCTAAATATGCCAAAAAAGCCTATGATGACTTAGATGAAGCTTACATCAAAGGAAACCTGGTCAATGGAAAATTATATGCTTTTCCAGTCAATGGGAATGTTTTCGCACAACAAGTATTGACCTTTAACAAAGCACTTTTAGACAAATACAACTTATCTATTGATGGTATTGAATCTTATGCTGATGCAGAATCTGTACTAAAAGCTTTTCACGAAAAAGAACCAAATACAGCAGCTTTTGCTATCGGACAAGGGTTTAAAGTCCAAGGAGACTTCGATTATCCATTGGGGAATACTTTACCCTTTGCAGTCGACTTGAACGGAGACAAAACAAAAATCATCAATCAATATGAGAATGAAGACTATATTAATTTATTACGAACAATGCACAGCTGGTATCAAGCAGGACTTATTCCTAAAGATGCGGCGACAAGCAACCGCGATTATCCTTTAGAAGGCAATACTTGGCTTATGCGAGGAGAAACACAAGGACCTTATGATTATGGTGATACGATTTTGACGAATGCAGCAAACCAGGAACTTGTTTCTAAATCCATCACCGTTCCATTGAAATCAACGGCACAAGCACAGATGGCCAATTTTGTTGTTTCGAATACATCGAAAAACAAAGAAAAAGCAGTCGAATTTTTAGGATTGCTGAATAGCGATGCAGAACTATTGAACGGCTTAGTATGGGGTGTCGAAGGAGAGGCTTGGGAAAAATTGCCAGATGCGGAAGATAAAATCAAATTATTAGACGGCTACAAGCCGAATAATCATATGGCAGCGTGGAATACTGGGAATAATCGTATCTTATATACGCAAGATTCTATTACCGATGAAATGATCGAAAAAAGAGATCAATCAATCGAAGAGGCAGAAACTTCTCCTATTTTAGGATTCAGCTTCAATACAGACAGCGTCAAAACAGAAATCAGTAATATCTCGAATGTGATGAGCCAATATCTGGATGGCGTGAATACAGGAACTGTTGACCCGGACGAAACACTGCCTAAATTAAATGAAGCATTGCAAAAAGCCGGTTATGAGAAAGTATTGAAAGAGATGCAGCGTCAATTCGATGAGTTTCAAGCAAGTGCTTGATCATTAACAGACAGAACGTTTCTGTCTCAAGGACAATGTGGCAAATCACTTGTTTTTTGAGGTAGGAAGGTTCTGTCTTTATTTTTATTTCTGTATAATCTCAAGTGAAGGATGGTGGTAAAAAATGGCAGGTAAAGCATTAGAAACTCTTTTTATACGTATTTGGACAATCGTCAAACTTTCGCTTTTTTTCTGGCTGTTCAGCAGTATAGGAGCAATTATTTTCGGGGTAGGGCCAGCGTGGATGACCGTTAATGCGCTGTTTTTTGAATGCGGTTTCGAACCAAAAGAAATGTCATTTGGAAAAAGCTGGAAGATATATAAAGAAACATTTATCCGCAGCAATCAATTTTTTGGTCTTTTTGTACTTTTTTCTCTGCTGCTCATTTACAATTTATATCTTTCGCTTCAAATCAAAGGCTTAGCTTTTTTGATGGTCGATTTTATACTGTTGTTTACAATGGCCTATGGCTGGACAGCGTTTCATCAAGGGGTTATTTTAGCGTGTCAATATGAAATGTCTTTTACTGATTTATTGAAGCTAAGTGTGATCTCAAGTTTTTCTGATTTTGGTGCTTTTTTGAAGATCATTATTGGAAATGGGGTGCTTTTCTGGTTTACCTGGCAATACAAAGGCTTGATTTTGTTTGGTTTTGCTGGCTTAGTTGTTATTTGGAATCAATTTGCAGTCAAAAAGTGGCTGGTTGAATTAGATAGGCGTTTGGAAAATTATGAGTAAAAATCCATTTCGTATTTTGTTTTCTAAAGGTACACTGTTGAATCGGCTGTTGAGAAAATATGCGTTTGTCATGCTTTCTTTAACCACGATTGCCGCAGTAATCATCAGTATGCATACGTGGCGCCAAAATCAAAGACAGGCAGAAAATGCTGCCAAAGAAGGCCTTGCAGACGACAAGCAGAATGCTGGATGACAAAACGACACTGAGCAGGATCATTAAAGACCAGCTTTTGGGAAATACGGACAAAATCGAAAATGTAACGACGTATTTGACAAAACCAATCGATGAGTATTTGATGTACCTTTATCAGCAGCAGAATGAATCGAAAGATCTGCTTTCTTTTTCGAATCAAATCAAAGATATGTACGTGGACTATGAAGAGCTTCAGACGATTTACATTGTGTTGAACCAAGTGCCGGAGTACTTTGAATCTTCTATTTACCATAAAGGCGGTTCAATAAAAAAAGGAACACCTGACTTGATGAATGCTTTTTATATAAAGATGCCGATCACGCAAGGAGGAAGTGAACTGGGCAGTTTGTTTGTAGGATTCCAAAAAAAGAACTTGGAGAGCAGTCTAGAAAATTTGAATACATTCGGCGGTCTGTCCCTTTATATGATTTCAGGAACGGCCAATCGTTTGTACACATTTCATGACAGTGGAATAACGAAACGCAAGATCGATCAACAGGAAAAAGCAGTCACATCAGGATTGCAAAAGAATTCTAGTCTGCCTATTGAAACTTTCTCTGATCAAAATATCGTGCAATATCAGAAATTGACTGGTGAATATCGGATACTCGCATTACTAGACAGACAAAAATTGACGAGTGAAACCCTTAAAAACTTAGCACCATTGATCGTTGGGGTTATTTTATTGGATAACTTGCTGCTGCTTTTTTTGTACCAAACCTTTAAACGCTACTCGCAGCAAATTGAGATTATTATGCATGAAATGTCAGAAACCTCTAAAGGAAATCTTGACACGCGGATCGACTTGGATCAGACGGAATATGAGCTGCGTGACCTTTCAGAAGGAATTAATCACATGCTGGATAGTCTTGATCGTTATGTAGAAGATATCTATAAATTAAAAATCAAACAACAAGATGCGCATATGCGCGCGCTTCAAGCGCAGATCAATCCACATTTTTTGTACAATACATTAGAATATATTCGAATGTACGCGCTGAGTGAGGGGAGCGAAGAATTAGCTGATGTCGTTTATGCGTTCTCCGCACTTTTGCGAAACAACATAACGCAGGAACAGACAACGACGTTAGCAGAAGAATTAAGTTTTTGCGAAAAGTATGTCTATCTTTATCAAATGCGGTATCCGAATCGTGTCGCGTATCACTTTACCATTGAGCCGGCATTAAAGGATCTGCAGCTGCCTAAATTTGCTATTCAGCCGCTAGTAGAAAACTATTTTAAACATGGGATCGATTTTACTCGCCATGATAATGCTTTGAGTGTTAAAGCTTATTGTGAACAAAATAAAGTTGTTATCCAAATCAAAGATAATGGGAAAGGCATAACAGAAGAACAACTGCAGCTGATTGAACAGCGCCTGGCCGATCCTAAAAGGCAGACGAATCAATCTATTGGTATCCAAAATGTCTATGAACGGCTGCATGCTTATTTTGGGAAAAGCTGTGAACTGCAATTGTATAACAACAAAGAAGGTGGATTGACAATTCAGATTACTTTTAGAAAGGTGGAGGCTGGGCATGTATAGCGTGTTATTAGTAGATGATGAATACATGATTTTGAATGGACTGAAAAAAATCGTGGATTGGCAAGCATTGGGATTTGAAGTGACAGCTGTGGCAGAAAGTGCGTTGGCGGGATTGGCTGCTATGGAAAAAAACAGCATCGATCTTGTGATCACAGATGTTACCATGCCGGAAATAAATGGCTTGGAATTTATTGAAGCAGCCCAGAAAGAGCAGCAGTATTTTGAATTTATTATTTTATCCGGTTATCAAAAATTCGATTATTTAAAAAGCGGGCTGCAGCTTGGAGCAGTCAATTACCTAATGAAACCAGTCAATAAAATCGAATTGATCGATAGTTTGACAAAAGTGAAACATCGTTTAGACCAGCGAAAAAAACAGAAAAACCAGCAGGAAATTTATCAAGAAGTCTTGTTCAGTCAGTGGTTGAATGAAGAACTAGATGAAGAAAGCGAAGAAGAATTGATGCGGTCGATCTGCACCAATCAAAGTTATCGCATATTGCTAGCTCAGATTCCTCGAGAAGAAGAACAGCCGATCTTGAATTGGCTTAAGGACAACAAGGAAAAGTTTTACTATCAGCGAAATTACGGTGAACAGCAAGTATTCACGATTTTGTTGTCTAAACGACAAGCAGAATGTTTTTGTCGTGATTTTTCAGAAGTTGCTCATAAAGAAAATTGGCTGATCAGTGTAGGAGAGGAAACAGAAGATATCGATCAGCTGCCAGAAACCTACCAGCGTGCCAAGGATAATCTGAAACTGCATCAATTTTACGGGGAAAGACAGTGCAGGATCTTTTACTCTACTATTGAACGTTTGGATGATCAGACAATCGATTTTCTTGCATTCAGTCGTGCTCTTCAAAAGAAACAAATCGATTATGCAGAAAAAATGATCCATGAATTTTTTGATCAGTTTCATTCTTTCGCATTCGCCCCTGAAGATGTCCGTCATTTCACTTTCTTGCTTTTAATGGATGTGCAGCGGGAATTAGCAAATTTGGAAGATGAAGAATACTTGAAAGGTATTCAGTGTATCAATCAAGCGGAAACGGTCCATGAGCTGCAAGAATTGATTCTTTCGCTTTTAAAAAGACAGCAGGCGCAAAAAGCATATAGTAAAAATGTCAAAAATGTACTGGATATTTTGCATGAACAGTATCAAGAGGCTTTGACACTTAAGAATGTTGCTGAAACCCTTCATTTGAATGTGATGTACTTAGGCCAGCTATTCAAAAAAGAAACAAAGAAAAGTTTTTCTGCTTATTTGAATCATTTTCGGATAGAGCAAGCAAAATGGCTTCTTTTGCATAGTGAGAAAAATGTCAATGAAATAGCCAATGAAGTAGGCTATACGAATACGACTTACTTTTCCAGACTCTTTAAAAAACTTACTGGACAAACACCAAAAGATTTTCGTGATTCTTTCTAGTTAGTAAAACAAGCGGATAAAAAATGCAGCAAATGCCCACCTGTACAACGAACGGAATACGTGTATAGGTGGGTTTTTTTACTATTTTTCCAAATTTTTAGTGACTGAATAAGGTTTTTCTTTGCTTTCAAAAGCTTCTGGATTAGGGACGATCCCCAAATGATAGTGGATCGATCCGCCTTTTAACAAATCATCATGGGTGAAAAAAAGTTTGCGGTAAATCTCGTCATTTCGTTTGATTTGATGGATAAATTGTTGTTGCGGCTGATTTGGTGCAGCAGTGATCTGCAACTTTTTATTATTTGAGAATGTTAAAGTCATCTTATCCATCAACGGCAATCCAATCACATATTCGCCTGTACCGGGAGTAACTGGATAAAAGCCCATCGCATTAAAAAGAAACCAGCCCGCCATGCTGCCGTTATCTTCATCACCAGGGTAGCCCGAGACAGAATGATCAAACGCTTGCGTCATCAATTGTTTCAAAAGCGGCTGTGCCATTTCTGGCTGGTCAAGATAAGTGAATAGGTAAGGAAAATGAAAACTAGGTTGATTAGAAATCGCCAACTGGCCAAATTCCATTGCCGCCATTTCGCTCATTTCATGGATTTCCATCCCATAACCGCCAACTGAAAAATAAGGAGCTTGATTACAAAGTTTGATCAATTGTTTCTTAAATGCTTCTTGCGAGGTTAATTGGATCAGTCCATTGAAATCATGATAAACGGCAAAACTGCTTTGCCATGCGCTTCCTTCTGCGTAATCCGTTCCCCACCGAATCGGGTCAAATTCTTTTCTGAACTGGTCTTGTTTGTCTTTTCCTCGCATAAAGCCAGTTTCGTTATCAAAGATTTTTTGATAATTAAGGGAGCGTGTTCGATACTTTTCTTTTTCAAAAGCTGCATCGAGTACCTCGGCGACTTGGCTGATACAAAAGTCGCTATAAGCATAATCCAATGTATGGTTTACTGATTCATGATGAGTAATAGGAACATAACCATGTTTTAAATAATCTTTGGTTCCTTGTCGTCCATAGTTTTCTTTTTCGCTAGGAATTTCTGCACCTTTTATCATTGCTTCTAAAAACTCAGACATTAAATCTGTTCGTATCCCTTTTACCGCAGCATCTGCAATCACTGCATCAATCAAAGTACCAGGCATCATTCCTCGTTCATCTGGTGAAAGCCATTTTGGCAAATAACCTGTTTCATAATAGCTGTTCAAGAAACCTTCCAAAATTTCTTCGTATTTTTCTTGGGCAAAAAGAGAAAAGAAAGGATAAACAGTTTTGTAAGTATCCCAAAATCCGTTATTTGTGTACAACACTCCTGGTTGGATCGATCTGCTTATCGTATCATAATGATATTTTTTCCCATTTCGATCGGTTTCATAAAAGGTTTGCGGAAAAAGAAACACACGATAAAGATTATGATAAAACGTCTTTGTTTGTGCCAGATCATGGTGTTCTATTTGGATTTTGTCAAAATAAGTTTGCCATTCTTGAATCGTGTTTGCCAATCGTTCTTCAGCAGAAAACTGCTTTTCTTGTTCCAAATGATAGGCCGCTTGTTCCAGACTTAAAAAAGAAGTGCCTAGACGAATGTTCTGATAGCGTTCTTGTCCGAAATCTAAACTCAAAAAGCCATCTTCACCAGTGTATATTTTTAAATCATTATAGAAAGCCTTTTCAAAATGGAGCGAAAAATAAAAAGAAAAATTGGGATCTTCGCAACCAGAAAAATTGATGATTTTTCCTTGTAAGGTATGTGGATCAATCAATTCTATTTCATAACGACCAGGAAGAGTGAGGACCAGACCATTTTTTTGCTGTGTATAACGAATGACAAGGTTGGCACCATACATGCTAGGAAATAGCGAAGAATGAATACCATAACGTAATTGAGTCAAAGATAACTGACAAGGCTGAAAAATACTTTCTTCTGGACGATAAGAACTCTGGACCTGTGAAAGTGTGTGTTCTTTAAATGAACCGCTGACAGGGGTAAGAAGCAAATGACTAAAATCCCCCATCCAAGGGCTTGGCTGATGCGTCAAACGATACCCTTGGAAGATGCGGTCTTCTGGATGGAACCACCAGCTTCCTCGTTGATCAGAAGTCTGCGGGGCAAAATAATTCATACCAAATGGCACGCCTGTGTAGGGCAGGCAATTGCCATTTGAAAATTGAGGCTGATTCGCTGTTCCGTGACGAGTATCAATCTCTTGGATGTTCATGTTTTCTCTCCTTTACAGTTTGTCTTTTGATTAGTGAAACCGGGACATTGGTGTCGGTAATGTCGATTTCTCCGTTGATGAGTGCAATTAGTTTTTCTCCAGCAAGTGAACCTAATTGTTCGAAGTCTTGTGCAATCGTTGTTAAAGGCGGATCAATCAATGCTGCAGCCTGGATGTCATCAAAACCGACAATAGAAAAATCTTCTGGAAAAGAGTAGCCGGACTTTTTCAAACGATTGATTGTTTGGATAGCTGTCAGGTCATTTTCGCAGACAAAAGCTGTTGTGTTATTTTGCTGAATAGAATTGATAAATTCCTGGGTTTCAATAAAATAATCATCTAATGAAGTATGAACGTCTATTTTTGCATTATTCAATGCTTGCAAGTATCCCAGATAGCGCTGTCTGACAGACTGTGGATGTTCTTTGCTTCCGAAAAGATAAGCAATATTTTTATGTCCATTTTGGATCAAATATTCTGTTGCTATTTTTCCGCCATTTAAGTTGTCAGAAAGTACGGCAGGAAAGTCTAATTCATAGATTTTTTTATCTAAAATAACTACAGGGAATCTTTTCAAAGAAAGCTCAAATAAAAGTGCCAGATGCTGCTCTGTTTGAAGGGGATAGTAAATCAAACCATCGAATTCGTTCATGATATCCTGAGCGGTTTTCCCCTCTAAAAAATCTAAGGTCATCATCATGACATCGAATTGCTGTTTTTTCATGACAGGATTTAAACCATCAGTGAAGTTTCCGACAGAAAGATCATTCAAAAACGGAAGTAAAAACAAAATCCGCTTTGACCCGATTTCTTTGTGATTTTCTTGGGCATTCGCTTTGACGAAACTTCCTTTGCCTCGTAATCGGTAAATAAGACCTGCCTGTTCAAGTTCAGTCAACGCACGCTTCGAAGTGATCCTGCTTACTTGATATTGTTCGGATAACTCTTTTTCTGTAGGAACTTGGCTATCTACAGGAAGCGTACCGTTTAATATGGCAGTATGAAGATCTGTAAATATTTTTTTATATAATGGTTGGTTCATTGTTTCCACCTCTTAATGATATATCATATTTTAATAATACCATAAACTTAGTAAAAGAAAAGAAAAATAAATATTTTTGAAAGCGTAGACAAAATTTATACAGAGCTATATAATGTTTATGATATATCAAATAGAAGGGGTGAAACAAAAATGGTTTATAAAGATATACCAAATTCAGTGGAATCATTTATGGTGGAAATAACAAAAAAATGCGGTACACACCATGCTGCATGGGCAGAAAACTTTAATGCAGGATTTGCGAATACATTGCTGACAACAGTGAAACGGCATGCTGATGGAACGACTTTCTTACTTACGGGAGACATTCCAGCAATGTGGCTGAGAGATTCCACCGCACAAGTCCGACCTTATCTTGTTTTAGCAAAAGAGGATGAAGATTTAGGAAATATGATTTGCGGATTGATAAGAAAACAGTTCTTTTATATCAACATTGATCCATATGCAAATGCATTTAATGAAGAAGCGAATGGGGCTGGGCATCAAAAAGACCACACAACAATGAACGACTGGATCTGGGAGAGAAAGTATGAGATCGATTCGCTTTGCTATCCAGTCCAGCTCGCGTATCTTTTTTACAAAAATACTGGCCGCACGGATCACTTTGATGAAACATTTAAAAACGGTGTTCGAAAAATCATCAAAGTATTCAAAACAGAACAAAATCATCAACAATCCTCTTATTCATTTGTCCGAGAAACAACGCGATTTGAAGACACATTGGTCAATGATGGGAAAGGTGCAGAAGTAGTGCAAACTGGTTTGACATGGTCAGGATTCCGACCAAGTGATGATGCGTGTATCTATGGGTATTTGATTCCTTCGAATATGTTTGCAGTTGTTATCTTAGAGTACATCGAGGAGCTGTTTCTATCTGTGGTGAAAGATGAAGCTTTGGCAAAAGAAGCCGAAAGTTTAAGAAAACAGATTCAAGCAGGGATTGAACAGCATGGAATCATTGCAAATAAAGCTGGAGAAGAGGTCTATGCTTATGAAGTAGATGGTCAAGGAAATGCCGTATTGATGGACGACAGCAATGTACCCAATTTGTTATCGGCTCCTTATCTAGGCTATGGGACAAATGAAGAACGGATTTATCAGCAAACGCGAAAAACGTTATTGAGCAAAGAAAATCCCTATTTTTATGAAGGAAAGTACGCAAAAGGAATCGGTTCTTCTCATACACCAAAAAGCTATATCTGGCCGATTGCTTTAGCGATGGAAGGATTGACTGCCTCTGACAAAAAAGAAAAAGAACGGATTCTTGATTTGCTGACAGCGACAGATGCTGGGACAAAAATGATGCACGAAGGCTTTGATGTAAATGACCCAAATCAATATACACGTGAATGGTTTTCGTGGGCAAATATGATGTTTTGTGAATTAGTCATGGATTATTTTGATATCCGAGTGAAGAAATAGGAGGAACTTCGATGAAAAAAGTATATATCATTTCCCACAGTCATTGGGATCGCGAATGGTACTTATCTTATGAGCAGCACCATATGCGTTTGATCCAATTAATGGACGATTTGCTGGAACTATTTGAGAAAGATCCTGATTTCGACAGTTTTCATTTAGACGGACAGACGATTATATTAGATGACTATCTTCAAGTGCGTCCAGAAAAAAAGGAAGCAGTAAAGAAAGCAGTCCAATCTGGAAAGCTGAGAATCGGTCCCTTTTATATTTTGCAAGATGCATTTTTAGTAAGTCCAGAAGCCAACGTTCGAAACATGCTGATTGGGCACAAAGAGAGCGAAAAATGGGGAGCATCTGTCAAACTGGGGTATTTTCCCGATACGTTCGGCAACATGGGGCAAACACCGCAATTAATGAAAAAGGCAGGGTTAGATGCAGCAGCTTTTGGACGAGGAGTAAAACCAATCGGCTTCGCCAACGAGATTTTAGAGGATGAAAATTATACTTCTCAGTATTCAGAAATGTGGTGGAAAGGGCCAGATCAAACAGAGATTTTCGGTTTGCTTTTTGCAAATTGGTACAGTAACGGCAATGAGATTCCTTCAGACGAAGAACAAGCAAAACTATTTTGGGATCAAAAATTAGCAGATGCTGAAAAATTTGTTTCGACGGATCATTTATTGATGATGAACGGGGTCGATCATCAACCAGTTCAAAAAGATATATCAAAGGCTATAGCGTTAGCTAATAAGTTATATCCAGAATATGAATTTATCCATTCTAATTTTACTGACTATCTTGCAGCACTAAAAAGCGATTTGCCAGAAGAAATAGGTCAAGTTGCGGGAGAATTAACGAGTCAAGAAACAGATGGCTGGTATACATTAGCGAATACTGCTTCTAGCCGTGTTTATTTGAAACAATGGAATACACGAGTCCAAAGACAATTAGAAAATATCACGGAACCTTTAGCAACGATTGCCTATGAACAAACAGGGAAGTACCCGCATGATCAATTAGACTATGCTTGGAAAACATTGATGCAAAACCACCCGCACGACAGCATTTGCGGCTGTTCGATCGATGATGTCCATCGAGAAATGATTACTCGGTTTGAAAAAGCCGATCAAGTAGGGAAATTTCTCGCCGAAAAAGCGTTAAAGGAGATTGGGCAATCAATCGATACAAAGGATTTTCCAAAAAACAGTTATCCATTTACGATTTTTAATACAAGCGGTTTTGAAAAAACAGGAGAAGTCTCCATCACGATCGAATTGACAAGAAAAACATTCGCAGAAGGTGCACCACCTTTCTTATATGACGAATTAGAAAAACTTCCTTTAATGGATTATCATGTTGAAACAAAAGACGGAGAATACGTACCAGCAGAATTTTCTCCAGTTGAGACAGTGTTTGGATATGAATTGCCGGATGAAAGCTTCCGTATCCCTTATGTTGCGCGAGTAGTTACGGTTACTTTGCCTATCCATGACATGCCTGCTTTTTCTTGGGAAACTTTTGCCTTAGCAGAAGGAGCCTATATTGAAGAAGAACAAGAACAAAATTTGCTTATCCAAAATGACGGCTGGGGTTTAGAAAACGAATGGGTCCAGCTCGCTGTTCAAAAAAATGGTTCTTTAGAAGTGAAGGATAAAGAGAGCGGCGAGATTTTTTCTGGTTTGCATGTTTTTGAAGATACAGGAGATATCGGGAATGAATATGTTTATAAAAAGCCAGAAAATACGCAGCCGATTTTATCTACAGAAGGTGAAGCTGTAATTCAGATCCTGAAAAATAGTCCAGAACAAGCACAAATAAAAATCAATCAAAACATGCTGCTTCCTGTTTCTGCGGATGAACAGTTAACCAAAGAACAGCAAATGATGGTCGAATTTCGTGAACGTAAAGCACAACGCTCAGAAGAAACGGCAATATTTCCAATAGAAACAGTCATAACCTTGAGAAAAAATAGCAGAAAAATCGATTTTGAAACAAAGATAAACAATCAAATGAAGGATCATCGACTGCGAATCTTGTTCCCAACAAAGTTACATGTGGAACATCACGAAGCAGACAGTATTTTTGAAGTGGTAAAACGACCAAATCAAGTGTCGTCTTCTTGGAAAAATCCGGAAAATCCTCAACATCAGCATGCGTTTGTCAATTTGCATGATGAAAAAATCAGCGTTACTGTCGGCAATTATGGTTTGAATGAGTACGAGGTTTTTAGTGGAGACACAATTGCTTTGACCTTGCTCCGCTGTGTCGGTGAGCTAGGTGATTGGGGGTATTTTGCGACACCAGAAGCGCAATGTTTAGGAAAACATATCTTCCACTATAGTCTAGAGATCACTTCTGCTAAAGAACGTTATACAGCTTATAAACATGCCTATGCAGCGCAAATTCCTTTCTCTGCGATCCAATTGCCAAAAAAAGAAGGAAAAGAACCAAGTAAAAAGAAATATTTAGAAATAAATGGGAAAACGTTTGCACCAACTGCTTTAAAACGTGGTAAAATGAATGAAGCAATCTTGCGAGGATATAACATGTCAGAAAAAGAGATGCCTTTGACGATCACCAAGCAGCAAAAAAACGGGAAATTGCTGAATCTGTTGGAAGAAGATTGCCAGCAGACACCTCCAATGACGATTTACCCTCACGAGATTCGAACAATTGGTTTTGAGGAGGAAACAACATGTACGGCGGAATAGAAGCTGGCGGCACAAAATTTGTATGCGCTGTCTCAGACGAAACACAAACGATTATTGAGAAAGTCAGTGTTCCTACAACACATCCAGAAGAAACATTGGAGCAGGTTTTTGCTTTTTTTGACCGATTTTCTTTAGATGCATTAGGCATTGGATCATTTGGTCCTATTGGCATCAACCCAGAAAATCCAAATTATGGGCATGTATTAGCAACACCTAAAAAAGGCTGGAGCGATTTCGATTTTCTTGGAAAAATAAAAGAACGATATGCGATTCCTATGGCTTGGACGACGGACGTGAATGCTGCGGCTTACGGCGAATTGAAACAAGGAGCTGCACATGGAAAGAACAGCTGTATTTATTTGACTGTCGGAACAGGGATCGGTGCGGGCATCGTGCAAAACCAAGAGATTTTTCAAGGGATCGCTCATCCGGAAATGGGACACATCTGGGTAAAAAGACATCCTGATGATACGTATGAAGGGACATGTCCCTATCATAAAGACTGCTTAGAAGGTTTGGCAGCAGGTCCATCTTTAGAAAAAAGAACAGGAATCAAAGGACAAGATCTTCCGGAAGACCATCCAGTTTGGGATATTCAAGCATATTATATTGCGCAAGCGCTGATCAATTATACATTGACGCTTGCTCCTGAAGTCATTATTTTGGGCGGCGGTGTAATGAATCAAGATCATTTGCTGCAAAAAATACGTACACAATTTACAGAATTGATGGCAGGCTACATGGAAACACCAGCGCCAGAAGATTATATCGTTCGCTGGGGATTACCAAATGAGAGTGGGATCAAAGGTGCTTTGATGTTGGCAGAAGCGGAAGCAAAGGCCAATGCGTTTGTGTAACATTTAAGAAATAAATAAAATAGAAACCTCTGAAAAAATTTTTTCAGAGGTTTTTTCGCAGAAATAAATAGCTGTTACCATAAACCTGGATCAGCGGAAGCAATGATTTCTTCCTGTGTGAAAGGATGCGTCATGTGAAGTTCTTTGGCATGGAGCATCAGCCGTTTCGCTGGTTTCTTTTGGTAAAGAGGATCGCCGACGATTGGATGCCCAATGCTTTCAAGATGAACGCGGATTTGATGGGTTCGACCTGTATCAAGTACGCAATAAACCAAGGTCTTGTCGTTTTGATGTCCTGCTATCGAGA
This sequence comes from Enterococcus sp. DIV0210g, assembly GCF_050559705.1. Classification (NCBI taxonomy): domain Bacteria; kingdom Bacillati; phylum Bacillota; class Bacilli; order Lactobacillales; family Enterococcaceae; genus Enterococcus; species Enterococcus sp. DIV0210g. The sequence goes on along the minus strand of NZ_CP187903.1, from coordinate 2,324,144 downwards.
CATGAGTGACGGCTGGTTGACCATTTCTTGGATCAATCACGCGTTTTCGGCGGTCATGCCGATCTCGTCCAATTTTCTTTCGAATGGTTTGATCGTGAGAAAGTTTGCCCCAAACAATTGCTTGATAGCGTCGATAGATGGCTTTTTGTTCCAATAAACGTCCTAAAATAGGTAAGATAAAGGGATTTTTTGCAAATAAAATCGCTCCGCTCGTTTCTTTGTCCAGGCGATGGACAACATAAGGTCGTTGATCTTTCGGCTCAAGATAAGCAGCGAGATGATTTAACAGTGTATCCTTTTCATCTGGGTGGTTCGGGTGTGTTTTCATTCCTGCTGGTTTATTAATGATGATCAGCTGGTCATCTTCATATAAAGGCATAATGTTTTCAGCGTTGCCTAAATGAATCTCTTGGTGTTGATAATCTGTTTCTTCAAATCTAAGCGTTATCTGATCGCCTCCAACAGCTTCATGATGAAAAAGGGCGGGTTCTTGATTGATCCAAACATTCTTGCGTATACGCAAAAAATGCCGGACTTTTCGAGGAACGAGCCATTCTTTTTCCAGTAGTTCACGGATCGTAGCAGTTGGATGATCTTTCGGTAAAGTAATGGTAATGTCCATTTGTTTGTTCCTTTCCTTGTAAATACAGCTTCATTGTAACATTTTTAAAAGATATTTAAGAAAAAAACAGTTATTTCCTAGGAAACCATTGGTAAACTGAATTTGGTTACTCAAAGTTCAGTCTAAAGACGGGAGAAGTCAGTCTTTTTTTATGCTACACTAGAAAACATGAAACAAAACAGAATAGGAGAACAATTGAATGGATTTTCAAAGCATTTGGGGAAAGATAAAAACTGCTTTGGTCAGTTTTTGGCGTTGGCTCAAACCATACCTCAGCCAATTTCATCAGTGGCGCAAACGAATCTGGAAGAAATACCATGTCAATAAGATCATTTTGCTTCTCGGATTAATCGTTGTGCTGGTTATGAGTATTTATCTTTTTATTTTGGCAAAACAGGCGAACGTCGAGACGTTGAAATCAGGCTTGAGCCAATCGACGGTCATCTATGACAAGAATAATGAAGAGGCAGGAACACTCTATGCCCAAAAAGGAACGTATGTCGAATTAGATAAAATATCGCCGTACATACAAGATGCGGTCATCTCAACAGAAGATCGGAATTTTTATCATCACCATGGATTTGATATCAAAGGGATTGCACGAGCCGCTGTCCGAATGGTTCTTTCCAAAGGCGGTACGTCCGGCGGCGGCGGAAGTACGATCACCCAGCAATTAGCAAAAAATGCTTACTTGACGCTGGATCAAACCTTTGACCGAAAAGCAAAAGAACTCTTTTTAGCTATTGAGATAGAAAAGAAATACAGTAAAGAAGAAATCTTGACTATGTATTTGAATAATGCGTATTTCGGAAATGGTGTCTGGGGTGTGCAAGATGCTTCAAGACGTTACTTTGGTGTCGATGCTGCGAATGTGACATTAGGCGAGGCAGCGACTTTGGCTGGGATGCTGAAAGGACCAGGAATCTACAATCCGATCGATCATCCTGAAAATGCGAATAACCGCCGAAATACTGTGTTGAGTGTGATGGCAGACAATGGAAAAATCACAAAAGAACAAGAAACGGCCGAAAGCCAAACGAACATCGCAAATAATCTGAACGATACGTACACGAATTCTGAAACAGGTTATCGTTACCCTTACTATTTTGATGCGGTGATCGACGAAGCAGTCGAAGAATATGGATTAAAAGAAGAAGATGTCATGAACAAAGGCTTTAAAATCTATACTTCTCTTGATCAAAATTACCAGCAGCAATTGGAAGCAACTTATCAAAATAATCAGCTGTTTCCACCGAATGCTTCAGATGGCGCAATGGTCCAATCCGCCTCAGTGGCACTGGATCCGAAAACAGGCGGTGTTAGAGCATTAGTTGGTCGAAGAGGCGATCATGTTTTTAGAGGATTCAACTTTGCAACACAAATGCGTCGCTCGCCTGGATCAACGATCAAACCGTTGAGTGTATATGCACCCGCTTTGGAAGCAGGATACAAACCAGATAGTATTTTAAAAGATGAGCCGCAAAGCTACTATGAAGCACATAACTTTGATGGGACATACCAAGGCGAAGTCCCAATGTATCAAGCTTTGGCACAGAGTTTGAACTTGCCTGCTGTTTGGCTTCTTCATGAGATCGGCTTGCAAAAAGGGTTTGATAAAACGGAAGAATTCGGTTTGCCGCTAGATGACTCAGATAAGTATTATGGTTTGGCATTAGGCGGACTGAAAAGAGGAACTTCTCCTTTGACTATGGCAAGTGCATATAGTGCTTTTGCAAATGATGGAAAAATCTATACGCCGCATTTGATTACGAAAATCGTTGATTCAACAGGTGCCGTGATTATAGATAATACGGATGCACAGTCGAAGCAAGTTGTCTCGAAAGAAACTGCGGACGAAATGACCAGCATGATGTTGGGCACTTTTTCAAATGGGACCGGAGTAGCCGCTAATCCATATGGGTTTACAGTCGCTGGGAAAACAGGGACAACTGAGACAAGTTTTGATGCAACAAAAGCCAATGACCAATGGATCGTAGGGTATACGCCAGATGTTGTGATCTCTACATGGATGGGCTTTGAAGAAGCAAGCGAACTTCACTTTTTAGAAGGAACAAGCGGGAATGTTGTAGGAAAAGTTTTCAAATCAGCTGCTGAAGGAATCCTGCCTTACACAGAACAAACACCTTTTGAAGTAGCGAACGCGTATACTACGGGAGGCAGTGCAACACCAGTGGATGAAACAAATTCTTCAAGCGAAGATAACAGCAGCCAGTGGCGAGAGAATATCGATCGTTACGGTGAACAAGCCAAAGAAGGATTAAAAGGATTTGGCGATATGCTGCGAGAAGGAATTCGAGGAATCGGTGATGCAGCAAGGAATCTCTGGGATAGTTATCAGGGACAGTAGGATTTTGAAAACCAGAATCCTCATGGTACAATGAAAGAGAAACTAAAGCAGAAAAGAGGCAGAAAAAATGACAAATATCTATGACAGCGCCAATCAAATCGAACGCGAAATTCGTGAATTACCTGAATTTAAAGAATTACAAGCTGCGTACGACAAAGTAAAAGCAAACGAATCAGCACATAAATTGTTCAAAGATTTCCAAGCAATGCAGCTAGAATTGCAAGAGAAACAAATGCGCGGAGAAGAATTTTCTGATGAAGATGCAATGAATGCACAGGCAATGTCAATGAAAATCCAAGCAGAAGAAGTGATCAACGACTTGATGCAAAAAGAACAAGGCTTCAGCACAATCATCAATGATCTGAACCGCATCATCATGACACCAGTTCGCGACCTATACAGCGAATAAGATTTCTTAGCAAAGATAAGAACAAGATTCTAAGACAGACGAAAGTATTCCTTTTGTCTGTCTTATTTTTTTGTCTAAAAACGACGAAATTCGAATAAAAAATGGTTGTTTTTTTTAATGCCTATTTAATGGATAAACTTTATCTATATACAATTTGTGAATAAAATTGCAATTAAAAAGTATAAAAATTTTTATATTTTATGAAAGGTTTTTTCCTTTGTTTCTATGATTTTCCACTTTTATTAAGTTGAACTTTTTTATTTTATAATGAAAATTCAGGTGGTATTTATCAGGTGGATGTGCTTTTTTTACCTATGTATCAACTTTTGTAGGGCATGTTATTTTTGATTTTCCACCTTTAAAAAAACGATATATAAAACCCTTTAAAATTAAAGGGATTTCCGAGGAGATTAAAATTGATAAAGAAAAATGAGCGTTTGATTAGTTTATTTATGAATATTTTGATATATTTCTCTCAACTTAAGTTGAAAATGGTTTTTGGTTAACAGCTAGCTGGCTAATTGAATTTATTTGTCAGGGAGGATGAAGGATGAAAAGGGATTATAAAAAATGGATGGACCAAAAAGCGAAAATGAAGCGTCGTTCTAAAAAGTATTTATTTGTTGGTTCTTCATTAGCTGCTGGTATGTTGTTTGGGTTGGCGCCGATTTCCATCGCTACGCCTTTGTTTACGGTAGAGTCGCACAATGCTTACGCGGACGTGATAAGTGGTCAATTGTTCAGTAATTTAAGTTCTTCCAATGATAGCGGAACGAGCGAAGCTAATGCTTATCCGCTTGAAAATGCTGCACGTAACATTACTTTTAACATTACTGCCGACAGCGGGATTGATCTTAGTGTAGTAAATGGGCGGCGCTATGCCGTTTTGGCGATCCCAGAAGAGATGCAAGGGCTAGTTGCTCCGAATGGTACAGCAACTTTTTCTACAGATATTTTACTTCCAGCTAACGCGTTAGATCCTCTTTTAGGTGTTGTGGATGGAGCTGTAGGTACGTTGGTAGATACTATCGACGGATTATTGGCTTCAAACCCATTAGCAAGCGTGAATCTGGATGAAGTTTATGAGCAATTGGATTTATTAGAGAATTTAAGCAACATTACTTCAGCCCAAGTTTCTGTACCTTTACAAATGCAAGGTGACGAATATATTTACGCTGAACTTGATGGAGCGTTAGAAACAGTTATTAGAGAATCATTGGTAACGATTTTAACAGATTTGAATAATGCAGTTCAAAGCTTGGATGCTACAGGAATTGCAGGACCAGCCGTTGACCTTGCTTTATCAACAACTGTTAAACCTATATTTGCAACGGCTATCGGTACAGCAGAAGCCTTAGTAAATGTAGGTTCAGATTTGATTGGTACGCTTGCTGATGCCAGCGTGTTAGGTGAAACAAATGTATCAATTCCTACAACGATCCAAGATCCAACTTATCAAGGTTTGCTAGACGCGGGTGTTGATATAGGGAGTCCTTATGAAGCAGGATTTTTAGCAACGATTGTGAAATCGGATGTACTTTCTCTATCTATTGCCTCTAATAGCGATGGTTATACCCCTGTTTATTATGAAGCAAGTGAAGTAACTCCACCTTACAATGTCCAAGTGACTGGAAATTCTACAGATAATTATGAAGTGACAGGTATGGCTGATCCAAATGCACGAGTACGAATCTACCAAGATGGTGAAGTAGTGGGTGAAGGTTTAGCGGACGAAAATGGAAACTTTACTATTCCTGTTTCAGCGGATCTTGTTGACCCATTAGATGAAATTGAATTAATTGCTTACGACCACGACAATACGCCAAGCTTACCAACACCAGCAGTAATCCCTGACGACGACGAAGCGGATGCCGATGCGGATGCGGACGCTGATGCAGATTCTGATGCAGATTCTGATGCTGATGCGGATGCGGACGCTGATTCTGATGCGGATGCGGATGCCGATGCTGATGCTGACGCTGATGCTGATGCTGACGCCGATGCGGATGCGGATGCCGACGCTGATGCTGACGCTGATGCGGACGCGGACGCTGATGCTGATGCCGACGCCGATTCTGATGCGGATGCCGATGCTGACGCTGATGCCGATGCCGACGCTGATGCCGATGCCGATTCTGACGCCGATGCGGATGCCGATGCGGATGCCGATGCTGACGCTGATGCTGACGCCGATGCTGACGCCGATGCGGATGCTGATGCCGATGCTGATTCTGACGCTGATGCTGATGCGGATGCTGACGCTGACGCCGATGCGGATGCGGATGCCGATGCTGATGCAGATGCTGACGCTGATGCTGATGCTGATGCCGACGCCGATTCTGATGCTGATGCCGACGCTGATGCGGATGCGGATGCCGATGCCGATGCTGATGCAGATGCAGATGCTGACGCTGACGCCGATTCTGATGCCGATGCAGATGCGGATGCCGATGCTGACGCTGATGCTGACGCCGATGCGGATGCGGACGCTGATGCGGATGCTGATGCCGACGCCGATGCCGATGCGGATGCTGACGCCGATGCCGATTCTGATGCGGATGCCGATGCGGACGCTGATGCTGATGCGGATGCCGACGCTGATGCGGATGCGGATGCCGACGCCGATGCGGATGCGGATGCCGATGCGGATGCGGACGCTGATTCTGATGCGGATGCCGATGCTGATGCTGACGCTGATGCGGATGCCGACGCCGATGCTGATGCCGACGCTGATGCTGACGCTGATGCTGATGCGGACGCGGATGCGGATGCCGACGCCGATGCCGATTCTGATGCCGATGCTGACGCTGATGCCGACGCTGATGCCGATGCCGATTCTGACGCCGATGCTGATGCCGATGCTGACGCTGATGCTGACGCCGATGCTGACGCTGACGCCGATGCGGATGCTGATGCCGATGCTGACGCTGATGCGGATGCGGATGCTGACGCCGATGCCGATGCAGATTCTGATGCGGATGCCGATGCGGATGCCGATGCTGACGCTGATGCGGATGCGGATGCCGATGCCGATGCCGATGCGGATGCCGACGCTGATGCGGATGCCGATGCTGATGCCGATGCGGATGCGGATGCCGATGCTGACGCTGACGCCGATTCTGATGCAGATGCGGATGCAGATGCGGATGCCGATGCTGACGCTGATGCTGACGCCGATGCTGATGCGGATGCCGACGCCGATGCAGATGCTGATGCCGATTCTGACGCCGATGCCGATTCTGATGCTGACGGACTACATGGTAACCATTCAGGAATACTAGATGATCCGGATACAGATAATAGTTCGAACGGCGTGGCTTTCCTTTCTAACAATCATCCTGGAAACTCCTCTGGAACTGGCACGACACCTCAATTGCCGCTGCATCATCTAAGTAGTGGTAATAACGGAAGTCATGGAAGCAGCTATAGTGGAAAAGGAGCATCTAATCATACGCCAACGATGTATCCTAAAACAGCTGATGAATCTACATCTTCTGTTTCGCTACTAGGTGCACTAGTTGCTTTCCTTTCCGGATTAGGACTTTGGGGTAAAACAAGAAAAGAAAAAAAGAATAAATAAGCAATCAAAATAATGACTTTGATGAAGAGGGATCCCCCTCTTCATCAATCTTTGTGAGGTGGGAAAATGTTTGTAAAAGAAAAAGACTACTTAACTGGGCTAAAAGAACTATTAGATAATACTGAAACAAACGTAACCAATCAGCTAATGATCGTCAGTGTGGGGAATTTTCAAGAACGTGGACGTGTTTTTGAATTTTATGGACATAGTTTTACAACGATTTGGAATAATTTTTTGACTGCTTATAAAGTAAACAAATTGGCAAAAGCGCCTTATTTGCGAATCGATATTTTAACAGAAGAAACAAAACTGAATTATAGTGAACTGCAGCAGGAATTGAAAAAAGTCAAAAGAAATAATTACGCAACTTTCAATCTGCGAATCGATAGAATACGAAAACGCAGCTTTCTGATGGAAGAACTTGCAGCAAATGCTATTTTAAAACCAAGTAAAGCACATAAAGTTGGAAAGAATCTTCCAGACTTAACTATTGATCCGCAAAACTATCGTGGGTACGTGAAACGAAAATATGGACGACAAGAGGAAGATTTAAGCTACTTGCAGCGTTCAGATTTTTATTTATTCAAGACGAATGCGTATTATTTGGAAAACGGACAAATCCTACCGTTGAAAGACTACGGAAACGGGAACCGCGTCAGAGAAGTAACCCAGTCAAATTTAAATCAGCAAACAGATTTAGTCATCGAACAAGGAAGCCATTATTTGCAGAACCAGTTAACTGATACTGGCCAATTTATTTATGGATATTATCCATGTTATGGGCAGAAAATCAAAGGGTACAATTCTGTCCGTCATTTTTCTTCTTTATACGCATTAGGAGAATCAGCCGAATATTTTTCCGATCAAAAGATGCTTGAATCCGTAAAAAAAGGATTAGATTGGGGTATCGATAATCTCACTGTTAAGATTCAAGATTTGGTATTCATAAAAGAGGACCTTGCCTCTGAAGTAGAATTGAAATTAGGTGCACAAGCAACGGCTATTTTAGCAATTGCAAAATACGTCGAGTTAACACAAGACAAACATTATCTTTCTTTTCTCAAACAATTGATCCATAGTGTCGAAAATAAATTTATGACCAAAGAAAAACAAACCATTCATGTGCTGAATGGGAAATTGGAAATGAAAGAACGTTTCCGCATCGTTTACTATGATGGCGAAATTTTATTTGCACTGCTTCGCGCCTATGAAATCTTAAAAGAACCAGAGATCTTTGCTATTTGCGAAGGGCTGATGGCGCAATTCGTTAAAAATAATTATCAAAAATACCACGATCATTGGTTAAGTTATGCGACCAATGAATTATTGAAATATCAACAGAAAAAAGAATACTACGAATTTGGTGTAAAAAATGCTTTAGAAAATATCGAATTCATCAATAAACGCGACACAGCTTATCCTACAATGCTTGAGTTGTTAGTTGCAGCATCTAAAATGATGGATAAATTGGCAGTCAGCAAATTTAAAGAAGAAATTTTCCCAACTGAAGAAGAGTTTCTTCAAGCAAGATTAAAAATAAATACAGTAATGGAAAAAAGAGCCGCCCATGAAATCACAACTGGTGTCATGTTCCCAGAATTTGCACAGTTCTTTCAAAATCCAAGTGAAATCGCGTATGGCTTTTTTGCCCGCCACGATCGCTTCCGAATGAGAATCGATGATGCAGAGCACTTTTTATCAGGACTGATCAATTACCGCCTTCATTATACGAAAAAGGAGTGAGAAAAATGGTAGCATTTATTCGTTTTGCAGCCTTGTCTATTATTGGTCTTTCTTATTTTATTTACAAAATCCACCGTAAAAATGAACACAAAAAAAATGATGGAATGACAAACTTAAACGAATACGAAAAAGATGAAAATGGCTTGTATCCGTGGGAAGCAGACCAAGATGATTCACCACAGCGAATCGAAAAAACAGCGACTCGATATGTCAATCAAGCTCGACCAAGACGTGGACGCTGGTAAAAATAAGAAATAAGGCAGGGAGAGAAAATGAGTACAATTCAAGAAGTATTGACAGGGTTGGATGGGGATTTTTACAAGGAATATAAAAACTTAGATCAGGAAGTAACGAACGTTGAATACTTTTCTGGTCATTTAAAAAAAGAAACCGATTATTCCGCAACGATTTTTGTTTGTATCACACCTGAAAGACGGACATATATCAATCGCAAACCTGTTCGTTGGACAGACGGAAATAGTCAGATTACTGGAAAAGAAAATCAATTTGGCTTGATCGTCACAGAAAAGCCAATCAATGATCCATCAGTAGATACACCGCAATTTATTGTTCCAGATGCTTGGAAATTTCTTTTGGAATTATCAGCAAAGCTCCGCAGCGATTTCACAAAACCAGTGGTCGCAATCACTGGTTCTGCTGGGAAAACATCGACCCGTATGATGATTACTCATTTGCTTCAAGAAAAAAAGATTTTAGAAAACAGAGGAAATCATAACGTACGGTTTGCTATACCTTTATATATGAGTAAACTTCTTTCGAAACCAGATTTTTTAAATCTTGAAGTCTCGGTCAATGCCTTAAATTCTTATGATACGGGCTCTATGTCTAATTTGATCCAGCCAGATATCGCTTTAGTAACTTCTATTGGTGAAGCCCATTTAAGCACACTAAAAGATACGATTGGTGTAGCCACCCACAAAGCGAAGATTTTTGAAGGATTAAAAAAGAATGGAACAGCTATCATCAATAAAGATATAGGCAGCAAAGAATTATCGATTCTATTAGAGGCGGCAACGAAACGAGAAGCCGAGATTTTGACTTATTCTTTGCATGATCCCCTCGCTGATGTGTATGTGAAGGAATGGCAGCAAACAAGAAATTATTGCGAAGTAACAGTCTCGTTTTTTGAAGAAGAACTTTTATTAAAATTGGCCGTTTCTTCTACTGGAATGATTTCTAACGCTTTAGCTAGTTTATTGGTCGTATGGAAAACAGAAAAAGACATTCATCCTTATTTGCAGCGATTTGAAACATTCCGTCCATTCAGCAAAACATTGGAAAAGACAAATTTTGTTGCTGATGACGGAAGCGCGTTTACATTCATTGATGATACGCACAACGCTTCTTTGCCCGCAATGAAAAACGCAATCGACTATTTTAACGAAATACGACCTTATTATAATGGAAAGAGTTTTCTCGTTTTGGGGCAAATTGCTGATTTGGGCGATGCAGGAGAAAAAATCCACCGTATGCTGCAAGCAGATATGCGTGAAGCACTTGCAGATCATGTGTTAGGTTATGGTGAACAATTCAGAAAAATATTTGAAGAAGAAAGTGAAGATCCAAAATATCAATGGTTCGAAACATTACAGGATCTTTCTAATCATATCACTCAATTCCTCAACGATGATAGTTTGATTTTAGCTAAAGGTTCTGTGACAGGCAGTGATTTCCAAAACATTGATAAATACATCAAAAAAATCGGTACAATCCAAAAAGATATACCAATTAAAAGTTGATTTTTTGTGAGATTGCACCACCTAAAACGGACAGGCATTTTCTTTGCCTGTCCGTTTTTTGATTATTCATTTTTAAGTTGATAGAAGAAGCCCTTTTTAGCTAAAAGTTCATCGTATGTTCCGCATTCAACAATTGAACCTTCATTGATCACCACGATTTTGTCTGCTTCTTTGATCGTTGATAATCGGTGGGCGACCATGAATGTCGTAGGCGCTTCTGTCAAATAGGTCAGTGCCCGCTGTATTTTCTTCTCGGATTGATTGTCTAATGCGGAAGTCGCCTCATCCAGCAAAATAAGCTTGGGTTGACGTACGAGCGCGCGAGCAATCGAGATACGCTGGCGTTGCCCCCCGGAAAGTTTATTCCCATGCTCGCCAACAATCGTGTCTAATCCATCTGGCAGTTCTGCAATTAGCGAAGTCAATTGTGCAGCTTCAATAACTTCTGCTAGTTTTTCTTCGGATACGTTTTTCAGTCCATAGGTGATATTCTCTTTGATCGAAGCAGAAAACAGCAAAGTCGTTTGAGGAACAACAGCCAAAAAGTTTCGCACACTTCTTAAATCCAGCGTATCCATGGGCTGGTTATCCAAGTAAATCGTTCCTTCTGTCGGTTGGATAAAGCCAATCAATAAGTTCAGTAATGTGGTCTTTCCAGAGCCGGATGGTCCGACAAAAGCCACTGTTTCACCAGCACGAACGGTAAGATTTATTCCTTTCAAAATAGGTGTCACAGCGTTTGGATAACGATACGTTACATTTTCAAAACGGAAATCACCAGTGACATCCGTGATTTTTTTCTTACCTTGATAATCCTCTACATCACCGGCAACTAAAATCTCACCAATAGATGTAATCGACTCCATTCCTTTCGAAATTGTCGGAATCAAAGTGATCATGCTGGAAACAGAATTTACAACTGTCGTGAAATACGTCTGATACATAACAACATCGCCCGGCTGGATTCGATTTTGCAGGGCAAGGATACCTGTGAAAATCAAACAAATCAATTGAAAAACTTGAAAACTTGCCCAGCTGACAGAACCGAAAACAGACTGCAAAATATCTAAATGAAATCCTTTTTGATAGATTTGAGTAAAATGATGGTTTAAACGGTTTGTCTCATGTTTTTCCAACGCATGCGCGCGAGCAATCGGGGCTAATTCAATCACTTCGATCACTTTAGCAGAAGTTTCTTCCATCTCTTGGCGAAATTCAGAATTGGATTCGCGAATTCTTTTACGGAAAAAAACAGCTACCAGCGCAGCAAGCGGGACAGTCGCTAGGAAAAATAAAAAGACGATAGGACTTCGGTAAAGCGTGATCCCTAAAGCAACGATCAAATTGACAGCAATATTCAATCCGCTAACGAAAACTTGGGAAGAAAGTGTTTGGATCGCTTCAACATCTCGAATGATTTTTGATTGCAAACGTCCAGATTGAAGCTCTTTTTGGAAAGGAATCGACAGTTCTTGGATTTTTTTGATCAATGTAGCACGTAATCCAGCTTCTACTTGTCGAATCGAAGTACTGTGATACTTGACGTGAAAATAATTGGTCAAGATATTTTGTCCAATCAGAACGACCATCAGAATAGCATTAAAATAGATCGTCCTTACTTGAGACATATCATGGGAAGCTGCGGCATTGATCACATTCGCAATTGCAAGCGGCATCAGCCAAGAAGGGATATGTTTAATGATGAAAAAAATCGTCGACAGCGTAAACCGCCAATAATTGCCTTGATAGAGATTCAAGAGTAATTTAAATGTATTTTTGTGGTACTTTTGATAACTTTTCTGTATACGTTCTTCCATAGTCAACTCCCAATCAGCATTGTTCGTAGAGCGAAAGCAAGTGCGTTTGTGCTTGCTGGACAAATGGTTCAGGCGTAGCTTCCAGTAAAGCAAATAAAAGCGGACGTGATTTTACATAACGGAGTAGCGGACGAAAATCCATTGATCCAGTACCAACAGGAACAAAAGTGATTTTATTTTCTTTGACTTGATAGTCCTTCAAATGGATAGCTGCGATGTGTTCGTCTAAAGTCTCCAATGCTTCTTGGATCAAAACGGTATGCTGATCATGATTTTCCATATTTAGAAGATTTGCACAGTCGATGATTATTTTTAAATTAGGAGACTGGACTTCATCTACTAATCGTTTGGCAAGCTGATACGTATAGAGAGGGTGGTTCATTCCTGCTTCAATTGCTACAGCAGCACCGAATTTTTCCGCTTGCTGGACCATTTGGATGACAGAATCGCGGGCTGTTTGGTAGGCTTCTTCGGTAAAGTTTTTCGTGGTATAACCTTTTTCTACACTGCCTGTTTCAGTTGCTACCATTGAAGCTTGGTAGGTGGAGGCTAAGGAAAGCTGGTGGTTGAAATCAGCAAGTGCTTTTGCTCGGATGGAAGGGTCTTGACTAGAGATATTGACATAACAGCCTAAAATAGATAAATCCAATTCGTTTTTTTGAAACTGTTTATGAAAGTAAGACGCTGTCCCAAAAGAACTTTTTTGAATGGCAGGAACCAGTTTCGGAAATGATTTTTGAGGGGCAAACTGGATATGCGAAAGTCCATATTTATTGATTTTTTTAGTTAATTCCTCACAGGTATCGGCAGCAATGTCATGTGCTCGAATACCAAGATTAAAAGGGATCATTTATTTTCTCCTTTAAGATAACTAGTTAGTGGCAGGTTCGTTTTCTTTATCAAATCAGTGATCAAATGGGCGGTAAAATATGCGCCTTCAGGACTGAAATGAGTATTGTCGCACAGACCTTCAGGATAATTTTGCGACTCTCCGGGTGCCAGATGCAAATAGAGTTTCTTTGTTTCTTCTGGAGTTTGCAGTTGCAACATTTCTTGGGAACATTGAAAAACATCTAGTAAGGGAAACTGATTTTTTTCGGCAAACGTCCGCATTGCTTCTGGATAGTGACCGACAGCTTGCGGGTCTAGCTTACCATTTGGCAAATATTTCCTTCGAGTAACAGAAGTAAGGAAAACAGGGATTGCACCTGCTTTTTCAGCCGTTTGTGCAAAAACAGCTAAATTCTCCACATAATCAGTAAAAGGATCTGTTCCTCGTTCACTATCCTTTTTTTGATCGTTATGCCCAAACTGGATAAACAAATAATCGCCTTTGTTCAGTTCTTTGCTCAAAGCATCCAAGCGGCCCTCAGCTAAAAACGATTTGGTGCTTCGTCCGTTCATTGCATGATTGTTTATCCGAACATCTTCAGTGAAAAAAGCACCGATTTTTTCACCCCAGCCAGTTTCTGGCCGTTTATTTTCATTTTTTATAGAAGCTGTAGAATCACTAGCAATGTGTATCGTGAGGATAAGATCATCTCCTTTAAGAGGTTGTGAAAAAGCTGTTCAGTCTCAAGCATTAAAGAAGAGGCTAGCTTTCGAACACCATTTATTAAGAGGTTGTGGAAGAACCATTAGTTCCTCCGCAACCTCTATTGATTTTTAAATTTTAGAGGAAGCCAAAATAATTTTTTGCATTTGTATAGCTGATTGCTTTCACTAAATTGCCCAGTAATTCTTCGTCTTCAGGTGCTTCGCCGCGCATGACCATTTCGCCGATAAATTCGCAAAGGACACGACGGAAGTATTCATGACGAGTATAAGATAAGAAACTTCTGGAATCTGTCAGCATGCCGACAAAGTTTGCCAAAGCACTGCCATCAGCGAATTGTGTCAATTGTTCTCTCATACCTGCACGTGTGTCGTTATACCACCAGCCAGATCCTAATTGTAATTTTCCAGGTGCATCTTTTTGGAAACAGCCAAGTAATGCCATCATTGCCGGATAATCATTTGGATTCAATGAATAGAGGATCGTTTTCGGCAGCTGATTGGTTGCTTCTGCACGATTAAGTAATTTTTGCAGCGGGATCGTCACGGATAAATCATTGATACCATCATAACCAGTATCTGGTCCTAACTGATCAAACATTGCAGAATTACAGTTTCGATAAGCGTGGATATGCAGCTGCATCGTCCATTGGCGTTCATGGTACATTCGGATCAAACGTACCAATGTTTCTGTACGGTAGGCATCCACTTCTTTGTCCGTCAGAGGCTGTCCAGCGACTGCTTTTTGGAAAATTTCTTCTAACTGTGCTTCATCCGCTTCTTCATAGCGCAAAATATCCAGTGCATGGTCTGAAAGTCTGCCGCCTGTTTGATGGAAGAAAACGACTCTTTGTTCTAATGCAGAAATCAATTGTTCATAAGAAGAGACAGGTTGATTTGCTGCTTTTGATAATAGATCCAACCATTCTTTGAACCCTGCTTTATCGATGTTCAATGCTTTGTCGGGTCTAAAAGAAGGCAGTACTTTGAAATCAGGTTCTTCTTGCGCCAGTAATTGATGGTAAGAAAGATCATCTGCTGGATCATCCGTTGTACAAACCACTTTAACTTGCGAGTTCTTGATCAATTCGCGTTTCTTGAAAGGTTCTGTGGCAAGTTTGGCATTTGTTTTTTCCCAGATCTCCGGTGCATTTTCAGCATTTATCTGTAAATCGATGCCAAAGAAACGTTTTAGTTCAAGGTGAGACCAGGTATAAAGAGGATTGCCGATGATTTTTGGTACGGTTTCGCACCAAGCAAGAAATTTCTCATAGTCCGAAGCATTTCCGGTGATTTTTTCTTCAGGCACACCGCAAGCGCGCATCAAGCGCCATTTATAATGGTCGCCTCCAAGCCAAGCAGCTGTGATATTTTTGAATTGTTCATTTTCGTAGATTTCTTTTGGGTCCAAGTGGCAGTGGTAATCGATGATCGGCATTTTTTCTGCATAACCATGGTAAAGTTTTTTTGCCCATTCATCCTTTAATAGAAAATCGTCATTTAAAAACATTTTTTATCCTTCTTTCTTAGATATTGGACTATAAAGTCACACCGTTTTTGAAAATAGCAACTTCACGAACATCGTTTAGTTCATTTTTTGTTTCTTCACCGCTTGCTACAGAAAGGATCTTCGCGATAAATTCTTGCAAAATCTGATCCATCGGCTGTTCCAGCAAAGTACCGGCATTGAAATCCATCCAATGGCCTTTTCGTTCGAACAAAGTAGTATTCGTAGCCACTTTCACTGTCGGAACATAGGAGCCGAATGGCGTTCCGCGACCGGTGGTGAATAAAACCAAGTGACAGTCGGAAGAGGCAAGTGCAGAAGCCGCTACTAAATCATTTCCAGGTGCTTGGAGTAAACTAAGTCCAGCTTTGCGGATTTTTTCTCCATATTGTAAAACATCAACCACTGGGGAAGAGCCGGCTTTTTGGGTACAGCCTAAAGACTTATCTTCCAATGTAGTGATGCCGCCAGCTTTGTTTCCTGGAGAAGGGTTTTCATAGACCGGTTCGCCATAGGATAAAAAGTACTGCTTGAAATCATTGATCAAATGAACGATGTCTTCAAAAACTTCTTCATTTTCGGCACGAGCCATCAATACTTGTTCGGCACCAAACATCTCAGGTACCTCAGTCAAAATCGTGCTTCCGCCTTGGGAAATCAAATAATCTGAAAAGGCGCCTAAAAGCGGGTTGGCAGTGATTCCTGAAAGTCCGTCAGAACCGCCGCATTTCAAACCGACCTTTAATTCAGATAAAGGAATATCTACTCTTTCATCGTCTGCTGCAGCTTGAAGAAGTTCTTCCAGCAAAGCTGTTCCTTTTTCAATCTCATTAAGGACATCTTGAGCAACAAGGAACTTTACTCGTTCTTCGTCATGCTCGCCTAGATTTTTTTTGAATTCTGGTACAGTATTGTTTTCGCAGCCTAGACCAAATACTAAGACTCCGCCAGCGTTTGGATGATTGACTGCAGCACTTAGGATCTCACGCGTATTTTGGTGGTCTTTTCCAAGTTGGGAGCAGCCATAGGGGTGTTTTAAAATAGTCACGTGATCGAAAGGTCCTAAATCTGGGTGTTTCTGCTTGAATTCACGGACGATCAATTCGGCGATACCGTTGACACATCCTACAGTAGGAACGATAAACAAGTCATTGCGGATACCAACTTTTCCATTGGATCGGCGGTAGCCTTTAAAGGTCAAGTTTTCGACTGGATAGTGGACAGGGTGGACTTCTTTTTGATAACTGTAGGTCAATTCGCCAGAAAGATTCGTTTTTACATTATGCGTGTGCAGCCAGTCACCTGGTAAAACATCCGCAGTCACGTGACCGATCGGATAACCGTATTTGATGACATCATCGTCTTTTTTTAAAGGAACAAGAGCGATTTTATGCCCTTGCGGAATATTTTCTGTAACTTGTATTTCTTCAGATTCAAAGGAAAGTGTTTCTCCTTTAGCGATAGGAGCAAGCGCAACGACCACGCTGTCTCGCGGATTTAGTTTCATTACTTTTTGCTGTTCAAGTGTTTCAAGCATAGACCGTACTTCCTTTCAGTTGGCGGATCAATGTACGAGCCCCGTCCGTTTCCAATTGGGCAATCATTGCCGCAACCGTATTTTCAAGTTCAGGAAGAGTCGTCAAGTCGATTCCCCAAATATCTTGGTTTTTCAAAATTTCGTGGACTGCTGTCTCTGGTTTCTGCCAAGCAGTTTCGATCGCAGCAGAGATTTTCGGATCATCTTGCGGTTGGATCTTGTCTCCTCGGTACATTAAGATCAATGCAGAAAGAGAAGCAGTCATCAAAAGCGGCAGCTGGTTATTACGTTCAGTGTACTGCTGAAAAATAGGCAATAGTCTTGTTTGGAATTTCGAGATGCTGTTCAAAGAAATCGCTTTTAATTGATGGAAAGCATAAGGGTTCAAGAATCGTTCTTTGATTTGTTCTGCATATTCAGCTAATTCTTCTTTTGGTAAAGAAAGCATTGGGATCAATTCAGTTTGGAACAACTGATCAATATAGGCATAAAAATCTGGATCTTTCATCACGTCTTCAACAGTTTCTAAACCACCTAAAAGACCAAGCGGCACCATTGCAGTATGCGGCCCATTCAGTAAATGTACTTTTCGCTCGCGGTAAGGCGTCATATCATCTGTGATCACGACATTCAAACCCGCTTTTTGGAGTGGAAGTGTTTCTTTTAATGATTCAGGACCTTCGATGACCCAAAGCATGAATGGTTCTGTTTTGACCATCAATTTGTCGATATAGCCATGACGTTCGTTTAAGGCATTGGCTTCATCGCGTGGATAACCAGGAACGATGCGGTCAACTAAACTGCAGCAGAAAATATTTTCATTATTTAACCATTCAGTAAATGCTGGTTCAAGTGACCATTGTTCGGCAAATTTCTGGATGATCTCTTTTAAGCGTTCGCCATTTCGATCAATCAGTTCGCAAGGGATGATGGTCAATCCTGGTTTGCCAGCTTGGAATCTTTTGTATAAAAAAGCTGTCAATTTTCCGGGGAAACTTTGCTGAGGTGCATCAGTCAATTTATCTGATGGAAGATAACTGATGCCGGCTTCGGTAGTATTGGAAAAGATAAATGAAAGATCATCACTCTCAGCTAAATGCAAAAAGTCTTGCCAGTCAGAATAAGGATTGATTACTTGATCAACAACCGTGATGACTTCAGAATGATCGATTATCTCCCCGTTCATCAATCCTTGCAGAATCACTGTGTAAAGATTATCTTGGTCATTCAGCATTTTAGAAAGTCCGTTTTCCAGTGGTTGTACAACAGCAACATTTCCATGGAAATGTCCTTGTTTATTCAATTGCTGGATCTGCCAGTCGACAAATCCTCTCATAAAGTTTCCTTCACCAAACTGAAGTACTTTTACCGGGGCGTTATTTTTGGGGCGCAACTGCTTAGATAATTTTTCCATTTTTCCATCCTTTCCGTGTTTGCACACGTTAACAATTTTATATTAAAAGGGAAGGTCTATGTATGATGATTTCCCTGCATATCTGCTTTAGGTGTTGAAAAGGTGCGGTGATCAGCAAGAGCTGTCACTCACTTGCAAGCAAGTATCCAGCTCTTAACAGCAGTATCATGATCTTGAATTGGCTTCTTTCACTGATTGCCGAATATTCAATGTCGTCGTCAGCTGTACTTTCTTCTTAGAAGGGGGTGTTCCTTGAATCAAAGAAAGCAGCATTTTTGTTCCTTGCTCACTGATTTCCCGCAAAGGTTTATGAACGGTCGTCAGCGGTGGATTTAGATAGGAAACAACAGGTGAATCATCAAATCCGATCAAAGAAATATCTTGAGGGACAGAAAATCCTGCGAGGGTGATAGATCTTAAAGCTCCGATAGCCATGTCGTCATTTCCGCAAAATACTAAAGTAGGGAGTTCTGGTAGCGATAAAAGCTGGTTCATTTGTTCCAGCCCGCTTTGCAAGCTGTAATCACCAGTTAAAAAATAATCATTTTCTATTAAAAGTCCTGCTTTTCTCAAACTTTCAAGCACGCCTTTTTTTCGTTCATTCGTCGAACGAAAATTTTCTTTTCCGCCGATATAAGCAATTTTTTTATGTCCTAAGCGAATAGCATAATCGATTGCTTGTGTCACACCTTCTGCATCATTGGCAAAGACGTTATAAATGGACTTGTCAGGGATGCAGCGGTTGACCACGACAAATGGGATCGCTTGCTGTTTTAAATAATCGATGAATGGTTGGTCTTCGTCACTTTGGCTCATAACGATGACGCCATCGTATCGCTGTAATTTTGCATCTTTTTCTTGGTCAAGCGTATCGATACTTTCGACAGATAAACCATAATTTCCATCCAAAGCATTACGAATACCTGCAATCGTATCTGCCAAAAAACTTGAACTTGTTCCTTGATGGATACTGGAAAAGAATAGACCAATCAAATATTTTTTTTGATTCACTAATCCTTTAGCACTGAGATTGGGCACATAATCCAACTGTTCAGCGATTTCGCGTATCTTTTTCTTCGTTTCGTTTTTTATTAGCGGACTGTCATTTAATGCTCGTGAAACAGTGGTGTGGGAAACACCGGCAGACCGAGCAATATCTTTGATTGTGACCATAAAATTTCGTTTCCTTGCTATCTATCATTTTTGATAGTGTATTTTGTTAACGCCTTCATGATAATACGCTAGAGGAAAGAAGTCAATAGAGCGTTGATTTATCAATACTGCACACGTTAAAAATTAGTTTGTGTTTTTTGTTGCGAATATGCTATTCTAGTTTATGGAGATACTCATTAATTCAGAAAGTTATCAATTTTACATAAAATGAAAGCCTTTTAAATTTTTGAAGGAGAGAAGGAATGAAAAGAAATAGTTTATTTTATAAGATTTTTTTGCCAATGTTTCTCTTAGGAACAATATTGGTTGCCGGTTTCAGCATTTATATCTATACCAATACGTATGATTCGATCGAAAAGAATTATCTGTCAGACAAGATGAGTTTGCTTCGACAGACCAAGACCAATATCGAGTGGCGGATTCGAACGATCGAATACTCATTTTCTACGTATGGGACCACGAGCAACTTTACGGAAGTATTTACGCAGCCAATGACATATGAGGATTATTTGACGTATTCAGAGGTAAGGAAAGAACTAAATTTTATTGAAGCAATCGTAATGGACGATAACACATATAATTTGATCAGTCTGGCTGGCAAGTGGGGTGTGATCAATGGGACATTGAATCAACTGACAGACGAAGAAGTAAAAAAATTTCAAGAAGAGTACATACAAAGCAATAATAATTTATTCTGGAAAAAAACAGACGGCAGCATCGAGATGACGATTACGCTCCCGATGTTCGAGAAAGAAAAATATGCGTTAGGAATCGCAGAAATCAACAGAAATACGATTGATCAAATCATCGATAAACGCGGCAACGACGTTATCACGATTGAAAATCAGGAAGGAAAACTGTTTTCCAATGCACCTGATGCAGAAGATGTCGTTTTGTTTAACGCTAAAAAAGAAGATTTGGAATTCAACAAGCCGAAAATAGACAGACAAAACGGTCATACGTATATTCTGATGCGCTCAGACTATAATAATTGGATCTATAGTTTAAGAGTGGATCAACAGGCAATCAGCCGAACTGTACAAGGATTGCGGGCAGGACTAATGATCGTATCCTTGGCATTGATTACGCTGATCGGTATTTTATCGATGAAATTTTCGGATCGTTTTGCACGACCGATTTCTCAAATCCAAGAACACTTAAACGTAAAATCACATGGTTTCAAAGATCGTGAACTAGACCGTGTCGTTCAATCGATCAACCGCATCCTTGGTGAAAATCGACTGCTAAGCGCAAATCTTGTTTCACAAAAACCGCAATTAGAGACATTGTTCGTACTAAGCTTATTCAGAAATCGTGTCGGCAAAAGAGAGTTAAGTCAGCGTCTAGAGCAATTCGGCTATGGAAATCAGGAAGAAGATTATTACACAGCGCTTGTTCAAATCGACTTATTGGAAGAAAGTCATGGAGGAGAACGCGACCTGCTTTTGTTAGCAATCAATAACATCGTTACTGAACTGGTGCCGGAAGAAAATCGAATGATCCCTATCGTATTGAATGAAGAAATGCAGGCGACGATTTTTAGAGTAGATAAAAACGAAGCGGATGCAAGCAAGATCGTTATGGACTATTGTCAAAAAATCCAAGAAACGATCCAAGATTACTTGTCTCTTTCTGTCAGTATCGGGATCAGTAATCGATTCGAAAGCTTGAGTGAAAGCAAATTATCCGTAGACCGAGCAAAAGAAGCGTTATATTATCGCGTAAATACTGGTCCAAGTTCTATTATTTTCTACAAAGAAATCGCACCCGCAGAAAGTGAAAAAACGAGGATCAAATATCCAATCGAACAGCAAAACCGTTTGTTCGAAGCCATTCGTTCTGGCGACAAAGAATTAGCACCAATCGTCCATGAACTGATTGTAGAGATTTTTAGGAACAACAAAAATCCCTTAAGTGTAGAAGTTGTTTCGATGCGGCTGATCAATGAAATCGTTCAATTAGGCCAGCTTTTAGGCGTAGACACTATTATCTTCAAGGAAATCAAACAGATTTATTTTAAAGCGCTAAATAATTACGACCCGCAAGAATTAGAAGATATCATACTCAAACAGCTTGTCCTGCCTATCTCACAATCTTCGCAGGCTTTGACAGAGCAAGAATTCAAGTCGCTTTCTGAAGCAATGGTCCATATTGTTTATACCGAATATGATCAAGATCTTTCATTAGACTTAATTGCAGACCGGCTTCATTATAACCCCAATTATTTGAGCAGTGTGTTCAAAAAAGAAACGGGCGAGAACTTTGGTGACTTTGTCCAAAGTTACCGTTTGGAAGTAGCAAAAAAATGGTTGAAAGAAACTGACTTGTCCGTGAAAGAAATTGCAGAAAAACTGCGTTATCGAAACTCCCAGAACTTTATCCGTTTCTTCAAAAAGAAAGTTGAAAGCACCCCAGGAGAATACCGCAAAAAGAACAGATAAATAGAAGCAGCTGATCAGAACATGTATGTTTGATCCAGCTGCTTCTTAAAAAGAAAAAGAAACAGACAGTGGAAATTGTCTGTTTCTTTTGGGAGGGGTGATAGACAGTGTGACTTTTTCATTATAGCTGATGAGAAATCAGCCTTTTACAGAACCAACCAATGCACCTTTAACAAAGTATTTCTGAACAAAAGGATAAGCAATCAGCATTGGTACTGTTGCAATAACGATAACAGCCATCTTGATCGTTTGTGCAGGAGGGATGACATCAACAGAACTGCTGTCTGCTTGCATGCCGCTGGAAACGATAACGATTTGGCGAAGCAGGATTTGGATCGGCCACTTAGCTGAATCATTGATATAAAGGATTGCACTCATGTAAGTGTTCCAATAAGTTACTGCGTAAAAAAGTGAGATTGTTGCAATTGACGGCAAAGCGAGCGGTAACATGATTTTAAAGAAGACGCCGAAGTCTGTACAGCCGTCCATTTTTGCAGATTCTTCTAAACTGCTAGGCAGCGCTTGGAAGAAGTTTCGCATGATGATCATGTTCATCGCATTGACTGCTACTGGTAAAATCATCGCCCAATAAGAATTGATCAGTCCTAATGAACGAACGACCAAGAATGTTGGGATCATTCCGCCGCTGAAAAGCATAGAGAAAACAACCATAAAATTGATTGCGCCTCGTCCAAACAAATACTTTCGAGACAATCCGTAAGCCATCAATGAAGTAGCAAACATACTTACGGCTGTTCCGACAGCTGTAACGCCTACCGAGACCATCATCGCACGGAAAATCGTCGGTGTTGATAGAATGAAACGATAAGCATCTAATGAGAATGTCGTAGGAAATAAGAGGAACCTATTTGATACGACTTCCTGAGTAGAAGCAAAAGAAGTAGCGATGATATTGAAAAACGGAAGAATACATATCAATGCCAATAAAATCAAAAACGTACTATTAAGTATGGTAAAAACTCGTTCTCCTGCAGAAACTTTTTTCATTTTTGTTAACCTCCTGAAATCTCTAAATTAGTGTACAGAAAACTTATACACTCAATCTATCATGTGAAAAATATTACGTATATAATCATTTTTCTAGTTGCAGAAAAACTTGTGAACTGCTTTGTAAACGCATTAAAATCTATGGTTAAACAAATCTCATAGAAACCTAGGTTTTTGTAAGCGTTTTTAATGTGTTGTGGAAATGATTATATACGTAATTTGTGAAACTATTTATGATGAATACATAAGCGAATGTATTCACAAAAATTTAGAGGCGCAAGGAGGAGCTTATGGAAAGTGTAAAAAAGGAGCCTTTTCGATTTGAACTATCGAAAAAAGAGGAACGGCTCAAAAGAAGGAAAAAAACATTAGCAGGAATCAAAACAAACAAGTTCTTATATCTCATGATTTTGCCGGGAGTCCTGTATTTTGTTATTTTCAGATATCTTCCTATGGGAGGGTTAGTGATCGCTTTTCAAGATTACCAACCATTTTTAGGAATTATGGGCAGTCCTTGGGTAGGATTCAAACATTTTATCCGATTATTCACAGAACCAGCATTCTTTATGGTTTTGAGAAACACACTGGTCTTGTTCGGATTGAATATATTTGTTTTCTTCCCAATGCCGATCGTGTTATCTCTTCTATTAAATGAAGTAAAGAATAAGCATTTCAAAAACGGGATCCAAACAATCATGTATATCCCGCATTTCATGTCATGGGTAATCATCGTTTCTATCTCCTTCGTACTTTTAAGTGTGGATGGCGGGGTAGTCAACGAATTCTTGGCAACGATAGGCAGAGACAGAATCAGTTTCTTAACAGATCCGGCATGGACAAGAATCGTTTACATCGGACAAGTTATCTGGAAAGAATTGGGCTGGTCGACAATCATTTATCTAGCTGCGATCACAGCAGTAGATACTCAGTTATATGAAGCAGCAGAAATGGATGGAGCGGGACGTTTGAGAAAAATTTGGCACGTTACATTGCCGGCGATCCGTCCAGTAATCATTACATTGCTGATTTTGCGTATCGGACAAACACTGGATCTTGGTTTTGAACACATGTATCTTCTATTGAACTCATTGAACCGTAATGTAGCAGAGATTTTCGATACGTATATCTATACAGCTGGTCTGAAAAACGGACAATTGAGTTTTAGTACAGCAATGGGATTATTTAAAGGTGTCGTTGGTTTATTCATGGTTGTTCTAGCAAATAAACTAGCCAAAAAATTAGGCGAAGACGGCGTATATTAATAGAAAGGGGAAATCGTCATGTTGCAGTCAGTAGATAAATTGAATCGGGTGCTTAATCGTATGTTGCAGCTCGTGTATCTCAATTTTTTATGGGGAGGGCTTGTAATAGCAGGATTAGGGATCTTTACGATTGGACCAGCATCTTATGCAATGGTTGCAGTAATCAGACAATGGCTGCGTTCAGATGATATTTTCCCTTTAACGAAGACATACTTTTCTTACTTTAAATCTGGTTATAAAGAATCGTTATTGATGAGTTGGATCTACGGAATCGCAGGAATCATCTTGGTTGTTGATTTGCTGTATATCCAAAATTGGTATTTGAGAGCAGCCATGCTGCTGGCAGCGTTCTTCTATTTGCTTTCAGCAATCTACATCTTCCAAATCATGGCTCACTATGATTGGAAAGGCTATTTTTTCAAAATCAAAATGGCGTTCTTATTTGGTTTTTCACAACTGCATTATTCATTAGTACTGATGACGGTAGTTACCGGCGTCTACCTATTGCTTTTGCGGGTCACACCTGGGGTTTTAATTTTCATGGGCAGCAGCTTCTACTTTTATGCAACGACATGGGTCGCAGATCAAGTCTTTAGAAATCTAGAAGTGAAAAATGCCTATGAAGTAGAAAATAAACAGAAATCAATCATAAAAACAGTGAAGGAGAAATTACATGAAAAAAGCAACGCTCGTAAAGTTAGGTCTTAGTTTTGCTGGTTTATTTGCATTAGCCGCTTGCGGAAACAACAGCAACTCAGCTGGCGGTGTAACAGAAGACGGAAAAGCGCAAATCACTTGGATGAACATCCTGCACACACCTTCTCCGCCGACAGATACAATCGTCAGTCTGCTAGAAGAAAAAACGAACACAGAATTGACATTCAACTGGATTCCCGATGCTTCAAAAGAAGAACGTTTGACGACTGCATTAGCTTCTGATGAATTAGCTGACATCGTAACATTGCAGATGGCTATGCTGCAGAACTCATCTGTCCGCAGTGCATTGACTTCAGGGATGTTCTGGGATGTAAAAGATTATTTGGATGAATTTGATAATCTAAGTAAAATCTCAGAAGACCGAATCGAATCAGCAAGTATCAATGGTGCTTTATATGGCGTACCGATGCAAAGAGATTATGCACGAGGCGGTTTAGTCATTCGTAAAGACTGGTTAGACAACTTAGGCTTAGAAGTTCCTACAACAATGGATGAATTATATGAAGTAGCAAGACAATTTACAGAAAATGATCCTGACGGTAACGGCGTTGATGATACGACAGGTATCGTAGACCGCGCACCATCAGATATCCGCTTTACAAGTTTCAAACTATTTACTTCTTACTTTGGGGCACCAAATATTTGGGGGGTAGATGATGATGGCAACTTTACGCCGGAATTTGAAACAGAAGGCTACATGAAAGCATTGAATTTCTCTAGAGATCTTTTTGAAAACGGTTATTTAGCCCAAGATTTTGCTGTGACGCAAAAAACAGATCAGCAGCAGCAATTTGCTCAAGGAAGAGCTGGTATCTATACAGGAATGGTGGACATCAGAAACTTGCGCGTAATGGGTGAAGGTATCCAAGATGAGATGGAACTTGTTCCTGTAAACAAAATCTCTGATGGCGAAGGCGGCGACTATCACGTATGGTCAGAAGGAAACGGTATCGGCGGGTTATTGGCGATCCCTAAATCTGTAGTTAAAGACGAAGACCATTTGAGAAGAGTCTTGCAGTTCATCGACGATCTTTTAGATGAAGAAAGCTACAAATTGATGACTGGCGGTATTGAAGGAACGCATTATCAATTAACAGACGATGGTGCACTAGAATATATCGACATGGATCTTTGGCAGCAAGATGTACAGCCATTGTCTAGCTCACGTCCAAGCGAGATCTCATTCTCATTTAAAGATGCAGACGAAGATAAAGAATTGTCTAATCAATTGATCAAAGAAAATGAGGCGTTCGCTGTATTAAATCCAGCTGTTCCATTGGATTCAGCAACAAACAATGAAGTCGGATCAGAAATCGAGAAAATCATTGTCGATGCCACAGTTCAATATATCATGGGCCAAATCGATGAAGACGGATTCCAACAAGCTGTAGAAAACTGGCGTGCACAAGGCGGAGATCGGATCGTCGAAGAATATGAAGAAGCTTATAAGGCAGCAAAAGAATAAGAGAACAGAAGTTGGTTTACAGTTTTGATACAAATGTGATCTGCAGTTTGTTTTCTTCTTATTAAGCTGTATAAAAGCCGGGATATCCGAAATTTGTCGCTCAAATTTTTGTGATATTCCGGCTTATTTAAGAGAAAAAACTGCCGCATTTTTTGAGAAAAGATTTTAACAACAAAGGAGAAAATCACGTGAAAAATTGGTCGGAACAATTAGCAAAATCGATTATGGAAAGAACCCCGAGATTATACGAAGAAAAATGGTACAACGGCAAATGGTCGTATGATTACGGTGTAGTTCTGAAAGGCTTCCAGCTGCTTTGGGAAAAAACAAAAAATCAGCAGTACTTTGATTTTATCAAACAAAATTTGGATTATTTTGTTCAAGAAGATGGAACGATCCGCGGATATAGTGTAGAAGAATTTAACATTGATCATGTAAACACTGGGAAATTATTCTTTTTACTATATAAAGAAACAAAAGAAGAAAAATACAAAAAAGCGGCGTATCTGCTGCGCCAACAACTAGAAAACCATCCAAGAACTTCAGAAGGTGCTTTCTGGCATAAAGAAATCTATCCCTATCAGATTTGGCTAGATGGTTTATATATGGGAACACCTTTCTACACTGAATTTATCCGCGAATTTGATGAAAACAAAGATTACACAGATCCAATGCGTCAATTCGAAATCAGCTACAGACATTTGTTCGATTCGAAAACGAACCTTCTGATCCATGCGTGGGACGAAAAGAAAGTCCAACCTTGGGCAGACCCAGAAACAGGATTATCTCATCATTTTTGGAGTCGTTCGATTGGCTGGTATCTAATGGCTGCAGTGGATACGTATGAACTTTTAGAAGGCACAGACACAAATCGTGAATTGTTGGAAGAAATCGTTACGACGACATTGACTGCTTTGATGCCGTATCAAGAAAAAGAAAGCGGTACGTGGTATCAAGTAACGACAGAGACAGAGAGAAAAGGCAATTACTTAGAAGCTTCTGGGAGCAGCATGTTCGTGTATGCAATGGCAAAAGCGGTTCGTTTAGGGATTTTAGATGATTCTTGGCTAGAGCAAATCAAAAAATCGCATCAAGGACTTTTGGACGAATTTGTTCTTATCACGAAAGAAAATTGGATCAATCTGAACAAAAACTGCCAAGTAGCCGGACTTGGGGGAGCAGAGCAACGAGATGGTTCTTATGCATACTACATCAGCGAACCAATCATCTGTAATGATCAAAAAGGAGTCGGAGCCTTCCTGCAAGCGCTGGTCGAAGTGGAGGGATTATAGAAATGTACAACATTTTAGACTTTGGCGCAGAAACAGATAAATTGAACACTCAAGCGATCCAAGCGGCAATCGACGCTGCCCATCAAAATGGCGGCGGCCAGGTTTGGGTCCCTAGCGGCGAATTTTTGACAGGTGCTCTTTTTTTGAAAAGCAATGTTGAACTTCATTTGTCACCAGGCAGCATTTTGAAGTTTTCAGATGACCAGAAAGATTATCCTGTTGTTTCTTCACGTTGGGAAGGGGTGCACAGAAAAGTCTATGCTTCTTGCCTCTATGCGCAAGATGCAGAAAATATTTCTGTAACAGGAAGCGGAACATTAGATGGAAACGGCCGGAAATGGTGGAAGATTTTCAGAGAACAGCGAGAAAAACTTGATTACCCGCGTCCAAAGTTAGTTAGTTTCCACAAATGTGAGCGAATCACGATCCAAGGAATCAAAATGATCGATTCGCCAAGCTGGACAGTTAACCCGATTTTATGCGAAAACATGACTGTTGATAACGTAACGATCCTTAATCCAGCTGATTCGCCAAATACAGATGGTATTGATCCAGAATCATGTAAAAACGTCCGCATCAGCAACTGTCATATCGATGTTGGCGATGACTGTATTGCAATCAAAGCTGGAACAGAAGATACAGTGGAGCGTATCCCATGTGAAAATATCACGATCACAAATTGTACGATGGTCCATGGACATGGCGGCGTAGTACTTGGCAGCGAGATGAGCGGCGGTATCCGAAATGTTACGATCTCAAACTGTATCTTCCAAGATACGGATCGTGGGATTCGCTTGAAATCTAGACGCGGCCGCGGAGGAATCGTGGAAGATATCCGTGTCGATAACATCATTATGGATAATGTCATGTGTCCGTTTATCATCAATTTATATTATTTCTGCGGGCCAAGAGGAAAAGAAGCATATGTTTGGGAAAAGAAAGCTTATCCAATCGATGAACGAACGCCTGCTTTCAGAAGAATCCATTTTACAAATATCACTGCGCGGAATGTTCATGCGTCGGCTGGTTTTATCTATGGCTTAGCAGAACAATATGCTTCAGAGATTACCTTCAACAATGTCGATATTTCTATGGCAAAAGAAGCGATACCAGGAAAACCAGCAATGATGACTGGAATCGAAGATATGAAAAATCAAGGATTCTATATTGGTTTTGCAAAAGACATCATTTTCAACCAATTGTCGATCGAAAATCATGAAGGCACTGCTTTCTTATTGGAAAACACCGAAGATATCACAATCACGAATCTTCGATCAACTGAAACAAAAGAATGGGATGAACTTGTCCATGAAAAAGCCAATGTCGTTGTTTGATCTGCTCGGTGATTCTGCTCCGGCGGAAAAAGTAACAGGAAAACATCTGCGGAGCGAAAAGAGAGAGGGGTACATTCTAGAGCATCATCAACTTGTTTTGAATGGTTTGGAAACTGTACCCGCATTATATGCGCATCCCGCAGGCGAAGGACCGTTTCCAACGGTCCTCTTTTTCCATTCTCACGGCGGTGATTTTTCAACAGGGAAAAGCGAATTGATCCAAGGTGCCAACTATCTTTGTACCCCCTCTTTTGCCGAAACGATCACAGGGATGGGTTTCGCTGTCTGGGCAATTGATGCTTGGGGATTTGAAGAGCGAAGCGGGATTTCCGAAAGTGAATTGTTCAAGGGATTTCTTTTAACAGGCAAAACACTTTGGGGGATGCGTCTGTTTGATGGTCTGCGCTTGATTGATTATTTAGAGACAAGAAAAGATATCAATTGTCAACGTTTAGCAGTTATTGGTATGTCGATGGGTGGGATGATGAGCTGGTGGCTTAGTGCATTGGACCCTCGGATTCGCGTGTGCATCGATATTGCTGCGCAAGTCGATATCGAAACATTGCTGGAACATCGAAGGCTGGATCATCACGGCTATTACTATTATATCCCGAAGCTTCTGAACTATTATTCAACAGCAGATATCCAGGCGCAAATCGCACCGCGACCTCGATTAAGTTTGGTCGGGAAAAACGATACGATGTGTTTAGACAAAGGGGTACAGAAGCTAGCGAAAAAACTCCATTCCATTTACGAAAAGCAGGATGCTTCACAGTATTTTCGTTCCGAATCCTTGACAGGCGGACACATGGAAACGCAAGAGATGCGAGAAAAATGGCAAAGCTTTTTAAAGGAGCATCTATAAAATGAAAACAGAAATCTGGATAGGAAAAGAAGAAACCTGTGATTTTTCTTCTATTCAAAAGGGCATCGACTATTTATCGCAATTTCCTGAACATATCCCTAAAAAAATGATGATTGCGGAAGGTGTTTACGAAGAATATATCGAAAGCCGGTTATCTAATTTTACAATGGTCGGTCTTGGAAATGCAGAAATTACTGGTATGCGATATGCTCGGCAAGAAATGGAAACTGGCGAACAAAGAGGCACGTTTCGCACAGCAACTGTTTTCTTGGAAGGAACAGATATCTCCATCGAAAATGTCAGGATAACAAATCGTTCAGGACCTGGCGAAAAAGTCGGACAGGCTGTCGCACTATTCAATATGGGGCATCGAACGACCTTGAAAAACTGCAAGCTGAGTGCCTATCAAGATACGTTATGTACAGGTCCGCTTCCGGCACTGCAAAAGGATGGAACGCCTTTTGTGACACCAGCAAAAACAACACCGAATTATTGTCAGCAATTCTACTGTCAATGTTTGATTGAAGGAACAATCGATTTTATTTTTGGCGGTGCAGATGCGCGATTTGAAGAGTGTGAACTGCGGAGCCGGAAAAAAGATGGGCCTGGATTTATCACAGCAGCTTCTACACCCGAAAATCAGCCGGGTTATTCTTTCAATAACTGCTTGGTTTCTTCAGAAGCAGGAACAACCGATGTTTACTTAGGACGTCCCTGGCGTTCCTATGCAAAAATAGTGTTTAAAAATTGCCGAATCGGCGCACATATCCATATTCATGGATGGGACAACTGGGGAAATCCAAAAAATGAGCAAACAGTTTTATTTCAAGAAATAGAGAACTATACCAAAAAAGAACAGCGGCCAGATTGGGTGAAGGTCAAAAGGAGAGAGTGACATGAAACGAAAATGGGAAGTATTTACAGGCGGCACAGGCGGATTATTATCTATGCTGTTCATTGGCGGTCTATCCGTCACATTGAACAATATGTCTTTGCAGGAGTTTTCGCAAAGTTACCAAAGATTAGGCATCGAAAACACTTCTTCTATAGAAAGTGTATTTGAAAGTTTGAAAGATGTGACGGGATTATTTACGGTCAGTTTATTTGTCTCATTGATTTTTCTTCTCGTAGCCGTCTTTTTATCACTGAAAGAAAAATATTTGCTTGCTGCTGCGATCCTCTATTTTATAGCGGGTGCGGTATTGCTTCTTGGTACGCAATTCATTGCTTTTCCTTTTGCCTTTTTCTATTTTGCAGCAGGTGTTTTAAGCATTTATCGAAAGAGAAGGGACAAAGAATATGCACTTAACTAAAGTCAAAAATCCAATTTTGAGAGGATTCAACCCAGATCCAAACATCGTCAAAGCAGAAGATACTTATTACATCGTGGTTTCATCTTTTGAATGGCTTCCTGGTGTCAGAGTATACGAATCAAAAGATTTAGTAAATTGGAGGTATAAAACAGATATTTTGACAGATCAGGTTTCTTTACAAGGGAATCCTGCGAATGGCAGCATTTGGGCACCGCAAATCAGCTATGCAGATGGGTTGTTCTATTTGATTTACACAGATGTCAAAAGTGTCGACCGCCCGTTCAAAGATGCGCATAATTATATGATTACTGCTGAAACTATCGATGGACCTTGGTCAGAACCGATTTATCTGAATAGCAGCGGCTTTGATCCATCATTGTTCCATGATCCAAATGGGAAAAAATGGTTTCTGAATGAAATCTGGGATTACCGAAAAGAAACGCCAAATAAATCTGCTGGGATCGTGATGCAGGAATTTGATCCAGAAAAAAATGAACTTGTAGGATCTATCCACAAGATTTTTGACGGTACTTCTTTAGCTAAAACTGAAGCACCTCACATTTACTATCATGGCGGTTATTACTACTTGATCACAGCGGAAGGCGGTACAGGAAGCGGGCATTCTGTTACTGTTTGCCGATCGAAAGAAGTAACTGGCCCTTATGAGGTGGACCCAGAGTATCCAATGTTGACAGCCAGTGATAAACCAGATTCGCCTTTGCAATGTTCAGGGCATGGAAGTATTGTCCAATCGCCATCAGGACAGTGGTATATGGTCTACTTGTGTACGAGACCATTAAATGGTGCAGCGATTCTTGGACGAGAAACAGCAATCCAAGAAGTCTATTGGTCAGAAGATAGCTGGTTAAGGTTAAAAGATGGAGGAAACGGACCTTCCCAATACGTAGAGATTTCTGTGTCAAAAGAAGTGAAACAAGAAAGCAACTCTGACTTCTATGAAGATTTCAATGGAGAATTGTGTGCTGGGTGGAATGCACGAAGAATCATGCCAAGTAGTTCATGGTGTGATCTTTCCAGCCGACCAGGATACTTAAGGTTGATCTCAGGAGAATCGATCCAGTCGGTCTTTGATCATCACATGCTAGCTGTTCGTCAAACAGATTTTCATTTTGAAGCACAAACGGCTTTAGAATATGAACCAGAAAATTACAATCAAATGGCCGGGTTAGTGTTATATCTCAATGAAAAAAATTATATTTATTGTTATGTGACTTATGAAGAAGAAACTGGAAAATGTCTGCGCATGCTGAAAGCAGAGGATGGAACAGTTACCCTAGAGAAAGAGATTCTTCCGTTGAAAGAAGCGAAAACGTATCTAAAAATAGAAGCAGACGGACCTACAGGGAAATTCTTTGTTAGAGAAGATGAACGCCATCCTTGGCAGCAAGTAGGAGATCCACAAAGTCTTCTTGGGCTTTCTGGCGGATTTACAGGGAATTTCATAGGTATCGCTGTGCATGATTTGATGAAAAAAGGCGGTTCTTATGCAGATTTCGACTTTTTCCTTTATCATGGACAAGATCGTTAAAAAACAAAAAGTTCAAATGTAATAAGAAAGTTGGGACAGATCATCTGTCTCAGCTTTTTTTATTTAAAGCAGGATAAGATAGAAGGTAGTTATCAAGTGTTATGTTTAAGAACCAAGATAGTGTAATTATCTGTCAATATTGTGAATACAAAAACAAATAAAAAGGAGTTATAATTTTGAAAACGTTAACAATATTGATGAGGAGTGATTTAGATGCTTTCACAAAATGTACTTACGGAAAATATAAAACCAAAAACGAAGTCATTTGGCCTGTCTGATAAGATTGGTTATATGTTCGGAGATTTAGGGAACTGTTTTATTCTAGGATTAGTCAATAGTTTCTTGATGATCTACTACACGAATGTCTTAGGTGTTTCTGGTGCAATTGTCGGGATTCTTTTTTTAGTTTCAAGGATTTTGGATGCGTTTGCAGATGTATTAGTTGGCCGTTTATGTGATGTTTCAAAATTGACTGATGTTGGGCGCTTTAGTCCATGGATCCAAAAAATGAAGTATCCGTTTTGTTTGATTACAGTAATTATTTTTCTTCCATTTGTACAGCATCTGCCAATGACAGCAAAAATCATTTATATCTTTGTTTCTTATATTGTCTACGGTATTTTTCTTTCAACAATCAATATTCCTTATGGGGCGATGGCTGCAGCAATCAGTTCTAACCCTGATGATCGTGCGTCATTATCTACGTTCCGCAGTATCGGTTCAGCAATCGGCGGATCTACAACAGGTTTCTTTATTCCTATCCTTATGTATACAACGGCTAAAGATGGACGCCAAGTCGTTTCAGGAGAACATTTCTTTTGGATTGCGATTGCTTGCGCTGCGATTGCATTTGCTGCATATATCCTGACATGCCGTTTAACCACAGAAAGAGTACGGGTCGATAAAACAGAAAAAGTACCTGCAGCTCAATTGATGAAAGGGTTGATTTCTAACCAAGCATTGATCATTTTAGTTGTAGTAGATATTTTTATTGTAATCAACCAGATTTTAGCAGGAACAAATATGACTTATTTATTCAATGATTATTTCCATAATAAAGAAGCAATGTCTATCGCACTTCTTTTTACTTACGGTACAGTAGTTGTCTTAGCACCTTTTGCGACATCTCTAACAAAATGGTTTGGTAAAAAAGAAGCAAGTGTCTGGGCACTGTTGATTTCTTCAGCAATGTATCTTTTGATGTACTTCATGCATTTGACAAATGCGTGGGTCTACTTGATTTTCTTGTTTATCGCAACATTAGGCGCTGGCTTATTCAACTTGATGATTTGGGCATTTATCACAGATGTTATTGATTTTCACCAATATACGACAGGATTACGGGAAGATGGGACAGTCTATGGTGTGAATTCTTTTGCACGAAAATTAGGGCAAGCTTGTGCAGGAGCAATCGGCGGCTTCATGCTGGCGCTTATCGGCTATCAATCTTCTTCAACCGGAGGAGTCGTACAAACACTACTTGTCCAAAACCGAATCTATGCTTTAGCAAATCTATTGCCAGCATTCTGTTTATTCGTTTCAGCAATGATCTTGCTTTTCGGTTATCCGCTAAATAAAGAAAAAACAAAAGCGATGGGAGAAGAATTGCGGAAAATAAATGCACAATAATAGATACGCAAAAATTTTCATTTATCTTAGATAATCAGACGGACGGAATGGGAAAATTCCGTCCGTTTTCCTATTTAGAAACTGAAAAAGGTGGATGTAAGCGAAATGAAAAAGCTTTCTTCGGTTTTTTTTGACAATTTTAAACAAATACACCTAAAATCCTTGACGGTGCGCGATATACATGATAAAGTAACAAACGTTGTCGCAAGAGAAATTTAAATGAAAATTTTCTTGAAATATGTGTTGACGAGTAGTTAACAACATGTTATGATAACTAAGTCGTTTAAATGAGAAGTTGGTTTTTCCTTGATACATCAATAAAAAACTTGAAAAAACTTCTTGACAAATAACAACTGATAAGTTATTATAAATGAGTTGCTAAAAGCACTTCGCGAAACAAGCGAAAAAAACTTTTTAAAAAAAGTGTTGACATCGAAGTTGATGTTTGCTAAGATATAAAAGTTGCTACGGCAATTCAAGTAGACCTTTGAAAACTGAACAAAGTAAGACGAACCAAATGTGTAGGGCGTTCTTGATTCGATCAAGAACAACAAACATTTTTAAAAGCAAGCAATATGCTAGCAAACAATTTTTGAGCTTAACAATCGCAAGATTGTTTCGAACTTTTTATGAGAGTTTGATCCTGGCTCAGGACGAACGCTGGCGGCGTGCCTAATACATGCAAGTCGTACGCTTTTTCTTTCACCGAAGCTTGCTTCACCGAAAGAAAAAGAGTGGCGAACGGGTGAGTAACACGTGGGTAACCTGCCCATCAGAAGGGGATAACACTTGGAAACAGGTGCTAATACCGTATAACAATCAGAAACGCATGTTTCCGATTTGAAAGGCGCTTTCGGGTGTCGCTGATGGATGGACCCGCGGTGCATTAGCTAGTTGGTGAGGTAACGGCTCACCAAGGCAACGATGCATAGCCGACCTGAGAGGGTGATCGGCCACACTGGGACTGAGACACGGCCCAGACTCCTACGGGAGGCAGCAGTAGGGAATCTTCGGCAATGGACGAAAGTCTGACCGAGCAACGCCGCGTGAGTGAAGAAGGTTTTCGGATCGTAAAACTCTGTTGTTAGAGAAGAACAAGGATGAGAGTAACTGTTCATCCCTTGACGGTATCTAACCAGAAAGCCACGGCTAACTACGTGCCAGCAGCCGCGGTAATACGTAGGTGGCAAGCGTTGTCCGGATTTATTGGGCGTAAAGCGAGCGCAGGCGGTTTCTTAAGTCTGATGTGAAAGCCCCCGGCTCAACCGGGGAGGGTCATTGGAAACTGGGAGACTTGAGTGCAGAAGAGGAGAGTGGAATTCCATGTGTAGCGGTGAAATGCGTAGATATATGGAGGAACACCAGTGGCGAAGGCGGCTCTCTGGTCTGTAACTGACGCTGAGGCTCGAAAGCGTGGGGAGCAAACAGGATTAGATACCCTGGTAGTCCACGCCGTAAACGATGAGTGCTAAGTGTTGGAGGGTTTCCGCCCTTCAGTGCTGCAGCTAACGCATTAAGCACTCCGCCTGGGGAGTACGACCGCAAGGTTGAAACTCAAAGGAATTGACGGGGGCCCGCACAAGCGGTGGAGCATGTGGTTTAATTCGAAGCAACGCGAAGAACCTTACCAGGTCTTGACATCCTTTGACCACTCTAGAGATAGAGCTTCCCCTTCGGGGGCAAAGTGACAGGTGGTGCATGGTTGTCGTCAGCTCGTGTCGTGAGATGTTGGGTTAAGTCCCGCAACGAGCGCAACCCTTATTGTTAGTTGCCATCATTTAGTTGGGCACTCTAGCAAGACTGCCGGTGACAAACCGGAGGAAGGTGGGGATGACGTCAAATCATCATGCCCCTTATGACCTGGGCTACACACGTGCTACAATGGGAAGTACAACGAGTTGCGAAGTCGCAAGGCTAAGCGAATCTCTTAAAGCTTCTCTCAGTTCGGATTGTAGGCTGCAACTCGCCTACATGAAGCCGGAATCGCTAGTAATCGCGGATCAGCACGCCGCGGTGAATACGTTCCCGGGCCTTGTACACACCGCCCGTCACACCACGAGAGTTTGTAACACCCGAAGTCGGTGAGGTAACCTTTTGGAGCCAGCCGCCTAAGGTGGGATAGATGATTGGGGTGAAGTCGTAACAAGGTAGCCGTATCGGAAGGTGCGGCTGGATCACCTCCTTTCTAAGGAATATTACGGAGACTACACATTCGTCGATACTTTGTTCAGTTTTGAGAGGTTTACTCTCAAATGTTTGCTCATTGAAAACTGGATATTGAAGTA
>NZ_CP187903.1:690000-2282500 GCF_050559705.1 Enterococcus sp. DIV0210g | reverse complement strand
GGACTAAGAGAAAAAGAACTTCATGATGCCTTGATTTCTTTAGGAATCACTGGAAGTTCTCAAGTTTTCCAAAAACGGCAAGAATATTATCAAAAAGCGCAGCAACTGTTCAAGAAAAAAGGCCAGAAGCTTTTACTGAACCAGCAGTTGAATGAATGGAAAATACTTCAAGGGAAAATCAAAGAAAAACAGAATCAGGAATCAGCATACAGCCATCTGGTCAATGAAAATCGGCGTTTAGAAGCTGAAATAGAAGAATTACAAAAAAAGCTAGGAAAAATTGATCAAAAGATAACACTTTATCGTCAACAAGAGCTGAACTTTTCTTTATATGAAGAATGGCAAAATCTTAAAGAAAATACATTGGAAGAATTACCTGATCAGCAATTACAGAATACATTGTCTGATTTTTATAAAAAATACCAAAATATGGCGGAACGTTTAGAGGAACTGGAAGCATCACTCGAAAAACATAGCGGAATGGATCAGCAGTCAGCTAGATATTATTTCTATTTAGAAAAAGAAGAAGAATTGAAAAATCTTCAAAAAGAACAGCTGCATGTCGAACACCTCGCATCTGAACAGAGAAGATTGGCTCTTGAAATCAAAGAAACCGAATCAGAAATGAAAATCCTAGAAATGCGTTGGCAATGGGATCGAAAAAATCCGCCGAAAGAGTTCTTGTATCAAGAAGCTTGGAATGATTTTTTGGAAAAACGTCAAAAAGCTCAAGAAAAACTCAATCAAGCACAAATCCGCAGTGAAGTACTCAATGAACAGCAGCAGGTAATCGACCAAGAAATCAATGAACTGGAACAAAAATACCCGTTTTTATTACAAAAACAGTCACCTAAACCAGCTTATGATTTCAAGAAATATGGTATAGCGCTGGCAGTTGGAATTCTTATTAGTATTTTCTTGCCAACACCATGGCGGTTCATGTTCATTCTTTTAACAGTCGCTGGCGTCATTTTTGCCGGGTACAAAAAAATGCAGGAGCCGCAGCAGGAATCTCAAGAAATCAAAGGGATTTGGCAAGAAAAATTAGGTCAGCTGGATGCTGCTGCAGAACAATTGGCAGAAGTCGAAAGAAGCGAAAAAGAAAGTCAGCTATTCCTTACAGAATCCATACAGCAATTAGCGCTTTTTGCTCAGTCATACAATTTAGGAGCAATGGATCAGCTAGAAGAGATGCAGCGGTATGGTCAGGAAGTAACAGATTATCATAATCTTTCTTCAATGCTCGCTGAGAAGAGGATAAGGTATCAAGAAATCGATACTTATTTCCAAGAATTAGACAGCAAATTTGCCGTGACTGAAGAATGGCTGCCGCTGCAAGCTAAAACGTTGTTGGATAAATTCTCGCATTTGTCTGCATTTATCCAAGAAATGGAACAAATGAAATTTGCCAGAAGCTACCAGCAAAATACATTGTTGCGACAAGAAATCAATCAATTGAAAAGCAAACAAAAAAGCTGGCTTCAGAAGCACAAAAACTCGCTGGAAGCAGCTGGATTAGCCTATCCGTCTGAAGTTCCTCTTTACTTACAAAAAGCTGCACAAACAGAGCAACAGGCAAAACGATTGGAGGAACTGACAGAAATCTTAACGCCATTATTTGCGAAACCTGTCACGAGAACAAAACTTCAAGACGATTTGCAACGCGGAATACAAGAAAGAAGTACTCTCAGCTTACAATTAGACGAACAAAGAGAAAGCCGCCAGCGTATCCTTCTCCAAACAGAAGAATTACAAAAAGACGGTACATTAGATGAACTTTATCAGCAAGAAAGTTTGAAAAAATCAGAGATCCAAAGCTTGTTGCAGCAATGGGGAGCTTTGGAAATCGCTGGAACATTTTTAGGTGATTTATCGACTGAAATGAGTGAGCGTCAGCTTCCGCAGCTTTTACAGATCGCTGGTCGTTATTTAAGTTTATTGACACAAAGACAATACCAGCAGATTTTATTGAAAGAGAATGTGCTGACATTGACGAATGGATTGACGGAATTTCCTATTTATGAACTTTCTACGGGCACAAAAGATCAGCTGATCATGGCGATCCGCTTTGCTTATCTAGAACTAGAAGCTGGTAAAGGCATCTGTCCAATCATTATTGACGATGGTTGGCTGCACTATGATTCTCAAAGAAAACTGCAATTGGCAGAACTACTGGCAGAATTTGGGAAAAAGTATCAAGTAATTTGTTTTTCTTCCGATCAAGAAATGGTAAGCTATTATCAGAAGCTGCAGCAAGCGGTAAGAAAAATAGAAGGAGCATAGCATGAAAAAAATTCGTGAATTAGCAGTAGACGACCAATTTGAAATGTTTGTCCTGATCAAAAACGCAGATGTCAGGATAGCAAAAAACGGCAAGAAATTCATTGCCTTTACTTTTCAAGATACGTCAGGTACGATCGACGGGAAATATTGGGATGCTTCTGAAGAGGAAATCAAAAAATTTACTGCAGGAACTGTTGTGTTCCTGAATGGTAAAAGAGAAGTTTATCAAGGCAACCCGCAAGTCAAGATCCTTCATATGCGGGAAGCGAAAACAGATGAACCAAAAGAGCCTAACTTATATATGGAACGTGCACCAATAAAAAAAGAGGCGATGGAAGAAGAAATCAACCAATTGTTATTCGAAATCACGAATGCACATTGGAATCGAATCGTCCGTTATTTGCTGAATAAATATCAAAAAGAGTTTTTTGATTATCCAGCAGCCAAAAGAAACCATCATGCGTTTGCCAGCGGATTAGCGTATCATACGCTGACTATGCTGCATTTAGGGAAGTCGATTGCTGATGAGTACCCAGAATTGAATCGCGCGTTATTGTATGCAGGGATCATTTTACATGACTTAGGAAAAGTGATCGAACTATCAGGTCCGATGTCTACAGAATATACTTTATCTGGAAATCTAGTAGGGCATTTGGTCTTGATCGATGAAGAAATCGTCAAGGCGTGTCTTGCATTGAAAATCGATGATTCAAATGAAGATGTTCTAGTGTTAAGACATATGGTTCTTTCCCATCATGGGTTATTGGAATATGGATCACCTGTAAGACCGCGGATCATGGAAGCAGAGATCTTACATCAAATCGATAACATTGATGCTTCGATGCAGATGATGCTGACCTCTATCAGACAAACAGAACCAGGAAAATACACAGATCGTATTTTTGGGATGGATAATCGCAGTTTTTATGTGCCTAAAGAAAATTAATGGATCATTTAACTAGAAAAAAAGCTGATATCCGCAATCGCGCGGATATCAGCTTTTTATTTTTTAATTTGAAGAATCTGTTTCTTCTGTTGTGTCAGTTGTTGCGTTTGTATCCGTTGTTGCAGTTGTGCTTGAAGTTGATGTCATGAAGTTGCTTAAAACATTTTCAAAAGCATCATCTTTGATTTTCACATTTGCATCTTTCAATTCTTTACCAATAACTTCTGTTACAAAGGCTTGATCATTACGTTTTGCTTCGGTAGCAACTTCAGTGACTTCATCCTTGAATTTATCCATGTCGTTGCCTTTAGCTTGCGTTTTCACCATTTTAACAACATAGAATTCTTGTGCATATGTCGTCATGTTTGTTGTAGTAATAACATCTGAGATCTCATCGTTTTTCAACTTGAAGGCTGCTTCTTTGACTTCATCAGGCACTTCCGTTGAGCGTGAATCAAATTTGATTGTTCCGCCGTCTTCTTTGGTAGCATCATCTGTTGATTTGTCTTTTGCTAATTCTGCAAAGTCTTTGCCGTCGTCTGCTTGTTTCTTCACATCTTTGGCATCATCTTCACTATCTAGACGGATGATTTGTGCTTCTACTTCTGGATGGAAAGATTCCCACGCAGATTTCATGTCTTCATCTGTCAAATCGATATGATCTTTGATTCCAGCTTCAACGACTAAGTTTTGTCGAATCGATTCTTTGAAAGAGTCAACTGTAAATCCAGCTGCTTCTAATTGAGATTCGAAAGTATCGCCGTATTGTTCTGCTTGTTCTTCATAACGTTTGTCTACATCTTCTTTTGAAACTTCATCGCCATATTTGTTATCGAATACTTTATAGATAATCATATTTTGGACTAATGTTTGGTTTGCAGATTCTTTCTTTGCTTCTTCATAAAAATCAGCAACAGTGATCTTGCCGCCCTTCATTGTTGCGATTTCTTCATTGTTACCGCTTGAACAAGCTGCGAGAGTAAAAACAGCTAAAGCGCTTGCAGCTGCTAGAATAAATTTCTTCTTTTTCATTAATAGTAGCACTCCTAATTGGGTTTAGTATTTTCCATCACACATATAACTATACCATACCCCAATTCCTAAAAAAAACCCTCAATTGAATACTTTCAAACAAAATTCAAACTTTTATCATAAATAAGATAACGAACGTTCGTTTATTTTTCTTCCATTTCAGGTAATGAAGCCAAAATCTTATCTGATTGTTCTTTGATTTGTTCGACTCTAGGAAGTGCTTGGAATTTGAAATCTTCAATATCTTTGTTGATTCCTGCTTTAAAAGCAGGAATCAGCGTGCTTGCTGTTTCTTGTGTTTCAGCTAACGAAGTTTTGAAATGTTTAAGACTGTAGTTCAATTCTTCTGTTAATTCAGCAGCTTCATCAAGTTCTTCAATCAATTTCTTACGTGTTTCATTTCCGCTTCGAGGAGCAAACAGCAACCCGCCGACAGTTCCTGCTGCTGCACCGAAAACGAGACCTTTTACAAAGTTTTTAAGCATGCTGTTCACCTGCTTCGCGTTTGATAGAGGCTGCAAGTTCTGTTAGTTCTTCTGCTGTGTACGCATCTTGATGATGACCAAAATGGATCGAGAAGTCATCTTTCTCACTGTAGCGGGGAACCAAATGGATATGTGAGTGGAAAACCGATTGATAAGCCAACTCACGATTGTTATTTAAAACATTCAATCCTTGCATTTCAGGAAGTGCTTTTTCCAAAGATTTAGCAATCAGAGGAACTCTTGAAAAAACTTCTCCCGCTAATTCTGGATCGTATTCAAAAATATCAGATACATGTTTTTTTGGAACCAGTAAAGTATGACCTTTCGTTGTTTGCGAGATATCTAAAAAAGCATA
This sequence comes from Enterococcus sp. DIV0210g, assembly GCF_050559705.1. NCBI lineage: Bacteria > Bacillati > Bacillota > Bacilli > Lactobacillales > Enterococcaceae > Enterococcus > Enterococcus sp. DIV0210g. The sequence continues at coordinate 2,277,399 of NZ_CP187903.1, read as the reverse complement.
CACTTTCTCATCTTCATATACTTTGTAACTAGGGATTTCCTGGTTGATGATTTTACAAAAAATACAATTTTCCATTCATTAGACATCCTTTCATACTGAAAATAGCTTCTTATCCTAACTTTACCATAACTGAAAAGAATTGGGAGGAAAAAAATCCAATGATGAGATTTTCTTCATGGTATAATAAAAACAGCAGAAATTTGGAGGAAAAAGAATGGTTTTAAAGATTGAGAACGTCACGGGAGGCTATGGCCATATCCTGGTTTTGAAAGATATAGACTTCACTGTGGACTCTGGTGAAATGATTGGTTTGATTGGACTGAATGGTGCTGGAAAAAGTACGACGATCAAGAACATCATCGGCTTGTTAGAACCAACAAAAGGAAAAATCGAAATCGATGGGTTAAGCTTGAAAAAAGAGCCGGAAGAATACCGCAAAAAAATCGGCTATATTCCAGAAACACCTGCTTTATATGAAGAACTTACTCTTAAAGAGCATATCGAAATCACTGCGATGGCGTATGATATCCCAGTCGAAACAGCTTTTTTGCGGGCAGAAAAACTGCTCCAGACTTTTCGATTAGATAAACGGTTAGAATGGTTTCCAGCAAACTTTTCTAAAGGAATGAAACAAAAAGTCATGATATTGTGTGCTTTTTTAATTGAACCTTCTCTTTACATCATTGATGAACCATTTCTAGGATTAGATCCATTAGCTATCAATGCTTTACTAGAATTAATGGTAGAAATGAAAAATGAAGGTGCAGCTATCTTGATGTCAACGCATATCTTAGCTACCGCAGAAAAATACTGTGATCGTTTTGTCGTTCTCCATGAAGGAAAAGTACGTGCTCAGGGTACATTAGCAGAGCTTCAACAAGAGTTTGATCTGCCAGGTTCTTCTTTGGATGAAATCTATGTATCTTTGACAAAGGAGCAGGGAAATGGATAAATTTTTTCAGCAGCGTTTAGCAAAACACCAGAAAAAAATGATGAAATACCTGAGATATGTGTTCAATGATCATTTTGTTCTGGTTTGTTTGTTTTTGCTGGGCGGTACAGGGTTGTATTATTCTAATTGGATAAAAACATTGCCGAGTCATTTTTCTTTAGGCGGCTTGATTGTTGCTGTTTTTTGGTTTTTCTGTCTATTTGCCGGAAAGTTTGCAACGTTGGCAGAACCAGCTGATTTGGTCTTTTTGCTGCCGAAAGAAAAAGAAATGAAAAGTTATTTGAAACGCGGACTGCGTTATTCGATGATTTTGCCAGCTGTTATTCTGGTTTTGACGGGCGGGTTTGCTATGCCGCTTGTCGTTGTGAGCACGGGCAATCCTTTTTCTATGTATTTTATCTACTTGGTGCTGCTGTTTTGCTTGAAAATCAGTGAATTCCAAGTTCGGTGGGCAGCTTTGACTCGAATGCCAGAGAAGAGCTTGAAAATGTGGCGCGGACTTTGGATGGGAACATCGTTAGCTGTGTTATTAGCAGCACTTTATTTCTCTGTGTGGGTCGGCGTTGCATCAGCGTTGATCCAAGCGATAGTTTTCTATTGGTTCTTGCAAAAAAAGAACACAGCAAGTTTGGATTGGGAAAAAATGGTGAAGCAGGAAGAAAGCCGTCTTTATCAAATCTATCGCTTTATCAACTTGTTCACTGATGTGCCAGAAGTGACGGCACGGGTCAAACGGAAGAAATATTTCGACTTTTTATTGGGTCGTATCAAAACGACAAGCCAAAATACTTATCTTTACTTATATGCGCGCCGTTTCCTTCGCGGTTCAGAATTCAGCGGATTGTATTTCAGACTTTTGATTATTGGTGCTTTATTAAGTGCAGTAATCACAGAATTTTATCTTAGCTTGATCATAGGCAGTCTATTCTTATATTTGATTGGTTTCCAGCTGCTTCCTTTATACAACCAGTTTCAATACATGACCATGACGCGAATCTACCCAGTTCCAGCATCCCAGAAAGCGAAAGCAATCAAAATGCTGTTAAGTATCGTATTGACTGTTGCGGCAGTGATTTTTGGTCTGTGTTCTGCATTTGCTTTACCTGGAACATTGATTGAAAAAACAGTACCTATCATTGTGTATTTGCTGGTCGTTCTGCTTTTTATTCTATTTTATACACCGCGGCGGTTGGCAAAAATGGGCGAATAATCACCCTAAACACTGAAGATTTGCAACTATTTTAGGAAACGCAGCTTTTTTGAAAATAAAATGCCGAAAAAAACGTATATACGCTTGACGTTCAGAGGCTCGGCGACTAGAATAATAAGTACTGCAAACAAAGAGTGAGAGACGGGAGAAAGCATGATGGAGTTTCAGCTGGACCAAGACTGGCGTTTACGGCCTATCAAAGGGGATACCGGAAAAACGTATATTGGTATGCGAGATCAAGAAAAGGTCTTTATTAAACGGAATACAACACCAATGCTTGCTGCATTGTCTAGAGAAGGGATTACCCCGAAACTCGTTTGGACGAAGCGGATGGGAAATGGCGATACGTTGACGGCCCAAGAATGGCTTGAAGGACGGATATTAACGCCTGATGAAATCGGACAGCGCAATGATGTCATTGATGTGCTTTACCATCTTCATCACTCCTCTTCTTTAAAAACGATGCTGAATCGAATTGGCGGACAAGTCATCACGCCAGAGCGGATGCTGCTGGACTATGAAAATGAACTGCCAGAGATGCTGCAGGAAAACCGGTTTTTACAACTTGTCCATGAATTTCTCAGAAGTCAGCTTCCTGAAACTTCTGTTCAAAATTTTACTGTCGTCCATGGAGATGTCAATCATCGGAACTGGCTTGTTTGTCAAAACTATTTATACTTAGTAGATTGGGATTCGATTACTTTTGCAGATCCGGCAGTTGATATCGGCACGATCTTGGGCAATTATGTCCCATTGTCAAACTGGAATCAATGGCTGGTGAGCTATGGTATTCGACCAAATGATGAGGTATTAGAAAAAGTCCATTGGTACGCAGTAATGAATCTTTTGCAAGAAGTTGTACGCTATTGCAAAAGAGGAGAGTTCAAACGAATGAATGAAGAGATCTTGCAGCTGAAACGGATTTTTAGCGGCTGATTTGTTGTTTGTTCTTTCTTTAAAATCTGCAAAGCAATTATAAATTGATTTTATTTAATGAATAAGAAATAACTAGAGTATCAAGAGGATGCGGCACCCTGACTATCCTGAGTTTGGATAAATGGAGCTGCAACCTCCTCTTTTTTAATGAAAGGAAGAAAAGAAATGCGCGTTCGAAATCGTCCAGGAGCTGCAGAATTGCTGGCAGCACATCCTGAATTTGTCATCAGCGATCCAGAAAAATGGAAAGGAAAGTGGTCTGAACTTTTTGGTAATGATCAACCCATACATATTGAGATCGGTATGGGAAAAGGCCAGTTTATCACTGGGATGGCAAAAGCTCATCCAGAAATCAATTATATCGGTGTCGAGATGCAAGTAAGTGTGATTTCTCTTGCTTTGGACAAACTTCTTGAAGAACCATTACCTAACTTGAAGCTGCTGCATGTCGATGGCTCGGCCTTGACGAATTATTTTGCTGACAGTGAAATCGACCAAATCTACTTGAATTTTTCTGATCCATGGCCTAAAAAACGTCATGAAAAAAGACGTCTGACCTTCAAAAGTTTTTTGGCAGTAGATGAACAGATTTTACGTCCAGAAGGCGAGATCCATTTTAAAACAGATAATCAAGGGTTGTTTGAATATTCGCTAAGCAGTTTTTCTCAGTACGGTATGATTTTGCAGCGTGTATGGCTAGACCTTCATAAAAGCGATTTTGAAGGAAATATCATGACGGAATATGAAGAAAAATTTTCTTCAAGAGGACAAAGAATCTATCGTGTGGAAGCTAAATTTCCCGACAAAACAAAAAAAGCTTAATAAATCATAAAAAAATAGAACTATCCAGATAAGAAGGAACCTCATGAGGGCGAACTTCTGTCTGGATATTTTTTTGTTTTGAAAAAATAAAAAAATTTCGGTGCGTATCTTATCGGTGAAGGGGGAGAGAAAATGGACATTATCCGATTATCCGATCAGATTATCGACGAAGGCTTTCGTGAAAGAGCAGAAGACATCTATCTTTTGCCCTATGAAGAAGGCTTTCAGCTTTTCTTTCGCTGTGGTCAGATTCGCATACTGAAACGTTCTTTTTCACCACTTGAAGGACAGCAGCTGATTACTCGTTTCAAATATTTAGGGCAAATGGATATTGGGGAGAAGCGCAAACCGCAAGCTGGATCATTCACATATTCGCTGGACAAACAAAAAATTCGGCTCCGGCTTTCTTCTGTGGGCGATTATCTTCAACGGGAAAGCTTGGTTATTCGCTTGCTGTATGGGATTTCTGAATCAGAATTACGTTATTTTTGCACAGAAAGCTTTTCTTTATTGGCAGAAAAGGCAGCTGCTAGAGGCCTTTATCTGTTTAGCGGTCCGGTTGGCTCTGGAAAAACGACATTGATGTATCGGCTGGCGCAAGAACAGAAACTGCAAGTATTGACGGTAGAAGATCCGGTTGAAATCGAAGTGCCGGAATTTTTGCAGCTTCAAGTCAATTGGAAGATTGGACAGGATTATGAACAGTTATTGAAATTGGCATTACGCCATCGCCCAGACTTGCTCATCATTGGCGAGATAAGAGACGAAAAAACAGCTTCAGCGGCTGTGAGAGCAGCTTTGACGGGGCATCGTGTATTTGCTACTGTCCACGCACGAGATTTGTCAGGAACGTTTACTAGGATCAATGAGCTGACAAGCCGAAGAAGCGAATTGACCGAGTGTTTGAGAGGGATCGTTTACCAAGAATTACTGCCAAATGACCAGCAGCAGCCTGCATTATTGTGGAGCTACCGATTTTTTGAAAAACAGGGACTAGTAGAACGGACATGGGAAACAGCTTATAAAGAAGCTAAGAAAGGAGACTGGAAGACAACATGCCTCAAAAAACGTTAAGCACAAATCAGCAATGCCGTTTTATGACACTGCTGGCAGATTTATTATCGAATGGGTTCAGTTTGCAAGAAGCGTTATCCTTATTGCAAAAGATCAGTCTATTCCCTGAATCAGTTTTAGAAGAACTTCAACATTCTTTAGAAACAGGAAGGACGTTTCAGGAAATACTCCGCTGCATTGGATTGAAGGAAGAACAGCTGCTCCAAGTCGAATTAGCAGAGATCCATGGTGATTTGATCGCTACGCTCCAAGGAATCGCGCAACAGCTGACACTTTTAGAGAAATTTCGTAAAGATTTAAAAAAACTGCTGAGTTATCCCATTTTGCTGTTCTTTTTTCTGTTTGGTATTTTATTTAGCATGCGCCAGATTCTGTTGCCTCAACTCGTATTATCTGACATGATCGATTCTGCGCATTGGGGGTTTAAGCTGATCCAATATGTTCATCTTTATCTATTAGGGGGTATCTCACTTTTTCTTTTTTCAGCAGGTGCGTGGCGGTTGCTGGCACGGCGCAGAGATGTGATAGCTCGAGCTGATTTTTATGGACAGTTGTTTTTTATTGGTTCTATATTCAAACTTTATCAATCTGCTTATCTTTCCCTAGAGATTGGAAAGTTATTCCAAAAAGGCTTGGAATTGAAACAAGTGATTTTCTGTCTTAAAGAAGCCAAAAAAGGCAGTTTGGCACAGCTGTTTGCTGAAAGAACAGCTGTGAAATTAGAAACTGGGGAACCTTTGGCGCAGCAATTTGAAGACTGTGCATTTCTGACTGCTGAATTCAGCCGAATCATTCAGCAGGGAGAGGCGAAAGGAAATCTTGGGAAAGAACTATTATTTTACAGCGAAGTAGCGAGAGATCGCTTTTTTCAAAAAATCGATCGTTGGCTCCAATGGCTACAGCCGATTTTATTTTTAGCTGTAGCATTGTTTATCTTGCTGATTTATGCTGCGATCTTGCTGCCGCTTTATGAAAACATGGGGGAGGTACTATGATAAAAATACTAGAGAGAAAACCAAAAAAATTTTTGCTGAGAGAAGCTTCTTTTTCCGCTTTTACTTTAATCGAAATGTTATTAGTACTGCTCGTCATCAGTGTCCTGATTTTGTTATTTGTACCTAATCTTTCAAGATACAGAGAGCATGTCAACCAAGAAAGCAGAGAGGCAGTGCTCCAACTAGTAGCAACACAAAAAGAACTATTTTCTTTACAAAACAACGGCAGAAGACCTACCGTCGAAGAATTGCTGAGGGAAGGATACATCACAAGAGAACATGCGGATATCTATAACCAAGATTAAAATGGAAAATAAACGAGGATACACGTTGATTGAAAGTCTGCTGATTTTGACAATAGCAATCTTTGCTGCATCACTTTCTTTATCCGCAATAGAAAATGTACAGCAGCAGATGATCGTTCATCAATTTTTTGCCAGTTTTGAAAAACGAATTGCTGCTGCTCAAAAAACAGCAATCGTTAATCAGCAGCAAACAAGCTTTGAAGCAATCAACGAGCAAACGCAGATTTTCTTCGATGTGCCGGTATATTTTGCTCATCATTGGAACTCTTTGCAAATTCCTTCTGATCTAGTTGTGCAGCGAGCAGAAAGAATCGTGTTCGCTGCCAATACAGGAAATGAAAGTTCATTGAGAGCATATCAGTTTTATTGGCCAAGAAAAAACCAAAGAATCACCTATCAATTCCAAATGGGAGGCGGAAGATATGTCAAAAGAGTCGAATAAATCAGGATTTATTCTTTTGGAATCGCTGGTTGCTTTGAGTATCGTGACAGTCAGTGTGCACTTTTTCAGCCGTACGCAGCTCTTTTTGCTTGAACGACAGCAGGAAACTAAGCATGTTGTCCGATTAGCTCGTATCCTTTATGAAGAAGTAAAAGCATATCAAATACATGAAGGAGAGCAACGGCGTTATCGGCAGCTTCCTTTTGCCAGTGTCGTGGAGCTCACAGCAGAAAATGGAATTGAAAAAGCTGTGATCCTAGGAGAAAGCGAAGTGATCAGAATTGAAAAGATACCGTCTGCTTAAAGGCTTTACTCTGTTAGAATGTATGGTTGCGCTGCTTGTTTTAAGCGGCGTTTTGCTTACTGCGGATTTATTGATACGACAGGCAGGGAAGTTAGATGAGACTTTGCAAAGAAAAGATTATCAGGATTGGCTTGTCTTTTTGATCCAATTAGAAAATGAATTAGAAGCCGCAACTTCTGTCAAAATAGAGAACAATCGGCTGATTTATGAAAAAAATGAACGCAGTTATATCATTGAACAGCATCGAAATATGATTCGCAGAAGAAGAGATGCAGGCGGACATCAACCGATGCTGATGGATATAGCGCGGTTTGAATTTATCGAAGAATCATTGTTTATTGCTTTTGCCGCAGAATTTGAAAATGGAGAACAAGAGTATGGGAAATGGACCAGACCGAGAGACAGCTCCTTTTGAGGGGAGTATTTTATTTTCGACGATTTTGTTATTTTTATTGGGCAGTTTTTTGATGCTTTCAGTTCTGGAAAGTTATCGTTTGACCAGTGATATAGGATTGAGAACAAAAAATTTTTATATTGCCAAAACAATGAAAGAAATGTTTTTAGCAGATTATTCATCAAAAGGTGAACAACCGATAGAAGGAAAACAGCGTTATACAACAGGTCAGATCGTGTACCATAAAAGGGACGGAGAATTGAAATTAGTGATTTCAGTTTCTCCCTTTGAATATACCTTTTTTGAGAATGTGGAAGCGAGAAAAAAGGAAGAAGGAAGAGCAGGTTCGTGAGAATTAATGAAAACGGACTCTTTTGCGGTATTATCTTATTTGTGAAGTTTGTATGTTTGGTTTTTCACAAAAAAAATACGGTGAAAACGATTGAAATTTCAGCAATTGTTCGTTAGAATTAAACAGGTATAAAAATTGTTATAATATCTAAAATGAGGTGTGCCATGTTACCAGAAAAAATGGAGCAAGGGTTTAATCAAAACCTGGAAGCTGTTCAGCTTTTACAAAATGCATTGGGTTCTTCTTTTCTAGAAGCCTATGTCGAGAATGCTGAAAATTTGATCGACAATTACCAAGTTCGAGTAATAGACGGCGTACCATCAGAAGAGACCTCGAAACGATTGAACGAACTTTATGGTGAGTTAAAAAAATTATCTTTTGAACCTGAAGAGTGGCGTCGCCTGTCTCAACTTTTATTATTGAAAGGCGGACAGACTGAACCGTTACAAGCAAACCATCAGCTGACACCAGATAGTATCGGCTATCTCTTTGTCTTTTTGGTTGAGCAGTTGTTCACAGATAAAAAAGAACCGCTGAAAGTCTTGGATATTGCGTCAGGAATGGGTAATCTATTATTGACAGTGTTATTGAATCTTAAAATTGCTGGGTATGAAGCAGAAGGTTTTGGTGTTGATATCGATGATACGCTGCTGGCAGTCGCAGCTTCAACAAGTGAGCTTGCACAAGCGCCAATCCAGTATTTCCATCAAGATGGACTGCAAGAACTGCTGATTGATCCAGTAGATGTTGCAATCAGTGATTTGCCAATCGGCTATTATCCAAATGACGAGAAAGCAAAAGAATTTCTGACGGGAGTAGAAGACGAGCATAGTTATGCGCATCATCTTTTACTGGAACAAGCAATGAAATATGTAAAACCAGACGGCTTTGGTTTGTTCTTGATGCCAAGTAATTTTTTAGAGACACCGCAAAGTGATGCAATCAAGAAATGGTTTGGTGAAGAAGGCTATCTGCAAGGGATGGTCCAGCTTCCGGAAGAACTTTTCCGTAACAAACAATCACAAAAAAGTATTTTGATTTTGCAGAAAAAAGGCCCGCAAGCCCAACAAGCAAAAGAAGTCTTGCTGGTGAAATTAGCTTCGTTAAAAGATCCAGAGAAGGTGACAGAATTCTTTAAAGAATTTGAAGCATGGAAGTCATCAGCTCTATAATAAATTAAGGATGAAGGAGAGTAATATGTCTAAAACAATCGCAATCAACGCTGGAAGTTCAAGTTTGAAATGGCAATTATATCAAATGCCAGAAGAAACAGTTATCGCAAAAGGGATCGTAGAACGAATCGGATTGAAAGATTCTATCTTTACGATCAAATACGGCGAAGATCAAAAATTTGAGCAAGTCTTAGATATCGACGATCATGAAGTAGCTGTAAAAATGCTGTTAGATCAATTGATCGAACTAAACATTTTAAGTTCTTATGACGAAATCACTGGTGTAGGCCATCGTGTTGTTCATGGTGGAGAAACATATGGTGATTCTGTAGTCGTTGATGAAGAAGTAATGGAACGAATCCAAGAATTAGCAGAATTTGCACCATTGCACAATCCAGCAAACTTGATGGGAATCAAAGCATTTAAAAAAATCTTGCCTAACATCATCAGTGTTGCAGTATTTGATACATCTTTCCACTCAACTATGCCTAAACACAGCTATCTATACAGCTTGCCAATGGAATACTACGAAGACTTGAAAGTCAGAAAATATGGATTCCATGGAACAAGTCACCGTTACGTTTCAGAACGTGCCGCAGATTTGATGGGCAAACCGATCGAAGAGCTGAAAATCATTACTTGTCATTTAGGAAACGGCGTGTCGATCACAGCAGTTGACGGCGGAAAATCTGTTGATACTTCTATGGGCTTTACGCCTTTAGCAGGTGTGACGATGGGTACTCGTTCAGGAGATATCGATCCAGCAGTTTTGCCATACTTAATGGAAAAACTAAACATTGATATCGATGAAATGATTACGATTTTGAACAAAAAATCAGGTCTTCTAGGTTTGACACATCTTTCTAGTGATATGCGTGACTTAGAAGCAAATTACGATAAAGACGAAATCAAGCTTGCCTATGACATCTTTGTTGACCGTATCCGCAAATATATCGGCGGTTATGTAACAACAATGAACGGCGTTGATGCGATTGTATTTACTGCTGGAATCGGTGAAAATGACGGACATGTCCGCAGCGAAATCATCAAAGGAATGACATGGTTTGGTTGTGCGATCGATCCAGAGAAAAACAAACAGCGTGGTCAAGAATTAGCTATTTCAACTGAGGATTCAAAAGTAAAAGTATTTGTTATCCCAACAGATGAAGAGTTGATGATCGCAAGAGACGTAGAACGTTTGCGCGGATAAGAGACATAAAACTTTCATAACATCATTAATTAAAAAGACTGGATAATTTTCGTTTATCCAGTCTTTTTGTATAGAAAACGAGATCCAGCAAGTGTAAAGTACTGATTCCTGTGTCATTTCCTAAAACTAGTGGCTGAGGGTTAAAGTTTCGTTGAATAATAAAGTGAGCGAATCGATTCCAGGTAGTCTTGAAATCCTTCCAAGAATTCTTGACCCTCAATGATTTTTACTTTGTCTCCAAGGGATAAAATAAAGCGATACGCATTTTCAGTTTGAGGTAAACGGAGCTGTGCTTCAAATTCATGGTTTTCCAACTGTTTTAGCTGTTTGTTTCCGAAACGTTCAATAATCAGGTCGCGCACTGTATTGTCTGCTTTTATGGTGATTTCCTGCATCTCTGGTAAAAAATCAAACGTATTTGTAAATGAAGCATTGGGTAATTTCCGAGAGTCAAAAGTTTCGTTTTTAAAATCGACTTGTTCCATTCTAGATAATCGAAACGTTCGAAAGTCTTTTCTTTCTAAACTGTATGCTTGCAGATACCAGCGTTCTCCTTTATAGGCGAGGCGATAAGGCTCAATGATCCGCTGTGTCAATTGTCCGTTGCGGTCGCTGTATTGAAAACTAACGAGTGTTTGATTTTTGATTGCTTGATGAAATCTCTGGGCTAATTTTTTCAATTCAGCGGCACCTTCCCAATTGGCTTCTTGAATGGAAAATTGCTCTACTCTATCTTGAAAAGCGTACATGGCATGGAGTTTTTGGACAGTTTCACTGATTTCAGGGCTATCGATGATATTTTGTATACTTGTTAATGCAAGGAACAAATGTTGAACATCTTGCTCTGTTAAAAATTTTTTGTCTATTTTATAGTTAGGCAGAAGTCCGATACCGCCATTTCTTCCTTGAACTGTATAGATAGGGATACCAGCCAGCGTCAAAGATTCGATATCTCGATGAATCGTCCGTTCAGAGACTTCGAACATTTCTGCTAGACGAGGAATAGTGACAAGTTCTTTTTGCAATAAATAAAGAATAATGTTGATTAATCGAGCAATACGCATTTTTTCACCTTTTCATTAATACATGACAGCTTATTGTCAGGTATTTTTTAGTATAGTATACCCATAAGCAAAGAAAGAAGGAATAAAAATGACTGAAAAAAATTACACTATCCAACACTTTGATGAAATGACGATCCAAGGTTACCCAGCGCAATTACCATTGCCAACAATGGAAAATATCGAAGAAGTTTCAAAAGCAAAAAGCAATCACTTTGCTTCTGTCGCTAAAAGCGGAAAATTCCCAATGCTGATGAAAGTCAGCCAAGATAAAATCGGTTATGCAATCAGCACAGCAACTGCTGACTTTTTAGAATATTTTGCCGGAGCCAACACAATAGAAAATTTTGAAGATACAGAAACACGTACATTACCTGAAGGCGATTATGTCGTGCTAAAAGGAGAAGGGGGACCAAGCAGAGCACTGTTTGACCAATTGATCAGCAAATTCTTTGGAGAGATCTTGCCTGCAAACCCAGGACTATATAAAGAAGACAGCTTCGTGGTAGAGGCTTTGTTAAATGGAAATCCAATGGACGCAGTGGTGGAATTACGTATCCCTGTATCTGAAAATAACTAATTTATATTCAACCATCCCAGCCGTCGAAAGCGACGGTTGGGATGGTTTTTTAGAATCGGGAGTCGGGAATGTAAAAAAAGATAGAAGAAAGCTTTTCGGCTTTTTTCTATCTTTTTAGAAAAGACATTTTTGTCTGTTTATTCTTTTTCTTCAGGAATATGGTTTTCCAAGTCAGTACGGACGATAAGTACATCGCAGCTTGCGTGACGGATAACATATTCAGAAACAGAACCGATGAAGAGACGTTCGACAGCATTCAATCCTGTTGCGCCTAGCATTACTAGATCGACTTCGTTTTCTTCTGGGATCTGTTTGCCGATAATCGGTTTAGGAGATCCGTATTCGATGATAACTGAGACTTTTTCAAGTCCAGCTTCTTTTGCTGTTTTTTCATATTCATCAAGTGTTTTTTTCGCCATCTCAGTTGCTTGCTCTGCCAACATACCATCAAATGAAGAAACGGTTTGGAATGAACGTGTATCAATGACATGAGCTAATAAAAGTTCTGCGTTATTACGTTTTGCAACGTTTACTGCTTTTTTGAACGCTAATTCTGCTTCGTCTGATCCATCGACAGCGACCATGATTTTCTTGTATTGTTGTAACATTTGCATTCGCTCCTCTCAAGCATCCGCTTGTTTCTACTTCTATTGTAAAACACTTCTTAAAAAAAGAGAATTATTTTACTGTTTTGAAGTGGACATTTTTTTCGCAAAAGTAATGCTGAAAGCGGAAGAGACGATGATGACCAATAATAGATAAAGAAGTGCCAGCATTTGCTGATTGAAAAATGCGGCTGCAAAGCCTAATAGACCAAATAAAGCATAGGCAACGCCGTAAAATTGAAGGAACTTTTGGTTTTTCTCTGTTTTTCCGATCAAAACGAAAAAGATTTCTTGTTTTTTCAATAAATAAAAACCAACGAACAGCAGTAAGACTGCTGCCAAAAGCATCAATAAACGTATCATAACAAACTCCTTAAAAATCATTCTGTTTTTATAATAGCAAATAATACATAAGCAGGGTGTGGAGGAGAACCCCCACACCCTGCAAGTTATCAAAAAAATGGTAAGATCCGTTAATGCCGTTACTCGTCCTGTAGTATTGATCCCGCAAATTCAAGCAGGTGGGTCCCACGGTCGGAGCTTCGAACTACCAAAAGAAAAGGCATGTTACCAGCATTGACACAAGACGGGTCCCAATATATCAATAAAAATGTTCGGTCAACACACAAAGAGGACAACTCGCACATCACAGATTTACCACCTTTATAGTAGCATACCCATCTAAAAAGAGCAACGAGTGCGCTCACAAATTATAAAGCGAATCCGAAAGTGGCGTTCCCGAAAAGATTATCAGTATATAGCGGGCGGCTAGATTAAAAATTCTATGACTTTTTATTTGATTCTTTTTTCCATTCTTGGATGCGCTGGTATTGCTGAGCTAGCGCTTGTTCATATTTCCCAGTCTGTTTTGGCTGATAATAATGGGCATTTTTCAATTTTTCAGGTAAATATTGCTGATTGACCCACGCTTGTTCGAAATTATGCGGATATTGATAGCCGATGCCGCGATTGAGCGATTTTGCTCCTTGGTAATGGCTGTCTTTTAAGTGATCTGGGACATCTCCGCTTTTTCCTTCGCGAATATCTGCAATTGCTTCGTCTAACGCGCTGTAAGCAGAATTTGATTTGGGGGAGAGACATAAATCGACCACTGTATCAGCTAGCGGGATACGCGCTTCAGGAAGTCCTAAGCGTTCAGCGGCTAAAACAGCATTGACTGTGCGCGCGGCAGCAGCAGGATTCGCAAGTCCAATATCTTCATAACCGATCACCATCAGTCGTCGGCAGATACTGGCTAAATCCCCTGCTTCGACTAAACGGCCTAAATAATGGAGAGCAGCATCAACGTCACTGCCGCGGATCGATTTTTGAAAAGCAGAAATAACATCGTAATGTGCATCGCCGTTTTTATCATGGGTCAGTGCTTTTTTCTGGATACATTCTTCAATGATCGAGAGAGTAAGATGGATTTTTCCTTCTTTGTCTTCTTTTGTCGAACGTGCGGCTAGTTCCAATCCATTCAATGCGCTGCGCAAGTCGCCGTTTGTTGCACGAGAAAGATGCAGCAATGCGTTATCGTCTAAAAGGATCGGCATGTCGCCTAGTCCACGTTCTTTATCTGTCAAAGCTGTTTGAACTGCTTTTTTGATATCTTCTTCATCAAGAGGTTTCACTTCAAAAATCTGTGTTCGGCTGCGTATCGCAGGATTGATCGTAATATAAGGATTTTCGGTGGTGGCACCAATCATGATGATTTTTCCGCTTTCCAGATGGGGCAGCAGGAAATCTTGTTTTGTTTTATCTAATCGATGGACTTCATCTAATAGAAGGATTACCGTACCACTCATCTTGGCTTCTTCTGCAACGATCTGCAAATCTTTTTTCGTGTCTGTAGCGGCATTCAGCATACGGAAAGCATATTTTGTCGAACCGGCAATTGCGCTGGCGATACTCGTTTTTCCAGTGCCAGGCGGACCATATAAGATCATTGACGAAAGCATGCGGGCATCAACCATTCGACGGATGATTTTTCCTTCTCCTACTAAATGTGTTTGCCCTACGACTTCATCGATTGTGCGAGGCCGCATACGATAAGCTAAAGGTTGCTGCATAAGAGCGCCTCCTTTTGTTTTTTATCCCTTTATTATACCATATCACTAACAGCACAATGAAAGAGACGCGTTGCTCTGCTTAGTTTTCATAGCATATCAAAGCATTATTGTGTATGATAAAGTGGGTGAGGAAAATGAAAGAACTCTTTGAAGAATTTTTCTTTAATAAAACAACGCCAGAAATCGCCCGCGATCTGCTGGGCATGTATCTGGAGCACGAAACACCGATGGGAAAACTTTCTGGTTATATCGTGGATGCAGAAGCTTATTTAGGACCAGAAGATGAAGCAGCTCACAGTTATGGGTTAAGGCAGACGCCTCGTGTACGCGCGATGTATGAGCCAGCTGGGACAATCTATTTATATACGATGCACACACACTGGATCTTGAATGTCGTTACACAAGAAAAAGGTATTCCGCAGGCGGTGATGCTTCGCGGCTTGGAACCTGCTGAAAATATCGAATTGATGAGTCAAAATCGCGGCGGAAAAATCGGACCGGACATCAGTAATGGACCAGGAAAGTTAGTCGCTGCGCTAGGAGTCACTTCAGAACTATATGGAGAATCATATTTAGACAGCAAATTGCATTTTGTGTTTGAAAAACGTAAATATCCAAAAAAAATCGAAGCTTTGCCAAGGATCGGTATTCCAAATAAAGGAATCTGGACAGAAAAACCGCTTCGTTTCGTGGTTGCAGGAAATCCCTATATCTCATTACAAAAACAACGCCTGATCGACAAAGAAGATTGGGGCTGGAGGAATGACAAATGAAAAAGATGAATCTATTAGCTTATTTAGATGAACAAATCGAAAAGAAAATCAATAATTACGACATTGCACTGGATTGGGATACTAAAAATCACACGATTGAGATCATTGTCCGTTTATTTGCCGAAAATAACGCAAATTTAGAAATCGATGATGCAGAAGGAATTATTTCTGAAGAAGAAATCATCGAATTTGAAGATGGTATCTTGCTTTATGACCCAAAAAAATCTGTGATTGATGCAGAAGAATATTTAGCCGTAATTTCTTATGAAGGGAAAAAAGGTCTGCCAAAAGCAAAAATCAACGGCATCGTGGATTATTTGCAAGAAGTTTTGGATGAAGGACAAAGTGATCTTTTGGACTTTTTAGATGAAACAAATGAAGAAGCTGTTTTTGAATTACATTGGGATGCGCAAAAGTTGGAACAATTGACTGAAAAATACCAACAGCAAGCAACTGAATATTTGCCATATCCAGCTTATTAGGAGTGAATGAAATGAAGTGGAATGAAGTAAAAGTCGAGACGACGAGTGAAGCAGTAGAAGCAGTGGCCAACATTTTGATGGAAGCTGGTGCAAGCGGTGTAGCCATTGAAGATGCGTTAGACATCGAGAATTATAAAGGCGATGCGTACGGCGAATTATTAGACAAAGAAGATTTTACTTTTTTGACAGAAGGAGCTTATGTCACAGCTTATTTTCCCGAAACGATTTTTCTGCCGGAGATTTTGCCGACATTGAAAGCACGGATCACACAATTGCCTGAATTTGGCTTGGCTATTGGGAAAAATGAAGTCACAGTCAGCGAAGTAGAAGAAAGCAACTGGGCAACAGCATGGAAAAAATATTATCATCCTGTAAGAATCACCAGAATGCTGACAGTTGTACCAAGCTGGGAAAAATATGAAACAGAAGATCCAATGGAAAAAATCATTACCTTAGATCCAGGGATGGCTTTCGGGACAGGAACCCATCCAACGACTTCCTTGACACTCCAAGCGTTAGAAACTGTTTTGCGCGGCGGAGAAACAGTCTTGGATGTAGGAACTGGTTCAGGTGTGTTAAGTATTGCATCTAAACATCTTGGCGCAAAAGAAGTACACGCCTACGATTTAGATGAAGTAGCGGTACGTTCAGCTAAAGAAAACATGAACATGAATGAAGTGGCTTCAGATGTGCATGTTTCCGCAAATGATTTATTGAATGGTGTAGAAATCGAAGCAGATATCATTGTGGCAAATATTTTGGCCGATATTATCTTGTTGATGATCCCTGATGCTTGGCGTTTGCTGAAACAAACAGGAACATTGATCGTTTCCGGTATTATCGAAGACAAAAAACAAATGGTCATTGATGCGATGGAAGAACAAGGATTTGTCGTGGATCAAATCTTCCAGAAAAAAGACTGGTATGCCATCATGTTGAAAAAGCCTGAGGTGGAATAAATGCAGCGTTATTTTTTAACCGAAGAATATCAACCAAAGGAACAATTCGTTCTTTCTGGCGAAAACTATCACCATATCGTCCGCGTGATGCGGATGGAACCAGAACAGCGGGTGTATCTTGCTTTCAGCGATCAGCAAGCAATCATTGCGGAAATCACTGAGATCACAGATCAAGAAGTTCATTTGAAAGAAATCGAGAAAGAACAGTCCGAAAAAGAATTACCTAGCAAAATCACGATAGCAAGCGGTTATCCAAAAGGCGACAAATTGGACTGGATCGTGCAAAAAGGAACAGAACTAGGTGCATATGGATTTATTGGGTTTCCTGCTAAGACTTCTGTCGTCAAATGGGATGCAAAAAAACGAGCTAAAAGAGAACAGCGGTTAAATAAAATCGCGCAAGAAGCAGCGGAACAAGCGCATCGTCAACTTGCGCCCCAAGTAGAATTGCTGGACAACATTTCTTCTTTTTATCATAAACTAAAAGAGTATGACCTAGTACTGATTGCTTACGAAGAATCAGCGAAGCAAGGAGAAACAGCAGCTCTGGCTCAAAGTCTGCAAAAAAGTTTACCTGGTTCCAGAATCCTAGCTGTTTTTGGACCAGAAGGCGGACTTGCACCAGAAGAAATCACTAAGCTGACAGAAGCTGGCGGTACACTTTGCGGATTAGGGCCGCGCATTTTAAGAACCGAAACAGCGCCATTATATTTGTTGAGCGCTGCAAGTTATCAATGGGAACTGATGGGGTGAAAAAATGAAGAGAAGCGAAGACATCCAAGTTCGTTTGCTTGAACCGGCATTTGAGGATGCTCAGTTGAAAAAAAGCATTGAAAAATTGAAAGAATCCACTATTAAAAAAATCCTTGTTTTGCCTTCTGCTGTTACGCGAACAAAAAATTTGTTAGGAAACAATAAGCAGATTCTTGTGGGAAGTGTGGTTGATTTTCCATTAGGTACAGGTACCTTGGAAAAGAAAGTATTTGAAGCAGCACAGCTTTTCCAAGAAGGCGCGGATTTTTTAGAAGTAAGTATAAATAGTTCAGATATTTTGACCCGCCAAGAACATTTAGCAGAGCTGGAGCAGCTGTTGAGACCACTAGCTGTCGGCAGAGGAGAAATCATTTTTGCTTTAGATACAGCGCACTACAAAGAGTTGACGCTGATTGAAATGGAACAAGTAATTCGGACATTCGGATGGCAGAAGCTTTCTCTAGGGAGCAGTCTTGCTTTCGAAAAAGCCTTGCATACCCTGGCTTTATTCAGATATGATACAGAAACAGAACAACAATTACAGCTGACCATAAATGTGGAAGAATGCACATCAGAGCAGCTGGAGGAACTATTTCAAAAAGGGGCAGCACAAGTAGGAATCGCGAACCTTGAGGCAATAGATCACTTGGAACAAACAAGTAAATAAGAGAATTGAAAAATCAAAGAACAATTTGTATAATAAGAACAATTAATGAAAAGAGGTCGTGAACAACATGTTCTGCTTCAAGAATTAAGAAAAGAAAATCAAAAATAGCTTTTCATATTTTGGGTTTTCTAGGCTTAATTCCGCCGAAGCAATGTTGAGAGCACCGTTTAAAAGAGGTCGTGAACAACATGTTCTGCAGAAACATTGTTTTCAAATCAAGATCTTTTTAAGAACACTGTTTACCTATTTTAAGAAGCTGTGCAGCAGAATGTTCGAGCATTGTCACAGCTTCTTGTTTTATTTATAACGAGAGGAGGGCTGCTGCTATGTCGAAAGAAGAAATCTTGACAGGACCAGGCGTCATCAGCCTTGTCAGTCAGTATATGAGCCCTGAACATGTTGCTTTTGTAAAAAAAGCATGTGAGTATGCAACCAAGGCACATGAAGGCCAATTTAGAAAATCAGGAGAACCGTATATCATCCATCCGATCCAAGTAGCTGGAATCTTAGCAGACTTGAGAATGGACCCGCACACAGTAGCAACAGGTTTCCTGCATGACGTGGTAGAAGACACGGAAGTCACTCTGGATGAACTAAAAGAAGAGTTTGGGCCTGACGTAGCAATGCTTGTCGATGGTGTAACAAAACTAGGAAAAATCAAATACAAATCTCACGAAGAACAGTTAGCTGAAAACCACCGAAAAATGCTGTTAGCAATGGCGCAAGATTTGCGAGTAATCATGGTTAAATTAGCCGACCGCTTACATAACATGCGTACGCTGAAACATTTACGTGAAGACAAACAACGAAGAATTGCCCAAGAAACATTAGAAATCTATGCACCGCTTGCACATCGTTTGGGGATCAGCCGTATCAAATGGGAACTTGAAGATACAGCTTTACGTTATCTAAATCCTAAGCAATATTATCGGATCGTTCATTTGATGCAGACAAAACGCGAAGAACGCGAAGAATATGTCCATACAACGGTTGAAGAAATCCGTGCTGCAACCGAAGAATTGGAAATCTATGCAGAAATCTACGGACGGCCAAAACATATCTATTCGATTTATCGAAAAATGAAAGACCAGAAAAAACAATTCAATGAGATTTATGATTTATTGGCGATTCGTGTCATCGTGGACTCAATCAAAGACTGTTATGCAGTACTAGGAGCAATCCACACAAAATGGAAGCCAATGCCTGGCCGTTTCAAAGATTATATCGCGATGCCGAAAGCCAACATGTATCAATCTTTGCATACAACAGTTATCGGGCCCAAAGGAAATCCGGTCGAAATTCAAATCAGAACGCAGGAAATGCACGAAATCGCTGAGTTCGGGGTAGCGGCACACTGGGCGTATAAAGAAGGAAAAAGCGACAAAGTAGAGCCAGACGGTATCACGAAACAACTTGGCTGGTTCCATGAAATCTTAGAACTCCAAGATGAGAGTTATGATGCTTCTGAATTTATGGAAGGTGTCAAAGGGGATATTTTCAGCGATAAGGTCTATGTCTTTACTCCAAAAGGCGATGTCACAGAGTTACCTAAAGGATCTGGACCATTGGATTTTGCGTACAGTATCCACACTGATATTGGGAACAAGACAACTGGAGCTAAGATCAACGGAAAAATGGTTCAGTTAGATTACAAATTAAAAAACGGCGATATTATCGAAATCTTGACTTCGCCTAATTCATTCGGGCCAAGCAGAGACTGGTTGAAAATCGTTGCGACAAGCAGAGCGAAAAACAAAATCAAACGTTTCTTCAAAGCACAAGACAGAGAAGAAAATGTCGATAAAGGGCAAGATGCTGTAACAAAATGTCTGACAGAATTAGGCTTCCAGCCAAAAGAAATTTTGACGAAAGAGAAAATCCAAGAAACTGTAGAGCGATTCAACTTCCAAAGTGAAGAAGACTTGTATGCAGCAATCGGTTATGGTGAAATCAGCCCTTGGACGATGGCGAACCGCCTGACTGAAAAAGAACGGCGTGAGCAAAAAATCGAGCAGCAGAAACAAGAAGCCGAAGAAATCATGAACCAGCCGAAAAAAGAACCAGAAAAAATGAAGATTCGTCATGATGGCGGCGTCGTGATCCAAGGTGTAGAAAATCTGCTGATTCGAATCAGCAGATGCTGTAATCCTGTCCCAGGCGATGATATTATTGGGTATATCACAAAAGGACGCGGAATCTCGATCCACCGAAGAGACTGTCCAAATGTTCAGCCAGACAAACCAAATGTGGCAGAACGGCTGATTGAAGTAGAGTGGGAAGATACATCTAACACGAAAAAAGAATACGATGCAGATTTGGAAATCTACGGTTATAATCGTTCTGGTCTATTGAACGATGTCTTGCAAACTGTTAATTCGATGACTAAAAATCTGAACAGTGTAGAAGCAAAAACCAATAAAGAAAAAATGGCAACGATCCATTTGACTGTCGGTATCCAA
Organism: Enterococcus sp. DIV0210g; assembly: GCF_050559705.1. NCBI lineage: Bacteria > Bacillati > Bacillota > Bacilli > Lactobacillales > Enterococcaceae > Enterococcus > Enterococcus sp. DIV0210g. Next base: position 2,256,820 of record NZ_CP187903.1, on the reverse strand, counting down.
AATCTAAGTCATCTGAAAACTATTGTCGATAAAATCAAATCAGTACCAGATGTTTACAGCGTTCGCCGAATGAACGGCTAAGGAGGGAAAACGATGCGAGCAGTGATCCAGCGTGTCAGCAGTGCAAGTGTCTCGATCAACGACCAAGTAGTCGGCAAAATCGGGCAAGGACTTTTAGTACTGCTGGGAATCCACGAAACAGATACCAAAGAAGATATTGATTATTTAGTCCGAAAAATCGCGCTGATGCGTATTTTTGAAGATGAACAAGAAAAAATGAACTTAAGTATTTCAGATATTGGCGGGCAAATCCTTAGCGTTTCCCAATTTACTCTGTTTGCTGATACAAAAAAAGGCAATCGGCCAAGCTTTATTGAAGCCGCTCGTCCTGAAACAGCGATCCCTTTGTACGAAGCATTTAATGAAGCGCTGAAAAGCAAAGGAATTCCTGTAGCAACTGGAAAATTTGGCGCGGATATGGCTGTTTCACTTGTAAATGACGGCCCGGTAACAATCATTATCGATTCTAAAAATAAATAGATTTTAACGAACACAAGATACGCAAATCTGAGCGTATCTTGTGTTTTTTTGTGAATAAAAATAGAACAATTTTTGTTATTTTCACAAAAACTAATCGCTATAAGAATATGCGATACTAAAAGAATGTAATGGTTTTTTTGTGTATTTTTGATTAATCAAAAAAAAGATTTTTTTTATTTTATGTAAAATTCTCGAAAATTCTCACAAAAAGAAAAATTAAAAGAAAAAAAAGTGGTTTCAGTGCAATTTCCCTCTCTATAATAAAGTATATTTCTCTCAATGCGTAAATTGAGGAGGAAAGAAAGATCCATGAGATTTGATAAAAAGAACAAACGATTTTATCATGCAGACCCTGTAAAAAAATACAGAATGCATAAAGTGAAAAAGCAATGGGTTGTACTTGGTAATGTAATCGGTACACTTCTGATCGGTGCATCTTTGAGTACAGGATTACTTGAAACGATCCCCGTACAAGCAGAGCAGCAAACAGTAGTCCAAAACAAAGGGGACACAGAAGCGCAAGCAGATGATGAGACCCAAACGACAACAACGACCGAAAATACTGCAACCGCTACAACAGACACTGCAAGCGCATCGAAAGAAAATACCGATACGACGAAAGCTGCGGCTGCTGGAATAGTAGTTACTGAAACATTTGCAGATACTTCAGGAAATCCACTTTCTGCGCCTGTGACAACGACTAATGGAATTCCTTACCCACCAGAAATCGAAGGATATGCGATTGTTCCAAGTAAATCAGCTTGGATAATTACAAACAATGATCCAGTGTATTTAACGGACTTTTCATGGATGGTACATCCAGAGTTAGATGAATCACCTATCAATCAAATTGTTGATGGATTTAGAGAGTTTATAGATCCTAATGAAACTGGATCTGCAACTTTTAACTTTGTCTACCAAGAAGATTTATCCCAATTCGAAGGGAACACAGTAAACATTGATGAAAATGGCGCGATTGACATCCCATCTTTGGTAAAAACGCTGAAAACTGTTGATGGTTCAGATGGTGATTTGTCAAAAGTTACTGTGGATAATCTAGCTGAAATCGATACAAGTGTAGCCGGAACTTATACAGCAGAATTGTCTTATTATGATGAAACTTTTGCAAAAGTTTTAATAACGACAGCCACAGTCATCGTTGGTGAAAATCTTTTAGATATGAAGACCAAAGATGTCATACTTGAAGTTGGAGATGTTTTCGATAAGGGTTCAGTCGTTGAAAGTATTACGAATTCAGATGGTTCAGCCGGAGATTTTAATAATCTTCAAGTAGAAGGCAATGTCGATACAAGCGTTGCTGGAGACTATCCAATCAAAGTTACTTATACAGATCCTAAGACAAATCAGCAAATCTCTGCGGATGTGGTGGTAACAGTTCAAGAAAAAGATATCTGGACAGTGACTACAAGATTTATCGATAAAGAAACAGGGAACGAACTTTCACCTGAAGTGATAAAAGAGCTTACTACGGATGATGCAGACGGTACCTTTGATTTTGCAGCACCAATCGATATTCCTGGTAAATACATTAGTTTAAGCGATTCAACGTATAACCAAGTTGAGAAAAATGAGAATGTTACTTTCTTAGAGCTTATGAATAACGCTGGGATAACTAATCTGGCTGAGTTTGTAACAAAATTAAATGAACAGCACATAGTAGAGATGGTGGAACCTGGGCATTTCGTAGTTACCTATATCTACGCAACTGACCAAGGCAAACTTTCTGGCAATGATTTAACAATCAAAGCAAAAGATGCTTTGATGGAAGATCAGCTTATCAATGAAGTGGTAAACGGTGACGGAACTACTGGCGATAAGAGCAAAGTTTCTATTTCGATCGACGGCACACCATTAGAACAATTTTCAACAGATAAACCTGGCACTTATACGATTACTTATACGTATCCTGATCCAGTAACAGGGAAAGATCGCACAGCTACTAGCACATTGACGATTGAAGCACTGGATCCGATTTTGGTTGGTCAAGATGGCAATTTTTATATTGGTGAACAATTTGACAATAGTTCTTTACTAGCTCAACTTGTAAATTCAGATGGATCAGCTGGCGATGCTGCAAATGTTCAATACGATCTTTCTAAAGTAGATTTCAATACACCTGGAACATATGAAGTAACACTTTCATATACAGATCCAATTACGGGTAAAATAGTTGAAGACATCGTAGAACTAACTGTGGCCTATGATCCAACCCATCAAGAAGTGTCTGTTACTACTGAAAATGATCCAACAGGCGATCAAAGCTGGGAAACAGAAGGAAATACTGGTGAACAAATAACAGCACCAGTTACCGACGAGGATCTTCAAAGAGACGGATATGACTATACTGTCACTGCGCCAGATGGAAAAGAATACAATTCTCTAGCAGAAGCGATGGAAGCAAATCCTGTATATGACAATACAGACAATACAGGCAGTTCTTCTGATAAAAGCAGCCAAAATTTCGTTGTCCACTACCAAATGGATGAAGAACATTCAGAATCTGATTCGGAATCTACAAGTGAATCAGATAGCCATGAAGATTCAGAATCCGATTCTGAGTCAATGAGCGAGTCCGATTCAGAATCAACATCTGAGTCGTTAAGTGAATCCGATAGCGAATCCACATCAGAGTCATTGAGTGAATCCGATAGCGAATCAACTAGCGAATCATTGAGTGAATCAGATAGTGAATCCGATTCAGAATCAACGTCAGAATCCCTAAGCGAGTCAGACAGTGAGTCAACATCAGAGTCATTGAGCGAATCTGATTCAGAATCAACGTCCGAATCTCTAAGTGAATCCGATAGCGAGTCAACATCCGAATCTCTAAGTGAGTCTGATAGCGAATCAACGTCAGAATCATTGAGCGAGTCTGACTCAGAATCAACCAGCGAATCATTGAGTGAATCTGACAGTGAATCAACATCTGAGTCATTGAGCGAGTCCGATTCAGAATCGACATCAGAGTCATTAAGTGAATCAGATTCAGAATCAACATCTGAATCATTAAGTGAGTCCGACAGCGAATCAACATCTGAATCATTAAGTGAATCCGATTCAGAATCGACATCAGAGTCATTAAGTGAATCAGATTCAGAATCAACATCTGAATCATTAAGTGAGTCCGACAGCGAATCAACATCTGAATCCTTAAGTGAATCCGATAGCGAATCAATATCAGAGTCATTGAGCGAGTCCGATAGCGAGTCAACATCCGAATCTCTAAGTGAATCTGATAGTGAATCCACATCAGAGTCATTAAGCGAATCCGACAGTGAATCCACATCAGAGTCATTGAGCGAATCCGATAGTGAATCGACATCAGAATCCTTAAGTGAATCCGATAGCGAATCGACATCCGAATCTCTAAGTGAATCTGATAGCGAATCCACATCAGAGTCATTGAGCGAGTCCGATTCAGAATCAACATCTGAGTCGTTAAGTGAATCCGATAGTGAATCAACATCAGAATCCTTAAGTGAATCTGATAGCGAGTCCACATCAGAGTCCTTAAGTGAATCAGATTCAGAATCAACCAGCGAATCATTGAGTGAATCAACATCCGAATCCTTAAGCGAGTCCGACAGCGAGTCAACATCAGAGTCATTAAGTGAATCAGATTCAGAATCAACATCTGAATCATTAAGTGAGTCCGATTCAGAATCAACATCTGAATCATTGAGCGAATCTGATTCAGAATCAACATCAGAATCTCTAAGTGAGTCCGATAGCGAATCAACATCTGAATCTTTAAGTGAATCTGATAGTGAATCAACGTCCGAATCATTGAGTGAGTCCGATAGCGAGTCAACATCCGAATCTCTAAGTGAATCTGATAGCGAATCCACATCCGAGTCATTGAGCGAATCCGACAGTGAATCCACATCAGAGTCATTGAGCGAATCCGATAGTGAATCGACATCAGAGTCATTAAGTGAATCCGATAGCGAATCGACATCCGAATCTCTAAGTGAATCTGATAGCGAATCCACATCTGAGTCATTGAGTGAATCCGATAGCGAATCAACATCCGAATCTCTAAGTGAATCCGATAGCGAATCCACATCAGAGTCATTGAGTGAATCCGATAGCGAATCAACTAGCGAATCATTGAGTGAATCAGATAGTGAATCCGATTCAGAATCAATGTCAGAATCCCTAAGCGAGTCAGACAGTGAGTCAACATCAGAGTCATTGAGCGAATCTGATTCAGAATCAACGTCCGAATCTCTAAGTGAATCCGATAGCGAGTCAACATCCGAATCTCTAAGTGAGTCTGATAGCGAATCAACGTCAGAATCATTGAGCGAGTCTGACTCAGAATCAACCAGCGAATCATTGAGTGAATCTGACAGTGAATCAACATCAGAGTCATTGAGCGAGTCCGATTCAGAATCCACATCAGAATCATTGAGTGAATCCGATAGCGAATCCACATCCGAATCATTGAGCGAGTCCGATAGCGAATCAACGTCCGAATCATTAAGTGAATCCGATTCAGAATCGACATCAGAGTCATTAAGTGAATCAGATTCAGAATCAACATCTGAATCATTAAGTGAGTCCGACAGCGAATCAACATCTGAATCATTAAGTGAATCCGATAGCGAATCAACATCAGAGTCATTGAGCGAGTCCGATAGCGAGTCAACATCCGAATCTCTAAGTGAATCTGATAGTGAATCAACATCAGAGTCATTGAGTGAGTCCGACAGCGAATCCACATCAGAATCATTGAGTGAATCCGACAGTGAATCAACATCAGAGTCATTGAGCGAATCCGATAGTGAATCAATATCAGAGTCCTTAAGCGAATCCGACAGCGAATCGACATCTGAGTCATTAAGTGAATCTGATTCAGAATCAACCAGCGAATCATTGAGTGAGTCAGACAGTGAATCAACATCTGAATCTCTAAGTGAATCTGATAGTGAATCAACAAGCGAATCATTGAGCGAATCTGATAGTGAGTCAACATCTGAATCCCTAAGCGAATCAGACAGTGAATCAACATCTGAATCTCTAAGTGAATCTGATAGTGAATCAACAAGCGAATCATTGAGCGAATCTGATAGTGAGTCAACATCTGAATCCCTAAGCGAATCAGACAGTGAATCAACATCAGAATCATTAAGCGAATCCGATTCAGAATCAACCAGCGAATCATTGAGTGAATCCGACAGTGAATCAACGTCCGAATCATTAAGCGAGTCCGATAGTGAATCAACATCAGAGTCATTGAGTGAATCCGATTCAGAATCCACATCCGAATCTCTAAGTGAATCCGATAGTGAATCAATATCAGAGTCCTTAAGCGAATCCGATAGCGAATCAACATCCGAATCTCTAAGTGAATCCGATTCAGAATCAACCAGCGAATCATTGTGTGAATCAGATAGTGAATCAACATCCGAATCCTTAAGCGAGTCCGACAGCGAGTCAACATCCGAATCTCTAAGTGAATCCGATTCAGAATCAACCAGCGAATCATTGAGCGAGTCCGATTCAGAATCAACATCTGAATCATTGAGCGAATCCGATAGCGAATCAACATCCGAATCTCTAAGTGAGTCCGATTCAGAATCAACCAGCGAATCATTGAGCGAGTCCGATTCAGAATCAACATCTGAATCATTGAGCGAATCCGATAGCGAATCAACATCCGAATCTCTAAGTGAATCCGATTCAGAATCAACCAGCGAATCATTGAGTGAATCTGATAGCGAATCGACATCCGAATCCCTAAGCGAATCCGATAGCGAGTCAACATCAGAGTCATTAAGTGAATCTGATTCAGAATCAACCAGCGAATCATTGAGTGAATCCGATAGTGAATCCACATCAGAATCTCTAAGTGAATCCGATAGCGAATCGACATCCGAATCTCTAAGTGAATCCGACAGTGAATCAACGTCAGAATCTCTAAGCGAATCCGATAGCGAGTCCACATCAGAATCATTAAGTGAGTCAGACAGCGAATCAACGTCCGAATCATTAAGTGAATCCGATTCAGAATCGACATCAGAGTCATTAAGTGAGTCCGATTCAGAATCAACCAGCGAATCATTGAGCGAATCCGATAGTGAGTCAACATCCGAATCCTTAAGTGAATCTGATAGCGAGTCAACGTCCGAATCACTAAGTGAATCCGACAGCGAATCATTGAGTGAATCTGACAGTGAATCAACATCAGAGTCATTGAGCGAATCCGATAGTGAATCAATATCAGAGTCCTTAAGCGAATCCGACAGCGAATCGACATCTGAGTCATTAAGTGAATCTGATTCAGAATCAACCAGCGAATCATTGAGTGAGTCAGACAGTGAATCAACATCTGAATCTCTAAGTGAATCTGATAGTGAATCAACGTCCGAATCATTGCAGATGAGAAGCATGTCGATGATTTAGTCAAGGCGGTCATCAAAGCAAAACCACTGATTCCTGAACTTTCCTTTTCTATTTATGGAGAAGGAAAACACCGTAATCCATTACTTCAGTTAATCAAAGAAAACAATGCAAGTGACTATATTAAACTAATGGGGCATCACGAATTAACAGAAATCTACAGAAATCACGGTGTTTATGTATCTGCTTCTTTGTCAGAAGGATTTGGCTTGAGTTTACTTGAAGCGCTTAGCAATGGTTTAGTTTTTGTAGGATATGACGTTGATTACGGAAATGCAGAATTTATGATTGATGGGAAGAATGCAATCAAGATTCCTTATGAAAAAGGTCATTTACAAAGTGAAGTTTTAAAAAATGCGATTTTATCTCTTTATGGTATAGAGCCTGATGGTACAAAAAAAGAGAATCACTTTGATATTGAATCAGGTATGAAAGTTTCTTATGAACGTTCAAAAGCATACACTGCAGATAAAATCAAAAATTCTTGGGAGGAGATTCTCAGAGATTAAAGAACCATACCGAGAAGAGGAGCTTGGCTGCTTGGGAACAGATAAACGATATGCAATATAGATATCTAAAAGAAGCAGTTCTTGAATATATGCCAAACTTCCACCACCAAGGAAAGGACATAAAATGATACGATTATTTGATTATTTAAATAAACAAAGCCTTACTTTAATCAACAGTCTAGATAGGGCGAATATCAATGGAATCAACGTTTTGATCAACTACGAAGGCAATTCTTACGGCAAAGTATTTTATAATCCATTCGTATATTTTGCCAAAAACAAAACATCCAAGAAAAATAGAGCGTTGTTTTTTAATGAAATTGATGTTCCGGAATATTGGGAGATCCGAAACAGCAGTCCAAATCATGCTGTTATTTTAGACGGGGACAAAGAAAGAGGGAAGATCCATTATTTTCCTGAAACTTTCCGCATGGTCCAAACTGTAGATTGGACAGATGAAAAAGGAACGGTCTACCGACGCGATCATTATTCCGATCAAGGTGTAAAATATGCATACTCTGTTTTTCAGGGTCCTAATAAAAAGGAAACAATTTATTATATTGATGAAAAAGACCAAGTAAAAGTGAGTTGGGATAAGGCAAATAAAATCGTTATTTTACCAGAGAAAAATCTAGTCTTTGAGAGCGTAACGAGATTCATTATTTATTTTATCGATGAACTTAAAAAAAATAACGTCATTGAAACAAGCAAAAAAATGATCATCAATTCCCTATCAACACCGCTATTTGTATCAGATTTAGGCAATTATCAAACCACATTATTCTGGCAAGAAACGATGACGAACAGCGTACCAGGAAATATGATCAGCCAATTAGAGAATAAACGAAGCGTAGAAAGAATTATTTTTGAAGATAAAGAACAACAAGCATTCGTTCAAAATAAATATCCAGAGACGCATGTCAGCTGCAGTTATTTATCACCACTTTTTGATTATTACAGAGAACATCGTTATTCATTGAATGCACTGATTATGACAAAAACAGACGAGATCTTTTATTTAGAAACTATTTTAAATGATTTTCCTGGATTCAAAATAACGGTTGCGGCACCAACGAAAATGAGTGATAAATTGAAAAAACTTTCAACCTATCCAAATCTCCGCTTGTTGGAAGCAGTCAACGATGAGATGTATGTTCAGCTATTTGAGGAAAATGATGTCTATCTAAATCTGAATGCTGGAACGCAAGTGAAAGACACATTGTCCCGTGCATATTTAAATCAAATGACTATTTTGTCTTTAGATAAAACAAAAAAAGATTTTCATTTTGCGGGAATCGTTGCAAAAGAAAATGAATATAAAACAATTCAGGAAAAATTGATCCAAATAAATATGAACCAGCTAATGGAACAGAAAATATGGCAAGAATCCATGACTTTTAGAGGTCCGCAATCTGTTCCAGAAGATTACCAACAAATGTTTAAATAAAAAATATTATGCTTTATCGAGGTGTGCGAGGTGTGAAAAATGAAGATTGATTATCTTTTGGAAGAAGAAGATAGAGAAAAGCTTTTGATAGTCAGATATCTTGAGTTTGAGAAAAACAATTATTTAGTGCTGCCCAGATTATATGAGGTTTTAGGCCTGTCAAAATTCAAAACTAGAAATTATATCATTGAATTGAATAAAGAATTCGCTGCTTTTGATTCCCATCCTGAAATCATTGTTTCTGAAGATGGCGAAATTGAAGTAAAAAATCTAAATATGATCGATATAAAAAATTTAAGAAGGGTTTACTTTGCTAAATCTAAAATTGCTCAGTTGCTTACAGATACAGTTACTTCGAAAGTCACAATCGACAAATTTGCAGAAGAACAATTTCTCAGTACATCCAGAGCCTATGTAAAAAGAAAAGAATTAACTGTTTTTCTTGAGCATCAAGGAATAAAGTTGAAGAAAAATACATTGGTGGGGAAAGAAACTGCGATCCGCAGCATGCTATTCAGTGTTTATTTTGGGATCTACAACGGGTACAAGCTGCCTTTTGACGAAAAAATCCTAAATGAAACAAAAAATATCGTTCAATATTTTGAATACCTGCTGCATCTAAAACTTTCTTCCACCAAAAAAATCAAATTAAATCTTTTGGTCGCGCTCGTATTGTTGCGAGCCTATAACGGGGATATTTTGACGGAGTGTTACTTTCACCCAAAATACTTTGAAACGATTGAAGGAACAGAGATTATCCAAGATATCTCTCGAATCTCGTTTAAAAACCTATCTAAGGAACAAATCCTGAATGAAGTCTCTTATATATTACTGTTTTTGATTGGTGAAGAAGAGTTTGCACATGGCCGTCAATTCGTGAATGAAGAAGACAATTTCCAGGAAATAGATAAAATCACCCAGGTATTATCTAGCCACTTGTTTCATTTACTCCCTTTTTCAGAAAAAGTACCTGAGGAAGAACGGCTGAAAGCACAAGAAAGGTTAACACTGGGATTCGAACGGATCAATCGGACACATCAGATATTTGATTTTAGAATGTCCAGTTTTATCTCGAAAAAGCAAATGCAGTTTTTCTTTGAAACGTATCCTATTTTCAGCAGTGCAGTAAAAGAAATCGTTGATAAATATATTGAGGAATTCAACGGCAACGAAGAACTTGCTGTTCGACTGTTCTACGATTATTTATTTTTGCTGATCGATGTTTGTCCTGTTTCTTATTTTGAACCGCCAATCCATGTATGTATCGATTTTTCACAAGGAAAGTCCTATACGAATTACATCGTTTCGCAAGTGAATGGATTTAAGAATTACAATATCGTTATTGAAAGCAAAGTGACTTCAAAAACACATATTTATTTGTCTGACTGTTTACTGGAAAATTTTGGAAAAAAACAAATTATCTGGAAAGAACCGCCGACACCAGATGATTGGGAAAACTTCGGGAATGCTGTGATCAAATTGAAAAGCACACAGAAATAGCGAGGGTGTATTCTCTGATATCTGAAAAAGTTCTTGTAAATTTACCTCTAGAACAAAAATAACAAGAATGTATACGTTTGTTTAGGTAAAAAATAAAATAATGAATGTTATAATATCTCGGGTATTGAAAAAAAGAAGAATAAATTGCGGGTCAGCAAATTAAAAAGTAAAGCTTTTTTCCAAAGAACTACTTGTTTTTTCCATCATCATTTGCTTAAAAAGTAGTGAAGAAAACTTGAGCAAAAAAGTGGAATACTATACCGCAACCTCAAGGAGGGAAAAAAATGTGCTTAGAACCAAACAGAGCAGAAAAATCTGCGGAATCAAAGAAACAAGTTTCAAATGATCCGAGTTTTTCAACAAAACCTTATATAAAGATAGTTATGGGGACCGTGCTGATTGGTTTATCGATTCTGAGTCCGCTTCCAGCAGCAGCACAAACAGCGGCTCAGCCTGTTGTTTCCTATACAAATGATGAAAAAGCCCAGATTACGATAACAGAACAATTTAAAGACTTGGACGGGAATACACTTCTTCCTGAGCAAATTGTTGAGAACCAAATCACGTATCCGCCGACCATTCCCGGTTATTGGCTCGTTCCGAAAAAATCCGTTTGGAAGACAGCCTACACGGATGAGATATCACTCTCTTCTTTTTTAGGATTTGCAGATCCGGAAAAAGGTGATCCTTTAATACAAGTCATCGACCTTTTGAATGAAAATATCAAAAATACTACAGATATTGGTCAAGCAGATTTTACTTTTAGATATGAAAAAGATTTGTCGGTTTTTGAAGGGAAAACATTGTCCGTTCCTATTGGCGCAAAAGTAACAATTCCAGAATTAGTGGAAAACTTGAAAAACGTTGATGGAAGTGAAGGAGATCTTAACCAAGTTGTTGCTGAAAATCCTTCTACGATTACTACGGAAAAAGCAGGACTTTTTCCTGTGACATTATCGTATTATGATCAGGAACATACAAAAGTTATGAAAACAACTGCTTTTTTAAATGTCGAAGCAGATAAATCATTGATCAAAGGTAAAAATATCAAGTTAGCAGCTGGAAGCAAATTTGACAAGAACACTGTCATTGACCAAGTTGTAAACAGCGATGGTACGCCAGGTGACCCTGCTGATGTCAAAATCATCGGAAATGTTGATACAAATCAAGCTGGTACATATCCTTTGACTTTAAGATATACAGATCCATTAACAGCCAAAACAATAGAAACACAAGTAACTGTAACAATCATCCCAACAGTTACTTCAACGCCACATACAACAGTAGTGACTCGTTTTGTGGATGCTGAAACGAATAAAGAACTTTCACCATCAGTAACAAAAACCGTAGATATTTCAGAGGGAATACCTGAGATCCCAACTCCTGTTAACATTCAAGGAATGGTTCCTAACACGGAATATTCTACTTTTGAACGCAATAATAGACGTATCAATGTCTATGACTATATTCGTCAAAATGGTCTAGGAAATAACGTTTATTGGAAAGATGTCGTGCAACATTTGCAGACAGAAGTACAAGTAGATAAAAATGTTCCTAATGAAATAGTAGTTACTTATGCCTATACACAAGATAAGAGTCATTTTTCTATAAATAACTTGGTTGTAGATGTAGCAAGCAATGTGGAGAAAGAACAGCTGATAAAAGAAGCCCGGGATACAGAAGGTTATTTTATCGATGAAGAGCTTGTGACAACAAGCCTTGATGGTAAATCCTTCACAGAATATACACCGGAACAAGCGGGAACTTATACAATTTCTTATAGTTATCATGATCAATTTTCACTGCAAGATATCCATACCTCTTCTAAACTGGTGGTACTGCCGAAAAGCGAACAAAAAAATGAAGCAGTACAAAACAAAAATGAAACAAGTGAATCAACAAAAACAACCCCAGTGAAAACAGAAGAATCTTCGGATAAAGAAAGCTTATCGACAACCAAGCCAGAGGAGTCAAAACTTTCTGTAAACAAAGAAAGTAAATCAAATAGACCAACAGTCATGAACTCCAAAAAGACCGACAATAAGCAGCCTCAAAAAATTCAAGAAAAAAATATAATAGATCAAGCTGCGGGGATTGACCGCGACAAATCTGTCGAAAATAATAAGGAATCATCAGCGAGGAAAAGACAGCGCAAAGAAGAATACAAGCCAGAACCAAAAAAACAGGCTACTTCTCCTTCACAAGGAAGCCCAGCACCAGGAGGAGGCGCTACAGAAGCTTCTCAGTTGGGTGATTTGATGCGTGGGATTGCTGGTACATTTGTTTATTCTGATCGAAATCCTTTTGAAGTTGATAATTGGTCTTAAAAATAACTCACAAAACAGCTTTGATTGTTTTGTGAGTTTTATTGTTTATATGACGATGAAAAATGGTTTGATTTTTGGCATTAAGTCAAATTTTTGCAAAAGTCTGGGAAGCGATTTTCGAAAATTTTTCCTTACTGCTCAAAGCAGAGCGCTGAGTTCACGACTTCTACTTAAACGGTGTTCGCAAAGCTGACTTTCGGTATTAACTCAAAAATCCGCAAAACATGAAAAGCTGTTTCGCGGATTTCTTCTTTAATACTCAAGTCATAACGCTTTGCTCACAACCTCTATCTAAATAATTGATCGATTTCCTGATACTCCTCATTCGTCAAACGGACATCCATTGCTTCGGCATTCGTTTTTACTTGTTCAGGTTTCTTTGCACCGGGGATCACTACTGAAATTGCTGGATTTTTCATGTACCAAGCAAGTACGATTTGCGAAATAGTTGCCTGATGCTGTCTCGCGATTGGGGCAAGCTGATTCACAGTTTTGACAATCGTTTTAAAGCGGTCACCTTGGAAGTCTTCCTTTTTTTGTCGGCTGTCGCCGTCTTTGAAGGTCATGTCTTCTTGATATTTTCCTGTAAGCAGTCCTGAAGCAAGAGGGAAATAAGGGACAAAGCTGATCCCGTTTTGTTCCATGTAAGGAAATAGTTCTTTTTCTGCTTCGCGATGCAATAAATTATATTTATCTTGTACGATATCCACAAAGCCGTCTTGGTTGGCTTCTTTTAGTTGTTCCAATGAAAAATTCGAAACGCCGACTGCACGGATCTTACCATGAAGTTTTAGTTCATGAAGAGCAGCTGCTGCTTCATTTTTTGGCGTTTCTTCGTCAGGGAAATGGATGTAAAAAATATCAATGTAATCTGTTTGAAGTCTTTTTAATGCATCTTCAACAGATTGTTTCAAAAATTCCGGTGAGTTATTGTGTTTTCCGTTTTTTGCCGGATCATGTGATGCTTTCGTCGCAATAATCACGCGAGAACGGTCATAGCCTTCTTTCAATACTTCGCCGATCAATTCTTCTGAGCGGCCATTGCCGTAAGCATAAGCAGTGTCCAACAAAGTGATTCCGTTGTCTAAAGCAGTGCGCACAACTTGTTTTCCTGTTTCATCGTCAAGGTTTGAAAACAGATTGTGTCCGCCAACGGCATTTGTGCCCAAACCTAATTGTTCTGCGTATACTTGAGAGTATCCGATTCTTGTTTCTGTCATGAAAAATCCCCCTTTTTCTAAAGTCTAAAACAAAAAAATGAAAAGCTGAACCAATGTGCACTTTTTTTTCAGAAATGATGAGAAAAGGAAGGTTTATCTTGACTTTGACCGTTTTTTTTAGTAGGTTATAAGTAATATTGATGAATATCTTTGAAGGAGAAAGTAACCTTCTAGTTTATTTTTAGAGAGGGGCGTCGAGGCTGAAAGCGACCCAAGAACTAGCAGATGAAAGACACTCTGGAGATGGGCGAGTGCAAAGCCGCCCCGCGCACGAGCGTTACTCGTTTAAAGGAAAGAGAGATCTTTCAAAATTAGGTGGTACCGTGTATGAATTTCATTCGCCCTTGTTCAGTTGGACAAGGGCGAATTTTTTTATGTACATAGCGTATGAAAAGGAGAGAGGATTATGAGTTTCCAGCGACCAAAAGGAACAAATGACATTTTGCCAGGCGAATCAGAAAAATGGCAATTTATTGAAGAAACAGCACGTTTGTTATTTAGAGATTATCGATATGATGAAATCCGGACGCCGATTTTTGAACATTACGAAGTCATTGCTCGAAGTGTCGGTGATACTACAGATATCGTGTCAAAAGAAATGTATGATTTTTATGACAAAGGGGAGCGTCACGTAACCCTTCGCCCGGAAGGAACAGCGCCAATCGTCCGTTCTTTTGTTGAACATAAATTGTTTGGTCCCGAATATGCCAAACCATACAAAGCGTTCTATGTTGGTCCAATGTTCCGCTACGAGCGTCCTCAAAAAGGTCGTCTTCGTCAATTCCATCAAATAGGGGTAGAAGCATTCGGTTCAGAAAACCCAGCGACAGATGTTGAAAGCATGGCGATGGCTTTAGACTTTTTCAAACAATTAGGGATCAGCCAGATTCGTTTGGTGATCAATTCTCTTGGGGATAAAGAAACAAGAAAAAATTATCGTCAAGCATTGATCGATTATCTGCTGCCGCATGAAAGTGAATTAAGTGAAGATTCGCAAAGACGTTTGCACCAAAATCCGCTTCGTGTTCTTGACAGCAAAGATAAACGTGACCAGAAATTTGTGGCAGAAGCACCATCGATCCTTGATTATTTAAGCGAATCAGCGAAAACACATTTTGAAACAGTCACTGCTATGTTGGATGCGTTAGAAATCCCTTATGAAATCGACAGCAATATGGTTCGAGGATTGGATTACTATACACATACGATTTTTGAAATCATGAGTGATGCGCCGAAAATGGGTGCCCAAGCAACGATTTGTGCAGGGGGACGCTATGATGAACTTGTAGAAGAATTAGGCGGACCAGCAACACCAGGTTTTGGGTTTGCTATGGGGATCGAACGATTACTGCTGACATTAGAAGCAGAAGAAGTTGTACTTCCTGCATTGTCTGAACTGGATGCTTATGTAGTTTCTTTAGGAGATGCTGCGAATATTGAAAGTTTGAAAGTCGTTCAAGCAATCAGAAACTTTGGCTTTTCTGCTGACCGGGATTTTATGGGACGTAAAGCAAAAGCACAATTCAAAACAGCGGATAAAGCCGGCGCAAAACTTGTATTGACGATCGGAGAAGATGAGTTAGCGGAACAAACGATCACGGTCAAAGCAATGGCAAACCGTAACGAGAAGAAATATCCATTAGAAGAGATTTATGACCATTTTGACGAGATATACGACGAAATGTTGACAATAGCATTTGATTAAAGGAGAAAAAAGAATGACTAAAAGAACAACTTATTGCGGGTTAGTCTCTGAGACACAACTCGATCAAACAGTAACATTAAAAGGATGGGTCCAAAAACGACGAGATCTAGGCGGCGTTATCTTTATTGATTTACGTGATAGAGAAGGAATTGTCCAAGTAGTATTCAACCCAGAAGTTTCAAGAGAAGCGTGGGAAATCGCTGATAAATGCCGCAGTGAATATGTTATCGAAATCACTGGTGTTGTGAGAAAACGTGAAGAATCAGCTGTGAACCCTAAAATGGTTACGGGACAATTTGAAGTCTTTGCCAGCGAGATCACGATTCTGAACAAAGCAAAAACACCGCCATTTTTGATTGAAGATGACCAAACAATCAATGACGAAATCCGCTTAGCTTACCGCTATTTAGATTTACGCCGTCCAAAAATGACAAATAACTTGAAAATGCGCAGTGCAGTAACTCGTTCTATCCGTACGTATTTAGATGAAAACGACTTTATGGATATCGAAACACCTTACTTAGCGAAATCAACACCAGAAGGCGCGCGTGACTATCTTGTTCCTTCACGTGTCCATGCAGGGCATTTTTACGCATTGCCGCAATCACCGCAAATCTTCAAACAATTGTTGATGACTTCTGGATTCGACCGTTATTATCAAATCGTTCGTTGTTTCCGTGATGAAGACTTGCGCGGCGACCGTCAACCAGAATTTACACAAGTAGATATCGAGACAACATTCTTAACTGCAGAAGAGATCCAGACATACACAGAAGGATTGATTGCAAAAGTGATGAAAGATGTGCGCGGAATCGAAGTAACATTACCATTCCCGCGTATGACTTACGATGAAGCAATGAACCGTTACGGAAGCGACAAACCTGATACACGTTTTGACATGGAATTGATCGATTTGAGCGAAACAGTCAAAGATGTCGATTTCAAAGTCTTCCAAATGGCTTTAGAAAACGGCGGCGTAGTCAAAGCCTTGAATGCAAAAGGCGCAGCAGATAAATACTCACGTAAAGATATGGATCAATTAGGTCAATATGTCAGCCAATTCGGTGCAAAAGGACTTGCTTGGTTGAAAGTAGAAGAAGACGGACTTAAAGGCCCTATCGCTAAATTTATGGGTGAAGCAACAGAAGCAATCGTTGAGGCAACAAATGCAGAAGTGGGCGATTTGCTGATGTTCGGCGCAGACAGAAAAGAAGTTGTAGCAGCTTCATTAGGTGCGATCCGTTCTCGTCTAGGAAAAGAATTGGGATTGATCGATGAAAGCAAGTTCAATTTCTTGTGGGTCGTTGACTGGCCTCAATTTGAATATGATGAAGAAGCAGGACGTTATGTATCTGCGCATCATCCGTTTACTTTGCCAAATGAAGAAGATATCGAATTGTTGGCAACTGAGCCTTCAAAAGTTTACGCACAAGCATATGATATCGTATTGAATGGTTATGAGCTTGGTGGCGGATCATTGCGTATCCATCAACGTGAAGTGCAAGAAAAAGTTCTGGAAACACTAGGATTTACAAAAGAATCAATGGAAGAACAATTTGGTTTCTTGCTAACAGCTTTAGACTATGGATTCCCGCCGCATGGAGGAATCGCTCTAGGACTAGACCGACTAGTTATGCTTTTAGCTGGCGAAGATAATATCCGTGAAGTGATTGCTTTCCCTAAAAACGGAAAAGCAGCAGATGTGATGTCTTCAGCACCAAGTATTGTTTCTCCAATGCAGCTGTTCGAATTGAATATCGATGTTACAGCGATTGAAGAATAAGAAACTTGAACATGCTGTTTAAAAGGGTTATTTAGACAAGACAAAGAATAGAAAAAGACAAAGCAGATAACGCTGCTTTGTCTTTTTTGTTTTTCTTTTTTTATGCTCAGAGCTGAACGGTTCTTTCACAACCTCTATCCACGGTGTTCACAACATTGCTTCTACGGAATTAAGCCTAACAAATTAAAAATATGAGAAGCTATTTCTAATTTGTCATTCTTAATTCTTGAAGCAGGGCATGTTGTTCACAACCTCTCTATAAACGGTATTTTCTCAGCTGTTCCTCGGCGTTAAGCTTTTCAACGGAAAAACATGAGAAGCTGTTTCCCCGTTGAAAAGAGTCTTAACACTCGGAACAGAACGCTGAGAAAATGACCTCTACAAACGGTGTTCAAGAACCAGCTCTTTCGGCATTAATTCAAAATTCCGCAAAATATGAGAAGCTATTTTACGAAATTCTTCTTTAATGCTCAGAGCTGTGCGGTTCTTTCACAACCTCTATCCACGGCGTTCACAAAGCTGTCCTTCGGCATTAAGCTGTTATCAGAAAAAATGTGAACAGCCATTTTCTCTGATAACAGAGTCTTAATGCTCAGGACAAAACGCTTTGTTCACGACCTCTCTAAAAACTTCTTAACTTTAAGGTCTTAGCCCTTTTTTTTACTAGGAAAAAACCTTATAATAGAGCCATAATCTTGTAAAGCGAGGCTTTTTTCATGAAAAAAACTTTTGAAAGTTGGGCCTATCATGATTACACGACCAAACTTTCTGTTTCAATCGTCTATGCACTGATTGCATCAGTAGCGATGAACTTTTTTTACCAGCCAGGACATATCTATTCAAGCGGTATTACTGGTTTGGCGCAGATACTGACGACTTTATCAAAATCACTAGTAGGTTTTGAAGTCCCGGTTTCTACAACGCTTTACTTACTGAATATTCCGTTATTCTTTTTAGCATGGTTCAAAATCGGCAAGAAATTTACGATTTTTACCTTTATCACTGTGACATTGACATCGGTGTTTATTCACATCGTACCGGAAACGGTCTTATCGACGGATCCAATCATTTGTGCGTTGTTTGGTGGAGCAGTCATGGGTTCAGGTATCGGCCTCGCTTTAAGAAATGGACTTTCTTCAGGCGGTTTAGATATCGTAAGTATTACGATCCGCAAAAAAACAGGAAAATCGATTGGTTCGATCTCGATCTATTTCAATGCATTGATCGTTTTCGTTGCAGGTCTTCTTTTTGGCTGGCAGTACATGTTTTATAGTGCATTATCTATTTTTGTCAGCGGAAAAGTGACAGATGTCTTTTATACGAAACAAAAGAAAATGCAAGTCATGATCGTAACGAAACATCCAGAAAGAGTCGTGGACGAGATCCAAAAATGTATGAGACGAGGCATCACGATCATCAACGAAGCAGAAGGTGCCTACAAGCACGACAAACAAACTGTCTTAATGACGATCGTTACCCGTTATGAATTACCTTTGTTGAGAGAAGCGATGAAAACTGCTGACCCGCAAGCTTTTGTCAGCATCGCGGAGAATGTACAGATTTTAGGGCGTTTTTACGAAGATTCGCTTTAAATTTATAAATGTATGTTACAAAAAGGGAACTTATTTTGAAATTTTCTTAAAGTATCGAAAAAATGATTGCTCATTATCATCAAGATATGAGAGTATAGAAAACAAGAGTGTAAAAGAAGCAGCGTCTTTGACAAAACCGGCTCGAGCATGATGTAGGAAACTATCGTTGCTCGAGCCCGCTTATTAGCGGGGCGTTTTTTTCTTGGACACGCGGAGATAGGAGCCGCAGTAACACAAACTCCTAGTATCCGCCGCCATTTTTTTGCATGCGGCTTGATGAAAAGGGCAAAGAGATAGGAGACTTCGCTTCTTTTCATGTGCGCATCGTGCGAGTGAAAAAAGAATATGAAAAGTTGGAATTTTGGATGAAAAAACAAAAAAGATTAAAAAACAGCCGCTATATCACGGGTTTTGACGGAATCCGTTCACTAGCTGTAGTCGGCGTTATTTTATATCATTTGCTGCCCACAAGTATGAAAGGCGGCTATCTGGGAGTGCCGGTATTTTTTGTTGTTTCCGGCTATCTGATCACGGATTTATTAAGGCAAGAATGGGAACAAAATGGAAAAATCGATATCTGGAAGTTTTATGTAAGGCGGATGAAGCGCCTGTATCCAGGTTTAGTCTTTCTGCTCGTCGCATCTTCTGCATATATTACGTTATTCCAGCGATCGCTGCTGAATAATCTGCGGGGAGTAGTTGTCAGCAGTTTGCTCTATGTGAATAACTGGTGGCAGATCAATAATGGTTTATCGTATTTTGATCGTTTTGCAAATGAATCGCCGTTTACCCATATTTGGTCCTTGGCGGTGGAAGGTCAAAACTATCTGATTTGGCCGGTGTTATTCGTACTTTTGATGAAGTTAGTCAAAAAGAAAAAATGGATTTTCTACAGTGTGTTGGGCACGGCCGCTCTTTCAGCGATCTTGATGATGGTCATGTATTCGCCAGGAGCAGATCCAACGCGTGTCTACTATGGAACAGATACACGTCTGTTTTCCATCTGGATGGGAAGTGCATTGGCATTTATTTGGCCAAGTACACGATTAAAACACACGATTCCTAAGCAAGCGAAACAATTGCTGAATACAGTAGGCGCAGGATCATTTCTTCTGTTACTGTTATGTTTCTTCTTTTTAGATGACCATTTCAATTTCATTTATTATGGCGGAATGGTGTTAGTCAGCTTGCTTTGCGTACTGCTTGTGGCTGTTACCGCACATCCTGGCGCAAGTTTGAACAAATGGCTGACAAATCCGGTCTTTTCATGGATTGGGAAACGAAGCTATGGGATCTATCTTTACCAGTTCCCAGTCATGATTTTCTATGAAGCAAAAGTAAGCAATCTTGGGGACAATGTATGGATGCACACATTGATCGAATTGACATTGATCCTTGGAATCAGTGAGTTGTCTTATCGCTATATCGAACAACCGCTTGCTCGTTTTGATTATAGTCAAACGATGAATGTAGTAAAAGGCTGGTTCCAAAAACCGGTTATCAGTAAACAAAAACCTTGGCTGATCCCAGGACTTCTGGTGACAGCTGTTGCTTTAGTCGGGTTTGTGATTGCGCCAAAAGATGCAATCACGGCAGATCAAAAACAATTACAGCAGCAAATTGCAGAAAGTAAGAAGTTGGATGAAAAAAGCAGAGAAAATGCCGATAACGAAACTACTTCTTCTGTGGATAAAGAACTTTTGGAAAAATATGATTTGACTGCTGCAGAAGGGAAAAAAGCACAGAATCTGGAACTGACAGCATTTGGTGATTCAGTTATGCTGGATGCAGCGACAGATTTGAAAGAACTTTTCCCAAATGTCGTAGTTGACGGTGATGTCGGCCGACAATTGTATAATAGCGGACCTTATATCAAAGAACTGAAAAAACAAGGCCTTTTGAAAGATACGCTATTGATTGGCTTAGGAACAAACGGAGCATTTACTGAAGCGCAATTTGACAGTTTGATGTCCGAAATCGGTGATCGCAAAGTCTATTGGGTCAATGTCCAAGTACCGACGAAGCGTTGGCAAAATGACGTGAACGCTATGTTGGAACGAATGGCAGAAAAATATGACAATATCACTTTGATCGACTGGTATTCTTACAGTAAAGGGCAGACGAGCTGGTTCTATGATGATCAAGTCCATCCAAACCCAGAAGGAATGACCCATTATATCCATTTAGTCACTCAAGCAATGTTGGCAGATAAAAACAAATAAAACAGACAAAAAAGCACCTGGAATGAGAAATCATTCCAGGTGCTTTTTTAATTCACTCGCCGCTTTGATTTAAGGGGAGTGCCGCAGAAGGAGACGTTGAAAGATAGTCTTCTTTCTTTTTCCGCGAAAGTTTCTTGAACGCTGCTTCTGCTTTAGTCGCTTCACTGCGGGTAGTAAAGACTTCGGCGTGGATCATTTGTGCAGGACGCCGCTTTTCAGGGTGCGTATATTTGGCACCTTTTCCGCTATTGTGTTCTTTGAGCCGCCTTGCTAAATCCGTTGTGTAACCGCCGTAGAAGCTTTGGTCTTTACAAAGCAGGACATAAAAATAATGATTATCGGCCATACAACATCTCATGGACTTCGGGCATATATTCGCCTTGTTCATCATAAGTGAATAAAGGTGCCTCTACTTTGAAACCTTCTGATTTTCCATCCTTGATACCTTCGATCAACAAGATATTCGCTTCTTTTCCTGGACGCGGATAAACAAAACGGGCTCTTTTTGGAATGATCCGATGTGCCTGCATCAATGTTAATATTTCCAAAAAACGTTCAGGACGATGGACCATTACCAAACGACCATTTGTTTTTAATAACTTTCCTGAAACTGTAATGACTTCATCAAGCGTCGTTTCAATCTCATGGCGTGCGACGGCTAAATAGGGATTCGGATTTTTTTTATTGGTTGGCAGCCCTTTGAAATAAGGCGGATTGCAAGTGACCACATCACAAGAATCTGGTTTTATTACAGTCAAACTGTTTTTTAAATCAAGTGTGTGAACGGTCATCTGCTCGTCTAAGTGATTAAGTGCTACGCTTCTGCGCGCCATATCTGCCAAACGAGGCTGCAATTCGATCAAATCGATTGCTGCATTCGTTTTTTTACTCATAAAAAGACCTACTGCACCATTTCCTGCACACAGATCAACGATTTTCCCACGTTTCGGTACTCGAGCAAAAGCTGCTAAAAGTACTGCATCCAAGGAAAAAGAGAACACTTCTCGGCTTTGAATGATTTTGATATCTGCAGCATACAGCTGGTCAATTCGTTCGTCTTCTTGCAGCATGTTTTTCCTCCAAACTGAATAGGATCGTCTGTATTATACTACGTTTCCAAAAGTTGTGAAAGAACACCTTTTGTTTAGAAGAAATAAACCAGTGATTTCTATTTCAAATAAAATTCTTTCAATGTCTTGGAAATCGTTTTGATAAGCGGATGATCTTCGGTAAAGGTCGATGACAAATAAATCGTCCGTGTCAAAGGCAGATCAGTGATCTCTCTAAGTACAAAAGAATCATTTTTGTCATAAGACCAAGATATTTTTGGGAAAAAGCTGATTGCCAGACCTTGTTTGAGGATCGAGCGTAATGTCGCTGGATCATCTGTTGTCGAACTAATCATCAATTCGATGTTTTTCGCTTCGAGCGCTGCATCTAAAGTGTGACGAAAGGCGTTATTTTTTGAAAGCATCAAAACAGGCGTGTGCTGGATATCATCTAAGCACAGCTCTTCTTTTTTTGCTAAGGGGTGATTTTTAGGGATGGCTACATAAACTGGTTCTTTCATAATAGGAACATTTGTCATCCCTGGTTTTTCCTCAGATGTGATGTAGAGTACAGGATCCGTCACATCTTCTGGCAATTGATGCTGCATGATCGTTAATTGGATATTCGGGTGTTTTTCAAGAAAAATCCGTACAAGATTAGGTATCGAAACGGAAGCCACTTCCAGGTACAAAATAACAGAAGTCACTATTTTTTCATTTACAGAAGTCAATTTCTTGATTCCTTCTTCCAATGTTTCCAATGTTTTTGTCGCATAAGGATAAAATTCTTCTGCGTAAATCGTAGCTTCGATATTTCGACCGCTGTGGTAAAACAAAGGCACCCCAAGCTCGCTTTCCAAATGTTTGATCGCACGGCTCAAAGCTGGTTGAGAAATGAATAATTCTTTTGCGGCTTGTGTAATATTTTGTGTTTCAAAAACTTTTTTGAAGTATTGCAAATGAAGTAATTTCATCGTTTCGCATCCAATCCATACCTTTTTGTAATAGTTTTTTCTTTTTTTGGCATTTTTCATTATAGCAGAACTTTACTAAGATAACATTGGAAAAAGTAAGTGCTGAAGGAGGAGAGATCCATGAGTACAGGTTTCTTATTTCCTGGACAGGGAAGCCAAAAACCAGGGATGCTGGCAGATGTGCCGATTTCTTATATTGATCGGGTAGAAAATGTTACTGGCTATCGCTTAACAGATGTTGAGGAAAACTACCAAGATACCGTGTTTATCCAACTAGCGTTATTGACTAAAGCAGTCTTTTACCTAGATGAAATGGAAAAAAATGACATTCTGCCTGACATCGCAGCAGGACATTCGATCGGAGCATTTTGTGCCGCAGTCGCCTGTGGTTCGCTGACTTTCGAAAATGCCGCAGAACTTGTTTATCATCGTGCGGTCTTGATGAAAGAAGCTTATCCGAAAGATTACGCGATGGGCGTTGTTGTTGGATTGACACGCAGCGAAGCAGAAAAACTTGTAAAAGAGACTTTTACAGCTGATGAACCTGTTTATCTTTCAAACGAAAATTGCCCGATGCAGCATACATTATCTGGCAGTATTTCTGGACTGGAAAAAACACTGGCTGAAGCAAAAAAACGGCAAGCACAGACGGCGAAACTGTTGAAGGTACCTGTGCCTTCCCATTGCGTACTGATGACGGAAACGGTAGAAAAGTTCAAACCTTATATCAATACCGTTCGCTTAACGGATGCACGCAGTCTTTATCTAAAAAATACAGATGGCCGAGCAACGCAAGACGCCGAAGAAATCCGCAAAGATCTATTGGAAAATATTGCCTATCCTGTGCAATGGAACCAGATGATGGGTTTGGCAAAAGAACTAGGAATGGACCTGACGATTGAATTTCCGCCCGGCAATACTTTAACAAAGCTGATTCATGCAAGATTTGGCGCAGATAATGGTATCCGTACTATCAATCTAGACCAGCACGGCGTTGATGACGCGACGTTTCTATATCAAAAATGGAGATGAACATTTATGGAAAAACCAAAACACAATTGGGCTTCTAAGCGTGAAAAAAAAGCGCAGCGATTGGCTAAAATCAGCCATTTGATGAACGGTAAATATATCGACACTGAAAAAATCGTAGAAGTACTAGAAGAATTGATCGCACCAGGCGATAAAGTCGTTTTAGAAGGCGACAACCAAAAACAAGCAAGTTTTCTTTCAGAAAGCTTGGAGAAAGTCGCTGTCGAAAAAGTCAACGATGTACATTTGATCATGTCAAGTATCTCAAGACCAGAACACTTGAATGTTTTTGAAAAAGGAATCGCAAGCAAAATCGATTTCTCTTACGCAGGTGCGCAAAGTCTGCGTGTCGCTCAAATGATTGAAGATGGCACGATGAAACTTGGAGATATCCACACCTATCTTGAACTTTATGGACGCTTGTTCATCGACTTGATCCCAAATGTCGTATTAGTTGCGGCAGACAAAGCGGATAAAGAAGGCAATCTATATACTGGTTTCAATACAGAAGAAACGCCAACAATCGTTGAAGCCGCTGCTTTCAAAGACGGTATCGTTATTGTTCAAGTCAATGAAGTCGTTGATAAACTTCCTCGCGTCGATATTCCAGGAGACTGGGTAGATGTTGTCGTAAAAGCAGATCAACCGTATCAATTAGAAGCGTTATTCACCCGTGATCCTCAAAACATTACAGAAATCCAAATCTTGATGGCAATGATGGCAATCAAAGGAATCTATGCAGAACATGGCGTACAATCTTTGAATCATGGTATTGGTTTTAATACAGCTGCTATCGAATTACTGTTGCCAACATACGGCGAATCATTAGGTCTTAAAGGAAAAATCGCTAAAAACTGGGTCTTGAACCCACATCCAACAATGATTCCTGCTATCGAATCAGGCTGGGTCGAAAGTATCCACAGTTTCGGCGGCGAAGTTGGTATGGAAAAATATATCGCTGCTCGTCCAGATGTATTCTTTGTCGGAAAAGACGGCACAATGCGCAGTAATCGTACACTTTCACAAGCTGCAGGGCAATATGCAATCGATATGTTTATCGGTTCTACATTGCAATTAGACTATGAAGGAAATTCTTCAACAGTTACCAAAGGACGCCTTTCAGGTTTCGGCGGTGCACCAAATATGGGACACAATCCGGGCGGACGTCGCCACTCAACACCTGCTTGGCAATCTCTTCGCGACAATGAAAATCCATTGAGCAAAGGTCAAAAATTAGTTGTACAAATGGTGGAAACATTCGGCTCAAACAAAAAACCTGTTTTTGTTGAAGAACTTGATGCTCTTGCTGTTCAAAAACAAGCAGGACTTGCAAATGCACCCGTAATGATCTACAGCGAAGACACAACACATATCGTTACGGAAGAAGGTATCGCTTATCTTTACAAAACAAAAAACAAAGAAGAACGCCAAGCTGCAATTGCTGCAATCGGCGGTGTGACGCCACTAGGTATGACAAGTTCAAAAGAAGCTTTGGATAAACTGCGCGAAGCAGGAATCGTGAAATTGCCAGAAGATCTAGGAATCAAACGAAGTGAGGCAAAACGCTCATTGCTGGCAGCACAAACAGTCGATGATTTGATCGAATGGTCAGACGGACTTTATGAACCACCAATGAAATTCAGAACTTGGTCATAAAAAGGGGAGAAAATCCATGGAACAATTAACTTATAACTATAAAACAAAACAGCCAATCAATAAAAGAATCCATGTGGGTGTCGTTGGTTCCGGCGATTTAGAGATTTTGATGTTCCCAACTGAACAATCAGAATCCACAGTCAAAATCTGTACAGGAAGTGATGGTTTTGGCGAAGTTTGGAACAACGTATTAACCAGATTCTTTGATCGTTATCCAATTTCAGCAGATATCGTCATCAATGACTTTGGAGCTACTCCAGGCGTTGTATATCTGCGATTGACGCAAGCAATGGAGGAACTTTCTGATGAAAAATAGTTTTGTAGAATTAAATGCAAGAGAACGGGTCAATGCCCTATTAGACAGCGGACGTGAATTGATTGGTCCATTTGATCAAATCATCGCACCTAACTTGGTTGCTCAAGGAATCGTTCCAGAAAGTGATGACGGCATCGTTGTCAGCCGCGGAATGATCGATGGAAAAAATGTTGTAGTCATCGCCATGGAAGGAAAATTCCAAGGCGGCGGTATCGGTGAAGTATCCGGAGCAAAAATTATTTCAGCACTTGAACATGTTTTAGAAGAAAACAAAAAAGGAAATGAAACATTCCCGATCATCGTGTTGGATACGGGCGGTGTTCGTCTGCAAGAAGCCAATTATGGATTGCTTTCGATTTCAGAATTTGGAAATCTTATCGTTGCTTTGAAACAATATGTGCCAGTGATTGGTTTGGTCCCAGGCCGCGTTGGTTCATTTGGCGGAATGTCGATCACTTCTGCTTTGATGAGTTATTTGATCGCAACAAAAAAAGCCAGAGTTGGACTAAACGGACCAGAAGTTATTGAACAAGAAGCTGGTGTTCGCGAGTTTGATTCAAGCGACAAAAACTTGATTTGGAATACATTAGGTGCCCGCCAACGTGTAGCATCAAATCTCATTGATGAATTAGTAACTGATAGTGTAGAAACAATCAAAGAAGCAGTTATTGCAGCAATGAATGAACGAAAAGACAGCCACCGCAGTGAAAGTTCAGCATTCTATTTGTCATTATTAGAAACATTGGATCTTTCAAAACCAATGGCTATCGAAGAATACAACCAAGTACTTGCGAAACATCAAGCAAAACCGGTTGAATTACCTGTTGTATCTGAAGGAACAGAAGCTGCTGCTGACAGTGTCGGTTATGAATGGTTTGAAGCATTGACAGAAATGAAACATCCAACATCAACAATCAGCACGGTTTATTATGGAAATTCCAATAAATTTTCAGAAGAAGCGGTTGTTACATCGATCGTTCCAGATCCTAAAAACCCAATGTACCGTGTACGTAATGGCGAAACTGGTTTAGTAGAAGGTTTCCGTATGGGGCAAATCTTGAACCATGTCTACGAAGAAGACAAAAACAAAGAAGTGAAACGACCAATCATCGTTGTCATTGACGTAACAAGTCAAGCATATGGATACAACGAAGAATTGGTTGGTATCCACGTAGCATTAGCAAATAGTGCAGCTGCGTATGCAAAATTGCGCCAAGCGGGACATCCAGTCATTGGTGTGATTGCTGGTAACGCGATTTCTGGTGCATTCTTAGCACACGGTCTTCAATCAAGCCGTTTAATTGCTTTGAATAGTAAAGAAATCACTGTCCAAGCGATGTCAAAAGCAAGTGCCGCTCGTGTCACAAAACGTTCAATCGCTGAAATCGAAGCTGCAGCAGAAAAAGTACCTGCGATTGCCTATGACATCAACAACTATACAAAATTGGGCGCTATCCATTGCTTCTTGAGCGATATCACCGATCAAAAAGCTTCGGAAGAAAATGTAAGCAAAGTCGTTGAAGCTGTCAACGAAGCAATCAAAGATGTTCGTGCAACCAACGATACAATGCTGACAAGCCGTTATACAAATGAAACAGCTGTAAAAATGGGACGTGTCGAAACAAATAAAGTACGTGCCAAAATGGCTGAGGAATGGGATGTTTAAAAAATGATCACAGCACATGATATTGTTCTTTTTGATAAAAAGGAAATCAAGGAAGAGCTGCCAGAGTGGTTGAAGCTTTCTCAACAAGTTTATGGTGTGGTTCGCCGTTCTGAACCTTCTGATCCGGCATTTTTGCCGATTGGTCTGCGCGGGTCGGCCCGAAACCAACGCTTTGCTCTCGAAATTTTGAGTGATTCTATCCAAAAGGTGATCCATCCATGGGCAATCATTGACCAGGAATCTTTTCGAGAAAAAGAAATCGCCTCATTTCCTGCTTATCAGCAATTTCATGCGGCTAGAGACATTTTATCAGGATACAAATGGGGCGTTGGCGGCAGCTTGGGATTTGAATTGGCTTCTGGAATCCAAGCAGTGAAAGAAACCAGTGATTTTGATTTGCTGCTGTATGCTGATTCTCCAGCTGGATTGCCTTTGCAGGCAATCCAGTCTCATTCTGATTTTTTTGAACAATTCGACACACAAGTCATTACATCCAAAGGCGGATTTTCGCTAAAAGAATATTTGCGGACGCCAGAGAAAAAAATCCTGTTGAAAACAACAACAGGACCTAAACTAACCAAAGAGATTTGGTAATAAACTAAAAGTGAGAGAAAGAGATGTTTGAGAATACAAAAATCAGAATCAATGTAAGCGACTTTCTAAAAGTAGCAGCCGTAACAGCCGTGATGATGCAGACGATATTGAGTTTTGCCCTAGCGAATGCACACAGTGAAACGACTGCTGCATTCATTGGAACGTTCTATGTGTTTGTTAAATATACGGCCCCTGCATTTATTTTTGCAATTGTTTATAATATGGTGAAAAAAAGCCAGCATTTAACTTATTGGGAATTTTTAAAAGAAAAATTCTTTGAGTTAGTCATTCCTTATGTTTTGTGGACGACCGTATATTTATGGTGGTTCCCAGCTGTTCAGCAGCAAACACCTTACACAGATGCTGGCAGTTTTTTATTGAAATATATTACAGGTGATGGCGCGCCTCATCTATGGTATACCGTGATGATGCTTCAGATCCAATTATTGATGCCGTTTTTCATGTGGCTTGGTTATAAAGTTTTTGCAAATAAAAAGAATGTGTGGCCAGTATTGATCGGTTCAACAATCTTATATGTCGCATGGTATGTATTCTATGATACACAGATTTTGACAGGACCGCATCATGACAGCTGGTATCTGTTTGATCGTTTTGTCGCAAGTTTTATTATTTATGGAATCTATGGTGCAGCAGCATTCGTTTATCACGAAAAGATTTTTGCTGTATTGAAACCTGTCCGCTACTTATTCTTGCCAGTGAGTGTGGCAGTTGCGTTATTTTCAACAAAAGCATTATTGTCACATCCAGGAGAATTGAGTTTTGCGAATACGCCTTACTTGAACACGATCCAAAGTATATACAGTTTATTGATCATTATGGCTGTATTTATGGCAGCTTCAACCATGATAAAAAATGATTCACCAAAATTGCCGATTTTCAAATGGTTATCTGTTTATGCGTACCGCACATACTTAGCCAATGTCTTTGTTTTCCAAGTAGTACTATTATTGTTTAAAGACACATTACTTCAGTTGCCTTCTGGAATCATGATCCTTCTTGCTTATGTAGCGACAGCGAGCTGTGCGTTTGCATTGAGCTGGATTTTACATTTGATTTGGTCAGCTGTCAAAAAAGTATTTGTAAAATAAACTAAAGGAGTTTTTGTCATGGTAGAAGAGAACAGAAAGAAAGCAGTGGTCAAAACACTTGCCCATCTCGTTGAAAAAGCCTTGATCGAAGAAGTGAGTTTAAGTCCTAAGCCAGGATTAGTCGACGCATTAGACACAGGTGCGCATGGAGATATGGATCTTGCTTTATTTCTGAAATCTGCCAAGACATTGTCACCATTTTTTGAAGAGATGGCACGTGTCTCTTGGAATCATCCAATCGACCAGGAATTAAGAGAAAACATCGCTGAGATCGGTCGCGCAGCAGAAAAAGAAATGATGGCTGCGACAAATGGGATCAACACACATAAAGGCGCTATTTGGGTCATGGGTTTGCTTATCAGCGTAATTTCACAGAGAATAAGCAAAGAAAAATCTCTTCGTTTTGCGGCTGTTTTTTCAGAAGTGAGCCGATTAGCCGCCTTTCCAGATTCAAGATATCAGCCGAAAAAAGCTTCCCATGGTCATGTCGTCAAACAAAAATACGGCGTCAACGGAGCTTACGAAGAAGCGGTATTGGGGTATCCGCATCTTTCTCTGGCCTTGGAAGCTCATAAAGCTTTTCCCGGTGCTTCAAATAAACAAAAGCAACTGCATATGCTCCTTACACTGATGAGTACCGTGGAAGATACCTGTGTCTTGCATCGAAGTGACCGGCAAACATTGATCGAGATGCAGGAATTAGCGAAAAAAGCCAGTCAGAAAAAGTGGCCAAATCCCAACTTTTTGGTGCTTGCCGATTTTTGCCAGAAAAAACATATTTCTCCAGGAGGAAGTGCAGATTTATTATCAGCAAGTATATTTCTGCTTTCTGTAGAAGCATGGGCAGCACAAACAAAAAATCTAAAAATTTCTGCACGTTTTGATTTAAATACAGCAGAAATGATGAACTAAAAAAGGGACCAGCGAAAGTTGGTTCCTTTTTTTGTTTGCATAAGCTGGAAACTTGATTTAGTTTTCGTCATGCACATTGATTGCCTGTTTTTCTTGCACATGTGATGATAGAAGTATGACTATATAATAAGGAGCGTATTTCAAATGAAAAAATATGGGAAGTTTTTGTTGATGATCGCGGTATCTACAGTTGTTATGTTCGGTATGATGTATTTGAACGTTTATGAACTGGATCATATTTTCTTTAGCCGTACTCGGGTGTTCATGGCATTGATGATGGGCGCGGTCATGGCTGTTATCATGCTGCTTTTCATGTGGAAAATGTATGAGAACAAAAAAATGAATGTGCTTATTTTAACGGCAAGTATCCTTGTATTTTGCGGTTCATTATTTATGGTTCGAAGCCAAGCGACTGTTGATGATACAGCTTGGATGAAGGCGATGATCCCTCATCACTCAATTGCGATCTTAACAAGCAGACGTGCCAACTTAGAAGATCCGGAAGTAAAAGAATTAGCAGAAAAAATCATCCAAGCACAAGAAGAAGAAATCGATAAAATGAAAGAACTGATTAAAGAACTAGAGTAAATATTTCTGTGTCAAAAATCATAAAATAAAAAAATTTGTCAGTTATTTGGTCTGTCGGGCTTTCTTTTCGTTTTTCTCTATAAAAAAATAACGAATTGCAAAAAAATGTTGACTTTTGTTTGGCTACTGTTTATGATGTAATAAATTCGTTGATGGAAAGAGTAAGTTTTTTGGCATTTCTAAGAGAGCGGTCGTTTGGTGAAAGAGCGCAATGTCCATTTATACTGAAAGTAGTTCCGGAGATGCGCAGGCGACAGAGTGAAGTTTGCGACGGAGACCCACGTTACAGGGTTGCGCGTTTCATATCATAGTTGAGACGCTACAGAGATTACTCAAATCATTGTTCACGAGTAAAAAACGGTGGTACCGCGAATGACACTTTCGCCCGTTGGAATAATTTTCCAACGGGCTTTTTTTGTGTACTTCTTTTTTACAGAGAGGAGAAATAGTTTATGAAAGAAACCTTTTATCATCGAGTCAGCCCCAATCCATATCAGACAAACTAAACAATTAAAAGAGATGGGGATCATTTATGAAAAGTTTATCAACTAAAAAATTACTATTATTAGCTTCACTTATTTTCGGCATGTTTTTCGGAGCAGGCAACCTGATTTTTCCGGCAATGTTAGGACAGCTGGCAGGCGGTAACTGGTTAGCTGCTGGAGGCGGATTTTTATTATCTTCAACATTGCTTCCGCTTGCGGCATTGATTGCCTTGAGCAAAACGCGTTCAACTGGGCTTTATGATTTTGCAAAACCTGTATCTGCTTGGTACGGCGTTATCTTCTTGATTATGAACCACATGGCGCTTGGACCATTGTTTGCTACACCAAGAACAGCAGCATTAGGCTACCAATTTAGCTTCGGGATGTTCATTCCTGAAAAATACACAACAATCAGTTTACTGATTTTCTCCGCTATCTTCTTTGGACTTGCGTATTATCTGTCAGTAAAAGAAACAAATTTATTGAAAATCATCGGTAAATGGCTGAATCCTTTATTTTTATTATTGTTGTTCGCTGTTTTTATCATTGCACTTATTTTACCTTTTGGACCGTTGGATCATGCGCCGACAAATGCTCTTTATAACCATGCTGCGACTATCAATGGATTCCTAGAAGGCTACAACACGATGGATGCTTTGGCTGCCTTAGCATTTGGGATCACGATTATCCGTACGCTGCAGTCAATGGGCATTCGCGACCAAACGGAGATTTCTAAAAATACGATCAAATCGGGTGCGTTAGCTATGATTCTATCAGGTGGGGTTTATCTAGGAATCATCGCTTTAGGTGCAATGTCTTTAAACCGTTTTTCTTTAGCTGATAATGGCGGTATTGCATTAACCCAGATCGTTCAGGCCTATTTTGGCAAACCAGGTTTGATTTTCATGAGTATCATGACGTTCCTTGCAGTTTTCACTTCGGCTATGGGTTTGTTGGCTTCATTTGCTCAAGATTTTTCTGTACGTTTTACATTTTTCAGTTACAAAGGCTGGTTGCGTATCACGACGATTCTTTCATTCATTACAGCTAACTTTGGGTTAGATACGATCATTGCTTGGACGATGCCGTTCTTAATGATTTTATACCCATTAGCGATGGCTTTGATCATTCCAGCGCTGTTTTCTTCTTTCTTCAAAAATGATCGCATCGTTTACCAAATAACAACGATTTTTGTTGTACTGCCTGCTTTGATGGATGGAATCAAAGCATTACCGATCCAAAGTCATTTCACTTTGTCATTATCCAGCTGGTACAGCCATGCGATTCCATTTGCTTCAATGGGCTTAGGTTGGATCGTTCCAGCAATTGTTGGATTGATTGTTGGGCTAGCAGGGCATTTCATTTTTAGCAGAAATAAGCAATTGGTTGGGGAATAAAAATAAAACGAGAATCAATAGTCTACTTTAAGACTAGGATTCTCGTTTTATTTTTTTGATTTATTATGTGGATAGAAAAACCTATCTAACAGCGTTTATAATCAAATCGCAGCAAGTTTAAAATAAAATGCTGTTTTTTTATAGTTGACAAGAATCAAATGTAAGGGTATTCTTTTTACAAAAGCGAACGTACGTTTGTTTTTTAGACGGGAAGAGGAGGGATTTTGAAAGTTATGCAGAAATTAACATTAGGTATGAATCCTGAGAATCATCATTATGCACTTGGAGAATTAGTTGTTTCGACTAATGATGGAAGTTTTGAAGTAATGCCGCAAGATAGTAAAATTGAACAATCAGAATATACAATGTTCCGTTTGCCTCAACAAGAACCGGATGAAATGCCAACATATGCATTCCATCATAGCAGTAATGGGATGTTAAAATTGTATGTTCGAAAACTTTCTATTCAACATGGATTACGTATCTCGTTGAAGACAGTCATAGGAGAAAGCTATACCATAAGATATAAACTAGAAAGAGAACGTGTATTAGGGACAGACGAGGCAATTTCTGCACCTGTTGCAGTTACACGTGTTACTGGGGATGAGAAGGGCATAGATGTAATCACTGAAAATCAACATAAAACAACGATTTCTTCTACAACTCAAGAGATTGGAAGTATTACTTTTACTGCTAAAAGTTTGAATAGTTATCTTTTTTTGTTAGCTGAGACTCTTGATCTCCAGTCAGGTCTTTCATGGGTAACTTTCCAAGAAGTAGAAACAGATGCTGACACAGATCAAACAGCTATGTTGGAGGTAGATCCTTTTTATCTGGAGCCCAATGAATGGATTACAGGAATATATACAGGAGAACTAAGTCAGGCTCAACTATACGTAAATGGCATCAAACGTTCTGTCGGGGGTGAATTTAAAAATGGACAACTGCGTTATTACGTACCTTCGTTAAGTTTGTATGAAGGAGACCAGGCTTTGCTCGTTTGTTTAGATACAAGCAAACAAGTTCAAGCTATCGTTCATATCCCGTTACTCAAACTTGGTTCATTTGATATCCAACCGTTTGCAATAGAACTG
Source organism: Enterococcus sp. DIV0210g (assembly GCF_050559705.1). Classification (NCBI taxonomy): domain Bacteria; kingdom Bacillati; phylum Bacillota; class Bacilli; order Lactobacillales; family Enterococcaceae; genus Enterococcus; species Enterococcus sp. DIV0210g. The sequence continues at coordinate 2,222,680 of NZ_CP187903.1, read as the reverse complement.
GATACTAAAATTACGGGACAATATGAAAATACTAATCCTAGCAAAGCACGACTCATCATAAACGGAGTTGAGAAAGCAATAGGTGGTACGTTTAAAAATGGACAATTTTCTATAGATGTAGCGAGTGGTTTGATTCAACTAAATGATACAGTCACACTTTCGTTTTATGATGTCAATGGACGTCTGCTTGAAACAAAATCAGTGTATTGTTATGTAGGACATATACTAACTGCTCATTATGGTTTTGGACGTTCAACAATTGAAGGAACATATGAAGGAACAGTTCAGAAATTGAAACTGGTAAAAGAAACAATTGATGGTACGCAAACAGTAGTGGGATGGGGTGGTACACTTTTCCCAAATGAAACCCCGCACCGCTTCTCGTTTTGGGTTAATGCTTCTTTATTGAAAGAAGACGATACTCTTTGGTTAACCCCTCATAATGAAAAAGATCAAGCGCTAGATGATCCATTTCCGGTAGTAATAGAGAAAGCAACTATGGTGATTGACCCCTATTATCCAGAAGATATAAATATCACAGGAAGATACACCGGGCCCGTCAGAGGCGCTTATCTTTATACCACAGGAAGTAGTCAACCTGTTAGAAGTGGAGGAACATTTAATACAGACGGTACATTCCGATTCTACGCTGCAGGATTAGATTTAACGAAAGAACCCGTTACGATGATTCCTTATAACAATAATGGAAAACCATTGTCTGTAGCTCAACCTGTGAAGATTCGTAAAGGAAAGTTGACACCCAACTCTTATGTTTTAGGGACTACGTCTATTTCTGGCAATTATTCTGGAGAGATAACAAAAGCTAGATTACAGGTGAACAATGATCCGTTAAAAATTTCTTGGGGCGGTACGTTTGAAAATGGGGTGTTTTCTTATTATATCAATGCAAATTGGGTTACGAGCGTCACAGATACCATTACACTAACTGGGTATTCATCAAGTTCTGAAATAATAGATGGTCCTATAGTGATTCCAATACAAAAAGCTGATTCTGTGAAAAAAACATCACAACTTGTTCAAATTGATTTGGCAGAGATTATTAAAGATGCGGTTACTGCTGGAGAAGAAACAGTTTATTTAAAACCAGCATCGGAAGTCGTATATACCTTAGGAGGTCAAGGTGCTGAGTCCTTGCCGACAGATCTAAATATCAACTTGATTGGCCAGCTGGATGAACAAAACAACCCTTTGTCAGAAATTAAGATGCTTTACAAAGACTCTGGGAAGCAATCAGCTAAGTACATGATCAGCTTTAAGGAGAATATTGAAAATGTCACGATGAAGGGAATATATTTTAATTTAGCTGAGATCGGACGCGGCGGACTAAAGTTTGTTTCTGGAAATAACATCCGTATTCAATATTGTAAATTTGGCGGATATGATCCTTCAGTTGGTCATGAAAAAACTGATAGCAACATTGTTTTGGTAGGATGCCAAAATGTCTGGATTGAAGATAATGAATTTGAAAACAATAAAGGTACAAACGCAGATGCAGAATTGAATCGCTGTATCACGATTCAAGAAAAAGATTTCAATAATTCTTATTCAGAAAATATATATATCCGAAGAAATTCCTTCCAATCTGTTTGTCAAGGTGTCGTTATCTCTACAAAAAAATTATACCATTTTCAAGTACATCAGAATTACTTTGAAAAATTAGGCGATAATGCGATTTATGCTTTGCAGCTTCAAGCAGGCAGCATAACTGAAAATACATTTTATAATCTAGCAGATGAAGCACTCGTGTTGGGAGCAGGCAAAGGATTTGTAAATGATCCTGTAAAGGCAATGAAATTTGAAGTGATTGGAAATATTTCGCAAGATGTGAATGTTAAGTTTATTGGTATCAATGGAAGTATGGAAGAATTAGCGATTTTGGGCAATGAAATAGTTAATCAAAAAATGGTTGAAAATCGTCCAGCAGCGATTGCTTGGCGCCCCAACACAGACGCTGGGTTAGTTAAGCGGTTATTGATCAACGGCAATCGTTTTGATTTAGATACTCATCCAGCAAATTTTGATGTGTTTCCTCTAGGGAGCGCTTCAGATGTACAGTTTAAAGAAAACAGACTGATTCTGGAAGGATTAGCTTCTTTTCAAAAAGTATTCACATTTACGGGTGGGATGGCCCAGAGAGAAAAAAATTCGGATGGAAGCATAGCGGGGTATCTTTTAGAGCAACCTATTCCAATGAATACATTACTCATTTTAAGAAACATTTGGTCTGTTCGTGAAGGAGGGGTTATTCAACCAGATGCAATTTTATTACGTGATAACCAAAATCGTTTAGAAGATAATGGTACTGTTAGATGGTGGACAGTACCTATAAAAGACGCTTTAGTTATTTGGGGACCGAATTTCCCAGCAAAATATTTCCAAAATGACCAAGTGGATGTGGTTTATGAGTTTTTTACTTACTACTAAGATAAAAACAGTATAGAAAAATAATTGGAAACAATGAGAAACATAGGGGTTTTTTATGTATATTGAAAATCCCTGTGTTTCTTTTGTTATTAATGCATCACATCCTTGTCTACTAAATACCGCAGTAAAATTTCTAATCTATTTTTCTCTGCTGAAAGGGCATTCGTATTAATTCCATTTTGCATGGATATTTGTTAACGTTAAAGTAAATAACAAGTGTTCTGTTTTTCAAAAAAATAATTGCGGATACAAATATAACGTCATATTTTTAGAGAAAGGAATGTATTGAGATGCCTGAATTTCCGATTGCACAATTAATCGATATTTTGAACAAAGAATCAAAAGCAGCAAATCATATTACTGGGGTCGAAGCGATTGAAATCTACCAAGAGCTTGAAGTGTATTATCGTTCTGCGCTGGAGGAAGTAGAGACAAAACTGTTCAATATCGACCGAGAACTCAGCAGTAACAGTCATAGAGGCAGAAAAAACAGTATCCATCAAATTCAAAAGCGAATCAAACGATTTAAAAGTGTGGTCTATAAGTTAAACCGAAAACACCTGAATTACTCAAAAGAAGCTATTCTCAATAATGTTCAAGATTTTGCTGGTTTGCGGGTCATTTGTTCTTACAGCGATGACATCTATACGCTGATCGATTCATTAAGAAGACACCCGGATGTAGAGATTTTACGAATAAAGAACTATTTGGAAACCCCAAAATCAAGCGGCTATCGCAGTGTCCATGTCGTAATTGAAGTTCCTGTTTATTTTCTTGAGGAAACGAAAAAAATGAAGGTCGAAATCCAATTTCGAACGATCGCAATGGATTTTTGGGCTAGCTTAGAACATAGTTTACGATATAAAAATAATTTAGAAAATCCTGAACTTTCTAAAAAACTGCAAACCATTTCTGCTGAAATCGACCGGCTGGAAAATGAGATGCTTGATATTCGAAAAGAGATCGAAAATTTGGAAGAAAACTAAAATCTGTTTGAACCGGCGTACGGATAATTGAAGAAAAGAGGGAAGCGTATGCAGTTTTCTGTGTTATTTTTACTATACAGTTGTACATTAGGTTTGCTTGTTGGTGTGGTGGCGGCTGTTTTTTTGATTGCCACGAATGCTTTGACTGACTTTGTATGGGTAAGTATCCCAGAAATGATTTCTATTCCTGGCTATCCCATAATTGTCGGCTTAATTGGAGGAATCTTAGTTGGGCTGATCCAGACGAAAATAGGAAATTATCCGACGACGATTGAAGAAACAGTAGGTGAATTCAAGAAAATAGGCAGAGTTGAGTACAAGCGTCAATTAAGTAGAATTGCTTTATCTGCTGTTATTGTATTGATGTTTGGTGCAAGTTTAGGACCAGAAGCTGCTTTGGCTGGTATCGTGGGCGGTTTAGTCACTTGGATGGGCGATCATTTGAAAGTAACTTTAGAGAATAAAGAAGAATTTTTGAAAATGAGTCTAAGTGCGATGTTATCTGCTGTTTTTCGCGCGCCGCTTGTTGGGCTTGGTGATGCTTTTGAGGAAGAGAAAAAAGAACCCCTGAAAACAAAGACGAGAATTAGAAGGATTGTTTTATATGTTCTTAGTACATTGTTTGGATTTGTTGGTTTTTTATTCGTTAAAAAACTTGTTCATGAGGAAAGTGTTTTTGCCTTGCATTTTTCTAAAGATATCGTTTGGAGCTGGCAAGCAGTACTGTTATCTCCTTTAGGCTGGTTGTTTGGCGGTGTTTTCGGGTTTCTTTTCTTGCAGATTGAGAAAATCACCAATGCTTTGTCTAAAAAAATAAATCACCCAGTTATCAAAGCATTGCTTGCAGGTTTGTCCATAGGTATATTTGCCTGGTGGTCGCCTTATTTTATCTTTTCTGGCGAGCGTCAACTCCTGCCATTTTCAAAAGAGGCGCTCCAACTTTCTTTAGTCAGCTTATTAGTGTTAGGAATCGGTAAAGCTTTCTTGACGAATTTTTGTTTCTCTTTTGGCTGGCGCGGCGGGAAGATTTTTCCAGCCATTTTTTCCAGTGCAGCGATAGGATTTGCATTCGTCCAATTGTTTCCCTATACACCAGGATTGACTGTAGGCGTCATCGTAGGTTCTAGTGTCACGATCATTCTTGGACAACCCTACGTAAGTGCTGCATTGCTATTATTGCTTTTCCCAATCCAATTTTTTCCAGGGATCCTCATCAGCTGCTGGGGAATAAATAAGCTGAAAAATCATATTCAGGGAAAATCTATGCTAAGAAAAAATTGAAAAATGAAGAAGGGAGGTACGCTAAATGAGGAAAAATGATCTTTTAATAAAAATCGGACTGTCGGTTTCTTATGCCAGTGTATTAGTGTTGATGCTGCTTGAATGGTTTTCTCAGCCAAAAGTCGAACCAGTTCGGCAATTCGTCACCCATGAGACAGGCTTATCCATTTTAGAACTGGTAGTGATCGGTATTGTTGTTGTTTTCCTTTTAGGGTTGATTCTTTTATATTCTCAATCAGGGATATATATATTGTTTCTGCGTTTTTTCCATGTATCTAAGAATCAGCGGACAAAAGTTTTTCCCGCAGTTGTTCTGTCGATGTGTTTAGTTGGGAGTATTTTTCTAATGGGATCGATGTTCGTTGACATAACACATCCGATGATTCTATTCACTGTGCCGGCTGCCGTTCTTTTACTGAACAGCTTGCTCTTTTATTTATTAGGGAAAGACAAAAAAGGCTTTTCAATCATATTTGCTCTTTCTATTGCGATGTATGCTGTAAATAGTTTGCTCAATCAAATATAAAAAGGCGGCAAGAATTTGCTGCCTTTTTTTGTTTTCCCGAAATTGACGAGTGAAATGTTTCTTTAAAGCTTAAAAGAGGCGAAAGCCTATTGCAAAAAGGTACATTTTTAGGCATACTAATCCCATAAAGAGAAAGGAAGAGACTATGTTTTATCGATTTATGCGAGGGCTCGTGCGGGTGGTTTTAGCACTTGTGAACGGTAATGCCCATTATGAGAATAAAGAAGTGCTGCCTAAAGATGAAAATTATATACTCGTTGCCCCACATCGGACATGGTGGGATCCCTTATATCTGGCTGTTGCTGCAGCTCCTAAAAAGTTCAGCTTTATGGCAAAAGAAGAATTGTTCAAAAATCCGATCTTGCGTTATATCTTGACACACGCGAATGCATTTCCAGTAAAAAGAGACAAACCTGGACCAAGTGCCGTTAAGACACCAGTAAAAATCTTGAAAAGCACAGACTTGGGTTTGATCATGTTTCCTAGCGGGACAAGACACGCAACCGAATTAAAAGGCGGGATGGCATTGATCGCCAAATTATCCAAAGCAAAAATCGTTCCTGCTGTTTATCAAGGACCATTGACACTGGGTGATTTGTTCAAACGAAAACGGGTAACGGTAAGATTTGGCGAACCGATCGATCTGTCTGACATCAAAAAAATGGACAAAGAAGGATTAGCAGAAGTCGAAAGAAGAACGCAATCTGCTTTTGAAAAATTAGACAAAGAAGTCGATCCAAATTTCAAATACGAAATAAAAAAGAAATAAAAAGAAATCTTTGAAAAGCTTGATAGCAGAAATCATTCCTGGTTTTTGGCTGTCGGGCTTTTTTGTCGAATGTCTGAGCGGAATTTTCTGCAAAGTGTTATAATAATCAGAAGGATATTTTTTGAGGTGAGCGCATGCGTTTTTTACATACAGCCGATTGGCACATTGGAAAAAAGATACAAGGTTATGATATTTTAGAAGATCAAAAAAAGGTGATTTCAGATATTTTAGCAATTGCCAAAGAAGAACAAGCAGACGCAATCGTGATTGCGGGTGATCTTTATGATCGCAGTGTGCCTTCTGTGGATGCAGTAGAACTTTTCAATCAACAGATGATCCATTGGAATTTGGAAGAAAAGTTTCCGATTTTGGCGATTTCAGGGAATCATGACAGCAGTATCCGCTTGTCTGCGGGGGCTCCTTGGTTTGCCTATACGAAATACCATTTGCATACACAGCTTTCGCAAGCATTTACGCCAATCGAATTTGAAGATACCCAGTTTTTCTTACTACCTTATTTTGAACCAATCGCTGCTCGAATCTACTTTGAAGACGAAACGATCCGTACGATCCAACAGGCAATGCCGCGTGTCGTTGAAAAAATGCAAGAAGCGTTTGATAAAGAAAAGAAACAAGTACTTGTCAGTCATTTTTTTGTGGCTGGCAGCCCGAAAACAGACTCAGAGACAAAAATAGAGATTGGCGGATTAGATGCTGTCCCAAGTGAGGTTTTAGCGCCGTTTACGTATACTGCACTTGGTCATCTGCATAATCCAAAAGCGCTGCAGCAAGAAAATGCAAGATACAGCGGTTCGCCTTTGAAATTTTCATTATCTGAGATCGACCAGAAAAAAGGTGTTTGGATCGTGGATACGACAGAAGAACTTACCTTGGATTTTCGGGAATTAGCGCCGCTGTATGACATGATTGAACTGACAGCGGAATTTCGCCAGTTGTTAGATCCTGATTTTTACCAAAAAATCGATCGGGAAAGTTATATCCAAATCAATTTGACGGATCGAACGATCATCCCGAATATGATGAATCAGCTGCGCGCGATCTACCCAAGGATTTTAGGCGTGGAACGAACAAGCGGCAGACAGCAGTTAACCAAAAAAAGAGAAAATCTGCGCATTGAAGAGCCACATATCATGGCCGAACGTTTTTTCCAAGAAATAACGGAAGAAGAGTTGACATCTGCTCAAAAACAGCAAATAAATGATACACTGCAAGAAATAATGGAAACGGAATGATGACCCATGCAACCTCAACGATTACGATTGAAAAATTTTGGTCCCTTTATTGATGAGACAGTTGATTTTTCTGATTTGACTGAAACACCGCTTTTTTTGATCAGCGGAAAAACAGGCGCCGGCAAAACAACGATTTTTGATGGGATGACTTATGCGTTATTTGGCGAGACTTCAGGTCGTCTCCGTTCTGGAAAAGAAATGCGGTCATTGTTTGCTACGCCTGAAGAAGAAACAAGTGTTACTTTTTCATTCAAACACCAGCAGTTCGTTTATGAAATCACTCGAAAACCAGAACAAGAACTAGCAAAACGAAAAGGAACAGGGACAAAAAAACAACCAGCAAAAATCAGTTTGACCGTCTTTGACCAAAATGGGAAAGAAAAACGGCAATTTACTAAAAGAAATGAAGTCGATCAGCTAGTCACAGAGCTGCTTCATTTAGATGCAAAACAGTTTTCACAAATCGTTTTGCTGCCGCAAGGAGAATTCAGGAATTTTTTGATTTCCCCAAGTAAAGAAAAAGAAATCGTTTTGCGAAATCTTTTCGGGACCCAGATTTTCCAGCAATTCAATGAACGCCTGAAAGAACAGGCAAAACAAAAACAAAAAGAATTGAACCACTTGGAACAAGAACTTGCACTTTTGCAAAAACAGTTTACTGTAGCAAACGAACGAGCTGCGGAGACTGCAGGAGTGGAAGCGACTCTTCTTTTTTGGCAGCAAGAACAAGAAATCTTGCGTACAGAAATAACACAGGTAAAAGAACAAACGGTGAAGTTGCAGAAACAGCAAAAACAAATCGAAGCTCTCTATTATCAAGGAAAAACACTAAATGCTCAGCTAGAAGAAAAACAAGAACTTTTAGCAAGACAAGAAAAACTAGACTTGCAGAAAGAAGCAGCAGCAGAAGCGGAACAATGGTTGGAAAACTATACATTTGCACAAAAATGGGCCGCAGATATAAAGTACTGGCAAACAAGCCGTCAAGAATATGAAAATCTGCAGCAAAGCCAACAAGAACAGGAATCTTTATCCGAAAAAAACAGACAAGCCTTAGAAAAATGGCAGCAAGCAGCGCTTGAACGGGAAATGATGCGAAAGACACTTGCTGAACAGACAAGAAAATTACAGCATTTACAAAGTCTGCTGCCTTTAGTCAAAGAAAAACAAGCATTGCAACAAGAATCAGCAGCAATCGACACGCAGCAAAAACACGCAGAGCAAGAGAGGTTACAGCAAAAAGAACAACAACTCTTGATCCAAAAAGAACAGGCAGAAAATAGCGAGCAATTAGCTCAAGCTGAAGCTTTGCAAGCAGATCAACTGTTGTATGAACAATTAAAATACCAGAAAACAGAGTGGGAAAAAGAATACCAATGGCTGGAAAATGAAGAAACGGCCATCGAAACGGCGCAGCAGAATATCCAGAAACATCAAGAAGCTGCAGCCGAAAAGCAGGAAAAACTTTCCTTGCAGACAGAAAAAGTCAAACACCTTAAAAGCGAATGGGCCAAACAGCAAATCGCAAAATTACAGCTTCTGCTTATTCCAGGCGAACCTTGTCCTGTCTGTGGTGCGTTGGAACATCCCAAAACGGTCCATGAGCCGGTGGAAGAAGCAGACATTCGTTTACTGGAAGAAGAACTTGCGGCAGCAGAATCGGAAATGGAGCAATTGATCCAAGCGGTCGGCGAAAGTACTGCTTACCTGCAAAAGATGCAGCAAGAAGCAGACGAACAGCAGAAAATCTTTAATGAGCGTCAGTCTGCTTTTGATGAATTGCAGCAGAACTTGCAAAAGCAGATCCAAACTGCTTTTGCTGTTGAAACAGCAGAGATCCTGCCAGCATTTGAACAAATCGAACGCTCTTTAGAAGAAAGAAAGCAACAGCTGGAAGATGCACAAAAACGCAAAAAAGAACTAGCTGATGAATCAGCTGATTTGGACAAAGAAATAACCAAAACAGCGCAACGAGCAGTAAAAATCACTGAACAGCAGCAGCGGATTTTAGGAAAACTAGACACGCTGACCCAGCAGCTTGATGGTGTAGAGGCTGAAACTTTGGAAAGTCAGACAAGTCAGCTTGAAACAGGCATAACAGCAGCAGAAAAAGAATATGAGACATTGACCAAAGAAGGCGAGAAACTTCGTCAAAATGTTCAATTGCATCAAAATAACCAAGAAAACTTGGCAAAACAGCTAGCTGATTTGCAACAAAAAATAAATCAGCTTGAAACAAAAATATCAGCTGCTTTGGCAGAACAAACCTATTTCAACGATTTTTCGGAGATGATGAGGTTTGCTGAACAAGAAGAGATTCAACAAGAAAAACAAGAACTGATCCAGGATTATCAAAAAGAACGTTTAGTGATTGCTTCTCGTTTGGCACAATTAGAAGAAATCGGGGCTGCGGGCGAGCAAGTCGATCTTGCTTCTCTTGAAACAGAAAAAGAACAGATTGCTCAACAGATCGAAGAATCCCAAGAAGCAATCGTCAAAAAGCAAGAACGCCAAGCAGCAAATCAGCAAGTTTTAGATGCGTTTCTCCAAAGTTATGAAAAAAGCCAAGAACAATTAGCACAGCTAAGCGAATTGCAGCAGCTTTCACAAGTAATCAACGGCGAAAACAGCAAAAAAATCAGTTTAGAACGTTATGTCCTGCAAGTATATTTGACAGAGGTGCTTCAAACAGCAAATGAACATCTGCAGCAGCTGACAAAAAATCGTTACCAGTTCGAATTAGCAGGCGAGATCGGCAGCTACCGAGGAAACACTGGGCTTGAGATCAATGTCTATGACGATGAAGCTGGGATGACAAGAAGCGCCCATACGCTATCCGGCGGCGAAAGTTTTATCGCAGCTTTGTCCCTTGCACTTGCTCTAGCAGAAGTGATCCAGTCCCAAGCAGGCGGCGTATCGATCGAAGCTTTGTTCATTGACGAAGGCTTCGGCTCCTTGGATGAAGAAGCATTGGAAATGGCGATCGAAGCGCTTGAGACTATCGAAAGCCAAGGAAGGATGATTGGAATCATTAGTCACGTGAGAGAATTGAAAGAACGTATTCCGCAACAAATCAGAATCGATACAGAAGGCAGCGGACAAAGCAAGATCCGCTATCATCTCGGATAGGAGGGAACGCAACGATGAAATGGAGCATACCAGAAAAAGTAATTGAACGCGGACGAGAATATTTACGCAAAGGAAGAGTGTTGTCGGTCGTTCCAGATCCAAAAGAGAATGTGTGGCATGCGGAAGTCCTAGGCAGCGAACTGTACATGGTCGATTTGGACGGAACAGCAAAAGAAGAGGATCTTTGCCAATGTCCTTATTGGGGAGAACATCATTATTGCAAGCATACGGTCGCAGCAGAATTATATTTGAGAGAAAAAAATATTTCCCGTATCTTGAAAAAGAATCAGCAATTACCCGAGACTGCCAGCAAAGTCAGCGAAGGAGAAATGATCATCAAAGGTTTTTCCCGGCTTCATGCTGAACGTCCGGCAAAAATCGAACCATTTATTTTGGAATATCACTTAGAAGCAGTAGAAACAAATCAATACCATCCAGAATTTTCTGTCTTGGCTGTTTCGTTACGGATCGGTTACCTTGCATCCTCGCGAAAAAGCTATATCGTCAAAAATATCTATGAGTTTCTTCAAAATTATACAGATCAAGGAACTTTTACTGTCAACAAACAGCATACATTTTCTTTGGCGCATCGTGCTTTCCAAAAAGAAGACCAGCAAATATTGGAAAACTTGAGTAAAATCGCTCAAACTCAGCAGCTTCTGGGCGCTTCTGGTCTGCAAGTGAAAGGCAAATTGGAGAAACGATATTTATTGCTGCCAGTGGAACAGCTGCAGCCGCTGCTGGAACAAATGAATCAAACGACCCATCTGCAGGCAGAGATCGGTGAACAAAATTATCCGGGCATCCAATTTTCTTACCAGAACAAACCACTGCGTTTTCTTGTGACAAAAGAAGAAGAACACTATCAGCTGAAAGCAGAAACTGATTTTGATTTGTTTTTTGCCCATTATCAAATAGGGGCACGAGATGGCGTTTTTTATACAGTAAATAAAAAACAGCAAAAAATCTATCTGACATTCCAGCAGCTGATGAAACGTTTTGAAGAGCCGCAGATCGTATTCAAGAAAGAGGAACTTTCCTCGCTTTTCAAAGAGGTCCTGCCATTATTAGGAGAAATCGGCGAAGTCGAAGTCAGCGAAGAAGTAAAAGAAAAAATCACGGATACACCTGTGTCGTTTGTCTTTTTCTTCCGCAAAGTCAAAGGCAAGATCCAAGGCAGAATCGATTTTATATATGGCGATGTAATCTATTCAACCGATCCTAAACATGAGATCCTGCCAGAAGATTCAAAAGAAGTATTGAGAGATCATGCGCAAGAAAAACGTGTCCGTGATCTGTTCAAGATGTATCTTTATCAAAAAAATGAGACCGGCTATGAAAAAGAATTGCCTGCGGGTGAAGGACTATACGCCTTTTTCCGCACAGAACTAGCTGTTTTTCGTCAATTTGGCGAAGTCCGTATTGGAAAAAAACTGCGGGAACTTTACTTGGATGCGCAGCGCCATCAGCCGAAAATCGATGTAACAGAAACCAGTTCATGGCTGGACATCCGTTTTGATGTAACAGGCATCAATGAAAATGAGATCGATCAAGTGTTAAGAAGTTTATTGCGAAATGACGCATTTTATACATTGGAAAATGGACAAGTCCTGTCTTTTGATTCAGAAGAATTCCAAAAAACAAGTGAAGTTCTGCAGCAATTGCGCGAATCGATCCGAGATGAAGGCGGCGTGATCCATATGCCGAAAAATCAAGGATTGATCTTGCAAGAAAAGCTGAAGGGCGGTCAAACGAATTTCAGTGATTCTTTTAAGGAAATGGTGCAGAACCTGACTCATCCTGAAGAATACACAGCGGAATTGCCGAAAGACCTCCAAGCAGATTTGCGTTCTTATCAAGTCCAAGGATTCAAATGGCTGAAAATGCTAAGTCATTATCAATTTGGCGGAATCTTAGCGGATGAGATGGGTCTGGGGAAAACATTGCAGACGATTGCCTTTCTTCTTTCTGAAAAAGAAGAAAAACAAAAATTATCTGCATTGATCGTAGCTCCAGCAAGTTTGATCTACAATTGGCAAGCGGAAGTGCGGAAATTTGCACCAACCTTAAATGCCCAAGTAGTCAACGGAAACAAAAATGAACGAGAAAAACTCCTCGCGCAACAGGCAGATATCTGGATCACTTCTTATGCAAGTTTGCGCCAAGATGTTGCAGAATATCAGCAAATGCAATTGGATTATCTGATTTTAGATGAAGCGCAAATGGTCAAAAACAGCGGGACCAAAACAGCGCAGTCTTTACGAGAATTATCGATTCCGCAACGTTTTGCTTTGAGCGGGACACCAATCGAGAACAACTTGGAAGAACTTTGGTCATTGTTTGCCACGATCATGCCAGGATTTTTCCCAAGCCGAGCACGATTCAAAGATATGTCAGCGGAAGAAATCGCTCAAATGATTCGTCCGTTTGTCTTGAGAAGAAACAAGAAGAGCGTATTGAAAGATCTTCCGGAAAAAACAGAGACCAATCTTTATTCTGCATTGACGGAAGAACAAAAAACGGTTTATCTTGCTTATCTGCGTCAAATGCGGGAAGAAGTTTCTTTGATGGATACAGCAGACTTCAAGAAAAATCGCATCAGTATCTTGGCAGGTTTAACACGTCTGCGGCAGATCTGTTGTGATCCGCGTTTGTTTATCGAGGATTATAAAGGCGGTTCTGGTAAACTCGAACAAGTGAAAGATATGTTGACAGCAGCAAAAGAGAACAACCGTAGAGTGTTGTTGTTTTCTCAATTTACTGGGATGCTTTCTATTTTAGAAGAAGAGCTAGCTGAACTTGGTATGTCGACCTTTTATTTGCGAGGAAGCACGAAACCAAAAGATCGTATCGCGATGGTGGATGCATTTAATGCAGGGGAAAGAGATGTTTTCTTGATTTCTTTGAAAGCTGGGGGAACCGGTTTGAACTTGACTGGTGCGGACACAGTGATCCTTTACGACTTGTGGTGGAATCCAGCCATTGAAGAGCAAGCAGCAGGCAGAGCGCATCGTATCGGGCAAAAGAACGTCGTTGAAGTGTGGCGGATGATTGCTGAAGGCACGATTGAAGAACGAATGGATACGCTGCAGCACGAGAAAAGAGAACTTTTCCAAAAAGTCATCCAAGGAAATGAAGAACAGATGAATAAACTGACAGAAGAAGATATTCGTTTGATTTTAAGTATCGGGGAACTTGAATGATCCTCTAACCAAAGAAGAACCAGCACTTGAACAAGTGCTGGTTCTTCTTTGGTTTAATCAATTTATTCGCCATTAAAAATCGCATGGAATGTTTCAAGCAATTGATCGAAAGAAAGAATCTCGATATCTTGTACAGGGCTGCTGTCCGCAGTACGTCCACGGTGATTGAACCACAGTGTTTTCCAGCCAGCATTGTTTGCGCCTAAGACATCATTCTCATAATTATCGCCAACGTAAAGTGTTTCTTCGGGAACCAATCCAAATTGCTGTTCTGCTAATTGAAAGATTTCTTTTTCTGGTTTTTGGAAGCCTGTTGCTTGGGAAATAAGCATGTGCTCTTTTAAAACCCAATTTTCTAATTTCAATTGTTTCAATTTTTTTGATTGATGGTCGGTTGGTCCGTTAGTGATAATGCCCATTGGTACTTGTTTTTCTTTCAAGAAGTCCAATGTTTTTTGTACTTCTTCATGCATGCAGATATTATCCAGCTCATCTTCATAGATTTTTTGAAATGTCAGTCCATCTGCCTCGGTGATCGCAGGGTAGTCTAAATCTTTCAAGGATTGGCTGATACGGTGCGCTCTCATGTATTCAAGCGTCCAGTCGCCGGCCATTACTTTGGGGAAGTTTTCGTCGCTGTGATGGCGAAAACGGATATATAGTGGGTGCATGTCTTCATCGGATACAAGAGGAACGACCTTCTTCACCGCATTCTTGAAGGGTTGCTGCTGATCGTAAATCGTATCATCCACATCAAACACAACTGCTTTGATCAATTGTCACACGCCTTTCGATTTTCATTTGTATTTTCACAAATCCTCATTTATTGTAGCCGAAAAAAAATAGAAAAAAAAGAGTAAAAAGCCTTATAAATAAAGGTTTTTATTACTATATTTCACCAAGCGCGTAAAATCAATATTTGTAAGTTTCAATTTTTTTCACTAAAATTATGATTAAAGATCATTTGTTATTTTTATGAAAAGCTGCTTTGGATACATGGAGTAAATAACTGATGTTTTTTGATACAGTTATAAAAAGTTTACATGAAAATAAAATAACGGTATTTTACAGGTACATTGTAATGTTTCTCATTCAGTACTTAGCTGTTGAAGCAAGAAGAAATGAAACAAGCGGGTGTGTAAGCGCTATTTTTAAAATGATGGACGTTCGCAGGGGCAGTTATTGAAAAATACAAAGAATAAAAAACATAATCAACGCAGAAAAAAGTGTAAACTAATTGAAAATATCCATAATACTATGACAGTTTTTTGAGTTGTTACATTTATGTTTTAGATTGGGTTTTGATGGGAATTTTCTCATTTTTAATATTGGTAAAAAAGCTTGAAACCTTATTATTAAAGAAAATAAAACTTAGATAACGTTAATTTTTTTAATTTTTTTCTAAAAAAAGGTAGCAATTTAATATATGATTAGTTATAATAGACACAGATAGAAGTAATAAATAAACTTCTGTTATAAAAGTGTGATGAATTTCACGAAAAGGAGTGGTGCACGTTGTTAACACTATATACTTCCCCAAGCTGTACTTCCTGCAGAAAGGCTCGCGCATGGCTGCAAGAGCATCAAATACCATTTGTAGAACGCAATATTTTTTCTGAACCATTGAATAGTTCAGAACTAAAAGCAATCTTGCAAATGACTGAAGATGGAACAGAAGAAATCATTTCTACACGTTCAAAAGTATTCCAAAAATTGAACATGGATCTAGATGACCTTCCGTTGCAAGACCTACTAGAATTGGTTCAAGACAATCCAGGTTTGCTGCGTCGTCCGATCATGATCGACGACAAACGTCTGCAAGTAGGGTTCAATGAAGATGAAATCCGTCGTTTCTTGCCAAGAGATGTACGTCAGCTTGAATTGAGACAAGCGCAAATGATGGCTGGTTTATAAGAAAATCACTGGAGATCAGGAACAGACACTGTTCCTGATCTTTTTTGTTTAAGGAATCTAGAATTTTAAATATCAATGTAAGAACTTCCGGCAAAGTGCAAGAAGTCTTAAATTTCCAATGGTCATACGAGTTTTTTCTTTACATTTATCCGCTTTCCGATACAATGTACCTATACTGACCAGATTGGCAAAGTGAGGTGTAGCAAAATGGAAATGGAACATATCAATGAAAATACGATTCGAGTAGTGATCGGTAATGAGGACTTGGCAGAAAGAGGTATTTCTTTCTTGGACTTGTTAGGCAATCATAAAGAAATCGAAACCTTCTTTTATAGTATTTTAGAAGAAGTGGATATCGAAGAAGAGTTCCGAGGAAGCGAAGCTGTGACTTTCCAAGTTTTGCCAAAAGGAGACGGCTTGGAGTTGTTCATCAGCAAGAATCTGCCTGACGAAGAGCTGGCACAATCTGGTGATTTCGCAGGAGACCCAGAAGAAGTAAGCGAGTTTTTGCGCCGTCAGTTGATGGATAGCGAAGAAACAGAAGAAAAAGCGAAAGTTCCTGAAGCGCCAGAGAAAGAAGCTGTATTTATTTTTGATGACTTCGAGCAAATGGTGCAATTAGCAAAAGACGTAGAATTGGAATCAGCTTGGACCAATTTATATATATTTGAAGATCACTATTATTTAGATGTACATTTTTGGTTAGAAGAGTTGAACAAAGCAGACGTAGACAACCAAATCGCGAAAATCTTGGAATTTGCAAATAAAAGTGACATCACTTCCGCGCGTTTGGATGAATACGGCAAGTGCTTGATGGAACGAAATGCGCTTGAACTGACAAACTATTATTTTAAATAAAATGGTGCTTGGCTCCATGTCGATCAGACGCCTCCTCAGAAACAGACAGCTGTTTTTGAAGAGGCGTTTTTTTGCTAGGCAAAAATTTTTCGAGCAAAGCTGCGTAAGTTTTATAAGGGGTGAGAAAATGCTGATTGCAAAGACAAAACAAGGCGACGATATTTTAGCGCAAGAGGCTTCCAAAGGCAGGAACTACCATTGCGGCGGGTGCGGACAACCTGTGATCTTGAAGAAAGGTCTTCAAAAAGAAGCTCATTTTGCGCATAAAAAGGCAGCGGATTGCCAATTATTCAGCGAAGCCGAAACAGCAGAACATCTTAGATTGAAGAAACATTTTAAGAAGTGGCTTGGAAATGCAGCTGTTTTGGAAGCTTATCTGCCTCAGCTGAAACAGCGTCCGGATATTTTGCAACAAGAGGAAAAACTAGCAATTGAGATTCAGTGTTCTGTATTAAGTATCGAAAAACTAATTGAACGTACATGTACTTATAGAGATCAAGGATATGACTGCTGGTGGATCTTAGGAAACAGATTCATGCAAAATCATGCATTCACTCAATTGGAAAAAAGCTGCTGTATGTACACAAAACAGCGGGGGATCCATAGTTGGAAAGCGGACTTAGCGAATGGGAAACTACATTTGTTCCATCACATCAGCGAGATGCCTGTTTTGAAGATGCGTTATCATGAAAGCACGTGGGATTTTTACGAAACAGATTTGCTGCAGCTTAGAAATCAACAAATTATTTGCTGCCAAGAAAAAGAAAAATCATCTTCAACAGAGGGAGGCACAGATTACCATCGGTGGCTTAAGCAGCAGCTTCGACGCAAACAAAAACGGATTTTATCACTGCAAGAGAAGTGTTACTTACGGCAAAAACATCTTTTGCATCTGCCGAAATGGCTTTACAGCAAAAGCCGCTACTTTTTCTTTTATCAAGAGCGTCTTTTTTATCACCGTTTGCTGTTTGAAGAAACCGCAAGTCTAGACAGAAAGCGGCACTATGAATGTTGGGAAAAAGAAATAAACAGACAGAAGGAACCTTGGCTGTTTCCGCTGGTAGATGAAAAACAGATCAGAAAGGGATTTTTTGAAGAATGTATCCGTTTGTTTGAAAAATCAGAAAGTTCAAAAATTCTTCACACTCATTCGCTGGTTTGATGGACGAATTATGGTAAGATTAAAGAATACTATAAAGGAGTGGATTATATGAGTGAAGCGAAGCAATTACCGAAACGCGAAGAACTGCCAGAGCATTTGACGTGGGATCTGACAAAAATATTCCCTAATGATCAAGCATTTGACGAAGCATACAGCCAAGTAGAAGAGCAGCTGAAACAAGCAGACAGTTATAAAGGGACATTGGCGGGCGGCGCCCATTCATTTTTATCTGCTGTCGACTATCTGCTTGAAGTTTATCGAGAGACAGAAAAAATCTATGTGTATGCACATTTGAAAAATGACCAAGACACAGCAAACACTACTTACCAAGCAATCTATGCACGCGCAGGCAGTCTTTTTGCCAAAGTCAGCGAAGCAATTTCCTGGTTTGAGCCAGAATTGCTGCAATTATCAGATGAACAGATCTGGGCTTATTTTGACGAAGAACCGAAACTTGAGATGTATCGCCATTTTATCAAACAAACAGTAGATAACCGCGCACATGTTTTATCCGAAGAGCAAGAAGCTTTGCTCGCTGGTTCAAGTGAGATTTTTGGGGCGTCAAAAGATACATTTTCTATTTTGAACAATGCAGATCTTGTTTTCCCGACGATTGAAGGTGAAAACGGAGAAAAAATCCAATTGTCTCATGGTGTTTATGGACAATTGCTTGAAAGCACAGACCGTTCTGTACGCGAAGCAGCGTTTAAAGGGCTTTACAGCGTCTATGAACAATTCAATAATACATTTGCTTCGACTTTAGGAACACACGTCAAAGGGCACAACTTCAAAGCGAAAATCAGAAATTATTCTTCTGCGCGGGAAGCTTCTTTGAGCGCGAACCACATTCCAGAAAGTGTATACGATACATTAGTAGATGTCGTAAACAAAAATCTGCCGCTGCTGCATCGTTACATGGAATTGAGAAAACGTCTGCTTGGTGTGGATACCTTGCATATGTATGATCTTTATACACCAGTTTTGGGTGAGGCACCAGTGAAATTCAGTTACGAAGACGCAAAAAACAAAGCCGTAGAAGCGTTGCATCCAATGGGCGAAGAATATCTTGCCGTGGTAAAAGAAGCTTTTTCTGATCGCTGGATCGATGTCGTAGAGAACAAAGGAAAACGCAGCGGTGCATATTCATCTGGAAGCTACGATACAAAACCATATATTTTGATGAACTGGCACGATACGCTAGATCAGTTGTTCACGCTTGTCCACGAAATGGGCCACAGTGTGCACAGTTACTTTACCCGCGCAAATCAGCCTTATGTATACGGCGACTATTCGATTTTCTTAGCAGAGATCGCTTCAACAACAAATGAAAATATTTTGACGGAATATTTATTAGAAACAGAAAAAGACCCTCGCGTCCGCGCGTATGTGCTGAATCATTATTTAGATGGATTCAAAGGAACAGTCTTCCGTCAAACACAATTTGCTGAATTTGAGCATTTCATGCATACAGAAGATGCTAAAGGCACACCGTTGACTAGCGAATACTTAAATGAAAGCTATGGCGAATTGAACGCAAGATACTACGGACCAGCTGTAGAAAAAGATCCTGAAATCAAATTCGAGTGGTCAAGAATCCCTCATTTTTATTACAATTATTATGTTTTCCAATATTCAACAGGCTTTTCAGCTGCTTCAGCATTGGCTGAAAAAATCTGGAACAAAGAACCAGGGGCATTGGAACATTATTTAGATTACTTGAAATCTGGAAGCAGCGACTATCCAGTAGAAGTGATGAAAAAAGCAGGTGTCGACATGACGAAACCTGACTATATCGAAGATGCGATGGCTGTCTTTGAAGCACGTTTGAATGAACTAGAACAATTGATTGAAGAATTGGAAAAAGCATAATAACTATATACTTTTCTTCTGATAGATTTTTGCCATAAAAAATAGGAGAGACTGTATTGTCGAATTGACAAGAACAGTTTCTCCTTTTTTCTATAGTTTATAAACAGATGGTGAAATAAACGCACGTCGATCAGTTAGATAGTAAAAATAAGTGATTTGGCGTTGCAGTGTAATTTGTATCTTTCCCCATATGTAAAGGTTTCCCGTTTGTAAATAGCTGGTAGGCATCTTTGCCGGTTTTACAAAGTTCTTTGATACTTTTTATACTGTTAGTGCCTTCAACAAGGACACCAAAATCTCTTTCACTTGCGTAATTATAAATGACTGCTGAAGGATGTTGGACAATGCCCATTTCCCGTGCGATTTTTTGATCTGCAAAAAATGCTTCTTTGACAAATTCAGACTGCCGATCTTCTTTGAACATGGCTAAATCGCCGCCAATTTCTTTGAAAATCTTTTCAGCTAAAGCTGGTGAATAAGGCGTGCCTTCGCAACCAACTGTTTTTTGCAGCTGGATCAAAAATTGACGTCCTTTTTTCTTTCCTTGAAACTGGGCAGCTTTACAATCTAAGGCTGCTGAATAGGTTTCTGAGAACAATTGATTTCTTTTTTGAATATCGTTTTTTGAAATTCCTTGATTTTGCATGACATCCCCAATTGTCTGCAAATTTACTAAAGGCAAAAAGCGGAAATGAAACTCTTTTTTCCCATAGTCTTCTTCGATAAATTCCAAAATCTGCTGTTCGATATCGTAACAGTGTTTCCCCAATGGATTGACGAATAAATAAATCTCAATCATACTGAATCTCCCCCAAAATAGATTCTAATCAATAAATATATTGTTTTAGTACAAATATTAACTTAACAGAAAAACTGAAAAAAATGAAACTAAGACCCTTGTGAAAATGAAAGGATTCTAATTTTTTGATTCAATCATTCGCTGGATTTTATTTTTTGCCGGCTGAAAAGGTATTCCCAATGTATTCAATAGATGTTGAAAATCTTTTTCTCCTTTTTCCGCATGTGAAACTTCCAATTCCAATTCGTAATCATGGAGATTTTCTGCGATACTTTCGTCTAGTGCTAAGAGCCCTTCGCTGATGCTGAATTCTGCTCGTTTGGTGGTCAAATAGCCGATAGAGGACAATTCATCGGCAGAAACACCGATTTCAGCAAGTTTGTTGAAAACAGCGCCGCTTTTTGGCAGAGTACTTGTTTGGATAAAGGTTTCTCCTTCTTCGTAAGAAAAAAAGTCGGTTGTTTCTAAACGACCGTTTTGATCGGGCGTTTTTAACGTATATTCTGCTTTGTTATCCATCAAACGAATTCGCAAGCCGCAATTTTTTTTCTTCAAGCTGTCTTCTTTTGTATCAAAATAATAATTGGTCTGTGTGTGGAAATCTTCTGCTTTCAGCTGATAATGAGGAAGCAAGCGCTGGTAAGTTGATTTATCCAACATTGTTTTATATTCTATTTCTAAGTTTTGTGCCATAATCACAGCTCCTTTTATCATTTATTGTGCTTGAAATTTTATTTTTGGTCAATCCTAAGTAGGTGGATTACTGAAACTCTTTTTTCTATGGTAAAATAAAAACTGAATGTTAGTGCAAAGTAGAGGTATCAACTATGGAACGAGATTGGGAAGCTTTTTTAGCACCTTATGAACAAACAGTGTCGGAATTAAAAGTGAAACTGCGGGGGATCCGCAAACAATTCAGAGAACAGAATCGACATGTTCCCATCGAATTTGTGACGGGGCGGGTGAAACCTGTCGACAGCATTATTACGAAATCGCAGCTGCGGCATATCCCTATGAGCCGTTTAGAAGAAGAAATGTCTGATATCGCAGGATTGAGGATCATGTGCCAATTCGTGGAGGATATCCATCATGTGGTGGAGATCATTCGCAATAGAAAAGACATGAATGTTATCCAAGAACGAGATTACATCACCAATAAAAAAGCAAGCGGCTATCGGTCGTATCATTTGGTCATCGAATATCCGGTCCAGCTGATCAGCGGTGAGAAAAAGATTTTAGCAGAAATCCAGATCCGGACCCTGGCAATGAATTTTTGGGCGACGATCGAACATTCGCTGAACTACAAATATCAAGGCGTTTTTCCTGAAGAAATGAGCGAACGACTGCAAAGAGCAGCAGAAGCCGCTTATCGTTTAGATGAAGAGATGTCCAGTATTCGTGAAGAGATCCAAGAAGCGCAACGTCTGTTTTCTCATGGCAGGGGGACGCCAAACGATATCTATTACCGCAAATTGATCAACACAAACGAGGAGGAGACAGATGAAGGTAGCGATCGTTCATAATAATCAAGAAAAATCATTAGCGGTTACCAAGAATCTGGAAACTCTTTTAGCAAAAGCAGGCATCCAAGTCGACATGCAACACCCGGAATTAGTGATATCGATAGGGGGCGATGGGACGCTGCTGTCTGCTTTCCATCGTTTCAGCCATCGTTTGAATGAAGTGAGTTTTTTAGGCGTCCACACTGGGCATTTGGGTTTCTACACAGATTGGCGCGACTATGAACTGCCGGAGATGGTCGACAGCTTGTGTTCCACCAGAGGGCAAACAGTCAGTTATCCGTTATTAGATGTGCGTGTCCAATACCGAAATGATAAACCAGACAAGCATCTTTTGGCGTTGAACGAGTCAACAATCAAACGAGCAAACCGAACCATGGTCGCAGATGTATATATCAAAAATGAATTATTTGAACGTTTTCGCGGGGATGGCTTAGCGATCTCTACCCCTACAGGATCGACAGCCTATAATAAAAGTGTAGGCGGCGCAGTGATCCATCCAAGTATCAACGCGTTTCAATTAGCAGAGATTGCTTCTTTGAATAACCGTGTGTTTCGGACACTCGGTTCGCCAATCGTCATTGCCCATAATGAATGGCTGGAAATCAAACTTGAGAATACTGAGGATTACCAAGTGACAATTGATCATTTGGAAGTGGCAAAAGAAGACATCCATTCTATTTATTATCGTATAGCAGAAGAACGGATCCATTTTTCTTCTTATCGGCACATGCATTTTTGGCATCGTGTAAAAGACGCATTTATTGGTGAGGACTAAAATGGAATTTACATGGATCTATGAAAAAGAACAGACACAAAAATTGAAATTTTTCCTAAAAGAGAAGGGCATCTCTAAAGGTTTATTAGCGAAAATAAAATTTCAAGGCGGAGAAATCAAAGTCAACGAACAGACGGAAAATGTCTTGTTTTCTCTTTCAGAGAATGATAAGGTAACCATTGTGATTCCTGCAGAAGGCGAACATGAAACTGTCCTGTTAGATGAGACGCCGATCGATATCGTCTTTGAAGATGAACATGTCCTAGTGGTAAATAAACCAGCAGGCATTTCTTCGATCCCAGCACAATATCATCCAAACGGTACCATGGCCAATCGGGTAAAAGCGTATTATAAAAAGCAAGGGTATGAAAACCAGGTGATTCATGTCGTTACTCGTTTAGATAGAGACACGTCAGGATTGATGCTTTTTGCGAAACACGGTTTTGCACATGCGAAACTAGATATCCAGCTGCGGGAAAAGAAATTTGTAAAAAAATATCAAGCACTTGTTAGCGGAGCAATTGATCATTTGGAAGAACATGGGATGATCCAAGCACCGATAGGCCGAGATTTGACTTCTTTATTGAAGCGGAAAGTCTGTACAGACGGTCAGTATGCAGAAACAGAATACTGGCTGGAAAAGCAGCTTAAAGAAGCTGCGCTGGCAGATATCCAGCTCCATACCGGAAGGACCCATCAAATCAGAGTCCATTTTTCTTCCATCGGCTGTCCGCTTTTAGGTGATGAGATGTATGGCGGCAGAATGGATCTGGGTATCCAGAGACAGGCGCTGCATTGTTATGATTTACGGTTTTTCCATCCTTTTACAGAAGAGCTGCTAGTGTTTGAACAGCCGTTAGCGGCAGATATGGCGAAAGTCGTTGAACAGTTGAGAATTTAAGGTGAGGTGAGATTGGTTTGGACGAAAATCAAGAATTAGAGGAACGATTTGCCCAGTTGACAGAAGATTTGAGAAAAAACAACATCCAGGAATTTAGAAATGATTTCTTGGAGATGCACATTTATGAGCAGGGTCAGTTCTACCAATCACTCTCAGAAGAAGAACGCCAGATGATCTATGCGTATCTGTCTCCTAAAGAACTTGCCGATATGTTCGACACCATCGAAGAAGACAATGAATATATGAAAGACTATCTTGCGGAAATGCGGCCTAGCTATGCAGCTGATATGCTCGCGGAAATGTATACCGATAATGCGGTCGATTTGCTGAATACCTTAGATAAGAAGCAAATGGCCAAATATTTGAGTTTGATGCCAGCTGAAAATGCCAGCGAAATCAAAGAACTCTTGCACTATGAAGATGATACTGCTGGTGCGATCATGACCACGGAATTTGTTTCAATCGTAGCGAATCAAACCGTACGTTCGGCAATGTATGTATTGAAAAATGCAGCTGATGTTGCTGAAACGATTTATTATATTTATGTCGTAAACCAAGAAAATCAGCTGGTAGGTGTTATTTCACTTCGAGATTTGATTGTGAATGAGGACGATACCATGATTGCTGATGTGATGAGTGAGCGGATCATCTCTGTATCAGTGGGAGATGATCAAGAAGATGTTGCCCAAACATTCCGTGACTATGACTTTCTAGCACTTCCTGTTACTGATTATGATGACCATCTGCTGGGGATCGTTACAGTTGATGATATCATTGACGTAATCGATGACGAAGCAGCCAGCGACTACTCTGGTTTGGCGGGGGTCAACGTTGAAGAAATCAATGAAAATCCAGTCAAAGCAGCTTCAAGACGTTTGCCGTGGCTGATTACACTGCTCTTTTTGGGGATGTCGACAGCTTCACTGATCAGTCATTATGAAGACTTAGTGAGCGAGGCGAGTATTTTAGCGGTTTTCATCTCTTTGATCACAGGGACCGCTGGAAACGCGGGGACCCAATCTTTGGCGGTAGCTGTTCGTCGTTTAGCGATTTCTGATGATAAAGAACACGGATTTTTCCAGCTCGTCTTAGCAGAAGTTCTGACTGGGGTAGTTACTGGTTTGGTCACAGGACTGACGATTTTCTTGATCGTCGGTTTCTGGAAGCATAATTTCATCTTAGGATTTGTGATCGGGATGGCGATGTTGTTTGCGATCACTGTTGCTAATTTGGCAGGAAGTTTGATCCCGATGCTGATGGATAAACTCGGGTTTGACCCGGCAGTAGCCAGCGGTCCGTTTATCACGACGCTGAGTGATTTGACAAGTGTGCTGATTTATTTCAATATTGCTTCATTGTTTATGTCTTATTTTATGTAAAAAAGAAAAGGCTGCGGAACATTTTTCATGTTTCGCGGCCTTTTTTGTATGTTTTTTGCATATTATTTTTTTGGAAAAAATAATTACCCTAGATCCACGATTTTCGTACCGTGGACTTCGCTGACACCCAATGCTTCAGCAACTGCTTCTGCATTTTGATAAGAAATACCTGCACCAGGTAAAATAATCAAGCGCTCATTGGCGTAGTCGATCAATTTTTTCAAATGAGAGAGATTTTCTTCAATCGGTGTACCAGCAGCTCCGCCATGCGTTAAAATGCGGTGGACACCGTGGTCAACAAGCCAATCGATTGCTTCTAGCTGTTTGTCTTCAGGAATAGCGTCAAAAGCCATGTGGAAGGTGATTTGAAGCCCTTCAGCTGTTTCTGTCAGTAATTCCAAGGCTTCTTCGTCCAACCAGCCAGAGGGCGTCAGACAGCCGAATACAACGCCGTCTGTTCCTAATTTTTTTGCTTCGATCAGGTCGGTGTGCATGATTTTTAATTCGATGTCGTTGTAAACGAAGTCGCCGCCGCGCGGACGGATCATGGTCATGATCGGAACGTTTTTTTCACCAGCATAGCTTAAGGCTTCCTCGATTACTCCTGTACTTGGCGTAGTGCCGCCCACAGCTAGATTGTCGCATAATTCGATGCGGCCGGCACCTTTAGCGATGGCATGAGGAATCAATGTATAATTTTCTGCGCAAAATTCTTTGATCATTTTTTTGCCTCCTTTTTTTGGCAGCTGCAGCTTTTATCAGCGAGAAGAGAGGGTTTGAATAAATAAAAAATAGCAGCCCTCTATTTGTGGAAATTTGCTTATTTTCGCTTTCAGCAACCCTGTTTCCTGTGCATTGTAACATACTTTTCGGGCTTGCTAAAGTCTGGTGGGAAAGGTAAGATAAAAAAGAAATGAGGGGAAAAGTTATGTTGAAAAAAATTGACCGCGCCCGACAGTTTTTGAAAGAAAATCATTCGATGTTCCGCTGTCCGCTTTGTCAAAATCCCGTGTCTGAAACACCAAATGGCCTGGTGTGTACACAAAACCACCGTTATGATTTGTCAAAAAAAGGAACACTGTATTTTTTGACACATGCAGTTAAAACAGAATACGACCAAGGGATGTTCACGCCGCGAAGACGAATGATCCAAGCGGGTATGTATACCCCGGTTTTAGAAATGCTGGCAGAAGAAATGCCGAAAAATAGTAAGGTCTTGGATGTAGGTTGTGGAGAAGGGAGCTTCTTACAAGAATTATCTCAATTGACAGCTATAAAAAAAGCAGTTGGTTTCGATATTTCAAAAGAAGGCGTTTATGCAGCGACAGAACAGCCAATGGACGCATTTTGGTGTGTAGCAGATTTGACAAATCTGCCATTTGAAAACAAACAATTCGAAACGATCCTGAATATTTTTTCACCTTCCCATTATCAAGAGTTTCAGCGCGTGCTGGCAGATGAAGGCGAAGTGCTGAAAATCGTTCCGCAAAGCGGCTATTTAAAAGAGCTGCGCCAAGCGTTTTACCCGGATCAGCCCGAAAAACAAAATTATTCTAATGAACGGGTAGCTGCAAAATTTGAAGAATCAATGCAGCTGGTGAAACGCCGTCGTGTAACCTATGAATTTTCAATACCGGAAGAAAATCAGTTAGATCTATTAGCCATGTCGCCGCTTGAATGGCAAGTAGAAGCGTCAATAAAAGAAAAATTACAAGAAAATCCGTTAAGGAAAATTACAATTGACATAGAATTATTAAAAGGAACTAAGAGTACGCGTTTTTTCTGATTTTTTTCAGAGGAACTATTGCAAAACGCAAAAGTTGGTGGTATATTAGCAACAAGTTGTTTTTTCATTGGTTTTTATCAGGTTCCTGTTCTGATAAAAGTTAGTGAAAAGAGCTTCACTAACGTAACGACTCGCAGTGACTGACACCGAGTTGATACGTTTTTTTTTATGCCGTTTTTCAAAAAAACATGCTGAAAAGAGCAAACATAAAGATGAGAGGTTGATAGATATGAATCACATCGTTTTATTTGAACCATTGATTCCTGCAAACACAGGAAATATCGCTAGAACTTGCGCAGCTACTAATACACCGCTGCATTTGATCGAACCACTGGGCTTTTCAACAGACGACAAATATTTAAAAAGAGCCGGATTAGATTATTGGAATGATGTGAATATCACGTATCACAAAGATCTTCCTTCGTTTTTAGAATATTTGAATGGACGAAAACTGCACTTGATCTCTAAATTTGCAAACAAAGTCTACAGTGATGAAAATTTTGCAGATGGAGAAGAGCACTTCTTTTTATTTGGGAAAGAAACAACGGGTTTACCAGAAGACTTTATGCGGGAAAATGAAGAAAAATGTTTGCGTATCCCAATGAATGATGAACATGTCCGTTCATTGAACCTCTCAAATACTGCTGCGATGATCGTTTATGAAGCATTGAGACAACAAGGATTCCCTGATCTTGATTTGACACATCACTATGAAAACGACAAGCTGGATTAATCGTTGTTTTTTACGTTAAAATAGAACTATCAAACTTAA
The DNA here is from genome assembly GCF_050559705.1 of Enterococcus sp. DIV0210g. Taxonomy (NCBI): domain Bacteria; kingdom Bacillati; phylum Bacillota; class Bacilli; order Lactobacillales; family Enterococcaceae; genus Enterococcus; species Enterococcus sp. DIV0210g. The sequence continues at coordinate 2,195,350 of NZ_CP187903.1, read as the reverse complement.
AAGGAGTTCGCCGCAATGGAACTATATTTTACACGACATGGAAAAACACAATGGAACCTGGAGCGCCGTTTTCAAGGCAGCAACGGCGATTCTCCACTATTGCCTCATAGTTATGAAGAAATCAAACTGTTTGGTCAGCATATCCAGCAGATTCCTTTTGAAGTGATTTATTCGAGTACAGCCAAGCGCGCACAAGATACAGCGCAAGGCATCAACCAAGAGCTGGTTCATCCGACAGAGATTATTTACACCGATCAATTGAAGGAGCTTGGACTGGGTGAATTAGAAGGACGCTCGATTGATGAGATGTATGGAAAATATCCTGAAAACTTGCCTAATCTGCGTCATCATTTGGACAAATATGATCCCACACCTTTTAATGGGGAACCGATCCAAGAGGCAATTTCACGAATCGAAGCGGTTGTGACCGAAGCGGCAGCCAAACATACAGGTCCAGTCTTATTTGTTGGTCATGGCGCATCGATGACTGCGGCAATTCAATGGATGCTGGGGAAAGAAATCAGCCAATTGCGCGAGATGGGCGGTTTATATAACAGCAGTTTGACGATTTTGGAGACGGAAGGATCACCTGAGCCGCCTTACAAATTAAAAACGTGGAACAATATTGATTTTTTAGGTTCGGATACGAAACCAGAACCATTATTATAGATTGAAAGGAGCTCCTCTTATGCAGCCAGAAAAAATGCCTTATTTTGTCGGCACGGTAGCAGCGGTCTTTTTTCAAAACCCAAGCAACTTCTACAAAGTTCTTCTTATCCATGTCAGTGAAACAGATGCGGATTTTCGAGAAAAAGAAATTGTTGCAACTGGCAGTTTTGGAGAAATACAAGAAAATGAAACATACCGTTTTTTTGGTGAATTAGTCGATCATCCAAAGTATGGAAGACAATTAAAAGTGGAGCGGTACGAACAGGAAAAACCAACGACAGCAAATGGGATCATTGCGTATTTGTCGAGTGATAAATTTCCTGGTATTGGGAAAAAAACGGCAGAAAAAATCGTCGCATTACTTGGTGAAGATGCCATTGAACGAATTATTTCTGATCCGTCAGAACTCAAAAAAATAACGGGATTAACCAAAGAAAAACGTGAACTGATTGCTGAAACGATTCGCTTGAATCATGGTATGGATCAAGTCATCATGGGATTGAATCGTTATGGATTTGGGAGCCAGCTTGCCTTTAGTATCTATCAAGCGTATAAAAATGAAGCGCTGGATATTATTCAAGAAAATCCGTACCAGCTCGTGGAAGATATCGAGGGAATCGGGTTCAAACGTGCAGATAATTTGGCTGAACAAATCGGGATCGCTGCTGATTCTCCTCGCCGTATCCGCGCGGCTGTTTTACATCAGATTTTTCAGCAGGCCATCCAGACGGGGAATACCTATGTTCCAGCTGAAGACTTGCTGCAGCAGACGATTCGTTTGCTAGAAACCAGCCGACCTATTGAAATAACACCTGATCAGGCAGCTTCGGTCATTATCCAACTGGTCGAAGAAGGTAAAATACAGCAAGAAGAAACCAATTTGTATGAAAATAGTTTGTATTTTTCTGAATGGGGTATTGGCAGTTCGATCCAACGGCTGCTTCATCGGAAGAAAGAGATCCGTTATCCCGAAAAAGAAATCCAGAAAACGATTCGTTTGACGGAAAAAACACTAGGTATCCAATATGGCGATTCACAGGAAAAAGCCATTACTGAAGCAATCAAATCACCGTTATTCATTCTGACAGGGGGACCAGGTACAGGGAAAACGACGGTAATCAACGGAATCGTCCATCTTTTTGCTGAATTGAACGGATTGGAATTAGATCCCAATAAATATACGCAAGAGATTTTTCCGATTTTGCTCGCTGCACCGACAGGAAGAGCGGCGAAACGAATGAATGAAACAACGGGTCTCCCCGCAAGTACGATCCACCGGCTATTAGGATTGAATGGGCGAGAAAAAACACCAACGATGAGCACAAAAGAATTAGAAGGCGGATTATTGATAGTCGATGAGATGTCAATGGTCGATACATGGCTGGCAAATACCTTGTTCAAAGCAATTCCAACAAATATGCAAGTAATTTTAGTCGGAGACAAAGATCAGCTTCCATCGGTTGGACCAGGACAAGTCTTGCATGATTTAATGGAAATCAATGAGATTCCAAAAGTAGAATTGACGGAAATCTATCGTCAAGGAGACGGGTCGAGTATCATTCCTTTAGCCCATGAGATCAAAGAAGGAAAATTACCGCCCGATTTTACGAAAAACCAGAAAGACCGTTCGTTCTTCAAAAGCGATGCGTACCAAATCGAACCACTGATTTCACAAATCGTCGCAAAAGCGAAAAAGAAAGGTTTTACTGCCCAAGATATCCAAGTGTTGGCGCCGATGTATCGCGGTGCAGCAGGAATCGACGCATTGAATAAAATGATGCAGGAGATTTTCAATCCTTCTGACGGACGGAAAAAAGAAGTCAGTTGGAATGATACGGTTTATCGAATCGGGGATAAGGTGCTCCAACTCGTCAATACACCGGAAGTGAATGTTTTTAACGGAGATATGGGCGTGATCACTGGGATTATTTTAGCCAAAGATTCCGAAGACAAAGTCGATGAACTGGTCATTCAATTTGACGCGAATGAAGTAACATATAAGCGAAATGAATGGAACAAAATCACTTTGTCGTATTGCTGTTCGATCCACAAGTCCCAAGGTAGTGAATTCAAGATGGTGATCTTGCCAATGGTACACCAGTATCAGCGAATGCTGCAGCGAAATCTTTTATATACGGCTGTTACGCGGAGTAAAGACCTGTTGATTTTACTAGGGGAAGAAAATGCCTACGAAACCTGTGTGAAAAATGAGTCTGCAGTAAGATTGACGACTTTAAAAGAACGGATCATCCACAATGAACAAATGTCATTGACGATCCGCACGAAATTGACTGCTTACGAAGATTCTCTGGCAGGGGATGACCCATTTGAAGATGGTGTCTACACAACACCAGAAGAACCGAAACGCCAACCAGCTGTCGTGAAAACAAAAAAAGAAACAATCGCAGATGAGCCGGATGAACAAACAGAAGAAATCAGTCTTTTTGCGCCTGAAAAAACATCAGAACCAATCGTGGAAGAAGCGCCCCAAAATTATATTCTGACCACTCAACTGATCAAAGAAGAGAAAATCGATCCAATGATTGGGATGGGGGAAATTACGCCTTTTGTGTAGAGGTTGTGAGCAGTATGGTCTGCTTCAAGAATTAAGAATGATAAATTAGAAATAGCTTCTCATATTTTTAATTTGTCAGGCTTAATGCTGAAAGTCAGCTTAGCGAACACCGTTTGACTAGTGGTTGTAAAAAATACTTGTTTCTAACAATCAAAAACCGCAAAACGTAAAATCGTTTTGCGGTTTTTACTGTATTTAAAAGTCTGTTTCTGACTCTTTTAAAGAAACCAAAAGGGCTGTTTTTTAGTCCCAAATTGCAAATCGAAGGATTGAGAATCCAAATCTTCACCATCTGCTTGTCCATACTGAGGAAGCGTTGTGGTCAAGCGAAGTTTACTTGTTGTAAAGTGATGGACATGTTTTGATTTCAAATGTTTTTTTCGAAGAAGCAGACCAATGATCCACAAAATCTTGAAAAAATTGATTCGTTCAATCAGGATAAAATCCATATTCGGTTTTGCGATTTCAGCTGTTGGCGCAATCGCAACCCCGCCGCCAAAATAAGGATGATTTGTCACAGTACACAGAAATGCTTTTGAAAAAGCGAGCTGCTTGCCGCCGACATCTGCCAAAAGCGGAAATCCTTTTTGTGTGAACAACACCCGTGCAATCGAAAAAATATAAGCAAAAGAGCCCAGATTATACTTGTTCAATCGTTCTTTAGAAGCAGAATGATTAGTTGCATGAACGACAGCTGCATCTAAGCCGATCCCAAAATTATTAACTAAGATCCCGCTTATTTCGTTTATTTTTTCTTCAAAAGTCAGCAAATTGATCATTTTCGGTTCAGTGGTTGCTAAAAGGCGATCTAACGCCAGTTCTGCTGTGCGAGGCAAACCGATCCCTCGGGCAAAATCGTTTCCTGAACCAGCTGGGATATAGCCGATTGGAAATTCTTTTCCCAAATAATGGAAAGCATTGAGTACTTGATGAAGGGTACCATCCCCGCCAATCACAACGACTAAAGGAAATTCGTTCTGTTCTGTCAATTCTTCTTTATCTTCAGGCCAAGGAAGCAAAGAGGGGACCAGTTGTTCAGCGATTTCAGCATCGTGTCCAGCGTACTCGCTATAGTGAGCAGTAAATACCAGCTTTTTTTCTTCCAGCAATTTGATGATTTTTTCTGCGGTCTTTTTGCCATTTCCGCTGCCGGCCGCTTGGTTGATCAATAAATGATAGTGGATATCCATTTTTTCCTCCTGCAGCTTAAGTTGAAAGAACGGTTTTATTCTTCCATAAGAAAAAGCCAAGAGCATTGTCTTGGTTTTTGTCGAGGACTCCGTACAGCCAAGGCTCACTGTTTGCGAAATCTATTTCTTAAACTGTTTATTCAAAATCGTTTCCCACACATTATAGCAGAGGAAAAGAAAAAATAAATAAAAAAGATCTAACAGATGCTCGATCCGGTACTTTTCCGGAGAAGAAATCTAAGGTTCATGTGTCCACTTAGTTCTTCAGCAATCTGTTAGACCCTGTACGATAAGTAAGAGGTTGCTCAAATTCCCACATCCTTTACATCTTCGTTTCAGTTTCACAACAATTCTGTTCAGCAGAACCTGCTTCGTCTGCGCTACTGGGAATTCTTATGACCCCTTACACCTATTTTATACCATGTTTTGCTTCTTTTTGCAAACGTTTACTTCTGGGATTTAACATTACTTTTCCAGGAAATAACAGCTAGTTGTTGAAAAGAAAAAGCCTTCTGTTATAATGAATGATTGTGGTCAAGATTTCGGGATATTTCAGTGAAAACTGAAGCCAAGAAATTTTTTCGATTCTAGTTCGTTTTGTAAAAAAACGACTAGGTCCGCGGTTCATCAACCATCCCGCGCAAAAAAACTAGGAGAAATGAGGAGAAATTATGCAAGCATCAAAAAGCAGCAAATCATTGATGGTCATTGCGGTAAATGGGATCATCATGGCACTTTATTTAGCATTAACGATTTTAGTCGCACCTGTCTCTTCAGGGCCGATCCAATTTCGAATATCAGAAAGCTTGAATCATCTGGTAGTTTTCAATCGGAAACTTTTATGGGGTGTTTTAGGCGGAGTCATCGTTTATAATGCGTTCTTTGGTTTTGGGATCATGGACGTGATTTTTGGCGGGACACAGACGTTCTTATCACTTGGTTTGACAGCATTGCTGCAAAACAAAGTAAAAGATGTCAAGATCCGTTTAGCTTTAAATACGCTCTTTTTTACAGTAAGTATGATTTTGATCGCGTATATGCTTGTTCCGACAGGCGGTCATGCTTTTTGGGTAACTTACGGCACATTGGCACTTAGCGAATTCATCATCATGGTCATTTCAGCACCATTGATGTATTACTTGAATAAAACAATCCATTTTGAAAAAAGAATCTAAAAAAATGGGCGATCCGAAAATCATTGACAGATTTTCAGATTGCCCGTTTTTTATTTGAGCAAAAAGATTTTCTGCTCTTTATTCTGCATGCTGCAGATCTTCGATTTCTACTACTTTGAAATTTTTCTTTTCTAAATGGCTCACAATCGTATCGCATGTTTCTTTTGTCGTTTGCGCTGGAAGAGTAATCAGCGTACGGCGGATAAATTCGTCTTTACCAATATCCAAAGTGATGCAGCTGGCAATACTTGTGTACTTAGAAATAATTTTTGTCATAGAGGCCAAGTCGCCTTGTTTTCCAGTAGAAGCAACCGTTAATACGTAGCTTCCTTGCTCGATGCTCCATGATTGAGAAAGCATATTCAGTAAAGAACTGTGCGTCAAGATCCCGTAAAAATGGTTATTTTCATCTAAAACTGCGATATACGGCAATTCTTTGATGGTAAAGAATACTTTGAAGAATGATGTATTCACATAGATGAATTTTGTGGCGTTTTTCAATAAGTAAGTGACAGGAAGTGTCATGTCTCCGCCGTTTGCTTTGTGGCGGTAGATGTGCATTTTGTAAATATTTCCACGAAAAATCTGTCCGGATTCATCAAGGATCGGTACACAACGATAACCAGATGTTTCTAAAATCTCTAATGCTTGTTCTAATGTATTTGTCTCGTTCACTGTTGTTAAATCTTTTTTCTTGTAGACCATTGTTTTCAGCAGCATAACAAGTACCTCCGTTTCGTACATTTTAATCTAATTCTTAATTTCTTTAATCATATCATAAAGAAGCTAGGAATGAATAGAAGGTTTTAGGAGAAATTGACAAAGAACCTTTTCCATGATACTGTTATTCTGTATATTTGTGAGTTTCAGTAAGGAGGTAGGGACAAAATGGCGAAGAAAAAAGCTGCTTTAGCGTGTTCCGTATGCGGGTCTAGAAACTATACAAAGTCTATTAGCGAAGGTAAAAGCGGAGAACGTTTAGAAATCAACAAATTCTGTAAATATTGTAATCAATATACATTACATAAAGAAACCAAATAAGGAGGAAGCAGAATGAAATTTCTTAAAAGCGTAAAAGAAGAAATGAAAAAAGTGTCTTGGTCTTCAAAGAAACAATTGCGCCGCGACACATTGATCGTTATCGAGACATCAATCATTTTTGGTGTCATGTTTTACGTGATGGATACAGCTATCCAACACTTGTTCAGCTGGATTCTTAGCTAGGACGCTAGTAAAACAAAGCAGAACGTGCTATAATCGTTTTGAAGAAAAACTTCGGGTATACTGAGGTTTTTTTATTTTACAATGAAATGAGGAGCCGGCAAAATGGAATCTTTTGAAAAAAATTGGTATGTACTGCATACTTATTCTGGTTATGAAAATAAAGTAAAAGCAAATATCGAGTCTCGTGCACAAAGTATGGGGATGGGTGATTATATTTTCCGCGTTGTAGTTCCTGAAGAAACAGAAACGGAAGTAAAAAACGGAAAAGAAAAAGAAATCGTTCATAAAACATTCCCTGGTTATGTATTAGTAGAAATGACAATGACAGATTCATCATGGTATGTTGTTCGTAATACACCGGGCGTAACAGGATTCGTTGGTTCACACGGCGCCGGCAGTAAACCAGCTCCATTGCTTCAAGAAGAAGTAAACCATATCTTGCGTTCAATCGGTATGAGCGTTCGTCAAAATGATTTGGAAGTCCAAGTCGGCGAAACAGTGAAAATCATTGAAGGTGCCTTTGCTGGATTAGAAGGACAAGTCAGCGAAATCGACGAAGAAAAAGAAAAACTAAAAGTAAATATCGATATGTTTGGACGCGAAACAAGTACAGAACTTGATTTCGAACAAGTAGACAAAATCGATTAAATCAATCATCACAAATTTTGAAAGATTGAATAAAGCGGCGGACCACCAGTCAAAAGGCTGAAGGCTGCTGCTTTTTTGTTTGAATGAAAGGAGAAAAAAACGTGAAAAATGTTTTAAGTATCAGTGCATTGTTTGTCCTGAGCCTTCTTTTTTTAAGCGGGTGCCAAGACAAAGGGATGCAAGCAGAACAAACCAGCTCTTCAAAAACAGCAGAAACAGTAAAAACAACAGCAAGTTCAGAGCAGCAAGAACAAACAGCCGTGCCAACGCTCTTTTTCCATGGATACAGCGGAACCATCAATTCCTTCAAAGGGATGCTTCAGCGGTTGGAGCAAGAAAAAGCAGGGGAAAATGAACTCCTTTTAACGGTTGCGGCAGATGGGAGTGTCCAAGCACAAGGCGAATTGAGCGGAAAAGCAGATGATCCAATGGTCCAAGTCGTTTTTTCAGATAATCAAAACAATGAATGGAACCAGACCGAATGGATCAAAAACAGTTTAGTTTATTTAAAAGAAACATATGGTATCAGCAAAGTAAATATCGTTGGCCATTCGATGGGTGGGGTCAGTGCACTTCGTTATCTCGTCACATATGGTCAGGACACTTCGCTTCCAAAAGTAGAAAAATTCGCGGCACTTGGCGCTCCCTTCAATGATTTTGTAGAAGAGAATAATGAACAGACAGCAGAAGAGGTTTTAGCAAATGGTCCATCTGTAATTTCCAGCCGCTATCAGGATTATCAGCAAAACATCCAAAATCTGCCAAGCTCTGTTTCGATTTTGCTTGTTGGCGGACAAGTATCTGAAACAGATTTAAGTGATGGTACCGTTCCATTGAGTAGCGCATTCGCCGTTGCGCCATTGCTGAAACAAAACGGAAATTCTGTGGAGGAACAGATCATTAAAGGTGCTGCGCATAGTCAACTGCACGAAAGCAAAGAAGTGGATCAATTGGTGAGCCGTTTTATTTGGGATAGATAAGAATACTTTGCTCTCGAAAGTAAAAAATCCAAGTATAAATATTTGCTTACTTTTTGTAAGTGTTATATCATGTTTTTGTAATCAAGAACATGAAAGAAGGATTTATTATGGCTTATCAAGCAAGTAATGAAGAACATCCAATCAACATCGTCAATATCGCTTCACTAGAAGGCAGAGTAAAAGAGCGAATGGAAGCAGGCGCTTTCGGATATATTCGCGGAGGCTCTGAAGACGAATGGACGATGCGGGAAAATACTTCTTCTTTTAATACAAAAAAAATCATGCCCCGCGTTTTGCGAGGAATCGAGTCTGCAGATCTTCGTACATCTGTTTTCGGCATTGATTTAGATACACCAATTATCCAAGCGCCATCTGCTGCTCAAGGATTGGCTCACGAAAAAGGAGAAGCAGCTACAGCAAAAGGAGTGGCTGATGCAGGTTCTATTTTCTCCATTAGTACGTATGCAAACACAACAATCAAAGACGCAGCAGCTGCGGCACCAGATGCACCCCAATTTTTTCAACTATATATGAGCAAAGATGATGGTTTCAATGAATTCATTTTAAATAAAGCAGTGGAGGCCGGCGCTAAAGCAGTGATTTTGACAGCTGATTCAACTTTAGGCGGCTATCGTGAAGAAGATATCATCAACAATTTCCAATTCCCATTACCAATGCCTAATTTGGCTGCTTACAGCGAACAAAGCGTAAGCGGAAATGGTGCTGGAAAAGGGATCGCAGAAATCTATGCGGCTGCAAAACAAGAATTGACGCCAGCAGATATCAGAAAAATCAAAGAGCTGACAAATCTGCCAGTACTTGTAAAAGGAATCCAATCCCCAGAAGACGCAGAAGTAGCCATTTCTGCTGGTGCTGACGGAATCTGGGTATCAAATCATGGCGGCCGCCAATTAGACGGTGGGCCAGCTTCCTTTGAAGTACTGCCGAAAATCGCAGAAGTAGTAAGCAAACGTGTGCCCGTTATCTTTGACTCAGGTGTCCGCCGCGGCGAACATGTCTTCAAAGCATTAGCAAGCGGGGCAGACCTAGTAGCAATCGGCCGTCCAGTGATTTATGGCTTAAACCTTGGCGGAGCAGCAGGCGTTACTTCCGTGTTCGAACATTTGAATAAAGAATTAGCTATCACTATGCAGCTTGCTGGAACAAAAACGATCGATGAAGTAAAAAATACTAAACTTTTGGATTAACTCGAACAGAATAAAAAAAGAGTACAAAACCATTGATCAATGGTTTTGTACTCTTTTTTTTTATGCTTGTTTATTCAACAATTCTTCTGTTAAACGTTTTGCGGTTGGCGTTGCGGCTAATCCGCCTTCTGCTGTTTCTTTGAAAATAGAAGGCATTTGTCTGCCTACTTGGTACATAGCTGCAACAACTTCGTCAGGTGGGATCACACTTTCGATTCCAGCTAATGCCATATCTGCAGAAATGAAAGCTTGAGAAGATCCTAACGCATTGCGTTTGACGCAAGGAACTTCCACTAAACCGGCGACTGGATCGCAAATCAAGCCCATCATATTTTTTAAAGTGATTGCGACTGCTTGGGCTGCTTGATGCGCGGTTCCGCCATTTGCACAAACAAGAGCTGCAGCAGCCATCGCGCTGGCAGAACCAACTTCTGCTTGACAGCCGCCTTCCGCGCCGCTGATTGAAGCATTATTTGCAATCACTAATCCAAAAGCACCTGCAGTGAAAAGAAATTCAAGCTGCTGCTGATGATCTAAATTTAACCGATCTTTGACAGCCATCAATACACCAGGGACGACGCCGGCACTTCCAGCGGTTGGTGTAGCACAGATCAAGCCCATTTTGGCATTCACTTCATTGACGGCGATGGCGTTTTTCACTGCTTTCAAGATCGTTTCGCCGCTCAAAAAGTTTCCTTCCGCCAAATAGGTATCTAGTCTTTTAGCATCTCCGCCTGTGATTCCTGTAACTGAAGTCACGCCCTGTGTTCCTTCATTAATAGAGTGTGACATGACCGAAAGATTTTTTTCCATCAGCGCAATGATCTGTTCCCGCGAACGGCCAGTCATATTTTCTTCTTCGGCAATCATCAGTTCAGCGACAGAAGGATAGGCTTCTGCTTGTTCAACAAGTTCTTTGATTGATAAAAACATTGCTAAGACTCCTTTTAGTCAAAATAATTTACACTATCGATATGGGGCAGTTCCATCAATTTTGCAACTGTCTCATTGCCTTGAGGATCATCAACTTCAATGATCATGATGGAATTGTCGCCTTTTGATTCCCTCGTAACAGTCATCGTACCAATATTGGTTCCTGCTGCGGACAAGATATTTGTTACTTTTGCAATGATGCCTGGAACATCTTGATGGACGATAATAAAAGTCGGCGTTCCCATACTTAAAGAAATCTTGAATCCATTCAATTCGGATATCTGGATATTTCCGCCTCCGATAGAGATTCCTGTAACGGATAATTTACGGTTTCCTTTTGTCAAAAGCATACGCACAGAATTTGGATGTTCTGCTTTTTCATTTTTAGGGACGAATAAAACCTCCATACCTGCGTTATACGCAAGTTCTAGAGAATCAGCCAAACGCTCATCATCAGGCTCCATCCCAAGCAGACCGCCTACTAAGGCAATATCTGTACCGTGGCCTCGGTATGTTTTGGCAAAAGACTCATACAAATAGATGTCTACAGAGTCAGGCTGTTCACCAAAAATACTGCGTACGATCTTTCCGATTCGGGCAGCCCCAGCCGTATGAGAACTGCTTGGTCCAATCATTACAGGGCCAATAATATCAAAAACACTTCTATATCTTAATTCTTCCATTTTCCCCACCTCGCAAGTAAAGATAGATTGCCGTTTTTGCAGTCTAAGTGTAGCACAAAAGAGCGAGATGGGAGGCGGCAGTTCAAGTTTTTAAGGATAATTTTATTTGTTTTTGAGCGAGAGAAAATATTCTGTGAAAAAACATTGAAAAATAGTTTATATTTGCTATAATGTATCAGTGTGCATCCGAACTGCACCAATTTGTCGAAAGTTTCGGCAGATAAAACGTGGGAGGAGAAATATGCATCTCCAATTAACCACATCACGGACTTAAGGAGGTATGTCTCGTGGCAAAGAAAGTAGAAAAAATCGTTAAATTGCAAATTCCTGCAGGTAAAGCAACTCCAGCTCCGCCAGTAGGTCCAGCACTAGGTCAAGCGGGTATCAACATCATGGGATTCACAAAAGAATTCAATGCTCGTACTGCTGATCAAGCTGGTTTGATTATTCCAGTAGTAATCTCTGTATACGAAGACCGTTCATTCACATTCGTTACAAAAACACCGCCAGCTGCAGTATTATTGAAAAAAGCAGCTAAAATCGAAAAAGGTTCAGGCGAACCAAACAAAACTAAAGTTGCTAAAGTTTCTAGCGATCAAGTAAAAGAAATCGCTGAATTAAAAATGGAAGACCTAAACGCAGCTAACGTTGAAGCAGCAATGCGCATGGTTGAAGGAACTGCAAGAAGCATGGGAATCACTGTAGAATAATCTCTGCATCCCGAGGAAGTAGCTTCTCAGTTGGCTCTATATTGAAAGATATAGAACACGTGGGAGGTTCAACCGTTATAACCACAATCAAGGAGGAAACATAATGGCTAAAAAGAGCAAAAAAATGCAAGAAGCATTGAAAAAAGTTGATTCAAATAAAGTTTACCCAGTTGCGGAAGCAGTTGCTTTAGCAAAAGAAACAAGTATTGCAAAATTCGACGCAACAGTTGAAGTTGCATACCGTTTGAACGTAGACCCTAAAAAAGCAGACCAACAAATCCGTGGTGCTGTTGTATTACCAAACGGAACAGGTAAAACACAAACTGTTTTAGTATTTGCTAAAGGCGAAAAAGCAAAAGAAGCAGAAGCTGCTGGTGCTGATTACGTTGGCGATGCTGACATGGTTCAAAAAATCCAAGGCGGCTGGTTCGATTTTGACGTAGTCGTAGCAACTCCAGACATGATGGCTGAAGTTGGTAAACTTGGTCGTGTCTTAGGTCCTAAAGGCTTGATGCCAAACCCTAAAACAGGAACAGTTACTATGGACGTAACAAAAGCTGTCAACGAAGTTAAAGCTGGTAAAGTAACTTACCGTGTCGACAAAGCTGGTAACGTACATGTGCCAATCGGTAAAGTATCATTTGATACAGACAAACTTATCGAAAACTTCAACACAATCCATGATGTTTTAGTAAAAGCTAAACCATCTGCAGCAAAAGGTCAATACATGAAAAATATCAGCGTTACAACAACATTTGGACCTGGTATCCATGTAGACCAAGCTTCTTTCTAATCTTTTAGGTTAGTCAGTCAGCTGATCCAACTGAAAAATAATTCTTGACTCAATCAGCTTAGCGTGCTAAGCTGATTGAGGTTAATAATTAACTGTACCGAAGACAGTAGGTGGCGATAGCCTTAATTTCCTACCGAGGACATCTATTGAGAACATTCAATTGTCCCTCTATGTCTACGGTGGCATGGAGTTTTTTTATTGTGAATCACTAAAAACGAAGTGATTAGAAGAGTAAAATCAATAAGAACAACGTGATTAGATGATGAGCGATTCTGGTTGATTCAACCAAGAACTCTTCCATCAAAATTCAGGAGGTGAAACTCAAAATGAGTGAAGCAATAATCGCTAAAAAAGCAGCAATCGTCGATGAAGTAACCGAAAAATTCAAAGAAGCAGCATCTGTAGTAATCGTAGACTACCGCGGACTAACTGTTGATGAAGTAACTCGTTTACGTAAACAACTTCGTGATGCAAACGTAGAAATGAAAGTTATCAAAAACTCAATCCTTTCACGTGCTGCAAAACAAGCTGGACTAGAAGGCTTGGACGAAGTATTTACTGGACCTACAGCCGTTGCATTCAGTAACGAAGATGTAGTTGCACCAGCTAAAATCATGGATGAATTTGCTAATGAAGCAAAAGCATTAGAAATCAAAGGCGGTATCATCGAAGGCAGCGTGTCTTCATTGGAAGAAATCACAGCATTGGCAAAATTGCCAAACCGCGAAGGACTTCTTTCTATGTTACTATCTGTACTGCAAGCGCCAGTCCGCAACGTGGCTTACGCTGTCAAAGCAGTCGCAGAAAAAGAAGATGGAGATGCAGCTTAATTGCCGCATAGCATAAATAAAAATTACAAAACATTTAAACGGAGGAAACAAAAATGGCATTGAACATTGAAAACATCGTTGCTGAGTTAAAAGAAGCAACTATCCTAGAACTTAACGACCTAGTTAAAGCTATTGAAGAAGAATTTGGCGTATCTGCTGCTGCTCCTGTAGCTGTAGCTGGTGGAGCTGCTGCTGGCGGCGCTGCTGAAGAACAAACAGAATTCACTGTAGAATTGACTGCAGCTGGAGACCAAAAAGTTAAAGTTATCAAAGCAGTTCGTGAAGCAACTGGCTTAGGCTTGAAAGAAGCTAAAGCAGTAGTTGACGGAGCTCCTGCACCAGTTAAAGAAGGCGTATCTAAAGAAGAAGCTGAAGAATTGAAAGCTAAACTTGAAGAAGTTGGCGCATCTGTAACTGTTAAATAATCTATTTGATTATACTTGTCCTCGAATCTTTGTTTTCAAAGATCCGAGGGCTTTTTTTTATTCCTCAAAATACTTTCGTTAATCGCAATTTTTTCTTCCATAGATAAGTTATGCTAAACTGAAATTAGAATGAGAAGAAAGCAGGAGGGCGTATGAAAACGAAGAAGGCAAGGATCACGTTGATTTCTATAGGAGTTCTATTCATTCTTTTTATCGGTTATCATCTTTTTTTGGAATATCAGCCAGATATCCATTTGCTTCTTGATCCAAAAGCCAGCCGCCAAGAGTTGATGGCAACTATTCGCTCCCATGGTTTTTACGCGGCTTTCATCCTGATTTTGTTAACTTCTTTAATGTGTGCAGTTCCGGGAATCCCAACTTCTGTGATTAGTGTGATTGTTGGATTGAGTTATGGACCGTTCCTCGGTACGTTGATTAATGTATTGGGCAATACCTGTGGAAATATTTTATCAATCGCTTTGATGCAGCATATAAAACTTTTCGATCAATCAAAAAAATCCAATCGTTGGGTAAAAGCAATTCGTGAAATGAAACATCCAAAAATCGGTGTGATGATTGGATATATGATCCCGTTCATTCCTTCTTCATTGATCAATTTTGCAGCAACAACACTCAACTTAAAAATAAGAGATATTTTACTTGCCGTTTTAATCGGCACCATTCCGTCCTCTTTACTATATGCTTGCGGGGGCGAAGCTCTTTTTCATGGGTACAGCAAACGAGCGCTTTTATTGGTAGCAAGTGTACTTTGCCTAAGTGTACTAGTAGTGGTTATTTATATGGATCGACGCAAACATCGAGCCAAATAACGAGCAGAACAACTGTCTTTACGATAGTTGTTCTTTTTTTGTTGAATTGCAGCTTTCGATAAAAGAACAGTCATTTTTCTATTTCCAATCTATTTTGAAAGAGGTAAACTAATAAAAGAAATGGAGGAAACAAGATGGAAAAACAAGAAAAAATATCACTTTCAAATTCGCTTATTCTGCTTTTAGCGTTAACTTGCGGCGTAGTCGTTGCAAATATGTATTACATCCAGCCAATTGGAACGAAAGTCGCTGCAAGCTTTTCGATCGATACTGGATCAATCGGGATCTTGACGATGCTGACGCAATTGGGCTATGCATTGGGTCTGCTTTTTTTAGTGCCTCTTGGAGATGTCGTTGATCGTCCCAAACTGATTATTCGGATGTCTGCTTTATCGGCGCTTTCATTGCTGGCTGCCTTTTTTGCACCTAGTTTTCTTTGGTTTGCCGCCGCTTCATTTTTGATTGGCTTACTTTCCATCGTGCCGCAGATCATCATTCCCTATGGCGCTGTTTTAGCAGGTCCAGAAGCAAGAGGGAAGACGATGGGGACTTTACTGAGCGGACTTCTGATTGGTATCTTGCTTTCCCGTACGATATCTGGGATTGTTGCAAGTGTGATCAATTGGCGTTATATGTACTTCATTGCATTGTGTGCCGTGCTTTTATTGACCTTGATGCTTGTCATCAAATTACCTAGAGTAGCAAGCAGCAAATCGCCTTTATCTTATACTGATTCTATCAAAAGCTTGCCTTACCTAGTAAAAACACAGCGTTTGTTGAGAGATGCTTCGATCAATGGTTTCTTTATGTTTGGCAGTTTTTCTATTTTTTGGTCAACATTGATTTTCTATATTAGCAGTCCAGTCTATGGTTGGGGAACATTTGAAGCAGGGATCTTAGCTATTTTTGGACTAGTTGGAGCTGTCGCAGCGCCGATCGTTGGACGATTAGCTGATTCCTATGCGGAGCGAAAAATCGTGTTGATGGGTCTAGCCATGCAGACAATCAGCTTTGTGCTGCTGTTTTTGGGCGGCGGTCATCTTTTCATCCTATTGCTTGCTATTATTTTATTAGATATCGGTAATCAATTTGGTCAAGTTGCCAATCAGACACGTGTGCAAGGATTGGGTGCTGAAACGAGTAATCGAAATAATACAGTGTTCATGTTTATGTACTTTATCGGCGGAGCAGCAGGTTCCTTTTTCGGTACAATGATGTGGCAGCATTTTGGCTGGCAGGGTGTTACGCTTTTGGGGCTCGGTTTTCAAGCGACTGCTTACTTCTTTTATTTCGTAGTTTTCCGGAAAAAATAAAGAATATTCCTTGTTTTTGCAATTTGGTCTAGACTAATCTTGCGCAAAGGAAAAGAAGGTGCTATAATTGGGCTATACCAAATACAAAGGAGCAATCACTATGGAAATCATCCGTGTAAAAAACGCTGAAGAAGGCGGAAAAAAAGCTTTTGAAATTATCAAAGAAGGCATGGAAAACGGTGCGAAAGTACTTGGTTTGGCAACAGGAAGCACACCAATTACTTTGTATAAAGAAATGACTTCAAGCGATTTAGATTTCAGTGGAATGACTTCTGTGAATTTAGATGAATACGTTGGCTTAGGCGAAGCTGATGACCAAAGCTACCGCCATTTTATGAACACACAATTATTTGACAAAAAACCATTTAAAGAAACTTATGTACCAAACGGAAAAGCAGCTGATTTGCAAGCAGAATGCAAACATTACGATGAAATCATCGAAAACAACCCAATCGACATCCAAATCTTAGGAATCGGACAAAATGGACACATTGGTTTCAACGAACCAGGCGCGCCATTAGATGGACCAACTTCTGTCGTTGATTTGACGGAATCAACAATCAATGCGAACAAACGCTTCTTCGATAAAGTAGAAGATGTTCCTACAAAAGCTGTTTCAATGGGTATCGGCTCAATCTTAAAAGGTAAAAAAATGGTCTTGATGGCTTACGGCGAAAACAAAGCGGATGCCATCCAAGGTATGATCCAAGGCCCTGTAACAACGGATATGCCAGCTAGTGCTTTGCAAAATCATGACGATGTTGTCGTGATCATCGACGAAGCAGCAGGAAGCAAACTACAATAGTTCACCTATTCAAATAAAACCGTACAAAATACTTTCCCCATATTTTGTATGGTTTTTTTGTTTGCAGTTTACAACCTAATACCAATATTGGGGGTGCTTTTTTTATGAAAGAAAAGAAAAAAAGTATCATTTTTAAGCGATGGCTTTCTTTTTGTCAAAATTATTCAAAAAACGACTTTCCTCAAAATAATACAATGAAAAAACAACTGTAGTTGATGTTTAATTACAATGCTTCATTTATATTGATTACATAAAGATGTTATTTTTAAGGAGGAAAAGATGAAAAAGAATATTTTGAAAAAAGTTGTGGCAGCGAGTATGGTATGTGTGTCTTTAGGCGGGCCAGTGATCGAGGTAGCAGCAACGACATCCACCCAGCAATTGGTAACAGTAAGCGATAAAGTTTTAGATGAATTCCCAATCAAAAATGGGGATTTCAATGATGGTTTAGAACACTGGATCGTTTCAAGTCCAGGGACAAATAACCCTGAATTGGTCAAAGAAGGCGATAATCAATACGCAAAAGCAACACAAGGTGAAAATATCCATCAATATTTAAACTTGGAACCAAATAAAACGTATAAATTTGTTTATGATGTAGCAGGAAGTAAAGATTTTCCAGCAAAAGTTGAGTTTGGCACATTGAATCATGGTGAAGGTTTTATTTCTTTGCAAGAGTCAGAACATACTAATGAAGAATGGGAAAGAAATGAATTCTCTTTCTCTGCTCCTGATGCAGAAAATACATATATCATTCGTTTTTCTTCAACAGGTGACGGCTGGGCAAAGTTCGATAATATCAAAGTTTACGTAGAAGATACTGAAGCACCAACTGCGCCAAAAAATCTAAAAGCTTCTGACATCACTGAAACAAGCGTAAAATTAGATTGGGAAGCATCTGCTGATAATGTAGGAGTAACCGGCTATCAAATTTTCCGTGACGGTAAAAAAATCGAAACAGTCAACGGCTCAACACTGACTTTTACAGATAGCGGATTAAAAGGAAAAACAACCTATAAATACACAGCAAAAGCAATCGACGAAGCTAATAACATCTCAGAAGTAAGTAATGAAGTTTCTGTAACGACGCAAGCTGCTCCAGATAAAGAAGCGCCAACAGTCCCGCAAAATCTTCGTTTGACTGGAGTTAGAGAAAATAAAGAACTAGGGAATGAAATAGATATTGCTTGGGATGCTTCTTCCGATAACGAAGGTGTAGTTGCTTATAACATATATTTAAACAAACAACTTTTAACGACAGTGGATGGGAATGAGACTTCTTACACACGTAAAAGAGCTGGGTACAATACGAGACATCTTTTTCGAGTGAGTGCGGTTGATGCTGCGGGAAATGAGTCTGAACTAAGTAATACAGAAACTGGAATGGTACAGCAGCAGCAATCGTTTTTCTTATACGCGTCTGATTTGTTAGATAGTTCTATAATCAGTGCATTTGTACAAGTAGGATACGGGGGATATACTGCTTCGGAGTCTGATCTTGGTCGTAAAAGTCTTAATAATTGGATTCAACGCATCTATGTGCCTGCTTACGGATATATCGAATTATTTGATGAGGTAAAATATCAAGGTGAAGAATACTTTATCACAAATAACGATTCATTTGGAAGATATTATAATTTAGAGAGTTTTAAAAATAAAGCATCTTCTTATAAGGTATCACGAACATTAGGAGCAGAAAACGTAAAAACAAAAGAAGTTGGAGAAAAGAGTGTCGAGTTGACTTGGACTGCACCAAGAGCAGAAATCAAAGTAAAAGAATACTCTATCTATCGCGATGGAAAACGTATCGGTAAAGTAGACAGTGGAACAACTTCATTTATTGATAAAGATTTAGATGCTAAAACAACATACACTTATATGATCAGTGCTGTGGATACATCTTCGAATCCATTAAAAAACAGTGAAGAATTATCTGTAACAACCAAAGAACCAGCAGATGCAGAAGCACCAACAGCACCGCCAATTGTTGAGAGTGCTGCATTAGAAGGGAATACATTGCGTGTCCAATGGAATTATTCAAAAGACAATGTCGGTGTTGTTGGCTATATCGTTTATCGTGATGGCAAAGAAGTTGGACGTACGACACGAACACATCTGATACACGTTGAAAAAGATCTGCCTGTTGGAAAAGAGTACACATATACTGTCAAGGCATTCGATGCTGCAGGAAATATTTCTCCAGCAAGTACGCCAGTAAAATTAAAGACAGACGCACGTTTGAAGCATCAAGCACCGACAATTCCGACTAATTTAAAAGCGACTAAAGCTGAAGAAAAAAACGTGAGCCTTACTTGGAGTCCATCTACAGATAACGCAAGTAAATTCCACTACAGAATTTATCGTGATGGCAAGATACTTGTTACTTTAGATGAAAGATTTACTTCTTATACAGATAGAACCGCAAAAGGAAACACAACATACACATACACGATCGAAGCAATCGACCGTGTAGAAAATCTATCAGAAAGAAGTACACCATTAACAGTGACTACACGATAATAACTAAAAGTTTTTCATTTCCAGACAATTATTCAAAAACCGAGAAACAGATAAAACTGTTTCTCGGTTTTTTCTTGTCAGCAGAAGTCTTCATTTAAATTTAATGAATCGGTTCATTTAATTTATTTATTTTATTTATTTTGTGCAGAGAATAATAAAATAGTGATGTTATTGAAAAATTTGATGATGAGAGATGATAACACTGTTATATTTTGGTTATAGATTTGCTGTATCCCACTTTCGATACGATAAAAAACGGCTTAGTTTAATGATACCGCAAATCTTTACCTAAAAAAGTTTATATGAAGGAGAGCAATACGATGAATAAAAAAATCATGATTACCCTCTTGAGTACAGTAGCACTTACAACAGCGATGGTCAAACCGGTAGCTGGCAAAGCAGAAGAAACAGCAGGAAAGAAAGATATTGGTTTAAAATCATATGATGCAGCAAATAAAGAAACAACAGTAAATCTTTATCAATCAGAAGATGTCGATGATTATGCCTATGATGTTTTGCAAACATGGTTCGGTTTCAGTGATGCACAATCTACCGGAATTTATAAAAGAAAAAATGATACGATCATTATCAACGTGGATGAAAGAACTTCTCAAAAACAAATGCCTTCTTATACGATCACACCTATCAAACTAACGCGTTATACCCAAGGAGACCCAGTAAAATTTTATTTGAAAAAAGGTCAAAATATTATCTCAAATAACGAAGAAGGAATTATTCACCTGCAAAATGTCACCAATACTCAAACAAATCAGCAACTGAAAGTAACGATTCAAGGCGGTATCAATATTCCACGTTTTGTTTTAGGCGAAACGACTCAGCAAGAATGGGAAAAACAATTGCAGTATTCTGAGATTCCTGGTTATGAACTTGTGGGAAAAAATACGCTTATCACTGGCTCCTCGGATTCATTGCATCTAATCAAGAATCCAACAATGCTTTTACAAAAACACGATCAAGTAACATACACACATAATCGTACGCACGGTTTAGATAACAGCAGCGCTTTGCATCGCACGTCGATTGGCTCGGTTCAGCACTTGCGAGAATCAGCAACGACAGACACTTGGATGTATGCGTATTATAGACATATAGGCTGTTCTGCAGACGCGATGATTCAAGTATTGCAGCCAGACACGCAAAATCAATGGGGGATTTACCATGAGATGGGGCATACATACCAAAATGAGGCCTTAGATTGGGGAGAATTAGCAGAAGTCACAGCAAATATCTACTCATTAAGAGCTGAAAAAGAAGCTGGAAACCGAACTCGTTTGGAACGTGAAAATGTTTATGCAGATGCATTCAGATATCTTGCACAAGAAAATCGAGATTATAATTCAGAAGAGATGATCGAAGAAGATTTTATTCGAGTAGTGATGTTTTGGCAATTGGAGTTGGCATTTGGCGAAGAGTTTTATCCAAACCTTCATAAATTATACCGAGAAGAACAAGCAGATATGGACTGGGATGGCGAAGTAAAACAGCAATATTTTATTAAAAGTGCCTCAAAAGTCGCCAATAAAAATCTATTACCGTTTTTTGAAAAATGGGGCATCCAAGCAGACGAGGAAACAAAAAAAGAGATTGCTGCGTATCCACGGTTGACGGAAGAAATTTGGACCTATAGAGATGAGATGTAAGAAAGAGGTTGTGAAAACGATGTTCTGCTTCAAGAAATAAGAATAAAAAGACAGAAATAGCTTCTCGCATTTTTGTCTTTTTGGACTTATTTCCGCAGAAGCAATCGTTTGAACACCGTGTATAGAGGTTGTGAAAGAACCGCTCAGCTCCGAGCATTAAGATTCTTTTCAAAGGAAAAAAAACTCCTCATATTTTTCGTTTTTCGAACTTAACATCAATCCCTGCACTCGAATCTAAACAAAAAAAGAGAGTAAGACACAAGCTGGGTGACTTGTTTCTTACTCTAACTTTTTGTATAAAAGTAGTCTAATAACGAAAAATGAAATAGTAAAATAGAATTTTTTGGGTTGTATCATTCAATACAAAAGGTTGGACAATCTTGTGTATTGAAGAAAATATTTATTGCAATAAACTTCCGCAAAGTTTTTTTAAGCAATAAGATTTATATAAGTAGCATACATATCATTGTTATGTTTTATATGTGCGTATTTTTTGTAGAACTATGTTTGTTTCTGCCCTCCTTTCATTAACTATTAAAACATGTGCGGGAATAAAAAAATTCAAATAACAGTTTATTTTTAGAGGAATATAAGTCTGTGTTTTCTTTTTTTTTAAATAATTACATTTTTTGAACCAATAAGCCCCTGTAAAACAGTTTGCTGTTTTACAGGGGCTTATTATTATGATCCCTCTACCATATCACGTTTTTTATAGCCGATAAACCCGACCAGAATCAACACAATACCAATTGCTGCAATCGTCAAGAATGTCGGTAAATCAAAATCATCCATTGGAAGCAAAGGTACCCATGATTGGATCGCTGTTTTTGCAAACCAATCTGGCAAATCTAAGATACCACCGAAATAATTCAACATGAAAGAATAGCCAAGATAGATATAAACGATTTTACCTGCTTTTGGTACCCAGCCTAAGAAAAAGGCAGCTAAGCCGATAAAGAACAAAACAATTGGCAAGAAATTATATCCGGATTCCAAGAAAGTAAGGAAATCCATTTTTGTGTTATCCATCACTGATAAAGCGGCTCCGCCTAAACTGCCGGCACTAAGGAAAAGAGAAGTAACAGCTGTTATAAAAGCTAAACCAATCGTTGTCCAAAAAAGTTTTGCCCGGGTTACTTTTGTAGAGAAAATCTGGCTCATGCGTCCATGAGATTCTTCTGCAAATAATTTATTGACAATAGCAATAGGCAAAATGGCAGCTAAACTGGCCAAAACCATCATGATCGTGCCTGTAAAAGATTCTTCAAGAGAGACACCTGTTTGGATGAACATCTGCTTCATGAGTTCGCTGCTTTCCAAAAATGTCTGCATATCGCCATAGATGGAGCCATACGCGGCGCCCATCAAAAGAAACCCAATCGACCAGCCAATGATTATTCCTTTATTCAAGCGGAAAAATAAGCCTGGCACAGACAGCAACGACCGTTTAGCTTCGCGTCGACCTTCTTTTTCTGGTAAATAGCCCGCGCTTAAATCACGCTTGCTCTCAAGAAAGAAAGCAATCAAAATCATGACTAAACTAAAAATCATTAGGTAAATAAACGGCAGCCAGTCATTCTTTGTGTATGGGAAAGTCAAGTATACTAGACCTAGTGGATTCCACCAAGAAAAGTCAAGATTTGTTGTATCTGTTCCTGCTCGCGCAATGTAAAGCAATCCGATAAAAGATAACGAAGCGCCAGTTGCTCCAGAAGCGTTCGGCATCAATTGAGCAAAAAACAGCCCAATTACTCCGCCTAAAATCCCTGCACCGCCAACAGATAATCCAAATAGAGCGGCTCCTTCAGCCGTGATAGAATCTGCCCCGAAACTGAACATGATTCCGCTAATAGCAGCAGCTAACAGCAAATTGATCAAAATCGTTTCTGTAATAACAGCTAAAGAATTTGCTTGACGGCCAACGCTGAATGAACGAACTAATTCGACTAACCCTAGATCCTCTTCTTTTCTTGTATGACTAACTACGTGCATCAGTGACAAGATGGCAGCAAACATTCCGCAAAACAACAGCATTTGATGGGCATACATAGCACCTACAGTGTAATCAGCGCCATTTGTGATGGGAGTAGGTCCTACCATTGAGATCATCGCTGGATTTTTCATAGTTTCAAACATTCCAGCAGCGCCAGTTCCTTGAGCAATTTCTTCAAAAGCTGGGACATAGGCACTTGAGAACAAACCTAGACCGATGACCCAAAAGATTATTTTTTTCCAATCACGCTTCAAGTATTGGAGAAACAAGATTCCCCAGCGTGTAAAATTTTCACTTAGCATAATTTTCTCCTTCTTTAGGTTCCTTTTTACTCAGCTTCGTAATGGCGCATGAACAAATCTTCCAAAGTAGGGGGAACAGATTCGAATTTTTTTACACCTAATTGTACAGCTTCTGCTAAAACCGTGTTCATTGCTTCATTATCAACAGAAAATTTTGCTTCGCTTCCTTTTTGTATGAAATCATGGACACCTGAAACAGAGGCTAAGCTCTGAACATCTTTTTCTGTTTCCACGGTCACGGCTGAACGGGTCAGATGTCTTAACTCAGATAACGTTCCTTGTTCTACGACTTTTCCTTGGCGAATGATTACGACTTTATCTGCTAAACGTTCCACTTCGCTAAGGATATGGGAAGAAAGGAGGATCGCTTTTCCATCATTTTTGATTTTTTCTACTTCTTCTTGGAAAACAGCTTCCATCAGCGGATCAAGTCCAGAAGTCGGCTCGTCGAAGATATACAAATCAGAATCAACAGATAACGCTGCGATCAATCCAACTTTTTGGCGATTTCCTTTTGAATAGTTTTTTGCTTTTTTCTTAGGGTCGAGTTCAAATCGTTTGATCAATTCTTCTTTTTTTCGGCGATCGCCTTTACCATGAAGTTTGATAAATAAGTCGATGATCTCGCCACCAGTCAGACTGCCCCAAAGATTGACATCACCAGGCACATAAGAAAGGCGCTTATGGATTTCTAAACTATCCTTCCAAGCATCCAGACCAAAAATCTGTGCCGTACCGCTGTTTTTGCGTAAAATACCTAACAGTGTTCGGATTGTTGTCGATTTTCCAGAACCATTTGGGCCGATAAAACCGACGACTTCTCCTGGCTGGACAGTGAATGTAACATCTTCTAGTGCAGTGAATTTACCGAAATTCTTTTGCAGATGTTCTACTTTGATGATTTCTGACATAATAATTGCCTCCTAATATGAATGATAAAATAGAATAATAACTTTATTTTAGTTTAAAAAACACTTTTGCTTCCTTTGTTTTAAACTAGTATCCCTTTATCGAGTAAATAATATTCTTTTTCCTGAGAACTGTCAATCAAAATACAACAAAAAATTTAAACAGTTTATCGCTTGTAAGTTCATTAAATCATATATATAATAAGAAAGAAAAAAATATATACTGTATTTTTAAATTTAGTACATATAAATGGAAGGTCGTTTGAAGAATGAATGGATTTGAAAAACGGGCAAAAGAGAAAAAGGAACAAGTATTGAAAGCCGCTTTTGATTTGATGAATTCAGATGAAGGAGTTGCGGGATTGACGATCGATGAAGTAGTGGAGCGTTCTTCTGTCAGCAAAGCGACTATTTTCAAATATTTTGGAAGTAAAGAACAGTTGATCCATAAAGTCTTCTTTGAATTTATGGATGAAATGGGCGGGTCAGCGAGGAAAATCATGGCACAGAATCTGCCATTTGAAGAAACATTGATTGCGATGAGCCAAAATAAGATCAATTATCTTGAAAAAATCAACAAACGTTTCTTTCTTGATTTGATGAGCTACTATACGCAAAAAGATGAAAACAGCGAACTGACTTTGCTGATGGAGCAATATACAAAAGAGAGTTTTGATCTCATGTTGGATTTATTTCATAGGGGCCGAAAAGAGGGAAAAGTAGATCTTAAGTATTCCGATGAATTTTTGATCTTGTATTTCCAAGCAATGGTAGAAGGGATCTCGAATCCGCAGATTTATGAAAAAATCCTTCCCTATACGGCTGAGTGGACCGAGATGATGGTGAAGGGGATTGCACCAAGTTAGAGGTTGTGAGCAACATGTTCTGCTTCAAGAATTAAGGACGAAAAAGTAAAAACAGCTTTTCATGTTTTTGTCTTTTTTGAACTTAATTCCGAAGAAGCAATGTTGCAAGCACCGTTTAGATAGAGGTTGTGAAAGAACCGCTTAGCTCCGAGCAATAAAGAGAAAATCCGTGAAACAGCTTTTCATGTTTTGCGGATTTTTGAGTTATTGCCGAAGGAGCTGGTTCTTGAACACCGTTTAGATAGAGGTCATGCCAAAAAAATCAATTTCTTTCCTATATCAACAACAAGTCGCCTATCCACATAGGCGGCTTTTATTTTTTTCATAGCTCCCTGAAAAAATCGACCGTTATATTTTCTTAAACTGCCTATACTTATAACTAAGCAGAAGCAAATAAATCGATAGGGGGAATGACAATGAAATGGTACCAAGTATCTAAAACACAATTATTGAAGCATTTACAGTCCAATGAACAAGGTCTTTCACATAACGAACGTCAAACCCGGTTGAAAGCCAATGGAACAAATAAAATCACTGAGAAAGAACAAATGAAATCTTGGCAGAAAATCGCCAAACATTTTACTGATTTGCTGATGATCGTATTGATGGTCGCGGCTGGTTTGAAAGCACTGACGGGAGATTACGTCGAAAGCGGCATTATTTTACTCGTGGTGATCATCAACGGTATAGTTGGTTACTGGCAAGAACGAAAAGCAGAAGAATCACTTGATGGACTGAAACAGATGATGGGACAAGAAGCGGTCGTCCTTGTCGAAGGTGCAAGACAAACAATCGATGCAGAAATGGTCGTAAAAGGAGACATCATTGTTTTGAAAGCTGGGGATATCGTTCCAGCAGACATGCGGTTGATTGAAACACATTCATTCGTAGTAGAAGAGTCGATGCTGACAGGAGAATCAGAGCCAGTCAAAAAAACAGCAGCAGTTATTGCTGAAAACAGTATTATTGGTGACCAAAAAAACATGGCATTTTCTGGGACACTGGTTCAAAGCGGTACGGCAACAGGTGCAGTAGTGGCAATAGGAGATGACACAGAAATAGGGAAAATCAATCATTCTTTGCAAACGATGACTGCGCAAGAAACACCGCTTGTCAAAAAAATACATCAATTAAATAAACAGATTTTCAGAGGAATCATTGCATTGATCGTCTTCTTGATTTTCTTTACTACTTTCAGATACGGATTGGAAATGGATCTTTTATTTTCTTCAATCATCGCATTGATCGTTTCAATGATACCAGAAGGATTACCGGCAGTACTGACGATGATCTTGTCTATGGGTGTCAAAGAAATGGCAGAGCAGCAAGCAATCATCAAAACGATGCCCTCTGTTGAAACACTTGGCGCAATGACAGTTATCTGCTCAGATAAAACCGGCACATTGACGAAAAATGAGATGACCGTTGTTGAAACTGTATCATTAGACGATGCAGCCCACGTAAAAATGCAAGAAATCATGACAAACTGCCAAGAGCTAAAAAGAGATATTTCCCAGCGTGCGGCAGATTTGCAAGGCAATCCAACAGAGAAAGCATTACTGCAATTTGTCGAAAAATTTGAATTGCCGATAAAAGAAATCCAGGAAAAAATCCCTTTCAGTTCCGCGTATAAATACATGGCAACAAAACATGCTGGTAAAGACCAGACTGAATCAATTGTTTTTGTCAAAGGTGCTCCGGAAGTCTTGTTGAGCAGAAGCACAGTTTCAAAAGAAGAGCGCGCTCATTGGCAGAAAAAAGGTTCAGAATTGGCGCAAAAAGGACAGCGTATCCTTGGTTTTGCCTTCAAAATGCTTCCTGCAAACCAAACACTTTCGCCTGAAAAAATCAATGAGCTGCAGTTTGTTGGTTTGGCAGGCATCATCGATCCGCCCAAAGAAAGTGCTGTAAAAGCTGTGGAAGAATGTTTGCGAGCGGGGATCGAAGTTAAGATGATTACTGGCGACCATAAAAAAACAGCACAAGCAATTGGTGAGCAAATCGGCTTGAAGCATACGAAGAAAGTATTAGAAGGTTTAGATATCGATCTATTGTCTGATGAAGAATTAGCGCATGAAGTCAATCATGTAGATGTTTTCGCTAGAACTACCCCAGAACATAAATTAAGGATCGTTGCAGCACTTCAAAACAATGGCGAAGTCGTAGGAATGACAGGCGATGGCGTCAATGATGCACCTGCACTTAAACGAGCAGATATTGGTATTGCAATGGGGATCAAGGGAAGTGAAGTCAGCAAACAAGCTGCTGATATGGTATTGGCAGATGATAATTTCCATACGATCGCAAAGGCAGTGAAAGAAGGACGACGGATTTTTGATAATCTGAAAAAGACAATCAACTTCTTTTTACCTACAGCACTTGCACAAGGGCTGATCGTGATCGTCGCTCTCTTGATGAATCGTCCTTTGCCATTGACACCTGTACAGATTTTGTGGGTGAATATGGTTACGACCATTACGTTGTCTTACGCATTAGGATTTGAAAAAGCAAGCAAAGACGTGATGGATAGACCTCCGAGACTGGTAAACGAGGGGATTCTTTCGATGTACAGTGTGTTTCGCATCGTTTACGTCTCGCTGCTGATCATGGTTCCAGCTTACCTTTTGGCTATGAGTTTTGAAGGAATGGCAGTCCAGCAGACGATTCTTTTACAGAACATTGTTTTAGCTCAAGCTGTATACATGCTGAATTGTCGAGAGCTGACAGAGCCGGCACTAGGAAAAGCAATGTTCAAAAATAGAGCAATCTTCATTTCTTTAGGGCTTTTGCTTCTCTTGCAAATGAGCGTCCTTCTTTTACCAGCAGCACAACAACTGGTCGGGACGACTTCTCTAGGATTTGTGCACCATGCAAGTATCGCAGCCAATGCACTCTTGCTGTTCGTGATCGTAGAAGCTGAAAAATGGCTGATGAACCGCCGTTTGAACAAAGAAATAACAAAAACAACCAACGAGTTCAGATAAACTCATTGGTTGATAAGATAATAGTTCTGGATGAGCTCAGTCAATTGATTGAGCTCATTTTTTGTTGGAAACATCGAAAGATAAAATACCGGCAGATCAGGATCATCTAAAGGATAATTGGAAAGGATAAAGTCTCCTTTTTTCGTTTGGACAGCCGTAAATTCTGAAGGTTCAACAGGGATCAGCTGGATTCTTTTACCAAGATAATCGCTTATTTCTTGCTGCAAGAAAACTTTCCATGCAGGCTCTCCTTGAAAGAAGAAAAAAGCACGTACTTTCACAGGATGTACTTGGGACATTGCCTGTTGAACAAGAAGAGAAGCTGTATTTAAAAGATATTCCGGCTTTTTCACAGCTGGGACGACATCCGGTGCAGAAAGAAAAGTCGCAAGCCGCTCAAAAATTTTTTCGCACGATTCATGATGCCGAATGGATATTATTTCTTGGTATTCTAATTGAAATTGTTGTGACAGATTTGCTGATTCATTTGCACGAAGCAGCATCAGGAGCAGATTATCCGCTAATTGAGTTTCTGATGAAAGCGGCAGTTCCAATTCGTGATCCAAATCTGCAACAAAATGGTGGACAGATTTTTTTACAGTGAAATAATGTTCTAAGGTCTCGGCAACTTTATCAGACCATTGATTATTGTAATTCCAGCTTTCCAAGAAACAATAAAAACAGAAGAAACAGTCACTTTCTTCCAGATAGACACCTTCTTTTTGATAAACGTCAAAAAGGAATGGCTGATATTGAAGAAAGAGAGGATCTTTTGGCTCAAAAGAGAACGCGCCAACTCGACAGTTCGCTTTGATTCGAATCGTGTTGATGAAAAACCAGCAAGTACCAAAAATCTGTTCTACAGAAACGTGCAGATCGTTCCGTTTCAATTTCTCCAAAAAACGCAGGTAATGGGATTCATGGATCGTATAATTTTCAAAAAAATAGTTGTTATGTGTAAATGGCAGCAGCAAACGGTGGAAAAAAATCCGAATATTTACTTCATTTCCTAATAACATTGCCTCTTTGCTGTTCAAACGGATCCTAATGTCATAGGGCTTCAAACTACGATTGATTTTTGTGATATGGCGCCTCAATGTCTCATAAGAAATCCCATTATCTTGTAAAAAAAGCTGTGTCAGGACTTCTTTATTGAAAAATAATTGCTTGATCAAGGATACACCAATCGAAAGCGGAAAAAAGGACTCCCAAAGCTGATGTGTCAGCTGAGCACTGTGCTTAATCAGAGATAAACCATTGCTGTCCGCTTCGATCGACCAATCAGGCGGCAGCTGAGTACGAATATATTGGATATCTGAAAAAATCGTTCGTTCTGTAGTATGGATCAAGGAAGCCAATTCTTTTGCTGTGATTTTGGGATGATTTGACAGTTGTTCTAAAAGTAAGATTTGCCGTAATAAGTCTTTTTCTGTGATGATGCTTTTCATGACAGTATCCATGAGCAGACTCCTTTCGCTGATAAAAGATAGCCATTCGTTAACTAAACAATAACATACATTCTTTCGCTTGTTCAGTGTTTAGGGATTTCGGTCAAAATCTGTCACTAGCAGTTATTTTTACATACAAAAGTCACTTCCCCGAAAATAAATGATGAAAAATAAAAAAAGCATTGACAAAATGGGTGCCGCTATATAAAATTGATGACGTTAACAATACTCTGTTTCATGTGACTAGATCATACTAGGCATGGAAAGTCTCTGAACGGAAGATGATATGCTTCCTTTTAGGGGATTTTCATGCCTATTTTTTATGCGGCCAAGTCAGTATGACCGAATCGCAGCGAAACAGAAACTTTTAGAGAAGGAATGCGCGCATGAAAATCAAAAAGATTTTGAATCAAAATGCTGTATTGGTGGAAGATGACGGGCAGGAAAAAGTAGCAATCGGAAAAGGGATCGGTTTTGACAAAAAGAGAAATGATTTGATTTTTGATCGAGACATCGAGCGGATTTTCGTGATGGAACCAGAAGGACAACTCAAACTGCAAAATCTGCTGAATCAGATCGATGAACGGTTTTTATTTGCAGCCGAACATATCATTGATTATGCAGAAACCGTGTTGATGGAAAAGTTGAATGAACATGTGCTGATTGCATTGACCGATCATATTGCATTCTCGGCAGAAAATATCCAAAACGGCATCGTTGTTCGGAATAAACTGCTGAGAGAGATCGAAGTGCTTTACAGTGAAGAATTTAGTATTGCGCAATGGGCAGTGGAATATTTGACGAAAGAGTTAGATGTGCCTTACACCTATGATGAAGCAGGGTATATCGCGATCCATATCCACAGTGCACGGAGCGGTCAAACAAGTAATCATCGCAGTATCCGTGAAGTCACTATCGTTTCAGATGTGATCCAGCTCATTGAAAGAGAACTGGCAGTCGATATCCATTCAGAGTCGATGGCATTGAACTATTCAAGGCTGGCGAACCATCTGCGGCTGCTTCTGCAACGAACAAATGCACAACAATACGCGGTTTTAGATACAGAAATCGTGCAAATGGTGAAAAGGAAGTATCCCGAAAGCTATAAAATTGCAAAAGAAATACGCGTTTTACTGATCAAACAATATCAAATGTCGATCACAAGTGAAGAATTGGGTTACTTGGCCATCCATATCGAACGCTTGCGAGGGGCAATTGAACACAAGAAAAACTAGGAGGAACAAAAATGAAAGCATACATGCAACGTATGGGGCGCTCATTGATGCTGCCCGTAGCTGTATTACCTGCTGCATCATTATTAGTAGGTATTGCAAACTGGATCGTTGGGATGGGCGTAAGCAACGCCGCAACGACATTCTTGATGAACTCAGGACTTGCGATTTTAAATCATTTGGCATTATTATTTGCTGTAGGTCTAGCATTAGGGATGTCTAAAGATAAAGATGGGTCAGCTGCATTAGCTGGTTTGGTGGCTTATTTAGTCCCTCAAACTGTTTTAGATCCAACATCTGTTCAAAGTTTATTAGGATTAAAAGATTTGGCAGACGTTAACCCTGCATTCAACAGCATGGGCAACAACGTATTTGTCGGAATCATCGCAGGTCTTACTGCGGCAGCAATGTATAATCGTTTCAGCAATGTAAAATTACCAATGGCTCTGTCTTTCTTTAGTGGGAAACGACTAGTACCAATCATGTCTGCTCTAGGTATGTTAGTGATTTCAGCCATTTTATTATTTATTTGGCCTAGCGTATACGATGTACTTGTTTCCTTTGGTAAAATGATTTCTGGTCTAGGATTTGTCGGAGCTGGTTTGTATGGCTTCTTCAACCGTCTATTGATCCCAACTGGTTTGCACCACGCATTGAACTCTGTATTCTGGTTTGACGTGGCAGGAATCAATGATATCGGTAATTTCTTAGCTGGTCAGCAAGCATTAGACAATGGAACAGCTATCGTTGGTCAAACAGGGATGTACCAAGCTGGTTTCTTCCCAGTTATGATGTTTGGTTTGCCAGCAGGTGCATTTGCCATCTATCAATGTGCTCGTCCAGAAAAGAAAAAAGTTACAGCATCATTGATGGTAGCAGCAGCTTTTGCTTCATTCTTTACAGGGGTGACAGAACCGCTTGAATTCTCATTCATGTTCGTTGCTTGGCCTCTATATGTACTTCACGCAGTATTTATGGGTCTTTCATTAGCAGTTAGTGCATTCTTCCATTGGACAGCAGGTTTTGCGTTTAGTGCTGGTTTTGTAGATTACTTCTTATCATTGAAAAACCCAGTAGCAAACCAACCATTGATGCTGATCGTTCAAGGTTTAGTTTTTGCTGTAATCTATTACTTCGGTTTCCGCTTTGCGATCCAAAAATTCAACTTGATGACACCAGGTCGCGAAGAAGGTACAGGCGAAGAAACACCAGATATCGCCACAGGAGACGACAAATTTGCCGCTTTAGCTAACCAAATCTATGCAGGTTTAGGCGGAGCAGCAAACGTAACAGCAATCGACAACTGTACAACACGTCTACGTCTGCAAGTAAAAGACACAGGCAATGTTGATCAAAGCAAAATCAAATCAACAGGTGTTCCAGGCGTAAAAGTAATCGATGATAAAAATATCCAAGTTATCGTTGGTACCGAAGTTCAATTCGTGGCGGACGAAATGTCTAAACTACATGGCGGCGCAGGTGTACAAACTGCACCAGCAGCACAACAGCCAAGTGTAGCAGCTGTACGAACAGAAACAGTGGTTGAAGGTCCTCTGACACAAGATGTCTTTGCAGTAGCAAATGGTCGTTTGATCCCGATCACAGAAGTATCTGATGATGTTTTTGCTGAAAAAATGATGGGTGACGGTTATGCCGTATTGCCAACAACTGGTGAGATCTTCTCTCCAATCTCAGGAACGATCGTCAATATCTTCCCAACAAAACATGCAGTTGGTATCCAAACTGATTCTGGTATCGAAGTCTTGCTTCATATGGGGATCAATACGGTTGATCTAAAAGGTGAACCATTCACATTGTATATCGAAGAAGGACAAAGAGTTGGCCGCGGACAACTGATTGCTCTTGTTGATCTTGCTTCTCTGCAAGCTTCAGGTAAAAAATCAGACATGATCGTTGTCTTTACAAATGGGGACAAAGTGCAAGAATTAGCCATCGAATCTGGTCGCGAAGTTCAAGCAAATGAACCAGTCGGAACAGTTACAAATAAAGCATAATAATAAAGAGCCGATGGAACAATAGAGATTGTTCCATCGGCTTTTTTTATTCAATGACCAACATATTATTTTCGTCAAAAGCCCAAGATTTGCCATAAGCAACTTCCCAATAATAGCCGTCAAGATCTGTAAAGTAGCCTGTATAGCCGTCCCAAAGTGCGTTTTTTTCTGGCTTTTTGACGATTTTTCCGCCAGCTTTGCGGACGTTTTCCATCAGCAGATCTACTTCTTCCGCTGATTTGGTATTGATAGCAAATGTAATGCCGGAAAAACCGTTTTTTTGCGGTTGCGGCGGATTTTCTTCATTGATGTCTTTTGCCAATTCTTCTATAGGAAACAACTCTAATTTCGTTCCTTCATTATCGAAAAAAACAATAGGCGGATTTGCGGAAGCTTCATAGGTTTTAAAGCCGATTTCTTTATAAAAAGCAAGTGCTCGCGACATATCTGCTACGCCAAGACAAATCAAATTGATTCGGTTCATTATAAGCCCTCCATTTCGCATAGTTACTATATAGTATAACCTCAACGATTCGATTTTTTTGCTGACAGGATTCGGTGTGTTATTATTAAATTATGATGAAAAAAGTATGTCTGGAGGTTAAGAAAATGGATAAAGAAGAAAAAATCAAAGTATTACAAGATATAGTAAGGATCAAATCAGTCAATGGCAACGAAGAAGAGGTCGCTAGTTATTTGCAGCAGCTTTTAAAAGAGCATCGAATCCACTCACAACTGATTTCTTATTCTGAGGGACGCTGTAATCTGATTGCAGAAATCGGCAGTGAGGGACCGATCCTTGGTTTTACAGGACATATGGATGTCGTAGATGCAGGCGAAGAACATTCGTGGACCTTTCCTCCTTTTGAAGCAGAAATCGACGGCAATCGGTTATATGGACGCGGCAGTACCGACATGAAGAGCGGACTTGCAGCGATGGTGATTGCGATGATCGAACTAAAAGATACACCGCTTAAAGGAAAAGTACGGCTTCTTGCGACAGTGGGGGAAGAAGTAGGTGAACTTGGTGCAGAACAATTGACGAAATTAGGTTATGCAGATGACTTGGATGGACTGATCATTGGCGAACCGACTAATTACAATTTGATGTATGCGCACATGGGTTCATTGAACTATTCAGTGAAGGCTATAGGTAAAGAAGCCCATAGTTCTATGCCGGAAGAAGGAATCAATGCCATCAATCTACTCAACCAATTTATTACGCGTATCAACGAAAAGATGTCAGAAATAACTAATAAATATGAAAATCAAGAATTGGGACGAACAATCCACAATGTAACCGTTATCCGAGGCGGAAACCAAGTCAACAGTATTCCTGGAGAAGCGGTTTTACAAGGCAATATCCGTTCGATTCCTGAATATGACAATGAACAGATCATTGAACTGCTTCAAACAACAGCAGAACAATTGACATTAGAACTGGACGGTACATTGGAAGTGACGATCGATTACAATAAAGTTCCTGTTCAGGCAAAAAAAGATTCGAAACTAATCAAAGTCATCCAAAATCAATTTTCAGAGGCACTGCCTTTGATCACAGCAGCCGGCACAACGGATGCAGCGGAATTTACGAAGTCGGATAATTCTTTCGACTTGGTTGTTTTTGGTCCAGGAATGCCGAAATTACCGCATCAAATCGATGAATATGTGGAGATCGACAACTATTTGGATATGATCGTCCGCTACCAAGACATCGCGAAAGAATATTTGAGCTGATTTTTTGAATAAATGAAAAACGAGAAACTTCTTTTACTAAATAATAGAAGTTTCTCGTTTTTTTGTGCGGTCTTTCAAAAACCGCATTTTAACAGAGAAAAATTGACGTTACGAAAAAAAATCTTTCATTTTAAACTTAGGAGGGTAAAGTTTAATGACTTTTCCAAATACAGTATGAAAGGAAGATCCAAAAAACAAACAGTCCAATAAAAAAACGGTATAGAAGCAAATAGCAGAAGCAAAGTCAAAAAACTGGCAAATAGAAAAACAGCTAGGGCTATTATAAAAAAACAAAAGATGGGTGAAAAAGATGGAAAGAAGGGATGTCAGCAATCGTTACATATGTGTATCACTTGAGTTTTTACATCCGCAGAATAATGGCAGAACTCCTTTAACCATCTTGAACAGAAAAATCAAAAGGAGGGGCTTATGAAAATTTGGAAAAAAATGCTGAACAGCGCACTCGTTCTGGGGATCATTCTAGGAAGCAGCAGCGGCACAGTGGTGGAAGCAACCAGTGCGTTAAGCAGAAGTCGGGAAAATAGGATCAGCCGGGCGACGAGGAGACAGGAAGAAGAGGAGAAGGCAGAGGCAGCAAAAGAAGCCAAAGAAGAACCAAAAGAAGAGGAAAAAGACGTTGAGCAGGTAGAAGAATCAGAAGAAAAAATCTCTGCACCGGCAGGACCGTTATCAACAGAAAAAATAGAAAGAAATGATGCTGCATATGACGAAGAGGTATTAAAAACAGCTATAAAGTATCTTGAATATCATATTCAGGCGCAGCACTTTAATATTTCCAATCACTCATTCAATGTAGGCGAAAGATTTGTTTTTGATTCATTTATATATCGAATGTTTGATGTGTATAACCAACATTTTTACAGACCAGATATACCATCTGATTTTGTTACTGATAACTGGGTTCGTGTGGGATTGAACGGATCGATGAATGATTTAAACTATTCATCTCAATCAGGTAATTGGGGGATTAATTTTAGAGGAGGAGGCGATCTCAGTGGAGGACCGGGAGGAGCTGCAGGTAGTTCGATTGGAATGACTTTTACCAGACGTCAAATTGGGGGACTTAGAGAAGAGACATTCCGCCACCCTACTGTAATGATAGGTTTTCACAGTAGACGTGGTTTTCGAAGAATGATAGTGCCTTTTACAGTTAGATTTCCTACTGCTGAACAAACAATTGGACGTCTTCAAGTGATAGGAAGAGAAGACCATGTATTTTTACAAGGAGACAGAGTTCCTGAGCCGTCACTATTTATCGAATCTGTAAATAACCATCGAGGTACTGTTCGTTATAGTTGGGCATCACCGCCTGATATGAATAGAGTTGGCCGACAAAATACGATGGTTAGAGTAAATGATGATACAGAGCGTGTACATGAAATATCAGTGCCGATCACTATTGAATTTCGTAATTTAGAAATGCTTCCTAAACCGGGTGAACACTCAATTTATCAATATTCAGCCATGCCAAATGCTGCTGACTATTTTGATATTCAAAATGGTGGAGATAACTATAGAGTAGAATGGATCGATAATCCCAATACTCTTCAAGCAGGTAGACAGACTTGGCGTGCAAGGGCCGTCACCTCAGATGGAAGAGAAGCTACCAGCCTGGTGGAAATGGAAGTAATTCCTCATCCAGGGTTGCATATGAAATTAAAACCTGTCGAAGATCGTGCGCTTGGACAAACGTATCCAGCGTTGGCGTCGAATTTCAGAGATTATATTGAAGAAGTAACGATGTTTGGTGAACCAGTTGATTTGTCACAACTTCAATTTGTGGCGGCAGAGTCAATGGAACCGGATCATCAAACAGCCGGACCTCAAACGATAAGACTAACAGTTCAAACAAGACATCCTGTCAACAATGTGATGATCAAAGGAACAGCAGAAACAACAGTGAATGTTCGCTGGGGACATACCTTGTTCCTTAAATCGCATAATGGCGGATCGGCTGGTGCATTTTCACTACGTTTAGGAAATACAGCGAATGCAACAGCGGGTATCATCATGACACCAGGGACAGCTACTTCTTTAGATGCCGCTGTAGGATCGGGTGAAGCACCATTTGATGTTTACTATACATTTGATGTGTTGCGTAACGATCGTGTTATTTATCATCAAGCAATCACGAATCGTGCAACATTACGTCAAATCAGGAATAGCTTTGGGAATGCGAATAATATCGTGGACGTCCAATTAAACGATGTGGTCCGAATCTACCATCCAAACAACACAGGAAATCGTTCAGTGGTGATGATCAACGAACAAGAGGAAGATTTCACTTATGGCGCTGATTATGCGTATTATCGTGTGACAGCATTCGGTTTTGATCCATTCCCAGTGATGGAAGCGACTGCAAGTCCTCGAACATTTGATTTAGCAGAAGATACAAGTAATATTGATCTTTCACAGTTGTTGGAAAATGTCACGATAAACGGCAAAACGATCGACCAAGAGTTATATGAAGTAGAGCAATTGAATGATTTCGACACTTCGACAGTCGGAGAAAGAAATATTCGATTGCGTGTGCGCTTAAAAGATGGCTTGGCTTCTGCAGAAGTTGAAGTACCTTATGAAGTAAACTGGGGAAGTACCATCGTTCTAAAAGGATTAGAAGATGCGATTGTTGGTTCATTTACGTTTGTTGGTCAAGGAGACCAAGCGTTTATCCATTCAACAGCTGGAGACAGCGAAACAGATTTAGACTCGCCAGTTAATAATGTCTTTGGCCGCGGTGTTTATTACCGTATCGAGGTTGAAGAGCCAAGAGAGGAAGAAACCGAAGAAGACGTGATTGCACGACAATTCACAGGGACACCGCAGTTATCCAGAGAACAAGGTTTCCGTTATGAAGTCACAGGAAATACGACGATCAGACAGGCAATCTCAAGATTCAACAATGGACGTCCGCTTGCTGTTTCGGAAGGTTCTGTTGTTAGAGTTTTCCATGCGGAGCCAGACAAAGGCAATTTATTGATGCGCGACAACATCGCAAGAGATTTTACTGGCGGAACGAATTTCGCACAGTATAAAGTTACTAACAATGGTTTTGAACCAATTTCAGCTATCCAAGCAGACACGATTTCTCAAAGATTTGTTTTAGGACAAGATGGCACAGAAATTACTGGGGCGGATTTGGTAAGAAATGTAACTTTCAATGGTGAAGTATTGACAAATTCACTTTACAGAGTAGATAAATTGGAAGAATTTGATACATCAAGTGTGGGCGAAAAAACAGTGAAAGTCAGAATCACTGCTTTGAACAACGGCACCTCTACAGAAGTCGAAGTACCATACACCGTTGAATGGGGCGAAGCGTTACGCGTTAAAAACGGGAACGATGAAACAGTCGGGGCATTCAGTTTGATCAACCAAAACGACCGATTGATGCTTCATTCTGTGCAAGGAGCAAGCGAGACAAACTTGACAGACCGAATCACAGAAATCGCGGATCGGGATGTTTATTACCGCATCGAAGTCTTAAGAAATGGCAGAAGCCGCTTCAATTATGAAGTCAGAGGCAATATCACGATTGGTCAAGCAATCGCGCGTTTCAATAACGGTCAGCCATTGGAAATTTCGGTTGATGATACAGTAAAAATCTATCATTCTCAACTAGGTGAAAATAACTTGTTGATGTTTGAAGGAACAGCACAGGATTACACTTATGGTGGTCATTATGCCTATTATGATGTGACGCCTTATGGTTTTGAGCCGACTGGTGTGTTGGCATTTGAATCAAGTAATGTCAGCATGGAACAAGAATCGATCGTCGTAGAGGCAAGTGCTTTTGTCCTAGATGTAACAGTCAACGGCGTACCTGTTCCTGAACGGGCATATACCGTTACCCTTGATTCAGAAGTAGATACGACACGTTTAGGAAACAGAACTGCAAATGTAACAGTAACGACAGATCGTACGTTTGGCCGCTTTACAACCTCTGGAGAAGTCACTTATCAAATCGTAGAACAGGGACGATTTGGCGAAGATGAACCGCTGCCGCCTGGTGAACTTCCAGGAGCAG
Organism: Enterococcus sp. DIV0210g; assembly: GCF_050559705.1. Taxonomy (NCBI): domain Bacteria; kingdom Bacillati; phylum Bacillota; class Bacilli; order Lactobacillales; family Enterococcaceae; genus Enterococcus; species Enterococcus sp. DIV0210g. Next base: position 2,156,645 of record NZ_CP187903.1, on the reverse strand, counting down.
GAGGATCAGAAGAAACAGGAGAAACCGATGGACCAGGAGCACCAAACCCAGAAGATTCACCAAGACAAGAAGCACCAACGCCAAATGAACCTGAACCGGCGCCGCAAGCTGAAGGAGAACAAGAATCTAATATGGATACGATCGATAGAGGCAACTTGCCGCAAACAAATGCAACACGAAGTACAGCATTATCGGTCGCAGGTCTGTCGCTTCTTGCTCTTGTCGGCGGAATCGTTTATTGGAAGAAAAGAAAAGCCGCTAAAAAGACAGTAAAATAACCAAGGTTTTTTCCGATAAATACATTTGGACCACTTTTTATTCAATCAAGAAAAACTAGTTACAAATCTAAGAGGAAAACACATTAAAATAAAATAGTAAGAAGCACTCAAATAAAGGGAAAACCGTGTTTGAGTGCTTTTTATATAGAATAAAAAGGAAAGAAAATGAGGTGAGTAGACAATTGACTCTTCTATCAAAAAAATTGCAGCGGCAATTGCGATTGCTGGAAATACTCTTTGAAGGGAAAAAGTATCGTTTTGGTGATTTGGAAGTGATGTTGGATTGCTCCTCGAAAACCTTGCGAACGGATTTGGCAGAAATCAATACTTATGCTAAAGGAATCGAAATTTTGATGGAACGGGAATCGGGCGTTTCGGCAGCTATTTCCTCACACATCACAGAAGATTATATTTATCGGATCATTATGGAAGAATCGTTGGAGTTCCGGTATTTAGAAGCAATTTTACTGAAAAATTACGAAGATTATTTTACATTAGCAGAAGGTTTGTTTGTTTCAGAAAGTACCCTTAGAAGAATCGCTGCGAAAGTAAGAACACTGCTGAAAGACTATCATCTGACTATCCAAGGACTGATTAAACTTTCTGGTGATGACCAGCTGATCACAGAGCTGACGATCCAATTTCTATCTGAAAAATACCATTATTTCGAAAATGCCTTCCCGATACACTTTTGCCAGTGGATCGAGAAACTCGTTCAAGATTTCCTTTCTGAAAATAAACTAGAGGAACAAGCGGCTGCACTTGATTCAAAAGAACAGCAGATGCTGCATTTTTTAGTGGCTAGTCGCCTTTTGCAAATAGAAAAAGGAATGCTTTCGAACCAAAAGAAAGCGAAACAAAATTTCCAATTTAAAAAAATATTGGAAAAAAAGCTGCATTTACCCATAACTGATAAACTTTTGAATAAAGAACTGTTGGATTATATATTCGATCCAACCATGATCTATCCTGTTTTAGGAAGCAAAGAATCAAACTTATCATTTAGTTCTTCCAGCAAAATCGTTGAAAACATCGATTCGTTTATCAGAAAATTAGAAAGAAAGTATCAGTTGATCAATGAAGACCGAGCAAAAACCAGACAAAAAATAATTTATCGTCTGAACTGCCAAGAGATACCGAGCTATCTTTTATATGACAAAAATCAATCGATCTTAAAATATGTACAGCCGGAACTTGAAGCAATGAAAGTCAATTTAAAAAATCATTTGAAGCAGGCGGATATGAAAGTTGCGGACTCTTTTATCCAAAGCTGCGTTTCAGAAATCATTTTGAATTGGCCAGCACTTTTAAAGAAAATAGAAAAAAGCAGGCGGATCAAGGCGCTTGTCGTGACGAATGATAATGGAAACTACGCGAAATACATGATAAAGAAACTTGAACATCATTTAGGGAATCGGTATCACTTTGCGGCAAATACAACACCTTCGCTGACCAAAGAAATGCTCCATAAAGAAAAGTTTGATTGCATCATTTCGAACATTACACTAGCAACTACTTTCAGTATCCCGATTTTTGGGATCTCTGTTTTTCCTAATGCCAGAGAAATCTACAATCTATTTGAATTTTATCAGCATTTCGGTTTGTATTGATTTTTTTAAAATAAAATAACGGGAGGGAAATCGTTCATTCTGATTTCCCTCCCGTTATTTAAGTTTCAAGATAAGTGCTACATTCCTCGAGATTTTCCGTCGTATACATCTTTCACTGAGATAAAATCATCAAGGACAGTGTTTTTGCCTGACAACTCTGAATCAAACCGAATGCCGTCGACATTGATTCGAGCATTTCGATAAAAATCAGTGCCTAGCTGACCCCAAGCCTTAGTCGTAGCGTCTACGTTACAGAAAATATCAAATCCCTGTTCTTTTAAGTAAGCAAACTTGCCATTGGTTTCATCGTATGAATGCCAATCGCCGATATCAGCGCCGAAAGGATAGATCAAAATAGATGTTTTGCCGACGATTGGTGCGACTTCTTGCTGCCAAAGTGTATTATCTGCTTCAACTTCAGCCAAACTTGAAGTGGTCATATTGATGTGTCCCCAAGAATGAGAGGCGAAAGTCCAGCCTTCATTTTTAAGCTGTTGTGCGACTTTTTTTGCTTTTTCGATTTCTGATTGTGTCGTTTTTGTATCGCCATATTGAGATTTTGATGTGCGATAGCCGAGGACGCCGTTGTACCCAGTAAGAGCTAGGGTTCCTTTTGCTCCTTGATAAGAAAAGTCTGGATGTTCTTTGATAAAGGAATCCAGCAAGGGAACCATGTCAAAATCACCCGTTTCTTTTTTGCCGTTTTGCTGATAAGTATTCTTTACACCGGCATCTGTCGCAACCAGCTGATCTGGAAAACCAGAATCATGCATATATTCATAATAGCTGACATCGTCTTGAGAAAGGATCAGCGGTTTTTTATCTTTAGGTAAAGAAATCCCAACAAATTCAAGGTTTCCGGCATCATTTTTTTGGACAAGTTTATTGATATCTACAAGTACATATCCGTTTTGGTAAAGTTCTTGGATCGTCTGTTTGAATTCAGGGATCGTGACCATATAATCTTTATAACCTTTTGCCTGTGGTGTGCTGAATGCTTTTTGCGGGTCGACGATCAAACTGTGGAAAAACAGGTGAGAAAAGGTATCAGGATCTTTCCAAGCGACCAGCTGCTGTTTTTCATCTGTTATTTTTTTCTGCAAAGAGGAAGCTTCCTTACTGTCGTCATTTTTTAGTAAAGAAAGAGCTTCGTCGTAGTTATACCCTTGAGCCAGCTGTTCTGCTTGCGAAATAGTTTTCTTTTCTTGAACTTGTTCGTGTGTTTCTTGAGTAATCTCTTGCGGTGTCTGCTTTGGAGAAGCAAATTGGAAAATGAGCAAAAGACTGAGGATAGAAAGAATAATTGCGATAAGTGACATCATACCAAGTAATTTTTTTTGTTCTGGTTTCATTGTGAAAACTCCTAATTCAAAATTTGTAAAGTTGTGACTTACAGATAAAATAGTGGCGAAGCAAGTTGGAAAATTGGAATCTTTCTGTGGAGAATGTTCAAGAACCAGCTTCTTCGGCATTAACTCAAAAAACAAAAATATGAGAAGCTATTTTATGTTTTTTGAGTTACTGCTTGAAGCTGAATGGCTCTTTCACGACTTCCCCATAAACGGTGTTCCCAGCATTGCTTCTTCGGAATTAAGCCGGCCAAATTAAAAATATGAAGTGCTATTTCTAATTTGGCATTCTTAATTCTTGAAGCAGAACATGCTGCTCACGACCTCTCTTCAACGGTATTTTCTCAGTTGCTCCTCGGCGTTAAGCTTTTCAACGGAAAAACATGGAAAAGCTGTTTCCCCGCTGAAAAGAGTCTTAACGCTCGGATCAGGACACTGAGAAAATGACCTCTCTATAAACGGTGTTCAAGAACCAGCTTCTTCGGCAGTAACTCAAAAAAACAAAAATATGAGAAGCTATTTTGTGTTTTTCTTCGTTACTGCTTGAAGCTGAACGGTTCTTTCACGACCTCTCTTCTAAATTGTATCGAAGCTGCACCAAATACCAAAGCATATTGTCTTATATTTTTGGCAAATAGTACAATTTTTATTGACAAAAAAAATATTGCCCTCTATGATTGTACTAGTTGGATAGATAACAAGATGTTGAATGGAACGAAGTAGGGATAAAGCCAATGTTTCAGAAAGCTAGTGGCTGCTGCGAACTAGCACATGCTTTAAAACGAAGTACATTCCAGGAGTCTTTGACAGAAATGTCACGCGGCAGCGTTAAATGCTTGAGTGATACGTTTTTACGTATAAATTGGGTGGTACCGCGATTTTTCGTCCCTTGGCTGTTTTTGCCAAGGGATTTTTTTATTGCAGTCCTGTACAAGTTTTACAAATAAAAACAGCAATTGCTTGTTAAAAAATAACTAGGAGTGGAAAAGAATGAATATCATTGACGAACTAACATGGCGCGACGCCATCAATCAGCAGACAAATGAAGAAAGACTTCGCGAACTTGTTGAGGAGAAAAGTATTTCTCTTTATTGCGGTGTAGATCCTACTGGCGATTCTATGCACATTGGCCACTTGATTCCTTTCATGATGATGAAACGGTTCCAGCTTGCTGGACATCATCCATATATCTTGATCGGCGGCGGAACAGGTACGATCGGCGACCCAAGCGGAAGAAAAACAGAACGTGTCTTGCAAACGATGGAACAAGTGCAGCATAATGTTGATGCACTGACAAATCAAATGCGCAAACTATTTGGCGAAGGTGCAAACATCACATTTGTGAACAACTATGACTGGTTGTCAGAAATCTCATTACTTGAATTTCTAAGAGATTACGGAAAACATTTCAATATCAATACAATGTTAGCTAAAGATATCGTTTCAAGTCGTTTAGAAGTAGGTATCTCCTTTACAGAATTTACTTACCAAATTTTACAATCGATCGACTTCCTTCATTTATACCGTACCCATGATGTACAATTGCAAATCGGAGGAGCAGATCAGTGGGGGAATATTACTGCTGGATTGGATCTTTTGCGTAAGTTGGAAGGCCCAGAAGCAGAAGGATTTGGTTTGACGATCCCATTGATGCTGAAAGCGGACGGTACGAAATTCGGTAAAACAGCAGGCGGCGCGATCTGGCTTGATCCAAAGAAAACTTCACCATTTGAATTCTATCAATTCTGGTTGAACCAAGATGATCGCGATGTAGTGAAATACTTGAAATTCTTTACGTTCCTTTCACAAGAAGAAATCGCTGAATTGGAGAAAAAAGTAGCAGAAGAACCTGAAAAACGTGAAGCACAACGCCGTTTAGCAGAAGAAGTAACGACATTTGTCCACAGTGAAGCAGAACTGAAAGAAGCACAAAAAATCACAGAAGCATTATTCTCTGGCAACATCAAAGAATTGACAGCAGATGAGATTGCACAAGGTTTTGAAAAAATGCCAAATGTTGAAATCTCAAGCCAACCAGAAAATATCATCGAATTGCTGGTCGCAACAAAAATCGAACCATCAAAACGTCAAGCTCGGGAAGATGTTAAAAACGGAGCAATCCGCATCAACGGAGAGCGTGTCACAGACTTAGAATACATGATTGATCCATCTGAACAATTTGATGGCCGATTCGTAGTTATCCGCAAAGGGAAGAAAAAATATTTCTTGGCAAGAGTTGTGGACTAATTCTATAAACGAAAAAGAACAGCTGCACATTTACTGTGCGGCTGTTCTTTTTTATAAGTGAAATCAATTCAAGGTGTTCAAATAGTTGAGTAAAGCATCGCTGTGATTTGCAGCGCTTTGGCCTTCGCCGCGATCTTCTAAGAAGTTGACCACAAGATAGTTCTTTTTCTCTGGATTGAACGCGAACAAGAAGCTGTTTTCTGTTCCTTTTTCATCTTGTTTTTCTTTGATTTCGGCTGTACCTGTCTTAGCGGCTAATGGGATACCTAAAGCAGCTAAGTTGTGCGCCGTTCCATTTGGATCACTGACGACTGCCTGCATATCGGTCGTAACAGTGGAGGCAGCATTTTCTGAAATGACATTTGCTTTTGTTTTTGTTTCTTCAGAAGCAAGGATTCTTGGATAAACTAGTGTACCGTTATTTGCAAAAACGCTGTACATTGTTGCTTGTTGGATCGGATTGATCAAAAGCTCGCCTTGTCCGTAACCAGTGTCAGCCAGTAAGACTTCTTTATCCAATTTTCCGTCATTAGAGATTTGTGCCGGATTCATAGCAATCGGCAAGTCTAATTTTTCGCCAAAAATAAATTTGTCTAAACCATCAATAAAGGTTTTTGCTCCCATTTTCAATGTTTGTTGAGCCATATAGATGTTATCTGAATAAACTAAAGCTGTTTTTAAATCAACAGCACTTTGTGTATCCGAAACACGTGTGACTTCATAACTTCCCCAAGAAGAATCTTTTTGCCATTTCAAGCCGTTGATTTGCAGTTGTTCACTAGGATCAATCGTTCCTGCGTCTAATCCAATCGCAGCTGTAATGGTTTTAAAAGTAGAACCGGGAGCGTAACGATTCGTAAATCGGCTTGTGAATGGATGTGCCTCGTCATTGCTGTAAGCATCATATTGTTCTTGTGAGATACCGTGTGCCATTAAATTAGGATCATAACTTGGTGAGCTGACCGCAGCTAAAAGATCGCCATTTTGCGGATTTGTCACGACTGCAGAACCTTTTTGATTATCAAGTTCTTGGAAAGCCAATTGCTGCGCTTGGCTGTCGATCGTCAATTGCACATCTTCGCCGTCTTTTTTCTCTACTTGAGTCAAGACTTCTTTTTCATTTCCGTCTGCATCTGTTACTGCTAAGGTACCGCCAGAAGAACCGCGAAGCTTTTCATCAAAACTTGCTTCTAAGCCTGTTTTTCCAACAACACCGCTGCTTGGAAGATCAGGATTTTCTTTGATATCGTCAGCACTGATCGTTCCGACATAACCCACTAATTGTGCGGCAGCTTCTTTTAATGGATAGTAGCGCATCGTCACGGTCTGTGTTGTCACGCCTGTAGGAAGTTCAGTTATGGCTTCGCCCAGCTCCAATGTTTTTAGTGGGACAAAGTAGTCATCTTGGACCCAGCTTTGACTCAAAGCATCATTGATTTCTTGTTCAGTCAATTCGTATTTTTCAGCAATTTGTTTGATATTCGCTGTTTTTTCGTCGCCGCTGCCTAATTTGTTAGGAATGACACCGATTTGATCGAATTCTTGATTGACGGCCAATTCTTTGCCGTTTCTGTCGGTGATGGTTCCGCGTGCAGGTTCATCGACGCTGATTGATACTTTATCTTGACCGCTCATTTGAGGAAAGATCAAATTTGGTGCCCATTTGATGCGCGGCTGTCCGTCTTCTTCTGTCAAAGTCCCTTTATAATCTAAATCTTTCAATTTTCCTAATGCAGTAGTCATGGAAAGGGTGTAAGTAAACGTATATGTATCTTGATCTTTTTTTACTTTCAGATTTTTGACATCAATATTCTCTGCTGTGATCCCTGAAAAAATCGTTTGATACTTGTCTGCGATATCTTGTGTTGCATAATCGCTGTTTTCAGATTTTTTACTGGAAACCAGCTGATCTAAATCATCGAATTTCTGCTTTTCAAGATCTTTTGTGAACTTTTCTGCGACTTGTTTGTTTTTCTCCAGCTGCTGGTTTGTTTGATAAGCGGTAAATCCGAAATATCCGCCTCCGAGAAGCAATAGAGCGGCAATTCCTCCGCCGACCCAAAGTCCTGTTGATTTTTTTGAACTTTGCTGCCGGTTGCTGCTTCGACTTGTCATTTCAATTCCTCCAATATTTTCTGATGCAGTTTCACTGAAACAGGAAGCAACCTGTTTAGTTTTTCTTAGTATAGCTCATTCCTTTACGAAAATACAGAAGTAGTAAAGGTTATTTTTGTTTTATATCACATATTTATGTTAAGGTAAAAGAAAAAGCATGTGAGGTGGATCATGATGGAAGAATCAGTCTTTTTTAACTTAGGAAATGCACTTGCCTCAAGCAAAGACACCAAAGAATTGATGCGGACAGTCCAGATCGAACAAGATAAACGCGGAAAAAAAGGACGCTTCGTCATCGTGGAAGATGAAGAAAACAATGAACAACTGCTTTTTGAATTGCCAGAAACATTGCCGTCAAAAGAGCATGGAAAAGAATTTAAGGTAAAGAAAATCATTGAGTAGTGTTTTCTGATTGAAAATAAAACAAGTAAATACAAAAGAGACCAGGACTTGAAAAAGCCCTGGTCTCTTTGCTGTTATTCCTGGATTGGGATAACTGTTTCTCTTTTGATCAATTTGTGCGGTACGACGAATCGGACACCATTTGTGAAATCTTCGTGGATTTGTTCCCGCAATTTTTTCATCGCTGCGCGCCCTAATTCTGAGATATCGATATCGATACTTGTCAAATAAGGGTGAGTGAGTGTCGCGAAAATCGAGTTGTTGAAGCTGATCACAGAAAGCGTGTCAGGAACGGAATACCCATACATCTCAGCTAGCTGCATGGTCCGCAATGCAAAAATATCATCAATGACGACCAATGCCGTTGCTTGGGAAGAAGCAAGGACATCTTCAAAGTCTAAATAATCTTCCGGTTGTTCCAACGCAACGCTTGGAAAGGCGGGAAGAGAGGAAAGCATCATTGCTTTTTGATAACCAAAATAACGTTCAAAATACAAACTTTCGTGGGTCGTATTCGTAACGAAAAGAATGTTTTTGTGTCCATTCTGGATCAAAAATTCTGTTGCTTGCTTACCTAAAAGCTGATTATCATTGTCAACATATACGATATCATTTTCATTTTTGTAAGGCTGACCGATCAGAGTGAAAGGAATGTTATTTTGGTAAAGATAATCGATAACAGGATCATCGCTGTCAGAATAAACAAGGATAAATCCGTCCACTTGTTTTTGCAAATGCATCCGCTGTACATTTTCAAGAAGCAGGTCGAAGCTTTTTGCTGTAGCTACAGCTGTCGTCATATCGTAAAGCCGCGCTTCTTCGTTGATTGCTTCTAAGATTTCCAAATAGAAAGGGTTGCCTAATCGTTCTTTTGAATCTAAAGGAGGCAAGATAACGCCAATCGCGCTTGAGATCCTTTTACCAAGATTTCTGGCAGTAATGTTCGGAACATAACCAAGTTCATCCATGACTTTCCGGACTTTTTTTTTCGTTGCCTCAGAAATACTTGGATGGTCGTTGATCACTCTGGAAACAGTGGAAGTTGCGACACCTGCTTTTTTAGCGACGTCTTTTACTGTAATCGTCATCTTTTTTCTCCTTTTTTCACTAGGATGCAGTAAATGTATATATTGTTCTGCAAGTCTTGACTTGTCCTGGCGCCAGCTCAGAAGAACCCCATTGCGGAAAATTGGCAAGATCAGGGAATTCTTGCGGTTCAATGGCGAGTCCGTAGTTGGAATGCATTGCTTTTCCGTTTATCTTAAACGTGTCTTCGAAGCCTGTCGTAGAGAATAATACCATACTTTTATTTGTTGTTGCTACAGCTAACTGTCTGCCGGATTCCTTTTCCTGCAGATGAAGGCTGGGATGAGTCAGTTTTGGTTCAGCTAAGACAAAAACATCATCCAGCCCATGTGGATAGGCAGAAAAAATCTCTGAGAATCCCGTGTTTTTTTTGAAAGGAAGGGGAAGGTCTTTTTCGGGAAGGATTTCTCCAGTAGGCAAAAGTTCTTTGTCTAAAGATAAGATTCCTTCTAAATCAACGGCTAATTCATGTGTATAAAGATTGCGTTTTCCATCACCAGAAAGATTGAAATAGGCATGATTTGTCGGATTGACGATCGTTTGCTGGCTGCTTTGGGCAGAAATCGTCATTTCCAGCTGATTCCTGATTAAACGAAAACGAGTCTCGGCATAGATAGGTCCTGGATAGCCGGAAGCATCATCAGTTAAAGAAAATAAGGCACTTATAGCATCCGCTTCTTCAATGATTTTGACTTTCCAATAACGATGGGCCCAGCCCTTTGAACCGCCGTGGATATGATGTTCGCCGCAATTTTTTTCGAGAGTATGTTCTTTCCATTGTGCATGGCGGATTCTTCCAGCGACTGGTCCAATGGTAGCACCAAAAAAACTTTGGTCGTTCAGTACATCTGAAAACTCATCGTAGGAAAGAAGGACGTTTTCTTTTTTTCCTTGGCGGTCGGGAGCGAAAATCTGGTGGAGACGTGCACCATAATCAAGAAGAATGACTTCTAAAAAGTCATTCTTCAAAGTGATTTTTTTTAATTTTCCATCTGCAACTGTTTCGATAGCAGCTTTAACGTTACTCATGACGATCTGCCTGCTTTAAAAAATCAAAGGTAAGATAAGTGGTATCCGGCACGATGGGAAATCCTTCGCCAAGATCTTCTTTGCGTCCAACGCCGATTGGAAAAGCACCGCTTGCTTGGACGGCTTGGATGCCTGCTTTTGCATCCTCGATCCCGATACAATCCGCTGCTGGAAGTCCGATTTCTTCTGCAGCCAGAAGGAAAATATCGGGCGCTGGTTTGCCTTGATGGACTTTTGCTGGATCAGCAATGGCATCGAAATAATCAGAAAGACCTAATTTGTCGAGTAAAAATGGACCATTTTTGCTGGCAGAGGCTAAAGCGATTTTGATATTTTCTTCTCGAAGCTGCTTTAGAAGCGGCAAGATACCTGGAAATACATCTTTTGGTGTGATTTCTTGGATCATTTCTAGGTAGTAGCTGTTTTTTCGATGCGCCAATTCTGCAAATTCTTTAGGATCAGGATTCTTTTCGCTCAAAGCTAAAATCTTTCGCAAAGAGTCTTCTCGGCTGACTCCTTTTAGACTTTCGTTAAAAGCACGGTCAATCGTGATCCCTAATTCTGAACCAAGTTTTTTCCAGGCGCGGTAATGAAATTCCGCTGTGTCAGTGATTACGCCGTCTAAATCAAATAAAACACCTTTAAACATTGAGTTTCCCCTTTCTCAAAGGAAGCGATAATGTATCAGAAAGCAGTTGTTCTTCGCCATAAACAGTCAATTCAAGAGGAGCGCCGTCAAGCAATTCAAAGGTCAATTGGTTGTTGGCTACAGAAACAGAGAACAAACGGCCGCGATAATTGATGTGGAAAGAGTAGCCATTCCAAGTTTTCGGCAAGAAAGGTGCAAACCGCAATTTGTCATCTGTTGTTTTCATTTGCGCAAATCCTTGAACGATTGCAAGCCAGCTGCCGGTCATTGATGTAATATGCAATCCGTCTTCTGTATCATTGTTATAGTTGTCCAAATCAAGACGAGCTGTCCGCTGATACATCTCGACTGCTTTTTCTTCCATTCCTAGTTCCGCTGCTAATATCGAGTGGATGCAAGGAGAAAGGGAAGATTCGTGGACAGTCATTGGCTCATAGAAATCAAAATTGCGCTGTTTTTCTTCTAAACTAAAGTTATCGCCAAAGAAGTAGATTCCCTGCAAAACATCTGCTTGTTTGATGAAGCATGAACGTAAAATTTTATCCCAAGACCAATGCTGGTTCAACGGCAATTCTTCCGGTAAAAGGTCAGCGACAGGTTTTAATTCTTTATCTAAAAATGTATCATGCTGGACAAAAATCCCTAATTCTTCGTCAACTGGATAGTACATGTTTTCTGTGATTTCTTTCCAGTGTGCCAATTCTTCCTCAGCGATTGAAACAGCTGCTTCTTCAGCAAATTTTTGATACATCGTACGTGTGTAATCTAACACCCAAGCAGCAATCGTGTTTGTATACCAATTGTTATTGATGTTGTTCTCATATTCGTTTGGTCCAGTGACACCGTGGATCATGTATTTGCCGGCACGTTTCGAGAAGTGGACACGGTCAGCCCAGAAACGAGCGATCTCTGCCAGAACAGCTAAACCTTCTTTTTTCAAATAGTCAGTGTCGCCTGTATAATTTGTGTAATTATAGATAGCATAGGCGATTGCGCCATTTCGATGGATTTCTTCAAATGTGATCTCCCATTCGTTGTGACATTCAACACCAGTAAAAGTGACCATTGGATAAAGCGCGCCTTTCAACCCTTGCTGCTGCGCATTGTGTTGCGCTTGAGGCAGTTGATTGTGTCGATATTTCAAAAGATTTTTCGTCACATCTGGTTTTGCTAATGCAAGATAAAGCGGTACGGCATATGCTTCTGTATCCCAGTAAGTAGCGCCGCCGTATTTTTCGCCAGTAAATCCTTTCGGGCCAATGTTCAAACGGTCGTCTTCGCCGTAATAAGTCGAAAACAGCTGGAACAGATTGAAACGAATGCCTTGTTGTGCTTCTTCATCGCCGTCGATCTGAACGTCCGCTAAGCGCCAGCGTTTTTCCCACGCTTCGTTTTGCTGTTTTTTTGCTTCGTCATATGGAAGTGTTTTTTCTTGAAGGTAATCAATCGCTTGGGCAGCTTGTGCTTCTTCTGGCACATCTCGGCTTGTCAATACAACGATTTCCTTGTCTAAAGTAATACGTTCTCCTTCTTCTAAATCAGCAGAATAGGTTGCATTTACTGCAAGTTTTTCTGAAGTATATTCTGGTGTAATCAGTGTTTGATTCACAAAATGACGCATGGCAGCAGTGACTGTAAAACGATCGATCCCAAAATTATTAGGAATCGTTTTTGTTGTTAAAAAGCCGATCTCATCCTTTGTTCCGTTTGCAACAGGCTCCCAAAAATGTTCTTCGTAATTGCTGTCTTCGTTGCGTACATCACCATCTAATTTAGAAACAAATTTCAAAGAACCTTTACCTTGGATCATTTCCGCTGAAATCCGAACATAAGCCATTTCTTTATCGGTGATACTCAAAAAACGTTCAAAAGAAAAACGAACTTTGCTTTCAGCAGTACTTACCGTAAATGTTCTGGAAAGAACACCATTTTTCATATCTAATTCTAAGTAAAAATCTTCTGGCTCTATCACAGCTAAATCGATTTTTTCACCATTAAGATAGATATCTGCTGCGATAAAATCAACTGCATTGATCACTTTGCCGAAATATTCAGGGTAACCATTTTTCCACCAGCCGACACGTGTTTTGTCAGGATACCAAACGCCAGCTAGGTAAGTTCCTTTGTGATGGTCGCCTGAGTAAGATTCTTCAAAATTCCCGCGCATACCCATGTAGCCGTTTCCAATACTAGTTAAAGATTCTTGTAAGCGGAGATTTTGTTTATCAAGTGTATGTGTCGTGATTTTCCATGGATCGATTTGAAATAAACGTTTGATATGTTTCATTGTTTTCCTCCTGTGGTATGACTAATGATAAGACAATCATAAACGCAACCGATTGCGTAAGTCAATATAAAAATTTCCAAGAATAGGAACTTTTTGATGAAATGTTGTTACAATCCAGTCTTAAAAGGGATTCTTTTATAAAAAATAGCTTACAAAAAATCAGCTTATATAACAGAACAAAAGAAATCAACGAGGAAAAACATAAAAATAAAGCATTTACAAAACAGAAAAGGAGAGATATAATGATTCCAACGAAACCGATTGCATAAAGGAGAATAGAGATGAAGAAGTTATTTAGTTTTGAATTTTGGCAAAAGTTCGGAAAAGCATTGATGGTCGTCATTGCAGTTATGCCAGCTGCTGGGTTGATGATCAGTATCGGGAAATCGATTCCTTTGATCAATCCTGATTTTGCACCATTGGTAACAACAGGCGGAGTTATTGAGAATATTGGTTGGGCCGTTATCGGTAATCTCCATTTGCTGTTTGCTTTAGCGATTGGGGGCAGTTGGGCGAAAGAACGTGCTGGCGGTGCATTTGCAGCGGGTATCTCTTTTATTTTGATCAACCGAATCACAGGAGCGATTTTTGGTGTCACAACGGAAATGCTAGCAAATGAAGATGCATTTACGCATACGTTGTTTGGTACTAGAATCATGGTCAAAGGATTTTTCACAAGTGTTTTAGAAGCACCAGCACTAAATATGGGAGTTTTTGTTGGGATCATTGCAGGTTTTGTAGGAGCCATGGCTTACAATAAGTATTATAACTTTAGAAAACTGCCAGATGCTTTGTCTTTCTTCAATGGAAAGCGCTTTGTTCCTTTTGTAGTTATCTTATGGTCAACGATTACCGCACTTATTTTAGCTATTGTTTGGCCGAATATCCAAGCAGGAATCAATAATTTTGGTTTATGGATTGCACAATCACAAGATAGTGCACCGATTTTAGCGCCATTTTTATTCGGAACATTAGAGCGGCTATTGCTGCCATTTGGACTTCATCATATGCTGACGATCCCAATCAACTACACACAATTGGGCGGAACTTACGAGATATTGTCTGGCGCACAAGCAGGAACACAAGTATTTGGACAAGATCCATTGTGGCTAGCATGGGCGACTGACTTAGTCAACTTAAGAGGCGATGCTTCTCAATATGATTTTGTTTTGCAAAACTGGACACCTGCACGTTTCAAAGTTGGGCAAATGATAGGTTCTTCTGGTATTTTGATGGGTATGGCATTAGCGATGTATCGAAATGTTGACTTAGATAAACGAGACAAATACAAATCAATGTACCTTTCAGCAGCACTTGCAGTTTTCTTGACAGGTGTTACGGAGCCGCTGGAATTTATGTTTATGTTTGCTGCAGTACCTTTATATGCTGTTTATGCAGTGATCCAAGGAGCCGCTTTTGCAATGGCAGATATCTTGCCTTTAAGAGTTCATTCATTTGGAAATATCGAATTATTGACACGAACACCGCTAGCTATCAAAGCAGGGCTTGGCGGCGACTTGATCAATTTTGTCTTATGCGTCATCGTATTTGGTGTAGCCACTTACTTTATTGCGAACTTCCTAATCAAAAAATTCAATTATGCAACACCAGGAAGAAATGGAAATTATGATAACGACAGTACCACTGAAACAAGCAATACAACAGTTTCTGCGGATGAGCAAGTGATCCGGATCATTCATTTATTAGGCGGAAAAGAAAACATCAGCGACGTAGATGCTTGTATGACAAGACTTCGCGTAAGTGTCAAAGAACCGTCAAAAGTCGGTTCAGAAGAGGAATGGAAAAAAGCGGGCGCAATGGGATTGATCGTGAAAGATAACGGCGTGCAGGCTGTATACGGACCAAAAGCAGATGTGTTGAAATCAGATATCGAAGACTTGCTTGATTCTGGCGCAGAAATTCCGCCAATTGTTGAAACGACTGCCCATGCAGAAAAAGCAGAAACAACTGCTTTTCTAGGGAAAAAAGACACACTTTATGCTGTTGCAGACGGCCAATTGGTTCCTTTGACGGATGTTTCTGATCCTGTCTTTTCACAAAAAATGATGGGCGACGGCTTTGCGCTGATCCCTGAAAAATCAGAAATCACTGCACCAGTCTCAGGAGAAATTGCAAGTATCTTCCCAAGCAAACATGCAATCGGTATCAAAACAGAAGATGGTATCGAAGTGCTGATCCACATGGGTATTGATACTGTTGAAATGAAAAAAGATGCGTTTGAGATCTTCATCGCAGAAGGCCAGCATGTAAAAGCAGGAGATACAATCGCTTCAATGAACCTTGAAACAATCAAGGAAGCGGGCAAAGAAACAACGATCATGGTAGTTATCACAAATAGCGACAAAATTGAAAAATTAACGATCGAAAACTATAAACCTGTTCAAAAACGTGAGGCAATAGGAACAATCGAATTTTAAGAAGGGAACAGAAAATGAAGATCCTGACATTGAATACCCATAGCTGGCTTGAAGAAAATCCAGAGAAAAAACTGCAGCAATTAGCAGAAAAAATCACGCAAGAATCGTATGACCTGATCGCATTGCAAGAAGTCAACCAAAAAACAGCGTCAGAAGTCATCACGCAGCCAGCTGGTTTTTGTCCTTGTCCCCAGCAGACAGAGATCCATGCAGATAACTTTGCCTATTGTTTAGTCCAACTTTTGAAAAAAGCGGGAATTAGCTATTTTTGGAGCTGGGAAATGAGTCATATCGGTTATGATATCTACCAAGAAGGGAATGCGCTTCTCTCAAAACATGAGATTTCTCCAGAAGCATTTCTGGTCTCCGAAAAGAATGATCCAGCTGATTATCGGACAAGAAAACTGTTATTGGGTGAAACGATTATTGTTGAGAAAAAAGTAACTGCCATAAGTTGCCATTTTTCTTGGTGGATAAATGAAACAGAAGGATTTGCCTATGAATGGCGAAACCTGCAGTCGATTTTGGAAAAAAGCAGTCCGCTGTTTTTGATGGGTGATTTCAATAATCCTGATCCTGGCCCCGGCTATCAACTATTGGAACTTGAAACACTTGGTTTAGCCGACAGCTTTTATGCGGCAGAAAAGAAAACAGGCGCTGCCACCGTCGTCAAAAAAATCGACGGCTGGGCAGATAATACGGAAGCGTTGAGAATCGATTATATCTTGTTGCCCAAAGAAGCTAAAGTAACCACTCATCAAGTCGTTTTTGATGGAGAAAATGGCCCCGTGATCAGTGATCATTTCGGAGTCGAAGTTGAGATGGAAGAATTTTAAGAAACCACTTATTGTGATAAAAAATGAACCTAGAGAAAATGATTCTCTGGGTTTTTTTGTTTTATTCACTTGAAAAACTACTGGAGAATTTACATACGTGCCAGCACGTGTTAAACTGTTTTGTGTAAGGAGGTATAGTGCATATGCCGCTTACAGGAAAAGAGATGCTCAAATTGTTGAAGAAAAATGGTTGGCAAGAACGGCGTCAAGAAGGCTCTCATCATCATTTGTATAAGAATGGTGTAAGAATCACTGTACCTGTTCATGGCAATCAAGATCTTGGACGAGGGCTCGAGCAAAGAATTTTAAAGGATGCAGGATTAAAATAGTCCTGTATCCATTTGAAGAAAGGATTGAGGGAAATGTTAAGTGAACCATTAGCTAAAACTTATCCAGCTATTTTTCATCCGGAAGAAGGTGGCGGCTACTTCATTGAATTTCCTGATATTCAAGGAGCTTATACTGGGATAAATGAAGAGGATATCTCGTATGGTATTGCAATGGCCCAGGAAGTTCTTGGAATGGTACTTGCTGATTATATGGAACATGAAGATTCCTTTCCAAAGCCTACACCTATAAATGAATTGACATACGAAAATCACTCGTTTGCGACGTTGATTCGCGTAGATGTTGCAAAGTATTTAAAAGATACCGAATTGATCAAAAAGACACTAACGATCCCAAAATGGGCGGATAAATTAGGCAAGCGTGCTGGAATCAACTTTTCTGTTCTGCTGACAGAATCTATTGCAAACAAGGCAAGCGAACTTCTTCTTTCAAAAAAATCAAAATAATCTACTCCGATAATCGAGTAATCAAAACGCAGAATTATTTGTATAGTTCTGCGCTTTTTGTATGAACTGGTATTAAAAATAAAATACAAATAATAACAATTTGGCAAAATGATAAAAAAGATTTTTATATTGGATAAAGTGTATAAATGGCTTAGTATAAAGGTTTTTTTAAGAAGGTTTATGCAATCTTTATTTTTATCTAAAAAAAACGTTGACATCTTAAATGCAGAAAGTTATATTGGTCATGTGGTAGTAACCAGTTAGAAAGGAGAAGCCATGAAAAATTCACCGAAAAAGCAGCCTCTCTATGATCAGCTCGTGGATTTGCTGAAAGAAAAGATCGAAACAGAACTGGAAGCAAATGACATGCTTCCATCTGAACGGGAACTATCTGAACATTACGGATTGAGCCGGACAACTGTACGTTTAGCTTTGCAGGAATTAGAAAAAATGGGCTACATCTATCGGCAGCATGGAAAAGGGACCTTTGTTTCAGATTTAAGCAAAAATATGACCAATCTTTCAGGAACCTATAGTTTTACCGAACAAATGCGCTCATTAGGGAAACATCCGGAAACCAAAATATTGAGTTTTGAAAAAATCGAAGCAAATAAATATTTGGCAAGTCAATTGAATCTTACATTAGGAGAACCGATTTTTGAATTGGTTCGGCTTCGTTTAGCCGACGAACAGCCGATGATGCTGGAACGTTCTTTTTTACCAATGAAAAAGTTTATGGATCTATCAAGAACACTGTTAGAAAGCAAACCGCTTTATGATTTGTTTGAAGAAGATTATCAAGAAACGATCCGTGTGGCAGATGAAGAATTTTTTGCAAGTATTGCGACAAAAAGAGATGCAGAAACGTTAGAAATCGGAGAGGGAGCACCTGTTTTACACCTTGTTCGGAAAACATACAATGTAGAAAATGAAATCATTGAATTCACATTAAGTGTCGCCCGTGCTGATCAATTTCGTTATCGAATCAGCCATGTTCGGATCAATGAAAATTGAACTCAAGGAGGGTTATCATGAACCAGTTAGAAATAGATGAATTAAAAACAGCCGGAGCAGAAGCGACATTCAAAGAAATATGCCAGCAGCCGGAAGTATGGCAGGAAACAATCGAATTGTACAAGAAGAAGCAACCAGCGATTGTTTCTTTTTTTGAACAAATAAAAGAAAGCGTTAACATAAGAGTGCGAGTGGTTTTTACTGGAGCAGGCACGTCTCAGTATGTTGGAGATACTATTGTTCCTTACTTAAACAAAACAGGTGATCGTCAATCTTTTCATTTTGAAAGTATTGGCACGACCGACATTGTTGCTTCCCCAGAAGAATATTTATTTGAAAATGAACCAACGATTCTTGTGTCATTTGCTCGAAGCGGAAACAGTCCAGAAAGTGTGGCTGCTGTCGCAATCGCGAATCAAATCGTCAAAGAACTATACCATATTACTGTAACTTGTGCAGAAGATGGCGCTCTGGCAAAAGCTGCAAAAGATGATGAAAAAAATCTATTGTTATTGATGCCGCCGCGTTCGAACGATAAGGGTTTTGCAATGACCAGCAGTTTTACATGTATGGCTTTATCAGCATTACTGCTTTTTGATACGGCTTCTTTTGAACAAAAAGAACGATATGTACAGACCGTTATTGGACTCGGAAAAGAAGTGATTGACAGAGAACAGGAAATCCAGCCGATCATTGACCGAGAATTTGATCGAATCGTTTATCTAGGTTCTGGGAGTCTTGCCGGTTTGACTAGAGAAGCGCAATTAAAAGTATTGGAATTGACTGCTGGGAAAATTGCAACGATTTTTGATTCATCGATGGGCTTCCGACATGGACCGAAGTCTTTTGTCGATGAAAAAACACTGATTTTTGTCTTTGTAAATAACAATCCTTACACACGGCGTTATGATCTTGACATTTTAGAAGAACTTCGAAGCGACGATATTGCTGCTGGGATTGTTTCTATTACACAAACAGGTAAAGAAAATGACCTAGGAGAAACATTTTTATATAAGAACACAGAACTTTTGCCTGACGGATACTTGGCACTGGCAGATATTGTGTTTGCTCAAACAATTGCTTTGCTTGTTTCTTTAAAAATAGGAAATAGACCCGATACACCATCACCAACAGGAACAGTGAATCGCGTCGTGAAAGGAGTAGTTATTCATGAATATGAAAGTTGAAGAAAAGTGGACATTATCAAGCGGAAAAAAGGCAGCGATGGAACGTTTGTCTACAAAAGGCGGGCTAATCCAAGCACTGGCTATTGATCAGCGAGGTGCCTTGAAAAAAATGTTTCATGCTTTTGGTTGTGACACGGCAGAAGAGCAAATCAAAGAATTCAAGAAAATCGTTGCCGAAGAATTGACACCGTATGCTTCTTCTATTTTGCTGGACCCTGAATACGGTTTGCCAGCAGCGGCTGCTAGAAAGCATGGCGGGCTGCTTTTAGCCTATGAAAAAACTGGATATGACGCGACTGTTCCTGGCCGTCTTCCTGATTTGCTCGAAGAATGGTCAGTTGCTCGGTTGAAAGAGAAAGGCGCCGATGCCATCAAATTCCTCCTTTACTATGATGTAGATGAATCACCTGCAATCAATCAGCGGAAACAAGTATTTGTCGAACGTTTAGGAAATGAATGTGCTGCGGAAGATTTGCCTTTTTACTTGGAGCTCTTGGCCTATGATGCACAAAACAGCGATGCTCAATCAGAAGAATATGCCAAAGAAAAACCGCGCAAAGTAATCGAAATGATGAAAGAATTTACAAAACCGATCTATAAAGCGGATGTCTTGAAAGTCGAAGTTCCAGTAAATATGAATTATGTTGAAGGATACGCAAAAGATGCTGTCGTTTATACCCAAGAAGAGGCAAGTCACTATTTCAAAGAGCAAAGTGACGCGGTGAATCTGCCGTTTATTTTTCTAAGTGCAGGAGTCTCCGCACAACTTTTTCAAGAAACATTGTCCTTTGCTAAAGAAGCCGGGTCTACGTTCAATGGTGTATTGTGCGGACGTGCGACATGGAAAGGCGGCGTTCAGCCATTTGTCGAAAAAGGAGAAGCAGCATTGCGGGAATGGCTGCGTACAGAAGGAAAAGAAAATATCCAGCAGCTCAATGAGACAGTCGAAAGAACCGCAAGCAGTTGGAAAGAGCGATTGTAAGCAACTGCGACGATTGCTTGTATGAAAAACCAGAAAGGACATACAATGACAACATTTGAAATCAAGGAAGAATTTTTGCTGGATGGACAGCCTTTTAAAATCATGTCTGGCGCGATCCATTATTTTAGAGTACATCCAAATGATTGGTATCATTCACTTTATAATTTGAAAGCGCTTGGATTCAACACAGTAGAGACTTACGTGCCGTGGAATCTTCATGAACCTAAAAAAGGAACATTCTGTTTTGAAGGCATTTTAGATATCCAAAAATTTCTTCAAACAGCAGCTGACTTGGGATTGTATGCAATTGTCCGCCCGTCACCTTACATTTGTGGCGAGTGGGAATTTGGCGGATTACCAGCTTGGTTGTTGAATGAAAAAAACATACGGATACGTTCTTCAGATAAAAGTTATCTGCGTCATGTAGCAGACTATTATGATCAGTTAATGCCTTTATTCGTACCGCATCAACTTGAACAAGGCGGTAATATTTTGATGTTCCAAATCGAAAACGAATACGGTTCTTATGGCGAAGACAAAGACTATTTAAAGGAAATTCATCGTTTGATGCTGGAACGAGAAATAACAGCACCATTTTTTACATCTGACGGTCCTTGGCGTGCAACATTGAGAGCGGGGAGTTTGATAGAAGAAGACATTTTGACTACAGGGAATTTTGGCTCGAAAGCAAAAGAAAATTTTGCTGATATGACTGCTTTTTTTGAAGAACATGGAAAGAAACAGCCGCTGATGTGTATGGAATTTTGGGATGGATGGTTCAATCGCTGGGGAGAGCCAGTGATTCGAAGAGAACCAGAAGAAACAGCCGCTGCGATTCAAGAGGTTTTATCTTTTGGCAGTATCAATTTGTATATGTTCCACGGCGGTACGAATTTTGGATTCATGAATGGCTGTTCGGCAAGAGGGCAGAAAGATCTCCCGCAAATAACTTCTTATGATTATGATGCGCTGCTTGATGAACAAGGAAACCCAACCAAAAAATATGCTGCTGTCCAAAAAATGATCAAGGAAAATTATCCAGGAATCAAGCAAACAGAACCGCTAGTTAAAAAAACACTGGCAAAAGAAGAACTTTCCCTAACGAAAAAAGTCAGTTTATTCTCAACCCTTGAACATTTGACGACACCAAAACATAGCAAATATCCGCAAACAATGGAGGAACTGGGACAAAATACTGGGTATCTGCTTTATCGAACAACTGTAGAAAAAGATGCTGCGGAGGAAAAATACCGAGTTATTGATGCAAGAGACCGACTGCAATTTTATGTGAACCAAGAACATACAAAAACACAGTATCAGGAAGAGATAGGCGAAGATATTTTGGTTCAATTGGAGAAACCCGAAAATCAACTCGATATCTTGATTGAAAATATGGGACGAGTAAATTACGGACACAAGCTGTTGGCGGACACACAAAGAAAAGGAATACGTACTGGCGTGATGGCAGATCTTCATTTTATCACCCAATGGACGCAATATCCTTTACCTTTAGATAACATAGAAAAGATCGATTTTTCAGGAGAATGGGAAACAGGACAGCCAAGCTTTTATGCCTATCAACTTGATTTGAAGGAAACAGCAGATACATTTCTGGATATGTCAGGATTTGGTAAAGGGGTCGTTTTTGTAAACGGTACCAATGTTGGGCGGTTTTGGGAAAAAGGACCACTTCTCTCACTCTTTGTACCAAGCGGCTATTTAGCACCAGGAGAAAATGAGATCATTGTCTTCGAAACAGAAGGAAAATACCAAGAAATGTTAGCATTAAGCGAAAAACATGTTTATAAAGAAATCCAAAAATAGGAGGAATTTTTATGAGTATTGCAGCAGTTCGGATTGATGGGCGTTTGATTCATGGGCAAGTAGCAAATTTATGGGTAACAAAATTGGGTATTACAAGAATTATGGTAGTGGATGATGAAGCTTCTGAGAATGCCATTGAAAAAAGCGGGTTGAAACTAGCGACACCGCCTGGAGTGAAACTAAGTGTGCTGCCAGTTGAAAAAGCAGCAGCAAATATTTTGGCTGGAAAATATGATTCACAAAAAGTCTTGATCGTGGTTCGTCGTCCAGATCGCTTATTGAAACTGATGGAGTTGGGAGTACCAATCACAGAAATCAATGTAGGAAACATGTCTCAGTCAGCGGCTACACGTTCGATTACCAAGTCGATCAATGTGGAGGAAGAAGATATTGATATCTTCCAAAAACTAAATGAGAAAAAAGTCCGATTATATGCGCAAATGGTACCAAGTGACAGAGCAGAAGATTTTATGAGTCTTTTAAGCAAATAAGGAGGAAAAACGATGGATATCTTATGGTGGCAGATCTTATTATTGACTTTATATGCTGGGTATCAGATTTTAGATGAATTGCAGATTTATTCTTCGCTAAGTTCTCCTGTATTTGCTGGGCTTTTTACTGGGATCGTGATGGGTGATATCCAAGCTGGACTTTTGATAGGCGGAAGTATGCAGCTGACGATTTTAGGAGTGGGGACGTTTGGCGGGGCTTCGCGGATCGACGCCAATTCTGGAACGATTCTTGCAACTGCTTTTTCCATTGCGTTAGGGATGGACCCCGAACAAGCGATTGCTGCAATTGCGGTTCCTGTAGCAAGTTTGATGATTCAAATGGATATTTTAGGACGATTTGCTAATACGTTTTTTGCCCATCGAATCGACAAAAATATTGAAGACATGAATTATAAAGCAATTGAACGAAACTTTTTACTAGGCGCATTGCCATGGTCTCTTTCACGGATGGTTCCTGTCTTCTTAGCTCTTGCTTTTGGCGGAGACCTTGTCCAGAATGTTGTAGGTTATCTAAACGGTGATCTTAAATGGCTAGGGGATGGATTATCTGTAGCTGGTGCAGTACTTCCAGCGGTCGGGTTTGCAATATTATTACGTTATCTTCCTGTTAAGAAACATTTCCCTTATTTGGTTCTAGGTTTTGTAATCACAGCTTTGCTGACAACTGTTTTCGGCAACATCCAAATGCTTGGTACAAGTGTTGCGACAGTCGTCAAAGATTTTACCGGCGCATTCAATTCTTTACCAATGCTGGGAATTGCTTTGATTGGTTTTGCTTTAGCTGCTATCAGTTATAAAAATGGACAACATCCGACACACACATCAACCGTGCCAGAAGCCAGCATGTCAGAAGAAGGGGAGATCGAAGATGACGAAATCTAACTATAAATTGACGAAAGCAGATTTTAATCAAATCAACCGAAGAAGTTTGTTCAACTTTCAGCTAGGATGGAATTACGAACGTATGCAAGGTTCAGGCTATCTTTATACGATTTTGCCGCAACTACGGAAAATCTATGGAGATGGGACAGCAGAACTAAAAGAGATGATGCATACGCATGCGCAATTTTTTAATACTTCTAATTTTTTCAATACGATTATCACGGGAATCGATTTGGCAATGGAAGAAAAAGAAGGATATCAATCAAAAGATACAGTATCTGGTTTAAAAGCCGGTTTGATGGGTCCCTTTGCGGCAATTGGCGATTCGATTTTTGCGGCATTGATACCAACGATTTTTGGGGCGTTAGCAGCAAATATGGCAATTGGAGGGAATCCGACTGGTATTTTTATCTGGGTATTTGCTCAAGTAATCATCATGGTTTTCAGATGGAAACAGCTGGAATTTGCATATAAAGAAGGAATTTCTTTAGTTACAACGATGCAGAGCAGACTTGCGGCATTAACGGATGCTGCCACATTACTAGGTGTTTTCATGGTAGGGGCACTGGTTGCGACAATGATCAATGTCAAGTTCTCTTGGACGCCAAATATCGGTGCAGTAGCATTAGATATCCAAAATAGTGTAGATATGATTTTGCCGCGTTTGCTGCCAGCAGGGATCGTTGGTGCTGTTTACTGGATGCTAGGCAAGAAAAATATCACGTCAACAAAAGCGATCTTCATCGTATTGATCGTTTCGGTCGTATTATCTGCTTTAGGTGTTATTTCTAAATAAAGAAAAGAGATGAATTAATGAACACACAATTGATTTTGATTAGTCATGGTACTTTTTGCGAAGAACTAAAGAAAAGTACGGAAATGATCATGGGACCGCAAGAAATGATCCATACGGTCGCACTTTTACCAGAAGAAGGACCAGAAGATTTTCAGAGGAAGTTTGAAGCAGCAGCAAAAGAGCTGGATGACTTTGTGGTCTTTGCGGATTTGATGGGTGGAACTCCCTGCAATGTGGTTTCTAAACTAATCATGATGGGACAGCCGATCAATCTATATGCTGGGATGAATATGCCGATGGTGATCGATTTTATCAATAGTCAGATGACAAATACTGAAACTGATTTTGTTCAGGCAGGTAAGACGAATATCTGTCATATCAATCAAATACTTTTGGAAGAAGATGACGAGTAGAACGTGAAAAAGCCGCGCAGGATTTTGCTATCCTGCGCGGCTTTTTGTTATTTGCAAAAATCAAGATTTTCTGTTCTTGATTTTTTCCATATAGATATAATAATTCAATCCAGTAAGTTTTCTGTGTTTTTCTTTGACACGTTTGAATTCTTTAAAACCAAGCTTTTGATACAAACGAACTGCTGGTTCATTTGTATCTGCTACTTCAAGTGTATAAGAAGCAAAAGGCTCTCTGTCCATGATTGTTTCAATAAGTGCAGAGGCAACTCCTTGACCTCTAAAATCAGAAGAAACAGCAACAAATTCGATCAGTCCCATAGATGGTGCGACAGTGAAGGGATATTCTTTGGTCACAAATTGTTTGTGAAGCATGGAGTAAGCATAGCGGCCTCGTATAAAACCAAGGTGTTTGATAAATGCTTCTTTCTGCAGCTGGACAGTTTGGACACCTTTGTAACTGCACGCTGCCATCCCAGCAGTTTTTCCATCGATTTGGGCAACGTAAAACAGCTGTTCGTTGAAGATGTGTTCAAAAGCTGCTGAGAGTTTCTCTTTATCTTTTGAGAAAAATTTCAGCCATTGATAAAAACTATCCACAAAAATCCTGCTTACTTCTTTTCTAGTAGTTGAATCTGTTCTTTCTAACTTTAAAATATCCATGAAGTTCTCCTTGACCGTTAATTTAAATAACGTTCGTACTGTATTTTTTTGCAGCTCTCTCTTTCTAGTTTATCAAAAGAAGAGACGATATAACAAGTAAATAAACAGGCCAAACCAACTAAAGAAAGTTAAAGCTAACAGGATATAAAAATAACTAGGTGTATGGAAATCTAATGTCAATTGGTTTTTTCCTATTTTTTGTTGGATGATAGGATTTCCAATATCTGTTACTGCGACATCTTCCAGCTTTTTATTTCCATCGTATAATTCTGTTCGCGTGTACTTTATCACAGGGACATGGATTTCTTTTTCTTCTTCACCATTCCAAGTAATAGTCAAATTCCCGTGGTCCACTGTTTTATCGAATTCTTTTTCATGATCAAGTACTTCTTCTGTATAACGATAATATTTATTTTTCTTGTTTTGTTCATAGATCGGCAGATAATCTGGTGTTGCTTTTTGTAAAGCGGTCAACATTGCCGATAAATCTTTTTGGTGGAAAGTGGCGCGCGTGTTATCGGCACTTTCGAAAAGATACGTATGTTTGCTGACAAATTTTTTCGAATCCCACTGATCTAAATGATAAGACAAAGTCCCCACAGTTTGGACGATGCTGACAAGGCTAAACAAGAACAGCCCCGCACACAGCCATTTTCGCGCGTTGATCCTATCTGCTGCAAAAGCAAAGAAGAATAAGAAAAGAACAGTAAATGGAACAAAGAAACGGAAAGGAAACTGGATCAAACGTACAAATGGAACGTCATGTTTTACGAGATACGTCCATGGAATCAGACTAGTGGAAAGAATCAAGAAAAAGATACTTGTTCCAAATAAAAGTCTTACAAACGGGGTCCAATGTTTCCAAAAATAAATAAAAATCAAAATCCCAGATAAAATCACCAATGGAAGAATCCCTGGATAGATCAGCCAGTAAGAACCATTTAAATCAATGGCTTTTTCACTCATTTCCAGATTGACGAAGGGTTTCTGGATATCATTTCCGCTGTAAGCTACCCAAAGTCCTGCCCAAATATTCGCAGACAAAGCAAGATCTAAAAGAATAGACAGTGCTGTTTGCTTTAACAATTGTCCTTTTTCGGTCTCAGTAAAAAACAGGTACAGATAAAACGGTAAGTAAATCAAGACAAGCATAACAGTCGATAACAAATGTATCTGAGTCATAACTGCCACCGAAATCGCAGTTTTGATTACTGGATAGCGTTTTTTCATGACCATATCAACGATCGGGATCAAACAAAGAGGCAGGATGGACGTTCCCCAGCTAGTAAATCCTTGGTTTATCACCCAATATTGTATCGAATATGTTCCCATAAAAATAATGGAGATTGGCAAACTGATACGATCTCGTACTCCTGCATAACGCAAAAGCCCCAACATAGAGGCACCAGAAATCAAATACAAAAGAAAATTAGACAAAATCTGATAATGGAACCACGAACCGGCTATTAAAACTATAAATCCCTGTAAATAAGCAAAAATCGGTCCATATACAGCATTCACAATCCGTCCGCTTTGCTGAAACCCATATAATGAAAGAAAATAATTGAAATTACCGTGTTTGATTTGTTCAGCTGTTTCGTAAAAACGATTGTAATGAAAAATCGAGTCTGCCCCGATAATTAGATTCTGTGTGAAAATATGCGGCAAAACAAAAAGTATAGCGATCATAAAAATAACTAAAAATGATCCATGCTTTTTCAAAGTTACAACTCCTTTTCTGTAAAAAAATGTTTCTTTCATCATACTCGTTTTCTCTAAAACTGAGCAAGTGATAAGTCAGCAAATTTCAAGAGAAAGGTCTCGCAACCAAAAAAAACGTTTTTTATTTTTGAGATAAAAAACAAGGAATCCCTTTTATAATAACGAAGAGAACGTTTTTTTATTTTTGTTTGCTGCGTTTTGGATCAATCAAGATTTATGTTTAAGAAAAAGGAAAATTTTTCTAAATATAGAGAAATTTCTCTTTTTTTATATAATTTTCTTACTTTTTATAAGAAAATATTGCGAAAAGTCTCTTTTTTTCTCTTGTAGGCAAGAAATTTGCTAATTATGAAGCGCCTGTATAAAGTGAGGGTATAGAAATAACGAGTGCTTTTTAACTTTCTTTTTATTTTTGAAAGTGGTTTACGAAAGCCTGAAAAAGATTTCATTGATTTTCTGAAAAAACTTATGTAATATATCTTGATGTTGACACTGAAACCTTATAAAGGAGGGCATGCAAAAAAATGAAGAGAAAAAGCCAAATTGCACTAGTAGCTATCCTATCTTTAGTATTCAATATTTTTGCTCCTGGGGCTTCGGTTATTGCCGATGAATATGTGCCAAAAGATCCAGGAAGTATATATGATGATTTAACAGGCGACTATGGATTGTTAGGGATAGCGGGCCAGTTCCATGTTTTCGCGCGAGAGAAGACAACGATTAATGCCCATACGGATGGAAATGTAGCCACACGTGTGCTTGATGCAAATAATGATTTTGGGACAAATGTCCATGAAGGTTTACTAAACCAAGAAATAAATTATATTCAATCAACAGATTCCTTTATCAATTCTTCAGGAATACCCACAGGAGATACTCGTATCAATAAATTTGTGGTTGGATCTACTGTAGCAGTTTCAGAAGAAAATGGACATCCAGTTGTCAATGGTTCAAGAATCGACCATTTAACGTTGGATGATTTTTATCAAGATCCAGCTGGAAGCACATATATCGATTTTGACGCGGAGTTCGCAAAATTGAATGCGGCAGCTGATACGTTGACGAATATGACACCAGCGCTTTCTTACACAGCGGCAGATTTTCCAGATATGAACAACCGGACAATTGATTTGACAGGCGCTTCTGATACTGGTTTTGTATTGGTAAATATTGATGCCGATGTCCTAACGATGAATACACCATTGAATATCATTAATCCAAATGATCAAATCGTTGTTTTTAACGTGGTAAATGGTTCTTCTGATTTAGCCGTACAATCGCCGATTCGCTACAATAATCGAACGAATCATGAAACGGAAGATTTTTCAGACGCGAATATTTCTTTCAACTTTGGCAGCAATATGGCAAACTTGTCGATCAATGCACCTTTCCAAGGGACGATTTTAGCGCCAAATGCGGATATTCATGTGACACAAAGCCAAGATGGAACGATTATCGGAACAAATATCATTTTGGATGCTGCGACGAATCGTTGGGATCCAAATGAGATTTTCCCAACACCGGGTGACGAAACAGTGACTGTTTCCGGCGTGAAAACTTGGGAAGATAATAATGATGCGGCACAAGAAAGACCAAATGCAATCAACGTTGTTCTTTTACAAAATGGAAATCCATATGAGACTAAATCTGTAACGGCTGATGCAAACGGCGATTGGACATATGAATTCTCAGACTTGCCAAAAAATGATGAAAATGGCACGCCGTATGAATATCGTGTTTTGGAAAACTCGATTCCTACGAACTACCGAGTAGAAATAGATGGTTACAATATTACCAACATTTATACTGGCGATGGGCCAATTACGACCGACACAAGCACGACAGATACAAGTACCACAGATACAAGCACGACAGATACCACAAGTACAACAGATACAAGTACAACAGACACAAGTACAACAGACACAAGTACGACCGACACAAGTACCACAGACACAAGCACCACAGATACAACAAGCACGACAGATACAAGTACGACAGACACAAGTACAACAGACACAAGCACAACCGATACAACAAGCACCACTGATACAAGTACAACAGACACAAGTACGACCGACACAACAAGCACCACGGATACAAGTACAACAGACACAAGTACGACCGACACAACAAGTACAACAGATACAAGCACGACAGATACAAGTACAACAGACACAAGCACGACAGATACAAGCACGACCGACACAAGTACGACCGACACAAGTACGACCGACACAAGTACAACAGACACAAGTACGACCGATACAAGCACAACCGATACAACAAGCACCACCGATACAAGTACCACTGATACAAGTACCACAGACACAACAAGTACGACCGACACAAGTACAACAGACACAAGTACCACCGACACAACAAGTACAACAGATACAAGTACGACCGACACAAGTACAACGGACACAAGCACGACAGATACAACAAGCACAACCGATACAAGTACGACCGATACAAGCACCACGGATACAACAAGCACGACGGATACAAGCACGACAGACACAAGTACGACAGATACAACAAGCACAACGGATACAAGTACAACGGACACAAGTACGACGGATACAAGCACGCCAGACACAGGCACCACAGAAACAGATACAACTGATGATGGTGGATCTGGAGATGGAGGAACACCTCCTGGACCTAGAACAGGAACAAGTGATTCTGAAACCACAGATACCACGACTAGCCATAGCGGAGTAGTATATGGAAACAATGGCGGCGGGAATGGTGGCAACAATTCTCCATCATCAAAACTAGGAACTGGTACTTTCAATAAAAGCAGTAAAGGAAAACTTTCTTCCTTATATTCGGACACTTTTGGAAAATATCTGCCAAAAACAGGTAGTGAATCAAGTAAATGGCTGATGACATCAGGCGGCATTTTAGTCGTTGCTGGTATCGCAGGATTTGCATGGAGAAGAAAAAAAGTGAAAAAATAAATTAACTGACTTTCAGAATAAAAAAGCAGCTGCCGCAAGTGATTTTTCTGCGGCAGCTGCTTTTTCTTTTAAACTTGGACTTTTTTTAATTTTTCCATTTGTTTTTTTAAATAATCTTTGGCAAATGCCTCATCTTTGATCCATTTTTCAATATCATTTTCTTCAATAATCAAAGGCATCCGGTCATGGATCGGTGCAACAGTTTCATTTGGCTGGGTGGTCAAAATGATCGACTCTGTCCGCCAGCCGTCTTTTGATTCATGCGTTCGATAAAATCCGCCTATATACAAGATATCATCAGAAGTAAATAGAAACTTCTCTTTTTCAGTATTCCATTCATAAAAACCAGACATAGGAAAAACACAGCGATGTTCTTCAAAAGGTTTCTTGAATGTTTTTTTCTCGGTCACCGTTTCTGCACGAGCATTGATCATCAGTTGTCCTTTTTTGAACCCTTCAAATCCCCAATGTGTCAAACCTGCTTTGACCGTTCCGTCTTTATCTGCGCCAAGTGTCACGACATCGTTGCTTGGAAAGACTTCTCCTTGTGCAGCCTTTCCATTTTCACTAACTAAAACCCAGAATTTTTTCAATTTAGGATTAGTTGTCAAATATTCATATCTGCCGCACATCATCAACACCGTCCTTTTTGTCTATTTTAACACGGCAGGAATGAAAGCTGAAAAGATGGGCTTGGAGCAGAAAAAACAATATCTGAAGCAATCTGGTTGGAAAAATAGTCGGAGAAAAAATTTTTCAGTACGTACCGTACGCGCTATAATATATCTGTCAGGAGGTAGTGTGCAATGCCCATGACAATCAGAGAGGCAGAAAAATTACTCAAAGAAGCTGGTTTTGTCGAAGTGAAAGGTGGGAAGGGTTCTCATCGAAAATTACTAAAGATAATTTTCCGCGACCTGTTATTCTTACCAGTCATTCAAAAGAGTTATCTCAATGAGTAGAAAATACTGTCCGAAACGCAGTGGGCTTATAAACCCACTGCGTTTATCCAGAAAGAGAGGGAGATTTTATGAAAAAGGTATACCCAGCTATTTTTGAAAAAGATCCCGTGGGGTATGGTATTTATTTTCCGGACGTGGAAGGTGCAGTGACCCAAGCTGAAACTATTATAGAAGGATTGGAAGTCGCTTCGGATGCTCTTGGTATAATGCTCGGCGATTTGGTAGAGCATAATATTCCTTTACCGGAGCCAAGTAACATGAATGAAATCTCCTATGATCCGGAGGTGGAGTTTGTAACGTTGGTGTCGGTGGAACTAGATGACTACTTAAAAGATGTCAAACTTGATAAAAAGACGATAAAAATTCCGCATTGGCTAAATGTTAGAGCGACAAATGAAGGCATTAATTTTTCGAAAACAATGACTGAAGCGTTAGCTCAAAAATTGAACATATGATATTAAAAAAAACATTGCCTAACTGTTATAGTTAGGCAATGTTTTTTTATATTTCTTTATAATACTTCTTGATTCATTTGAGTAAGATCCAGTTTCTCTCCGACAGGTACGACTTTGTAGGAAAGCGTCTCTGTTTGACTGTCATGGATAATGTAGATTTGCTGATCATCTTCAAAATCGCCAATCAAAATAGAAGTATAGCGGTCTTCAATCAAATCGATGTCTTTCAAACATTTTGAAAATACTGTTCGGACATGATGGAACATTTTGATTCGCTCAGCAGCTTTTTCAGCAGCTTTTGCTAAGGTATAGCCTTCATCTAAGAATTTTTTGATCATTTCCACTTTCGCAACAGTAGGGATACGATATTTTCTCGGAGCATTTGCATCATTGGACACAGAATGGATAAATCCTTTTTGTTCCCAATATCTCAATTGGCGAGGCGATACGCCTACGATTTCGCTTAATTCACTGATACCAATCAATAATTGATCATTTTCTAATAAACGCTTCATAGAAGAGCCAATCACACTTTTACCTCCTTGGATGTATGACTTCTTTCCTTAATTATACTTTCGATAACTAATGTGTCAAGTAGGTTGACAAAGGTGTAGGAAAGTATTAAAGTATCTTAGTAGTTTCATAAAAATTTTCAGAAAGAAGGAGAGTTATGAGTAAAGATCAACCATTAGATATTTACGGAAAACCCTACAATCGTACCTTATTAGTTGTTGTTCTCTTGATCGGAACGTTCTGTACGATCCTTAATCAAACACTTTTAACAACAGCTTTTCCAGCCTTGATGAAAGCATTTGATATCACTGCTTCAGATGTACAATGGCTAACAACAGGTTTCTTATTAGTAAATGGGATCATGATCCCGATCAGTGCGTGGCTGATCAATAAATTTAGTTCCAAAAATCTATACCTTTCAGCAATGTTTATTTTCTTGATTGGGACAGTCACTTGTTTTTTTGCGCCTAATTTTTCAACATTATTGATTGGTCGTTTGATCCAAGCAGCTGGTGTTGGTATTTCAATGCCTCTATTGCAAAACATTATGTTATCTATTTTCCCACCTGAAAAAAGAGGTTCAGCAATGGGGATGACTGGGATCGTTATTGGACTTGCTCCAGCATTAGGCCCAACTTTATCTGGTTATATCATTGATAACTATGAATGGCGTGATCTATTTGGAATGGTTATTCCAATCGTCATTTTAGTCTTGATTTTGGCATTTTTCTTAATGAAAAACGTGATCCATTTATCCAATCCAAGTATCGATATCTTATCTGCTTTGTTGTCAACAGTTGGTTTTGGCGGATTGCTTTACGGCTTTTCAAGTGTCGGAAACAAAGGATGGGGAAGCACAGAAGTTATTGGCTTCTTGATTCTTGGTGTAGTTTTCATTGCTCTGTTCTCTTGGAGACAATTGCATTTGGAACATCCATTCTTAGAATTACGTGTTTTCAAATCTTCAACGTTCACTATCGCAGCAGTGTTATCTGGTGTGACGAACATGGCAATGGTCGGAGCTGAAATGGTCGTTCCATTGTATATTCAAAATATTCGCGGCGAATCTGCTTTCCATTCTGGTTTGATGCTGCTTCCAGGAGCATTGATCATGGGGGCAATGATGCCAGTCACAGGTGCGATTTTTGATAAATATGGTGCAAAACGTCTTGCTATCACAGGTATGTTTATTTTGACAGCTGCTACAGCACCATTTGCATTCTTGACAGCAACAACACCAGTTTTATATATCGTGATTTTGTATGCAGTGCGTATGTTTGGTATCTCAATGGTCATGATGCCAGTGACAACTTCTGGGATGAATGCTTTACCAGGAAACTTGATCAGCCATGGTACAGCTGCAAATAATACCTTCCGTCAAGTAGCAAGTTCAATCGGTACAGCTGTTTTGATCAGCGTATTGACAAACGTAACAAAAGACAACTTGCCAGGAAAATCTGTTTTGAATGCGACACCTCTTGCTTATAAAGATGGCGCAATCAATGCAACATTATCTGGTTATCACGCTGCATTTATCGTAGCGATCATCTTTAGTATCGTTGGATTTATGATTGCTTTCTTCTTGAAGAAAAAAAATACAGTCAAAACTCTTGAAAAAGAGGAGGTAAACGCATGATTATTTTTGTCTTGATTTTAAGTGTTCTGCTGTTTGCCTTTCTGAACGTCTTTGCTAAAAAAACTTGGCAAACATTCGTCTCAT
Organism: Enterococcus sp. DIV0210g; assembly: GCF_050559705.1. Classification (NCBI taxonomy): domain Bacteria; kingdom Bacillati; phylum Bacillota; class Bacilli; order Lactobacillales; family Enterococcaceae; genus Enterococcus; species Enterococcus sp. DIV0210g. The sequence goes on along the minus strand of NZ_CP187903.1, from coordinate 2,122,917 downwards.
TTATTTTTGGTGCGATTTTTGTTGCTTCACTTGGTTTGCTGGTAGCAAATATCTCGAATCATTTTGGGATGGAAAAAGTAACTGAAACAAAAACAGCGGATTTGGTTTCTAGTGCAGATTCAGATGCAAATATGCTTTTGTATCAACCACTAGGAGATGGCTCTGAAAAAGTCTATCTTTATAAAACAAAAGAAGAACAAAAGAAACCGACTGCTACGGGTACAGACAGCGTAACAAATAAAGTAGTAGAAACTTCGGATAAAGCACAAAAAGAAACAAAGACAACTTATTGGGTTTATAAAAATGATATGTATAAATTCTGGTTTGGTTTAGCTGACAATGATCATGAATATGATAAAAAAGTCAATACATTCAAACTTCCAGAAGACTGGGTCGTTTTAAGCACAGATCAAGCCAAAGAATTGGCAAAATTAGCAGAAAAAAACAAACCAGCTATGGAAGAAGAAGCAAAAACATATATTCAGCAAGAAATGATGAAAAAAATGGCTGAAAACCCAAAAATGAGTAAAGAAGAACAAGCTGCTTTGACGAAAGAATTAGCAGCGCAATACCAAAAACAAGCTTTTGCCAAAATGGTAGAAGAAGTGAAAAAATAAATACAAAAAGAACAGCTGCGGACGGAAGTCGCGGCTGTTCTTTTTATTTGTGATTAGAAAAGTTTGGGGAAGGGAAGCTAGGCAGTTCTTTTACGACCACTTTTAAACGGTATTTTCTCAGTTGATCCTCGGCGATAAGCTTTTCTACGAAAAAACATGAAAAGCTGTTTTCCCGTAGAAAAGGGTCTTATCGCTCGGATCAGAGCGCTGAGAAAACAACCTCTCGTAAACGGTGTTCACAACATTGCTTCTGCGGAATTAAGTCTGACCAATTAAAAATATGAGAAGCTATTTCTAATTGGTCATTCTTAATTCTTGAAGCAGACCATGTTGTTCACAACCTCTTCATAAACGGTGTTCACGAGCTAGCCTCTGCGGCATTAATTCAAAATCCGCTAAAACATGGGAAGCTATTTTAGCGGATTCTTCTTTAATGCTTGAGGCTGAATAGCTCGCTTACAACCTCTCCATAAACGGTATTCCCAAAGCTGTCCTTCGGCATTAAGCTTTTATCAGCTGAAATGTGAAAAGCCATTTCTGCTGATAAAAGAGTCTTAATGCTCAGGACAAAACACTTTGCTCATAACCTCTATCTAAACGGTGTTCAAAAGCTAGCTCCTTCGGCGATAAGCTTTTCACTCGCAAAATATAGAAAGCTATTTTGTGAGGGAAAAGAGTCTTATCGCTTGGAGCTGAACAGCTTTTTCACGACCTCTCGTAAACGGTGTTCAAGAACCAGCTCCTTCGGCAATAACTCAAAAATCCGCAAAACATGAAAAGCTGTTTCACGGATTTTCTCTTTATTGCTCGGAGCTAGGCGGTTCTTTCACGACCTCTCCATAAACGGTATTCCCAAAGCTGTCCTTCGGCATTAAGCTTTTATCAGCTGAAATGTGAAAAGCCATTTCTGCTGATAAAAGAGTCTTAATGCTCAGGACAAAACACTTTGCTCATAACCCCTCTACACCAATTTCAATTCTTGGATATTCAAAAAATTCTGCGCACTGACTGCCAATCCCCCATAAAGAATCGCTCTATTTTGCAAAAAGGTATTACGGATAATAACATCTTTCGAAAAGCTGCTTGTCAGTTGTTCTTGGATCCAGTCGATCATTTCTGGGACTGAACGATACAACGAACTGTTGATCACGATCACATCAGGGTCATAAAGCATAATCAGATTATTGATACCAGCACTTAGCAATTCTGCATTTTTTTTCGCGATTGCCAAAGCATCTGGATCTCTTTTTTGGATATAGTAAGTCAAGATATTAGAATTCACAGACTCCATTTTTTTCAAAGCAGCAAATTCATTATAGATGACTTTGTTGGATGTATACTGTTCCAAACAGCCGCGATTTCCGCATGGGCAAAGCTTCCCTTGCGGAAACAAGATCGTATGCCCGATTTCTCCGGCTTGACCATGTTTGCCGATTTCTAATAGACCATCATGGACGATCCCAGCACCGACACCGCTATGGATACTGATGCTGATTAGATTTTTTGATAATGAGGAGAAGGTATATTCGCCTAAAGCAGCGAGATTCGCTTCGTTATAAAGTGTAACAGGAAACGGATAGATTTTTTGCAGCTCTTCATGAAGCGGGTAGTCATCTAAATCATAATAGGGCGTGAATGTGATTTGATTCTCGTAAACGATTCCATGTATGGCAATCGTCATCCCAACGATATCATGCGGTACATCTGGTTTTATTTTTGAAAATTCTTTAAAAATCGATTGGATATTTTCCAACACATTTTCTTTGTTGATCAATACTTGTTTTTTAGAAAAATGCTTGATAAGCGTGCCATCGATGTAGGCAAGCATCGCTTCGATATAGTTATAACCAATATCCATGGAAATCACTAAACCAGCGTGCCGGTTGAACGTCAGCATGATCGGTTTTCTGCCGCCAAGAGTAGAAGCATTGCCGACACGTTCCTCAATAATAAGAGAATCGTCCATCAATTTTTTAGTAATAGCGGAAACAGAAGCTTTAGTCAAACCAGTTAAACTGGATAAATCAGCACGGGATATTTCTTTTTGTTGAATGATGGCATTTAAAATCATTGCCTCGTTTTGTTCTCTAATCGTATATTTCGATACTATCATAGTAAAAACTCCAATCTCTTTGCAAAACTAATTATAAATTTTTTGAAAGCGCTTGACAACTAATCTGTCGTTGATTATTATAGGTGATGTAAGTTAGTTTAATATACGAACAAACTTAAATCAAGCACTATTCATATTATGGAGGGATAAAAGATGGCCTATTTTCCAAATGTAGAAAAGATCGAGTATGAAGGTACAAGCACAACGAACCGATTCGCATTTCGTCATTATGATGCGGATGAGATTGTTTTAGGGAAACCGATGAAAGAACATTTGCGTTTTGCAATCGCTTATTGGCATACGATGACACAAGACGGTTCTGATCCTTTTGGTAATCCAGTCAACCAACGTCCTTGGTTTGGCGAAACACCAATGGAAACTGCGAAAAACCGTGTTGAAGCATTTTTTGAGATTTGTGAAAAACTTGGCGCTGAATATTTTTGCTTCCATGATGTGGATATTGCACCTGAAGGAGATTCATTAGCAGAATTTTTTGCGAACATCGATGAAATCACTGATTTGATCAAAGAAAAAATGAATCAAACAGGCGTGAAACTGCTTTGGAATACTGCAAATATGTTTTCGAACCCACGTTTTGTCAATGGAGCTGCCTCTACAAATAACGCAGAAGTATATGCCATTGCAGCGGCACAAGTCAAAAAAGGACTAGATATCTCTAAGAAACTAGGCGGTCATAACTATGTTTTCTGGGGCGGTCGTGAAGGATACGAAACATTATTGAATACAAATATGCGTTTTGAGCAAGACAATATTGCACGTCTTTTCAAAATGGCCGTCGCTTATGGAGAAAAAATCGGTCACAAACCGCAATTCTTGATTGAGCCAAAACCAAAAGAGCCGTCAAAACATCAATATGATTTTGATGCTGCGACTACTATGGCCTTTATTCAAAAATATGGTTTGGAAGGTGATTTCAAACTAAACTTGGAAGCAAACCACGCAACTCTAGCAGGACATACATTTGAACATGAGATTGCTGTGGCTCGCAGCTATGATGCACTGGGGTCACTTGATGCAAACCAAGGAGATGTATTGCTAGGCTGGGATACAGATGAGTTTCCAACCAATATTTTCGATGTGACTCTTGCGATGTATGAAGTGCTTGAAAATGGCGGGATCGCACCTGGCGGAATCAATTTTGATTCAAAAGTCCGCCGATCTTCCTTTGAAGCAGATGATTTGCTGCTTGCTCATATCGCGGGGATGGACACTTTTGCGAGAGGATTGAAATCCGCTGCAAAACTAAAAGAAGACGGCTTCTTTGATCGTTTGAAAGAAGAACGTTATGCCTCTTTTGAAGAAGGTGTGGGTAAGAAAATCGTTGAAGATCAAGAAAATCTGGAAAGTCTAACAGATTATGCCTTGTCCCATGATGAGCCGACAATGACATCCAGCCATATCGAGTATGTGAAAAATCTGTTGAATGATTACTTGGTTTGATCAAAAAATTGAAAATCTTCCTTAGAAAAATCTAAATCAGCAGAACGCAGGATCAGTTAAACTGCTTCAAGTATCAAGTCTGGAAAGTCGAAAACAATTACTTCTGTTTTTGTATTTTTCAGACTTGCTCTTTCGTCAAAACAACGGTCGATTTTCACTATTTGGTCACCTGCTATTGTTGTCTGAACAGTATACAATCCAAGGAGAATCGTATGGAAACTCTATTTTCTATGAAGAATATCAACAAACGTTTTGGAAAAGTCCAAGTACTAAAAGATGTCCAGCTGACAGTGGCAAAAGGGGAGATCCATGCGCTGATGGGAGAAAACGGTGCAGGAAAATCCACATTGATGAATATTTTAAGCGGTGCTCTTAAAAAAGACAGCGGGACGATCGAATTTGAAGGAAAAGAAGTCAAAGAAGCAACACCTGAGATTGCCGAACAACTCGGTATCGGCTTTGTACATCAAGAATTAAATTTAGCAGAATCTATCAGTGTTGCTGAAAATGTCTTCATGAATCGGCTTCCTTATAAAAACAAAACATTGGGTATCATTGATTTCAAAGAACTGTACCAGCAGACCCAAAATATCTTGAACATTCTTGGCGCAAAATTCAAACCGACTGACATTGTCGAATACCTCTCAACAGCAAATAAACAATTGGTAGAAATCGCAAAAGCAATTAGTTTGAATGCAAAAGTGATTATTTTCGATGAACCAACGACTTCTTTATCTGAACAAGATGTAGAAGTGTTATTCATTGTTATTCGAGCATTGAAAGAAAAAGGTATCTCCAGTGTGTATATCTCACATCGGATGAAGGAGATATATGAACTTTGTGACCGGATCACCATTATGAGGGACGGTAAATATATCAGTACGAATCCAGTCAAAGAGCTGACAAGTGAGGAAATCATCCAAATGCTGGTCGGACGTTCATTAGATAATCTTTATCCTAAAGAAGAAGTAAACATTGGTGATGTCCGTTTGAAAGTAGAAGGACTTTCAGATAAGAAAGCGTATCTTGAAGATATTGGGTTTTATGCACGGAAAGGGGAAGTCGTTGGCTTTGCTGGATTAGTTGGCAGCGGACGAACCGAGACGATGCGAATGATTTTTGGCGCAGATCGTTCTGCTTCAGGGAAAGTCATGATCGATGGTCAGGAAGTAAAAATCAATTCACCGGTAGATGCCATCAAAAATGGAATCTGCTTGCTGACAGAAGACCGGAAACATCAAGGATTAGCGTTGACTTTATCAATCAAGGACAACATCAACATCAGCTCGCTGAATAAAACATTGATCAATAATAAAAAAATGAGTGAAACCTCACAACGTTTTGTGAAAGCGCTTCGAATAAAAACGAATGATGACAACAATCCTGTCTCTAGTTTATCAGGAGGAAACCAGCAAAAAGTCGTCTTAGCAAAATGGCTGAATACAGAAAATCAGATTTACATTTTTGACGAACCGACAAAAGGCATCGATGTCGGAGCAAAATCTGAAATCTATGCAATCATCAACCAGTTAGCCAAAGATGGAAAAACAGTATTGATCGTGTCTTCTGAGATACCAGAATTACTAGGAATTTGTGATCGGATCTATGTTTTGAGCGAAGGAAGGATAACTGGGGAATTAAATGCAGGAGAAGCGACACAAGAAAAAATCATGGCCTATGCTACGCCGCAAGTGACAACATAATAGGGGGAGAAAAAATGGCAGAGGAAAAAAGCACGATTTTAGAAGAACCCGTACGTAAAAAGCGACGTTTCGATATACAATCGCTGTTTTTGAAGTATTCAGTCTATATCGTATTAATCGTCTTGTTTTTGTATTTTTCGTTTTCTAGTCCAATGTTTTTGAGTCAGGGAAATGTCGGTAACTTCTTCCGTCAAATACCGCCAGTTGGGATTTTAACTATTGGTTATACGATGATCTTGATTACAGGATATGTTGACCTGTCGATTGCATCGATTGCAGCATTTTCGGGAACGACAGCAGCTTATCTTGCCGCACTTGATGTCAATCCAGTTCTTGTTATTTTGATTTCACTGCTTATTGGCGGAACATTTGGCGCAATCAATGGTTTTTTGATCAAAAAATTGGATTTGCCTTCTTTTATCTTGACGCTGGGCACCAATTATATCATCCACGGTATCATCATGTTTGTCACAAACGGAATCTTTGTAACAGGAGCGCCGCCTTGGTTTCGAAAAATCGCCACTACTCGAATTTTAGGGAATGTGCTTTTCAGCAATACATTGATTTTTATTGTTTTAGTTGTCGTTTTTTCTTTTATTATGAAATACACTCGTTTAGGAAAATACTGTTATGCGATTGGTTCAAATCCAGAATCAGCTAGATTATCCGGTATCAAAACAGATAAACATGTCATCAAGATTTTTATTATCGAAGGCGTGCTGGCAGCAATTGCGGGTATCTTGTTGATGTCGAACCTGAATGTCGGAGGCCCGAACGAAGGACAAGGATTAGATCTTTTAGCAATGGCAGCCGCGATTATGGGCGGTACACAATTCAGCGGTGGTGTCGGAACAGTTGGGGGCGCAATCGTGGGTATTTTCACTTTACAGATTTTCACCAACGGCTTGGCAATCATGGGTGTGAACGCATTTATGCAGCAAGCAGTAACAGGGGCAGTTATTATTTTCGCGATCATTGTCGACTATTTGAGAAGAAGAACAGAAAAAAATAAATGATTGGATAAGAGAAAGGAAGAAAATGATGAAGAAAAAAATGCGTTATTTATTGGGAATGGCTGCTGCACTATTTTTTATGGCTGGATGCGGATCATCAGAAGGAAGCGCAGAGGGAGCAAATAAGACACTTTACTTCATTCCAATCGTCGACACCGGAGCTTATTGGAGTCCAATGAGAAGAGGGGCGGAAGAAACTGCTGAAAAACTTGGTTATGAATTAGTCGTGAAAACTTCACCACCTGCGGAAGCGCAAAAAAATGAAAAACATATTGGGTTCATTCGAGAAGCAATTTCCAACAATGCTGCTGGAATCGCAATCGCACCAATCGAACAAAATATGTTTCAACCGCCAATCTTAGAAGCACAAGATGCAGGAATCCCGGTCATTACATTTGACGCGGATTTAGAAAACGAAGCAGATCGTACTGCTTATATTGGAACAGATAATGTAGAAGCTGGCCGCAAGTTGGGTGAAAATGCCGCAAAAGAAATGAAAGAAAAAGGAATCACTTCCGGTTCTCTATCTATCGTTTGTGTGGACAAATCGCAACCAACAATGATTGCACGGGAAAAAGGCTTGCGTGAGGGATTTGAAGAAGTAATGGGCGCAGATGCAGCAAACTTTACTTGGTTAGAAACCATCCAAGATAACGACCAGGCAGCTGTTTCGAAATCTCAACTAGAAGGACAAATCACAGCAAACAGCGATTTAGTTACTGTTTTCTCTCTTGGTTCTGAAGGCCCGAATGTCGGTGTAATGGAGGCTATCGAATCTCAAAACAAAGCAGGCGAGATCCTTCATTATGGTTTTGATTACACAGATACATGGAAAAAAGGAATCGAAGACGGACGAATCACAGCAATCGTAGACCAAGATGCGTATACGATCGGTGTCCAAGTAATCGAAAATCTTGTGAAAGCTGTTGAAGGAGAAGACATCGATTCAACGATCCCGATCCCAGTAAATTATGTCCAAGCAAAAGATTTAATCGAATACGGTGAAAGCAAACAGGCGCAAATGACTGAAGAGACAGAATAAGCATAGAAGCGAGGTAAAAGATGAAAATAAATAACCCAGTTTTAAAAGGTTTTAATGCAGATCCTTCTATTATATGTGCAAAAGATACGTACTATATTGCTACCTCGACATTTGAATGGTTTCCAGGAGTGCAGATCCATGAATCAAAGGATTTGATCAACTGGCAGCTAGTTGCACATCCTTTAGACAGAGTCAGTCTTTTAGACATGAAAGGCAATCGAGATTCAGCTGGCATCTGGGCACCAGACATTTCTTACGCAGCTGGCAAATTTTGGCTGGTTTACACGGATGTGAAAGTAACGGATGGTGCATTTAAAGATTGTACGAATTATTTGACGATCGCAGAAGATATTCGAGGTCCTTGGTCAGAACCGATTCGTTTGAACGGCGTTGGATTTGATGCTAGTCTATTCCATGATGATGATGGCCGAAAATATTTGGTACAAATGGAATGGGATCACCGAGAATATCACCATCCATTTAATGGAATCAAGCTGACAGAATATTCCGTGGAAAAACAATGCTTGCTGCCAGAAACAGCGCAGATCATCTATCAAGGAACAGAAGTCAAATTAACAGAAGGTCCGCATATCTACAAACTTTTTGGTCAATATTATTTATTCTGTGCAGAAGGAGGGACGACTTATGCACATCAAGAAGTCGTTGCTCGTTCTAATACTCTTTTTGGACCCTACGAAACACAACCGGATGTCTTCCTAACTGCCTTTGATTCTCCAGATAATCCTTTACAAAAATGCGGTCACGGCTCGCTGGTAGAAACTCCTGGCGGCGAATGGTATTTTGCCCACTTAACTGGACGTCCATGGCACCATCCGCATGAGTCGACCCATGATCCGCGAGGCTGGTGTACATTAGGTCGTGAAACAGCGATTCAAAAAGTCGTTTGGGATAAAGAAAACTGGCCGCATATCGTCGGCGGAAAGCAGGGCAGTACACTTGTTGAGGCACCAAAAGATACCATAGAACACCGATATGAAAACAATGTAAAAATAAAAGAGGACTTTGAAGAAGAGCAATTGAATCTGCATTTCCAGACACTGCGCGTACCTTTTACTAAAAAAATGGGCAGTTTGACTGAAAAACCAGGATATCTACGATTATTTGGGCAAGGCTCCTTGACGAATGAACATGATGTTTCCTTAGTTGCCAGACGTTGGCAAGCATTCGAATTTGAAGCTTCGACAAAAGTAAACCACCGCCCAACAACATTCCAGCAAATGGCAGGGTTGACGAATTACTACAATACGCAGCATTGGTCAATGATCCAAATCACTTGGAACGAAGAAAATGGTCGTGTTATTGAAGTAACTGAAAACAACCGTGGAAAGTTCAAAAGCTATTTAAAAGAAAATGCAATTCCGATTCCTGAAGAAGTAGAAGAAGTGTATCTCAAAACGATCGTCAGAAAATCGACCTATACCTATGCTTATTCATTTGATGGGGAAAAATGGGAAGAGCTTCCATTTGTGTTAGATGCAGCGATTTTATCAGACGATTACGTAAATCAAACGATGGGCGGTTTCTTTACCGGAGCGTTTGTTGGAATGGCAAGTATCGATTATTCGGGCTATCGACAGCCGGCGGATTTTGATTATTTTGTTTATGAAGAGAGGTTGTGAAAGAACCGCTAAGCTCCGAGCATTAAAGAGGAAATACGTAAAATAGCTTTTCATATTTTGCGTATTTTTGAGTTAATGCCGAAGGAGTTGGTTCTTGAGCACCGTTTAAGAGAGGTTGCGAGCAACATGCTCTGCTTCAAGAATTAAGGACAAAAAAGGAAAAACAGCTTTTCATGTTTTTCGCTTTTTTGAACTTAATTCCGAAGAAGCAATGTTGAAAATACCGTTTAAGAGAGGTCGTGAAAAAGCTGTTCAGCCCCAAGCATTAAAGAAGAATCCACTAAAATAGCTCTACATATTTTAGTGGATTTTGAATTAATGCCGCAGGGGCTAGCTTTTGAACACCATTTAAGAAAGGTCGTGAAATCATTGGCATATGTATTAGGGATGGATTTAGGAACGAGTTCATTAAAAGGACTGGTTTTTCAAGAAAATGGCGTATTGGCAGCAGAAGCTAGTGCGGATTATCCACTTGCAGCGCCTCAAGCTGGCTATAGTGAACAAGATCCAAATGATTGGTTAAAAGCTGCAGAAACTGTCTTGATGGAATTAATCAAGAAATTACCAAGTTTGAAAACAGATTTAGCCGGCATCAGTTTTTCAGGACAAATGCACAGTCTTGTTTTACTCGATGAAAAACATGAAGTCATTCGTCCAGCGATCTTATGGAATGACGTTCGGACGACAGAACAATGCAAAAAAATCATGGATACTTTGGGCGAAAAAGTATTAGCACAAACAAAAAACAAAGCATTAGAAGGATTTACCCTTCCCAAAATCCTCTGGGTACAGGAAAATGAACCAGAAAATTGGAAAAAAACAAAGAAAATGATGTTGCCGAAAGATTATCTTTCTTTTTGGTTGACTGGCAATTATTCGATCGATTATTCTGATGCAGCAGGCACTCTTTTGTTAGATGTACCGCAGAAAAAATGGGCAAAGGAGATTCTCAATGAATTTCAAATTTCTGAAGAACTGCTGCCGCCGCTTTTTGAATCAACGGAAAAAACAGGTATACTTCGACCAGCGCTGCAAGAAGCTTTAGGATTTGAAAAAGAAGTTCCTGTATTTGCTGGTGGAGCTGACAATGCCTGTGCAGCACTAGGCGCTGGAATCACAAAAGAAGGAAGCGGGATGCTTTCGATTGGGACAAGCGGGGTCTTCTTATCCTTTGAACCTTCCGCAAAAGCAGAGTATGCCGGGGAACTTCATTTGTTCAATCATACCTTGAAAGATAGTTATTATTCGATGGGTGTGACGTTAGCAGCGGGCAATTCACTGAACTGGTTTAAAGAAACCTTCGCGCCAGAAAGCAGTTTTTCTGAATTGCTGGCAGAAGTCCACGAAGTTTCGCCAGGTGCGGATGGTTTATTATTCACGCCCTATATTGTTGGAGAGCGAACACCTCACACGGATAGTCAGATCCGCGGTAGTTTTATTGGCATCGACACCAGACATCGAATGAAGCATTTCAGCCGAGCTGTTTTGGAAGGAATCACTTTTTCTTTGAAGGATTCTCAAGTAATCATGGAAAAAACAGCGGATCGCACCTTTAAAAAAATCATCTCCGTTGGCGGCGGTGCAAAAAATCCTGACTGGCTTCAAATGCAGGCAGATATTTTTGACACGACTATCGCAACACTTACGACAGAGCAAGGACCAGGAATGGGCGCAGCGATGTTAGCAGCAATCGGGAGCGGATTATTTAAAGATGTGCAAAGCTGTGCAGAAACATTTGTCAGTTATGATAAAGAAATCACACCAGATCCAGAAAACGTGAAAAAATACAAAAAAATCTATAAAACCTATCAAAAGGCTTACCAACGGACTGCAGAATTATGTCATGAACTAGCAGAATGGCGTTCTTAAAATCTATATATTATAGTAAATGAATTTTTTGAATCTCAAAAAACATAAAAAAGACTGATTATCGTTATGTAAATGATAATCAGTCTTTTTTTATTTTGTGAATAAATAAAAACAAGCTAAAAAAACTTAAAAACGGTTTCAATGAAGTTGGATGGGGTGAAAGAGAGCCGTATAATAGCTGTTGCGGGTTTGTTTCAGAAAACTTACATAAAAAAATCAATCGTTTTTTTGAAAATAAGTGTTTTTATAAGGAGACTAAGGAATGGATGACATTATAAATCTATTGGATTTGCTGGAAGCTTTAAAGAAAAAGTTGTGGCTGATCTTTCTTTCAATAGGTGTGGGTGGGCTGTTAGCGGCAGGAGGTACGCATTTTTTTATTGAGCCGAAATACAGTTCTTCTGCTGAAATGATGGTCAGTATGCCAAGTGCTGATACCGTCAGTACGAAAGCAAATGAAATCAGTACGAACCTTTTGCTGATCAACACCTACAACGACATGATCAAAAGCAATTTCATCATGGACAAAGTACGGACAACATTAAATGAACAATATGAATTTAACTTTTCTAGTAACTCGGCTATCAAAGAAGCTGTCTCTGTAAAAACGACGGAAGATTCTATGCTGTTTTCAATCAGTGCAACATCTAATACACCTGAAAAAGCACGAGATATTGCTAACGCAGTGGCAGAGACGTTTCAGCAAAATGCAAAAAGTGGTTTAAAAGACACGATAGATGAAATAACGATTCTATCGAAAGCAACAAAAAGTCGAAAACCTGTTTCTCCCAGTTTGAAAAAATATACGCTGCTAGGAAGCGCAGCTGGCGGAGTTGTTTGTTCTTTAGCAATTTTATTGATTGAACTATTCAATCAAAAAATAAAAGATGAAGAATTTGTAGTGTCTAAACTTGAACAGCCCTTGCTTGGTACAGTCTCAAAAATAGGGAATAAGACAAGAAAAAAAAGCAGAGGAAAGAATCTTATATGAAGTTGTTTAAAAAAAGACGCCGGGGAAAACATACGAGCAACATCGAACTGATTACGATGTACGACAAAAAATCACCTATATCAGAACAATATCGAAAAATTCGCACAAATCTTCAATTCGCGGTCTCTTCTGATAAAGAACTAAAAACCCTTACTATCGTTTCTGGCGATCCAGGAGAAGGAAAATCAACAACAGCAGCTAATCTTGCCGTGGTATATGCGGAAGCTGGCTATAATGTACTGCTTATTGATGCAGATATGAGACGACCAACAGTGGCTAAAACCTTTCAACTGCTAAATGTTGACGGTCTGAGCAATCTATTGAGTTCAGACAAAAAAATAGCAGAAACGATTCAAAAAACGGAAATCGATAATCTTTCTGTTTTAGTCTCGGGAACCTTTCCGCCCAACCCTGCAGAACTATTGAATTCGAAGAAATTTGATTCGGTCTTGGAAAAAACGAAAAGAATTTACGACATTATATTGATCGATGTTCCAGCTCTTTTTGCAGTTGCCGATGCACAGATTGTTTCTTCCAAAACGGACGGCACCGTGATGGTCGTTAGCGAAAATAACAGCCGCAAAGACAGAACATTGAAAGCACAGCGCCTTTTGAAACAAGGAGGCGTCAATTTAGTTGGAATCGTATATAACAATTCTATTCAGCAAAAAGAGAACATCTATTACTACTAAAAGGTGGTGACTGTCATAATCGATTTGCATTGCCATCTCCTGCCCGGCATTGATGACGGAGCAGAAGATCTTGAAACTAGTCTTCGTATGGCGGAAGCAGCAGCAGAACAAGGAATCACTCATATTTGCTGCAGCCCGCATTTTAATGAAGTGTATGGAAATCCAGCAATATTGGTCAAAACACTCGTTGGAAAACTGCAAAAAGAATTTATTAAAAAAGAAATCCCAATCACATTGATCCCAGCACAAGAAGTACGGATATCCAAAGAATTACCAACATATCTTGAAAGAAAAGATATCTTGTTCCTTGATTCAAAAGAACAATATTTTCTTTTGGAGTTTCCTTCAGATCACATACCGAGATATGCAAAAAAACAGTTCATCTATTTATTGAACAAAGGTTATATCCCTGTCATTGTCCATCCAGAACGTAACAAAAAATTCCGCAAAAAATTGCAATTATTAGATTGGTTCATACAAAGGGGCGGAATCACACAAATGAACGCAGGGAGTTTGCTGGGTGATTATGGAGGAAATATCCAAGATGCGGCATTCAGTATGTTGGAAAAAGGATTGATACATACAATTGCTACAGATGCCCATGACTTAGTTTACCGCCGGATCTGTTTAAAAGATGCCTATCAAAAAATCACAGAGAATTTTGACGACACCCTCACAGAACAACTACAAAAAAACGCGAAGAACGTTATCCTTGGCGAAAAAATAATAAGGAGTGAGCTATATGGCTAAAATCATTCACCTAGATGAACCACCAAGAATACAAGTTTCTGAAAAAAAGTTATTCAATGAAAACCATATCAGTAAAGTAACTTTAGGCAGAGCAGATTACTTCACGCAACTGTATTACCTTTTTTGGAAAAGAACGATTGATATTCTAGGCAGCGCTGCTGGATTGATCCTTTCTTCCCCAATCATCTTAATGATTGCACTATTTATGCAATTTGAAGAATTTGGTTCGTCTATTTTCTTTGTACAAGAAAGAATTGGAAAAGACGGCAAACCATTCAAAATCTACAAAGTACGCTCTATGTACATGGATGCCGAAGAACGTTTAGCAGAATTGCAGCATTTGAATGAAATCAAAGGGGCAATGTTCAAAATCAAAAATGATCCTCGTATCACTAAAATCGGAAAATTTATCCGCAAATATAGTTTAGATGAGCTGCCGCAATTATGGAATGTATTGAAAGGCGATATGAGTTTAGTTGGCCCACGCCCGCCATTAACAGCAGAAGTCGCTGAATATTCGGAGCATGATCTTCAACGTTTGCTAGTGCGTCCTGGCTGCACAGGATTGTGGCAAGTTTGCGGAAGAAATGAAATGGATTTTGATGAAATGGTCGAATTGGATATCCAATATATCACACATCGAAGTATCTCATTAGATATTTTGATCATTACTCGTACATTTGGTGTCATGGTTCATCCAAATGGTGCGTATTAAACAGCAGAGAGGAATTTATTCATGAAAGTTTGTCTAGTTGGCTCAAGCGGCGGACATTTGTCTCATTTATATATGTTAAAAGAATTTTGGCAAAACGAAGAGCGGTTTTGGGTTACTTTCGATAAAACAGATGCCAATCATTTGTTAGCAGAAGAAAGAAAAATAAATTGTCATTTTCCAACAAATAGAAATGCAAAAAATCTTATTAAAAATACCTTCTTAGCATTGAAAGTATTATTAAAAGAAAAACCGGACTTGATCATATCGTCTGGTGCAGCAGTAGCTGTTCCTTTCTTTTATTTAGGAAAATTATTCGGTGCGAAAACAATCTACATCGAAGTTTTCGACCGCGTAGATAAACCAACTGTTACTGGAAAACTTGTTTATCCTGTGACAGATACATTTATTGTCCAATGGAAAGAAATGCAAACTGTCTACCCGAAAGCTGTCTGCTTAGGAGGGATCTTCTAATGATTTTTGTAACCGTGGGAACGCATGAACAATCCTTTGAACGCTTGATCAAAAAAATGGATCAATTAAAAGCTTCAGGGAAAATCAAGGAAGACGTCTTTATGCAAACTGGCTTTACTTCCTATGAGCCGAAAGCTTGCGAGTTCCGTTCGATCATTTCATTTGAAGAGATGAACGCCTATATGGAAAAAGCCGATATCATCATTACTCATGGCGGCCCTGCAACATTTATGATGGCTTTGGAGAAAGGCAAAATACCAATCGTTGTCCCAAGACAGTATCGTTTCCACGAACATGTCAACGATCATCAAGTCGATTTTGCCAAAAAAGTAGCAGCTGAAATGAAAAATATTCTAGTCGTCGAAGAAATGGATGAATTGGAAGAAGTTATCAATACGTATGACCGTTTATCTGAAACAATGATGGCAAATCATGCCAGCCACAATCCGCAATTTATTCAGGATTTTAAAAAAATCGCGAATCAGTTAGTAGGTGGATAAATGATAAGAAACGTAAAACTCAAAAATTTTTTGATCAATAAAGTATTTGTCATTTTTTCGCTATTGAACAAATGGATCCCAAAAAAAGAAACCAAAATACTGCTATACAGCAATATGGGATTTCGGGACAATATTGAATCGTTGTATCAGCACCTCGTTGAAAACGGCTATAACGAGAAATATCAAATCATCTGCAGTACAAGCGATTGGAAAAAACAATCAGCAATTGCTAAAAATGTTCGATTCACGAGTCCATTAAAAGGCGGCCTGCATTATTTTACTGCATCGAAAATCTACTATTGTTTTGGACGGATACCAATCAAACCTGCAAAGAACCAAATCAGTATCCAAATGTGGCACGGTACTTCCTTCAAAGGATTTGACCAATCGACACAAAAAACGAATTCTTTTGATAAACAGTTTTATACTTGGACATTTGCCTCTTCTGAGTTTTTCCGTCCCATTGTTAGCCGAAAGTTTTCTGTACCGGAAAAAAACGTTTGGATCTGCGGGCATCCGAGGACAGATGTTTTCTATGATAAAACTGTTTTAAACGAACAAAAGCCTTACATTGTCTGGTTGCCCACTTTCCGACAATCATCGATTACGGGGTATTCTGACAGCGAGCTTGGTTCGTCATTACCTATTTTTTCAGAAACAGCGGATTGGGAAGCACTCGATCAGAAGTTAGAAGAAACGGGTATAGAATTAGCGGTTAAATTACACCCTTTGCAAGATGCTGTCCAATTAACGAAAAAATCATTCAAACATATCAAAATCTATGATCAAGAGCGTTTCAAAGCAGAAAATCTAGATTTATATACTTGGCTTGCGGGTTCTGCGGCTTTGCTGACGGATTATTCCTCTGTTTTTTATGACTATCTATTATTAGATCGGCCGATTGGATTTACAGAAGACGACATGGAATCATATCAAGATACTAGAGGATTTGCTGTTGATGATCCTGATTGGTTCCGTCCAGGTGCACGACTAAAAACACCAGAAGATGTTTATCACTTTATTGAGGATATTTCAATGGCTAAAGATGATTTTGTTGAACGAAGAAAAGAAGTCAATGATCGAGTCAATGCATACCAAGATGGTAATAATTGTCAACGGGCACTAGACTTAGCACAAATAAATTTGGATTAGAGGAGAAATGATGATGAAAAAAGAACCAGTGCGAGTCCTTCAATTGAATATCGGTCAAGTATTCGGCGGTGTGTCTTCTATGCTTCTGAATATTTATCGAGAAATCGATCATCAGGTGATCCAATTTGATTTCTTGGCACCGCGAAAATCGTCTTTTGCTATGTATCGTCAAGAAATCGAGTCCAGTGGCGGCAAAATCATTGAACTAAATACAAAAGGTTTTTTCTTGAAACGAAAAATAGAATTTTGGAGAAAATTATATCAATTGATCAAAAAAGAAGATTATCAGATCATCCACTGTAATTCAGGTTCTATTTTTTTCAATCTGCAAGTAGCTGCTATCAGTAAACTAAGCGGTGCAAAAAAAATCATTATCCATTCGCATAATGCAGGCAATGATAAAAAATGGAAAATCTGGATGGGCAATCTAGTCAAATGGCTTTTTCCTTATACAGCGACTGATTATTTTGCATGTGCTAGAAAAGCTGGTTCATTTATGTTTACTAAAAAAACAATTGACAGTTCTCATTATCGCATCATCAATAATGGTGTAGATACTGAAAAATTTCGCTTTAATGCTTCTGACCGTCAAAAAATCAGAGCAGAATTACAATTGTCCAAAGATCAGAAAACACTTCTTCATGTAGGACGTTTTGTCCATCAAAAAAACCATCAACAGCTAATCAAAATCTTTGCCGGATTTTTGAAAAAAGAACCAAAAGCTGTACTGCTTCTTGTAGGAGAAGGTGAGCTAGAACCTGAAATCAAAAAACAAGTGAATGCATTAGGAATAATGGAACATGTGCGGTTCTTAGGTGTCAGGAAAGATATTCCGCAATTGATGAGTGCGTCTGATTTGTTTTTACTGCCTTCTCATTATGAAGGATTGCCAGTAGTCGGTGTTGAAGCGCAAGCTAATGGCCTGCCTTGCTGTTTTTCTTCTGTTATCACACAGGAAATCGATTTGATTAATGGAATGAATCGTTTTGTTGATTTGACAAGTACAGAAACAGAATGGTCAGAAGCACTGAACCACGTTTTAACAGCAAAAAAATCAGCACGAGAACGATACGCAGAAAAGATTGCAGAAAAAGGATTCTCTTTGACGCACGTTGCTGATGAATTGACACAGTTTTATATAAGTGAGGATTAGAAAAGGGGACACAAATGGCTGTTTACATCACTATGTTTCTTGCAGCAGAATGCTTTGCTTTTATTGCAATGTACATCGTAAAAAATATAGAAAAAATCAACGTACTGATTGGAGAAAAAAAAGTACATGTAAAAAGTTTGCAGTATCAAATTTTCACATTTTTGGCGATCATACCCTTATTTCTTGTAGCAGCACTTCGCTACAAAGTTGGTACAGATTACACGGTCTATTCCACCTTGCAGATTCCAGAGCTTCTTAGAGGTGTGGATTATAAATTGAAAAACGAATATTTGTACCAGTACTTGATAAAAATCGGCATGAGTATGGGGGATGTCCAATGGGTATTTGTCTTAACGCATGCCGTCCTGCTGTTTTTTATCTGGCAAGCATTTAGAAATAGTTCGCTTGACCTTCGTTTCAGTATTTTTTTGTTTATTTTTGGTGCGTCGTTCAATACATCTTTGAACATTATGCGGCAAAGCATTGCTACAGCAGTATTTCTTTTCGCTATTAAATACATTATTGAACGAAAATTAGTGAAGTATCTATGTATGATGATTATTGCTTTTTTGTTCCATAAGACAGCTGTTGCATTTATCCCAATGTATTTTCTGCCAAAAATCAAGATTCCTCCTGTCTACGGGCCAATCATCGTAGTGGTCAGCTATCTTGGTTCTGGTATTTTGCGCAAAATGCTGATCGGACTTTCAACCACGTTTAATTTGTATACGAATTATTTTAATAGTGCTTTTGATAATAATAACACTCAATGGGATTTTATTTTTTTCAATTTGACGTTTTTGGTGATTGCTGTGGCGATTCATTCTTATTACCCAGAAGATGATTTAGCAGCTTTTGAAAAGTATACCCGGATCTCACCTGAGAAAATCAATATCTACAGTACATTCTTTTATAATTTGGCGCTTTTCACAACCATTATTTGTTCGTTGACGATGATCATCCCTAACAGCACTCGGATCATTTTTATGTTTTCGATTGGTCAAACATTGTATATGCCTTATTTATTGAGCAAAGTGAAGAGCACACGGATGCGTTTCCTTCTTTATATTGTGCTGATTTTACTATATCTAGCCTATTTTTACCGACTGATCATTATGCGTAATTTAGGTGAGACATTGCCTTATCATTTTATCGGAGGGTCATTATGAGTGAACTTGTATCGATTATTGTTCCAGTTTATAACGGTGAGAATTATATCAGAAAGTGTATCGAACAGCTTCTTGGTCAAACGTACAAACAAATCGAGATCCTGTTGATCAATGATGGTTCTACTGACCAAACAGGAACGATTTTACAAGAAGTAGCAGATCCAAGAGTTCGTATCATTACTCAAAAAAATGCCGGAGTTTCTTCTGCAAGGAACAAAGGATTAGCATTAGCAGCTGGTAAATATGTTTGTTTTGTCGATAGCGATGATGAGATAACGAACGATTATTGTGAGGTACTGCTTGAAGGAATGAAAAATCATCCTTTAGCGATCGGCGGTTATAAAGTAAAGAAAGCAAACACAGAAAAAAATGTATTTTTTCCTAGCAAAATAGCAACGATCCAAGAAGTCATTGAAAGCTCGTTGCGTTATCAAAAAGTCAATACAGCATTATGGAATAAAATGTTTGATTTGACACTGATCCAAAAGTATCAGCTCCGTTTTGACACAAAAATAACGATTGGTGAAGACATGCTTTTCTTGTTTTCTTATGCTTCGAACATCATCAGAGCACGACTTTGTTCGCCATTGATTTATGTTTATTACGAGAATGAACAAGGTGCCATGATGAAAAAAGAAGCAGCTTTCAATCCTTCTCGTCTTACTGAATGGCAGGCGATTTGTTCGGCAGAAAAAATTTGTCAAGAAAATAACTGGAAACAAGTCCAATCTGCATTAAGGATAAAGAAAACACGAATCGCAGAAAAATTAGTACAGCAGATGTACGAATTTCAGCAAGAAAAGTTTCCGGAATATCAGGAAATGCAAACTTTTTTGCGGAAAAATGCCTATCGAACCTTGTTCGCAAAAGATCTTCCGCGGAAAAGAAAATTCCGAATCATTTTAAATGCTGTTCATCCTTATTTCTATAAAACAATCAAAGGAACGTGAGATGATGAATAAAAAAGTATTCCTAAAAGCATATTGTTATCAAAATCTGGGAGACGATCTTTTTGTTCGTATTTTAGCGAAACGTTATCCGCAGACACTTTTTTACTTGCCTATGCAGCCAAGATTTGCTGATAGTTTTTCAGATTTGCCAAATGTAAAGCCAATCAAAGAAGGGACTTTATACAGAGGAATCAACCGATTATCACAAATCGTCTTGAAACGTCAACTGTTAAAAAATTATTTTCAAAAGAAAGTCGATGGATCAGTTATTGTCGGCGGATCGATGTTTATAGAACGTCCGCAATGGGAAAATTCGCTGTCTTCTTATCAGGATTTTTTGATAAAAGAAAAACCTTTGTTTGTTTTAGGCAGTAACTTTGGTCCATCTCAAAGCCTAAAGTTTTACCAAACCTATGAAGAATTTTTTTCGAAATGTTTCGATATCTGTTTCCGAGATGAGTATTCAAAGGAAAAGTATAATCATTTGGAACAAGTTCGAGGAGCAAACGATATTGTGTTCAGTTATCCGTTAAAGCCTAAGAAAAAACAAAAGCAGGTCACGATCATCCCGATTGAATTTGATCGCCCAGCTTTAAAACAATATAAATCAGCTTATCTTGAAGCAGTCAGCAGAATCGGAAAAGAAGCAGCAGAGCAAGGCTATCGTATCCAATTTCTTTCTTTTTGCAATGCACAGGGGGATGAGCAGGCAATCAATGAAATCAAAACGATGATCAAAAAAAGTACGCCTGATTTTGAAAGTGAAGTTTTGTTATATGACGGTAGGAACATGGATACAGTAATAGATACGATTAATCGCTCAGAATTTACTGTGACGACGCGCTTTCACGGTATGATCCTTGGTTGGTTATGTAAAAGTAATGTTTATCCTATCATCTATGATCAAAAAATGTTGAATACAATTAAAACAAGCCGCTATCAAGGCGCATATACGATGACAGATCAGTTGGATACACTAGATTTTGAAGCGGTTCGAACCAATCGATACGAGTTGCAGCTTGCCCCGCTGATTGATGAATCGCAGCACCAATTTGATCAGTTGGATGGATTTTTGAAAGGAGAGAAACATGAAAAAATATAGAATCGGTTATACGCAAG
The DNA here is from genome assembly GCF_050559705.1 of Enterococcus sp. DIV0210g. Lineage (NCBI taxonomy): Bacteria > Bacillati > Bacillota > Bacilli > Lactobacillales > Enterococcaceae > Enterococcus > Enterococcus sp. DIV0210g. Next base: position 2,101,797 of record NZ_CP187903.1, on the reverse strand, counting down.
GGGTGTTTGATATGTTTCATATTGGACATTTGAATTTGATCAATCAAGCGAAAGAATACTGTGATTTTTTGATTGTAGCAGTAAATAGTGATGAACTTGTAAAAAATTATAAAAATAAACAGCCAGTTATCAATGAAGAGGAACGCAGAAATATTGTCCAAAACATAAAAGCAGTTGATCAAGCCGAGATTGCAACGACTTTAGATAAAAAAGCTTCATGGGAAGAATTTTCATACGACGCGATTTTTGTAGGAGATGATTGGGCTCAGGATGCACGCTGGATCAAAACAAAAGAAGAATTAAATGAACAGGGAGTGGATGTGGTCTTTCTTCCTTATACGAAAGATATCAGTTCAACTCAATTACGTTTGAAAAAAGAGTTTAGATTAAAGGAAGTATGATGAAAAAAGGGAACCGAAAAGATGCGATCCAATTATTGCTGATGATTCTTTTGACAGGATTCTCGCAAATCATCGCGTTATACAAATCAAGTTATACGGCCACTCGGTTTGGTGCTTCCACACAAATGGATGCATATAACTTTGCGACTAATATTGCCAGCTTTCTTTTCTTATTTATAACAAGTGGGATAACAACAGTAGTTATTCCAGCTTATATCAAAAAAGAATCAGCAAAAGTCATCAATACATTTATTACAGTCATATATGCAGTTGTTTTCTTCTTAGTAGTTACGATCTTAGCTGTCAAAGTTCCGTTAATTGCACTGTTGAGTAATAGAGAAAACTTATTCCAGCAGCATGTCGCTGACTATCTTTTGCTCGTCTTCCTGATTCAGGGATTACTGGCGCTTCAAGGAGTGACAAATGCTTATTACCAAGTGACTGATCGTTATTTGATACCCAAATATACGATGTTGTTTGCCAATGCAGCAGTGGCGTTAGGACTTTATTATACTAATCTGCATAACATGCAGTTTTATTTGCTGATCTTGCTTGCCGGCTCAGTGATCAATGTGGTATTTGATCTTTCGATTGCACTGAAAACAGGCTATCGCTATAGTCCAAGTTTAGCGCTCAAGGAACCTGGTGTAAAAAAATTATTTGTGATTTTTTTTCCTACTCTAGTCAGCAGCGGAGTCTATAAAATACAGACACTTGTTGATTCGCTGATTGCTTCGAATTTAGCTACCGGGATGCTGACGATTTTATCTTTTTCTAATCAAGTGTTGTTGATGGTCAATAATCTTTTGATTGGAAATTTGACTGTGTACGCTTATCCAAAAATCGTTGCTAAATTAGGAACGAAAGAAGAAAAAACATATTTTTGGAATTATACGATTTTATTCCATGCATTTATCTGTCTGATTTATGCAGGTTTTTATTGTGTAGGAGAAACATTTTTGAAACTTATTTTTGAAGGGGGAAAATTTGGTTCAAGCCAAACGCATTTGCTCTTTTTATGTATTCTGGTATCGATTTTTGGTCAACAATTCAACATTGTCAGAGATTTGATCTATCGCTATTTCTACGCAAACGGAAATACCAAATCAACATTATCAAACAGTGTAATCGTCAGTGTGACAAATATCATCGTCAGCTTGATACTTGCACGTTTTTACGGTGTAATCGGGATTTTATTAGGGACGACGATTGCTTCTGTTTTTTCTTTGATAATGATTATGTATCGTTTTGACACGATTTACAAAGTTGGTATTTCTTGGAACTTTTTATTGAAAGAGTATGCTAAAAATGAAATTGCCATGTTTGGTGTGATGATCCTTTTATTTTTATTGAAAAAAATCATTCTTTTTTCTAATCCTTTTTTTGTATTAGGAAGCTATGGTGCACTAAGCGTCATTTTATATGTATTACTGTTGAAAGTAATGAAAAGTAATGTCTTCAATACGAGTTTGTAAAACAAATGGAAAGGAACCCGTAACAGACTTCTGCGTTTTTTCCATTTGTTCAGGAAAAGCAGCATTTATGATTGAAATATTAAGAAGAAAAAGGAACAGAATTCTTGAGAATGCTTTTGTGAAATAAGTTCAAAAAACAACTATATAGATATAAATAAAAAGGAGAACCGAATGAAAAAATCAAAACAACTGAAACAGACCGTTCTGTTTTTTCTTGTATCTATTCTTTTATTCTATCCGCTCATGATTTTTGCTGATACAAAGAAGGAACAATTACCTTTTACAGATGTGGACCCTAAAAGTTGGGCTTACAGCAGTATCGTAAAGAGTTATGAAAATGGATGGATTTCTGGAACAAGTCCAGATACTTTTTCTCCTAAAGGAAAGCTGACAAGAGCGCAATTCATTACGATCTTAGGCAGATATTCCAAAATTGATCCAAAAGATCCAGCCTTTCAAAAGTCATCATTTCAAGATATTGACTACAATTCTTGGGGCTACGCACCTTATGTGTCATGGGCAGAAGCCAATAAGATTGCAAATGGTACATCAGATACGACATTTTCTCCTCAAGGTACAGTGACGCGCGCGCAGATTGCCGTATTTTTTTCCAACTACGTACGCTATCGCAATAGTGAATTAATTGTAAAAAAACCTTCTATGTCATTCAGTGATGAAGAGGACATACCCAGTTATGCCAAAGCAGCTGTTTCTGAACTAGCAAAAGCAGGAGTTATTTCTGGATCTGATGGAAAATTCATGCCGAATGAACCTTGTACCAGAGAGATGTATGCAGCATTTCTTGTGAATTTTGATAATGCACTTAAACAAGCGAATTTTGCCCCAGAAGAACCTGTGATTGATCATTTGGAACAAATCAAAGGCGGATCAGTCCAGCTTGATTGGCATACAAAAGGAACAGCAACTGTCTACTGGGTTTACAGAAAAAAAGAAGGAGGTGACTGGGAAAAAGTCGCCAGCACAAAAGAAACAACTTGGTTAGATAAAGAAGTATTGCCAGAAGGAACCTATCAATATACTGTCAGTGCCTGCAATTATACTGGTACAAAATATCTTTGGAGTACTTATGGAAATAACAGCAAATCCATTGAAGTAAAAAAATATGAAAGTGATTATGAAGAAATCAATCCAGATACATTACCTTTTAATAACACTTGGGTAGGAAGTAAATATTATAACGATGCAACAAAGAATTATTATTTGATTCGTTCTTATCTTGATTACTTGGACTCTATTGGAGGAGGGACGTTGGTTTTAGATAAAGGAACCTATACGATTCCTTATACAATCAATATTCCATCTTCTATCACGTTACGTTTAAAAGACGGAGCAGTCATCAATCAGTCTGCTGATGTCGGAAATTCAGAAGTCAAACCGTCTGCTGTGCTTTTTTCATTTTCAGAGAGTGATAGTGCAAGTAAAACAGATTCTGTTGGGAATTATGATGGTGTATCTGGTAGTAAGATCATTGGAGAAGGGTTCGTTCAAATCAATTCTGAAGTGGAAAAAAGTACGTTCTTTCTTTTAGCTCACACACAAAATATTCAATTGGAAAACTTGCAAATCAATGCGAATAGCACAGCTTCTTATGGGATAAAAGTAATCGGATCAAAAGATATCAACATCAACGATAGTACTATCCAATCAACAAATTCAGCCAGTACAGCGATTTTGATTGATCCGGCAGCCGGTACAGCACCTAAACCAGCAGCTTGGAGCAAGTCTGATAATACAGTCAGTCAAAATATCCAGTTAAAAAACAACACGATTTCTGGTTATCAATATGGTATACGAACGATGAATCCTGTAGAAAATGAAATGCAGAGCAATATTTTGATTGATCAAACGCGCTTTGTGAAATTAAGCAAAGCGGCTATTGAAGGGAAAGTATGGAAGGATGCAGTAATTTCAAACTCTGAATTTACATCGATCGGTGCAGGCGCTGTTGATTTTACAAAGGGAGGAGTAAATGCAATTGTTTTGTCAGGAGCAGAAAACAGTACAATTATCAAAAACCAGTTTGATGCTGTTTCTCGGGCATTTTACCTTACTTCTTATACCTTCGAATCTGGAACAATCAAAGAACCAGTGGTGACAGATTTGCAAATCCAGCAGATGAAAGAAACCAATACTGTTAAGACACTTGATAAATACTATTTTATTATTGATTATACAGAGGATAAAAAAGATCAAATCAATTATTTTAAAGATACGAAAACGGACTTTATTTTGACAGAAAGTAGTACACCCTACAGAAATAAATATTCTTATACAGAAGAAACTCGTATTTATTGGACGCTGCGTTCATACTTAGATCAGATTGAAGAAAATGGGGGCGGGAAAATCACTATCTCATCTGGTAATTATGATGTCAGCAATGTGCTTTATATACCATCAAATACAACGATTGAGTTCCAAGATAACGTTTTGATGAAAAAGACTAGTCAGAATTCTGGACTATTTGTTTTAGCAAATTATACGGATATCAAAAACAAAATATTATACCATGGCTATGAAGGTGTTCATGATGTTACAATTACAGCCCCAGAAAATAGCAACGTTATTATCGATAATCAAAGCAAACCAGGTGTTGTGCTGGAAATGGGACACACAAAAAATGTGGCTATTTCTAACATTACTTTTAAAAATATGTACGTCAAGCATCACTTTATTGAACTTGATGCTTCTGAAAATACATTGATCGAAGGCTGCGGATTTATTAATGATGTATGGGAATCCCATTATCAAGCTGACCGAAAAGAGGCAATCAATTTGGATGTTCCTGATCCAAATACTGGCGGATTTTCTGGAGCATATAGTTCGCAAGACAATACGAAGAATAACGATATTACAATCAGAAACAATCATTTTAAAAATTTAAGTATCGCAATTGGAACACATATGTATACACCGCAAAGTCCTCACACGAATGTCAAGATTTTATCTAATCTGATCGAAAACTGTACGCATAATGCGATCAAGATCATGAATTGGGAGTCTCCGGTTATTGAAGAAAATAAAATCAAAAATATCGGTGAGCAACACCCAGATATAAATTCTGAAAGTATTGCGTTTAAAATCAATGGTGTAAAAAATCCTGTAATCACAAATAACGAAGTTTCCAATGCTGATTATATTGCAAAAATCGATATGCTTGTTTATGGAAACAGTGTATCAGAAATATTACAAAGTTATGCACCTGTATATAACGAAATCAGTGCAGACAATAAAGCAAAACTCCAGGCAAATAAAACAGAAAATGTTAAATATAACAAAATCTATTACCGCAATAATAACTCTGATCCATATGAACAATGGGATATTGCCGTGAAGAAATGAGGAAAAGAAATGAAAAAAGTAAGAAAAGCTGTCATACCAGCAGCTGGGTTAGGAACACGTTTTTTACCAGCTACGAAAGCTATTGCGAAAGAGATGCTGCCAATCGTCGATAAACCAACGATCCAGTTTATTGTTGAAGAAGCTATTGCTTCAGGTATTGAAGATATTTTGGTTGTTACAGGAAAAGGGAAACGTCCGATTGAAGATCATTTTGACTCGAATGCTGAATTAGAACATAATCTTATTCAAAAGCAGAAAGATGAGTTGCTTAAATTAGTAGAAGAAACAACCGATATCAATCTTCATTTTATCCGTCAAAGCAGACCGCTTGGACTAGGGCATGCTGTATTACAAGCAAAAGCATTTATCGGAAATGAACCGTTTATCGTTATGCTTGGAGACGACATTATGGAAGATCAATTGCCATTGACAAAACAGCTGATAGATAATTATCAGAAAACAGCTGCTTCGACGATTGCAGTGATGGAAATCTTACCAGAAGATACCCAAAAATACGGAATTATCGATCCAGAAAGTGAAGTTGAAGCAGATCTCTTCAATGTCAACGGATTTATTGAAAAGCCATCGCCAACAGATGCACCTAGTAATTTAGCCATTATTGGACGTTATTTGCTGACACCAGAGATTTTTTCAATTTTAGAAAAGCAAGAACCAGGTGCCGGCGGCGAAATCCAGCTGACAGATGCAATCAATACATTAAACAGTACGCAGCGTGTATTTGCACATCGATTTAAAGGGAAACGTTATGATGTGGGCGATAAATTAGGGATGCTGCAAGCAAATGTGGAGTATGGTCTAAAACATCCAGAATTTTCTGAAGCATTCAAAGCATATCTGCGTACACTTTCCGCACGCTTATAAACTACTCAAAAGCCGTGAGAATTTCTATTTTCTCGCGGTTTTCTGTGTGCATAAGAAGAAGCAATGTATTAGGCGAGAGAAATCAAATAAGGCTATGATGAAAAGAGAGCTGGCTAGCAGGATTTATGTAACAGCAGTTCGATTTTTTCGAAGATTTTATGCAGACACTAGGCTTGATTGGACTAAAAAATGGAGGAGATTTTATGACAACACGGATATTTATTTTGGAAGACAGCTTGATTTTTGAAAAGACGATTTGTGAGATTTTAGAAGAGACAAAACCGTTGTGGAAACCGATGGAATATGAGATCATCCATGATTTCAATCCAGCACAATTTATGGAGTTTGTACGCGCAAACGAAATTCGATCAAATGATCTCTTTTTTTTGGATATCGATTTAAATTATCATTACAATGGGCTTGATATAGGGGAAAAGATTCGGGAAAAAAGTGAAGACTGTAAAATCGTTTATCTGACCTCTCATTCAGACAAAGCAATCACAGCAATCAATCAGCATGTTTATCCAAACGCATTTATTGTAAAACAAATGACATACGAGCAAAATAGGAAAGAAATCCAATCCTTTTTATTACGTTTAAAAAAAGAATGGGCAATCCCTGTCAGCAGTTCTCCCAAAAAAGACAGTTGGGCAGTTGTCCGTTACGGCAATAGCGATCACTATATTTCCTATGAAGATATTCTTTATTTAGAAAGTGCGCCTGGCTACAAAAATAAGGTTGTGCTGGTTCTAAAAGATGAAGAGCTGCTAGTGAATGGTACAATCAAAAAATACAAAGAAACATTATGTTCTGAACGTCTCTGTAAAGACTTGAAAGCCTACCTAATAAATATAGATAACATTTTGTCAATCAATCGTGCGGAAGAAATCGTAACATTTAAAAATAAAGGACAGCTGACACTTGGAAAACGAAGCATCGATAAATTAAAAAAATTTGTTCAAGATAGGAATAATAAAAAATGACACTATTGCCAGAAGTGATTATTATTGATGTCTATTTGATTACTGTTTCAATATTGCTTTTTCATTTGAAGTTGTTCTCACGGAAGGAGTTCTTGATTTCTTTAGGCTATTTAAGTCTCTTTTCAATCATTACTCAAGAGATGAACAGCTGGACAGAAATGTTGTTCCTTTTGCTTCCGTTTTTTGTTTATAAAATGTATGTACTGATACAAAAGCTGCATACTTGGTTGTTGCCAGCGTTGCTTTTGGTCTTTCAAATAACGACGATTATGATTTTTTGGAGTGTCGCTTTTGATGGTCTGCGATGGCTGAGGTTCCATACACTGTCTTCAAGAACACTCGGTCTGGGAGAAGCAATTTGGCTCGCTTTTTTCGAAGCAGCTGTCACATTGATTTGTTATTATGGGTTAAGAAAATGGGAACAAAAAAAGGGATGGATCCGAAATTTATTAGGAATAAAGAAGAAGTTTCGCCTGCTGTCGCTGCTGTGTCTTAGCGTTTTGCTGCTGTTTCTTTTTTTTCACGCAGAAGCAGTCAGATTATCAAATTATCTTCTTTATTTTTTTACGAATATCAATTTGATTTTACTGATGCTGGGATTGATCATTGGTATTTCCATCTACAATCGCAGTATCCAAAGTGAACAAGAATTAGCACATTTGATGACAAGTTTCAAAGAAGAACAGAAAAAGAATGAATGGAGTTCTGCTTTTCGTCATGATTATCGTTCTTGGCTGATTGGGTTGTCGGAATATATTCGAAAAGAGGATCTTCCTGCGGCCAAACAAATGCTGGAACAAATCATTGATTATTCAGAACCGCTATATGATGAGAACATGTATCTGCTCGTTACTCAACTTAGCAGTGTACCGCTGCAAGGCCTGCTTTTTGACTTTTATCAGCGCTGTAAAGAACAAGGAGTCATTTTTGAATTGAAAACGATCAAAGATTGGTTTTTTCATGAAATCAATTTGATTGATTTCTTAAGAATGCTCTCCATCATTTTGAATAACGCATTGGAAGAAGTCCAAACGCTTCCTCCAGAAAAAACACCCTATATTATAACCTGTAAATTTATGAGAAAAGAAACAGGCTATACCGTTTTAGTAGAAAATCCAGCGAAAATGAAAAAAAGCATCGCCGCAATCAAAGAAAAAGGATTTTCAACGAAAAGAAAACATAGCGGACTTGGTTTATCTTCGCTTTACAGTACAGCAAACAGCTACAGGAATATCGATGTGGTAATCAAAAGTACAGCAGAAAAATTCAGTGTACAGCTGGATATTTTTGAATAAATTGCTAAATCAGGGCAGCTTCAAGCTGTCCTGGTTTTTTATTATTTACAGTATTTCCTGCTAGGATTTTGATAGAAAACTTTTCATGAAAACATCCGTGAAAAATACTTGCAAAACACATAAATGATGTTATAATGACAAGGTGTCATGTGACGAGGTGTCATTTTTAAGAAAGGAGTGCTGAAATGCCCACTCAGACATTTTTTCATTTACCAGAAGAAAAGCAGCGGCGTTTGCTTAAAGCGGCTCAAACAGAATTTTCTAGGGTACCATTGAAAGAAGCATCGATTGCGAACATCGTCAAGTTAGCGGATATCCCGCGCGGCAGTTTTTATCAATATTTTGAAGATAAAGAAGATCTTTATTTCTATTATTTTGAAACACTGAGGCAAGATAGTTCCCGCGATATGCTGAAAATCATGAGGGAGGCTGACGGTGATTTATTTGTTGGCTTTGAGGTCTATTTTTCAAAGATGATACGGGAGATACTTGAAGGAGAAAATTCAGCGTTTTACCGTAACCTTTTTATGAATATGGATTATCGTTCTTCAAAAAAAGTTTCACCTGAACTTTCAAGAAAAGAAAAACACGAGCAATCGCCGCATCACGATCATAAAAAACACGCCAAAGATTTGATCGAAGTCATCAACAAGGAATGCTTGGATGTGAAAGATGATCACGAATTGGATTTACTGATCCAAGTATTGATGAATATCGTTTTCTCTACAATTGCCCACGCATATAAATCTCATGCGGCATCGAACGACTATTCTATTGATCAAGCAGTCAAAGAATTCCAGTTGAAACTCTCTTGGTTAAAAAAAGGCGCATATAAATAAAACAGAAAGAAGGAAAAAGGATGCTGAAAATCGTTAAAAGAATTTCCTTGGTTTCAGCTTTTGCAGCTGTTGCATTCATGGTTGTTCAAGTTTTAGCAGACCTGTATTTGCCTACTCTAACATCGAATATCATCGATAAAGGTGTGGCAAAAGGAGATATCGACTATATCTGGCACACAGGTTTTATCATGATCGGATTTTCTCTGATCAGTATCGCAGCTGCGATCGGAAATACATTTTTCGCCACGCGCGAATCCCAAAAATTAGGGAAACAATTACGGACAGATGTCTATAAAAAAGCAGAAAGTTTGTCAAAAGACAGCTTTGATAAATATGGAACAGCGTCATTGATCACACGTACAACTAATGACGTCACTCAAATCCAATTAGTGATGCAAATGTTCTTACGTATGATGATTAACGCACCGATCACATTGATTGGGGCCAGCTTTCTTGCTTATCAAAAAGACCATGAATTGACACGGATCTTTTTGATCGTTGTACCAATCATGCTTGTTTTAGTCGGCGGGATCATGTATTTTGCCGTACCGCTATTCAAAAGCATGCAGAAAAAAACAGACCGTTTGAACCTTGTTTTTCGTGAAGGATTGACAGGGGTACGTGTAATCCGTGCCTTCAATAAAGCAGGTTTTGAAGAAAAACGCTTTGATATGGCGAATAAAGATTACACAAACACAGCAATCAAAGTAAACTCTATCGTTGCCTTGATGATGCCTTTGATGACATTGATCATGAGCGGGACAAACGTAGCGATCACTTGGTTTGGTGGACATTACATCGCAGATATGACCTTAGAAGTCGGAAATCTGATTGCTTTCATGACATATGCTATGCAAATCCTGATCAGTTTCATGATGTTATCAATGATCTTTATTATGGTTCCTCGTGCGCAAGCTTCAGCAGAACGTATCAATGAAGTATTGGCAGAAAAAGTGGAAATCAAAGATCCAGAAAACCCAGTTCCGCTAAAACGTGCAAATAAAAATGCAACATTGACATTCGAAAATGTAAACTACCGTTACCATGGTGCTGAAAAACTTGCCTTAGAAAATATCGATTTTTCTGCAAAATCTGGTGACATCGTAGCAATCATCGGCGGAACAGGTTCAGGTAAAACAACGCTAGTCAATTTGGTCCCTCGTTTATACGATATCGAAAGCGGCGCAATCAAACTGAACGGCACAAGAATCGATGAAGTCACACAACACGATCTACGCGAGTTGATTGGTTTTGTTCCGCAAAAAGCTGTGTTATTCTCTGGTACGATCCGTGAAAACATGAAATACGGTTCGCCAGATGCTTCAGATGAAGAAATCTGGAAAGCTTTAGAAATCGCACAGGCAAAAGAGTTTGTTTCTAAAATGGACGATGGCTTGGACAGCCATGTGGAACAAGGCGGAAGCAACTTCTCTGGTGGACAAAGACAACGTTTAGCGATTGCCCGTGCTTTAGTGAAACCTGCCGATGTGTATGTGTTTGATGATTCATTCTCTGCATTGGATTTCAAAACAGATGCCAAACTTCGCGCAGCATTGAAAAAAGATATGCAAGACAGCATTACTGTTTTAGTTGCACAACGAGTAAGCACGGTAATGGATGCAGATACGATCCTTGTATTAGATGAAGGAAAATTAGTGGGTAAAGGAACCCATGATGAATTATTAGCCGAAAATGAAACGTATCAAGAAATCGTTCATTCACAACTGAGAGAGGAGGACTTAGCATGAGTGAAGCAAAAAAAGCACCGGCAAAAGGCATGGGACATGGACCTATGGGCGGCGGCCCTGGACGAAACATCGGAGCAAAAGGCGAGAAGCCGAAAAATTTCTGGAAAACTGTTCGTCGGTTATTTGGCTACATGTCAACACGGATGGTAGCGATCGTCTCTGTTTTTGTTTTAGCAATCGCAGCTGTCGTCTTCCAAATACAAACACCAAAAGTTTTAGGGAAAGCAACAACAGAGATTTTCAAAGGCGTAATGACTGGCGCAGCTCAAATGCAGCAAGGTCAGCAGATCACTAGCTTCCCGATTGATTTTGATAAGATTGCACAAATCATTTTTACAGTAATCGCTATGTATTTGATTTCTGCAGTATTCAACTTTTTACAACAATTTATCATGACACGTGTTTCTCAACGTACTGTTTATGAATTGCGTCATGATTTAGAAAAGAAAATGAACCGTGTACCAATTTCTTACTATGATACACATACCAACGGCGATATCATGTCACGTGCAATCAATGATATGGATAATATCGCCAGCACATTACAACAAAACTTAACACAATTTGTGACAAGTACAGTCACACTTGTTGGGGTCATCGTCATGATGCTGACCATCAGCTGGCAATTGACATTAGTGGCTTTAATCATGATTCCGTTAAGTTTGATCGTTGTGATGATCGTTGCACCAAAATCTCAAGTCTTTTTCGCAGACCAACAAAAAAGTTTGGGATTATTAAACAACCAAGTTGAAGAAACCTATGCTGGTCATACAGTAGTCAAAACATTCAACCATGAAAAAAGCGATCAAGAGATTTTTGAAGAAGAAAACCAAAATCTTTACGCAGCTGGCTGGAAAGCCCAATTTATCTCAGCAATCATCATGCCTTTGATGAACTTTGTTAAAAACTTGGGTTATGTCTTTATCGCTGTTTTAGGCGGGATCAAAGTAGCAAATGGGAATATCTCTCTTGGGGATGTTCAAGCATTCTTGCAATATACGAATCAATTCTCACAACCGATTACCCAAATCGCTAGTTTGATGAATACGATCCAATCAACCGTTGCTTCAGCAGAACGTGTTTTTGAAGTGTTAGATGAAGAAGAAATGAAGGAAGATACTTCAGGACTGCCTGTAGAAGAAAATTCTCCATACAAAGTCCGCTTTGAAAATGTTCAGTTTGGCTATACAGAAGAAAAACTGTTGATGACTGATTTCAGTTTAGATGTCAAACCAGGCGAGATGGTCGCTATTGTTGGACCAACTGGAGCCGGAAAAACGACATTGATCAATTTGTTAGAACGTTTCTATGACGTTTCAGGCGGAAGTATCCGTTATGATGGACAAGACACTCGTGATATCTCACGTGAAGCATTGCGCCAACATTTCTCAATGGTACTGCAAGATACTTGGTTGTTTACAGGAAGTATTTATGACAATATCAAGTACGGAAATGAAGAAGCAAGCAATGAAGATATCATTGCAGCTGCGAAAGCCGCTCACGTGGATGATTTTGTAAGAAAACTGCCTGAAGGATACGACACGGTATTAAATGAAGATGCAAGCAATATTTCTCAAGGACAACGCCAATTGATCACGATTGCTCGTGCATTCTTAGCTAATCCAGATGTATTGATCCTTGACGAAGCAACATCAAGTGTCGATACACGGACAGAAATATTGATCCAAAGAGCGATGAATCGTCTGCTTGAAAACAGAACAAGTTTCGTTGTTGCTCACCGTTTGTCTACGATTCGCGACGCCGATAATATTATCGTAATGAATCAAGGATCAATCGTCGAAACAGGCACCCATGATGAACTGATGGAACAAAATGGATTCTATGCTGATTTGTACAACAGTCAGTTCTCAGAAGATGCCGCGTAAACAATAATTGACCTTTAAATGACATTAATTGTCAAAAACTTTCGTTATTTAAAGATAAAAATGAAAATTCTTAAATAAAAAGAAGTTATTGCTTGAAAGAAGTGCTTTCCATCGTTAAAATGTATTTTGACATAGAGGGGAGAGCAAGAGATGAACGATTTCAAACTAGGGACGGATACTTATTTAAAAAGTATAGCAATCCGTGTAAAAGACAGAGATAAAATGATTGATTTTTACAAGAACATCGTTGGCTTCGACTTGAAAAGAGAAGAAAATGAACTAGCTATTTTTGGTACTGAGGAACCAAGTAGTGAGATGCTGCTGTTGGAAGAAAGTCCACGCGCAAATGACCACACTGGGGAAATCAAGAAATTAAATCGTTTTTCGCTAATCATCTCGACTGAAGGAGAGATGGCGGATATCTTATTCCGTATTCGAAAAGCACAATATCCAATCAAAGATGCTTTAGAAGAACAAGGAAGAATCGGGATTCTTTTGACTGATCCAGAAGGCAACGAATTAGAAGTCTATTATGGTGAAAAACAAGAAAATCCAGGAGAACCAAAAGCGTTGGATCAAGAAACATTACTTGAAAAATCGACCCAGCAATTCAAGAAATTGACCCAAGATGCATCTTTCGAAAAGATCCATCTGCATGTTGATGATCTTGAAAAGGAACATGCTTTCCTAAGTGATATTTTAGGGCTGGAGATCCAAGATGAAAAAAATGGACTTCATGTATTAAATGAAGGAGATTTTCATGTAGGATTGAAAGAAGCGCATGGTGGGACGATTGGATTACCAACAGATGAAGTTCTCGGGTTGGATTTTTTGAAATTTGTTATCAGCCAAGAAAATATGGATGATTTGATCAAGCATTTGGAAAGTGCGAAGAAAGACTTCTTTGTCGATAAGAAGAAAACAGTGTTGACTGTTTATGATGAAATCGGCATAGAATGGTGGTTCGTCAGCAATCCAAAAAAATAGCTCATAACCTGTTGATTTAAATGCAAGCCTGAAACATTATCTATTTTGGTTGATGTTTCAGGCTTTTTATTATCTTTTTTAGACAAAGGCGGGAAAACGATGTATTCGGAAACGAAAAAAATGATTTTAGATAAAATGAACGAGGGAATCTATCCTGGGGTAGCAGCAGCTTTTGTCAAAGAGAACACTGTCGAAAAGCTAGTTGCTGGCAAGGCACAGGTCGTCCCAGAGCAGCAGCCGATGACAGAAGATCTTCTTTTTGATGCGGCTTCATTGACCAAAGTCGTAGCAACAACGACCTTGGTTTTGCGTTTGTGGGAAGATGGGAAAATCGACTTAGATGCTCCGTTGCATGATTATTTGCCTAAGTTTGAGAATCAGACGATCACACTGCGTCATTTATTGACACACACATCAGATATCAAAACATGGATCCCAAACCGCGACCAATTGAACCAGCAAGAACTAATCAGCGCCTACTTGAAACTGCAACCGGGAGAAGAATTAGGCCAGACAGTCAAATATACAGATGCTGGGACTATTTTATTAGGCTTGATGCTGGAAGAAATCTATCAAGAAGATGCAGTGACTCTTTTCGAAGAGCAAGTCCTGATGCCTTTAGGAATGATGAACAGCTTGTTTTTGCCGCAGCCTTCAATTAAGATCGTTCCTACTGAGCAACTCGAGTCGGGAGAAGTTTTACGAGGAATCACACATGATCCAAAAGCCAGAGTACTTGCAGAACATGCAGGAAACGCGGGATTATTTATTAATCTAGAAGACAGCTTGAAGTTTGTCGATATGTATTTGAATAAAGGGAAAATCGAATCAGGCACTTATTTTGACGCAAAAACGATCGAAGCATTATTGACGGACCACACGCCGAACAAAAAAGGCAAACGTTCGTTAGGCTGGGACTTGAAATTCGATAAAAAAGACCAGCATCCAATCCTTTATCATACCGGTTATACAGGTACGTTTTATCTGATCGATGTACGAGAACAAGAAGCCTTTGTTTTTCTTTCAAATCGGGTTCATCCAATAGATAAAAGAGAAGAATACATTAAAAATCGCGATGAAATCATTGAGACTTATTTGAAAGAGAAAGCGTTATAAAAAAAATAGTGGTATAATGTCAATGAATGTTTGAGAGGAGTATGAAAGATGCAAGAACCTATGTTTTTAAAACCAGTTTTCCAAGAAAAAATTTGGGGAGGAAATCGTCTGCGTACTGTATTCGGTTTTGATATCCCTAATGATAAAATCGGTGAAGACTGGGCAATCAGTGCACATCCACACGGTGTTAGTGTCGTTGAGAATGGCGAATTCAAAGGACAAAAATTAGATGATCTATGGGCAGAGCATAAAGAGCTTTTCGGCAACCCTGATGAGCCTGTTTTTCCATTGCTGATCAAAATCTTGGATGCAGAAGATGAGCTTTCTGTTCAAGTCCATCCAGATGATGCTTACGGGATGAAACACGAAGGCGAATTAGGTAAAACAGAATGCTGGTATATTATTGATGCAGAGCCAGGCGCAGAAATCATTTACGGGCACCATGCAAAAACACGTGAAGAGCTTGCTGAAATGATCAAAGATGCACGCTGGGATGATTTATTGAAAAGAGTACCTGTTAAAAAAGGCGACTTCTTCTATGTCCCAAGTGGAACGATCCATGCAATCGGCAAAGGGATCATGATTTTAGAAACACAACAAAGTTCAGACACGACCTATCGTGTCTACGATTACGATCGCAAAGATGCAGAAGGAAACACGCGTGAATTGCATATTCAGCAATCCATCGATGTAACAACAGTGCCGGCAAAAACACCAGATTTGCATGTGAAAGAAATGCGTAAAGGCAATTCTTCTGTTGTGACTTATTTGGAGACAGAATTCTTCAATGTTTACGAATGGGATGTGAAAGGAAAACTTGACTTCAAGAAACATGCACCTTACACATTGATGACAGTGATCAACGGAGCGGGCGAATTAGTAGCAGATGGCAAAACCTATCCATTGGAAAAAGGCGCAAGCTGCATTCTGCCAAATGACATCCAAGAATGGACGATCCAAGGAGAACTTTCAATCATTGCTTCAGAACCAGGCCAAAAATAAGAATAAAAACAAAAAATACCGAGCTTCCGCATCGTGAAGCTTGGTGTTTTTTTGTTGGGATAAGAAAGGACTGGATGGTCAAAGCAGAGCGTTGAGTTAGCGACTTCTCTCCCTCAGCTGTTTCTCAGCATTAAGCTTTTATCAGAAAAAATGTGAAGAGCCATTTTCTCTGATAAAAGAGTCTTATTGCTGTGAAACACGGAGAACGAAGTGATTCGATGTTGAACAGTACCTATTTGGCTCTTGAAGCTTAACAGCTTTTTCACGACCTCTATCCACGGTGTTCATGAACCAACTCCTTCGACATTAACTCAAAATTTCGCAAAATATGAGAAGCTATTTTACGAAATTCTTCTTTAATGCTCGGAGCTAAGCGGTTCATTTACAACCTCTATATTTGCTTGTATTTTCTCTTGATGGTACTTTAGATACAAGGGGGTTGAGTCCATTTATGAAAAAAAGGGTTGTTTTACCATTTATAGCTATAAGTTTTCTTTTTGCTGGCTGCGGCAAACAAAGTGCGAGCGATAAGGGCAGTACTGCATTTTCTGAAACAAATACTTCTTCAAAAGCAGTTGTTTCAAAAGAGACCTCCGAAAGACAAACATCGGATACATTGAAAGAGCCAGAAAAAATAGAGACGTCTCAGAATGATGATGATCAATTATCTGGTTTTGAAGAGTCGCAGAAATTAAAGGAAGTTTTAGATGGAGCGGATGATCTGAATGTCAAAACACTGTCTGAAAACCAAAATAAAAGAGTTCTTCTTCTTTTTGATGAAGAACAAACCAAAAAATATAAAAGCATCTTTATCAAAAATACGCAGCGCCTGAAAGTGATTGACGAAATCTCAGGTGATTTATTATTCGACAGTAAGGTTTAAATTGGATAACAGCTCTGTGATAGTTTGAAACTGAATATTGATCATAAAAAAGAGAGCCTTTAATCAAAGGCTCTCTTTTTGCTGTTGTTTTAAGCAGGGGTTCCAAATTCTTCTGGAAGTTCAACGTTGCCGTAACGATTTTCTAAAGCGGTACGGATCAAACGATAAGCTAATTTTTCATTGCGGGCAAGAAGAGGGCCGTGGAAGTAAGAGCCATAGACATTTTTATAAATCACGCCTTCTGATTGGTCTTCTCCGTTATTTCCTTCGCCTTGAACCACTTTTCCTAAAGGTCGTTCGCCTTCGCCTAAGAATGTCCGGCCGTTATGGTTTTCAAAACCATAGTAAGTTTCGCCGAATTCTTCGTTGTGAATCACGATATCCCCGATAAATCGGTTATTTTCTTGACTCAGTGTGTAATGATCCAACGCGCTGATTCCTTGGATTTTTTCGCCATTAGCGCCCATGTAATAGTGGCCCAGCAATTGGAAGCCGCCGCAGATAGCCAGCATTACGCCGTCATTTTCAATATATTGTGTCAGTGCTTCTTTTTTGTTTTGGATGTCTTTTGAAACGATCACTTGTTCAAAATCCTGGCCGCCGCCGAAAAATACTAAATCATATTTTTCAGGGTCAAAAGGTTCATGAATGCTGACGATTTCGGAATGAAACTCGATGCCTGATTTCTCTGCGACATATTTCAGCATCAAAAGGTTGCCGTTATCGCCATAAGTATTTAATAGATTTCCATAAAGATGCGCTACATTCAGCTGATAATTAGCCACGGTCCATTCCTCCTTTGATGTATCCTTGGTTTGCTAATTCTTTTCTTAATTGCAGAACAGCAGTATAGGTAGCAAGGATATAAACATGCTCCGTTGGCAGTTTTTTGATATCTTCAATGACTTCTGTCAATTCTTTGGTTTCTTTCAGTTTTTCTTCAGGGATACCAGCAACTTTCAAACGGGTTGCCATATCTGCGTGACGTTCACCGCTAGCAATAACTGCTGGGATATTCATTTCAGCAAATGCTTCGTGATTACCATCCCAGATCCAACTGATATCGATACCATCTGCATAATTGGCGTTCAATAAGCAAACAAGAGAGAACGGATAAGGTGCTAAACCAATCATATCGATAACTTGATTCAAACCAACTGGATTTTTTACCAAGACTAACGTACATTTTTTACCATCGATCTCAATCACTTCTTGACGACCAAAGACTTTTTCATCATATCCTAAACCTTTGCGGATCTTTTCAGCAGGAACGTTGTAGTGTTCAGCAACAGCTGCAGCAGCTAATGCATTATAGACATTGTACATTCCGCCGACTTCAATCCCATATTCATTGCCGTCAATAACAAAATCAGCTGAAACATTATCCATGTGTGTGATTTCTGTTAAACGGTAATCTAATTCTGGGCGATGGAAGCCGCAATTTGGACAATAGTATTTGCCAAGATTTGCATACGTGATCATTTTATAATGCAAGATATGGTGACAGTTTGGACATAACACACCATCTGTATTGTAATGTGCCATTTGTTCTTCGTCTTCTTGATGATCAAACCCATAATATTTGCGGGGATTCACTGTTTCAACAGAATTGAAAATAGGAGAATCACCATTACTGATGATCAGTGCATCTGGAGATTTAGCTGCTCCTTCTACAATCATTCGATAGGTCGTATAGATCTCGCCATAACGATCCATTTGGTCACGGAAAATATTAGTAAACAAAAATAACTCCGGTTTGATATATTCTGTTACTTTGCTCAAACTTGCTTCATCGATTTCAAGTACCGCAAATTTTTTCTTTCCTTTTGCAGGTTTTGCTTGTAAGAAAGTTGAAACGATTCCTTGCACCATATTTGCACCAGTTGGATTCGTCAAAACTTCATCAAATTGCTGACGCAAGATATTGACAGTTAAAGCGGTCGTCAATGTTTTTCCATTGGTTCCCGTCACGACAACGACTTGATAGTCTTTGGCCAAACTGTCTAAAATATGCGGATCGATTCTTAAAGCGAGTTTTCCGGGCAGACTTGATCCGCCTTTAAAAAAAGTTTTTAATGCCCATTGTGATGTTTTACCCACTGCAATCGCGAATTGACTGCGTATTCCCATTATGTAACCTCCAAAAACGTCAAAAATGACGTACAAATTCTCAAGTAAATTCAACTTATCATACCACATGTTGAAAAAAAGGTTAAATCGGTTTTCCTTTTTTAAAGAAATAGTAAAAAAGAGCATTAAAAAAAGAGCTTTTAGAACAAGGAAACTTGTCCTAAAAACTCTAAATCGAGGAAATCGGTATTTTACCCGATAATGATTTTTTCTGTTGGATATTCGTAACCTAAATCTCGTGTTTCTTTTGGTACAAATAACATCAAAGTATACAACATGCCGATTCGACCGATAAACATCAAAGCAGCAATCGTGATTTTTCCTACTATTGATAAATCCGCTGTGATTCCTAGTGACAAACCTGTCGTTCCAAATGCGGAGGTGACTTCCACGATGATCGAAATCAGTGATTGATTTTCTGTCGCTGTTAAAAAGACGATACAGAAGAAGCACATTCCTAACGAAAGCATGAAGACGACTACAGATTTTCTGACATCATCCTGATCAATTCGACGGCCGAAAACGTTGATATTATCTTCACTTTTTAGAAAAGAATACAGATAAAGCCCAATAATCGCAACAGTGGTGGTTCGGATACCGCCGCCAACGGAACTAGGACTGCAGCCAATAAACATCAGTAAAGAAAAAACGATCAAAGTAGTGATTTGAAATTCGTTCAAATCGTGGATCTGCAAGCCGGCATTTCTTGTCGTGATCGAATAAAACATAGAATCGATCCATTGGACAAGTGGCGTCGATGATTGGAAAAGGTGATCTTTTTCAAGAAAGTAGATCAAGAGCGTTCCAACTACAAATAACACAACGAATGCCAAAACCGCTAATTTTGTGAACAAAGAAAAGCGGAAAGGCAGCTTTTGTTTTTTTCGTTTATATAATAGCCATTCCCGAAATTCCATCAAGACTGGAAAACCTATCCCGCCGATAAAAATCAAAAACATGATCGATAAAAGAAAAATATGGTCATGGGCAAAAGGCTGGATCGACTCGCCTGTTACATCAAAACCGGAGTTGGTAACGGCGGAAATAGCCTGATAAAAACCATAAAAAAGCGAATCTCGCCAATTATCAAAATAGCCTCGATAATAAAAATAAATAGAAAAGAAGCTGCCGAAAATCACTTGGAACCAAATCAAAATCGCAAAAGTCGTACGAATCAGCCGGACGATACCTGATAAGCGCGGCTGGTTCATATCAGCCATAATCAATTGGCGCTGCCGCAAAGTGATCCGCCTTTTTGAAAGAATGATGAACGCAGTAGAAATCATCATGATCCCTAACCCGCCGACCTGAAACAAAACCTCCAGCAAAACGACACCATGGTCATTGAAAATCGAGTTGATATCAAAAGTCGTCAATCCCGTCACGCTAATGGTACTGATTGCCATAAAAAGCATATCGATAAACGGTGCATGACTTCCTGGGACTCTGAAAAATGGAATATAAAAAAGACCTAACGCAACAAGCGTCATGAATATATAATAAAAAACAATGATTTGTATAGAAGAAAAATGATTAGTGACGAACCGCCGAAAACGCCGCTTTGCTCGCCTGAAAAAAAATTGAAATTCCACGAAATGCTCCTCCTGTAAGACATTCTTTCTAATAGTATAACAGTTGCAGTTCCCAAACCCCAATTTTAGCGATCTATTACTTTTTTATTTTGGAAAAAGTGGTTTAGAAAAATGCTTTTTTGGCGTATACGCGAAAAAATAGAATTTCCGCTATCCTTTTGCCCCTTAACAAAAAGAAAAAAAGATGTTAGTATTCAGCATGTAATATAGGAAAAAGAAAATGCTAAGAAAACTTCACAAAAATGTAAGAAAAAAATAAACAAACTATGTTAAAAATATAAGTTACTAAGTGAAACAAAAAATGAGGATAAGGAAGAGATAGCATGCGAAAAGTAGCACCAATTTTAAAACCGATAGCTGTACTGACGATTTCGACAATTGTTGCTACTGCAACTGGCGTAGTGAATAGTTCTAGTTATCGAAATCCAAATGCTGGGAAAGCAACGACTGAACAAACAACAAGCGAACAGCCAGCCAGCTCTATTACGGAAACGACCGAACAGACAACAAGTGAGATCCCGGTAACATCAAACACGTATGATCCGACGACAGATACCGGCACTTCAGACACATATACAGTAAATACAGAAACACAACAGGAAACGACAGAGGAAGCCGATACAAGTACGGCAGCGACTGTTGCAGGAAATGATGCAGCTGACACAACAGGCGATACACAGCAAGATTCGCCAACATCTAGTACGCAAGAACCTTCCTCACAAGCGGATCAAGGCGCGGCAGATGCACAAACGAATAATCAGCAATATAACCAACAGTATGAGCAGCAGGCAGGTGATACAGAATGACCTTTTTATTAGATTTGATCAATGGTGTGCATAAATTTTTAGGCTATTTAGATATCAGTCCTAAATATTTGAACAGAGGATACACGGTTTTAAGTGTCATTCCGACCTTGTATATTTTAAGGATCATTTTTGGCTTATGGCAAAACCACAATTATCTGCAATTTTTCTTGTACGGATTGGTATTTCTAGTTCTGCTTTACTTTACTGCATTGAATATCTTTTATTATTTTCTTGATAAGAATTCAAAAGCAGATGTCACACAATTGTTTGTTAAATATCTTCCAGATGAAGCATTCAACATCCAAACAGAAGCAGACCGCAATTCAGGTGCAAGTCTTGATAAAGTAACAACGAAAGAAATCGATGTCGATTATTATGAAGATTACCAATTAAAATTAGCAGATAATATGCGTTATCTGATTGAAGAAGGACAAATCAAGGTCAATAATCTAGGCCGGATGGATGGATTTTTGGTTGATCGGAATACGTTATATCCGTATTATTACGTGAAAAAAGTCTCTGATACAGATTACCGTTTGAAGATTGGACGTAGTTATTCTGATTTAGAAGAAGTCGGCGTGATCACTTTGAAAGAAAATGAAGGGCCGCTTGAACCTGTAGGATTGTTCATCATGGGCGGGGATTTCGTCAAAGATGGACTTCGGTACCACGAACCTTATCGTTTGAAATTTGTAGCAAAAAGAGAAACCAGCACAGCGGCAGAAGCAGAAATCTACAGCAGAAGCCAAAGAAGAAAAAGAGCATAAATGCTTCTTTTAAGAGAATGATGCGCTATACTATTAGAAAAAGTGAAGCGGAAATTCTAGAGTTTTGGATTTCATGTTTTTTGAAATCCAAGGCTCTAGTTTTTTATAGCAGAAATTTTTTCTTAGATTTCCTCGTTCACGGAAATTTAAATTCCTTTTCTTTATGAGCTAAAACCTGTAAAATTAAGGATAAGCATACATTTCAAATCTGTAAATAATAATAGTTTAAAAATTGGAGGCTACGAAGTGAAAGATTTTTTGAAAAATTGGGGAATCCTTATCCTTGTCTTAGCAGCGATTTTGCTAGCACGAGTCTACGTCTTTACACCAGTAACTGTAAATGGTCATTCTATGGACCCAACGTTGAATGATGGACAACGATTGATTTCTTCCAAAATCTCGAAGTACGAACGGTTTGATATCATCACAACCAAAGAACCAGAAGACGAGTCAAGAATGATCGTCAAAAGAATCATTGGGATGCCTGGCGATACCGTTAAAATGGAAAACGACCAGCTGATCATCAATGGAAAAAAATATGACGAATCTTATTTAGATGAGTTCAAAAAGAAATTTGCAGATGATAAACTGCAGAGTGAATATTCGTACAACACAGCATTCCAAACACAGGCGGAAAATTCAACAGAATTTACGAGTGATTTTGAATATACTGTGCCAGAGGGGAAATATCTTGTTTTAGGAGATAACCGACTGATTTCAAAAGACAGCCGGATTTTCGGTCTTGTGGACGAAGATCTGATCCAAGGAAAAGTTGTTTTCCGCTATTGGCCGTTGAATGAAATCTCTACAATATAAAAAATAAAAAACTGGTACCAAAAATCAGCGTTCTCTGATTTTTGGTACCAGTTTTTTTAATGAGCTGAATCGCTGAATTTAGTCATCAATACATTGAAATAAAAATGATCATCCTTTGAAAGCTGGTCAGGCGAAACTTTTTCATACCAAGCTTTTGTTTTTTGCCAATTTTCTTCTGCTAAGTCAGTTTGGTCAAGCAGATTGTACATATCGGCCAAAAGCAGGAAAGAGCGAAAGACGGTCAAAGGTTCTTCTTTTGTCAAATCGCTTTTTTCGATTCCTTTTTCCATCATTTTTATAGCTTCAATCGGACTTTCGTGGGAATAGGCAAGCGTATTGCTTTCGCGGTAAAGTTTTTCTAAACGGCTTTTTGATTGGTCTTCTTTTTTAGAATAAGGTTCAAAAAAGAAAAAATGATTGCCATTCGGGTCAGTTATGGTAAATCGACGATCTGAATTCAAATCGCGCGGCAAACTAATTTTAGGCAAGCCGGTACGCTTGAGTTTTGTCTGTGTATTCTCTAAAAATTGTTGCTGAAATGCTTCGTACAGAGTATCACAATTTTGGACTTGGACGCTGATCATATTCACTGGGGTAGGGATTTCAAGCTTTTTGTAGGCGAATAAATGAAAAATAAACCTTTCATACCGAAGGACAGCGTAACCGCCAGAACGTTTTTCATTTTCATAATCGTTCACAAAACCCAGATTTTTATAAAATCGAAGGGTCTCTTTGAAATCTTTTGCAGGCAGCATAGGAATTGTTTTTTCAATCATCAATGACATGCGACTCCACTCCTTTTTATTAGCGTAACCTTTATTTTATACTAATCGAAAGGAATAAGGAAGCGTCTTCACGCATAAATAGTTTTTCACCGTGATAAAAAGTATGGCTTTCTGATTCAGAAAATCCAGTTTTTAAAAGCAATTTTTGTAATTCATCTTGCTCAAACCCATTATGGACTTTTGGATGATCGATTTTTTTATTCTTATCGAAATCTGCAATCATCAACGTGCCGCCAGGGTTCAAGTGCTGGAAAAGTTCTCGCAAGATTTTTTCGGTCTCTGGGATATGCAGAAGAACGAGAGAAACAAGGATAATATCACCTTTGACATCGATTTGCTCTTTTAACAAATCAGCGGTCACCGTATGGACATTTGTCACCTCAGCTGCTTGGATTTTCTGTTCTGCTGCTTCCATCATTACAGGAGAAGCGTCCATCAAAAAGACGTCGCGAAAGCTGGAACTGAGAGGAAGGCTAACTAAACCAGTTCCGCTGCCGTAATCAATCAATGTTTTTTCTGAAGTATCTCCCAAATATTTCTTGATTTCAGCAGTAATGGTTTGGGCCAATTTGATTCGGTCTGGAGTATCATATTGCATTGCTAAACGGTCAAAAATCTCTTTATTTGCCAATTTATTCCGCTCCTTGTAAGTATGATTTGATCGTTCATTATAACAAAAGAACGATGACTATAAAAGAAACGACCTCTTAAAAATGGACAAAAAATCCATTATTTAAGAGGCCATTGGAAACAAGCAAAATAATTTCTTATTTATTTAGATAATTGAATAGTCCTAAGATCGTTTTATCCGCTAATTCGATTTCTTGACCATCGATCAGCGCTTTAGTCACTTTGTAATGGTCTTCAAAAGGTGGTACTTCCAAATATTGTGCAGCTAAAAAATCAGCTGGTTTAGTATAAGTGATTTGTTCTTCGTCAATACCGTTTTTACTAAAAAAAATTTCTAACATGTTAAGGACCCCTTTATAAAATATAACTTATTATAGAAAGAGAGGGCGGAAAGTACAACTATTATCACTCGGAAAAGAACAAAAAATAACAATAAACAAAAAAAGAGACGCATTGCGCTCTTTTTTATTGATCTGTTTGTTTGTTTTTATCACGTTCTTTGACAATATAGATTGGACGTTTTTTTGTTTCCAAGAAAATCTTGCCAATGTATTTTCCGATGATCCCTAAACATAAAAGCTGCATACCACCGATAAACAGCATGATCGAAACCATTGAAGGCCAGCCGTCAGTAGGGTCTCCGTAGAATAATGCTCTAAGAATAATAAAAATCAGTGCAATACCAGAACCAAAACATGAAAGAGCACCAATCAGAGAAGCGAGTGTTAGGGGAGCGTCAGAAAAATTGACGATACCATCGATCGAATAACTGAATAATTTCCAGAAAGACCAAGAAGTCTCACCAGCCACGCGTTCACGGTTTTCAAAAGAAATATATTCTGTTTTGAAACCTACCCAACTGAATAGGCCTTTTGAGAAACGATTATATTCTGTCAGTTCCAACACAGAATCAACCATTTGACGGGTCATCAGACGAAAGTCCCGAGCCCCATCGACCATTTCTGTCGAGCTGATTTTATTGATCAATTTGTAAAAAGTTTTCGCAAAGAAACTGCGGATCGGCGGCTCGCCTGTACGATCTGCACGTCTTGTTCCGATACAGTCTACATCAGAAGTTGTGATCCGTTCAATCATTTCCGGCAGCAATTCGGGGGGATCTTGCAAATCCACGTCCATAACTGTGACCAAATCACCCGTCGATTCTTGAAGACCGGCGTATAAAGCTGCTTCTTTCCCAAAATTTCTGGAAAAAGAAATAAAGTGCACATATGGATAGTTTGAAGATAACTCTTTTAGTACGCTCAAAGTGTTATCTTTAGAACCATCATTCACAAATACATATTCAAATGTATAGGCTCCTTTTATTTTTTCCATTTCTTCAAAAAAAATAGGAACCGTTTTTTCCTCGTTGAAACACGGCGCTACAATTGAAATTTTCATATTTTTCCCTCTATCATCAATAGTCTATGTATCCAACATACTAGAAGTTTATAAAAAAATAAAGATGTTTTTTTTAAACAATCTGCTTTTTTAATTTCCTTTTAAATATGATACACTCCGAGTATAGCAGAAACGAATAAATTGCTGAAATTTTTTGCTGGATATCGTATAATCAAAAACCAAAACACTGAGATTGCGTATATTATTATGCAGCACCAGTTTATATAAAGGAGGGCATTTG
Source organism: Enterococcus sp. DIV0210g (assembly GCF_050559705.1). Taxonomy (NCBI): domain Bacteria; kingdom Bacillati; phylum Bacillota; class Bacilli; order Lactobacillales; family Enterococcaceae; genus Enterococcus; species Enterococcus sp. DIV0210g. The sequence continues at coordinate 2,075,772 of NZ_CP187903.1, read as the reverse complement.
TCTTTAGCATTCAGCTGGAGGCAAAAAATATATGAAAATCACAACAACTATCGGGGATCTATGGATCAATGCCAGCGACAAAGGTCTAACACGTGTTTCTTTTTCTCCTATTGATGAAAGTCCTGAAGCCAGCCAAGAGATTTTGAATGAAGCAAAGCATCAATTGATTGATTATTTAGAAGGCAAAAGAAAAGATTTTCAGCTGCCTTTAGATATTCAAGTCGGTACAAGTTTTCAGCAAAGTGTTTGGTATTCGCTAGAAAAGATACCATATGGCGAAACACGTAATTACCAGGAAGTCGCAGTTTCTGTCGAGCGTCCGAAAGCTATCAGGGCGATTGGCCAAGCAAACAGTGTGAATCCTTTGCCTATCGTGATTCCTTGTCATCGTGTCATTGGGAAGAATGGAAAGTTGACAGGCTACATGGGAAAAGGTGAAGAAGGATTGCAGATCAAGAAACAATTACTTGCCTTAGAAGGCCTCTCTCTTTGGGGATAAGAAGCAAAATAGTAAAGAAAAAATGCAGAAACCATGTCATGGTTTCTGCATTTTTTGCGGGAATGATTATAAATGGATCAATTGGATCAATACAACGGCCAAAATCGTTTGTCCAGCCCCAACAGCTAAGCCGTAAAGCAAGAAGCGAGGACCTTCTTTCAAGAATTTTGCAAAGTCTAAACGCAATCCAATCGCAGCCAAAGCAGTGATCTCAAACCAGTTGCTGATAAAATGAGCACTCTCATCGATAAACGCTGGTAAAGAAAACACACTATTTACAAGACAGAAAAGGACGAAGCCGAGAACGTACCAAGGAAGCGGTAGTTTTTTCTTCTTGTTTTCACCTAAAGCAGCTGGTTTCATGGAAGGATGTTTGCGCTGCATAAATTTTTCAAAGGTGTAAACGACCACCACTAACAGCATAATCCGGAAGATTTTGAATAGCATCGAAAATTCCACAACTGAGCTGTCAAGCAAACTTGCACCAGCGACAACTTGTCCGACTGACTGCAATGTTCCGCCTAAAAGCGCACTTTTTTCCAAAAGATTATCACCAAAAAGCTGTAAGCCTAAAAATGGTAATGTCAGCATCATCACAGTTCCTAAAAGGTTGACCAATGTAATGATCTGTCCTTTTTCTTCTTCTTTGGCATGGATCGAAGGAGCAATAGAGGCAATAGCTGAAGATCCGCAGACCGCGTTTCCGCCAGCCATCATCAAAGAAGAAGCATCACTGAATTGTAATTTCTTTCCTAATAAATAAGCGCCGAAAATCGTCAAAGTCATTTGGATAAGAATAAATAAGATACCTTTACCTCCAATTTGTGTGATGGTTTGGGCAGTAACGGTAGCACCAAGTAAGAACACTGAGCATTCCAGCAATTTGCTTTCTGCAAATTTGGTTCCAACGCTTAGAGTTGGTTGTTTAAAAAATGTATTTCCCAAAAGAATTCCTAATAAAATGGCAATTGTCGCTGCACCAAGTTTTGGAACTGCCAATGCAAGAATGCGGCTGACGGCTGCGACAGCAAAAGCAAGACCAAGACCAGGTAAGATTTTTTTTGTATTTTGCCAGAAAATTTCCGAATGATTTGTTGTATGTTCTTTCATTTTTTCACGTCCTTTCATTTCTTCAATCCTTATTATAAGTATTTTTCGTATAAATAAAAACAAATAATTATTATAGCTGTTATAAGCAAAGGTTATAAAGAAAAAACTTGCTATGATTTTGCGTTAGAAAAGGTCAGGTAGAGAAGTTCGACTGCAACTTCTAATTTAGAAGGAGTTTGCAAGGCTGCTCTTTAATACTCAGAGCTAAGCGGTTCTTTCACAACCTCTATCTAAACGGTGTTCACAGCATTGCTTCTACGGAATTAAGTCTGACAAATTAAAAATATGAGAAGCTATTTCTAATTTGTCATTCTTAATTCTTGAAGCAGAACATGCTGCTTACGACCTCTTCTAAAACGGTGTTCACTCAGCTGCTTCTCGGCCTTAAGTCAAATTTTCGCAAAAGTCTGAGAAGCTATTTTACGTATTTCCTCTTTAATGCTCGGAGCTAAGCGGTTTTTTCATGACTTTTCTTAAACGGTGTTCACAGCATTGCTTCTACGGAATTAAGTCTGACAAATTAAAAATATGAGAAGCTATTTCTAATTTGTCATTCTTAATTCTTGAAGCAGAACATGCTGCTTACGACCTCTATCTAAACGGTGTTCACAAAGCTGACCTTCGGCAATAAGCTTTTTAGAGAAAAAATGTGAAAAGCCATTTTCTCTCTAAAAAGAGTCTTATTGCTCAGGTCATAACGCTTTGCTTGCAACCTCTCTTAAACGGTGTTCAAAAGCTAGCCTCTGCGGCATTAATTCAAAATCCACTAAAATATGAGAAGCTATTTTCGTGGATTCTTCTTTAATGCTTGAGGCTGAACAGCTTTTTCACAACCTCTTAGCAAAAATTAATTTTTTCCCAAATGTCCTTTGCTTTAGCTTTCAATTATAGCTGTTGACCGCTATAATAAACAACAGTATGGCTTTTTAAGAAAAGGGATGAAACATGGAAAAGAAAAAGAGAATCTCTGTCGATAATCGGATTGATTACGGCGTAATTTTACCGGTCTTTATTTTATGCTTGATCGGTTTGCTTTCACTTTATGTAGCACTTAGTCATGATCCAAACAATCCTTCGATTTGGCGCGGCGTTGGCATGCAAGTCGTATGGTATATCGTAGGCTCTATCGCAATCATTGTGATCATGCATTTGAATTCTAAATGGCTTTGGAAATTGACTCCATATCTTTATGGGCTTGGCTTAGCGGTTATGGTACTCTTGCTGAAATTCTATGACCGAGCGCTGGCTGCTTCGACGGGATCAAAAAACTGGTTTAGTTTTGGTTCGTTCACGTTCCAGCCGGCGGAATTGATGAAAATTGCGTATATATTGATGTTAGCATTAGTTGTAACAAAACATAACACACAGTTAAAAGAACGGACGATGAAAAATGATTTTTGGCTGATTGCCAAACTTCTGATCGTGACAGCGCCAGTATTGGCATTGATCATGGCTCAAGATGACTTTGGGACGATGCTTGTATTCTTGGCGATTTTCGGCGGTGTCTTTTTGATGTCGGGTATCTCATGGAAAATCATTGTGCCGGTTATAGCATTCGCGACTTTTGTGGGTGCCGGAACTATTTTCTTAGTTATGACAGAAGGCGGAAGAGACATGCTTTACAATATCGGGTTCAAATCTTACCAATTTGCTCGTATTGATTCGTGGCTTGATCCTTTCCATGATACTTCCGGAATGAGTTATCAACCGGCGCAAGGGCTGATTGCTATAGGTTCTGGCGGATTACTCGGCAAAGGATTCAATGTCAGCCATGTGTATGTGCCTGTTCGTGAATCAGATATGATTTTCACGGTTATCGGCGAAAACTTTGGCTTCATAGGCGGAGCTTTTGTTATCTTCTTGTATTTTGTTTTGATTTACCGAATGATCCGTGTCTGCTTTGATACGAACAACGAATTTTATGCATATGTCGCCAGCGGTATCATCATGATGTTGCTGTTCCACGTATTTGAGAACATCGGGGCGAACATTGGCTTACTTCCTTTAACAGGTATTCCACTACCATTTATCAGTCAAGGCGGTTCTTCGATTTTAGGAAACATGATCGGCATCGGATTGATCATGTCGATGCGTTATCAAATGGAACCAGCTGAAAAAACATCAAGGAGGTAACAAAGTGTACACACTTTACTCGTACCCGAAATGTTCCACCTGCCGAAAAGCAAAAGCATGGCTGGAAAATCAAAAAGTCGAATTCCAAATAGTCGACATGATCACAAACGTACCTGAAGCAGCGCAAATCGAAGCGTGGTTTTCAGAAAGTGATCTGCCGATACGTCGTTTGTTCAATACAAGCGGAATGAAATATCGCGAGTTAGGGTTAAAAGATCAAATCGACGGCTTTTCAATCAAAGAAGCAAGTCAAGTTCTTTCAACAGACGGCATGCTGATCAAACGGCCGCTGCTGGCAAAAGAAAATCAGATTTTAGCCGTTGGTTTCAACGAAAAATCGTATGAAGGAGTGCTGAATGAATCATGGCAGGAAAACATTTAAAGAAAAAAGACAATCTTTGGATCTTATTTAATGGGAAAGAATACTGTGTTGGTTTAACAAAAGAAGCGCAAGAAGATTTAGGACAAATCACCTATATCAACTTGCCTAAAATCGGCAAAACGTTCAAAGCTGGTGATGCTTTGCTAGAAGTCGAAGCAGAAAAAGCAGTTAGCGAATTTGCCAGCCCAATCAGCGGAACGGTTTCTTCTGTTAATGAAAAAATCGACGAAGATATCAACATCTTGAACGACGAAGATGAAATGAATGCTTGGATCCTAAGTTTCAAAGACGTAGATCCAGAAGAGTTCGATAAATTATAATTAGTAAACGGAAAAAAGTTGACACCTTAAATGCCAGTTGCTATAATCGACTTTAATAACAGAAAAGCTTTGAAAAGAAGAGTACATGTCATGGAAGTTCAAAGAGAGCCCTGTATGCTGAGAATGGGCAGCGAAAGTGAGATGGAAGATGGTCTTAGAGCAGAGTAAGCGAGCGGAAGCGAACTTGCTACGGGTGCGCCCGTTAAAGCGCGACAGTATGCGAGTATCTCAAGTACTGGATAAGGTTATTATTGTGAGATAGTAACAAATCAAGGTGGTAACACGGAAGTTTCAGCTTTCGTCCTTTTGCTTTATTTGGCAAGAAGGGCGGAAGCTTTTTTGTGTCTCCAAAAAAATCGAAAAAAGAAAGATGTGAAAAGTATGTCATTGATCCAACTGACACATGTTGAAAAAAGCTTTGGCACCAAAAACGGTCTTGTCCAAGCCGTCAATGATGTGTCGCTGACAATCCAAAAAGGAGATATCTATGGGATCGTTGGTTACTCAGGAGCCGGAAAAAGTACATTGGTCCGCTTATTGAACGGATTGGAATTACCGACGAGCGGAGAAGTCATCGTCAAAGACCAAGATATCACAAAAATGAAAAACAAAGATCTGCGCAATTTCCGTAAAAAAATCGGTATGATCTTCCAGCATTTCAATCTATTGTGGTCTCGGACTGTTTTAGAAAATATCCAGCTGCCTTTAGAATTAGCCGGCGTGCCAAAAGCACAAAGAAAAGAACGCGCACAAGAATTACTGCGTTTGGTTGGTTTGGAAGGAAGAGAAAATGCGTATCCTTCTCAATTATCTGGCGGTCAGAAACAACGGGTGGGTATCGCGCGAGCATTAGCAAACGAACCAGAGATCCTTTTGTGTGACGAAGCGACAAGCGCCCTTGACCCTCAGACAACAGAAGAAGTGCTAGACTTATTATTAGCAATCAACAAAAAATTAAATCTGACAATTGTTTTGATTACACATGAAATGAACGTAATACGCAAAATCTGTAATAAAGTTGCCGTTATGGAATTAGGGAAAGTTGTAGAAGAAGGCGACGCATTAACTGTTTTCCGTAATCCTAAAAAAGAAGTAACCAAACGATTCGTACAACAAGACATTGAACCAGAAGCCGATTCTGCTGAATTGTTAGCCGAATTTATCAAAGAAAATCCAACTGGCCGCTTAGTTACTTTGACATTCAACGAGCAAAATGCGAATGAACCGGTGATTTCACAAGCGATTCGCCAATACGACACAGATATCAATGTCGTTTATGGAAAAATCAAACAGGTAAAAGAAGGATCATTTGGTTCTTTGACCATCTTGATGACAGGAAATGAAAAAGCACTTGATCAAACAGAACAATTCTTCAAAGATCAAGGTGTTGGAGTGGAGGTGATCCATCGTGGATAAAAGCTTTAGCGAAACGTATTTGGATTTTAGCCAAATCAACCCAGACACGATGAGACAAGCCATTATAGATACATTGTATATGACATTGATATCAATGGTTTTAGTAACAGTTATCGGACTTATTTTAGGATTGATCCTTTATTCGATTGGACGTAAGAAAAAGCCTTATGCACGCGTGGTTTACGGCATTGTTTCAATCATCAGTAATATTTTCCGATCTACACCATTTATGATTTTGATGGTTCTGATCATTCCTTTTACCAAAGCAATCGTAGGTACTATGCTTGGCGCTCAAGCAGCGATCCCAGCATTGGTTTTATCCGCTGCACCGTTTTATGCACGACTTGTTGAAATCGCCTTTCGCGAAGTCAACCCAGGTGTATTAGAAGCAGCTGACGCAATGGGCGCAAGTTATTGGGAGATCATTTGGAAGGTATTGATTCCAGAAAGCGTCCCAGCATTGATTTCTGGTTTAACTGTCACAACGATTTCGATGATCGGATTTACTGCGATGGCAGGTGCGATCGGCGCTGGCGGTCTAGGCGGATTAGCCTGGCAGGAAGGCTACCAGCGTGGAAATCTGACAGTGACATTTGTCGCAACGATCATTATTCTGATCATTGTATTTATAGTTCAAGGAATCGGTGATTTCTTGGCGAAGAAAACAGATAAAAGATAATTAGGGGGAAACGGATATGAAAAAGAAGATTTTTGGATTTGCAGCAATACTTTTGGCTACAGTTGGTTTAGCAGCATGCGGAAATGGCGACAGCAGTTCTTCTTCCAGCAGTTCTTCAGATGATACGACATTAAAAGTCGGCGCATCACCAACACCGCACGCAGAAATTCTTGAACATGTAAAACCTCTTCTAAAAGAAGAAGGTATTGATCTTGAAATCGTGAAATTCGATGATTATGTTTTACCAAACCAAGCATTATCAGAAGGCGATATCGATGCGAACTACTTCCAGCATATCCCTTACCTAAATAAAGAAATCAAAGAAAAAGGCTATGATTTTGTCAATGCCGGAGCGGTTCACATTGAACCAATGGGCTTGTATTCAAAATCAATCAAAGACATCTCTGAATTGAAAGATGGCGCAACGATCATTACATCAAACTCAGAATCTGACTGGGGCCGTATCATCACGATCCTTCAAGATGCTGATTTAGTAAAAGTAAAAGATGGCGTGGATTTGGAAACAGCAACCTTTGACGATATTGCTGAAAATCCTAAAAACTTGAAATTCAACCACACGATCGATCCATCTCTGCTTGCTTCAACTTATCAAAATGACGAAGGCGATCTAGTCGCAATCAATGCGAACTTTGCCTACGGTGCTGGCTTGAATCCATTGGAAGATGCTGTTCTTTTAGAAGAAGACAACTCACCATATGTCAATATTATTGCAACACGTAAAGGCGACGAAGACAGTGACAAGATCAAGAAATTGATCGAAGTATTGCATGAAAAAGAAGTGCAAGATTGGATCACTGAAAAATGGGGCGGCTCTGTGAAGCCAGTGCCGGCAGACTCTAAATAAAGAGGTTGTGAGCAATCTGTTCGGCTTCAATCAATAAAAAAAAACAGCAAAACAGTTTTTCTGTTTTGCTGTTTTCTTTTGTTCACTAAAGGTATAAAGCTGATTCAGACAATCATAGAAAACAAAAACAACGCAAAAAAATAATCGTCCAAAACTTTAGCGAGCTTGACGATTATCTTTTAAGAAAAAATTGAGTTTGCTGCCGTCCTTGAAACGGCCTGTACTAGAGGGACTGTTACCAGCAGTTCCTCTTTACACATTTAGTATAGCATTTTTACTTATTTACCGTCAAAGTATAAAAAAGAAAATTGAAAAATAGAAAGCATCAACTACAAATTTCAATAGGATATAAGCTGATTTTTTGCAAGACTAGATAATCCTTCTAGTCTTTTTTCTTTTTATATAAATTATAAACTAAAAATAGCGATTATTTGAGAATAAGTGAAGTTTATTTAGGTTTTGATCGTTTAGAACATTGCACTTCATTCTCAATTAGTCTAAAATGAGTGAGAACAAATTAGAATCAGGAGGAAGTTCGACATGTCTGTCTTAGAAATAAAAAATCTTCATGTGTCTATTGAGGAAAAAGAAATCCTTAAAGGCGTTGATTTAACAATGAAAACTGGAGAAATCCATGCCATCATGGGGCCAAACGGAACAGGTAAATCTACACTTTCCGCAGCAATCATGGGTAATCCTAATTATGAAATAACAGAAGGGGAAGTTCTGTTTGACGGTAAAAATATCTTAGATCTAGAAGTAGACGAACGTGCACGCTTAGGTCTATTTTTAGCGATGCAATATCCAAGTGAGATCCCAGGTATCACAAATGCAGAATTCATGCGTGCAGCAATCAATGCAAAAAGAGACGAAGACAACAAAATCTCAGTTATGCAATTCTTGAAAAAATTAGACCAAAAAATGGCGCTTTTAAACATGCCTGAAGAAATGGCTGAACGTTATCTAAACGAAGGCTTTTCTGGTGGGGAAAAGAAACGAAATGAAATCCTTCAATTATTGATGCTTGAACCAACTTTTGCTATTTTAGACGAAATCGATTCAGGTCTTGATATCGATGCGCTGAAAGTTGTTGCAAAAGGGGTCAATGAAATGCGCGGCGAAAACTTTGGCGCATTGATCATCACTCATTATCAACGTCTATTGAACTACATTACACCAGATGTCGTGCATATCATGATGGAAGGCCGCGTCGTAATGACAGGCAGCGCTGATTTAGCAAAACGTTTAGAAGCAGAAGGTTATGCAGGAATCAGTAAAGAATTAGGTATCGAATACAACGAAGAAGAAGCGTAAGGAGGAGCAAGCAATGAAAGAAAAAAAATGGCTCGATTATCTTGACGCTGTTAACGATTTTTCCTTAAGCAAAGGTGAACCCGCTTGGATGACAGAAATACGTCAGCAAGCTTTAGCGAAAGCAGAAGAACTGCCGCTTCCCCAAATCGAACGAGTGAAATTCCATCGTTGGCCTTTGACAGAGATTGCTGAACCTTTAGACTCAGTAGAAGAATATCCTGAAGTCGCAGCATTTGATGCAATGAAAGACAATCCAGTTATCGTGCAGCATGGCACAACGACTGTTTTTGAACAGCTTCCAGCAGAACTTGCGGAACAAGGAGTGATCTTTACCGATTTATTCACTGCTTTGCAAGAACATCCTGAACTTGTCAAAGAATATTATATGAACAAAGCTGTCGGTATGGATGAAGACCAATTGACTGCGTTGCATGCAGCTTTTATGAACAGCGGGATCTTTTTATACGTACCTAAAAATGTCGTAATCAAAGAACCAGTAGAATCTATTTTGATCCATAATGGCGATTTGCAGCAGCATTTCTTCAAACATGTATTGATCGTTGCTGACGAACACAGCGAACTTTCCTATCTTGAAAGATTCCAAACAAAAGGCGATCAAGCCCAAAAAATCTCTGGGAATATCGTGATCGAAGTAATTGCCAAAGCAGGCGCAAAAATCAAATATTCTGCAGTTGATCAACTAGGCACAGAAATCTCTTCTTATATGAACCGCCGCGGACACATCATGAGAGATGCGTCCATCGACTGGGCAATCGGAGTCATGAATGACGGTAATATTGTGGCAGACTTTGATTCTGATTTAGTTGGAAATGGTTCACATGCAGAAGTAAAAATCGTTGCAATCAGTGCAGGTAAACAAGTTCAAGGAATCGATACACGTGTGACAAATAAAGCACCGCATTCTATTGGACACATTTTACAACACGGTGTTATTCGTGAACGCGGAACACTGACATTCAATGGTATCGGACATATCTTGAACGGTGCAAAAGGCGCAGATGCACAACAAGAAAGCCGTGTATTGATGTTGTCAGACAAAGCACGCGGTGACGCAAACCCTATTTTGCTGATCGATGAAAATGAAGTAACCGCAGGACATGCAGCAAGTGTTGGGCGTGTCGATCCGGAAGAAATGTACTATTTAATGAGCCGAGGCTTGCAAAAAGAAGCCGCAGAACGTTTGGTGATTCGCGGATTCTTGGGTTCTGTCCTAACTGCAATCCCAATCAAAGAAGTGCGTGAAGAATTAGTGGAAGTTATCGAAGGGAAGTTAAATGCATGATCCATGCAGAAAAACTAAAACAAGATTTTCCTGTATTATTCCAAGAAGTAAATGATGAACCGTTTATTTATTTGGATAACGCTGCAACGACGCAAAAACCAAAACAAGTCTTGCAAACAATCAAAGACTATTATGAACAAGATAACGCAAATGTCCATAGAGGCGTGCATACTCTTTCAGAACGAGCAACCCGCGCTTATGAAGGTGCCCGAGAAAAAGTCCGCCGTTTCATCAATGCTGGCGAAACCGCGGAAGTCTTGTTTACACGAGGCACGACGACAAGTTTGAACTGGATTGCGGAAAGTTTCGGTGCCTTTGTCCAAGAGGGTGACGAAATCGTTCTTTCTTATATGGAGCATCATTCAAACATTATTCCTTGGCAGCAATTAGCCAAGAAAACTGGTGCCGTGCTTAAATATATTGATTTAACATCAGAAGGTCTGCTTGATTTGGCAGATGCCAAAGAAAAAATCACTGAAAAGACAAAAATCGTGTCAATTGCCCATGTCTCTAATGTTTTGGGTGTAATCAATCCGGTCCAAGAACTGGCAAAATTAGCCCATGAAAAAGAAGCAGTAATGGTCGTGGATGCGGCACAATCTATTCCGCATATGCCTGTGGATGTCCAAGAAATCGATTGCGATTTTCTTGCATTCAGCGGACACAAAATGTGCGGACCTACTGGGATTGGTGTGTTATACGGCAAACGTCAATGGTTAGAGCAAATGGAACCTGTGGAATTTGGCGGCGAAATGATCGATTTTGTTGGCCTTCATGAAAGTACATGGAAAGAACTTCCTTGGAAATTTGAAGCAGGGACACCAAATATCGCAGGTGCAATTGCTTTAGGCAGCGCGATTGATTATTTGGAAGCGATTGGTCTAGACGCAATCCATGACTATGAAACAGAATTAGCGGCTTATGTGTTAGCTAAATTGCAAGCAATTGAAGGTCTGACGATTTACGGACCAAGTGATCCTGCCAAACGAACAGGGGTTATCGCATTCAATTTGGAAGGCATCCATCCCCATGACACAGCAACTGCACTGGATATGGAAGGAATTGCTGTTCGTGCCGGCCATCATTGCGCCCAGCCATTATTAAAATATTTGGATGTAGCAGCAACAGCACGTGCAAGTTTTTATTTTTACAATACAAAAGAAGATGCTGATCGTTTAGCAGAAGCTATTTTAGCAACAAAGGAGTTTTTCCAGCATGGGACTATCTAAATTAGATAATTTATACCGCCAAGTCATCCTTGATCATTCTTCGCATCCGCACCATCATGGCACATTGTCAGAATCGACCAAAACGATCGAAATGAACAATCCAACATGCGGCGATGTGATCGAATTGCAGATCGAAGTCGTTGACGGTGTCATCAAAAATATCGCGTTTGACGGCAGCGGCTGTTCGATCAGTACTGCCAGTGCATCAATGATGACAGATGCAGTGATCGGAAAAACGATCGAAGAAGCAGAAGCGCTGAAGACAGATTTCTTGGAACTTGTGCAAGGAAAAGAAATCAATGACCCAGAACGTTTAGGTGATGCAGAGATGTTGAGCGGCGTAGCAAAATTCCCAGCCCGCATCAAATGTGCCACTCTTTCCTGGAAAGCTTTAGAAAAAGCAGTAGAAGAAAACGGCACAGCGACAGCCCACCATTATCATAAAGAAGAGGAGTGAGAATATGGGCGTACCAGAATTAGAAGAATACAAATTTGGTTTCCACGATGATGTAGAACCCATTTACAGTACAGGCGAAGGATTGACCGAAGAAGTCGTCCGAGAAATCTCACGAGTAAAAGAAGAACCGGAATGGATGTTGGAATTCCGTTTGAAAGCATTAGAAACGTTCCACAAAATGCCCATGCAGTCATGGGGACCTGATCTTTTAGATATCGATTTCAATGCCATCAAATATTACCAAAAACCAAGCGACAAACCCGCGCGCGACTGGGAAGATGTACCAGAAAAAATCAAAGAGACATTTGAAAAAATCGGTATCCCAGAAGCAGAACGCGCCTATTTAGCTGGTGCTTCTGCCCAATACGAGTCAGAAGTTGTTTACCATAACATGAAAGAGGAATTTGAAAAACTAGGAATCGTCTTTACGGACACCGATTCTGCGTTAAAAGAATATCCTGAATTATTTAAAGAATATTTCTCAAAATTAGTTCCTCCAACCGATAACAAACTAGCTGCATTGAATTCAGCTGTTTGGTCTGGCGGTACATTCATCTATGTGCCAAAAGGAGTCAGAGTTGATGTTCCAATGCAAACTTATTTCCGGATCAATGCCGAAAATACCGGACAGTTTGAACGGACATTGATCATCGTTGACGAAGGTGCCAGCGTCCATTACGTTGAAGGCTGTACAGCGCCAACTTACTCAAGCAACAGTCTGCATGCCGCAATTGTTGAGATCTTCACCCGTAAAGATGCTTACTGCCGTTACACAACGATCCAAAACTGGTCAGACAATGTCTACAACTTGGTGACCAAACGTGCAAAAGCTTACGAAGGTGCGACTGTCGAATGGATCGACGGAAACCTAGGTGCGAAAACAACCATGAAATATCCAAGTGTCTATCTAGATGGAAAAGGCGCACGAGGAACCATGCTTTCAATCGCTTTTGCCGGTGGAAAACAAATCCAAGACACAGGTGCCAAAATGATCCACAACGCACCAAACACATCCAGCTCGATCGTTTCAAAATCGATCGCAAAAGATGGCGGTGAAGTAAACTATCGTGGTCAAGTAACCTTTGGAAAAGACAGTGCTGGTTCAATTTCTCATATCGAATGCGATACGATCATCATGGACGAATTCTCAAAATCAGATACGATCCCATTCAATGAGATCCGCAACAGCCAAGTCTCTCTGGAACACGAAGCAAAAGTTTCCAAAATCTCCGAAGAACAACTATACTACCTAATGAGCCGCGGCCTATCCGAAGCCGAAGCGACCGAAATGATCGTCATGGGCTTTGTGGAACCATTTACCAAAGAACTCCCAATGGAATATGCCGTTGAGCTGAACAGACTCATATCTTATGAGATGGAAGGCAGTGTAGGTTAAACCTGTTATAGGAGCTAGAATCCTTGATATATAAGGATTCTAGCTTTTTTTGTTTTGCCTGTATACTTGAAATGACCAGCTTTTGACCAGCTCTTTTACTGATGAGCCATCATATCAGCAAAGTCTTGACCTGTTTTCTTAGGTGCGTTGTTTGTAATATGTGCATAGATGTCTAATGTCACTTTACTATTTTCATGTCCTAATCGTTGCTGAACTACCTTGACAGATTCTCCTGCTTCTAATAATAAACTAGCATGCGTATGTCTAAATCCATGAGGTGTAATACGAGGCAAGTTATACTTTTTCAAAATATATCTTAACCAATCATTAACAGTGTTTGGAATGTATAGATTGTTTTTAAGTGTTGTAAAAACATGTTGCTCTTTAGAGCTAGTATTGTATCCAAGTTTTAAATACTCTTCTTTTTGCTGTAATTTCCAGTTGTTGAGGATAGAAAGAGTCTCAGTATCTAAAGAGATGACTCGTCTAGAAGCTCTTGTTTTCGGAGATTGAATTATAACTTTACCAAATTCATCTACAGCAAGAGTTTTATTGACATGTAGTTCTTTATTAAACGTGTCTATGTCTTTCCACTGTAAAGCGAGTACTTCACTCTTTCTCATACCTGTGTATGCCAATAATCTGAAGAAGGCGTATTGTTTCATGTTACCAAAATCTTTAAAAGCATCCAGTAAATTATTAAGCTCCTCTTTTGAGTAAAATTTACGATTTTTCTCATACTCTTTTTTTCGTGGAAGAAGTGTTTTTTCCATAGGATTATTGTCAATATATTGCATTGCAACCCCGTAGCGTAAAATTTGTGCAGTCTGTTTTCTCATATAGTCGTAACTTTCATATTTACTGTGCCATTCATCTACCACTTTTTGACAATATGGGACAGAGATATTCGATAATTTAAGCTTACCAAATGCTGGAAGTATTTGATTATTTGCGTATCTTACTGAGATTGCGATTGTTGAAGCTTTAACACTGGTACGCTGATGAGTTATCCATTCATTATACAGGTCTTCAAATGTCATATCAGGTGCTTTCTTTTTAACACCGTATAATATTTGATGTCTGTACTCGTCATAATCTTTTTGAGCTTCTTGTTTGCTACTAAAACCTCTTCTAGTAGTATTTATTTTTTCACCAGTTCGTGGATCGGTGGCAATGTGTCCTTTATACATCCACGCCACTTGACCGTTTTTCTTTTTGTACTTTGATATTTTTGCCATGAAATCATCTCCTCTTAATTTACAAGGAGTACTTACCACTAGATGGTATCACCTCCCTTCATTTTTTTTCTTAGTGTATTTTTTTCCGATTGATGAAATTGTTTGTTCTAGCTTGTTTATATTATCAATAATTTCTCTTACAGCTTCTTCGGGATAAGACATGTCTTCCAATTGAATAGGTAGCCATTCACCTACCATTATTTTTAGTTGTTCCTCTATACTGCTAGTGAGCAGAAGAATGTTATTGTCAAATTCTTCTACAATAGAATTGATGAATAATTCTTCTATTTTTAAGATATTGAAAAGACTAATTTTTTCAATTTTAACTTTATTACAAGTCTTGTTAGCAATAAATTCTTGCATCTCTGGTTCTAATTTGGAAAATCTATCTAGCCATGTATCTAAATTAGAGTGTACTGGTGGGAACTGTTGAAGAAGATGCTGGAACAGGTTTTTATCTGGAAATGTTATACCATCTAGTACAATGCTATCTCTATAAAGAATAATTCCCAAAATATATTCATCTACATTGCCACAAACTAACTCCTCTATACTTATATTTCCTAAATCAGCAATTCGGGATAATCGCTCTGGTATTGGTAAATAGGTCCCCTTCTCCCATTCGTAGATAGTTTTTTTGTCAATCAATTGACCATTGTTAATCATAAGACCAAATGCTGGTTGTGTTAATTTTTTACTCTTTCTTATAGCTTTTATTTTTGTTCCGAGTATCTTTTTTCGTTCTAAATAATTTATTGGTGGACGCTTTATCATATTGACCACACCTCCTAAAATTAGTATACCTTAAAAAAGGGGTGTTGTAAATAAATTTAACAAAACTATTGACACCCCTTTTTCGTCGAGGTATTATGTGTATGTCGATGAACTGGTAATCATTTTTTGTTTGATTAATCGGTTAATAACAAAATACTTTTATTTTGAGCAAAAAATACGAAGATGATTCTTAGAAAATTTGTTCAAGCAATCACGAAAGGAGGGGGAAATATGTCTCTACAAATCATTGATAGCATTGTTTCTGTACAAGTTGAACAACAAGTGAAAGAGATAATTACAGTGCTCAAGCCTATGCTAGAAGACATTATTTCTGGAGTCACTCTAGAGTATATGGACTATCAGCAGGCAAGTGAATATCTAGGTGTATCAGTAGGAACGATTAGAAAATATGTTTCTCAATACGGGTTACCTGTTATAAAAATTGATACGGTCATTAGATTCAAAAAATCTGATATCGATAATTTCATGGAACGGTATAAAGGTTGAGTAAACAAATAAGACTAAAACATATAGTAATAAAGAGTTTGTGCTTATTATCTGTATGTTTTAGTCTTTAACAGAATTTTATAAGGAGGAAACACAAATGGAAACACCAATGATTAATATTCCAATTTATGTAGATGAAGAAAAATTATTAGAGAAACCAGTTATAGATGATGAAAAAAAGAAAATACGAAAAAGATGTTTAGATAACTACAGAGAAGTTACAAGAGATGAGTTTGTAGAGATACTAAATTCATCACAATCATTTATTCCAAGCAAGACAAAGAATAAAGGCAACAAAAGTGAAGAGTTTTTAGAGACTAGAGTAATTATTCTGGATGTCGATAACACTGTTAAAGATGAGAAGGGAAATGTAGTAGATTTGAGTAAAGATGATAATAGATACTTAAGCATAGAAAAGGCTTTATCTATCAATTTAGTTCATAATTCTGCGTTTGCGATACAAAAAAGTATTCGATACTCTGAAAATCTAGAAAAATTCAAGATTGTCTTTCTATTAAAAGAAGCAATTACTGACTATAGTAAAATGGTTGCTGTTTACGAATACTTGAAAAAGAACATCCCCGGGTGTGATGACAATGTAAATGCTTCTAATAGAATGTTTTTTGGAGGGTATAAGTCAGATGCAGTCATGATAATCAATGAAGACAACATGTTAGATATTACTGAGTTTCCGAGTGACTTTACTCTGACATGTTCTAAAAATTATCAAAGTGATTCAGGGAGAGAGTATGAACTAGTCAATGAAACCGATTTTGTTAAGTTGATAAAAAATGACGACAAAGAAGAAATGAAACAATGGTTTAAAGACTGCCTGTTTGATTCCTCTGACATGTCTTTTAATGAGATTTATGAAAGATTGCTAACTATTGATATGAATAAATTACTTAAGTCAAGTAAAAACTTAAGATGTCTGTTTCACGACGACCATAATCCCTCTGCTAGTATTTTTACCAGTAAAAATGGGCATTCCATTTTTTATTGTCATGCCAGTAATTGTAGTGTCAGTGTAGATTTTATTGGGGTTGTGATGTTAATTCTAAAGAAAGATAGTCGGGTAGAAACATTTAATTGGCTATTAGAGAACCTAGACCTGTATCCTACACATTTTCGAAAATTGAAAGAGGAATCAAAAGTACTTTTTGACACTCTTGAATCGATGGAAGACAAACTTTTCAGGACAATAAGGAATTATCTAGAGGAAATGCGACATGTCTATGATATCTTGCTTTCTGATGTTAATTTTTTTGATGATAGTAAGGAAAGTGTAACTTGTATTTTGTCAGGAGAACAACTAGCTAAAAAAATGAGTTCTTACTATGGTAAAGCTTATGGCATAGATAAATGTAATAAGTTACTATCATTTATGACATTTATAGGATTGATAAAAAAATTAGATGATGAAGATGTTCCTTTGAAGATGCTCGAATACCTAAATAGGTTAAAGGAAGAGAAAGCGTTAGGAAACTTTAATCATAAGAGAAGCAATGTCTATCGATTAGACGTTTTTAATGCAACTTCTGTGATTCAAAAATTGAACGAAGACATCCTTCCACTTCTGAAAAAATTTCATTTTACATATCAATATTTTTCTTATACTTGGGTTAAGATGTGTTTTAACGAAAAAGAGGCTAAAAGAGTATTTCCTCAAAATTTTCGGTCAGAACTCAGCAAGGAAAAACAATTGATTTTAGATGAAGCACATGAAGTTTTACAGGGCTTATCGTGGCAAGGGACATATCTAATGACAGAGAAAGAACTTATTAACACTGTTTGTGGACGCCTACGAAATGTCAGGGATAACAGCGTGAAAAATGCTTTAATAGAAAACAGAGGCTACTTTGTTAAACAAGGATTCACTCTTGAACGAGCTTCTGAGGATATTAAGAAACTATACAATGTGAAAGCAAGCAGTAGTTTTTTAGTATATCTAGCAAAAGGGGCAGGGATAGATGAAGTAATAAAAGAATTGATATTATCAGGAGTTGAATTAGTTCCTATTTATCAATTTACAAGTGTAACAAGAGATGATGGACGGAGAGTAAGGAAGAGAAAAGACCCAATTATATTAAACTAGACAGGTTATCCATAGCTCTTAATCTTATCTCAATACACCCACCGTTAAAGTTCGGTGGGTTATTTATTTTTCAATCTTTCAATAGCTGATTGCGTTCATTTTCTTGTTTTTTTAATAGCTTCATATAGTCAATTGTTCGAACTGCATCTTCAGTGCTAAGAGAGCGATAGAGAGCCAAAAACTCTTCCTCATAATCTACAACAACATTATCTAGAAAATGGCTTACAGGGGTTCCTAGGGCTCTAGAAAGAGCTGTTAAGCTATCGAGGTTAGGTTCTGTTACAGAATTTTCCCATCTTGCTACTGCCTGTTGTGTAGAGAAGATTTTTTCAGCTAATTCTTTTTGTGTCCACCCGAGAGCTTTTCGCTTTTCTCTAATGACCTTTGCATATTGTTTCTGTTTCATTAATACACCCCCTTCTCAGTAGAGTACAACAAGTTGTTGTATTTGTAATGATATTTGAAGTTTTTATATATTTTATGAGTTGAAATACATCATGTTGTTGTATATAATAAAATAGGAGGGGAGAATCATGAAAAAAGTAAGTAATCTCAGCCGATACAGAAAAGAAAAAGGATTTTCTCAAACTGAGTTAGCCAAAAAAATGAAAGTTACCCAGCAATGTATAAGTTCGTGGCAAACAGGGAGAACGATTCCTAAACCCTATCAAATGAAACTGCTTTCTGAGATATTAAGTGTACCAATAAATGAGCTATTTTCTGATGTATTTAATAAAGTAAACAGTTAACTAATAAGCAATTGAATGATTTTAGGAGGAGAAGACATGTATTGTAGGAAGTGTGGTAAAGAAATAACAGATGAAAGTAAGTATTGCCAGTTTTGCGGAGCATTACAAGAAACAGATGAGACAACTGGAGCAGACGAAGTAAAGAAAAGTACTGAGCAGACATTTAGTGAAATGAAGGAACAAATCGTACATGGACAAGAGACAGGGAAGCTGTATTTGATTATTGGTTGGATTTCTATGGTAGTATCGTTAGCATTTATTCCTGTTGTATTTGGTGCTATTGCTGTTATTATGGGCTACTTATATCGAGAAAAAGATGAGAAAATGGGAACGATTTTGATGATAGCAGGGGTAGCTGGAGCAATCTTTGGTGTACTTTTAGGGATGTCAATGTACTGATAAGAGGGGTAAGAGCAAATTATTTTGGAGATAGGAGATAAAAAGTTGAATAAAGTAAATATGAACAAGAAGTTTGTCATTATAGGTATTGTTGTCTTGGCTATTATAGGTATAATTTTTTCAAGAATGACGGGTTCATCTGGACTAGAGAAGTCATCTGAACCATTGGTAACTCAGATTTTACAAGAACAGTATAACTTAAATCGGTCATGTGATGATGTGACGATCACTCATGATAATGGTGATAACACGTACCGGGCTAAAGCTACGTTAGACAATGGAAGTGCTATCAATATAAATGTCGAGTACTATCCAAAGAAAGACCGTGTATATGTAGAGATACCATATACTGAGGTGTTAATGTTAAATTGATTTAAATGTATTATGTATACCGTCCAAACAGGAACTCCTAAAGGTGTAAGCTTACTAAGGAGTTTTTTTGATTCCCTGTAAATAATAGTCTAATGATTACTGGGAAAATCTTTACATTAGTCACTGTTATAACAACAGTGTATAGGAGGAAAAATGAAAAAGAAAAAATTATTATGGATTTGTTTGGCAATTTTATTGATGATTGGAGGAATTGAGATATCTACCACATATAGATTAAAAACGAATCAGCCTAAACAATATGTATCAGACATGTTAAATGTTATTGAAGAAATAGACTCAGAAATGAAAACTTTATCAAAAAATTTTATGGATTTGGGAGAAAGATATGATTTTAAGGGTTTTATGGAAGATAAAATGGACGAGGTATCAAGTAGGGAAATTCCAGAAGGCACACCAAAAGCTGTTAGAGACACCAAAGATACTCTTCTTGAAGCGATAGATAAAGTGAACACAGCTTTACTGACTAATGATGTAAAATTATTGGAACAAGGTCAGCTTTGTTTTAGTATGGCTCAAGCCATATATAGAGAGTTTTTAGATGGAAATATAAAAGAGAAGCCACTTAATGAAAAACTTAATTCATTTGTAGAAACATACACAGCTATACCACCTACTTGGAAACTTGTAAATGAAGATAAAGGAATCACGATAAATACTGATACAGAGATTTCTACAGATGCTCAATCTTTATCAGATTTATTAGCTAATCTAACAGGTATCAGTATTGCAGTGACAGAGCAAGTTGGTAAAGACATTCCACTTAGGTTACTTGAAAATGGGAAAAAAGATTATTCTGTGGTATTTAAGAACGGACAGGTAACTGATTACAACGAAGTATTTAAAAAAGTTATTGAATAATGCTTCTTCAATCTTTTTCATTCATTTACCCCACCCCGTTGTTATATAACCGTATCTCAAGAGGAACCATTAGAAAGCATAGGCTAACTAGGGGTTCCTTTTTCTTTTGTTTTTTTGGAATCCGCTTAAGTGAAATGTATCTGAAATGAAACGAAAATAACGTGATTTTTTACTGTAATATCAAGGTTTTAGCTGTTTCAGATACCATGTAACCCAAAATAGTTTATTGAGAAAATAGGAGAGTATGTGATACTAACTAGTAGGGAAAAATGAGATAAAAAGTAAATGGAATCATTTCAGAAATAAGTGAAATAAGACAACGTAATAGGTATAACATGACTATTACATAGTTTTAGACATGAAATATTACTACAAAATTTGTCTAATTATGTCATTATTTATGGAGGAGTTTTATAACGATTTTTGTAATAAAAAGACGAGAAGGAATGCATACATGTAAATCCTCTCGTCTTTTAACTATTTACTTTAGGAATTACAACAATTGCTGTAATTCGTCACCTATTCGTTCAACTATTTTCGTGACTAAAGCATTTCCCATAAAGAATAAGCGCATTCTATCTGAAACTTCTACTATTTCCCCGGAGGATAATTTTTTATACTTTGTCCAATCATCAGGAAAGTCTTGTAGACGTTCGGCTTCTATAGGGGTCAACAAGCGGTAACGACCATCTATTTTTAATAAATGTGTAGATCTATTCACAGAACCTTCTGAAGTTAGCATCGTCCGTCCGGGCATATCTAAATCATCATAAGGAGACATACCACCTTCGGAGAATGTATAGGTATGACCTTCAGCAGTGACTCGCTCTATTTTTTTAGGTCCACGAAGATATTCGAATTTTTTTATTTTACTTTCGTCGGTCAAGTAATACTTTTCAGCTACTTCATCTTCAGGTTGAATGATTTCTCTTAATGGAGTAGGTTTTTCTTTATCGTATGGTTCCGTATCTATAGTAAAGTAACGTCCATGTCTCATTACCCCAGTATTGTATACTTTTCCAGTAAAATTATCTGATATCTCTACTATGTCATTGGATAACTTATACGACGCTTGTCTACCCTTATAAGGAGTCTTGATGATTGGAAATTGTCGAGCAAAAAGTCCTTCACTGAATATATACTCATCATAACGATGTTCTTCTTCACCAAGTATTTTTTGTTCGAATCGTGCATCTATCTTGTTCGCAAAACCAGTATCATTTTTGTAAACGAAAAAAAAGACACGGCGTCTACGTTGTCTACGGCCATAATCAGCAGCATTGATAACACGCCATTCTACGGAATACCCTAAATCATTAAAGGAAGCAAGCATTATAGCAAAATCTCTGCCACGTTGTTTAGAAGGAGATTTAAGTAGACGATCAACATTCTCTAAAATGAGATACTTTGGTTTTATGTGGTTCGTAGCACGGATTATTTGCCAAAATAGAACTCCTTTTTTACCTTCTATCCCCATCTCATGTTTTTTACTACGTGCAACTGAATAATCTTGGCACGGAAATCCACCAACAATGATGTCAGCGTCCATTTGCTCAAATTCTTCATTTGATATTTCTTCTATATTCCTGTTGATATTTTCACTATTTGGGAATCGGTAGTCATATACTTCAAAAGCATCTTGTGATTTTCGAGAAGGCTCCCATTGGTTTGCCCATTTCGTTTTGAATAGGTCGGCATTAGAATGCTCGAGTCCAACTCTGAACCCCCCTACACCGGCAAAAAGTTCTAATACATTTAGTGTTTCACTCATATTGGCGAACATCCTTTCGGTTTTAACTTAAATGTATTATACAATAAATAAATCGATTTGAAAAGATCGAAATCAAAAATGCTATGATTTACTTAAGGAGTTTCTCAAGGTTATTCTGTAAAGTTGAAACCACATCAGATGATTTTGTATAGACTTGGTTTCTATGTAACCATGTAGTATAGTTCTATATAGGAATAAACGTAGGATGGAGTGACTGAACGAATGTCTGAATACTTAACAAAAGAGCAAGTACATAATAGAGCTAAAGAAGCAGTGGGGAAGTCTATGATAGAATTAAATAATGGAATTCCCCTTCTCAATAGTAAAAATAAAAACTCTATAGGAGACATATTTGAGTCTTGGTTCGGCAAGGTAAAGGATAGCGAGAGTAGGCCAGACCTGGAAGAAGCAGGTGTAGAGTTAAAGGCTACGCCAATAAAAAAGTTGAAAAACGGTCAGTATAGCGCTAAAGAACGATTAGTGTTGAATATCATCAACTATAATGAGGTCGCTGAGGAAACATTCGAAGAAAGTCATTTTTTGTATAAAAACAACATCATGGAAATCGCATTTTATGAATACTTAAAAGATACGCCGAAAGACCAGTGGACTATCCGTGAAGCTATTTTATATGAGATGTATAAAAACCCTGTAGATTTTGAAATCATACGACAAGACTGGGAGCTTATAAAGAAATATATTTTAGATGGGAAAGCTCATGAGCTAAGTGAAAGTTTGACGAACTATCTTGCTCCATGTACAAAAGGAACTAATGCTGTGAAGTCACTCAGGACACAGCCCTATTCAGAACAAAAAGCTAAACAACGGGCATACTCATTGAAATCAGGATACATGACATCTATTTTACGTAAATATGTATTAGGCGATGAAAAAATCGATTCAATCGTGAAGAATACTTTTCAACTTGAAGAAAACAACTTAGAAGATTTAGTATTAGAACATTTTATACCATATGTAGGTCAAACTGTACAATCTTTATGTGAAAAATTCACAATCAAGACATCGTATCAAGCTAATTATAGAATCGTTTCTTCAATACTAGGGTTATCTGGTACTGTAACCAAAGGGGAACCTTTCCCAAGAGTCGAAGAATTTGAAAAAGCGTCTATACTAGTTAAAACCATATATTTTGATAAAAGTGGAAATAACAAAGAAAGCATGTCATTTCCATCATTCAATTTTATTGATTTGAGCAAACAGGTATGGGAAAAAGAAGATGGGGAACCAAGCAGTGATTGGCATAATTTTTTATTAGATACAAGATTTCTTTTTGTAGTCTTTAAAGAAGAAGATGAAGGTGTTGTATTCAAGGGAGCTAAATTTTTTAGTATGCCAGAAGAAGATATAGAAGGGCCAGTCCGTAAGGTATGGGAAGATACTGTGTCTAAACTTCGAGAAGGAGTAGAGTTAGAAGCTATTCCTGATAAATCTACTAAGGATGGATGGAAAATCAAAAATAATTTTATAAAGAAAACAGACAAAATGATTTGCCATGTTAGACCCCATGCTAGCCAACGAGATTACTCTGTCGATGGACGCTATGCGGATAAACTTCCTGTACCCGCAAAATGGATTAATAAACCAGACAACGATAATTACTCGGATCAATGGATGACCAAACAATGTTTTTGGATAAACAATGATTATATAAAAGAGCAAGTACAAGATTTGATATCATAAAAAAAGAGGAAGACTACTCCTCTTTTTTTTGTGCAATATAATCTAATATCACAGATGTGCAATAATTTAAGTTTTTCAAAATATCTTTTTCCCAAAAGTGTATAGGTACCCAACCAAGTTTTATGAGAGACTGATTATTCCTTTCATCTCTCCTCATATTTTCTTCTATTTTTTCAATCCAGTAGTCCCGATTCCGTTTCAACTTTTGTTTTCTATTGTCCCAATCGTGTCCGTGCCAAAACTCTCCATCGACGAAAATTGCTAGTTTATATTTGGTAACTGCTATATCGGGAGAGCCTGGTAATTTTTTATAGTTTTTTCGATACCTGACACCTTGATGCCATAACTCTTTGGCTAGCAGACTTTCAGCTTTTCCTCCCTTCAAGCGTACATTTGCCATACGTTTTGATACTTCGGGAGTGGTCGATAGTTGTCTATGCTTCATTGTTTTTTACCTCCAATGTTCTAATAGAATCAAGAAATGTTAGTACAGAGATATGATTTATTTAAGATATCACTATCATAAATATATAGCTAAATGAAAAAAGTTGCGAATATGGTCTTATAGAAATAGTAATTATTTTCAGTTCTCAGCGGTCTTATTGATTCCGTTTTATTGATTTTAAATGTTATTCAGTGACCCTTTAACAGGTCAATTTTTATGTTTTTGTCTTCGTATGACTCAGTTTGATATCTAGTGATATAGTGATTTGAGTCTACATCGAACAATGGAATAATCCAATAAAAAATGATTTAGAATATCAAAATAACAAAAAAGAGGACTACCTGTATTAGTCCTCTTTTTGACCAGATTTTGACCAGTCTATTTTACATTCTAATATATTCATATGAGCTAATTTTATGAGTAAATGGTAAGTTTTTCCTTGTTTGTTTTAGTTTAAACTAGTGTGTAATTTAAAAATCTATATGGAAGGGTCTGTTGGATAACAACTAATTCATTGCTCGAAACGTTGATATTAAAGCGTTTCGAGCATTTTTTTATTTGAATTTTAATAGTTGGCTACGTTTTTGGCTACGTTTGGAATTATTCGCCCATAAATTTTGCAAATCGGTCACCTGTTTTCTTAACAGATTGTGGTGTGACATGAGCATAGATATTCATGGTAGTTTTAATATCTTTGTGACCTAATCGTTCTTGTACTTCTTTTATCGAAGCACCACTTTCAAACAATAAGCTACAGTGGGTATGCCTAAATCCATGTGGAGTAATTTGAGGCTCCATCGGTGTCTTTTTGTAAATCCAGTCTAACCAATCGTTTACTACTTGGGGGTAGTACAGCTTGTTTGCGTTTGTAGTGAAAAGAAACTGCTTTGGTGAATTCGTATTATAGCCATATAAGATCATTATTTTCATTTGCTCTTGTTGCCAAATACGCAGTTGTTTAAGTGTAAAATCATCAAGCTGAATCGTTCTTGATGAATTTTTAGTTTTAGGTACTTGTAGAACTACTTGATTAAACTCGTCTTGAGCGATAGTTTTACCAATTGTTATTGTTTTATTGAAATAGTCTATATCTTCCCATTGAAGCGCCAATGCCTCGCTTTTACGCATTCCTGTATAAGCTAATAAACGGAAAAAAGTGTACAGTTTAACTGAATTATTTTCTTTAGTATTCTGTAAAAACAGTCGTAATTGATCTTTCGTGTAAAACTTCAAGGGTTGTTCTTCTTCAATTTTTCTTGGAAGCAATGTTTTAGACATAGGATTATCCTTACAGACTTCCATTGCTACTCCAAATTTAAATATTTGAGCAGTTGTTTTTCTCAAGAAACCATATTGTTTTAATGTTTTGTGCCATTCATTAACCTGTTTTTGACAATAACTAACACTTATTTTATCCAATCGTAATTCCCCAAAAGCAGGTAATATATGGTTCTTGCAAAAACGTTGAGCAACGGCAACGGAAGATGGTTTTACTCTCGTTCTGTAGTTATCAATCCATAATTCATATAACTCTTGAAAAGTTGTAACATTGATTTTAAACTCTTGTTTTTCTTTAAAGTCTACAAGTAGTCTATTAAGTGCTGTTTGTGCTTCAGCTTTTGATTTGAATCTTCTACGCTTTGTACGTATATCTTTTCCTGTCTTGGGGTCTTTTCCTAAATAAGTTTCAAATCCCCAATATTTTTCGCCATTTTGTAATTTATAACTAAAAAATGTTGCCATTTGATTCTCTCCTTACTTCATGATTGCAGGTAGAGAAGTTATTTGAAGAATCAATTGTTTTTAAATCTATCATGATTATTAATTAGAAATTTTGCGATAATACTATTTTTCTCATATGGGAAATTGTATTTTTTGCTAAGATCAGAAATAAATTTTTCTGTTTCAAACGGGTTTTTAGTAATTTTATAAAAGAAATCTTCGACAGATGAATACTCTGAAAAATCTTTATAAGCTAAGTCCATTTCATCTAATAGTTGTTTTGCAGATTCAATCATTGTTTCTTTTTCACCGTATTTGAAATCACCGTTTCTTATCTTTTCTTGAAGTTTACTGTTGGCCCTTTTGAAGAATAGTTCTTTAGAGATAGAGTGTTTTTGGCTAGCGTACTCTTCAATAAGAGGATTGATATTATTGGCAAGTATTTCATTCAGATAATCTTCAAATTCCTTTGAGTAATATTTTGCAAATATATTTTTTATTATAGGATTCAATAGCTCATAGTTTTTATCTAGAGAAAACGTGTCACTATATCTTTCTTGTATGTCTTTAAATATTTTGTGAGTTATCTCTGGAAAGTCCTTGATATATAGTTCATACCCTGAATCTATAAGGTATGAAGTTATGTACTCTTCCAAAGTTCCCCATTTAATCCAGTCGATAGTTTTGTTACTTAATTCAGCAATTTTAATTAATCTTTCTTTGTTGGGAAGGGAGAATCCTCGTTCCCAATTATTAATATTTCCTTTTTGAGCATTTCCAATTAAATCTGCAAATTGTTCCATAGTCATTCCAAAATTAGAACGAATTGATTTAATTCTTTTACCTGTTTCAACAGGATTTGGTTTCATACAATCACCTCTTTTACGGAATTTGGTTTCATTATATATCAAGTAACAAAAAAAGACAAAAAAACAATTGACATTAATAGGAGGCGATAGTATATTAACAATATATATTGTTACTTTTTGTTACTTTTTGATATTTTGTAACAAAAAGTAATAATTTTCAAGGTAGAGAAGTTATAGAATAATCAATTAAAAAGGAGAGAATATTATGGAAGCAATAAAATTAATGATCTCAGAAGAGCAAGAGGAAATGTTTCTAAAGCAGTTTTATCAAATTGCTACAAAAGCGATTGAGAAGGCTCAAGAAAATGCGGGTATGACAAGAGAATATCTAAACCAAAAGGAAATATCGTTGAAGACAGAAAGTCAGCGAAAAAATTTGATTCAAATCATGAAACAGTGATTATTGATAGTGAAATCCGTGAAAATGATAAGGGATCAAAACCAAGACGAAGATTCACTTATGAAGACAACGAGTTATTCAGAGATACACTTAATGATCCTAATCCGCTTTTCGATAATCTATTAAAAAAATAAAAGGGGGAATTGTCATGCAATTAATTCTAAAGATTAGTACGCATGATTTCTTAGAACTTGACGAATTATGTGAATCAGTAAAGAACGCAACAAATGAAAAAATCACGGTCACTAATTATATTGAACTGATGATTCAAGAAGAATTAAAGATGAAACATGAGATAAAAAACAACTTGAAATATTGTTATCTAGAAAAAAGTGAAGAGATAATCCATGAATTAAATGGTTTTTAAAAATTGTATTTGACATGAATTTACGACAAGGAATTAGTGGGGATTAAGCGATTATTCTCTTCCACTTTAGAGAAATAATGGGTTAAAAAGCCAGAATACGTAGAGCAATATTGACAACCTATAAAGGAGCTATTGTTGAAAATTGAAGTAACAAAAAGATAAAGAGAGGTTTACATCTATCAGATTAAAAGTGATAGTACACCCATGAAACCTGCAAAAGAGTTGAACCTAATGTATATCGGTTCAACTCTTTTTATTTGCAAATTAAAAAAATATCACCGAAGTGACGAATGAAACTATGACCAAATTAAGCAAGAAAATATATCTTGCAAATAAAATAAAGTAGTATAAAAAGATATTGATAAAGCCAATCAAAACTTTGAATTTCAAACGTTAGATAATCAAACAGATACAAAAAATGAAATCAGTTCTACGCGTACGATTATTAAAAATAATAAATTTTCACTAGAAGAAAATGGAAACAAAATCAAATAATTAGGAAGAAAAAACAAAGCAATTAGAAAAGCCTGCAAGCAAATTTGAGTAATCGAGATCCAATTTTTTTAAGGAAGTTTAACAAAAATATGTAATTCTATTGTCACTATTAAAGAGAAAGTTGGAGCGGAATATAAAGAAAAGAGAAAAGTAATTAAACGCAAAAAAATGTAGAACTTAAAAAATATAAAGAGGAACAACCGTTAAAATTAGGAATGATGTTGTGTAAACATTATAATTGCTATGATATAAATGAAGTGTTAAAGAAAGCAAATTTAAACCAATTTTGTGAACAGAAAAGCCTTAGTCACTATGACCAAAACTACGGACGAAACTATGACCAAAAGTAGGTACTAAATTATGACCGAAAATAGGTCCAAAATGGATTTTTTTATGATATCAAAAATTATGAAATGATTTTGAAAGAAAACCAGTTGGCACAGCCAACTTAGCCACCTTCCTGTAGGAAGGTGCTATCAGTTTTCCCTTATGCTCTTTTCTTTCTTTTTTGTTTCATATGTCAAATGCCATTTTGAAATGTACCATCTTAAGAAATTTATCCTTAAAAACAATTGCGTTATTGGATAAAAAGATGCTACATTATCTTAAAAAAGGAATCAAATATGATGAATTTAGTGGCTAGCATATCGTGTGATTAAGATACTTTATAGTGTAAGTTGAAGGAGAAAAAATATTTAAAATATACTTCCCATTTCAGTGGGAAGTAAAATTAATCTTGTTGTTTCTACTAGTAATGTATCTTTTTGGAAACTATGTAACGATGTAAACAAGATTTTTTTCAGAAGAAAAAACGATAAAAGTTGTGATAAACGATTTAAAAAATAGGAGAAAATATATCAAGCGCATGGTATGAAACGCACATTTAA
This sequence comes from Enterococcus sp. DIV0210g, assembly GCF_050559705.1. Taxonomy (NCBI): domain Bacteria; kingdom Bacillati; phylum Bacillota; class Bacilli; order Lactobacillales; family Enterococcaceae; genus Enterococcus; species Enterococcus sp. DIV0210g. The sequence continues at coordinate 2,046,999 of NZ_CP187903.1, read as the reverse complement.
AAAGATTCGACTAACTAAAAAAATAAGTTTACAAAGCATTGTTGTGTATTACAAGTGATCTATACACTGAAAAATGATAGAGAAAATCTGATACGTCCGCAACAATGGACAATTGAAAATGAAAGTGAGGAAATTGGAAGAATGGCTGATGAAAATAAAGTTGTTCCGCTTGAAACACTAGTGATAAATAAGGAAGAGTTTGAGCAACTTTTTCTTGATTTTTTTGTTCAATATGACAGGATTTATGATTTTAGTTCGTCACTAGATTTATTTGAATTAGAGGCAGAAATAATAGAAAACAGTCGAGAGGAGAATGGTAAAATCATCATTTCAGTAGAAAAATTCAATGAATTATTCTCAGAAACATTTGAAATAGATACAGATTATTATCAACCACAAGAAGTTTTCCAATCATTTAGAAATCAGATTATTCGCTCAGGTAAGACCGTAAACTGAAAAACAATAAAAGAAACGTTGAAAGAATAATTATTCCTTCAACGTTTCTTTTTTAGAATGTTTTAATGACCAAAGCAGTTTCATTGTCAGGCTTAGGTAATTCATGAAATCCCGTATTTATAGTGCTCAATTGATCAACTAACCATGTTTTACTTTTTGAATTGTAGATAAATCTAAAATTAATATCGTTATTATCGTGTTGAAGGGGCGTCTCCAAATAATCTGCTGTATATTCATAGTCAACGTAACCTGCTAATACAAAAGAGAGTGATCCATTATTTAGTGTCAGATTTAATGGGCGGTCGTAAGCTTTTATTTTTTTTAACGTCATATTATACATATCTTCAGCCATAAAAGTTGAGTTCGTGATTTCATCTTGGGTTTCATTGAAAAAGTTATCCGAATAATCGCTTATTTTTGAAAAGTCTTTATTGGAACCAGCCTCAAAAAACTGTTCAACTTTTTCAGTATAAAGTTGTGCTAACGCTCCTTTTTCAATATTAGCTTTGATATTTTCATGTCTATCAATTTGTGTGCTGTTCAGTAAGGGAAGAGCAGCTTTTAGTTTTATATCGTCTTGATTTCTTTCAATTTCAATTGACAAAATCTTTTCAGTAGATTCAGTTTCTGATAAAGGGACATCTAGCTTTTTATCATGATAATAAGCTTCAAATCCATCTGGAACCGGAAAAAAATGTATTGGGTAATTCTTTTCTGAGCTTGTTGTACTAGTTTCCGTACTTGTAGAACTTGTGTCAGAAGTGGTACACCCACTTATAGTTCCGATGAGTAAAGCGCAGGTTAGAATGATTGCAAATTTCTTCAAAAAAATTCCTCCTTAAAAATTGAATGTGGACTAATACTAGTCCCATTGTAGCATACCAAATCTTTAAGATTAATAAGAAAAAGGACTAATTTTAGTCCAAAAGGTGTGCTATTCTTGAAAGAGGAAAAAATTATTGATAAAGAAAATGTAATCGGTAGCAATATTAGACGAATCCGATTAGAAAAAGGAATTGGTCAAACTGAACTGATTAGAGACCTACAGCTCAGGAAAATCGCTATAACTAGGGAAACATTGGTTAAGATCGAAGGCGGCCGCCAACACATTAAGTTGGATCAATTGAGAGCTATTAGAGATGTTCTACAGGTGTCTTATGAAGATTTGCTTCAATGACTACTTGTGGTCTTTAGAACAATAATCTATTGTTACACCCTTATGTGTCGCAAATAAATACTGGTATAATAGAGCAAGAGATATTGAGATTGGAGATTAAAAATATATAGTGCAGTAAGTAGGAGGAATTTTGTATGGGAAATGAAGAAAAAAATGGTAAAATTGTTTCTGTTATCAACATGAAGGGAGGAGTTGGTAAGACAACTTTAAGCATTGGGTTATCAGATTTTTTATCTGACTTAAATAATTGTAAAGTTTTATTAATCGATGCTGATCCTCAATTTAATAGCACTCAAGCTTTGCTAGACAATTATAAAAGTAAAGGTTATGAAGATCCTAGTAGTGAAATAAATTACTATTCTGAAATAGTTTTACCCGCAGGAAAAACTATTTATAAACTGTTTAAACCTCAAGTTGATATGAGTCAAGCTTATGAAACTCCTGATAAAGAAGAAGTGATTATTGATTTAAAGGATAATTTAGATATATTATGTGGTGACCTAAACTTAGTTTTAGTTAATAAAGTAAGTGATCACACCTTTGTTAAAAGAATTAGAAATTTTGTGGAAGATAATGAGCTCAGAAAAATATATGACTATATAATTATTGACTGTCCACCTACTTTAACGATTTACACCGACAGTGCTCTAATGGCCTCAGATTTTTATTTAATTCCTAATAGAATAGATAGATATTCTATAGTAGGTATTGGTTCTTTACAAAAAGCAGTACAAAACTTGATTAGGGAAGAAAGAATAAATTTAAAATGTCTAGGTCTTATCTACACAATGGTTAACAAAAATTTATCTCCAAAACAATTAAAAATAAAGGAAAGTTTTGAGAGCAAACGTGAGGTAAGCGATATAGATATATTTACTTCTGTGACAACTACAGTTAATAATATTCAATTTGGAGCTGGTGGAACTCTTCCAACAAAATATAAGTCTTCTAAAGAGGATATTGAGGCTATTGCTATAGAATTTATTGATCGAATACAAAAGGCTGATCAAGAATAAAGAGGGGAATAATATATGTATAAAAATTTAATATTATATAGAAATGAATTGAAAAATAAAGTATTACCTAAATATAAAATTTTAGGGATTGTTACTGAGATTATTTTATCAAAGGAACTTTTTCAAAAAAATGTTGATTTGAAGCCCTTCTTGGAAAATGTTTTTGGGGTCTCCTATAAAGACTATGTTATGAGATCAAGAACAATGATTTTAGCAAGAACCAATCGATTAATAAATGAGTCCTCAGAAGAAAAACAGTCAGAATATAGAAAGAAACTTAATATATATATAGTGGAAATGATTGAAAAATCAAGTAATTCACAAAATAATAAAACAGAAAAGAACTTATTTAGTGGTTGGGTTGATTAAGAATTATGGGTGATATGACATATGATGAAATAAAAAGTTTGAAAAGTGATATTCAAGAATTTAGTTTAACTTTGAAAAAATATGGCGAAGAAAATTCTAGCATATTAAGAGAAAATGATATTTCATTTTTTAATTTTATTAGTAAAAGAATAATCTTCTTTAAATATTTTTACTCAGAAAGTCTACCATATGGAACAAACTATTTCTGCCAGGTATTAATTTCAGATTTTTATTATTTAATTATTAGCTTGATTAAACATGAAATGCGTTATGTTGATGTTAAGATGATTTCATGGACACGATTTGGTAGAATTTAACTACTAAGAAAAGGACGTGTCCAAGATGGCAAAAGCCAAGAAAAAATTTGATGAAGACTTTAAGAAGATGATTTTAGATTTAAACCAGTCTGGCCAATCGGTCGAGGAACTGGCAGAGCAATATGGTATCGCTACACAAACGATTTATCGCTGGAAGAAGCTTCATACAAAGAATGAAGCAACCGGCATGACTGAGGCAGAAATCCTAGCAATGAAAAAGGAAATGGCCCGCATGCAGGAGGAAAACACCATCCTAAAAAAGGCTTTAACCATATTCGCTCAAAAGTAAAAACGAGTGATGTCTTCGAATTTATTCAATCAAATGCAAATGATCATGACGTAAAACAGATGTGTACCGTTTTGGAAACACCAAAATCCAGCTACTATGACTGGAAGAAAAAGAAGCCTTCCAAACGCCAATCAGAAAACGAACGCCTAAGCCGCTTGATTTCGGGGATTTACTTTGAAAACAAGGGTATCTATGGTGCGCCCAAAATTCATAAGATTCTTGTTGGCCGCGGCGAAACCTTGTCCCTAAAGCGAGTACAAAAACTGATGAGAAAGTTGGGCTTACGTTCAATCACCCTCAAAAAATACAAGCCTGGCAAGCAAGCGAAAGTTAAAAGTGAAGGACGCAAAAACCTGTTAAACCAAGATTTCACCACTACGTCGATCAATCAAAAATGGGTGACAGATATCACCTATATTCATACCCTAAAAGATGGCTGGACCTACCTCTCCACTATCCAAGACCTCCACACAAAGAAAATCATCGGTTGGAAGTTTGGCAAGCAGATGACCAAAGAATTGGTCATCGAAACCCTTGACCATGCGCTCTTAAACCACATACCCTCCGAGAACCTAGTCATCCACTCAGATTTGGGTTCTCAGTACACCAGCGAAGCCTACGAGGTAAAGCTGAAAGAATTAAACATCCGGCACTCCTTCAGTCGTAAGGGCTGTCCCTACGATAATGCCGGTATCGAATCATTTCACGCATCACTCAAAAAAGAAGAAGTCTATCCATCAAAAGCGTATGAAAACTTTGAAGCCGCTCATTTAGCGTTATTTCAATACATTGAAGGATTTTACAATCGCAAGCGAATCCATAGCAGTATTAATTATTTAACACCAAATCAGATGGAGGAGTTGGCATTGCAGGCATAGTTCCTAGCTGCCACCTACATTTTTTTTGCGAGATTTCCACAGGGCTTCAACTTCATCGCTTCGATCAGCGGTCAAACGGTTTTGGTTTGACGGCTGGTCGAAACGATGAGATACTCGCCCGCCGGAATCTCGAAAAAAACTCTCGCAAATCGTGTCCGAGGTCTTGACTCAAATCCATGTATATGTAAATGAAAGATCTATTATTGAAAATTTTTGTAGATTGTTAACTAAAACAACTGATGAAGAAAGCCATGTGACGGGAAGTCTAATTGATTCTTTAAAAGATAAAGAATATTTGTTTGAATTGAAAGATACCGATTTTTCTTTAATAAAAAGCGAGTATGCAACAGCTTGTGAATATATACATGGCGGAAAATTATTAGAAGGATCATTAGTATATATTTTTGAAGAGTCGGTCAGAAATAATTGGACATTGAATGAGGTTAATGATTACTATGAGAGAGTAAAAAAATTATTGAAAATATTTGATAAAATGCTTATATCGGAATATAAGGAGTATGTTGATGGGTGCTTTCATAGACGTAAAAGTTTGCTTGAATATTTAGTAGGGAAGGAAACAATGGAATTGCTGTTTAAGTAAATTTCCATAATGAATTGTAATAACATGTTATTACAATTCATTATTCAAATAACTTCTCTACCTGCTATTTTGGGTACGATATTGGCTACGTTATCGATGATAGTACCTGATAATATACACTGTCAGTCTATGGTAATTTGTCAAATGAATTATTTATATAAAGCCAGTTCCGGTCCATTGCTTCCCAAAAGAGTCATTGGAAGGGTCTGTGGGATAATCCAATTTTCAGTACTAGAAATGTTGATTTATCAATATTTCTAGTGCTTACTTTTTTATTAAAAGCTAACTAAATAAAAAACTAAAACGGCGATTAAAAAAATTTTTTTAATAAATTGTGCAAATCGATCTACGTTGTATTTCTTATGTTCGGGATGAAAATAATTGTAAATCTGTCTAGTCCTCTTAAAAACTTTATGATTGAGTAGATGTTTCATGAGTTTTTCATTTCTTTATAAGTTATTTAGATATAAAAAAGACATTCCTATTTTTAGAAATGTCTTTTCATCTAGTTTGCATTTTTCCAATTTTTAATGAATAAAAGCTTATCTTTATTTAATTGCAATACTTTACTATTTTCGATTAGATTTTTACTTTCTTTGCTATATGAACTTAATTTATCTATAGCGATAAAAATTTGTTTTTCACTTCTACTGTATAATTTAAAAATATTTTCTAAAGCGTTGTTTTCTATGTTTTTTAGAAGGGGCAAATCATGGATAAGAGTAGGTAAGCAAGTCAATTTAAGTAAGGAGAGATCAAATGAAATCAAACTTGCAAAAGCTGTACCAGTTCCTGTGTCACCATAAGTATTGAAGGTATATCGATTGTTATGAATATTAAAATTGGGAGTTCTTCGACCATCAGAATATATTTCTTTGATGAACTTACTCATAGATCTGTTAATTTGATCACAAATATCATCAGTTATAGTAACTTTTAGTTCTGAAAGTATTGAATTCGTATCATTTATACCAGCTGTTAACTCATTACGCTTTTTATAGTTTCTATTTTGTTCCATAATTTCATTTAGTTCAGTTGTTAGTTGTATTAATCTATTAACTGAATGAACTGGTGCATTCTTAATTTCGAGAGTCCTGACAATTTGTAAATCTATTTCATTTACTTTGGTTTCTAAAGTAGTGATTTGATCAGACAAAACTTTTTTTACATTAGTAAGTTCATCTTTTAGAATTCTAGTAAGATTATCATGGAATTCGTCTAATTTATTGACTTGTTCTACATTAAAATTGGGGAAATAGGTAGTAAAGGAGGTTAGTTCAGCATATACTTTTGACTTTTTATTTTCAATATTCGTTTTTATTCGACGCAACCTATTGTTTAAAACATTTTTTTGAACAGTTAATCTACTTTTCTCACTTTGAAGTTCAAGTACTTCTTTTGAAATCAATGATTCAACGTCAACGGTTTGATTCACTATATCTTTTTTTAATTCTTCCAATTCTAAGGACAACTTAGTAATTTTCGATTCATTGAACTTGTATTCTCTTTTAGTAGTAGTAATAGGAATCATATTTGTCTTACTGCCATCAGTTAATACTTTCTTCTTAGTTTGTAAGTCCTTTAATTGTTCTTCACAGGATTTAAGGGGTTTATATTTGTTAAACAATTTAATTAGATTCAAAATAGACACATTTTCTTTTTCTTTAGCAACGTATTGAATAGGACGTTTTTCATTTAAATTGTCTTTGCCATAAACTCTAAAATATCTTCCGATAATGTTTCTAAAAGATAAATCCTCTACTACACAATTATATTTTTTTTGTAACCACAGGCAATATTTATCCACTGTTTTTTTATTTATATCTTCAAAATTATTATTACATATAATGATGTCTTTCGGATGTTCTGTACTCCGTTTGAAATAGTATTCTTGGTCAGCAAACTCAAAGGAAAAAAGAAATTCGTGATGACCTAAGTTCTCAATAGTATCACTGTTTTTAGTTATATAGTCATTCCCACCAAAAATGAAATCAATTATCATTAAAAGAGTTGTTTTACCAATAGAATTTGTAGCAATATCATCTCCAACAACAGAATTTAATCCTGTATGAAAAATAATCTCTTTCTGTTGGAATTTAGTACATCGTATCCTTTTTAACATAGATAAGTACCTCCCATTTCTCATCAAATCTAATTTTTTCTAATAAAAATAATACATCTAGAGCTAATATAAACTGATCTAAATCTTCAAAATGTTTCATTAATTTAGTATAGAGAGGGACAATTCCTAATGGTTTAGAGGACAACTCATCTAATATAAAAATTAACTTAGAGATGGTGCTCTCTTGGAATTTCGTTATTTTATTTGGGAATAGCATCAAAATACCTCGCAATCTTGAATAAAAAAAGCGATTACAATTTCGCATGCTCTTTTTGAATAATGTTCTGTTTTTTCATCAAGCCAGTCAACTAATGTTACAAATAATTGATTTTGATTCGAACAACTTTGAGAACACTTTAAATAAAATGATTTCACTTGCGAGGCAAGTGTGTCAAACTTTCTAGGTGATATTTTGTCCATTTCTAAGAATACATTTTTTATGTAGTCAAAATAATCAACTACGTCATTTTTAATGCTTCTTTTAATAGCATAAGGCATAGTCTCATTTGTTTTTTGGTCAATTCTTAATGAGTTTAAGTTTAATTGAACTAACTGCTCTTCAATTGCTTCATCATCTAATTTCTCAAGTATGTTCTTCAATTCTTCTTCAATGTTAAAGAGATAAAATGATTGCCTTAGTTCAGCATTTGAAAGTAGTTTCTGTTTTATAATGTACCATTTCATATACTCATCAGTTGTTCTAGGATTATCAAATTTAGTATGACACCTAGGACATACAGCAATCAGATTCTTAAGATTGTTTACATCTGAATCTAACAAAGGCATGTCTTTAAGAATTTCTTTTTCTATTTCCTTAGGATTTGCTGGATAAATGTGAGCTATCTCAAATGATTTGTAAATTTTAGTTCCTTTTTTATATGTTAGTGAATTACCACACATAGGACAACGACCATCGACTTCAGTATGAAGAAGCAATTTTTCGTTTTCAGTAGGTATTCGTCTATTATCAGTAACCCCCATAGAAATCTCCTTTTTATTGTTATTATATCATTATGCAGTTATAAGTTATAGAATTTTTAGATTTTAAAAAATGGAAATAATTAAAAAAATCAAATTGTATAATTTAACTTTGTTTCTTTATAATTTAGTTTGCTTCGATGTAAGGAGCAGTATTTAAAGAATGGTAATGAATCTTTGAAATGAATACCAATCAGTTCGTTTATCTTACAAGTTAGCTATTATATTAAGTGGGTTAATCAATTTTCAAAAAAACAATAGTTTATTTATCTAAAGTTTGTCTTTTAAAAAAGGAATTTCAATATCCACATAATTGTCATGGAAATCCTTTAATGAATCATTGAATTCCCTGAATTTTTTTTCATCTACATGACGTTTACGCATTTTTGTGATTTTTTGATTAACAGTTCGCGAATATATTTTATAATGAGAATTCTCAACAATATATTTTTGAATTTCCTCAGCAAAAGACAGTGTTGCTTTTTGGTAGGGAGTGGTAGACTGGCCAATAGTTGCAAATAATAACTTTGTCGGAGATAAAGGAAAAATAATATTTGTATTATTTACGCCCCAGCCACCATTAAAATTGTAATTATTTTTATTAAAGTAGTTCAGAAAAATTACTGGATCATCGGAAGTAACCCATTCAAAATTATTAGGAGCATCATAGATACACCATGAAATCTTATTTAAAATTTTATAAGTTGAAGTAAGGAAATGCTTTATACAAAACAACCACAATGATTTACCAGCAATTGTTTGTATATTCAAACCAGATTTTTCCTCATCTAATTTCTGAATATCAACTTTTAAGGGAATAAAGTTGTCATATTCTAGTCTTGATTTATTATCAACTCGTAAAGTGCCTGTTGTTTTAAACTCTTGTTCCATTGAAAATTTTAAATCCTCAATAATATCAGGAAATGTGTCTATTACAATTTTTTGAATACGGTAAAAGCCCTTCAATGTTCTGAGGTATTGACTTGCAACTAGCTTTGAAATGTATTCTTTGTCATTCTTGTCAAGAATAGAGTAAGTGTTAATTTTATCGATGAATGAGTTGTACTGCATTTCAAATTCAGTTGAAAAAAAATCTTCCATTTCGTCGGTGATTTCGCCTTCATCATAATATAGATATAATGAGTCAAGACTTGAAGTTCGTGAGATAGAAACCTTTTTCCATTTAGGATATTTGTCATGGGGAACTAAAAGGTTATATTCATAAATTTTATTATTAATAGCCCATTGTTTCAGATATGTTTTTGGTACATAGTGATTATTAATTTTCAAAATAATTCCTCCTCATAGGAATAGTATATTCTTTTTTTCTTTCTAATCAACGAGGATTCAATGGTTTGGTTACTCTGTCATGATTACTTATAAGTGAAAACTATTAAAAATCTGACATATTTTTAAAACTCTTTTTTTTGAATCAATAAAGGAAGTAAACGAGATCTTGAAAAAAGTCTACGACGATTATGCTTTATTAAGAAGAAACTTGATTGAATACAAGTTTTCATCCAGGGATGCATATGGTAAGGAATATGAAAGAATTTTAGATTAGACCAAGGAAATGTAAGAAAAATGATTAAGAGTTCTTTTTATTTTTCACCGATTTCACCGAAAAAATATTTTTCCTTTGCTCTGCTCTAATAAAACATATAACTTGCCCCCTAAACAAATTAGGCGTACGATTAAAATGTAAACGTTATCTTATCGGAGAGTAGGGAATGGCATGGAAAAAATTTATCAAGCAAGTACAGCAGAAGGTGCAATTGATTTTATTAATATGCGTGACCTAGAGATCGCTGCAGAGGAAGTAATTCCAAAAGGCGGCTATGGCTATATCAGCAGTGGTGCGGGAGATATCTTCACTTATCAGGAAAATGAACGCGCCTTCAATCATAAATTGATTATTCCTCACGTTTTGAAAGACCTTGAGTTACCCGATACATCTTTGGAATTTCACGGTGAGAAGTTGCAGGCACCGATTATCATGGCACCAGTAGCAGCGCATGGTTTGGCGAACGTGGCAGCAGAAAGAGCTTCAGCAAAAGGTGTTTCTCGCTTTGGCACGATTTATACAGCAAGTTCCTATGCATCATGTACGTTGGAAGAAATCCGTGAAGCGGGTGGCGAAGAAGCGCCGCAGTGGTTCCAATTTTATATGAGTAAAGATGATGGAATCAACAAAGATATTTTGGCTATGGCGAAGCGAAATGGCGCAAAAGCAATTGTTTTAACAGCGGATGCGACAGTTGGCGGTAACCGGGAAACAGACCGACGAAACGGCTTTACTTTTCCACTGGCAATGCCGATCGTGCAAGCTTATCAATCAGGTATTGGTCAAACAATGGATGCGGTATATGGTTCTTCTAAACAAAAATTAAGTCCAAAAGATGTAGAATTTATCGTTAAAGAATCCGAATTGCCAGTATATGTCAAAGGTGTGCAGTCAGAAGAAGATGTGGAACGTGCGCTAGGAGCGGGAGCTCAAGGAATTTGGGTATCGAATCATGGCGGGCGTCAGTTAGATGGCGGTCCGGCTTCTTTCGATTCCTTGCAAGTGGTGGCTGAAGCGGTGGCGGGTCGTGCGCCAATTGTTTTTGACAGCGGTGTTCGCCGTGGTCAGCATGTTTTCAAAGCGATTGCTTTGGGTGCTGATTTGGTGGCTATCGGTCGTCCAGTGATCTATGGATTAGCTTTAGGCGGTGCGACAGGTGTTCAACAGGTCTTTGATTTCTTCAAAAAAGAATTAGAGATGGTTATGCAGTTAGCAGGCACGCAAACCGTTGAAGACATCAAGAAAGCGAACCTGAGAAATAACCATTATATGTAAACGAAGAATTAAATGAAACAGCTCTCTAACTATTTATAGAGGGCTGTTTTTTCAATCAAAATTATTCGCGTCGCAGCAAGTTTCCAAAAAAATATTAAGTTATCTAAAGGATCACTTTTTTTGAATGATTGTTTGCTACAATAGAATAAAAGAAGAGATGCAGGAGACTTATATGAAAGAACATAATACGACAATTCCAGGCGGAGGCGTTGATGATGGCGGCAATCTGCTAGTATCAAGTGTGAGATTTATCATTATTCTGTCTGTGTTATATTTTCTTGTCACATTTTTGATGGATCGGTTCGCTAATTATGAAGGAAAAAGATTTCCATCCACTAAATTTGAAGATACAGAAAAAGACCACAGCTACATAGATGTTGCGTATAGAGTGTGGGAACGAAAAAAATTCGCTTATTTAAAAGAACATTATAGAGAAGGTAATCAGTTAACTTTTGATGGGAAAAAATATGAAGTACTTGAATTGAGAACCCATGCACCAGCTTATAGAAAATCGTATTTTTTGTTTGGCGGAGAAAAAAGAAGCTGGATGAAAAAAAGTGTCACCGCATATATCAAAATGATTAACGAATAGCTATTATGAAAGAACTTTAACCTCCTAAGACTTGTTTTATCAAGTTTTTAGGAGGTTATTTATTTTTCAAAAATTACGATTATTCTTTTTCGAAATCTTTTCAAGTTGCTGCTGGATAGCCAGCAAGTCGGACAAAGAGACTTGGCTGTTGATGAGCAGGACTTTTTTATTTGTTTCGAGTTCAGTGATTGGTGTAGTACTTAGGCAAAGATCGTAGTTATCTTCTTGAAAAGTATTGCTGACTTTGATATTGAAAAAGCCTTGGAAAGTCGTTTGGACACGTTCCATGATTCCTAACTCAATCGGAAGAGGCAGGTCGGTCTCGAGTTTTATGCGTATCTGCTGATTGAAATGCGTTGGATTGATGACAAGAGACCAAGCAACGGCAGTGTAAAGGCTTAATCCTTCTAGTTTCTTGTTATTTTGAGAGTAAATTTCTTGATCAGATAATAAATGTTGCGCTTGTAAAAATAAGTTAGGAAACTTTAACATCAAATATTGTTTGATATTATAACCTGTGATCGTAAAGTCCATTTTTCCGAATAATTCAACCGATAATATACCGGAGAGAATTGTTTTGGTAATCAATTTTTCTTTTCTTCGTACATCTTGATTCGATAAATCAGAAGTCTTCATAATAGTTGTGATAATTGTTTGGATTTTAGAAACTGGTGCATTTTTTACCTGCTGTTCAGCAAAAAATAAGTCAAGTTGTTCATCTGTCAAAGACAAGCTTGAATTACTTAAAAAGAGCAGAAAAATAAATTCAATATCTACTGCTGGCAAGAGAAAGTGCGTTCTTAACTCTTTTTCTAAAATAATAAAAGCGGGTCTCTGTGTATAAATCAGTTGGGATAACACTGTTTGGTCAGTTTCAGAAAATTGAGAGTCCCAGTTTAGATTTTGCTCTTCTAGTTTGAATCCTTTTCTGAAACGGAGGATCGTTACGGCCAAAACATAGCAAGAAAGTTTCAGGTCGATTGTATTGACTTGGATACCGCTTTGCTTGTAGATGTCTTTAGCGATTTGTTCACATTTTCTTTGTGCGATGTTAGGAAAAGGCCAGTAAAGTCCTGAAAATGTGCGCCATAAAAAAGCAATCATGAAAAAGCGTATTTTTCGTTCATCACCGACAAGAAAAACGGCGCCTTTTGTTTTCTTTAAGGAAAAATCAAAGCCGTTCAAAAGTTCTTCAAGTTCGTAAATCTTTTTTCGAACAGTCGATTCGGATAAGAAATTTTCATAGGCGAATTTCGCAATAGTAATGCCGTCTTCAATAAGCAAGGATCTCAACAAATCGAAATAAGGACTAGATTGTAAAATTTGCTTCAATAAAATTTTATAATCTTTTTTTGTCCCGTTGAAGCGATAGCCTGCGCCGTGTTTTGATAAAAGGATTTTTTCATTGTCAATAATATTTAAATAAGGTTTCTTCGTTAAAAGGTCATAGTATTTATTGACCGATCTTCTGTCCATGCGAAGCAGGCGGCTGATTTCATCGATTTCAATAAATTGTTTTCTTCTATATAACAACCGCAGCAAATCTAATTCCTTCTTTATTTCTGTACCGAAAAAAGAATCAAACACTTCCATTCTCCAAACTCCAATCTGTTTGTAAATTCGATGTTTATTCCAACTATTATACATGTGATATGGAATTTTTTGCATTTAAAATATACATTTTTTTGAAACATTTGCTTGAAACCTTCACTTATACTAGGGGCTGTTCAAGTTTTTTGATAAAAAAAACTGAAAAATTCAAGTAAAGGAGATAAATAAATGAAGAAATGTTGGAAGAAGCAGCTTAAATGGGTGTTGGCACTGATTATGTTTGGCTTATTCACAGGTATGTTAACTACCAGAACTTTAGCAGATACCTATGACTTTAGTTATCAACAAGATACAGCTGGAAATTATTTGAAAAATGGTTTAAGTGAAGGAAATACCTACAATTACAACTTTGGAAATGCAGATGATGCTTCGTTTGATGAGGAAGGATATGTTGACTATCAAGAAGAAGCATATGTCAAAAAAAGTGTAAAAGAAGCAGATACACAAGGCTTATTTGATGTTACTTTGGACGTAAAAGGAAACCAGATTACTACACCAGTAGATTTAGTCATGGTCATTGATTATTCGTCCTCAATGACAGGAGAAAAATTGGAGAGTGCATTGCTGGGACTGCAGCAGTTTGGAAATGAATTATCTGGTGCATTAGCCAATGGAAATGTGCGAATCGGTATTGTCGCATATAATCGTTATGTGTATACAACGAATGGTTTCTCAACGGATTTGGATTATTTGGAGGATTTTTTACGAAACACAGCGGAATCACATTCCGGAACATTTATGCAAAAAGGACTGTTGGAAGGACAGCGTATGTTGATGGAAGAAAGCCGTCCGGAAGCTGAAAAATTGTTTATCCACATTGGTGACGATAGTGCAAACCGCAGTTATTTACCCGCAGAAAATGCGCAAGAATATGCTAACAACGGAGAAATCACTGATTATAACGGTTATCATACAAACACATATGTTGAAGAATTTCAAACCAATTCTGAACAATATTATACAACGAGCAGTAATCCTACAGATACAAATGCTATTCCTGTGAACAGTTCAGTAGTAACAGATGCTACATTAGGAACGATCATGTCTATAAAAAAATCAGGAGTTGTTTGTTATTCAGTAGCAGTAAACCCTTCTGCAAGAGGCGAGTATATTGGGCGAAATATGGCGTCTGATTCCCAGAAGTATCTGACAATCGATGAAAATTTAACAGGACTAGGTTCGGCATTGAAAGAAATTGCTAATCAAATCGATAAAACCATTCCAAATGGCACAATCACCGATCCGATGGGAACAGATATTTTATTACAAGGAGCAGGAAACTTTACACCCGAAAATTATCAATTACAAGCTTGGAAGAGAGACAGCGAAGGAAACTGGCAGCCAGCAGCTGATCTTTTGGAAGGTGTGACAGTTGGAGAACAGAATCAGACGTTAACGATTTCTGGTCTTTCTTTAGGTAAAGATGAACGTATCACTTTGACCTATCAAGTGCGATTGAATACGGAATCTGAAAATTTCAAAGGGGAAACATGGTATTTGTGCAACGGGCGCACAACATTAGATCCAACCGGCGAGAATGAATTATTGGATTTCCCGATTCCTTCGATCAAAGCACCAACTGTACAGCTAAAATTGACAAAATTATGGGAAAATGTTCCTTTAGACTTGATTCCTGATTCCATTGAATATACGGTAGCAAGAGCTGACGTGGCTGATCCGACAAATTGGACTACTTCCGATGTACAGCAATTAACGAAAAAAGAAAATTTCGAAACGGACATTGAAACAGTGACTGTCGCTGGGGAAAAAGTTGTCTTGCCAAAATATAATAATAGAGGCGAAGATTTTGTTTATACAATCAATGAAGTCAATGTCCCAGATGATTTTGAAAGTACACTAACAAGTGACGGAAACCATTTTACACTAACCAATCGACAAAAAGAAACGGAACCTACAGACACGACAGAAACGGACACAACAGGTACCGAAACAACGGAAACGACAACCGAGACCACGGATACAGGAACAAGTACAACGGAAACGACAACCGAGACCACGGACACAGGAACAAGTACAACGGAAACAACAACCGCAACCACGGATACAGGATCGATTCCTACAGAAACGACAGATACAACAACCACAACAACGGAAATCCCAGAGACAATGACCACTGAGCCGTCAGATACTGGAACATCATCCGCTGAAACGACAGAAACAAGTACGATTGAAACAACCGGAAGTATGACAGAAAACGTAGTCCAAAATACTACAGATTCAGATACAAAAAACGAAGATAAAACGTTGCCGAAGACCAATGAGAATCATAAAAATGAAATTCTTCTTTCTATAAGCGGCTTAATTATCCTCGTTCTAGCAGGTGGTATTTTTATCAAAAAGAACCACTGATCTAATGTAAATAACTAATAAGAAAAACGATAAAATGGCTGTTGCATTTTATCGTTTTTTTGACTTATTAATTACTTGTCAATGTTACAGAATCGCCTTCAATCAACTGGTAACCGAGATTGATTTTTTCAATCAAGCGAGGATTACTGATTTTTTCAAAGAGCAGATTGACTGCATGTTCGCCGATGGCTGTTTGGTTTTGTTCAATATGGGTAAAAACAAAGGCATTCAAATCAAAGATATTGATTGTTGGATGGTCGAAACACACGATGGAATAATCGTTCGGAACAGATTTTCCTTGTTGCTCAATGGCACTTTTTGTCAACAAAGCAATATTGTATTCAGTAGTGAATAATGCTGTAATGTCTGGGTTCTCTTCAAGGAACGTTTTGATAAGTTCAATATCTTCAGTAATCTTTCTTTCCGAACCTGGAACAACAGAATCAATCGTTGATAAAATCTGTTTCTGGCTGACTGCTTGATTGGCATCAATATGCGCAGACAAGAAGCCGTCTACGCGTTCGTCGATAGTCGACACACTACTATCAGAAGTAATCAGCCCGATTTTCTGATGATTTTTAGCGAAAAGATAGTTCGTCAATTCTTTTGCTGCAGAAAAACTATCTGTTTGCACACTGCAAATTGGTAAATTATCCATCAAACGATCAATCACTACGATCGGAAAATCTTGTGAAATCAGCTCTAAGATTTTCGGAGACGTATATTCAGAAGAGGTAGGCAAAAGGATTAGGCCTTGGATTCCTTTGTCAATCAATTCCTGGATCAATTCATTCTCTTTTTGCACATTGCCATAACTGATTTTGACAATCACGTTTATCTTTTTTGCGTTATTATCCAAGATAGTCCGTAAGATTTGCGCCCCAAAAAAATCAGTAAAGTTTGTAATGACTAATCCAATGGTCATGCTGTCGATTACTGCTTCTGTTTTACGGTTATTGACGACCACAGATCCTTTTCTAGGTTTTCTGATGATGTAGCCTTCTTCTTTTAATAAATCTAGTGATTTTTTGACAGTGATCGTACTGACGTTATAGATAGCAGAAAGTTCTTTTTCAGTGGGCAATGTATCATTTATTTCGTAAGTACTAGACTCGATTTTTTGCTTTAAATCCATATAAATCATTTTATATAACGGTTCACTCATTGTTTTACCTCCAATAGGTTATATTTATATATTAAATATAATATATATAAATTTCAAGTAATATCTTTTGAAATACCTCTTTGAAAGCGTTGACAAATAGTTAATCATTATATATAATTCTGTTTGTAAGATATTTAATATATTTTAATTTATTTAATATATAAAAGGGGGAGGAACGTGTTGGAATACACCAAAAGAGGAAAGAAGAAACGAGGAATCAATGAACAGCAAAATATTGCTTATTTGTTTATTTTGTTACCAGTCATCTTATTGATCGTTTTTGCAATAATCCCCATTTTGATGGCTTTGTATTACAGCTTTACGAACTATAACATTATTGAAACACCTCATTGGGTAGGACTTCAGAATTTCGAAAGGATTTTCAGAGATGAATTTTTTCTTATTTCTTTGAAGAACACAGTTGTTTATACGTTGCTGTATGTTCCGCTAGGCTTGATTGTTGCTTTAGGTACAGCGATTCTGTTAAACAAAAAATTCAAAAGTGTTGGATTATTTCGGACCTTCTTTTATCTGCCGGTATTGTGTTCATCCGTAGCTACGGCGACGATTTGGTATTGGCTGCTGAATCCGCAATATGGTCTGATCAATCAACTGTTGCGAATCGTAGGAATCAATGGACCAGCGTGGTTGTATAGTTCAAATTGGGCAATGACAGCGATTGTTATCATGAGTGTCTGGATGAGTTTTGGCGGGAATATGATGATTTTCCTCGCTGGTTTACAGGGAATAAATCCTGCATTATATGAAGCTGCTGATATCGAAGGTGCTAACAGTTGGCAGAAATTTATCAGTATTACTTGGCCGCAGCTTTCGAAAACGACTTTTCTTGTGACGACACAATTGATCATTAGTGCGTTCCAAGTATTCGATCAAGCATATATGCTGACGCAGGGCGGTCCAGGAAATTCAACGATCACACTCGTTTACTATATTTATAATAAAGGGTTTGGCGGTCTGGAAATGGGCTATGCTTCCGCACTTTCTTTCCTACTATTCTTATTGATCTTTGTTTTTTCTTTGGTGAATATGAAGTTTACGAATAAAGAAACCAATTAGGAGGAGAAAAAATGGTCAAGAAAAAGTATATGAAAACAACGATTTGGTATTTGTTAGTCATACTGATCAGCTTAACGACTGTTCTGCCATTTTTATGGACGATAGCCACATCATTTAAATCTGACAGTGAGATTTTAAGCGGTTCCATGAGTTTTATTCCTCAGCATTTTACTTGGGATCATTATAAAGAAGTCTTTGCAACAATGCCATTTTTGAATTATCTAAAAAACTCATTGATTTTAGCTCTAGGAGGTGTAGCAACAAATCTGTTTTTTGGTTCTTTAGCCGGCTATTCATTTGGACAGCTTCGATTTAAAGGAAAAAAAGTGATTTTCTTGATTTTTCTTGCCTCGATGATGATTCCTAGTATTGTCACGATGATTCCGACTTTTATCGTGTTGAGAGGTTTTCCGTTAGCAGGGGGCAATGATTTTACAGGCTCTGGCGGCCTCGGTTTGATCAATACGTATTGGGCGATTTTGCTTCCAGGAGCCGCTGGTGCTTTTTCGATTTTTTTCATGAAGCAATTTTTTGAACAACTGCCAAGAGAATTGGGAGAAAGCGCACGAATCGATGGTGCAGGCGAATTCAAGATTTTTTGGACGGTGTACTTTCCGTTAGCCAAACCAGCTTTGACAACTTTAGGAATAATGACATTCCAAGCAGGATGGAACGCCTTTATGTGGCCATTGATCGTTTTGAATGCCGAAGAAATGAAAACTGTACAAGTCGGATTAGCTTCTTTCCAATATAACTTTAGTACCAACTATGGACCGTTGATGGCAGGAACGATTTTAGCAACATTACCGGTCTTAGTATTATTTATATTTGCGCAAAGAAATTATGTTCAAGGCATCGCAGAATCAGGAATAAAATAAAAAGGAGAGCAGAACATGAAAAAATTTATAACAGGGTTGCTGACGATTGGTTTGATTGGGATCTTAGGTGCTTGCGGGAGTAGTGAAAAGAGCAGTGCAGCAGACGACGGCAGAGAAAAAATCACATTCTGGGGTTCATGGAGCGGCGCACAAGTGGATCAGTTAAATGAGCTGATTGATAAATACAATGAGAGCCAAGATTCTTATACGGTCACTTACAGAGTCCAAAATAATGTAGAAGAAAAGCTTTTGACAGGAATGGCTGGGGGCGAAATTCCTGATGTCGTATTGTGGGATCGAGTAAACACGTCAATGTATGCTGAAAAGAATGCGTTGTTGGATTTAGATGACTTGATAAAAAAAGACAATGTTGATCTGTCAACTTTTTATGAAGAAACAGTCAAAGAGATGCAATATGACGGCAAACAATTCGGTATGCCGCTGCTTGTGGATAACAGATCGATTTTTTACAATAAAAAATTACTGGATGAAGCAGGTGTACAACCGCCAACCACTTGGGCAGAGCTTTTAGATGTAGCGAAAAAAACAACCAAATGGGATGGGAATCAATTAGTCCAAGCTGGATTTTCTTTGGATGATGTCGGCTTATTCAATATGTGGCTGCAGCAAGCTGGGGGAACAATGCTGACAGAAGATAATACCAAGACTGCTTTTAATTCAAAAGCGGGTGCAGAAGTTTTAGATTTTTGGAATCAGCTGCTTGATGCAAAAGTTTATCAGCAAGGTTTTAGCGATGGATCAGATGCGTTCGCAGCTGGCAAAGTAGCTTTGGCATATAACGGTCCATGGGCGCTAGCAGACTATGACAAAGTTGAAGGTTTAGATTATGGTGTGGTTCCGCCTGTTTCAGGACCGAATGGAGACAAAGGTGCATTGACTGGCGGTTTTGGACTGGTTATTCCTAAAACTGCTAAAAACAAAGATGCTGCTTGGGACTTTATCAAATGGTGGACTACCAATCCAGAAGTTGGCATCGAATTTGCCAAAATCTCTAATTGGCTTCCAGCAAACAAAGAAGCAGCCCAAGATAGTTATTTCATGGATAACGAAAAATATAAAGCCTTTGTCGAAACTATGGACTTTGCAAATATTCGTCCAACAGTTCCTGGATACTCTGATTTAGAAAAATTAGCAGTCAATCCGCAATTAGAGAATTTCATTTCTGGCAGAACATCTGCAGAAGAAGCATTAAGCAATGCGCAAGCACAGGGAGATAAAATTTTGAAAGAAGGTTCAAGTGAATGACAAATTTTAAGACAGCAGCAGATATTGCACAAAAAAGTATTGATTATTTTTATGCTTCACCAGATAAAAAACAATTTATGAACAACGTCTATCCATTGAAGAACGAAAAAGAAAATGAAGTATTCAACTATTGGTGGCTGGCTCATTTAGTAGATGTAAGAATCGATGCTTATCTGCGTACGAATGATGAAGAATATTTGAAGATGGCAGAAGAAACTTACCGTTATAATAAAAACAGAAATCACGACACGCTTCTGCATGAATACTACGATGATATGTTGTGGAACGCTTTGGCCGCTTTACGATTATTCGAGTTGACGAAAAAACAAGAATATTTTGAAGATGCAAAAGAAGTTTGTTTGGATATTTTTGATACCGCTTGGAATGATTATATGGACGGGGGCTTTGCTTGGAAACGAACACAACTGGACTATAAAAATACCCCTGTCAATGCACCAATCATTATTTTAGCATTACGGCTTTATCAAATTGAAAAAGATTCTATTTATCTAGAAACAAGCAAGCGGACTCTTGCGTGGATGAAAGAAAAACTTGTCCACCCTGACTCTCAATTTGTCGAAGATGGTATCAATCGAAATGGTGATGGAAAGCTAGACGAACAATGGCGTTTTACGTATAACCAAGGTGTATATATTGGCGCACTGCTTGAATTTTATCAAGTAACGAAAGAACAGACATACTTAGAAGAAGCGCTGCAGTGTGCGAAAACGTCTATTGAAACAATGACGGAACAAGGTGTATTCAACGATGAAGGAGACGGCGGCGATATCGGTTTGTTCAAAGGGATCGAATATCGTTATCTGAGACTGCTTTATCAAGAAACACACGCTGGGTTTATCAAAGATTTTGTAGAAGCGAGCTGTACTATATTGATTGAAAATGCCTTAAAAGATGAGCATTTGTTAGCTTACCGAGACTGGTTAGTGACAGAGACGCCAAATAGTGTCTATTTGTCAGATCATTTATCCGGTGTGATGGCATTAGAAAGTGCAGTATCTTTATAATCATCAAATGACAGTTGCTAAAGGAGAAAAATGATGACATATAGCAAAATACCGCATTCTGTTGAAACATTTATGCAGGAAATCACGGAAAAATGCGGAGAAGAACATAAAAAATGGGCAGATAATTTCAATGCTGCTTTTGCCAATACTTTATTGACGACAGTGAAACGACATGAAGACGGGACGACATTTTTACTGACAGGAGATATTCCTGCGATGTGGTTGAGAGATTCTACCGCACAAGTAAGACCTTATCTTTATTTAGCTAAACAAGATGAGGATTTAGCTGATATGATTGCTGGGCTCGTAAAAAAACAATTTTATTATATCAATATCGATCCTTATGCCAATGCGTTCAATGAAACAGAAAACCACGCAGGACATCAAGACGATCATACAGAAATGAACGGCTGGATCTGGGAACGAAAATACGAGATCGATTCTTTGTGCTATCCAATCCAGCTTGCGTATCTTTTATATAAAAATACTGGCAGAACAGAACAGTTCAATGCAGAATTTGAAGCAGGCGTGAAAAAAATCTTAGAAGTTTTTACCATCGAGCAAAATCACGAACATTCAACGTATCGATTTGTGCGTGAAACGGACAGAAAAGAAGACACATTAATAAATGATGGAATGGGAGCAAAAGTAGCAGAAACTGGTATGACTTGGTCAGGATTCAGACCAAGTGATGATGCATGCAAATATGGTTATCTTATTCCTTCCAATATGTTTGCGGTCGTTGTATTAGGTTATCTGGAGACGATATTCACGTCTATTCTAAAAAATGATGAATTGAAGCAGAAAGCAGTACAACTGAAAGAAGAAATACAAAAAGGAATCCAAAATCATGCATTTACTAAAAACAGTCAAGGGGAAAAGGTTTATGCCTATGAAGTAGATGGTCTTGGAAGTGCATCGATTATGGATGACAGCAACATACCTAATTTGATTTCAGCTCCTTATTTAGGTTATATAGAAAGCGACGATGAACAATATCTACAGACAAGAAAGACTCTTTTAAGTAAAGAAAATCCGTATTACTATAGTGGGAAATATGCAAGCGGTATCGGTTCTTCGCATACACCAGAAAATTTTGTTTGGCCAATCGCCATGGCGGTGGAAGGATTGACTTCTAATGATAAAAAGGAAAAAGAACGAATCTTAAATCAGCTGACAGCCATTGACGCTGGAACGAATTTGATGCATGAAGGTGTCAATGTAGACGATCCAAATGAATACACACGTGAATGGTTTTCCTGGGCGAACATGATGTTTTGTGAGCTGGTCATGGATTATTTTGATATCCAAATAGAAAAATAAGCAAAGCTCGATGCGGCTAAAATCTTTCTCCTTTTTCAAAAATAAATACTGCAAATTGCCATAAATTTATTGGTTGAAACACCGTTATACACGTTTCTTAATAAAAACTTAAACAATAGCTGAGGGAATCTATACTTGTATAAACAAGAAGATCGGTAAAAACATTGTTATTTCAATGTTTTTACCGATTTTTTTTATTATTAAAATAAAAAAAATAAACCATTTCCCCATTTTATTTCCTGAATTTTCAGTCTATTTTCTGAAAACGCAAACGAGATCCTTTAGAGTGGGAATAACAATTGTTATTAATTTTCTTTGACGTTTGTATGTCTCTTTTTTTACAAAAGAAAAGAAGAAGAAAAAAACTAGTTTCTTCCTATATATAAAAAACGAAAAAACAGCTTCTTGAACGAGCGGAAAATATCGTTCCTATTTTCAAAAACTGAATTTTTTTGAACAAAAATCATTCAAAATTTAATTAAGACTGATTTATTTAAATAAAGAACTAGTCATTTCATGAGAAACCTAAAAGTCTCTGCGCCGGATTATTAAAAAAAAGAGAGAGATGCTATAATCGTTCACGTCGTTAAAAAACAACGATTTTTTTATTGCCTTCGATTCGTTTTTTTTGAAAAATAAAAATTTTATTTTGATTTTACGCTGGTTTATAACAGTTTTTATTTTTATTTTTATATTCCACAAAAAAATAAAATAAACTCGGTTATGAAATTTTTTTATAATGACATTAGATTGGCAGCCAGGACAATCCGAGAATTTCATGGGAATGGAGGAGGATTATGAAAAAGTTTTTAATGGGGATGTTGCTTTTTTCATTTACGGTTTTCGTATGTATAAATTCTGATGCGTACGCAGAAGAAAAGAAGTATGAATCGAATGGACAAACGAGTTTCTATGGAAATTATATTTATCCAGATGATGAAAAAAAAGAAACGAAAGATAACGTTGGACCATCTTCCAGAAAATTTGATGACCAGATTTCTGGTGGTTCGCATAATAGATTTTCAAAAAAATCCTATAACCGACATCCTAGAGAATCTGAAGACTATGTTACAGCTGGCAAAACTATTCTGCCTAGAACAGGAGATTTTATTGATCCACTATATTCCATCATTGGGATTGGATTACTGCTAGGAATGTTTGGACTGATTTATAAGGAAAGAAAAAAGGAGATGAAATAATGAAAAAAACAATCATATTGACTTCCGCTGCTATCTTGTTAGGAATAGCTGTTCATTCAGCTGTACCAGTCGATGCAAAAGAGTATAACACAGATGCAACGATTACTTTTGAAGCTGGCGACGATGAAATAACACCACCAGTTGATCCGGAAAACCCTGATCCCTCAAAACCAGTTGATCCAGTCGACCCTCCAGGACCAGGAACTGGCGGCGCGTTGTCAATCGATTATGGCTCAAGGTTCAAATTTGGCACTCAGAAAATCTCAACGGCAGATAAGACTTACTACGCTGCTCCTGATGAGATGAAAAATGGAAGTAAGAAACCAACTTATGTCCAAATCACGGATACACGGGGAACATTAGCTGGCTGGAAGTTAAGTCTTTCTCAACCAGAACAGTTTAAAACAGCCGGAGGAGAAGAATTAGCTGGTGCCCAGTTGTCATTTACAAAAGGTGAGATGGCTTCGTTAGTTGATGCCCAGTATGAGCCTGGTACTGTTTCTTCAGAGATGACATTGACACCAGGTGAAAGCAATGTGCTGGCAATCAACGCTGAGCAAGGTAAAGGAATCGGAACATGGGTTTATCGATTTGGGCCAAATGTGGAAGCAAATAAAGAGGCAGTCCAACTATTTGTTCCAGGAAAATCAGTGAAGTTAGCTCAGCAGTACACGACAAAATTAGTTTGGTCATTAGAAAATACACCAAATAACAATTAATAGAATAAAAAGGGAGAGAAATGAAAATGTATAAAAAACAATTAATCGGTCTTTTAGCTTTAAGCTCATTTGGATTGGCAGCTATTGCAACTCCAGTTAGTGCAGCAGAGTATGAATCAAACGGAGCAGTGGAATTTATTCCTAATTTAGATCCAACAGATCCAGTTGATCCAACAAATCCAGATCCATCGAAACCAGTAAAACCAATTGATCCAACAGATCCAGATGGCCCCAACCCAGGAACACAAGGACCATTATCTATTGACTATGCATCAAGCTTAGACTTCGGTAAAAATCGTATCTCTAATAAAGATCAAGTTTACTTTGCTAGAGCACAAAAATACCAAGAAGGTCATGCAGACTCACCAAACTTTGTCCAAATTTCTGACAACCGCGGAACAAACGGCGGCTGGACACTAACAGTTAAGCAAGAAGAACAATTAAAAGCAACAACTGAAACACTAAATAACGTCTTGACTGGTGCGCAAATCAAACTATCTAATCCTACAGTAAACAGCAACGCACAAAATGTAGCTGAGCCAATAGCAAACGATGCAATCGAGTTAGTACCAGGTACAGGCTCTGTAGTTACAACCGCTGCACAAGGCGCAGGAGCCGGCACATGGGCTACTTACTGGGGAGAAGTTGAATCCGTTGAAGAGCGTGATGAAAATGGAGAAGTACAAAATGTCAATGTAACAAAAGATGTTCAGTTATCTGTACCAGGGTCAACACCAAAAGATGCTGTGAAATATCAGACAAAACTGGTTTGGGCGTTAACTGATGTTCCAGGAAACTAAAAAATAGGAGTGAAGAGATATGTTGAAAAAAAATATATTAACCACCGCAGCAAGCTGGTTATTAATAACAAATATCTCTCCTGTTATCAATACTTCAAATTTCGTTACACCCGTTAATGCGGAAGAGACTACTTCTTCTGCGCTGACAAACGAAAGTCTTCCCCAATACGATTTGCCTCATTCTGAAATGAGAAACAGCGAATCGATTTCAGAAGAGTCTGTCGATCGTGAAACCACGGCAGCTAGCGAGGAGACAGCCGCTTCTGGATCAGCCAGTGACGAACTGAAGAATAATGAGAGTGAAGAAACAAGTACTTCAGAAAAAGAAAGCGAAAGCACTCAATCAACTGAAGAAACGACAGTTGAAGAAGAGTCCAGTGAAACTGACGGTACTAGTGAGACAGCAATGGCTCCAGCTGGTGTTGCTGAAGTAAAAAGCTGGGATGAATTTAAGCAAGCTGTTCGTGATGAAACAATTACAAAAATCGTTCTAATGAAAAGTTTTGACAATCCAAGCAGTTCAGATTTTTCTTTCAGCAGCTACAGCCGAAAAAATGATTTAGAGATAGATGGTCAAGGAAATCGAGTGGATTTTAAAAATTCTTCCATCCAGTTAGGATCACCCAGCGGAACAGGGAATTTTCATATGCATGATATTGTTTTAAATCAGCGTTATATCGGTGCCGAAAGCGAAGATATAGTAGGAACACGTTTGAATTATACAAATGGCGGCAAATGGCGATATCGTTTTGGAAATATCAAAACCGAACCTGGTGTACAACGATTGGCAAGAGCCTCTCACTCAGAAGTGACCCTTTATGGAAATATGGACTTAGATACTCGAGCAGAAAATTTCTACTTGGGCAGTTTGAAAATGGAAGACGGTACGCAATATAAAGGGAACGTCAACTTCTATAACTTCTCTATTTTCTGGTATAACGTTGAAGCATCAAGTACTTCGACAGGAGCAAGTAAAGAATTTACTATTGGAAAAGATTGCAGAGTAGATTTGACACAAAGCCAAACCTCGGGAACAACTTATCCAGCTGTTTATTCTTATTATCAAGCATTGACGGTAGGTGAAAACAGTACATTCAATGTCAACATGCCCGGGAACGCGGTACGTTTTGATATGAATGGTTCTGGAATGAGGATCAAGTCAGGAGCGGTCGTGAATCTTACAAGTAAACAAAATTCAGGTTCTGTTGTTTCTTATAGTAATGATAACACGTATTTGATTGTGGATCCTAAAGCTTACTTTTATACCATTGGAAGAAGCAATCAGCCATTGATCAATCTTTCTGCTAACGGTTTAGGAACAGGGGATTGGAGCAGACAAAACAACAAATTAGTGTTGAATAGTCCAGCGCAATACGATATCCGTAATCTAAGAGATGGATACACCGCAGTCCAAGTTGCTTCAGGAAGCAATTCCTCGAATAATTTCCAAATTCTTGATGCCGATATCGACTTGTGGAAGTTATCCACAAAACCTTTAGGACCATCTGACGAAGCTTATTCGAAAGTTAGTTTTTTTGCAGTAAGCGGAAATGGTTCTTCTGAAATAGTGAAGACTTCTGCTGCGGGTTTGCGGCAATTTTCTCAAAGAAACTATCGAAGGATTTCAGGGATGAACCAGAATCCTGTAGTGGAATGGACACCAGTAACTGATGCAGATAAATCAGCAAAAGTGCGTGTAGTTATCGGCTATGTACCAGATAACAATGGTTTAGATACAGAAGGAAAAATCAACTATATCCCAGTTTATGCTTCAAAAGATCAAGCAGTAGTAACTGTCACAGATACACATGGTGAAGTCAAAAATAATCTTCCAACTGATGTCGACGGCTATGCTTACTATAAATCAGATAAATTCAATATTGCTGGGAAAGAGATGGCTGCTGTTGCACAACGAGGACCGTGGTCTTCTGAAGAAGCAGCAAAATATAAAGTAATTGATGTGACACCTCCAGACCCTGCAGTTGTCGATGGCGGGAATACTCAACCTCCCACGATCAAAAAGTTATCGGGGAAAGGAGAACCTGACGCAATCGTTACGCTTGCATTGAATGGCATCAAGCAAAATGGTATTACTACTCGCATAGATAGTAACGGAAATTGGACGCTCTCAATAGAAAATCTGGTGCTGAAAAAAGACGATATTCTGCAGCTGTTTTTGCAAGATACGAGTGGAAAAGTCACACAGATTCCTGATCCGCCAAAAACAAATAACAACGTAGGAAACATCCAGCCAGAAGAAGATTATTCTTACAGAGATGCCGTGTTTAAAAGTGCTGTGAAGATACGCATTATCGGCACCTTGGAACTTACTTCTGTACCAGAAAAAATCGATTTCGGCACACAGAAAGTCAGCAATGTTCCAAAAGAATACCGACCAGATGTAACAGGAAACCTAGTTATTTCTGATACAAGAGGAGACGAAAAACAAACATGGCGACTTTCTGTAAAAGAAAGCAGACCACTTGTTTCTGATAAAAACGATCTTTCCGGACTTCTTTACTACACCAATAGTAAAGAAGCATTGAACATCGGAAAAGACTACGTAGTCGTAGAGGAAAGAAAACTGACAGAAGATGGCAGCATCAATTTGTCAAACGAATGGAATAGTGAAAAAGGTCTTAGTCTAAGAGTACCAGTAGAAAAACAACGTATTGGGAAATATGACGGAACTTTATCCTGGACATTGGAAGATGTTCCAGGGAATGAATAAAAGAATGGAGAATGTATATGAAAAAAGCATCAGTATTATTTTTATCAACGTTAGCATTAGCGGCACTTGCTGCGCCAGCACAAAGCTTTGCAGCAGAATACACATCAAACGGAATCGTGGAATTCAAACCAAGTGAAGACCCAACAGATCCAAGCGACCCGACAGATCCGACAAATCCTGTAAAACCAATTGATCCTACAGATCCAGATGGCCCAAATCCGGGAACAAATGGACCATTGTCGATCGACTACGCTTCAAGTTTAGATTTTGGCGTACAAAAAATCACATCGAAAAACGAAACGTACTACGCAGCGCCGCAAAAATATCAAGCTCTTGATGCACAAGGAAATCCTGATACAGAAGTAAAAGAAGGACCAAACTATGTCCAAGTTACAGATAATCGCGGGACAGAAGCAGGCTGGACATTGAAAGTAAATCAAAAAGGACAATTTACTTCAACTTCTGGAAAAGAATTAACAGGTTCAGTTATTACATTCAAAAACGGTAGTGTCGTAACAGCTTCTGATTCTGGTGAGCCAACAGGACCAGCGACATTTGCTCTTGACCCATCAGGTGTACAATCAGATGTAATGGCTGCTGCTGCAGGAAATGGTGCTGGAACATACCTATTCACTTGGGGTGATGCTGATAATGCAGCAGAAAGCATCGAATTGAATGTACCAGGTTCTACAACAAAATATGCAGAAAAATATTCTACTCAATTAAACTGGACATTAACAGATGTTCCAGGAAACGAATAATCCACATTTTATTTTGAATGAAATCCATGTTCAATCTACTTGCTTGCACGATTCAGCATGGTGAAACTTTAAAAACACTTCATACTTTCTAGTTTTGTAACTTATTCATAAAAAAACAGTAACTCATAGTAAAAAAAGAAACGGTGATTTCCGCTTACATCACCGTTTCTTATACATACTATTCATAATATTAAGGAGAGATATAGTTGAAATTGATAAAAAAAATCGTTGGTTTGGTTGTTCTAGTTTTAGGGATGTGTATGATAAATGTTCCTTTTGCTCAGGCTAGTGAATTTAACTTTGCAGTGACACCGATTATTCCAAGTACACAGCTTGACCTTGAAAAGACTTATTTTGATTTGAAACTTGATCCAGGACAAGAAGAAAAGTTAGAGGTCTTATTAAGAAACGATACGGATAAAAAAGTGGAAATCGATGTCTCAGTTAATAGTGCGACTACAAATTCGAATGTTATCGTAGAATACGGAGAGAATGAAATTGAAAAAGATGAAAGTCTAGAATTTGATTTAAAAGATTACGTCGAATATCCAGAGGCTTTAACTTTGCAGCCGAACAGTGAACGCATCATAGAATTTAAAGCAAAAATGCCTAAAGAAAAATTTGACGGTGTATTAGCTGGTGGTATCACTTTTAAAGAAATCAAAAAAGAACAAGAAAAAAACGATGAAAAAGAACAAGGTCTATCCATTAAAAACGAATATTCTTATGTCGTCGCTCTTTTGATGCGTCAAAATGAAAATGAAGTAGCCCCAGATTTGAAATTGAAGAAAGTCGAACCTGGACAAATCAATGCAAGAAATGTGATTCTCTCAACTATCCAAAATGATAAAAAAACGTATATCAATCAAGTTGCTGTCCAAGCTAAAATCACCAAAAAAGGCGATTCAGAAGTTTTATACAAAGAAGATAAAGAAGGATTGCAAATCGCACCTAACTCCAATTTTTCCTTCCCAATCTCATTAAAAGGAGCTGCATTGGAGCCAGGGGATTATCATCTATCCATGACTGTTTACGGAAACAAAGAGGACGAGGGTGAATTTGTTAAAGAAAAGGGAACTGAAGCCCTTCGATTTAAAAATCAATGGAAATTTGAACAAGACTTTACGATTGATGGCGAAACTGCTAAAGAATTAAATGAAAAAGATGTTTCATTGAAGAAAGATAACACGTGGCTCTATATTTTAGCTGGATCATTGCTGCTGCTTTTAGTTGTTCTCTTGATCATCTGGCTAGTTTGGAGAAAAAAGAAAAATGAGGAAGAAAAAGTTTAAGATTTTGATTATCTTTTTGTTGATCACAGGGACGATTTTTCTTTGCTTCCCTATCATCAAAAATACTGTAACATTGATAAAAATCAAAAATACAACAATCAGCCAAAAACAAAAAATATCTGACAAAATTCCTAATGAATCAGTCATCTATCCGACCATGGAAGACTATCTTGCTGTTTCTCCTGAGATTGTAGGAGGAGCAGCTGGTCATTTGACTATTTCGGCAGCTGATATTTCTACGCCGTTATTTATGGGATTAGATAATCAAGAATTATTATTCGGCGCTGGAATGATGTATCCGGATCGGAAATTTGAAACAGATAATGTAGTGATTATAGGACATCACTTAGGTATAAAAAGTTTGCTTTTTGGTAACTTAGTAAACGTGGAAGCAAAAATGCCGATAAAAGTTGTTTTTTTAGGAAAAATTTATTCGTACAAAATAACTTCACGAAGAATCGTCAAAGAAAAAGAAGTAGCAGTTCTGGACAATACATTTTCTCCAAGACTTACTTTAATCACCTGTGACCAGCCCGACATCACGGATAAGAGAATCGTTGTTACGGCCGAACCTGATGGAAAAAAAGAAGACAAAGACAGCGAATTTTTAAAAGAATCAAAAGAACAAGAACAAAGAATCATTAGAAAAAATATCGTTAAGTACAGCGCAGTACCAATAGCAGCCATCTTGATCGTGTTATTGGTTTCAAGTTATTGCATTTGGCGATTTGTGTAGGAGACGTTATGAATAAGCACAGGAATATATTATTGTGGAGTTCTGTTTTGATATCGATTCTACAATTTTCTGGCGTAGAGGCAAGTGCAGAAAGAAAGAATCCAATCTATGATCCGACAAATCCAAATCAAGAAGTCCAACCTATTGACGGCGATAACTACGGTGACGGAGGGATTTCGACTGAAACAGAGCAGTCAGAAGAAGTAGAGAACGTGGAAGAAAGCACAGAAGAATCAGAGGTTATTGAAAACAGCAAACCCAAAAAAATACGTAAAGAAAAGAAGAAAAAGAAGCCTAAAAAAAGAGCACAGGTGATTTTAACAGACGATCTTTTTGATGAGGAAGAAGAAAATCGTGTGACGGATTTTCCTAGTATTGGGAGCGGTGGAGCAAATGAGGAGGAGTCTTTTTATTTGAGGTTGATAAGTGATTTGGCGGGGATAGCCATTTATGGAGAAGAAAGAATTGATGATTTATGAATTACGGTGTTTTTTTAAACAAAGATGACCAACGCTGCTATTCTTTACTAAAATATTTGGAAAAAAGCGTGACACTGTCAGAATCTCTCTTAAAGATCCAGGAAGATATGGGGTTTTCATCATTTATCTTAAAGAAGACAATTGAGAAAACCCAAGAAGATATTGAACAGTTAGGTTTAGAAGAAAGTTTCAACTTGTCTGCTTCAGAAGGCGAACTAACTTTGGAAATCGATGGAAATTATTCTAGTAAAGTTTTATTGTCTCATTATATTGCGAATTCTCTTGGTATGGGGCTTGTTATTTCTTTTTTTAAAAGAAACTATCGATCAATGGAAGAATTTGCTGAAAAAAATCATGTGAGCTATTCTGTTGCTTATAGTACATTACAGCAGTTGAAGAAAAATCTCAAAAAGTATCAGATTTTTTTTGAAAAGAAAAAACTAACAGGCAACCAAAAAAATATCAATCTTTTTTTGTACAATCTGTTTTCTATAACTAATTTGTCTTATAAGGAACTGTACACAGTTAGAACGATTCGAGAAGCAAAACAGTTGATGGAAACATTGTCTGAAAAGTACGTATTTACAGCATTTGAGCAAAAAAAATTATTTCATTATTTGGCGATTTTTATTGAAAATGATGGGAAGATGAATACAGAGATCGATGCTGGTGTGACCAGTTTTTTTAACGAAATCTGTTTTCAAGAATTTCAATTCTTTTACCCAAAAGCTTCCAAAACTTTTACCTATAGTATGATTTTTTGGCTGTATCTTCATGGGAAACTAGCAGAAAATTGTGTAAACATAGACAGCAACGAAGAAATAAATAAGTTGAATCAGCAATTTATTTCCAGCTTTGAAGAAAAATTTACAGAACTAAATGGAACAATAAAAAAGACATTGCAAGAAGAACTGTCTAAAATTCATTTCAATGTGTTATATTATCCAATCGATATTTTTGAGCAATTTGAGATGAATATTACTTTTTTTAAACAAAACTATCCTGAGTTCTATTTCCATTCCTTGGAATACGTCAATCAAAAAAGTAAAGAA
Organism: Enterococcus sp. DIV0210g; assembly: GCF_050559705.1. Classification (NCBI taxonomy): domain Bacteria; kingdom Bacillati; phylum Bacillota; class Bacilli; order Lactobacillales; family Enterococcaceae; genus Enterococcus; species Enterococcus sp. DIV0210g. The sequence continues at coordinate 2,014,881 of NZ_CP187903.1, read as the reverse complement.
TCTGAACGTTTGGAAAAAGTGAAAGTCTTTTTGTTTTTCAACTATTTGATGTTGCTGATTACACAAATGCCTATCCATTTGGTAAATAAGCCAATCAACATTTTGATTGATTTTTCGTATGGCGAAGGATATAACCGATTCATCAAAAAAAATCTGGAATTTTATGTCAATCTGAATGTCTCAGTAATTGATCCAGAAGCAGCTACTCAGCCCGATATAGTTATTACAAATGTAAATAATCTTTACCATGATGAAGCTGTCAATGTTGTCGTTTGGTTAGACCCGCCTCGTTCTGTCGACTGGGTGAACTTGACGAATGTAATGTTGGAAATCAAAAAAGCAGAATATGAAGAAAAAATCGAGAATACATGAATATGAAAAGAAGAAACTACCTTGAATGAGCATACAGCTGCTTGTTCAAGGTAGTTTTGTTAACGATTGATAAAGAACTCACTAGAATTTTTTATGGTTTTTAGATTATTTTCTAAATCAGGACGGATCATATCAAGGAATAAATGATCTAACAAAAATAAAAGAGCATTTCTAGAATAGGTAGGTATTTCTTTGAAAAAAAGTTCTTCTTCTTCCAGACATCCTATAGAAATGACTAAATCTGCATGCTTGCTGATTGTTGAATGGATGCCGTTAGTAATCAGTATTTTGCAGCAATCTTCAGGAAGAAAAGAAAGACATTGAATGATTTCTTCACACTCGCCGCTATTGGAAATCATTAAGATAACATCATTTTTTTGAAGGATAGGGATGTTTCTCAACTGTTCTTCAAAGGACTGAAAAAAGAGGATTTTTGCTGGGGAGACTTTGTGTACTTTAAAATAAAAATCTTTTGCAGGAATTTGCGACATCTGATGAGCCAAAATATAGATTTTTCCTGTTTTTGCCAGCAGATCGACTGTTTTTTTATATGCAGAAGTAGTAATAACTTTATTGACACACGAATAAGGATAGAGAAGTTTGTCCTCGTTCGAACGGATTTTTTGTCCACTTGAAAATTGGAATTTCAATTCTTGAAATCCGCTGTATCCTAGTTTTTTAGAGAATTTAATAATAGCGCTAGGAACACTGAATGTTTTTATAGCAAGTTCTTTTACGGTCATTGAAGAGATGAGTTCTGGATTTTGGATCATAAAATCAGCAATATCTTTTTGATTATGTGTAAGGGCATCATAAATTTTATTAATACGTAAAATAACATCATTCATTATTAAGATTCCTTTCTGCAATGATATCTTTTTGAGAATAAATTTCCAAATTCACTATACATATTGAAAATAAGTTCTCTGCTAAGTTATACTCTATCAAGAAAGCGCTTTTATTTCAATAGCATTTATTTTTAAATTATGAGAGGGGAACAGAAGCCATGAAAAAACTAGTGGGTGTGACAGGATGTGCGGCAGGAATCGCGCATACTTATATGGCGCAAGCGGCAATCGAAAAAGCAGCAGAAGAGTTGGGAATAGAAGCAAAGGTTGAAACGCAAGGGACGATTGGCACAGAAAATGAACTGACAGAACAAGAAATAAAAGAGGCAGATTTAGTATTGATCGCAGCAGATATCATGATCGATAAGAGCAGATTTGTAGGTAAAAAGTTAATAGAAGTCGACACAAATACTGTATTGAAAGATCCAAAGGCTGTGTTGACCGAGGCTGAAAAAAATGCTGTGGTGTTTGGAGGAAAAGGGACAAAAATCAATGGTTCTATGGAAATAGGAACATCAAGTAATAAATTTGTCCGTTATTTGATGTCTGGGTTAACAGACATGATCCCTATCACTATTGCTGCTGGGTTGCTGTTAGCAATTGCAAATGCTTTTGCTTTTCATCCCGATCCAAACGATGCCAATCTAGTAGTTTGGGGATTTACTGAAAATGCAAGTGGTGAATTTTTTTCTAAACTATTTGATTTAGGTAAGGTCGGCTTTACATTGATGATACCAGTTTTTGCCGCAGGTGTTGCTCGAGCGATTGGAGACAAACCTGCTGTAGCGCCAGCTTTTATTGCTGGATACATTATCAATGATGCAGGTTTTTTGGGCACAGAAACTGGTGCTGGTTTTCTTGGTGCGATATTAGTTGGTTTTGGTGTAGGTTATCTGGTCAAACTTTTGAAAAAAATCAAATGGCCTGAATTGATTAAACCAGTTGTTCCAATTTTGATTATTCCGCTTATTGCAACGTTTATGTCTTTTGTTGTGATCTATTATCTGATTGGGCAGCCGATTGCGATTGGTATGAACGCACTTTATGATGTAATCAACAATGTTACTGTCAACTATGCTGCTGCACCAATTATTTACGGAGCTGTTTTAGGCGGGATGATGGGTGTCGATATGGGCGGTCCAATCAATAAAACAGCAATGCTTGTTTCTTCCGCGATTTTTGTCGATACCATGAATCAATTTGGTCCGCAAGGTGTAAATGCGATTCCTCAAGCAGCAACAGGGGCAGCAATCGCCGTAGCGCCGCTTGGAGCAGGACTAGCAACGATTTTGTTTAAAAAATATTTCTCTACAGAAGAACGAGCATTAGGTTCATCAGCAATCGTTATGGGGCTGGTAGGTGTAACAGAAGGTGCGATTCCTTTTGCTGCGGCCCATCCTTCATTGATTATTGCTAACACGATTTCATCGGGGATTTCAGGCGCCTTAGTAGCAGCTATGGGTATCCAATTTTATGGCGGTATCGGTTCACCGCTTGGAGCATTTGTCGGCTATACTACCGGACCGAATATGTCATGGCTGTTATGGATAGGAGCAATTTTATTTGCTTCGCTAATCAATGCTTTCTTCTATCGTTTCTTCTTAAGAAAACGAGTGTTGAGTTAGAAAGAAGCTCTTTATTTAGATTTTCTATGTTTCAGCAGATTAATAAAAAAAATTATTTGGTAAAAGCATATATTAAAGGAGAGGAACAAAATGACAATGATTTTTTCAAAAGAAAATATTTTCTTTCCAACAGAGTCTCTAGAAAATAAGCAAGATTTATTCAAGCAGATTGCACACCAAGCTTGGGAATTAGGTTACGTGGAAGCAGAACAAGCTTGTTTTGAGGGATTAAAAGAGCGCGAGGAACAGCAAACAACAGGGTTTCAAGAAGGTTTCGCGATTCCTCATTGTAAAGACCAGACAGTAAAAAGCCCAAAGTTATTATTTTTTAAAACAAATCCGATACCTTGGGACAGTTTAGATGGATCTGATATCACGAATTCATTTGTTTTGCTGATACCAGAACAGTCTGCAAAAGAACACTTGAAATATTTATCGTTGATTGCACGCTCATTGATCGATACAACGTTTAGACAGGAACTCAAAGCGGCAACTACAAGTGAAATGATTTATCAGTTGATTACAGAAAAGTTGGGGGTTTGATTATGAAAAAGAAAGTACATGTGGTTAATCATACGCACTGGGATCGGGAATGGTATTTTACCACAATGGATGCATGGATGCTGAGCGACAATTGTTTTGATGAAGTAATTGAAGAATTAGAACGTAATCCAGAAGCACATTTTTGTTTGGATGGTCAAACCTCGATTCTGGATGATTATCTGAATTTGAATCCAGATCAATTAGAAAATATAAAAAAATTAGTAGCCAATAAACAATTAGCTATTGGGCCTTGGTATACGCAGACAGATGCATTTTTTGTTAATGAAGAATCATTTATTCGAAACTTGATGATCGGGGTACGTGATTCAAAACGCTATGGACAAGAAATGCAGATCGGATATCTTCCAGATACATTTGGGTTCAATGCGCAAATTCCGACGATCCTAAAAAATTGCGGGTTTGATAACTTGGTTTTTTGGCGGGGAATCAATTTTAAAAAACACGTTTCTGGACCTTATTTCAAATGGAAAGGATTGGGAGAAAAAGAAATCATTGCTGCGAATTTGGTAGACGGATACGGTACAGCAGCTTTTTTGAAAGATACACCAGAATATTTAGAAGAACGGCTTTTACCAGCTGTCAAAAAAATCGAATCTTTGACCGATTCCAATGAACTATTGATCCCAGCTGGAGGAGACCAATTAGATATTATTCCTGATTTGCCAGAAACATTGAAATCAATCAGTGAGAAAACAGATTATGAATTTATTCCTAGTTCCTATGAAGACTTTCTTTCTTATTTGCGTACGCAAGAAAATCTGCCTGAGTATGAAGGCGAATTTAGAGAACCATGTACAACACGTGTCCATAAATCGATTGGATCTGTCCGTTATGATATCAAACGTACCAATTACTTGATTGAGGAAATGCTGATTAAGCGTGTAGAACCGCTGATGGCTATTGCGAATGTCCATGGAATAAAAATCAGTAATGAATTATTGATTTCTGCTTGGAAAAAAATCTTAGAAGGACATGCACATGACAGTATGGGAGGATGTGTGTCTGATGCAGTAGCCGACGACATCCTGCATCGTATGAAGGAAGCAAGAGAAATTGCAGAAGGAATCGAAAACTATATCGTCAAACGTTTTTCTGAAAAGCTGGATTTATCTGAAAAACAAGTAATCGTGTTCAATACGACATCGAAACCATTTGATGGTTATAAGATAATCGATTTCTTGACGCCAACTAAAAATATCTCGCTTTCCAATATAGAAGAAGCAGTTATTCTTAAAGAGGAATATTTCCAAGGAAAAGATAATTTATTATTAGAAACACCAGAAGGGCCAAAATATATCAATGAAGACCCATATTATCGTTTATTTGTATTAGCAAAGGTTCAGATTCCAAGTATGGGTTTTGTCATCTGCGATATTGATGAAAAAGAAGCTGAGTTAGAGGGATTGCAAGAAAATGAGATGACTAACAGCATCACAAATGATACGTATAAAATAACTGTCGATGGTGATTGCTTAGATTTATACAAAAATGAAATCAAACTCACAGATTTTCTTCAATTTGAAGATATTGGAAATGAGGGCGATACGTATGATTTCTCACCATTGAAGAATGATCAGCCAATCCTATTACGACTGAAAAAACATCAGATTCGTAAATCTTCTCTGGTAGAAGAAATGATTCTAGAAGGGACCTTTGATTTACCTAAAACATTAGCAGATCGCTTAAAAGAAGAAGGCGCTTTAGGAAATCTTGGTCTGCGTCTGTCGATCCAATTACAAAAGAAAAGTGATTTGATTCGTTGTACATTGGAAGTTGAAAATCAACTACTCAGTCATCGCTTGAGAGTTAAACTAAATACTGGGATTGAAAATAATCAATCGATTGCTTCTGTACCATTTGGCTTCATTCGCAGAAATGCTTTAACAGAAGAAATAACTAATTGGCATCAAAATTATGTAGAGTATCCAATTGATTTAGAACCTTATGATAAAAGTGTCTCTATGGAAAATAAACAGTATCATTTCTCTGCTTTTGGTAAAGGAATCAAAGAATATCAAGTGCAGAACGGCAGCCTGTACTTGACTTTATTTGCATCAACAAGCCAGTTAGGAAAGCCTAATCTAACTTACCGACCAGGGCGCGCATCAGGAGATACGACGAAAAAAGGACATGTTATGATGCCGACGCCTAAAGCGGAGTTATTAGGAAACATGATTTTTGAATTTGCTTTTTCGATTTCTGAAGGAGCGTTTGACGAGTATGAGACAAGTAAAAAATGGGCAGAATACAGCGATACTTCTATTTGTTATCAAAATCAGCTGTTGAATAAATTTATCCATCGATTAGATAACAAAATCCAACCAGCTGTTACTACAAAAAAACAGGTTCGTTCATATTCTCTTTTGTCTATTGAAACAGAGGGATTTGATAGTTCATTTTCACCTTCTTTATATGATAAAAACTGTTTTGTTTTACGTCTATCTAATCCAACAGGAAAAGAGTTGCCAATCCATACATTACAATTTGAAAAATTTGAAAAGTATTCTTTTATCAATTGTCGTGAAGAAGCAGAAAAAGAAATGCAATTCATTGCACCATATGATATTGCGACAATCAAACTTTGGTATAAATAAATGTTTCGTATACAAATGTTCCTCTATTCTTTTTTATCGGCGGCTTTGATTTTCCAATATGAACCTATGATGGCGGTTAAAGGAATTAGCCAGCAGTTAGGGCTATCTTTATTATCATTGATTCAAATAGTGATTATCTTTTCGATTATTATATATGGAAAATTTTTAGACCGAGGTTATTTAAAAGAAAAGGTGATTCGCTGCACGTTGAGTCTAAGAATCGTTCTCTCCCTCCTATTTTATATTCTTCCTGGAGGGGAGATCTTTCTGTTCACATTTCTTATTTATCAGATCGGGGCAACTGGTTTAGATATTTTTTTTGAAACATCGATTCTTATTCGATCAAGTTATCATAAAGAAGAATTTGGAAAATTTCGGATGTTTGGATCATTAGGCTATGCAACAAGCGGCTTTTTTATCACAGTTTTATTGATGCTTACGAATGATATGCGCAATATTTTTCTGCTTATTGCATTTATCAATGGGCTTCTTTTTTACTTGAATATCAATCATCCTGTCAGTGTTCCGGAACAAAAAGAACCAAGAATCACTTCTAAAAAGAAGCTTCCGCTAACGTATAATCTGCTTTTGATCTGCTGTACATTTATCATTACTGTACCAAATTCTTTCGGTTATTTGTTGAATAGTTTTTATCAAGAGGTTTATATTCTTGAGTTGACAGAAGCTGCTTTATACAGCAGTATTGCGGTGTTTATCGGTTCCTGTATCTCTGAGATGTTTGGTTTTTATTCCACAGATTGGTTTGTGAGAAGATATTCATCAAGTTTTGTGATGTTTCTTGGGTTCATTTTTTGCTGTATCAGATGGGTTTTAGCTTATGTCAGCCCGCATCCAATAATTTTTACACTCAGTTATCTTTTTCACGGTGTAAGTTTTGCTTTCCTTTATTTCGGGTGTGTAGAATTCATAAAAAACAGAGTGGGCAGAAAGTTGGCCGGCACTATTGTTTTTCGATTTACGTTTTTTGCAAATTTATCAGGGGTAGTCCTCGCGCAGATTTATGCGGTTTTACTAGATCATATAGAGAGTAAGACGCTTCTTTTGTTTTTCATAATGGTATGTTTTATAGGACTAGCTATGTACCTATACTTGATCAGGAGGTGGAAAATTGACTTATTTAGCTTTTGATATCGGTGGAACAAATATAAAATATGCAGAAATAGATGAAAAAGGAGCTTTTTTGACTAGCGGAAAAGAACCTACACCGAAAACTTATCAGGATCTGCTTCGATTGCTTCAACTAAAAAGCAGTCAAAAAAATAAAATCAAAGGGATAGCTATTAGTTCGCCAGGGATATATGATCAAAAAAACAAACGTATCACAGGTTCTTCAGCATTAAGTTATTTGATTAACCAATCGTTGATAAAGGATTTGGAAGAAAGGATTTCGTTGCCTATAGCAATCGAAAATGATGGGAATTGTGCTTTATTAGGGGAAATTTGGCAAGGGGCAGCAAAAAAATGTCAAAGCGCAGTCATGTTTGTGATCGGAACAGCCGTTGGGGGAGCGATTTATACAAGAGGGGAAATTTTAAAAGGCGCACATTTATCAGCTGGAGAATTGGGGTATATGCTGGTAGATAACGATGTGTCAGAAAGCAGCTATCATTCATTAGGCGGACACGTTGGATTCGAAGGTGTACTTGAAAGAGGAAAGAAATATGGAATAACAGCAGCGAGCGGCGTTGAATTATTGGAAGAAGCAAAAAAAGAATTACAAACTGAAATGTTTTATCAAAAACAGATTGATTATCTGGCTATAGGAATCTTAACAATCCAATATGTTATTGATCCAGAAATCATAGTTATTGGAGGAGCAGTGAGCCAGAATGAACAGTTTGCGTTGTATTTAAAAAAAGCATTGGAAAAACTATTAAAAAAACGTCCAAATTACAAAATAAAACCTAACGTGGTATTTTCAAAGTATGGAAATGATGCAAATTTAATGGGAGCAGTTTTTAACTGGATGCAAACCTATGAAAATAAAAAATGAACGTCTTTTTTAAAGGTATAAAAATAAATCATCAATAAGCTTAAAAAACCAGAAAGGAGGTTCCCTATTTTTCTGGTTTTTTAAGCTTATTGATAGTAGTGGTTCTTATTTAATAAAAAATACCCAAACACTTGTAAAAAATTTTCAGCACGAATAGTAGTAAAAAGTTTTACAAAGCTCTTTTCTACGATTTTACGTGTGTTTTTTTAAACTTGAGTGGGCTTGGAAAAATGTTTTTGAAAATAATTTTCATAGATATTGACAAAAAAAGATTTTAAGGTAATATAGTTTTTGTAAACGGATACAGAAAGGGGATTCGATTTTGAAGATAGTAGGTTTAGAAAAGCAATATGATGTGGTCATAATCGGCGGAGGGATGTCTGGCGTATTTGCGGCAATTGCTTCAGCAAGAAATGGCGCGAAAACATTGATTATTGATCAAAATGGTTATTTTGGCGGCTCGTTGACAGCAAATGGTGTTGGTCCGATGATGACTTTTTTTGCAGGTGAAAAGCAAGTGATTCAAGGTTTAGGCGAAGAAATGGTCCAGCGTCTCAAAGAAAAAAATTATTCGCCTGGTCATGTGTTGGATTCTACAAATTATATTTCTTACGTTACGCCATTTTCTGCAGAAGGATTAAAGATCGTTCTCGACGAAATGGTGACAGAAGCTGGAGCAGACGTTTTGTTCCATACGTATTTGATTGATTTTATTGAAGCTGAAGGCGAAATCAAAGAAATCATTGTCGCTAATAAAGATGGCGTAACTTCCATCAAAAGCCATGTTTTTATTGATGCTACAGGCGATGGCGATTTAGCTTTTCTTGCGGGGGTTCCTTATCAATTAGGTCGAGAAGAAGATGAAGCGATGCAGCCGATGACGATGAATTTGAAAGTTTATAATGTCGATACAGAAAAATTGAGAAAAGCTGTACTTGATGATCCAGAAAAGTTCCCTCGGCTCAATCGCGACTTATCTGTGATGAAAAATACTGAGATCCTTTCTTTTGTTGGTTTTGAAAAAGAATTTGATCAAGCAAAAAAAGAAGGAAGAATAAGTATTCCAAGAGAGGATATTTTATTTTTTGAAACAAATACCTCCGGAGAATTTATCATGAATACTTCTAGGATCATCAATGAGAGCGGAGTATCTGCTGAAAGCTTGACCCGTGCAGAGATGCTTGGCAGAAAACAGTGTGAAGAATTGTATGCGTTTTTAGTTTCTTCGATTCCTGGATTTGAAGATGCGAAAATCGCTTATACAGGTCCAAGTGTTGGTGTCAGAGGTACAAGACAAATCAAGGGCATCTATACGTTGACGAATCAAGATGTACTTGAAAATAAATCTTTCCCTTCTGTTATTGCTCATTCTGGTTATCCAATCGATATCCATAATCCAAAAGGCGAAGGAACGATTTCTGTCCATGTTGACCAAAAGGAAGAATTAGCTCATGACTCTTTTGATAAATCAGTATTTGACAAATATTATCAAATTCCTTACGAGATCATGCTGACAAAGGAATGGGGAAACCTAATCGTTACTGGACGTTGCGTTTCCGCTTCGTTTGAGGCGCAAGCAGCTATCCGTACTACGCCAACGATGACAGCACTAGGTCAAGCAGCAGGGACGGCGGCCGCTCTTTCTGCAAAACAGGAAAAAGATGTAAAAGAAATCGATATCTGCCAATTACAGTCCTTATTAAAGGAACAAGGCAGTTATCTCGAAATTTAGGAGGAAGAAGATGGAAATGATACAGTTGATTGGCATCTTGCTTGTATTTTTTGTTTTGGTTGGTTTGATGATGACGAGAAAGGTTCCTACGATTTTAGCTTTGCCTATTATGGCTATTGCGATTTCTTTGATTGCCGGCATTACGATCATTTCAAAAGATCCAGATCAGTTTACATTAGTGAAAGATGTCTTAGAAGCAGGTTCAATGCGGATGTCTACGGCGGTTTCTGGTTTGATTTTTGGTTCGCTTTTCGGGAAAGTTTTGTCAAAAGTCGGCATTACGGAAACGATTATTAAAAAAGCAGCAGAGATGGCAGGCGATAAGGCTTTGCCGATTGCTTTATCGTTCTTAGTTGTTTGTTCAGTGATATTTGCAGCTAGTAATGGTTTAGGAATGGTGATTTTAGTTGGAACAATCATTATCCCGATCATGATATCAGCAGGATTATCACCGATGATCAGTGGTATCATCTTGCTTTTAGCTAATGGGATCGGAGTCACATTCTCAGTTTCGACATTGGCTGTTTATATCGATGTATTAGGTTTGCGATTGGAAGAAGTTACTGCTTATTCATGGCTTGTTGGATTACCGCTCATTATCGTTTCTGTCATCATGGTTATTTATTTTGTTCAATTCAGCGGTAAAAAGCGTAAAGCCTGGGCAATGCCTGTGAAAAAGAAAAAAGGCGGACAAGTGAGAACGATTGCGTTGATTTCGCCAGTTATACCCGTTATTTTAGTATTTGCGTTCCAAGTTCCTTTAGTTGCTTCAATCATCGTCGGAATTTTGGCAGTACTGATTTTGAGCACACCAAAAAACCCAATCCATGTAGTCAGCAGTTCTTTTGTTGAAGGAATCCAAGAAGTTGCCGGCGCAGCAGGATTGATGATTGGGATCGGGATGCTTTTGAATGCAGTGATGTCCGCTGAGGTTTCAGCTATTTTACAACCTGCCATCGCGATGATGATCCCGCATAATCAATTGATGTTTGTACTGGTTTTTGGTTTATTATCTCCGCTAGCGATTTATCGCGGTCCGCTAAATGTTTGGGGATTAGGCAGCGGTATTATTTCTTTACTTGTAGCAGGCGGGATGAATCCTATTGCTGCTATGGTCGCTCTGCGGTTAGACAGTAATGTCCAATCTGTTTGTGATCCGACAAATTCTCATAATGTTTGGGTTTCTGATTTTACAAAAAACGATGTGAATGAAGTATTGAAGAAAACGATTGTCTGGATCACAGTTTCTACATTTATTGGATTGATCGTAGCTTCATTTTTCTTGTATTGAACAAAAGAAGGTAGGTAGTTGTTATGGGGAAAAAAATACGGATCGGCATTGATGTTGGAGGCACATTTACAGATGCCGTGGCAATCGATAATGAAACATACGAGGTTATTGCAAAATTAAAGATTCCGACTACGCATGAAGAAGGTGTAGCACAGGGGATCGTTAAAATCATCAATAAACTTCTGCAGGAAAATAATCTAGCTGCTGAAGATGTCGTGTTTATTGCACATGGAACGACACAAGCGACAAATGCTTTGCTGGAAGGTGATGTTGCAAAAGTCGGTATTATTGGGATGGGAACAGGCTTTGATATGCGAACTGCAAAAAAAGAAACAGCCATCGAGCATATCGAATTAGCACCAAACAAATATCTGCGTTCTGAGCATCGATTTATCGATTCAGCGAAATTGACAACAGAAGAAATTGAAAAAAATATCCAAGAATTGAAGCAAGAAGATTGCCAAGTAATCGTTGCTAGCGAAGCTTATTCTGTAGATGATCCAGAAAATGAAAAACATGTCATTGAGACAGCTCAAAAACAGCATCTTTTTTCTACAGGCGGACATGAGATCTCTCAATTATACGGCTTAAAAATGAGAACACGAACAGCTGTAGTCAATGCTTCGCTGATTCCTAAAATGATGCAGACAGCAAATATGACAGAAACGGCAGTACTAGACACACAAATCAAAACTAATTTGATGATTATGCGTTGTGACGGCGGCGTAATGAATATCAATGAAGTGCGGCAGCGTCCTATTTTAACGATGCTTTCAGGGCTGGCAGCAGGTGTCGCAGGAGCCTTGATGTATGAGAAAGTCAGCGATGGCATCTTTTTCGAAGTCGGCGGCACAAGTGTCGATATCTCTGTAATCAAAAACGGGAAAGTCATGATCAAATATGCGCAGGTCGGCGGACATAAAACTTATCTTCGATCACTTGATGTTCGAACATTGGCAGTTGCAGGCGGCAGTATGATCCGTGTGAAAGATGGGAAAATCATGGATATCGGTCCTCGAAGCGCTCATATTGCCGGGTTGGAGTATGAATGTTTTACGCAGCCTGAAAATTTGGAAAAACCAAAAATCGAATTTGTTTCACCAAAAGAAGGCGATCCAAATGAATATGTCATCATCAAAGGCAGTACGGGACAATCTTATTCCTATACTTTAGCTGGTGCAGCAAATCTGCTAGGGTATGTGCCAGAAGAAGATTACGCCCGTTCAAATGCAGAATCAACCAAGATGGCCTGGAAGACTTTAGGTGAATATCTCGGAATAACAGCAGAAGAAGCTGCAAGAACGGTCATGCGTTTAGCTGTCGAAAAATTGGAGCCAGTTATTGACGAGCTTATTCAGGAATATGAGATGGATCGGAATTTTATTACACTTGTTGGCGGCGGTGGTTCAGGAGCAATCGTCGTGCCTGCGTTGGCAGAGCAATTTGATTATAAATGGAAACTAGCAAAAAATGCACCTTATATCTCAACGATTGGCGTTGCTTTGGCAATGGTCAGAGAACAAATCGAACGTTCAATCACTAATCCTACAGAAAGTGATATCAAAAAAATTCGAAGTGATGTCATTGAAAAAATTATCCAATCGGGGGCAAATGAAGAAACAGTCGAAGTCAACATTGAAATAGATACACAGAGAAATATCGTTCGAGCAATTGCTACGGGTGCTACAGAGTTGCGTCAAAAAAATCTGGGCGCAAAAGAAGCAACGAAAGAAGAATTAGCTAAAATAAGTTCAGAGGCACTGGGTATCGAAGCAAAACAAGTGAAGCATATTGCAAATGTAGGACGTTGGCATTTGCTAGATGCAGAAATCACGAAAAGAAAATTCTTTTTCAAACAAAAACGAAACAATATCTGTATTGTTGACCGAGAAGGAATCGTTCGTTTTAAACATAGCAACGCCTATCATTATAAATTTTCCAAAGCACAAACTGCATCTGATTTCTTAGATTTTGTGGATCAATACACGATTTATTCAGATGCAAATGCAACCATACCAAAAGTTTTCTTATTTTATAAAGAAAAGATGCTTGATTTGACAGGAATGCAGACAATCGAACAATTGACTTCAATCATGGATGTCGAAACAGAAACGTTATCAGAAGATGAAGAAATCATTGCTGTCGCTTACAAATAAGGAGACGAAATATGGAGTTTACGGATCAATTCCTAGCTTATCTGGAATTAAAACAAGATATGTTTTTTCATAAAATACCAAAAGAAAAAATCTTATCTTATATTGAAGAATCTTTGAAAATCGGGGAAAGCACAGCAGCAAAGCAAACAGAGACAAAAATAGATGAACTTTACAGGCAAAAGAAAATCATAATCAAAAGAGAGCCGCATGATGGCCGCTTCTTTAAGGTCCAGTTGCGTGCGCAATTTGAAGAAAACAAAAAAGGAAGTCCAGTTGTTTATCTTTATCAAGAGTCAGTAAAAGAATTGTCTGAAGCCAATCATTTTGGATTAGCGAAGATGAACGAAGTAATCTTAGCCCATGAGTTTTTTCACTTTTTAGAGAATGAAAGCAATCGCTATGTGTCAGAAATCTTGCCCTCCGTTGTACGGTTGACTCTTTTTAGCCATACGCGAAAAGCCGCAATCCAACGAACCAGTGAAATTGCAGCGAATGCTTTTGCGAAAAAATTATTGAAGTTGGAATATTTACCAAACTATTTTGATTATTATTTTTTGTTGCAGAAAAAGGAACTTTCTTATAAAGATTTGGAAGAAGAATATGAAGAATTCCAAGAAATCTGCTATTTGGATAAAGTGCAAAGAAAGACGATTGCAGTGTTCTAAATAATAAAAACAGACCGCAAAAAAATTTGCGGTCTGTTTTTTGTTGGAAAATCACGGAACCTACCACTCATAAACGGCGGAATCAGCAGATTGAAAGGAATTGATGATCATATCACTGCTTAGTTTTCTTTGACGTAAGCCGCGGTTGTCTCTTAAAATCGTAGCGAAAATGATATCCAAAACTAACGAGTTCATCAAAGAGTTCGATAAAACCAACGAATTATTCGCCATCACATGATCAGGAATAATAAATTTGATATCGATCATATCGTTGATTTTTGGATTATCATTGCTGGATAATAAAATAATCTTGATATCTTTTTTCTTTATTTTTGATAGTAAAGGAATAATATCTTTACTGATTACGGATGGAACCACCGCAATCAATGTGGCATCGCTATTCATTGTTTCAATAGCCAATTCGATTTCCAAGTGTTCTTTTAAGGTGACAGCTTCTAATCCAATCTGACGAAGCTTAAAAGCGAATTCGTTGCTGATAAATGATGTCGTGTAAATAGAAAGAATGAACACTTTTCTAGACAACGTAATCAGAGAAGCAGCATCCTCAATATCTTTTGCATCAATCATCGCGCACGTATTTTTAAGCATTTTTTGATAATCCATGGTAATGTATTCTACTAAGTTCGATTCATCCGCTTCTGATTGGATTGTTTCAAACTGTGAATTGCTTTGTGCTAAAGCAATCTTGAATTTATTAAATCCCTTATAACCGATTTTTTTGCAAAACCGATTGATACTCGCTTCAGAAGTATTGATGGCTTTTGCAAGATTCGTGATGGTATTTGAAATGACAAAATCAGGATTCTCTTGGACGAACTTGCTGATTTCATATTCGCTCGTAGTAAATGATGATTCAAGTGATTTTATTTTTAATATTACAGCTGATTGCATCAGATCTCCTCATTTCTTTAACTACTATTATAACAAGAAAAGAAAGCGATTTGAAGAAAATACTATCAGTTTGAATCAGTAAAAAGAAAAGTCTTTTGCAAAAAAAAGATTATTTCAGATGTATAAGTTGTCCTGTCGCTGTTTAATCAATGAAAAAAATTTTCATGGTAAAAATAAATGTCCAATCCCTAAAATATTTTTCACTTGCCAAACAGTTCATTTTTGTATATGATAATTAGTTCCGCTATTCTATTAAAAGGGGTTATGTGTATGGTCAACACAGAATTAAAAAAAGAGCAAGAATACTTGTCAGATGTCTATCAGAAATTGCAAGAAGCTGAAAAAGAATTAACACAGCTAGTACAGGAATCTGGAGTAGAAGGCAGAAAAAATATTGCCGAAGAAGCACGGGATATTCGGCTGAACTTTGATAATATATCTGATAATCTAGATACATTTGCGATGATTGAACAAAAAAATCGTGAAATCGATCAAATGAATTTGAAAATCCAATCGGCAGATAACGCATTGAAGAAAGTAAAACGGTTGTTAGAAGCGCCTTACTTTGGGAAAATCATGGTCGATTTTCTTGATGACGAACCAGAAGAAGCTTTTTATATTGGTGTAAACGGCTTTACAGACAAAGCAGACGAAACGCTTGTTTATGACTGGCGCTCACCAATTGCAGAACTTTTCTATAACAATGTAATTGGCGCTTCTTCTTATAAAGTACGCCAAAACCAAATCGATGTATCGATTGCTAATCGGAGACAGTTTGTTATTGATAAAAACAAGCTGCTGAAGTTTTTTGATACCGCAATCGCAATCCAGGACGATATTCTGATCGAAGCATTGTCCCAAGATTCAACCAGTCAGATGCGCGATATTACAGCAACGATCCAAAGCGAGCAAAATCAAATTATTCGTGACATGATGCATCCAATCTTATTGGTAAATGGCGTAGCAGGAAGTGGGAAAACGTCAACGATCATGCAGCGGATCGCCTATCTTTTGTATTCTTTGAGAGAAGAGATCACTGCTGAAAATATCTTGATTCTTTCACCAAATGATAAATTTATTTCTTATATTTCAGATGTTTTGCCTTCTTTAGGCGAACAAAATCCAACGAATATGACCATGCTGCAATTTGCCGGCCAATATTTCAGAGAAGCTTTGGAAGAAGAAACAGTTTATTTTGAGCGAATCGGGGCAAAAGAAGTGGATGAGCAGACAGAAATCATCCGCAGTAAAGCTTTTATTGAATTTATTCAGGAAAAAGGGATTTCGTCATTTGACCCAGAAAAAACATTCCGGACCATCAAACAAAAAGGAAAAACGATTATTTCAAAAGAACAGATTGCAGTATTCTATCAAGAAACACCAGAAAACTTGCCGTTAGTTGATCGTATCCAAGCGGTGAAAGCTCGACTAACTAGCTTTTGGGAAGAAAAAGTCATCCAAATGGCAGCAGAACGAGAAACGCAAAATCAAATTCTCTCTTTGTCTGAAGAATCTCAACAAGCGTATTTTGGTCAGCTGATCCGAGACGATTCTGAAGAAAGCATCTTGCGTTATGGTAAACGTTACTTAGCCAAAAAATACCGTAAAGTCACAGCAGCAATCCGAAACAATCAATGGATCGACAGCAACACCTTGCTTGATACGCTATATTTTGACTTTACTAATAAGAAGTATCAATTCAGCAATCAGCCGAAAACTCTAGATGAAGCAGTGATTTTATTGGTGATCCAACATAGATTCATTGAAAAACTTCAAGTTCGCTCGATGCGATTTGTTCTGATCGACGAAGTACAGGATTACACACCAGCACAAATCTATCTTTTGTCTAATCTTTTTCCAAAAAGCAGTTTGACGATGGTCGGTGATGAAAATCAAGCAATCTTTAATGCGAATATGACTTTTTCGGAGATTTCTTCTATGATGAAGGAACGGAAAAAGGAAGTTTTCCGCTATGATTTGCTGAATAGTTACCGTTCTAGTGGTGCAATAACAAAAGTTTTCCGCAAGCTAGCCGTAACGAAAGAAGAGCTGGAAATCGTTCCAATCCGTCCTGATGGGGCTGAGCCAGAGTTTTATCAAACGAATACACCAAAGGACTTTTTGAACGTACTGACAAGCATCAGCCAAAAATTAAAGGGTGAGAAATTGACGATTATTACAAAAACAGAAGCCGAAACAGCAGCTTTGGAAGAACAGCTAGCTGAACAAGCAGAGATGAACATCGAGATTATTCCAAGCGGGTTATCAAAAGGACTAGAATTTGATCACATCCTTGTATACAATGCTTCTCCGGAAAATTATAGCGATGAGCGTGATCAAAAGATTCTTTATACAGTGGTTTCTAGAGGAATGAAATCTTTATATGTAACTTATGAACAAGAAAAAACACCACTATTTAAAGATTAATAAACCAGCATAATCTTCGTGTCTGAAGAACGTTGTAAAAATAAAAAAAAGCATCAAACAGAAATTCCCTAAAACAGAAAAGGCTGTTTTAGGGAATTCTTTTTTTAATGTTATTCTTTATAGTGGAAATATTTGGCTGTCTTCCATCGATTCTTTTGTTCCTGTTTTTCAAAAGAATCAACGCAAGTTCGAGAAAGCACCAAATTTTGTTAAAATTTCATCGAATCCTGGTACAGTTTCCTTGCGATTCCAATCACGTTGTAATTCGCAGGCTAATTGTGCAATAGATGTTAGGTTTGCACCCGTTTGTTCGACTCTTCGAAGTGCTGTTTCGTGGGCAATAGGTGAAGTTCCGCCGACTGCATCAACGATAGGATACACTTCATACCCCTCACGAAGCGCATCTAACGTTGGGAAAGTCAGACAAGCTTCTGTCCAAAGTGCTAAAATCAAGATTTTTTTGCGGCCAGTTGCTTTGATTGCTTCATTGAATTCTTTATCTTCCCAAGCATTGATCGATGTTCGATCATAGGAAGGTGTCTCTTCGCCAATTGCTTTTCGCAGCACTGGAATCGTATCTTGGTTACGGCTGGTTGCAACATTTACTGTCGATAAAACGATCGGGATGTTATAAAGTTTTGCCATCTCAATCACGATTTCTGCGTTGCGGATAAGCTCAGATCGATTCATGGAATTGATCGAATTGATTTGTGTCGGCTGATAATCGATGAACGCCAATACAGTATTTTCTGGAGTGAGAAGGGCGTCGTTTTCTCTTTTGTCATAACTTGTCATTGTCTACACCTCTTTGAAATAAAATCATTCACTTATTTCATATAAAGCCTTTTCAAAAAAAGCAAATGTTATATAATGGTTCTGTTATTGAACACCAAAAGTATATAATGAGATGTAAAAAAAGAAAATGAAAGTGGCTTATATGGCAACTTTTTCATTTTAAGTTAAGCATACTATCTATTTAGAGGAAAAAAATAGACAAAACAGTCTTTTCAATTTAAAATCAGGATAACAAAATGGCCTGCAGTTGTTGCTAAAAACTGAAGAAACGTTGGAGGAACGAACCAATTGAAAAAAAATAAATGGAAAAAATGGTTAGGTAATTTATTACTTTTGCTGCTTTTATTGGTAGGATTAGCCTTGATTTTCAATGAACAGATCAAAGATTATTTTGTGAAAAGTACTGGAGAAAGCTACTCGCTTAAAAATGTCGACAGAGAAACAATTGAAAAAAACCAAGAAAAAGATGCTCCTTTTGACTTTGATGCAGTAGAATCGATGAGTTCAGAGGCAGTAATCAGAGCACAAATGAGCAAAGCGGATCTGCTAGTGATCGGCGGGGTAGCGGTACCTTCTGTCAATATCAATTTGCCGATTTTTAAAGGTCTTTCGAACGAGGCATTATTGTACGGTGCAGGAACATTGTCACCAGATCAAAAGATGGGTGAAGGCAATTATGCTTTAGCTAGTCACCGAGCAAATAATCCAGACCTGTTATTTACACCTTTAGAAAGATTGAATCTAGGAGACAAGATCTACGTTACTGATTTAGTTAATGTATATACATACAAGGCAACATTCAAAGAGAAAGTCGATCCAACTGCGACCGAATTGCTGAACGTTGAAGAGGACAAAGAGCTTGTCACATTGATAACATGTGGTGACATGGATGCGATCACGCGTCTTGTGGTTCAAGGCGAGTTGGTTGAAGTAACACCAATCGATGATGCAACAGATGAAATGAGAAATGCTTTTAACGTAACAGCTAGAACTTTTTAGAGCAAGAAATGCTTTGATCGAAGTGTCAGCTGGCAGAATCTGTTTGATTCTGTCCAGCTGTTTTTCGTTTTTGGAAGAGCTTATAAATAAAGTAAAATACTGCTTTTCCAGCTTGTTTTTGCTATGATGGATGTAAAGGTGGTGGGGGGCAGCTCGTTATGGATATAGTTATTTTTATTATTGGTGTTTATACGAATGTGCTGATGTGCAATCATTTGTTGTTCCGTGGGAAAATACGAAATCGCTTTAGTTATATTTATTTAGTATTATTTATCCTTAATCTAGTGTTTACGCAGTACCTTGTTTTGTTCGTGGTGCTGATTTATGTATTGCAGTGTTATTTTGTCTACCTTTTAGTCAATAATTTTTACTTAGTATCATGTTGAACAATCTTTTGCTGAACATCAGCGGCATCTCTTTTTTCATAGCCTTTGATCTTCCGCGATATGTAGGAACGTTCCATGTTGGGGTAAGTGTTGTCTTTGAAATTTTGCTTGCTGCTTGTCTCTTTTATTATACGAGATTCTTGGACAAGAAATACCACATTTTTGATTACTTCAGCGGCTATACGAAAAAATTGAAGGGAATAACTGTTTTTTCCACCCTCGTCATGGGGGGCTTGTATGCGATCCATGCCACGTTCAATTTTCATTCGCTGGATTATCTTCTGACGTCGGTCATCGTGCTGCTGTATAATCTTTTTTATACAGTGTTATTTGTGGTATTTGTTTTCCATCAAAAAAAATACCAGCTTTTAGAATCTTATTTGAAAGACAAACAAGAAACGCGAGCATATTATGCGAAACTTGATGAATTTCGTCATGATTATTTGAATTATATCGAGGCTTTAGAGTACAGTTTGAGCAACAGAGAAGCAGAAGAATCGGTCTCTTTGTTGGAACATCTTAAAAAGTATTCGTTAGAAACCATTGATGATGTAAGACATGATCCGATAAAAAAAATCAATGATTCTGCTCTGCGCGGCTTATTGTACGGTTTTATGGAAAAAGCGGACCAGCAAAAGCTTCCTTATGAAATCAAAGTGTTGAATCCTGTAACAGTTGTCAATATCGACTATATCGATTTGATTCGCTTGATTTCGATCGCGTTGAACAACGCTTTAGAGCATTATTCT
This sequence comes from Enterococcus sp. DIV0210g, assembly GCF_050559705.1. Taxonomy (NCBI): domain Bacteria; kingdom Bacillati; phylum Bacillota; class Bacilli; order Lactobacillales; family Enterococcaceae; genus Enterococcus; species Enterococcus sp. DIV0210g. Next base: position 1,994,752 of record NZ_CP187903.1, on the reverse strand, counting down.
TCAGATGAAGATGCGCCCATCCAGATTCTCATTGATCAGACACCCGAACAGTTTTATTTTAAAATAAGCAATCCTGCTCACATGACAGGAGTCAGCTTGGGAGAAATATTAAAAAGAGGTTATTCCTCAAAAAAAGATGGCGGCTTGGGGTTGTATAACTTTTCGAAAATCACTGAAGAATATACGAATGCCGCTTATCAAGTACGATATGTCAAACCATTCTCTATGTTTGAATTAGAATTGACAGTGGATGAGATTTAATAAAAAATGTGCGCTGACCAGTAAAGAAATCTGGTCAGCGCACTTTTTTTATTTCAGATGATCGATGTAGTTCAATAATTTTTTGATACTTGTTGAACTGAGCGGCAATGTTTCATCATTTTTAAAAATGACTTCCATCGTGTGCTTGTCCACTTCCTTGATATTGAAGGGATTAATGGAAAAACTTTTCAAGTCATTGAAATATTGATGTTTTTCAAATTTACGTTTGATGTTTTTCATTTTATCGTGGATGATGAAATTTTCGTGTATCCCGTAAAATTCCAAGCACGCACGTGAACCGGTGATCGTCTCGATATAGTTGACTTCGTCAGGATCGACCAGAAATGTTTTCCCTGTACCTTTCAACTCGATGATATCGGATGTTTGTTTTTGATTGTTGAGCTTTGAAAGCAAGATTTGTTCAATCGTTGTAAATACTTCTTCTAAATGGATCTTGCTTAAGTAGCGGTCAGGACGAATTTGCCGATTGATGATCTCAATTCCTCGCGTACTGTCATTGGACAAGAAGATAATAAAGCAATTTGGACTTAATAAACGGATTTTTTTAGCAAAATCAATCCCGGTATGGAGCGTCTTTAAATCTATGTCAATGATAAAAAAGTCAGAAGAAGTAAAAGAATAAGAGTCCAACTCTTTATAAATGCTTTCCAATTTATCTGCTGGAAATATGTGCATATCGACATTATTCAGAAGTTCATGCTTATTATATTCTTTTTTAAAAAGTTCTTGATGGAACAGGTTATCTTCTATGTAATAGATCTTCATCAATGAGCGCTCCTAAGTTCATATTTTTTCTGTAAGTAGTATAACAGATTATCAACTATGTTTTAATTAATTTGTTCAATATTTCATGAATGTTTGATAATAATTGATACTTTGATGTAGAGTTGTGTACTTGTTTGAAGTAAAATAAAAGGTGTTATTCTATAGAGATAAAAAAACCGCAAACAAATTTGCAGTTTTTAAGAGCAAGATGCTTGTATAGAGAAGCTTAGTGGACAGAGTAAGCATAGTGCTGATTTCGGTATTCTTTTGGTGTAAGACCTGTTATTTTTTTGAATACTTGAATGAAATGGCTTTGACTTGCAAAAGATAAGATTTGACCAATTTCTTTATAACTTTTGTCTGTGAATAATAAAAGGTGTTTGCTTTCATTAATCTTTCTTTCTTGGATATAGGAATGGATCGTTTGTCCTGTTTCCCTTTTGAATAACGCAGAAAGATGTGTTTTGTGTTTATCAAGATTACTTGCTAATTCTTCAATTGTTATACGTTCATAAATATGTCCATCAATATAATTGATCAGTTGTTTCACAGGCATGGATTTTCCTGATAACGGCTGCTGGTGAATCAGGTTCATGAATCGATAAGTTGCTTCTTTTATATAAGCGTGCCATTCGCTGGAAGAATGGATGCCGAAGAGACCTTGGATCAATGCGTCAGATAAACTGAATGCTTGGTTGATTGGGACGCCCTCATCAATGCTGATTCGCGTCAATACGGCAACAAAAGCAGAAAATTTTAATTTTAGGCCTTCCAGTTGATTTTCGGACAAGTCTACTTTATAGGTTTCTTGCATTTTTTTGAAGAGCCATTCGATTTTTTCCGGCTGATTCCGCTTGATATATTCGGTATAACGGAGTTCGAACTGATAAGAATCGAAAGTTGCTTCCTGCATACGGCGGTCGTAAAGATTTTCTTCTAAACGCTGATCGGTGGTTCGATTTTTTTTCTTTTCTTTTTTATAAATCCAAGAAATCTGTTCTTTTTCAAGTAATTGATGGGTAAAGATACTATAAATCAATTGGGCAAATTCTTCAAATGCTTCAGGAGATTCTTTCGTGTAGTGGATGCCGTAAAGATATTCATGATCATCAAAAAGAAGCTTTTCTTTTGGTGAACCGATGACGCCGCAAGGTCCAAACATCATTGAATAATTTTTCCCTTCAGATTGGAAAGGGATTACGCCATACATAAAAGAAAAATCATTGAACAGCAAGGCTGTTTGCTGTTTGGCAGGTTGCAGATAAGTAGCAGCTATTTGATGAGTATCCCAAGTGATAGCAGGATGTATTGCAGTATCTTTTTCATCAAATAACACTAAAGGAATCAAGTATTTTTTGTATAACAAATCCATCATACGTTCCATTGTTGCTGTATCCATAGTAAATGCCTTCTTCCTGAATTAAACTTATCTTCATTTTATTCTAAAAAGAAAAAGAATGAAATAGACTTTTTTAACGTTTTTTTACATTTGTGATATAGAGTCTTCTTTTTTTGTATAAAAGGAAAAAGAATCTAACTATAATAAAAAATGTAAAAACGGTTACAAAAAGGAGAAAACTAAATATGAAAGAAAGCGAATTAAAGCAGCTTGCTGATTCATTGACACTGAAAGAGAAAATCGCACAAACTGTTCAGCTGAACGGTGATCTGTTTACGGACAGTGGTGTCATGAATACAGGACCAACAAAAGAATTAGGTTTTCCAGAAGACTTTGATCTTTATCAAATAGGTTCGATCTACAATGTGAACGACCCAAATAAATTAAAAGAAATCCAACAGAAAATCATGAAAGAAAGTAAACACAAGATTCCGCTGCTTTTCATGTCAGATGTTATTTACGGTTTTCGGTCGATTTTTCCGATTCCATTAGCACAAGCTGGCTCCTATGATTTTTCTTTAATCAAAAAATCAGCAGAAGCTACGGCAAAGGAAAGTTATCTAAGCGGCTTGCATGTTCTTTTCTCGCCAATGTTGGATTTATCAAGGGATCCGCGTTGGGGACGAGTGATGGAATCGCCAGGAGAAGATGTGTATACCGCAAAAGAATTCGCAAAAAGTGTCGTGACTGGTTATCAAGGAGAGATTGCTGAAACGATTGCGAAAAACCATGTCGGTGCATGTATCAAACACTTTGCTGGTTACAGCGCGCCGGAAGCAGGGAGAGAATACAGTGCTGTTGATATGTCCAATCAGAAATTATTCAATGAATATTTGCAGCCGTATCAAGCAGCAATCGAAGCGAACTGTTTACTTGTAATGACCGCTTTCAACTTATTGAATGGGGTTCCTGCTACAGGAAATCAATGGCTGAATCGTGATATCTTGCGTGAACGTTTTGGTTTTGAAGGGCTGTTGATCTCTGATTATGCAGCCATTGAAGAATTGCAAGCTCATGGTTATACAAAAAATCAGGCAGGCTCTGCTGAAAAAGCAATGAAAGCTGGAGTCGATATGGACATGATGACTTCTGTTTATGCAAATTCTTTAGAAAAATTAGCAGAAGATCCACAAATCGAAAAACTGATCAATGAAGCGGTTTGGCGTATCTTAGTCCTAAAAAATAAATTGGGCCTTTTTGAAAATCCATACCGCGGATTGGAAGAAGAAAATACCGGTGAGATTTTGACAGAAGAAACGAAAGCGCTAGCAGTAGAATTAGTCGAAAAAAGCTGTGTGCTTTTGAAAAATGAGCAAACACTTCCTTTAACTTCTGACCAAAAAATCGCCGTTATCGGACCCTATGGCGAAAGCAGATTGACACTTGGTTTTTGGGCTTCTGTCAGTGGGAAACCGCAAGATACTATAACGTTGAAAGAAGGGATGGAACAAAATTTTGCCAAAGAAAACTTGACCTTCGCTAAAGGATTCAATCTCTTTGATTCCTATGACTCATTCGGGCCATTGAAAGAAGGCATCAAGTTGCTGAATGGCGCAATCGAAGACGAATCGATGCTTTATCAGCAAGCAGTAGAAGCTGCAAAATCGGCAGATGTAGTCGTTTTGACTTTTGGCGAACAATTCCTAGAAAGTGGAGAAGGGGCCTCAAAAGCAAAACTGACCTTGCCAGAAAAACAGAAACGCCTCATCAAAGGCTTATCAGAGTTAGGAAAACCAATCGTTGGTGTTTTATACACCGGTCGTCCGCTAGTATTGACGGATGTTGAGCCTTATTTTTCAAGTTTGCTCGTGACTTGGTTCCCAGGTACGATGGGCGGCGTTGGAATCGCAAATCTATTATCCGGAAAAGCACAGCCAAGCGCCCGTTTATCCATGACTTTCCCGCGAAGCGAAGGGCAGATACCTATCTATTATGCACATAGTTCGACGGGGCGTCCATTAGAAAACAGCACTCATACGACACGATTTGTTTCAAAATATATGGATGAATCAAATGACCCGCTTTTTGCATTCGGTACAGGGAAAAGTTATGGCACTGTGTCTGGAAATTGGACAACTAATGAGTATGATCAAGAAAAAATCAGCTTACGCTATGCGTTGACAAACGAATCGAAACAGTCGTTAGAAACAGTGATCCATGTTTACGTAAAAGCACACACAGCTTCCATCGTGCAGCCTGTAAAAAGATTAGCAGCCAGCCAAAGAGTAAGCTTGGAACCAAATGAAACCGTTTCGAAAGAAGTGGTTTTGGAAAAAGAAGAGCTGTCCTTTTTTGACAATTTAGGAAAAAAACATATTGAAAATGGTGAATTTACTTTCTATTTAAGTACATTGGATTCAGAAGATGAAATGACAATAACTATTTAAAAAGGAGAATAAAAATGGGGAAATTAGAGCTATTTTTAAGCAGCAAATTGTTGCCGATGTCAGAGAAATTACAAAAAAATAAGGTTCTTGCAGCATTGATGGAAGGGTTTATCCGAACAAGCCCAATCACGTTGGGTATTGCATTTATCACAATTATTGGGAATTTTCCTATCCCTGGTTGGATCGATTTTCTGAAAAGTGTCGGGATCTTCCCACATGTTGAAGCCATCACAAATGGTGCAACTGGTGTATTTTCACTTTATGTCGTTTATAGTTTAGCTTTTTCTTACGCAAAACAATTGGGGACAAATGAACGAAATGCTTCAATCATTTCTTTAGCAAGTTTTATCATGTTGATGCCGCAAACGATCATGACAACTGTGACACAAAACGGTCAAGCAACAGAGCAAGCAATCGGCGCGTTGAAATTAGACTATCTTGGCGGACAAGGCTTGTTCATCGGGATGCTGGTTGCATTGATCATCACTCGTTTCTATGCTTTCTTAACGAAGAAAAATCTGATGGTCAAACTTCCTGACAGTGTACCGCCAATGGTTACACAATCATTATCACCAGTTTTCGTCGTTACGATCATCTTTGTTGCTGTCTTTATTTTACGTGTGTTATTTGGTTACACAGCTTCTGGCACGATTTTCCAATTCTTTATCGATGTGATCAACGCACCGCTTAACTCATTAGTTGCAAGTCCAATCTCAATTATCATTATTGTAGAATTGTTATCTGTCTTATGGTTCTTCGGTATCCATAACGCTGTATTGCAAGGACCATTGGGCGCTATCAGCATGACAATGATCGTTGGTAATATTGCAGCATTCCAAGAAGGTCAACCATTGCCATATTTGATTCCTTCAGTTGTCTACATGGGTATGTATGCTTCTGGTTTCATGGGCTTTGTAAGTTTCTTCATGATTCGTTCAAAATCAACAAAATTGCGTCAATTAGGAAAACTAGCTCTTGTTCCTTCGTTATTCAATGTCACTGAGCCACTGATGTTTGGTATGCCGATCATCTTGAATCCGATATTCTTTATCCCACAAATCTTTACACAATTGATTGCAGGGTTTGTCACTTGGGGATTAGTAACAACTGTTTTGCCAATCTCATTTAATCCAACCATGTCACTGCTTCCTTGGACAACCCCAACTTTTGTTAAAATGCCTCTATCTGGCGGTTTGAACTATACGATTTTAATGGTTATCTGTATCGCGATTGGGGTCGCAATGTGGTATCCATTCATCAAAATCGCAGACAAACGCGAATACGAATTAGAAAAAGCGGCTGAAAAAGAAGAAGAAACAATGACAATCAATCAAATCAATGAAAAAGAAGTTCAAGCATAAGATAGGAGAAAGGTTATGTGGACATTAAGCATCGATATCGGCGGGACGTTTATCAAATCCGCCTTAGTGAAAGAAACAGCCATTGAAGGAAAAAGACAAACGCCTACACCGAAAGCAGATGCTTCCGAGTGGATTGATTTCTTGATCGCTCTTATCAAAAGTTATAACGAAAAAGACTTTCAGCGTGTTGGAATCGCTGTGCCTGGTGCCGTGAAAGACAATGGATTGATCCTTTTTGGCGGCGCTGTTGCCGGTTTAGATCAAGTAAATGTGAAGGAAGAAATCGAGAAACGGCTGCCTGTGAAGGTTTTTGTAGAAAATGATGCAAAAGCGGCAACATTAGGCGAAGTTTGTTATGGCAATCTGAAAGAACAAGAAAATGGCGCAGCTGTCATCTTAGGAACAGGCGTCGGCGTGGGCCTGCTGCTGGACGGAAAAGTCAGAAAAGGACCACATTGCCAAGCGGGCGAAGTCAGTTTTCTTATCCAAGATCAAGCGGTCAGCGGCCTAGAATCATTTGTCGGCATCAACTTATCAGCCGTTCGCTTAGTCAAAGAATTAGCCACAGTGTTTGAATGCGAGCCAGATGGACTGGAAGTCTTTCGTTTATTAGAACAACAAGAAAACGAACAAGCGCTGCAAGTATTCAGTAATTACTGCAGACGCGCAGCCTTGCTTTGTTTCAATCTGCAATGTCTGATCGATCTTGAGAAATTGGTAATTGGGGGCGGCATCAGCCAACAGCCGCTCCTGATCAAAGAAATCAAGAAACATTATAATCAAATTTTCCATTTCTCGCCGATGATCGACCAAACGATCCCGCATATCCCAATCGAAGCGGCTTGCTTCCAATCCGATGCAAATTTGATTGGTGCCGCGAAAGGAGCACAATTAGATGAAACTATCAGATAAATTTTTATGGGGCGCTTCCACAAGTGCTTATCAAGTAGAAGGTGCATGGAATGAGGATGGAAAAGGGCCTTCTGTTCAAGATATGAAAAAAATACCAGAAGGAACAAGTGACTTTAAAATAGCATCCGACCATTACCATCGTTTTGAAGAAGATGTTCGCTTATTTAAAGAATTAGGCTTGAAAGCGTATCGTTTTTCGATTTCATGGAGCAGAGTCATGCCTGACGGAAAGAAAAATCCAGAAGGTCTTGCTTTTTATCAAAAATTGATCAAGCAATTGATTGAAAATGATATTGAACCAATCGTTACTGTTTTCCATTTTGATCTGCCGTATTCATTATATGAAAAAGGCGGCTGGGAAAATCGAGAAACGATCCAAGCATTCGCTGATTACTGCCAACTGCTTTTTGAGACTTTTGGACAAGATGTAAAATATTGGCAGACGATCAACGAGCAAAATGTCATGGCTTTAGCTGGATCGATCATCGGTACAAGTGATAAATCGATGAAAGAGAAATTTCAAGAAAACCATCACATGCTGGTTGCCCAAGCGTTAGTCACAAAAAATTATCATGACGGCGGCTATCCAGGAAAAATCGGACCGGCGCCAAATATCGCCAGCGTTTATCCTGCGACAGATAAACCTGAAGATCAAATGGCTGCTCTTTATATGAGTGCCTTGCGCAATTGGCTTTTCTTGGATGTTGCTGTTTACGGAAAATACAATCATAACGCTTGGCATTTACTAGAGAAAATCGGCGCTTGTCCAGAAATCACCACAGAAGATGCTGAAATCTTAAAAGAAGGTACGTGTGATTACATTGCTTTTAATTACTACAATACGATGACCGTGTCAAAATACTATCCAAAAGAAAATAAAATCGATCAGCAAAGCGGATTTGGCATACCAGGATTTTTCCAAACACAAGAAAACAAGAATCTGCCAATGACAGAATTTGGCTGGCCAATTGATCCAGAAGGGTTTAGATTTACACTAAATGAAATCTATTCTCGTTATCGTCTACCGCTTTTGATCACTGAAAATGGGATTGGCGCAAAAGATACACTGACAGAAGATGGCAAGATCCATGATGATTACCGTATTGATTATTTAGAACAGCATATTCGTCAAATGGAGCTGGCTGCAGAAGATGGTGTTGAGATCATCGGTTATTGTCCATGGAGCGCGATTGATTTGATCAGTACACATGAAGGATTCCAAAAACGATATGGTTTTATCTATGTCAATCGGACAGATGATGAGTTGAAAGACTTAGCACGTTATAAGAAAGACAGTTTTTATTGGTATCAAAAAGTGATCAACGAAAATGGATTGGGTGAAGCAAAATGATGGAAATGATCCTAGCAAATGAAGAATACAAAGCTTCGACACAGCTTTTTCAAGAGAAGCCTGCTTCTATCCAAAAATTGCGGATCGATAAAAACAGTTTTGGCAGCTTCCAGATCCTTCTTCGAGACGGACATACAAACCATTATGTATTGAATCAGGAATTTTCGATTCCTGATTCGATCGATATCCCGATTTATCGTGTAGAAGTACGCACAGCGCTTGATGCAACAGTTTCTTTTGTCGAGTATTACTGCGGGAAAGAGGATATTTTTTACGCAGATAAATTGCTTGAAGAAAAAGCACGTACGTATCCTGGTGATCGTTTTGCACCAATTTATGTGGAGCTGCCTGTGACAGAAGAGACCAAAAGCGGCGAATATGAAGCAGAAGTTCGAGTGTATCGGGCTGGTTTTACCCAAGAAGAGGAGCTGATTTTGCAACAAAAAATCACAGTGGAAGTTTCTGAGTATGTTTTTCCTAAAGATTATGCAGATTCTTTTTACTTGGATATCTGGCAGCAGCCGTCAAATTTAGCCCGCAGCTTCAAAGTCGAACTTTGGTCAGATGCTCATTTTGAATTGATACGAAAAATGGCTGAAAGTCTAGCAGAAATCGGACAAAAAGCGATCACTGTCATTGCTGGAGAAATCCCTTGGAAAGGCTGGTTCAATTACATCATCAAAGATTATCCAGCCAACCTTTATGAATATTCAATGGTACAAGTGGCGAAAAACAAAGAAGGTAAGATTAGTTGTGATTTCACACATCTTGACCGTTATATCCGTTGTTTTATGGACGCCGGAATTGATCAAGAAATCAGTGTTTTCGGTCTTTTGGGTGTCTGGAAACCGCCATTTTTCCCTCAAATCAAAAATTTGGATTACCCAGAAAAATTAGTGATCCGCTACTTTGATGAAACGAAGGGAACTTTCGCCTTTATTGAGAAAAAAGAAGAACTTCAAGAATATATGCGGCAAGTTTTTGCGTATTTCAAAGAAAACGGCTGGTTTGAAAAAGTCCGCATTTTATCAGATGAACCAAAAGCCAATGAATTAGAGATGTTCAAAGCATCGTTGGCAGAGTTGAAGGCAGTTGAACCGAATATCAAATTGAAGGTAGCTTTTGACAAAGAGGCTGTGTTGGAAGCATTGCTGCCAGAAGTTTCTCATCCTGTGACTTCTTATTATTGCACATGCTTGAATCATGAGCGTTTGACAGAAAAATCAGAACGTTCTTATTATGTCTGCAACTACCCAGATCGTCCAAACACATTTTTACACAGCGACTTGTCAGAAACACGTATTTTAGGTACGTTTGCTCATCACTTCAAAATGGACGGTCTGCTTCGTTGGGCGTACAATTGCTGGCCGGAGAACGCGCGGGAAGATATCCGCTACAATACAACGAATCTGCCGATTGGTGATCTTTGTCTGATTTATCCGTCAGTCTCTGGTAACCTGTTGTTATCTTTACGTTATAAACAGTTGAAACGTGTTGCAGAAGATTTTTATCTTTGGAAAACAGCAGAAGCTGCGGATGCAGAAGGAACAGCAGCGATTTTAGCTGACTTTCTGAAAGAAACAGATACCCAGAAATGGATGAGTAATTCTCATGACAGCAATCCGGAATTCCAAATCCCGGATTTTGCCGCATTTGAAAAAATGCGTACACAGCTTTTGACTATCCTTTCAAAAAAAGAAGTTTTGTTTTCTTAAACTTGCCGCAAGTTTTGCAAAGAAGCCTGGATGATGTTATTCTTTGATTAGAATAATCAGAAAAGGTGAAGCTATGAGAAGAACACGGGTACTGTATTTAGAGGTTGCAGATAAATTAAAAGAAGGTATCTTTTCCGGAAAATATCCAGTAGGTTCAATGCTTCCTACAGAAAATGAGCTAGAGCAGCTTTTTGAAGTCAGCAAGATCACGATCAGAAAAGCAATCGAGCTTTTGGCTGCAGATGAATATGTAGAGAAAAAGAGCGGAAGAGGCACGACTGTTTTAAGCAATCGTCCCTATAACCGGTTAGCAAAAGCAGCAAGTTTTACCCAGATTTTAGAAGATTCACAACTGAAAGTCCGCAAAGAAACGATTGATTTGCGAAGAATCGATCTTCAACCTGAACAGCCGTTATTTACTTATTACGGCAAAGAAGTCTTGCTTTTTGAACGACTGTATTTTCTTGATGAACAACCCTATATCTATTTCAGACATTACCTGCCTGTTCAAATGGAAAAATTCAGCAAAGAAGAATTTGCACAAGAATCTTTGTATCGTCTGATGACTCAAGCAGGATATGCGATCCAGTCTTTTGAAGACGATTTTGCAGCTGTTCATCTGACAGCAGCAGAACAAAAAATCTTACAGACAGACGAAACGATAGGAATCAAGCGTATCAGGAAGTCGATCACAGAAACAAATCAAATCATTGAATATTCAGAAGCTTTATACAATACAAATCTTCATCCTTACAGAATCGATTACGAAGCATGAGTTTCGTCAACAAAAAAGTAAGGATGAACCCTGCCGTCTGCAAAAAAAACAGCACAGATGCTGTTGGATGAATTGCAGGCAGCAGGGATATTTTTTACCAAAAAAGAACCAAAAAATGATAAATAAGTGAGATAAATTGTAAACGTTTCCTGATGCCGTTTACAATTAGGATAGAGTATGTTATTATTCAAATGTAAACATTATAATGTTATGAATTATTATTAGGGGGCAGTAAAGATGGATAAATTTGTAGGGGTTATTGAACAAAAAATCATGCCGATAGCAAATCGGATCGGTACACAAAGACATATGACCGCCATTCGAAAAGGGATCATTGCGACGATGTCATTGACGATCGTCGGTTCATTTTTCACGATTTTGCTGAATATACCAATTGAATCAGTAGCAGCAATTATTGAACCATATCGAGAAATTTTAGATATTCCGTTTCGCTATACTGTAGGGATCTTAGCTTTATACGCAACATTTGGGATCGCTTCTTCATTGGCAAAAAGCTACAAAGTCGATTCGCTGACTGCTGGGATCTTAGCACTGATGTCTTTCTTGATCGTAGCTGCACCACCAATGCGTGTCGCAGAGGATGTAGCAAATGTCATCACAGCTGGTCGTTATATCAATATTGCGAATCTTGGTTCTGGTTCATTATTTGGAGCAATCGTTACAGCAATTATTTCAGTAGAGATTTATCGCTTCTTCCTTGAAAAAGAAATAACTATCAAGATGCCTGACGGTGTACCGCCGGAAGTAACAAATTCTTTTGTCGCATTGATTCCAGGGGCAGTGATCTTGATTTTCTTCTGGATCATCCGTCATATGCTTGGATTTGATTTGAACGGCTTCTTAAGTCAGCTGCTGATGCCTTTGAAAGGTGTGCTTGCAGGAAACAGCTTGTTCGGCGGACTGCTGACAGTATTCTTGATCTGCTTCTTCTGGGTATTAGGTATTCATGGTCCAGCAATCATGGGACCAGTGATTCGTCCATTCTGGGATATTTCAATCGCTGAAAATATCGATGCGTTCAACGCTGGTACGAGTGCGCATCAAATGCCGAATATCTTTACCGAACAATTTCTGCAATGGTTTATCTGGATCGGCGGAGCAGGTACAACTTTAGCATTAGTGACATTGTTCATGTTTTCTAAATCAAAATACTTGAAGAGTCTAGGACGATTATCTATTTTACCGGGTCTGTTCAACATTAATGAACCTGTAATCTTTGGTGCACCAATCGTAATGAATCCTGTTCTTGGTATTCCGTTCATCGTTGCACCGCTGATCACGACGACATTGTCTTATATTTTGACAGTCAGCGGATTGATCCCAATGATGGTGGCTCGATTGCCATTTGCGATGTCTGCGCCAATCGCTGCTTGGATGAGTACCAACTGGAGTGTTGCAGCTGGCGGATTGGTTATTTTCAACTTTTTGATCACACTAGGTATCTACTATCCATTCTTCAAAGTATTTGAAAAACAACAGCTTGAAAGAGAAGCTGCAGAATTAGAAGCTGAAAAAGCGGAAGAAAAAACAATGGGCGGTATTGTACAAGAACAAGAATAGCAGGTGGAAAAATGGAACTTATTGGATGTCTGGTCCTCTTTTTTCTTGGTCATATCTATCTTGAAAAAGAAGGACTTCCGCAAGTACTCGATACAATGAAATTACGATTTGTTTTGATCGCTGCAGTGATTTTCATCGCTGCTTCGATCGTATTGACAAAAGCTTTATTGCCAAATAATTGGCTGGTAATGGGTGCAACGGTTTTTTCAAGCACAGTCATTGCCTATAAATACCGCAAAAAATTCGAAAAAATGGAACGAGGAGGAGAAGTATGAAACGTTTATTAGGGATTTCCCTTTACCCAAACCACAGTGATCTCCAAACTGACAAAGAATATCTGGAACTAGCACATAAACACGGTTTTAGCCGGATTTTTATGAGTATGTTAGAAGTGACAGACGGAAAAGAAGCGGTGAAAAAGAAATTTACAGAGCTGATCACTTATGCTAAATCACTTGGATTTGAAACGATCCTAGATGTCGTGCCGACACTTTTTGATGAATTGGAGATTTCTTATGATGATTTGAGCTTTTTCCATGAATTAGGCGCGGACGGTATTCGTTTGGATGTTGGTTTTGACGGGAACAAGGAAGCTTTTCTGACCTATAATCCTTATCAGTTAGCGATTGAATTGAATATGAGCAATGACGTGGCTTATTTGGATAATATTTTGACCTATCAAGCAAACGAACCGTTTTTATATGGTTGTCATAACTTTTACCCGCAAGAAGGAACAGCACTTCCTTATGACTTTTTCGAATCGTGCAGCAGACGCTTCAAAGAAAAAGGGATTCGCACAGCTGCTTTTATCACTTCCCAAAAAGGATCGATTGGACCATGGGATATTAATGACGGGCTGCCTACTTTGGAAATGCATCGGCACTTGCCTGTTGCGACCGCGGCAAAACACCTTTTCGCAACCAATCTGATTGATGACGTCATTATCGGCAATGCTTACGCAGACGAAAAAGAATTAGAAGCTCTAGGTAAATTAGATCGTTATCAATTGGAATTAGCGATTGAATATGTACCTGAAATCAGCGAGACTGAACGGCAAATCGTAGAAAATGAACAACATTTCCGTCGCGGAGATATCACGCATCAAGTGGTACGCTCTACAGAAGTTCGCAAGAAATATAAAAATCACGAAAATCCTCCTCACGATAATATCTATGAATTTCAAGCAGGAGATGTCGTGATCGGAAATGATCAATTCGGCAAGTACAAAAACGAATTGCAAATCGTATTAGAACCTCATAGTGACACACGAAAAAACAAAGTAGGACAAATCAGCGAAGAAGAGAAAATCCTATTACCATTTCTTAAACCTTGGACCAAATTCAAATTTACAGAAAAATAGGAGGATATCATGTTAGATGTATTGATCAAAAATGCCAGAACAATTGATGGGAAAATATTCGATATTGGTCTCTCAAATGGAAAAATCAAAAAAATCGCTGCTGAAATCAATGAAGAGGCAGAACAAATCCATACGCTGGCAGATTCTCAGTATTTATCTGCTGGATGGATCGATGATCATGTCCATTGTTTTGAGAAAATGGAACTTTATTATGATTATCCAGACAAGATCGGTGTCGAAAAAGGCGTTGCCACTGTTATTGATGCAGGAACGACAGGCGCAGAAAATATCGCTTCTTTTCATGACCAGGTAAAAACAACAAAAACCAATGTCTATGCTCTGCTCAACATCTCTAAATGGGGGATTGTCGCCCAAGATGAATTAGCAGACTTAGATAAAATAAAAGCAGAACTTGTCCGCAGCCGCATCAATGAATTTCCTGAATTCATTGTCGGGATCAAAGCCAGAATGAGCAAAACTGTTATTGGTGAAAATGGGATCACACCGTTAGAATTAGCGAAAGAGATCCAACAGGAAAATGGTCATTTTCCATTGATGGTCCATATTGGTTCTGCGCCGCCCAAACTAGCAGATATCTTATCTTTGATGGAAAAAGGAGATATTTTGACTCATTGTTTCAACGGCAAACCAAACGGGATTTTAGAACAGGAAACTGATACAATCAAAGAAGAAGCCGAAGAAGCTTATAAAAAAGGAATCATTTTTGACATTGGGCACGGAACCGACAGCTTTAATTTTCACGTAGCAGAAATCGCACAAAAAGCTGGGATCAAGGCAGATTCGATCAGTACAGATATCTATATTCGTAATCGTGAAAATGGTCCAGTCTATGATATGGCCACAACGATGGAAAAACTGCATGCAATCGGTTATACCTGGGAAGAAATCTTGCAGAAAGTGACCGAAGTACCAGCTAAAAACTTCCATTTGACTGCTAAAGGCTTGATCAAAGAAGGCTTTGATGCCGATTTTACTATTTTTGAATTTGCAGAAGAGGAAAAGGAACTGATCGATTCAAACGGCAATAAGCGGACGATCAATCAGCAAATCAAACCTGTAACGACGATAATTGGGGGAAAGATCTATGACATTGCATGAGAAACTTGGATTAAAAGAAGTAATCAATGCGTCAGGAAGAATGACGATTTTAGGCGTTTCAAAAGTCTCAGAACAAGTGATGGAAGCACAGCGTTTCGGCGGTACGCACTTTTTCGAGATGGAAGAATTGTTTCGGCAAACAGGCGCTTATTTAGCGGAACTTCTCCATGCAGAAGATGCTCAGATCGTTTCTTCTGCTTCAGCTGGGATTGCCCAAACAATTGCCGGAGTCATTGGTCAAGGAAGTCTTTACCATGTGTATCATCCTTACACTGAAAAAATCGCTAAAAGAGAAATCGTATTGCCAAAAGGTCATAATGTTGATTATGGTACACCAGTGGAAGTAATGGTCCAACAAGGCGGCGGAAAAGTGATAGAAGCCGGCTATGCCAACATGTGTACGCCGGAACATCTGGAAATGATGATTACGGAACAGACCGCGGCAATCTTGTATATCAAGAGCCACCACACCGTCCAAAAAAGCATGCTGACTGTTGCCGAAGCTGCACAGGTCGCAAAAAAATATGATCTTCCATTGATCGTGGATGCAGCCGCCGAAGAAGATTTGTTCAAGTATTTGGAAGCAGGAGCAGACCTTGTTATCTATTCTGGTGCTAAAGCAATCGAAGGGCCAAGTGCAGGCTTAGTGATCGGCAAAAAAGACTTTGTAGAGTGGACGCGTCTGCAAGGCAAAGGAATCGGACGTGCGATGAAGATCGGCAAAGACAATGTTTTAGGTTTTACCCAAGCTGTCACAGATTATTTGCAAAATGGCAGCGAAAGCGGCGAATCAATGAAGCAAAGACTTCAGCCCTTCATTGAAGCACTCAATAAATTGCCGCTAGAAGCAAAAATCGTGCAAGATGGCGCAGGAAGAGACATCTACCGCGCAAGCATCAAAGTAGAAGGAAAAAAATCTGCAAAAGACGTAATCAAAGAACTGAAAGAAAAAGATTCTGCCATCTACACAAGAGAATATCAAGCAAACAACGGTATCATCGAATTTGATATTCGTTCTGTCGATGAGCAGGAAATGCAAAAAATCATTCAAAGACTAAAAGAAATCTTGAAATAGGAGAATCAGCGATGACATTAACCCCAAATTATTTAGCAGACCGTATTTGTTTAAATGTTTTAGCCAACTCAGTAGAAAATGCAAAAGCTTGTTATGAAGCAGCAGAAGGACATGTGATTCTAGGTGTTCTTTCAAAAAATTACAATACAGATGAAGAAGCAATCGAAGACATGAAACGTTATCAAGAGGCAACAGACAATGCACTGTCTGTTGGTTTAGGTGCTGGTGATCCGAATCAAAGTCAAATGGTTTCTCGTTTATCTAAAGTACTTCAACCACAACATGTAAATCAAGTATTCACTGGTGTAGGTGCTTCAAGAGCTCTGTTAGGACAATCAGAAACAGTCGTGAATGGTCTGGTTTCTCCAACAGGCAAACCTGGTTATGTGAATATCGCTACCGGTCCGTTGAGTTCAGCTGCTCCAGAAGCGGTCGTTCCCATCGAAACAGCGATTGCATTACTGAAAGATATGGGTGGCAGTTCGATCAAGTATTTCCCAATGAAAGGTTTGGCTCATCGTGAAGAATATGAAGCGGTAGCAAAAGCTTGTGCCGCACATGATTTTTATTTGGAACCAACTGGCGGGATCGACTTAGACAATTTTGAAGAAATCGTCAAAATCGCATTAGACGCTGGCGTGAAAAAAGTGATTCCGCATGTTTACAGTTCGATCATCGACAAAGAAACTGGGGATACGCGTGTAGAAGATGTGAAGACATTGACAGATATCATGAAAAAACTAGTAAAGTAAGGTGGAAAAAATGAAAATCGGCGCGTTTGGCGAAGTCATGCTGCGATTGACACCGCCTGAACATTTGATGTTAGAACAGACGCACACATTGCGGATGGCTTACACAGGTACAGGAGTCAATTTGGTAGGAAATCTTGCTCATTTTGGTGTCGACAGCTACTTGCTGACGACCCTTCCGAACAACCGTTTAGGCGAAGCAGCTTTAAGTAATTTGAAAAGTCTTGGGATCTGTACCGAATACATTACGAAAAATCATCAGCATATTGGTACTTATTTTGCTGAAATGGGTTATGGTGCTCGTGCGACCCACGTGACTTACCAAAACAGACATAACAGTTCGTTTGGATTATCCCAAAAAACAGAATACGCTGTTCCAGAATTTATCGATGCTGTAGATCTTGTCCATATTTGCGGTATCAGTTTGAGTTTGACAGAAGCAACAGCAGAAACAGCGATTTATCTTGCGAAAAAAGCACATGAACAAGGAAAAACGGTCTGTTTCGATTTTAATTTCCGACCAAGCTTGAACCAAGAAGAAGGTAAAAAAGAGTTGATGAAGCAGCGGTATGAAGAAATTCTCGCCTACAGTTCGATCGTGTTTGGCTCTGTGCGGGATTTGACCGAATTACTGAACTTGGCGCCTGTGGAAGAAATCAACACCGAAGAACAAGAAACAGCATTGATCCGCCGTTTTCTAGAAAAATATGAAATCAGCTGGTTTGCAGGAACAAAAAGAAAAAGCGAGGCAGGCAAAAAGAGTCTAAGCGGTTATCTGATCACAGAAAATGAAAGTATCAGAACACCTGAATATACGTTGGAAATCCTTGATCGAATCGGTGCAGGTGATGCCTATGCCGCTGGAATTTTGCTAGGTTATGCAGAAAAGTGGCCTTTAGAAAAGACAAGCTTGTTTGCAGTCGGAAATGCAATCTTGGCACATACAATCCAAGGAGATGTTCCTTTAACCACTAGAGAGCAAGTGCGTCAAGTATTGGAAGAACCAGAACGAGACTTGATCCGATAAAAAAATACAAAAACTGCAAAAAACGCAAAGTACTTCCCCATACTTTGCGTTTTTATTTAGTCGTCGAGCGCCAAAGAACCCAACAGCCTTGCTGTACGTTCTTTCAGCGCTTCTTTGATTTCAGGTGGTATAGAACGGATCGTGCAATCTGTTCCTAAAAATAAGATCCAATCCGCGATTGCAGCAACCTCCGCCGCATCTTCAAGGGTGATTTTTGCTTTGAGAATACCTTGTGTTTGATACGGATCTAAGTAAGCAATCGTGAACTTGAAAGGATGGTATTTTTTGTACTGTGCAATTGCTTGACGTTTTAGTTCTAAAATCAAGTTGGCACTTTCTTTTTCAGAGGAGGCTTTCTGCTTCTGTTTTTTTACAAAAGACAAAGATATCTGTGAAGCAATCTGGACATCGGTCAATGCATCCACGGAAAGAATCTTTTTTTGCGCGTTCTTTAAATCAAGTGCTTCGATATACCAGCTTCCTTTTTCTAAAAAAAGATGCAGCAGCAAAATCGGCAAAGGTTCGATTTTGTCCCGAAAGCAGAGCGTAAGTACTTGATCCGTCAACAAAGAGCTGATCAACTTTTCTAAAATCGGATGTGGAAGGTCTGATAAATCAAGCAAGTCAGGATTATTGGGATGCGTCCCTTCAAAAAGCAGTATTTTATTCAGCAAAACAAGGTCGTCTTGTTGTGGACCAGAAAGAAGTCCTAGTAATTTTTCTGTCAAAGACTGCCGGCTTTTCAAATAAGGAAGCTGCTGGTTTCGCGTAGCCATGAAGGCAATAAACAAAGCCTTGACTTCATTATCGGAAAAACGAATCGATGGGAGTAAAGAATTCTGCATGACGAAATAACCGCCGTCTCTGCCAACTTGAGCAATTAGAGGGAGGCCAAGCGATTCGATTTCTTTGATGTCTCTGATAGCCGTCGAGCGGGAGACTTGAAATTCCTGCATCAATTCAGCTATGGTAAAGGAAGCACGATTGTTGATATAGCGCATCATGAGATTGATTCGTTCCGTTTTTTTCATAATTCTCCTAAACAGTTTCATTTTTTGACACTATTAAGGACTATTATAACTGCAGAAAGCAAATCTTAAAAGTTTTGCCAATGGAAAATCCAAAGAAAGAAGGAAAAAATATGTCAAACTATGAATTAGTCGAAAAAGAAAGCTTTACAGTATTTGGGATCGGAGTGGAGTTAAAAAGCGATGCATACGATTTTGCAGGAATCAATCAAGAAAAAACAGATTTCTATAACAAAGTAAAACAAAACGGCGAATTAGAAGAATTAAGAAAAATAGCTGAAACGGCTTCCCTTTTAACAGTCAATGAAGCGGTAAACAACAAAATGATGTACTATGTAGGTGTTTTTTCTGACCAAGAACTTTCAAAAGAAAATGGGCGTCAAATCCAATTTCCGCAAGGGATGTATGTCGTTGTAAAAGGTGAAGGCCAAACTGCGGAAGAATTAAACCAAACATTGACAGGAGCAGGTTTTGGTCAAGTGCTGCCGGCTTTGGAAGGGTATGCGTATGTTGGCGGACCAAATGCAATCGTGGAAGAAGAAAAAGCAGGTTCATTTACAGGAGAACTGTGGATTCCAGTGGTAAAACAGTAATCGATTTAGGAAAAAGTCAAGAGAACTAGAAGAAATGGTCGGAGAAAAGAGGGCTTAATGTTCTTTTACAGATTTTTGGTGCAAAAACAGAACAGATTTTCGTATTTTTCTGCTTTTTCTTGACGTCAGGGGCAAGATTTCAGTATGATAGTTGTCAGATAGAGGTAGTAAAAAGGCTTCTCTTCAAGCAGTAGCAGCTGCTTGAAGAGAAGGAAACAGATGCTGACCGATCAACTTGCCATAGTCGATAAGCAGTGCCGTTTGGAACTATTTTAACGAAAGAAAAGCGAAAAATCCAGTCGTTGGATAAATACCGCAGCTGCGTTTACTTTTAGATTTCAGCGAAACCGATAAGAAAAAGCAGACTTCGTTATTGGCGGACGCAAATCTGAGTGTATTTTTTCTGTTATGTTTCATTGAAATTTAAAGACAGCTCTTTTCCACAGCAACATTTTACCTGCTTCTATCTTTTGAGCGAGCGTGTTCGTTTCTGCAAAAACAGCTTTTACAGCTGTTTTTGTTTTTTTATTTAAAAATAACAATATCACTTTTATTTTCGTTAGCTCCATATACATAAGTAAGGATTTAAAAAAACACTATATATTGTGTTTTGATTTCTTCATACCATTAATAAAACACAAAATCTAGTCTTTTTTTTAAGAAAATTAGGAGTAGAATGAGAATAGATTTTTAGTCATTGGGATCCAATAATTGAATGGGCTTGATAAGCAGATCCCAAAATAAAAAAGATATCGAATAGGTATTCGTCGACAAAGCGTCAATGTTTCACTATAGGTGGTATTTATAATAAAGGAAGGATTGTATGTCAGTGATTTTAATTTCAGGAACAATAGGTGCGGGAAAAAGTAGTTTGACAGATATGCTTGCTAACGAGATCAACTCTCGTCCGTTTTATGAGAATGTGGAGGATAATGAGGTATTGCCTTTATTTTATTCGAATCCTGAACAATATGCGTTTTTACTGCAGATTTTCTTTTTGAACAAGCGATTCTTAGCAATGAAAAATGCGTTGATCAACGATGACAACGTATTGGATCGTTCAATCTATGAAGACAGTCTTTTGTTTCATCTAAACGCAGATCTTGGACGAGTAAGCGAGATGGAAGTGAAGCAATACGATCATTTACTCGACACGATGCTTCATGAATTAGATGATGTAGCACCGAAAAAAAGACCGGATTTGATGGTCCATATCAAAGTTTCTCTTCCTACGATGTTGGAACGTATCAAAAAAAGAGGGCGTGATTATGAACAGTTGGAAAGCGATCAAACGCTTTATGACTATTATGCTTCATTAAATGAGCGATATAATCGCTGGTACGATGAATTTGATGTTTGTCCAAAAATCCAAATCGACGGCGACCGTTATGATTTTGTAGAAAATCCAGAACATGCCGGAGAAGTGATCGAACAAATCAAAGCAAAATTGGCAGAAATGGACGTAGCAGACCAAACACATCTAAGCTACTATACAGAGAACCAGCCAGCAAAAGGTCAAATTTTAGGAACGTTGACAGAAAAGACATCAGAAGTCTCTGAATAGTCCTTTTTTGTAATATATGCTTTTAGGAAAAGTTGTAAAAAAATTTAATAAATAACAAAACCCCAAAAACGCAGCTGCGTTTTTGGGGTTTGCTGTTTATGATAATTGTTGTGAAAAATGCATCATTGCTTGTGTAACAGTCTCAAGACTTTCTGGTTTGATCAAAGGCAGAAGCTTCTCATTTAATTCCGCGAATTCTGCGCTGGTCATTTTTTTCTGCTGCTGCTCTGCAAAACTGTTCATCAATAATTGTTTTGCTTCTTCTTTTTGATCATCTTTTGCATTTGCTAAAAAGAATGCTAAAAATTTTTCTTGCCCTTCATTCATAAAAATACCCTCATTCATATACTTGTTTTTTTCTGTTTGAATACTTCTCGAAAACGAATCAGAGACTATAGATATTACCGCTCTCGTCCTTGATTCGAAAGTTTCCGACTTTCGTAAAAATGATTTCGACAGTTTTTCCGTTTTCTTTTCCGGTGACAATGTACTGATCTTCTTTTGTGGTGATCGTCACATCTTCTAGCAAAGTTGTCGCTTGTTCACTGGAAGAAGAATCAGTGCTGTTTTTGTTATAAGAACGTGTCCATTCCATTTTGTTGTCTTTGAACGAGATTTGACCACTCACCAGATCCATATCTTCGCGAACTTTTAACGTATAGACGCTGTTAGTGATATCTGTTTCTTCTGCTGCGAGTGTAGAAGATTCCGTTGTCTCATCAGTTGACTGGCCAGAACCAAAGATCGTACAGCCTGAAAATATAAAAACGCTCAGAGCTAAAGCAGATATCATTGCTAATTTCTTCAAAATCCTGCCTCCGTTTAATAGGATACAAGGATTATACCACTCTAAAAGCAAACACGAAACTCATCCGTGAAAAATGAAACCGTTTTGATAAATAAAAAACGAGAATGTAACAATCGTAAGCGCTTGCTCATCTGTTTTTTCTTAGTTTTGAGATCAAAAATCTAATAGCGTTCTGTTTAGTGAGAGCGTTCTTTTGTTTCACAACTATTTTTTAAGGTAAAAAAGTTATTTTTGAGAAAATGAGCCTATATCCTGTATTACTAAAGGCGCTCTTTACGTTATTTTATTTAACAGAAAAATTATTTCTGCTTTTTTGCGCTTTTTTGCTTCGTCAAAACCAAATTAAGTATATAATAGAACAGGCGAATTTAATTTGGGAGTGAAAGAAGGTATGAGGAAAAAAAGACCCTTTCTGCTTTTCTGGCTGGCAGGCTTTTTTGTTTTTCTGCTGCTTTCAGCGGCTATCACTGGAAAAACTAACGCAGATATCAAACAGACAACTCCAGAAACGACGATCGCAAGCAAAAAGTCGTTAGATCAATTCAAAGGTGAATTTTCGACGTATTGGTGGGAAGATTATACGTTTAAAGAAAATTATGACAAAGGTGAATTAGAGATATACCTGCCTAAAGGAAAAGAAAAGAATCAATTTACGAATATCAATGATGTGTTAAGTGCGATTTCTTTGCGGCAATATCAGTTCAAAGACAAATCGTTACTTGTGCTTTTGCATGCAAGCGATGGTGAAAAATTAGCACGCATGAAAAACGGCAAAGTAATCAAAAGCTATTCAGACAAAGTTGATGAAGAAACAGTAGCAAATCGGCTGAAAGAATGGAAAAAAGCAAACACGCAGCAGCCGACCCAAACAACCAATACTGCAGAAGAAAGTACCACAGAGACAACGATGCAGGAGCCTGCGCAATAAAGCCAGACTCGATAACAGAAATAAACTGCTGACACCGAGGTAACCGCCTAGTTTGAAAAGGGGATATCTCTGCAGCAGTTTTTTTGTTTTTTAACAAAAAGTAAAATTTTCTGCCTCTAATGATTTTTTTCACGATTTTTCATTTTTAAGGTGTAAAGTAAGTCCAAACTCAGAAAGAAGGGATGTTTGTGGCGCAGCTAAAAAAATTGTGTCAGAATCGTTTGAATATCGTTCTGCTAGTAAGCTTCTTTTTTTGGTTAAAAACAATGTTTGCTTACTATACAGATTTTTCGCTAGGAGTAGAAGGCGGGATCCAACATTTTATTTTATGGTTCAATCCTTTAGCGACGACTTTGCTGTTATTCGGCTTAGTGCTCTATGTCAAAAAAGAAAGGACAGCACTGATCTGGCTTTTGATTTTAGACATCATAAATACAGTGATCTTATACCTGAATATTATTTTTTATCGAGAATTTACCGACTTCATCACCATCAAATCAGTACTCGGTTTTTCTAAAGTTTCGCAAGGATTATCTGGAAGTTCGTTTGCTTTGATGGATTTCCACGACATTATTTATTGGCTAGATATTCTGGTCTATATTGGTGTGCTTATTTGGATGTGGCGAAAGAAAGTAAGTTTGACCAATAAACCATTTAAGAAACCAATGGCCTTCGCGATCACTTGTCTTTCATTCTTGATTTTTTCAGCCAATCTAGCAATGAGCGAAGCCAATCGTCCGCAATTGCTGCAACGTACATTTGACCGTTCTTATATCGTCAAATATCTTGGAATCGATGCGTATACTGTTTATGACGGGATCAAAACAGGTATGACCAGCAGCGTACGCGCACATGCCAGCAGCAACGGAATCGATGATGTACTGAAATATACAAAAGAACATTACGCAGAACCTGATCCAGATATGTATGGTCTTGCCAAAGGAAAAAATATCATTGTCCTTCATTTGGAAAGCTTCCAGCAATTTTTGATCAATATGAAAGTAGATGGACAAGAAGTTACACCATTCTTGAATAGTATTTTTTCAAATCAGTCAACAATCAGTTTCGACAACTTTTTCCATGAAGTAGGGCAAGGGAAAACAAGTGATGCCGAAAACATGTTAGAAACAGGCACATTTGGTTTGCCGCAAGGGTCATTATTTACTGAACTTGGATCAGATAATGTGTTCCAAGGCGCGCCAGCGATCCTTAATCAAACAAACGGTTATACCAGTGCTGTTTTCCATGGAAATGTCGCAAGTTTCTGGAATCGCGACCATGTATACAAAAATCTAGGGTATGAAAATTTCTTTGACCGTTCATACTTCGAAGATTCAGATGAGACATTAGGATACGGGATTTTGGACAAAGATTTGTTCAAAGAATCAGCAAGTTATCTTGAACATCTTCAACAACCTTTCTATGCTAAATTTTTATCTGTAACAAATCACACACCGTATTATACGGATGACAAGAATTTTGATTTTCCTTCTTTGGATACGGGGAACAGTACAGTGGACAATTATGTTCGTACGGCACATTATCTTGACCAATCCTTAGAGCAATTCTTTACGTATTTAAAGAATTCTGGTATTTATCAAAACTCTATGTTTGTTATTTATGGTGATCATTTTGGTATTTCTAATACAGATAATAAAGATTTGGCTGAAGCACTAGGAAAAGATCCTGAAACATGGGATTCTTTTGATAATGCGCAAATGCAGCGTGTTCCATTGATGATCCATATTCCTGGTTACACTGGCGGAAGAGTGGACCATACGTATGGCGGGGAAATCGATGTACTGCCTACCTTGCTTCATTTAGCGGGTGTGGACGACAAAGAATATGTTCATTTTGGGACAGATTTACTCTCAAAAGAGCATGATCAAGTCGTCGCTTTTAGAAATGGCAACTTTGTCACACCGAACTACACGGAATTAGGCGGAAAAACCTACGACAATAAGACAGGTGAAATCGTTGATCCGGAGAAACTCGGTATCAAAGACGAAATCGACAAAGACCAGGAAAAAGTGAAAACAGCACTCAGCCTATCGGATAAATTGAATCAGGAAAATCTGCTTCGCTTCTATGTTCCAAATGGCTTTGAAACCATTGATCCAAAGAAATATGATTATCAAAATGAAGCAGAAAAAAATCAAGCAATCGAAAAAGAAAAAGGCAGCAAATCAACGAGTGTCTATTCTCAAAACGGGAATCAATCAACAGTCGGTTTGTATCCGAAATAAGCACAGGATTTTCGATCAAACTCACTTCTTAAAAAAAGAAGTGAGTTTTTTCGTTTTTAGAAAATAGTTTGATTATTTCTGCGTATCTAATTATGAATCAGAAATCTATATCTAAATTTATCAAGGAGGATTCACCAATTATGCATGACGGAGAATTGATCAAACAACTTCGAACCAGCCGGAAAGTCACGCAAACGCAGCTGTCTCAAGGAATCTGTTCGAAAACATCACTAGTCGGAATGGAGAATAATTCAGTCAAGAAAATCTCATTTTTGACACTGAAAGCTTTTTTAGACCGCTTGAATATCTCTCTAGCAGAATATGAGTGGCTTAGGAATACGATCGAAGCACCGAAAAAAACGAAACACAGCCGACGTGTTCTGAATAAAGTCCAAGAAGAGAATTTCGATCCCTACAAAGAAGTGGCGAACAATCGAAAGAAATTCAAGAAATCCGCAGATATCTATTACCTTGTTTTGAATATCCAAATGTTCTTGAAAACAGAGAAGCAGCGTTTTTCAGAATTTCAAATGGATTTCATGCGCTATGAATGCAAAAAGATCGAAGAGTATTTCGCACACATTCAAGAAATGGGACAGTTCGAATTAGATATTTTGGCAGAGTATCCATTTTTATTCAGCGATGCCTTCATTGAAAGCAACTATACGAGAATCAAAAAAAGAATGCGGCAATTTGCAAGTTTCCACAACCATGAGAAGATCTTATATCGTTTTTTGACCAATCTTACCTTGACCTACATTGAGAGCAATCGGCTGAAAAAGGCACGTTCAATCAATGATGATCTGCAAAAAAGCTTATCGCAGCAAGAAAAAGATGCAGTGATTTATGAATGGCTGATGTCGGAATATTACAAAAAAATGATCATGACACGATTAGGAGAAGTTATTTCAACGGAAGAAGCAAGTCTGTTTTTTTGTACAATCGAATATCTGATGGGTGCAGAAAAACGAAAGCTGTTAGAAGAGAACTTGATTAAAGCAGAATAAAGAGCAGCGGCGTTTATTGATAAGGAAAAACGAAAAACTGCTTCGAAGACATAGATCCAAAGTTTGGCAGAATGGGAGATTCAGCCTTTTTGAACGTATCTCTTGAAGCAGTTTATTTGGTTGATTGTACTTTATGATTTTTTTTAGATGATCTCAGCCGAAAAAGCGTTGGATCTCTTTTTCAGCAGCATCTCGAGAATCGGATGCGTGGATGATATTTTCAGTTCCAGGTTTTGCATAGTCGCCGCGAATCGTTCCGGGGGCGGCATCCGCTGCTTTTGTGGCACCGACCATTTTTCTGACCAGATCGATCACTTCTTCGCCTTCGAGGACGATATATACGACAGGACCAGAAGTCATGTAGCTGATCAATTCCGGGAAAAAGCTTCGATTGACTAAATGGTGATAATGTTCCATCGCTAATTCGCGGGACATTGTTTCTTGTCTCATTTCGACGATCGAAAATCCTTTTTCTTCAAAACGCTGGATGATTTTTCCTGCTAGTCGTCGGCGAAGGCCGTCTGGTTTGATGATGACGAGTGTTCTTTCCATATCGTTCACTCCTTTTTCCTTATTGATTTTATTATAGACACAAAAAATCATTCCGACAAATTTTAGCCGTTGCTGCAATTGCGAAGAATTTATCTTTTTTAGTCAAAATAACAATTTTTTTTAAATGTATTTGACTTTTTGGGAAATGGTTGTTATATTAGCTAAGGAAATTTGAATAGATTTGTTAGGTGAGGCTCCTATACAAACACAGGCTGCTGCCCAAAAATGTCGAGAGACGCCAATGGGTAGAACAGGAATTGTCGAATACAAGGCTTTTCATAAGGCAGCTAAAAGCAAATGCTTTTTACGTTGTATAGTGCCAAAACTCAACGACTAGATCAAGAGAGCTTTTTTTGTGCGCTTTTTTAACCTTTCGCTGAGTTTTTGGCGAAAGGTTTTTTGTTTGCCTGCAAATGATTCAGTTCCTGACTGACCCCAAAAAAGAGTAAAGGAGATGAAAACAAATGGACGACAGTCATCCCGATCAGAAGGACTTATTGAAAAAACAAACAAGCGGCTATTGTTTATTTGTTTTCAGCTTGTTTACCGAATTTCCTTAAGTCCTTAGTTTGAAACAGAAAGAAGGACAGAAAAATGGAAAAAAAGAAAAATACACAAACAATCTACACAGCTTTTGCTAAGCAAACAGAAAAAGAACTATTTCAACATTTCAATACATCAGGAAATGGTATTGAAACAGTACAAGCAGAAGAACAACGGGAAAAATTTGGCGATAATTCAATTGCGTATGGCAAAAAAACACCATTATTTTTGGAAATCATCAAAGCATATATCACACCTTTTACATTGGTGCTGATTACTTTAGGAATTATTTCATTCATCACTGAATATGTCTTGGCAGCGCCCGGCGAAAAAGATCTTTTCGGTGTATTGATCATTTTTGCAATGGTTATTATCAGCGGGACGATGAGCTTGATCCAATCCGTACGCTCCAATCAAGCAGCTGAAAAATTGAAGACATTGGTGAAAGTAACAGCAGCAGTCAAAAGAGACGGACGATATGAAGAAATACCAATGGAAGAAATCGTCTGCGGTGATATCGTACGTTTGTCAGCGGGAGACATGATCCCTGCTGATATGCGTCTGTTATCATCAAAAGATTTGTTTATTTCTCAAGCCGCTTTGACGGGTGAAAGCTATCCGGTAGAAAAGAAAGCTGGACCTTGCGAAGCTGCCGACCAAAGTGAAACAAGTTACGAAAATCTAGTATTCATGGGCAGCAATGTTATCAGCGGAAGCGCAGAAGGAATCATTGTTTCAGTCGGAAAAAACACATTGTTTGGACATGTTGCACAAACATTGACGGAAAAACCAATCAAATCTAGTTTTGAATTAGGAATCCATAAAACTTCTCTATTATTGATCCGCTTTATGGCATTGATGGCTCCGACTATTATTGTATTGAACGGTTTTACGAAAGGTGACTGGCTTCAAGCCGTACTGTTTGGATTATCAGTTGCTGTTGGTTTGACACCAGAAATGCTGCCAATGATCGTTACGACGAATTTAGTCAAAGGCGCAAACGTTATGGCTAAAAAAGGAACAATCATCAAAAATCTAAACGCCATCCAAAATTTTGGCGCCATCGATGTGTTGTGTACAGATAAAACAGGAACATTGACTCAAGATAAAATCATTTTGGAATATCACATGAATTGTGCAGGGGCAGAAGACGACCGTGTTTTACGTCATGCTTACTTGAACAGCTATTATCAAACCGGTCTGAAAAATCTTTTGGACGTAGCGATTATTGAAGAGTCAGAAGAAACGCTCGACACTGAAAATATCAACTATCGCAAAGTTGATGAGATCCCTTTTGACTTTGAACGCCGCCGCATGAGTGTCGTTGTCGAAGATGCTGCTGGAAAAACACAAATGATCACCAAAGGAGCAATCGAAGAAATGCTTAGCATCTCTAGCTTCCTTGATGTAGACGGAGTCGCTGTTCCTTTGACAAAAGAACTTGAACAGCAAGTATTGGAAAAAGTCAAAGATTTGAATGAAGACGGGTTGCGCGTCATTGGTGTCGCACAAAAAACAAACCCAAGCGTAGTCGGAGAATTCTCTGTCAAAGATGAATCTGACATGGTGTTGATTGGTTATCTTGCGTTCCTTGACCCACCAAAAGAAACAACAAAACAAGCGCTGCAAGCTTTGAGAGATCATGGTGTAGCTGTCAAAGTATTGACGGGAGACAATGAACTAGTGACTCGCTCTGTTTGCCGCCAAGTAGGACTAGAGATCAAAGAGTTGATCACAGGTGAAAGAATTGCCCAAATGGATGATGAAGAATTAGCCAAAACAGCAGAAGAAAATGACGTTTTTGTTAAATTGAACCCACAGCAAAAAGCTCGCTTGACAGTAGCTTTGCGGGGAAATGGACATACAGTAGGATTTCTAGGTGATGGCATCAACGACGCACCAGCAATGAAAGTGGCAGATATCGGAATTTCTGTAGATACTGCAGTGGATATCGCAAAAGAATCTGCGGACGTCATTTTACTAGAAAAAGACTTGATGGTATTGGAACGAGGTATCTTATCTGGTCGTGAGATTTTCGGAAATATCATGAAGTATATCAAAGCTACTGCAAGTTCAAACTTCGGAAATATGTTTTCAGTATTGATTGCTAGTGCATTCTTGCCATTTTTACCAATGCTGCCGGTACAACTTTTATTCTTGAATCTGATTTATGATGTTTCATGTGTTTCATTGCCATGGGATCATATGGATAAAGAATATTTGGCAAAACCAAAAAAATGGGAAGCTTCAACGATTGGTAAATTTATGGTCTACTTTGGACCAACAAGTTCAGTTTTTGATATTACGACTTATTTATTGATGTATTTTGTTATCTGTCCAGCAATTGCCGGAGGAAGTTTCCATACATTGGCTCCAGCACAACAAGCATTATTTATTGCTGTTTTCCATGCTGGCTGGTTTGTTGAATCATTGTGGACACAAACATTAGTGCTTCATACATTGAGAACACCAAAAATCCCATTTGTGCAAAGTACAGCATCTTTTGCAATGACGATCATCACTGGTTTGGGAATCTTGGTCGGTTCGCTCTTGCCATTTACAACTTTCGGTGCGCATCTAGGATTGACACACTTGCCAGGAAGCTATTGGCTATGGTTGATCGTAACGATTTTAGGGTATTTGATGCTCGTAACAGTTATCAAAAAAATCTATATTCGAAAATTTGGCGAACTTCTGTAAAAAGAACTTTTTGCGAACATCCTGTT
Source organism: Enterococcus sp. DIV0210g (assembly GCF_050559705.1). Classification (NCBI taxonomy): domain Bacteria; kingdom Bacillati; phylum Bacillota; class Bacilli; order Lactobacillales; family Enterococcaceae; genus Enterococcus; species Enterococcus sp. DIV0210g. Next base: position 1,964,899 of record NZ_CP187903.1, on the reverse strand, counting down.
ATTTCTTTGCCAAGCATGATAGAATAGACCCATTGTTTTTAGATTCGAAAGGAAAGATATCATGTTAAAAGGTGCAATTTTTGATTTAGATGGTTTGCTTGTAGACACAGAAAAAACTTACCGCGATGGCTGGCTGTACGGCTTCGAGCATTTTGGGATCACGGTACCGAAAGAAGTTGTCGATGGCTGGGGCGGAAAAAACTGGAAGCAGACATTTGATATACTTGTTGATATGGCAGGATCGCCAGAAAGAGTTCAAGAAGTCCGCAGTGTGCGTGAAAAATATTTTTACGAAAAATTGACAAACGGCTCAATCGAATTGAAGCCTTATGCAAAAGAAACATTGCAGTTTTTAAAAGAAAAAGAGTTGCGATTAGGTTTAGCAACCACGACTGTTACCGAACGTGCAAAAGCGATTCTATCACAGTTTTCATTGACAGATTATTTTGATACATTGACATTTGGTGATGAAGTATCGGAAAATAAACCTTCGCCTGTTCCTTATTTGACAGCGTTGGAAAAAACATCTCTTAAATCAGAGGAAGCTTTTGCTGTAGAAGATTCATTAGTGGGGGCGACCAGTGCAACGCGAGCAGGATTAGGCGTTTTCTTGATTCCGGATACGAGCTTTGTTCGAAATTATACGCCGGAAGAGAAAGCCTCATTGAAATTGATTGCAGAAGGTCAAGATCTTCGTATCGTCATGAACGAGAAATTATGGTCTTAACAGAAAATTTGGTTCACTCCCTATCAAGTAGATGGTAGAAATATAAAAATCTGGAAAAAGTGCGTTCCCTGTAAAAGGGAGCGCGCTTTTTCTCTTTAATTGACCTGCCTTTTTAAAATAGACAAGATTGAGCAATTTTTAACTAAAATCTCTTTGAGTAGCATAGAATGAATAGTGAGAAATAAATGCCTTAACTAAAAGAAAATTTTTTGGATAATCTATTTCTTTCTATTTTAAATAACTTTTTTAAAAAGTGGGATTATGTAAATCTTTGGTAAAATAGTTCTGCTTAAATGGAGGAGAAAAAATGGTCATTTTAACAGATCAGTTTTATCAAGGAGAAAAGAAAAAATTTCCTTTTTTTGAGGGATGGTATTTTAAACAGCAAATTGGACAAGAAGTCTATTCCTTTATTCCTGGATATTCAATCGATGAAAAAGGAGAAAAGTACCCCTTTATTCAAGTTATCACGCATGAGTTCTCAGAAATTTTCATGTTTGAAAGTGATGAATTAACTATAAACAAAGACTGCTTATCCATTCAGATTGGTGAAAATCAGTTTAGTGACAAAGGAATCAAACTTGCCTTAAAAAGTAATAAATTAACATTAACTGGCACGCTAACTTATGGGCCTTTTACACCGCTAAAAAGAACCCGCTATGCACCAAGTATTATGGGCCCATTTTCTTATTTTTCATTTATGGAGTGTTATCATGGGATCTTAAGTATGGGACATGCAGTATCTGGAGAGTTATCTTGGAATGGACGAATAATCGATTTTGCCAATGGTTCTGGCTATTTAGAAAAAGATTGGGGAAGTTCTTTTCCTAAAGCCTATTTGTGGATACAATGTAATCAATTTCAAGCTGCGGATGCACGGTTTTTCTTTTCAGCTGCAGACATCCCGTTTCTTGGTTTAGAATTTTTAGGGCTAATCATCATTCTTCAAATTGCTGGAGAAGAATATCGTTTAGCTACTTATCACGGCGCAAAAATTATAGATATCTTCCATGAAGAAGAATACCTAGTGATTACGATAAAGCAAAAAGAATTACAACTGCAAATCAAAGTTTTGCAAAGTGAAGGACACCCTCTAATGGCCCCACAGCAAGGGCTGATGGAACGAGTGATCCGAGAAAAAGCAAGTACCGATATTTTGCTTACATTGAAAAAAAATCAAGTCATTATCTTCGAAGAAAAAGGAACTGCTGCTGGTTTTGAAGAGGTAGGAAATATTCGCGGATATACCTATTGATGACTGGATGAGCCGGTTGAGAATCGTAAGTGTTGAGAAAAAGAGCTTGTCAAATGGATAAAATAGATTAGTTTAATCCAGTTAGAACATTTTTTTCTGATTTCAGGATATAAGCCCATACTACGCATGAATCTGCGAACTTTTGTTTTATAATTTTATTCATCCAAAAAAGCCGTTGTTCCAAACTGCTTTTATTTATAGGCATAAAAAATACACTCCTTGCTGAAGTTGAACTAGATTTTTTTTCTAGTGTTTACTTCACAAGGAGTGTATTACTTCCTGTTCAGATATTCTTCTATTGTTCTAAATCGCTAAGTACTGTTCGCGGAACGATGTTGGCATCGATTACATTATAGAATGCATTATCCGTATCATCCACATCCCAGACTGCTAAAATCACATGATAACCAACGCGATTGCTTGGGATCGTTACTTGATGTGTCGGTCTTCTGTTTGCCTGCTGTCCTTCACCAGAAATTGTACCGATCTTTTCGAATGAATCACGAGTTAATGGACGATCTGGGTTCCAACCGTTTTTAGTAATATAATAAGTCCATTTTGATGTTGGATGTGTAGCCGTATAATTCCAAGTAAAATTGTTTGTTCCTGTAGAAATCGTTTGTTTTTTCCAAAAAGTGGCAGTTTGTGTATCCATGATAAAGTCGCCAACAGCGCCATCCGCAGAAGCGATTTTTCCATCGGCTGGTCCTTTTTCTGGATAGCCTTTTTCTGCTTCTAAAGATTGAGGATCATCAATAACTTTTCCGTATTTGTTAAACGCACCTTGCCAACCAAGTGTACTTTTCTCTAAAGATGCCTGGTAACTGCGGCTGATTGGTTGTTGGATATACCCGTGTGCAGAAACATCTGTAGAAGTAGTGATGGCCATAACCCCCGCTGCGGCCATTGCTAGTCCGGCATTGATCAATAAACTTTTTTTCATTTTTTATTACCCTCCCAAAAATTTGTTGAAAAGAATTCTTTTCAAAACGTAGTATAGGGAATAAATTTGACAGAAAATCACTTTGGTCGTTATTGCAACGAAGAATTTTTGTATGGTTGATAATGCTGCTCTTTTAGCCGAGTGAGATAATTGACTGCTTCAGTTAGTCCAAGCCACTCGAAAAAAGCAATTCCTGTATTGATTTCACCGATAGAGGAAGGGTTTCCATCTACAAGTTTATCAAAAGCTGAAAATACTTTATAGTATGCAAGATCGATGGTTTTGTTATAGGTCAAAGCTGTTTTTTTCAATTCGCCTAAGAAAAGTTTTCTTAATGGCAGCGAAGCTCGATTGAAAGCGAGGCGGACGCCGTTTAAAAGGAAGTTGGAGATCAAGTCAGAGTAATAGGTGGTATTGATATACATCTCCATTTTTGTCACACTTTGATTAAAAGAGTAAAAGATATATTCATCGTCAAAAAGGAAGAGACAGTTAGAAAAGATCGATAATTCAAAATGTCCCCAAGTATCAATACGATCTAGATGATTTTTAATAACAGCAATTTCTTGCTTCATAAAAGGAGTAAGTGAGGGATTGCGTAAATAACCGCGGATTAATTTTTTTTGTGCGTAAAGGATGCGGTAGTAGATGTCGCCTGTTTTTTCATATTCATCAAGCAACGCTTTTTCTTGTTCTTCAGAGAGTTCTTTTTCTTGAGAAGCTAAGAGATTCGCTAGTTTTTGTTTGCTGGTCAATTCGTTATTATTTAATAAAAACTGGTATTCAGTAAGTGTTATATTCATTCGTTCGAGGTATTTTGTTAACAATTCAAATCCGATTTTGGTACCCCGTGACTCAAAGGCAGCTAAAGTTCCTCTTTGGGAAATGTCCAAGGTTAACTGTTCTTGCGTTAATCCGCGTTCCTTTCTTAGTTTTCTGATAAGAGATGCATGATTAGGCATATATTTATTTCCTCCATACGTATTGATATTTTTTAAGAAACAAATACTGATTTCTATTAGAAAGATACCACATAAGTTATTATTTGTGGAAAGAAATGTTATTTGATGAGGTTTCTTTAATCTTAAAATAATTATAAAGTAATCATATTTTTAGTATGTAAGAAAAAGACGAATAATAGGCTTGTATTGTTTTTTTATGTTGCATTTCCACACAAAAGAAAGCGGATTCTTTTTTCGAGGAGTATAGTAACCCTGTAACAAATAACAAAGAGGAGTGAGTAAAATGAACATGAAAAAAACGTGGTTATTTTCTGCGTGTCTGTTAGGCGGAGTGCTAGGGGGAAACCAAGTATTAGCAGCGCAGCAAGATGCAGCAGATTTGATGCCGAGTATTTCGGACAGACAGGTTTCTGTAGGGTATTATCACAATTGGCCAGCTGGTGCCGGGGCAGGATATCAAGGCGGAAAGCCGGCAGATATTGATTTAGAGAAAATCAATCCTTTCTACAATGTTATCCCGGTAGCTTTTATGACAGGTGAAGGCATTCCTACTTTCAAGCCTTATAATATGTCAGATCAGGCATTCCGAGAAAAAGTTGCTGCTTTGAATGCAGAAAATCGTGTAGTATTGATTTCCCTTGGAGGGGCAGATTCTCATATCGAATTACATAAAGGAGATGAACAGGCTTTTGCGGATGAAGTGATCCGACAAGTTGAAACGTACGGCTTTGACGGATTAGATATCGACTTGGAACAGACAGCTGTGGATGCTGGGGATAACCAAACAGTGATTCCAGAAGCTTTGAAAATCGTTCGTGAACACTATCAGAAACAAGGCAAGCATTTCATTATCTCAATGGCACCAGAATTTCCATATTTGAGAGAAAACGGCAAATATGTTCCGTATATTGAAGGGCTAAAAGAAGAATATGACTTTATTGCGCCGCAGCTTTATAACCAAGCAGGAGATGGTTTGTCAGTCGGAACTGAGTGGATTGCGCAAAACAATGATGCCAGAAAATATGACTTCTTATTAGGGATGTCGCAAGCTTTTGATACAGGCAGCAGCGGATTTATCCAAATCCCAGCAAATCGTTTAGCGTTAGGTCTACCTGCAAATGAGGATGCTGCAGCAAATGGTTATGTGAAAGATCCAAGTGTGGTTTATCGAGTGTTTGAAGAAATGGAAAGAAATCAGGCACCGTTGAAAGGAATCATGACATGGAGTGTCAATTGGGATGAAGGATTTAATTCAGCAGGAGCAGCATACAACGAATCATTTGCTAAAGCATACGGCAATCTGTTAGGAAATCCAATCGTTGATACAGAGAAACCAACAGCACCTGCCAATCTAAGAGCCGCAAGTGTGACTGCAAATTCTGTGACTTTGAATTGGAATGCTTCAACGGATAATGTACGTGTCGATCATTACAATATTTATGAAAATGGACGTTTAGCAGGAACAAGCAGAACGACGTCATTTGTTCATTCTGGATTAACACCAAATACTGACTATTCCTATACGGTAGAAGCTGTGGATGCTGCCGGAAATAAATCGGATCTATCTAATGTCGTTCGCGTGACAACAAATGAAGAGGCACAAATAACAGCGCCGACAGCTCCAAGAAATCTTGCTGTACAAAATGTGACGCAAAATACCATCACTATCGAATGGTCTGGGAATGCTGCAGAAGAAGAAGTTACCCGTTATGAGATTTTCCGAAATGATCAATTGATCGGACAGTCGGTTACATCCCGCTTTACGGATACAAACCTTCAGCCAAGCACTTCTTATTCATACAAAGTAAGAGCAGTAAATGCTGTCGGCACGTCAGAATTCAGCCAAACAGTTACTGCAGAAACATCAGGACAAATCGAAGGAACAGAATGGCGTGAAGGTGTTCATTACAGAGTCGGGGATATCGTTGTCTATCAAGGAATCCAATATCGATGCTTGCAAGAACATACATCGATCAGTGTCTGGGCGCCAAGTGTCGCACAAGCATTGTGGGCTAGAATTGGTTAAATAAAATCTAGAAAAAGTAATTTGGGGAAAGCAAGAAAAAATTTATTATGTTTAGGCAACTTAATAAAAAATGTTGCAATACAACACGGGATGAAAACGATATCGATTATTATGTTATAGTAATGTCAGTTAAGGCGAGAGGAGGAAACAGTATGTGGGATGTTTCACCACCAATGTAATTTTATAATCTCTACATAATCTATTATTTTAAATTCCATCACACACCCTGAAAACAAGACTTTCTGTTTTTAACAGCTAATATAAAAAAGCTTAAAAACCCAAAGCCAGAACAGTTATATTACGGAAACTGTTGCAACACGCTACAAAATAAACAAATGCAAAGCTATGTTGATAAACTCATATCAATTAGAGCGAGAGGAGGAAATAGTATGTGGGATGTTTCACCACCAATGTAAGTTTGTAATCTCTACATAATCTATTATTTTAAATTCCATCACACACCCTGAAAAACTAGACTCTCTGATTAACCCATCAAATAAAAAAATGCTTAAAAAACCGGAAACCGGATCAGTTATATTACGGAAACTGTTCCGGTTTTTTTGTACAAAAAATTGTTATGAGATTGCAACATTCCTATAAAAAACGTCGCTTTTTCAATCATTAAGTACAAAAAACAGCAATATTGTTTTTTCTCTGTTGTAATACTGTACACTTTGAGAAAAAAGGCTGACAACCAATTATACTAAGGATAGCTGATAGAGAGGAGGAAAACCACATGTGGAACGTTACACCACCAAAATAATCGCAGTATTCGTTTATAATATATAACCAAAAAAAACATTACATACCCTATACAATAAAAATAGTCTAAAGCAAAACACCCAAGCCAGTTAGAAAAAACTGACTCGGGTGTTATTTTTGCACTATTATTAAGCATCCATATAAACACGTCGTAATTTTTCAATATCTATTTTTGTCATTTCGTATAAAGCTTGCATCGTTTGATATGATTTTTCTTCATTTTTTCCATCAAGCAGCTCGTCTAAATCTTTTGTGACTAACTGCCAAGATACGCCAAAACGATCATTGACCCACCCGCATGGATAAGCTTTTCCGTCTTCTGTCAGCGCATAAAAGAGCCGATCAATCTCAGGTTGTCCATCACAGTAAACATAAAAAGAATTGCCCATAGTAAAGCCGAAATCATGTGGAATTTCGTTATCCATAATATAAAATTCTTGATCATACAATTTGAATTTTGCCCATAAAACAGTACCGTCTTCTTTTTGAGATTTATCAAGCACAGTACCATGAGAAAAAATGTCTAACCAATCTTTAATAGCTTCGTCTGCTTTGCCGTACAGTTCATTGGCAAAGAGAAAACAAGGAGTGATTTTTTGCTCTGGTACATCACTGACCTTCAATTGCCAAGAAATGCCAAATTCATCATTGACCCAGCCGAAAAGTCCAGTTTCTGGATGGTTTTCTAAAGGCATTAGAATTTGCCCTTTTTCGCTGAAGGCACTCCATAAATGATGCAGTTGTGCTTCGGTTGGACATTCCACCACGTAAGAAACTGCTGGAGTAGTCGAGAATTCCGGACCGCCGTTTAAAAGAATAAATTCTGCGTTATCTAATTCAAGAGTGATTGTCAAAATATCGCCTTTTTTTCCATGGAGATCATCTAAAAAATAATTGATTCTGGTTTCCTTTGATTTTTCAAAAATACGCGAATAAAAGTCTGCCATCTCACGAACGGAACCGTTGACCCAAACACAAAAAGCAAATTTATTTTCCATTGAATCTCACCTCAAATATGCAGAGCATCTCTGCTTTTTTTGAATCCGCTTTAAGTGTATCACTTCTGCTAGAGAAAGAGGAGCGGAGTGCATTGCTAAAAAAATGTTTAATATTTTTTTATTGACAATTAAAGGGCGGGAAGGTAAACTTTGTGAAAATAAACGTTTCTTTCAGTAGCAAATTAGATGTTTTGTCCAGAAAGTCGGTGGTTGCTGCGAACCGATCAAGTCTAATTAGTGAATTACGGGAAAACGTCAATAACTGAATAATGTTAAAGTGAAAAACGAGTCTGTTTTTAATTGAGGTGGTACCGCGGAATTTTTTCGTCCTCTTTTAAAAACGGCTTTTTTATTTTTTTAAGGAGGCAGGCAGATGAACTGTGGCGGCGTAATACGATATTATTCCCTTTTTGATACGTAGAATACAAACAAAAAGGAGAATTTTTATGAATAGAATAGAAAAACCAAGTTTCTTAGAAGCAAGCTGTATGTTGATAGTAATTGTTGCAGGGATCGCCATTAGTGTGGTTGGACTGCATTTATCGCCGAATGTCGCGATATTAGCTGCAATCGGAGTTGTGATGTTGTACGGTGTCATCAAAAGATTTCCATCAGAGATCCTGCATGAAGGGATCATCAATGGAATCAAACCAGGAATTATCCCCATCTTTATTTTTATTCTAGTTGGTGCGCTGATTGCTGTGTGGATACAAGCAGGAATCATCCCTACACTTATGGTTTTTGGCTTTAAATTGATTAGTGTCCAATGGTTTGTGCCTTCGGTGTTTGTTGTATGTGCAATCGTTGGGAGTGCTGTTGGAAGTGCCTTTACTGTCATGTCGACGATCGGGATCGCGTTTTTTGGGATCGGTACGACATTAGGATTGAATCCTGCCTTAGTCGTTGGATCAATCGTTTCTGGGGCTGTCTTTGGGGACAAGATGTCTCCGTTATCTGAATCAACGAATTTAGCTGCGGCAATCGTCGAAGTGGATTTATTCAAACACATCAAGCACTTGATGTGGTCAACGATTCCTGCATTTGTCTTATCTTTCTTTTTATTCATGTTTTTAGGCCATACAGAAGGGACAACCAGTCTTTCTGCTATCAATGAAGTAGTAGCAGTCTTAGAAAGTAATTTTACGATTTCTTTGTGGTCCTTGCTTCCGCTAGTATTGATGCTGTTATGTGCTTGGAGAAAAATACCAGCGATTTTGACGATTTTGCTAAACATTGCGGTGGCTATCGTGATGATCTTGATCCAACATCCGCAAACTTCTTTGACGAAACTTGCAACAGTTATTGAATCAGGATTTTCTGCACACACAGGGAATCAGCAAATCGATGCCTTGCTGAGTCGCGGCGGGATCGAAAGTATGATGCCGACTGTTTCCTTGATTATTTTAACATTATCTCTTGGCGGTCTGCTGATTGAATTTGGTTTGATTTCTACAGTGATGGAAGTTGTATCGAAAAAAATGACCAATACGCCTAAGTTGATTTTGACAACGTTATTGACAGGTATCGGGGTCAATCTGTTTATTGGAGAACAATTTTTATCTGTGATTTTACCAGGAAATGCATTCAAGGAAACTTACGAAAAAGCTGGTTTTGATCGCACCGTATTGAGCCGCACCTTGGAAGATGGCGGAACGGTAATCAATTACTTAGTACCTTGGGGAATCGCAGGCAGTTTTGTCGCAAGTACATTCGGTATTCCAACATTGAGCTACTTGCCATTTGTTTTCTTTAGTCTCTTGTCTCCAGTTTTCTCGATGGTGAGTGCCTTCACTGGCTTAGGTATCACAAAAGTGGATTTAACTAAGCAGTCAAAAGTATAGAGAAAAAATACGAAAAACCATCGAAGCATCCATACATGCTTCGATGGTTTTTTGTCATGTTTTAGTTTGCTAGAGAAACAGCTTCTCTGTCTTTATCTTTTCTATAACTGAAGAAAATAACCAAGTATAGAATGGCCGTCAAAACAGTAACACCAATCGAGTTCGTGAACAAGATCCCTGTAAAAATCAAGCTAAGAACGAGTAGAGCAACTGAATTGATAAAGATACCAAAAGTTGTACGTTGTTTCAACGCTAAAATAAAAGCAGCCGCGCTGATCATCAGCCAGATAACTAATACAGTATAAGAAAGCGAACCGGCAAGATAACCGAATAGATCATCACCAACAAAGTAAGAAAGGACAACGCCTAAGTACAAGACACCTGTACAAAAGATAACAGAACGTTGTGGTACATGATGTTTGTTTAAAACAGCAAGTTTCTTAGCCGCACCTTCTTTGTCTTTCAAACGGAAGAACAATGTACGAGAGGCTGCGTATACGCCAGAATTAATAGAAGAGAAAAGTGCTAGAACAATCACGAAATTTACGATATCCGCTGCAAAAGGAACATGCATTTTCTCAAAAATCATCACAAACGGGCTGACAGTTGTAATTGCCAAAGTGTTCCAAGGATAGATGATCAATAAAAGCAATAATGGAATGATGTAAAAAGAAATGATTCTTCCCATAACACCTCTGATTGCTTTAGGAATCGCTTTTTTAGGATTCTCTGCTTCACTGACAGTAATTGCGATCAGCTCAGAGCCGCCGTAAGAATAGATAACAACTAACAAGGAATTGATGATTCCTTTCATTCCATGTGGCGAAAAACCGCCATGATCAGTCAAACGGCTAAATGTAGGCATCATCCCTTGATGCATGATTTGCTGGAACACAAGATAAACGCCGAAAATGATCAAACAAATGATAACGCTGATTTTAGCAAATGCCAACCAATACTCTGTTTCAGCAAAAAGTTTGACTGAATAAAGATTGATCAGCGTAGTCAACACAGCTAAGATCAGTACAAAAGTCCAAGTTGGTACGTGAGGGAACCAAAGCTGCAAGAAAGATGCGGCTGCCACTGCCTCGGCGATAATATTGATCATCCATAAAGACCAATAGACCCAATCGATAAAATCAGCAGAATGATGGCCAAGATAAGGGCGGATAAGCCCAGATAAGCCTTGTTGGTTTTCACCATTTAAGACAAGTTTTCCTAATCCATTCATTACAATAAAGAGTACACATCCACCAATTAAAAAAGCTAAGAGAACAGCAGGGCCGGCAATACCAATTGCTTCTCCGCTTCCCTTGAATAGTCCTGCACCGATTGCGCCGCCTAGAGCCAGCATAGTGATGTGCCGCGAGCTCATTTGTTTTTTTAGTTTGGTGTTTTCCATAAGCATCCTCTTTTCTGAAATAAACATAACAATTTTATTATTGACTAATAATACCAAATATTCTGACAATTTCAACACTTCTATAAAAATTTAGGAGACTCTCATTGAAAAATCATCATTTTGAAATTTCCTGAAAAGCTTCTCTTTAGGGTAAAAGGTAGAGAAATGCTGTATTACCAGGGAAATAGCGAAGAAAATGAAGAAGAGGGAACGATAGAGAAAAAGTGCCAATCGTTATTTAAAAAAGTAGTAAGAACATATTTTAGTAAAAGAAAAAAACCAAAACAAAAAACTAGATCTATTTCTGCAGAAATAAATCTAGTCTCTGAAAATTTTTTTAAAATTCAATTGTTTCGTTCAATAGTTCTTCTTTGTATTCATATTCCTTAAAGATATTAGGATCGTAATTAGCAAATCGTTTTGCCCAATTCTGTGCATCGAAAAATTCAAGATATTTTTGTTCCACTGGACGATAAGGTCGATGCAAGAAATCAGGTAGTTCCGCAAGTGGTCGTTCATTTAATAAAAAGAAGTTTTCTGGGTCATAAAAATGATAATGAGAAATCACTTTGTTTGCTGTAAGCAGCTTTTTCTGGAAATAAACCGATTCGAATGTTCGTAATGTGACCCCATGCTGTCCTTCGCGAAGCAATTCAAGAATCCCGGCAGAATGAGAAGTCCGTTCCAAGTATTCTGGATAGGGCAGATAACCAGCTTGTTCATTTCCTTTGAGCGGGAGAATAAAATAATCTGTCCGTAAACCCAGTGCATCAAATTCTTTTTTCAATGCTTCGGCTTTTTCTTTACGCCCATGGTTAGTCGCACCAAAGAATAAATCATATTCAGGGATATTGTGCGGAATCTTCATTTCGCTGGAATAAAAAGAACTGTTGTGTTTCAATTTCAGAGCGTTTGCCTCAAGTGCATCAAAATGGTAGATTTCATCGATTGCCGGCTCATTTTGGGCTTTTTCAAGCAGCTGGAAATGTTCCTTTTTGAAATGGTTCCAAAAGAATAAAATGATTTTTCCCGAAACATGCGAACGAATCCGCGCAGCCATTTCTGTGTCAAATCCATAATCTAAAAAGATGATCAATTCATAATGGTCCAATGATGGATGTTCTTTAAAAAAAGATTCATTAAATAGCTCTTTCCCAGAAATAACGTCAAAGGAAGCAATAGAAGAAAAGAAATATAATTCTTTATCTTTAGGAATCAATAAAACGGAATTTGCAGACATAAATCTCCCTCGCTTTCACTAGTTTTTAGAGTACCTTTATCATAGCTTTTTTCGTAAGGGAAAAGCGAATAGAATGCTTACATAATAGAAAGAAAATCACGAAGAGAAGAAATGCAGCTGTAGCTAAACAAAAAAAGACTGGACATTTATGTGTCCAGTCTTTGCAAAGCTCTGTTTTTTCGAATAGATGTTATTTAAAAAAGCTTTATTTTGCGTCTAATAAACCTTCTTTTGCGTGGATCAATTGTGTCAAGAAAGCACAATAAGGCGTTGGGATACTGTATTTTTCTCCTTTACGCCAAACAGCTCCGTTGATGTAGTCGATTTCTGTTAAACGATGATTTTTGATTAAATCTTGATACATAGAAGGATAGTGAAGGCCGATATCATTTGGATCGTACGTTGCTTCGATGTGGCGAACCACTTCTTCTTGATCAAGGATGATTCCTTCTTTTTCGGCTACAACAGCGAATTCAGCTACTAGTGTTGTCACTAAGGAGTGAGAAACATTTTGTGCGCCTAGTTCTGCAATGTTGCAGTCTAAAATTGTGCAAAGGCCGTTCAATGTACCATTCACGCAGGCTTTTCTCCAAATAGAATAGCGGACATTTGAACTATATACTGGATTCAAGTTTGCTTCTTTAAATGTGTCGACAACTTGTAAGGCAAAGTCTTTGCCAGCAGGTTCAAGATTTTCTAATTCGATTTCGCCGCTTCCTAATAGTTTTGCTCTTCCAGGACCTTCAAGACCAGCAGTCCACATCGTGATACCAAATAAAATATTTTCTTTTGGTACATATTTTTCTAAAACATCTTCATGTCCAAGTCCGTTCAATAAACATAAAACATGTGTGTCTTTTGTGATGATTGATTGGATAGCTTGGAACATACCATCTAGTTGGTTCGCTTTCGTCAAAGCGACGATCAAATCAGCTTGCAAGCCGCTTTCAACAACTTCTTCTGGAGAAAAAATAGGGATTTTCGCTACAACTTCTTCCCCGTTGAAATCTGCGATTAGTCCGTTTTCGCGGATCGCTTGGATATGCTCTGGCCAGCGATCAATCAAGATCACGTCATTTCCGCTTTGATGAAGCATTAGTCCAATCCGGCTTCCCATGGCACCGGCGCCAGCAATAGCAATTTTCATAAACATTCTCTCCTTACGATTTGTTCTTTCTAGTCTAGTATATAGAAAAAATCAAAAAATTGGACTATTTTGTTTGTGAAAATGGGAAAACTTTTATCGTGAAAAAGAAATATAAGCTAATGAATGTTATTTAAAGGCTGTCATTTTAAAAAAATTACTTTTTGTTGACAGCTGATGAAAAGATGTGGTATCTTTTTGTCAAATAAACGAAGTGAGGGATCCGTGCATTGAAAAAATAAGTCAATTTGTTGAAGCTGCATTCAGACTGTACCTTTTTTACCAAGGGAGCAGTGTGCAGATTTTCAGGATTGGCTTAGGCGATCAATGTACGGGTCTTTTTGTGTCTCGTCTTGTCGGCTAGTTCTGAAAATAGGACTAGTCTTTTTTTAATGAGGTGAGACATATGTCTAAAATAGAAATCAAACAACTAACTTTCGGCTATGATAATCAAGGAACGATGCTGTTCGAACAAGCCGATTTGAACTTTGACACAAAATGGAAATTAGGATTGATTGGACGGAATGGTCGTGGGAAAACAACGCTGCTCTCCATTCTGCAAGGAAAACTTCCTTATCAAGGACAAATCAGTCATCAACAGGAGTTTGTCTACTTTCCGCAAAAAACACAGGAAACAGACCGTTTAACTTACTATGTATTGAATGATATCAGTACATTTGAACAATGGGAGATCGAAAGAGAACTCAATTTGATGGAAGCTGATCCGGATATTTTATGGCGGCCTTTCGATTCCCTTTCTGGCGGCGAAAAAACAAAAGTATTACTGGCGCTCCTTTTTGTTGATGATCTGCATTTCCCGCTGATCGATGAGCCAACCAATCATTTGGATATCCGAGGCAGAGAACAAGTAGCGGAATACTTGAAAAAGAAAAATCAAGGATTCATCGTAGTCAGCCATGACCGCAGTTTTATTGACGAGGTCGTTGATCATGTTTTAGCAATCGAAAAAAGCAAATTAGAATTATATCAAGGAAACTTTACTGTTTATGAAGAACAGAAAAAGATGAAAGATGCATTTGAACTTGCGCAAAATGAAAAGCTGAAGAAAGAAATCGGGCGTTTGAAAAAAACAGCGGCTGAAAAAGCGGAGTGGTCGCGTTCTCGCGAAGGTGATAAAGCTAAGAAGAATACCGGGTTCATTGACACAGAGATGCGCCGCATGGACAAAGGAGCAATTGGTGCTGATGCTGCGCGAGCAATGAAACGATCAAAAGCAATCGTCCAACGTATGGATAGTCAGATTGGTGAAAAAGAAAAGCTGTTGAAAGATATCGAATATATCGATCCTTTGACACTCAACTACCAGCCATCTCACCATAAGCGGCTTCTTGAAGTTGAAAAATTGCAGCTGAGTTATGATGAACCACTGTTTGAGCCCGTTGATTTCAGTGTTGAAGCTGGCAAAAGAATCGCTTTAGCAGGTCCAAATGGTTCCGGCAAATCATCGATCATCCAATATCTGTTAAATAGTTTTGGTGGCGAGGCGAAAGGAACCGTTTCACGTCCGCAAAAACTAAAAATCAGTTATGTGCGGCAAAATTATGTGGATAACCAAGGGACATTGAGCGATTTTGCTGAAAAAAACAATTTGGATTATGAAGCGTTTTTGAATAATCTGCGTAAATTAGGAATGGAAAGAGAAGTTTTCCACAATAAAATCGAACAGATGAGTATGGGCCAGCGGAAAAAAGTCGAATTGGCAAAATCACTTGCGCAGCCAGCCGAATTGTATATTTGGGATGAACCGCTGAATTATCTTGATGTGTTCAACCAAAAACAATTGGAAGAATTGATTTTAGAAATCCAGCCGGCAATGCTTCTTGTCGAACATGACCAAACGTTTTTGAAAAAAGTCTCGGATCAAGTCATCCAATTACATCCGGTCAAGGAAACTGGCAGCAATTGAACAATTAGTGTACAATGACGGCGAGAACGATTGAAGGAGCTGGAATAATGATTTATGTAACAAGACATGGTGAAACGACTTGGAATGCAAAAGGGTTAGTCAGCGGCAGAGCCGACGTCCCGTTAACTGAAAAAGGAAAAGAACAAGCCAAACTTCTTGCTGAAAAAGTAGCAAAACTTGAAGTCCCTGTAACGAAAATCATCCATTCACCCCTGCAAAGAGCAAAAGAAACAGCGCAAGCAGTAGCGGAATTGAATGAATTAGAATTGACCGTGGATGAACGTCTATATGAAATGGACTTTGGGGAATATGATGGCATGCCTAGTAAAGAAGATGCTTTCCAAAAAGCTCATTTAGAATTTTCTGTACGTTTTCCTGGCGGCGAGTCAGTGATGGACATGTATGCGCGTGTCGTTCCATTAATAGAAGAATGTTTAGCAGATACAGAAAATGTTTATCTGCTGGTTTGTCATAATTCGCTGATTCGAGTAATCAATGCCTATTTCAACCCAATGCCAAATCAAACATTCTTTGACTTTTATGTAGACAACACAGAATTGCTTTCTTTTGAACCAAAAGAAAGCATGATGAGCATCAAATAAGCCGTTTTTTCTGTAAAAGGGAATAGAGCTGATATATATGAGGTTATTTTTATATAAGTAAAGAAGGTTTTTATAATACAGAAATCACAGAGCCGTAACGTAGGTTCTGTGATTTTTTTACACATAACAAGAAATGAAATTAAGTTATTTTTTATAAAAGCTTGAAATTTCATTTCGAAAGCGCTATACTCATCTTGTGAAATGAATACGGATACACGGATGGAGGGAACAAGATGTTTGGTTTCTCGATTTTTATGAATGATGATCTGACAAATGAAAAAAGAGCATACATTCAAAAAATGGCAGCAAATGGCTTTACAGGTATCTTCACTTCGATGCACATACCAGAAGATGATGCTGCCTCGTATAAACAACGCCTTGAAGAACTGGGCAAAGAAGCTCAGCGCCACCATTTAGATTTGATGGTAGATATTTCCGGCGACGCGTTGACACGTGCAGGTTTTTCTTTTGAAAATCTTGAGCCGTTAAAAGAAATAGGAGTCACTGGTTTGCGGATGGACTATCATTTGTCCAATGAGCAAATCGCGAATTGGTCACACCAAATAAAAATCAGTTTGAATGCCAGTACGATCACACAGCAAGATATCGAAGAGCTGCAAAAGTACAAAGCGGATTTTTCACAACTTGAGGCGTGGCATAATTATTATCCAAGACCAGAAACAGGCTTAGATAAAACATGGTTTTCTGAAAAGAATGATTGGTTGAAATTGCAAGGAATGAAAGTCCAAGCGTTTGTGCCTGGAGATGAGACTTTAAGAGGTCCGATTTTTGCAGGATTGCCAACATTGGAGGAACATCGAGGAATCAATCCTTTAGCTGCTGCGTTAGATTTAATGCAGTGCAGCACTGATCTTGTTTATATTGGCGACGGTGGTTTGACCGAATACGTTCAAGAACAGTTTCGTGCCTACCAAGAGGAGCAGCTGATTTTACTGACAGTCGAACCAGTCGCAAAAGAAAACTATACTTATATACTTGGCAAACATGTCAACCGCCAAGACGAAGCACGAGATGTGATCCGGAGTGCAGAAGCGCGGTTCAAAGAAATACCGCATATTCCGCAGAATCAAACGATTGAACGAACGAAGGGATCTGTAACAGTCGATAATGAAAACTACCTGCGTTATATGGGTGAGATCCAAATCGTCAAGAATCCGCTGCCAGCAGATGAGCGAGTGAATGTCGCAGCAAAAATCATCGACAGCGACATAGCATTGATTGATCATATCCACGCAGGAACAAACTACCAACTAATGAGTAAAGAGGGAAAATAAAATGACTAAAATCAACTTAGAAAATTTAACAACAGAACGCAGAAACGAAGAAACATTTGGATTAGACGAAATGAGCGTGGCTCAAGCAGCGCTTTTGATGAACCGTGAAGACCAAAAAGTAGCAGAAGCTGTTTCGAAAGAATTACCAAGCATTGAGCCAGTGATCGAACATACGATCCGTGCTTTCGAAAAAGGCGGACGTTTGATTTATATGGGTGCCGGTACAAGCGGAAGACTAGGTGTGCTGGATGCAGCAGAATGCGTGCCAACATTTGGTGTAGAAGCTGAGATGGTTGTTGGTTTGATTGCAGGCGGAGAAGATGCAATGACAGTTGCGGTCGAAGGTGCTGAAGATTCTTATGAACTAGGTGAAGAAGATCTGGTAAAATTGAATCTAAATGAAAACGACATGGTGATCGGAATTGCTGCAAGCGGCAGAACACCTTACGTAATCGGCGGACTTGATTATGCACGTTCAGTAGGTGCCGCAACTGGAACGATTTCTTGCAACAAAAATGCAGAAATCAGCAAACATGCTGATTTTCCGATCGAAGTGGATGCAGGTCCGGAATTTTTGACAGGCTCAACGCGTTTGAAATCAGGAACAGCGCAAAAACTTATCTTGAATATGATCTCAACAATCAGCATGATCGGTATCGGAAAAGTGTTCAACAACTTGATGGTTGATGTGAAACCGACAAATGAAAAATTAGTTGAACGTTCAAAACGAATCATCATGCAAGCAACAGAGGTCGATTATGACACAGCAGAATCTTATTTCTATGAAGCAGAACAAAATGTAAAACTTGCAATCGTAATGATTTTGACAAATAGCGACAAGCAAACAGCTGAAGAAAAATTGGCAGATGCAAATGGGTTTGTAAAAGGTACCTTATAAGGGGGAAAAAACCATGGCAAAAAATGAATTGACTTTAGAAGAGTTATCAAAAAGAATCTATGAAGGTGTTGGCGGTATGGACAATGTTCAAAGCATTGTCCACTGCATGACACGTGTACGAATGAAAATCAACGACGAAGACAAAGTAGATTTGGCAGAATTAAAAGCCATTCCTGGTGTTTTAGGTGTCGTAGAAGACGAACAGCTGCAAGTAATCATCGGCCCAGGAAAAGTAAACAAAGTAGCACAGCAGATGGTCGACATGGCAGGTGTCAAACTTGGCGAACCGATTGCTTCTGGCGGTAAAACAACTAACACGTCAGGCAAAAGCTTAGTAAACGAACGTGCAGAAGAAATGAAAGCAGCACAAAAATCTAAACAAAAACCTTCAAAAATAAAAGCGGTTTTAAAAGATATCTCAAATATCTTTGTCCCAATGATCCCGGCATTTGTCGGAACAGGTATCGTAGCGGGTATCGCAGCTGTATTAACGAATATGGTGACAGCTGGTACGCTTGATGCTGGCACATGGCAGCAATATATCGATATGATGAACATTTTGAAAAACGGTATGTTCAGCTATCTTGTTATCTATACAGGGATCAATGCCGCACAAGTCTTTGGCGCAACGCCGACACTTGGTGGTGTAATCGGTGCGGTTGTTCTTTTGACAGGGATGAATCCAGAAGCACCATTGATGAACCTCTTTACTGGTGAACCGCTGGCAGCAGGACAAGGCGGTATCCTGGGTGTTATTTTCGCAGTATGGCTATTATCTATTATTGAAAAACAATTACACAAAATCGTTCCAGATGCTGTAGATATTATTGTCACACCTACGTTATCATTGATAGCTGTTGGCTTGATCGAGATTTTCTTGATCATGCCGGCTGCAGGTTTTATCTCAGATGGAATGGTTGGCGGAATCAATTGGGTACTAAATGTCGGCGGTGCTTTCTCTGGCTTCGTCTTAGGAACATTATTCTTGCCAATGGTTATGTTTGGACTTCATCAGATTTTGACACCGATCCACGTACAAATGATTGATGAAACAGGAAGCACGCTTTTATTGCCAATCTTGGCAATGGCTGGTGCAGGACAAGTTGGTGCGGCTCTAGCGTTATGGATTCGCTGCCGTAAAGACAAAGAATTAACAGAAATGATCAAAGGTGCTCTTCCAGTAGGGATCTTAGGAATCGGTGAACCATTGATTTACGGTGTAACGTTGCCATTAGGCCGTCCGTTCATCACAGCATGTATCGGCGGAGGTATCGGTGGTGCAGTAATCGGAATGATCGGGAATGTTGGGGCAATCGCTATTGGACCATCAGGAGCAGCATTGATCCCATTGATTTCAGATGGAAAATGGTGGGGCTACGTTCTTGGACTTTTAGCTGCCTATGCAGGCGGATTTGTGGCAACATTCTTCTTCGGTATTCCAAAAGATCGTTTAGAAGCAGAAGAAATTGCGGAAGAAATCACAGAAACACCACAAACAGCAACAGCTCCAAGTGACCACGCAATCGTTCAATTGACAGCAGTAGCAGATGGAAAAGTATTATCTATCGACAAAGCAAGTGATCCAGTTTTCGCTGAAAAAATGATGGGCGAAGGATACTTCGTTGAACCAGAAAACGGACAAATCTATTCACCAGTCAACGGGACAATCAGTTCAGTGTTCCCAACAAAACATGCAATCGGTATCACAACAAAAAGTGGTTTAGAAATATTGTTGCACATGGGAATCAACACAGTAGATCTGGGCGGAAAACCTTTCGATTTGAAAGTCGCAGAAGGACAAGAAGTCACATCTGATACATTACTTGCCCAAGTAGATTTGGCTGCCATCAAAGAAGCAGGAAAAGAAACATCTATGCTTGTTCTTTTGACAAATATGGATCATGTAAAACATTTTGTATTAGAAAAAACAGGAAATGCAAAAGCAAAAGAAGAAGTAATGGGTGTAGAAACAAACTAAACAAAAAAGCGTCCGCTCAATCATTGAGCGGACGCTTTTTATATAGAAAAAAATCAATTCATGATGTCATATAATGGTTTGCGGAATTCTGGTCCATACATAACAGAACCAATCGGGATATCGACGACTTCACTGATTTTTGCTGTCCAAGTTGGGCCAAAACCGCCGCATAGTTCAATAAACTGAACACCTTCTTCTTTCAGCTGTTTGGCCATTTCAAAAATCGAACCGTCCATTTTTGCACTTGGATCAAATCCAACAGTGATCATTTCGCATGTTCCTGCAATATTTCGGTTGATAACAGTGTTCTTTTCAGGAGAGAAATCTGGTGAGAAGTAAAAGAACGCCCATTTGTGTAAATTTTCTAATGCCATGTTCTGTACTCCTTTACTTGTTTTTCCAATGGTCAGCTAAAATGCCGTAGATGCGCTCAATATCAGAAATCGTTCCTCGCAACTCATAATCGGTAAGAAACGGGAAGCCGAATTGCTCTGCATATTGGATCGCAGTCAGACAATATTGATTATTGAAATTTTTATTCCCGCTGCCGACGACACCTAGACATAATTTGTAGTTCTCTTGATATTCCAAATATTCCCGCATCGTTTCGGTCAAGATTTCTGTATCTCCATTATCTACACCATTTCCACCGCTTAAATAAGTAGGGACGAAGGTGAAAAAAGGTTCCGTTTCTTTTTTGAAATCACTATTATCATGGATTTCATGCAATGTCACTTCTGGCAAAGACTCTTCTGCTTGGTGTTGTTCACGACTGTATTCTGCCAAACGTTTCGCAAAAGAGCGGGTATTTCCCGAGATTGAAATATAAAAAATGTTCATTGTTGATTCCTCCCTCATTTCTTCTCCAGTATAGCATGATTTTTTGAAAGCAAACGTAAAAATAAATATGAATATTCATTCAATTTACCTGGCAATTATTAGAAAAATAATGTATAAAGTAATAGTTTTGTGAGAGTTTTCGTTTTATGGGTAAAATTTAATAAGGTTTGTTATACTTTTATAAAAGCGGTTTTTAGTTGGAGGAAATCATTTATGGATGAACACGAGAATCAGAAAAAAGGCATAGGGCTGATCCCCCTTGCCGCGTTAGTCATTGGCTCAGCAATCGGTGGCGGCGTTTTTGGGATCATGACCGACATCTCGGGATCTGCGGGAGGTCCGGCACTTTTCAGCTGGGTCTTAGTCGGAGCGGCGATGATGATGCTTTCGTTATCGATCAATAATATCAATAAAAAGCGGCCAGAACTTGAAGGCGGGATTTTTAGTTACGCAGAAGCCGGATTTGGTCGATTTGCTGGATTTATCAGCGGCTGGGGATACTGGCTGACTTGCTGGTTAGGGAATGTGGCGTTTGCAACACTGTTGATGAGTGCGCTTGGGTACTTTTTCCCAATCTTTTCTGGCGGACAAAACTTGGCATCGATCATTGGAAGTACCGTTTTCCTATGGGGCTATGCATGGCTGGTCAATCGAGGGGTAGAAAATGCCAGTATTGTTAATGCAATAGTCACATTTTGTAAATTAGTTCCGTTGTTTTTATTTATTGTCGTAGCCATCAGCACTTTTTCGATTCAGCAATTTATCAATAATTTTTCGAGCGACATTATTTTAGATATCCACGGACAAGCAATCCCATTTTCACAACAAGTTCTTAGCTGTATCATGGTGATGTTATGGGTATTCGTAGGGATCGAGGGTGCTTCAGTTGTGGGCTCTCGGGCAAAGAAAAAATCAGACGTTGGTAAAGCAACGATTTTAGGGATCTTTGGTCTGTTGCTTGTCTATATCCTTGTGTCAATGCTTCCTTACGGCACAATGCCGATGAGTGAATTACAATCAATCCAAACACAACCAGCAATGGGGTATGTTTTTGAGAAAATGGTCGGCAAATGGGGCGCAATCGTCATCAACAGCGGATTGATCATTTCATTGATCGGTGTTTGGCTGTCATGGACGATCTTACCAGTCGAAACCATGCGAAACATGGCATCAGATGGCTTGCTTCCTAAAAAATGGGGCGCAGTCAATAAAAAAGGTGCACCAACATTTGCTATCATATTGACAACGATTTGTACAAATATTTTTCTTCTTTCATTATTATTTACAGAACAAGCATATAATTTTGCGTATACATTAGGAACAGCTGCTATTTTCTTTACTTGGCTATTCTTAGGATTGTACCAAATGAAACTTTCTTATCAAAGGAAGGAATGGGTCCAATTCACCGTTGGATTATTCGCCAGTGCTTTTCAAATCTGGGCCATGCTCGTGGTTGCTTTTAATGAAGTGATGTTGGTATTAGTGTTATTTTTACCTGGTATCTTCTTTTATATGAAGGCACAGAAAGAACAGCAAGTCAAAATAGGAAAAAATACGCATCAATTGACAGATCGTGTCTTGCTGACGTGTGTGTCTTTCATTGGGCTATTGGCATTGATCCTGTTTGCAACAGGTTATTTACAAGTTTAAAATAAACAATATGTTAAAAATCGCCGAAAAAAACAGAGGCAGCGCGTGCAGGAAAGCACGCGCTGTTTTTTGTTTAAAAAAGAAAAAACTGTAAAATTTGTCAAAATCGTTTATTTTTATCTGAAAATTTACTGATTTTTTTAAACAATTTTGAAAATATTCTGTTAATTGGTACCGCTTTTGTTTTATAATAGGAAGTAACATGTTATTGAAAGGGGTATACAATGGAGAATTATCTTAGTCTTTTAGGTGTATTGATCGTCATTGTCGGTTTTGCTTTGAAACTTGATGCAATCTTGATCGTCATGATTGCTTTGGTGGTCACAGCGTTAACGGGCGGTCTTGGAATTGAAGGAATGCTGGAATTATTAGGCAGCAGTTTTGTGAATAATCGAGGAATGGCAATTTTTATTATTATTATGTTGGCTACAGGAACGTTAGAGCGAAATGGGCTGAAAGAATCAGCGGCTTCGCTGATCCAACGATTCAAAAAAGTTTCAGCTGGTATGATCATCGATATTTATGGTGTGTTCCGTATGATTTTTGCGGCGTTCAATGTTAGCTTCGGCGGCGTTGCCGGTTTTGTACGTCCAATTATTTTACCAATGGCTCTAGGAACAGTAGAAGCAAAAGGTTTGGAAATCGATCCGCGTCATGAAGAAGAATTAAAAGGGATGGCTTCTGCTATGGAAAATATCTGCTGGTTCTTTGGTCAAGTATTGTTTGTGGGCGGAGCAGGTGCGCTGCTTGTACAATCCACTTTAGCTGATCTTGGCTACGAAGTTTCTTTAGGACAACTTGCTTTGGTCGTTGTGCCGGTTGCATTGACCGCTTTAGTTGTTTCAAGCATTTATTTCTATTGGAAAGAAAAGAAAATCGCGAAGAAATATTACCAGGAAGGGGAGCGAGGCTAAATGAACTTTTTTACGGACGCATCAATCGCTCTAGGCGATAAGTTGTTAGAAATCCTTTACATCGTGATGGGCTTGGTTTTGATTTACACTGGAGTTAGAAACTTAAGTGATAAGACCAATCAGCATCGTTATGGTACAGCGTTCTTTTGGACAGTCCTTGGTGTGGTGATCGCAGCGGGAAGATGGCTGCCTCCATTAGTGAGCGGGCTTTTGATTTTTGCTATGACACTTCCGGCAATTGCGAAAAAAGTCAGCAAAGGCGATAGCCGTTTGCCGTCAAAAGAATATATGGAAAAAATGTCTGATAAACTAGGCATGAAGATTTTTATCCCAGCATTAAGTATTGGGGTATTCGCCATTTTATTTGCTCTATTTACGAATTTAGGGGCATTAGTCGGTGTTGGTGTGGGGGTATTTGTAGCCATGGGAATCTTGATGTTCTTCTCTCGCAACAACCGTCCAACGACTTTCTTGGATGATGCAGCTGATATGTTAGGAACAGTTGGGCCATTAAGTATGCTGCCAATGCTTTTGGCTTCATTAGGTGCGGTGTTTACAAGTGCCGGTGTTGGAACAGTAATCTCAACAGAAGTCGGTAAAATCGTCCCAGAAGGCAATGTCAACATCGGGATCATCATTTATGCAGTCGGTATGGTGGTCTTTACTGTCATCATGGGGAATGCTTTTGCCGCAATCACTGTTATGACCGTTGGAATCGGTGCACCCTTTGTTTTCAGCCAAGGCGCAAATCCAGCGTTAGTCGGTATGGTTGCTTTGACATGCGGCTTCTGCGGAACATTGTTAACACCAATGGCCGCAAACTTTAATATCGTACCAGTGGCGATGTTGGAAATGAAAGATAAATACGGTGTTATCAAAAATCAATGGTTTATTGCCGTATTTATGTTAGTCTTCCAAATCGTTTATATGATTCTATTTAAATAAAAAATGAAAAAAGAGGTTGCGACAGAAAATTTGTCACAACCTCTTTTTTTATGTTTCTTGCCAAGAATCGATCGAGAATGATCGCGGACTTTTTTCGATGATATAAGGATCATGGGTCACAACGATGATTGTTTTTCCCGCATGATGCTGTTGGAACAGCAGATCCAAGATATGGTTACGGTTCTCGTTATCTAAAGAGCCAGTTGGTTCATCTGCTAGAATCAGTTCTTTGTCTTCCAGCAGGAGTTTTGCAAAAGCCAGGCGCTGCTTTTCTCCGCCAGAAAGACGATAGACTTTTGTTTTCAATGGATAATCTAAGGATACCTGAGCAAGCGCTTCTTGCTGCAGTTTGATTTTTTCTCTTCGGCTGATCTTTCGATAAAGGAAGGGGATGTTCAAATTGTCTATGATCGTTTCATCTTCAATCAATCCATGATTTTGGAAAAGATAGGAGATTTTATTTCTACGTAGTAAAAGAGCTGCTTTGCTGTTGATTTTCGGTGCATTTTTTCCAAAGAGTACGACTGTTCCTTCATCGAATGAATCAATCAGTCCCAAGAGATTCAAAAGGGTGGATTTTCCGGCACCGCTTTTTCCGTGGATCGTCCAGAATTCTCCTTGGTTGATCGACAAGGAGACAGCATCAAGGACAAGTTTTTGTTTGTAGGTTTTCGTTACATGATCTAATTGGATAAGAGGCATCGGAATATCATTCTCCTTTTAATATAGTTGCTTTTTCTTTTCTTTCCAAACGGTGCAGAGTGAGGAAAATCATTCCTATTTCTAAGATAGAAAAAAGAATCAGACTCTGGATCCAGGCAAAAGGCATATCGGTGAAAATCGTATACAAAACCAATGCACCATATTGTATGAAAAACGGCAAGAAAATCATACGATAGGTTTTGATCATAGAAATACCATTCAATCGCCAAATCGTATATTTCTGTTTTTTGATTTTCATCGAGATCAGCACCAAATAAGCAATCATCGTGAGCAGAAGATAAACAGCGAAGAGGATTTCCATACTATGTCGTTTGATTTCGCCGATTTGTCTTTGTAAATCTACTTTTTTGATTTCTGAAAGCGGAGTGAGTACTGGATAGTTGTCCAATAAATAATTTTCTTCCAGAACTTTTTTGATAGGTTCGAATGTTTCTTCGACCGATTGAGTGATAGGAACTTTCACCGGATCAAAGTATCCCGCACCTGTAATGACTTGCCGAAGGTTCCCCTTAGTATTGTTTCTTGTTTGGACTTCGATGACGCTCGGATAATGAATAATCTCTTCGTCTGGATAGAATGTGGGGATCTTTTGTTTTGACTTTATAAAGTAAAAATCAGCTTGTGATTCATCCAAAAAGTAACCACGCAAATACTCTTCTTTGATTTCTTGGAACTGGTCCTCCAATCTTTCTGGTACCAGAAAAACGCGTTGTGTTTCCTCGGGAGAGATCGTTATCTTTTGTCCAGTTACACTGATGATCGGATATTTTTGCAAATAATTGACATTCACACTAATACTGCGGTTGATCTCTTCTTCTTCCATAAAGTAGCTGATTGTGCCAATCAATAGCATCCCGTTTTCTTCTAGGTATTGGTACAAGCGGTCTTGCTGGGGACTTAATACATTGTTTTCGACACTGATGACTTCATGGCCGTTTTTTCCTGTATAGGTATTATAAAATACTGCATACTCAGAAAATTCTTCCGGATAGGTAGAAGGAAGAAGTGATAGATTGACCAGTTCGACAACAATAAGAACACTTGCTAAGCACCAGACAAATGCGATTGTCTTGAAGAGATAAAGTGAAAAAATAAAGGTTCTGGCATATGATTTCCTATTGAGTTTCTCAGTAAAAGAAGTGGCGCATAAGAAATAAACGACACAAAGTGAGCTAACCATAGATACGGCAAAAAAAGCAGCTTGGTAGCCCATGCTCGAAAGAAAAATCGATGGATCGAAGATTAATTGAGCAAAACAACACAATGCGAATAGGAAGAGCAGCTGTTTTAGCAGTACTTTATATAATATTCTCCCACAAGAGAGCCCGTTCAAGCGTAAGATCGACAACTTTCTCGCATTGTCAAATAACCATAAAGCGGTAAATAACAGGAAGAAGATCAGACTGGTAATAATCAGATTCCTCACAGGGCGAAAATCAAGGAACATGATGGTTTCTGGAAGGTCGGTATATTGAAAATCTTGCCTCGTGAATGAGGACTGGTAGAGTTCATTATACTTAGTCATCAATCTTTCGATAAACACTGATACCTGCTCTGTATTTTGACTCTCCACAAATTTTGTTGCTTCTTTAAAAGAAGGCAGCTTTGCTGATGGATAGTTGTTGAACGTAGCATAATTGATCGTATAGTGTTTGGTGGAGAGATGCTTTGCTGAAGGTTGATCCAGCAGCGTTCTCAAATCGGGCGCATTAGAATAAAAATCAGTAACGACTAAATCAACACTTGGATCTACTTTTCCATTAGTCGCTTTATAGGTTCCATTTGTTTCACGAAAAAGTACGTTCAATTGTTCTTCTTCTGCCGTTTCGAACAAAATGGACAGATTCCTCGAAAAATTTTGCCGATCGTCTTGGATTGTTCGAGGCAAATCGAAGGGTCGGTAGTGTTCAGGAAGCGAATAGCTGTCGGCGATGATCCTTTCTTGTGTCATCTCTTGGACATAAAAGAAAATCATGAATGAAAGAATAGGGAAAAGGACAAATAAATTCAACCGAATAAGTTTATTGTTCATGAAGTGTAATCCTTTACTGTTAAAATAGAGAACAACTTTTAATGGTGTCTGATAAAAACATGGTTGTGGTTACTTAGAAGCGGCTCATCACCAGTCGTAGTATGCTAAGCCAGTGTATCTGCTATTACCTATTGCGCTAGCATAGGCATAGCGATTTGCCGGAGCGTAAACAGTACTTGATGAATTCCCTACAACTGCTCGTGCATAGTGACGGAAATCATAATGATTGAAATTTGACCAAGCAGGTTTTTGTCCTATTGGCACAGCAGGCCAAGTGTGCGTTCCGTATGTCCAATGCCCGCGGGGGAGATGGACAGATCCTCTGCTTTCTAAAGGGGCATACGTTGCAAGAGAAGGATCTGTGGTACCAATCACTTTTCCGTTATCATCCAAAATGACCCCGCCTGTTCGAGGCATTTGAACGGTGATCTGTATTTCATTTTTTGATCCTGTTACTGTGTTGGCATGTACTTCTGTTTGTACCATGGTAGTAATGATACTTCCTAAAACAAGCCCAATTTTAAAAAACAATGTTATTTTTCTCGTTTTTAACTTCCTTCGTTTGATAAGTGGTATAGGTAATGTTTTCATCAGACAGTCTTTATTTTATAGTAAAATAAATCGCTTTCAAGTGGTTGGTTGGATAATTTTTATAAGAAAATATTAAATTGACTTTGTTATGTTATTTAAACACCTATTTCCTTTATTTACGCTGTTCAAGGAAAATGGTAAGATTAAAGATAATCATAGGTTAAAACAATCGGACGGAGGAATAACAGATGAAAGTATTAGTAACTGGTTTTGATCCATTTGGCGGAGATAAAGTAAATCCTGCATATGAAGCAGTGAAGAAAATGCCAGACGAAATCGCTGGCGCAGAAATCATCAAATTAGAGATCCCTACAGTATTCGGCAAAAGCGGTGCAGTATTAAAAGAAGCTATCCAGCAGCACCAGCCTGAAGTAGTTATCTGTGTCGGTCAAGCAGGCGGACGTGCAGCTGTTTCTATGGAAAGAGTGGCCATCAACTTAGCCGAAGCAAGAATCCCAGACAACGAAGGCAACCAACCATTTGATACAGCGTTAGAAGAAGATGGAGATACAGCTTACTTTACTTCTCTTCCAATCAAAGCAATGGTGAAAAATATCAACGATCATGGCTTGCCTGCTTATATTTCTTATACAGCCGGTACTTTTGTCTGCAACGATATCATGTATCGTCTGCTGTATATGATCGATAAGGAATTTCCAACAATCAGAGGCGGATTTATCCATGTTCCTTTCTCACCCGATCAAGTAATCGACCGCCCAGTCGGCACACCAGCGATGTCCTTAGAAGATATTGCCGCTTCTTTGACTTATGCAGTAGAGGCCGCTGTTGAAAATGAACAAGATATCAAAGGAAATGCTGGTACGACACACTAAAATCAGCACTATTTTCTGACAAGAAACAGTAAATTTCTGGTTGCATTCGACCATAAAACACGTATACTATCTTTTTGTAAAGACTTCTAAACTAACGGAGCCTGGTTGACTTTATGTCCCAGGCTCTATTCTATTGGTCAGATTTATTTAACCCCAAATGACCATATTGTTCGAAAGGATGGCAGACATGGAAGAATGGGAAACTGTACTTCAGGAATGGTTTCCAGCCATTATCAGGAAGAAAAACTACCCAATCAAAATATCAAAACAATATACCAGCAGCCAGCGCTGGGAAATCTATGAACGATTAACGAAAACGCAGCGGGAACTAGTGGACAAGCATCGCCGTTACCTGATCAAGTCACGTTTTATCGAAGAAAACTATTTAGCAGCGACTGATTGGGTATTTGCTGATTTTCAGATCAATCCCTTTTACCGCAGTGATCGGAGACAAAAGAAACTCTTTTGTGAATGCGGCAGAGAATTAAAAGTACAATATATCGTAAAGTCGCCTAAAACAGGAAAAGTTCTCAAATTGGGCATCAATCATTTTGCTGAACATCTCCACGTGACACCAGCAATCGCTTCTTCGATCAACCAAGGAATGACCAAAGTCGACTTAGCGATGGATGAGCTTTTATGGCTCAAACAGCAAAATATCGATTTTCCGCATGAGTTGTGGCAAGAATATCAATTTGCGCTTTACCAAAACCAACGCTTGAAGCAACCATATTTTCCGGACGCAGCTTTAGCAAGCAGAATCGCTGATTTTCAAAAAGCAAACATGCCTATCTATATTGAAGATTACCAAAAGCTTGAACGAGAAATAACAACGATGCAGGCTCAATTTGAAGCATCACCGAAAAAACGCTATGGAAAAAAAGAACTTTTTGAGGATTTCTCTGAAGAGCTTACCAGAGATGTTGAAGAATTTTTAACGAATTATCAATTATTTTTACGAAAAGATTGGTCAGGTTTGCTGACCGAGAAAAAACCAGCAGAACTGCCTGCTTCCTTTTTTGAGGAGTTCGTCCAGATTTTGCGGAAAACAAAAAGAGTTGAAAACGAAGAAAATCACCAGCGAATCCAAGTTTTTTCGGAGCAGCAACGGTTCATCAACCCTAAAATCTATTTTATCGTCTGGGAAAAATATTGCCGTTACGGTTTTACAGAAGGCTTTTTCTACTCGATTCCGCGTGTGTTCCGAAATGGTTTCTTGAAAGTACTGCGAAAAGAAAAGCAAGAACCGCTGCCGCTTCCAGAAGAAAGCTGGCAACAAATCAAAAAGGCGCTTCGCCAAGACGACGCAGTAAATATCCAAAAAGAATGGCAAGCAAAAGGGTATCGTTTTACTGACACACAGAAAAAAGCATTATCTTATTATCAAACATTTGCGGATATGCTGAAAAATGAAGAAAAAGAAGTACAGAAATTGGTCAAAGAACTGTTTATTTGAAAAATTACGACCAAAACAAACATTGCATATGAAAATAGGAAAGACTGTTTAACTGAAAAGTTGCAGTCTTTTTTGTGTTCTTTTTAAGAAACCCAATTTTTTTATTTCAGGAAAAAAGAGTTCTAAAACTAGACCAGTAGACTTATATACTTGTGAAGAATAAAGAAAAAATGATTAAGGAGCTGAAAACATGAAGTGGTTAGAAGAAGAAACGAAAATGTTTGAAAAAACAATGCGTGTATTTGAAGAAATGGAAGCTTTTATGTATATGATGAGCGAGGAAAATAACAATAATCCTGACTACCAAGTTGTACTAAATCATGCCTTTTTTTCAGAAGAGAATTATCAAGAGGAAAAAAGTCATCAAGAAGCGGCAATAAAAATGATTGAATTAATTGATTCATGGAATGCGTCGAAAACAATTTATGACTCTGAACATGAATTTATGACCGGCAAGAAAATCACTTTAGAAGAATTTTTTGCGCTGGGAACCCAAGAAGGGATGGAAAGCACAGCGTATGATGAAGGCATGACCTTAACCCCTTCCCATTTTGACCCAGTCACGAAGAAAATGTTTATTCAAGCAAATGATCATCTTTTTTCTGATAAAGAGAACTTGATCGTTTATCAATGGGAAAGAAATAATACAAATACGCCTCTTCTTGACGCCAATTGGTCGGGCGCAGTGTTGTGGACGGTATACGATCCTGAAATGAAACAAATTACAGTGACTGCCGCTACTTTAGACCGAAACAACGAAAAGCAAGTTCAAGAGGATGATAAAGATCAAGAAACTGGAACGATGCAATGGTTAGAAAAAGAGACAGAGAACTTTAGAAAAAAGATGCATCTATTTGAAGAAATGGAATCTTTTATGTACATGACGGGCGAGGAAAATAATAATAATCCTGACTATCAAGTTGTATTAAATCATGCCTTTTTTTCGGAAGAAAATTATCAAGAGAAAAAAAGCCATCAAGAAGCAACTATAAAAATGATTGAACTAGTGGACTCATGGAATTCATCGAAAGCAAGTTATGACACTGAACTTGAACTTATGAGCGGTAAGCGAATCACTTTAGAAGAATTTATTGCACTGGGAACCCAAGAAGAGAAAGAAAGCACAACCTATTACAAAGGGCTATCTTTAACACCTTCCTATTATGATCAAGTTACGAAGGACATGTTTATTCAAGCAAACGAGCATCTTTTTTCTGATAAAAAAGACTTGATCGTTTACCAATGGGAGAGAAGTCATACAACTCCGTCTATTCTTGGAGCTAATTGGTTTGGCGCAGTGTTGTGGACGGTGTACGATCCTGAAATAAAACAATTTACCGTGATTGCCGCTACTTTAGACCGAAACAATAAAAATCAAGATAAAGAAACTGGAACGATAAAATGGTTGAAAGCTGAAACAGAAAAATTTAGAAAAACGATGATTGATAAAAAAGTTGATCCGCAATCCACGGATGGAAAAATCAAGCTGGAGTATACACTTTTTAGCGAAGAAAATTATCGCGAAATAGAGAGTCATCAAGAAGCTGCGATCAAAACAATCGAGGTACTGAATGGCAAACTCTTCCTAGCGCCCAAAGCAATCGTGTATACAGATGCGCACTATTTCCGTAATCCTAATTTTTCAAACGCTTTCGAGATGCCGCATGGTCAACCATACGCTGTCAATCCAGAATTGATGTATGCCAAGAAAATCCTGCCAAACGATTTTTTTGAATTAAGCAATGGATCTGAGTCTGTAGATACCACTAAGTATAGTGATGTCTTTCTTGACCTATTTTTTCCATATTCTCCAACAATGGAAGAATTTGAGAACATCAACAATTATCTTTTTCCAAAGAAAGAAAACTTGATTATTTATCAATGGAATAACGATTGGTCGAATTATTTTACAAAGGGAAAAGATGGACTGGCAGCTGCTATGTGGACGGTGTATGATCCTGAAAACAGTAAATTCACGGCCATAAGTATCTCTGTTGGACCGTTAGGAGAATAAGGAGCTGAAATAATGAAATGGTTGGAAGAAGAGACAGAGAATTTTGAGACAACGATTACGAAAATGGGGATAGACATTTCTGGAGTAGTCTTAGATTATGCCTTTTTTTCAGAAGAGAATTACCAAGGAGAAAAAAGCCACCAAGAAGCCGCCATTGAAATGATCAAAGTATTGAGTATCCAATATTTCAGGAGAATAGGATCGATTTTCACAGAAGAACAAGAAAAAAGACATGGGAAGGAATACACGAATAGCGAGAGGAAAAAGTATGCTGAAAAACGTCCATCTCGTGAAATTAGATATACAAATGATATTTATTTTTATAGCCCAAATGCCATCTCTAGTTTTAAAAAAACTGTTGGAGAGCCTTATACAGTCAATCTTGAACTTATGAATGCAAAAGAAATTACCTCAAAACACTTCTTTCATGTAGACGAAAACCCGCACATGATTGATACAGAAAATTATGAGGATGCTTTTTTACATCCGCCATATTCTTATTTAGGAACGAGTGAAGACTTCATCCGCACAAATAATTATTTGTTTCCAGAGAAAGAAAACTTGATCATCTACCAATGGGATAACGATTGGTCGGATTATTTTGGGTATGGCAAAGAATGGTGGGGTGCAGCGATGTGGACCGTGTACGATCCGGCCCGAAAAAGATTTACAGTTATCGGCGCGTCTGCTACCGATTAAGCTGATAAAAATCAAGAATAGGGAGCTGAAACCATGAAATGGTTGGAAGAAGAAACGGAGAATTTTGAGAGAACAATTACGAGTCAAGGAATAAACATCGGAAAAATGGTCTTAGATTATGCATTTTTTGAAGTAACGGATTATCAGGGAGAAAAAAGCCACCAAGAAGCCGCCATTGAAATGATAAAAGTATTGAATATCCAATATTGCAGGAGAGTAGATTCGATTTTTACAGATGAACACGAAAAAAGGTATGGGAAGGAATACACGATTAGCCAGAGAAAAAAGTATGCTAAAAAGCGTCCATCTCGTGAAATTAGATATACAAATGATATTTATTTTTATAGCCCAAACGACATCTCTAGGTTTAAAAAAGCGTTTGGAGAGTCTTATGCTGTTAATCTTGAACTTATGAATGCAAAAGAAATTACCTCAAAACACTTCTTTCATGTAGATGAAAACCCACATATGATTGATACAGAAAATTACGCAGATGCTTTTTTACATCCACCTTGTTCTTATTTCGGAACGAGTGAAGATTTCATCCGCACGAATGATTATTTATTTCCAGAGAAAGAAAACTTGGTCATCTACCAATGGGATAACGATTGGTCGGATTATTTTGGGTATGGCAAAGAATGGTGGGGTGCAGCGATGTGGACTGTGTACGATCCGGCCCGAAAAAGATTTACCGTGATCGGCGCGTCTTCGACCGATTAAGCTGATAAAAATCAAAAAAGGAATAGGAAGAAAAGTTCCTATTCCTTTTTTGATTTAATGTTCGGAATTTGTTCTGATCTCTGGATAGGCAGTTAGAATAAAATAGTAACGGTTCTTTCTTACTTGTTTACTTTTACGCTGAATTGTCACTAGTGTATCTGGGATTTCTGAATGGATTTTATTGACTCCATCTACCCGCTCGATTCCCCAGCCTGTTGGAATACCAGATAATAGACCTTCCTTGGAAGTAAAGACTATTTTATTGTTTTTACCTACTTTGGATGTACCAAGTGGGCTCGTTATAGAATCTACACCAGGAATCCCAGTGATAGTTCCATTTAAATAAGGCTTAGCGGAGAAAATAGCGGCATTGATCATGATCAACGGCGTAATAGGTTCATAAAAAGTGGTGGCTTCTTTTACAGGTTTATCTTTATCATCTAAACGCGCTTCTAAAAATTTTTTATCTTTCCCAACATGATCCCTAATCGTATGCCCACGCGTAAACAGTTCATCATAAATGAAATCTAACGGCGTATACCATTTTGAATCATCTTCTTCCCACTTCGATACTGTACTAGTATAGAGGTTATGATTTATTATTGTCCATGCTGCACCGAGTGTATAAGCCATTAAAATATTTCCGTTGACATCGATTATATGTCCTGTCGCTGGATCAAACACCCCACGTTTCCCGTCAATTGTTATTGCATCATCGTAAGGAATGGCTTCTGCATCGTAGATAAATTCGATTGAGTGCCATAGATCAGCAGGGACAGGTGTTCGGTTATCTGCGTAGATGAAATTCCCGGAAGTTGTTGCCGTAACAGGGCGTCCGTTCAGTCTAGCCACGAGACCAGAAGGATCAAATTGCATAGGATCTTCCGATGCAATGAGTTGTGTTAAATTGGCTGCAGCTTCGCGATGTCGTGCGGTATACGCTCGTGCCATATTCACCGCGGTGTCACGCGCTCGTTCTCGGGAAGGAACAGAAATCGAACCAAATTCATAAGGGGTGTTTTCGCGAATAAACGTTAAAAATTCTTCAGGCGTAGTTAGTCTTTCTAAAAAATAATCCATGGGAATGTCCAAAACAATTTCACGAAGATAGCCCATAACAAAAGGATCAGTATGGAACAATTCTCCGGAAACCATGAGCAAAGTCTGTGAACTTCCCCGATAAGTTTCTCTTAGCGAAAATCTATCTAAGACAAAAAACATACTTTCGTGGATAGGACTTTCATTCATACTGGTATCTCTGACAATCACAGAATGTTGGGGTTCTATGTTCCAGCGGATGCCGTAAGTAAGTGATTTTCTCAAACCTGGGGCATTTGTTTTGTCGAAATCATAAGAACCATGATGACTGGTACCGGTCAGAAATTCCCGCATGATCGTATGCCCTAGATTGCTTCGAGCATAATAAGATTGCAGAGACTCAGAGAAATCATACGTATTCGTTGTTGAATCGACCCCAGACCTGATAAATTGATTTAATTCTTGTTGAGCATCCGCAGAAGCATCAAAATAATGGGAAAGGTTGTGGTTCGTTTTGGCTAAATCAGCAGTGGTGCTGCCCAATGCTTGACCCAATTGATAAAAGGTATAGCCTAAACCAATTCCTAAAATAGCAGGACCGATAATGGAGGCTGCAGCACCAGACAAAAGCCCAGCGCTTAATGTTCCTCCGCCGGCAGCTGTAGCAAAAGCGGATAAAGACAATCCACTGAATGCGTTGATGGGGATAGCTGTCATTTGCGGAATCGCCGGTTCTAATTCAACAGGTGGTAAATTCGTTTCTTCCGCTAATTCAGACTGGACAATATGAGCTTCGGCAACAACAGCAGTGGGCAAGACGAAATACGGAGTCAAGGAAAGAGTAAGCAATACCAATAAATACAGTTTTTTCATAAATAAGCTCCTTTTTATAACGCTTTCATTTTTTGTACAAGAAAACCAAAATCTTTTTTTCACCTCCTTTGTGCAACAAAAAGAGGATAGCATGGGAAATGTTCCAAGGATGACCGACTTTTGGAAACTTTCGAAAAAGTAGTTCTGGACTTTTAGCAGAAAAAATGTTTCAGCAATAAAACAAAAAACAGCCGACCCTTCAAAGGTCAGCTGTTTCTA
Source organism: Enterococcus sp. DIV0210g (assembly GCF_050559705.1). Classification (NCBI taxonomy): domain Bacteria; kingdom Bacillati; phylum Bacillota; class Bacilli; order Lactobacillales; family Enterococcaceae; genus Enterococcus; species Enterococcus sp. DIV0210g. The sequence continues at coordinate 1,929,352 of NZ_CP187903.1, read as the reverse complement.
TTTGGCTTGGTCAAAATTGAGGCACTCTTTTTTTATGAATGCTGGAAATATTGGGTTTCTGCTTCTTGCATTTTTTCTCGGGTTTTTTTATTGTACCAAGGAGAAACAGTGAAGGCTAAAACGTCATTGATCAAGTAAACAGAACTGTTGATAAACATAGCCAGACTTGCTGCTCCGTGAGTAAAGGAAACGTACCATAGGACCATCTGTGCAAGACCAGAAGCTACCCACCAGTAATATTGGTTGTTGTAACGCAAGAAACTGATCACACCAGCTGTAAGACTGATAGAAAAAGCAATAGCATCAATCCAAGGGCGAGGATCATCTGTGTAGCGGCCAATCAAGAATCCTGATACCAAATAAACGATTACTGTACTGAAAATAGCAATTACCCAGCTCTTGCCAGTGAATTGACGGATCTTAGAAGCCATGTTATGGTTCCATTCTTTACTTAAAAGAACAGGGATGTCAAGAGTGACCATATAAGCGATTTGTTCGCCGATACTCAAATAATTTTTAGCAGAATAGCCGACGATGATAAAACAAATCGCTGAAAGGATACCAAGAACGCCATTGACAGATTTCGCAGCATTGATGGAAAGAATGCACAAAACGCCAAGATTGGTACCAATAAAAGTAATAATTGTAAGCCAAGTGATGGGCTGATCAACCAAAGTCATGACTTGGCAGCCTAAACTAAAGAAAAACAGATAATAATTTTGTTGCGGCCACCCTCTTAATTGGTGCATCAAGAAATGGATATATGATTTCATGAAAGTTGAATACTCCTTTAGACACTAAATGTAGTGTGTGCGAATTTTTATAACACAACTTATTGTATTACTTTAGAAAATAAATTCTAGACTTACTTTTTAAGAAAATGTGTGTTATGATTTCTATGAATATTTTCTGTAAAGTTTCAAAATTCTCCGAGCGGATCTTAGCTGTTTAGCTGAGATCCGCTTTTTTTCTTAAAAAGAAAAGATTGCTCCTGTAAGATGGATTTGGCGATTACGCAGAAAATATCTGTCTGTTTTTGTCTTTTAGGTTAAAATAGGAAGAAAGAGAAAGAAGGGGATAAAATGAAGTTGAACATGATCCATCATGTCGCGATCATTGTTTCGGATTATCAAAAATCGCGTGCCTTTTATGTAGACTTGTTAGGATTTGAAGTAATCCGAGAGAATTATCGGGAAGAAAGAAAGGACTATAAGCTGGATTTGAGATTAGGGGAAAGCGAATTAGAGATTTTTGGCATAGCTGATGCGCCGGAAAGACCGAATTATCCCGAAGCTCGCGGGTTACGTCATTTAGCATTCAAAGTGGACAATATCGAAGAAGTCATCCAAGAATTAAATGAAAAAGGTATCGAAACGGAGCCAATCCGGTATGATGATTACACTGGTAAAAAAATGACGTTTTTCTTTGATCCAGATGGCTTGCCTCTAGAACTGCATGAATAGAGCCGATTTTTTTATTATCCAATAGCTTGTCAGTTTTCATTTTGACAGGAGAAGAGTAAACTAATAAGTAAAGGGAGATGAAGAAGATGGAAAAAATGAAATGTCCAAATTGCGGAAAAACCTTTAATTATGAAGAAGTAGAGAATGTGGTCGAACACTCACGCCAAGAAATGGAAATCGAATGTCCCTACTGCAAAGAAGTAGCGGGTAGAAAAATTTCTAATGGTTATTTTATTACGCGAAAAATCGAAGACTATCTGCATTGATCAATTAAAAGATAACATCGTTCAATTGTAACCAAGTAAAACTACACAAAAAAAGAAAAGCAAGCTAAACGGTTTATAGAAAATAAACCGTTTTCTATGCTGTTTGCTTATGTTAAACTGACACTAAGGAGGCGGCTATATGATTCGATTTGCAAAAAAAGAAGACGGTCCAGCTATCGCGCCGTTGATATTAGTTATTTTAAAAGATATGGAATTACCTTTTTTAAAGGAACATGGAGAAGAGAAAACACTGCAGATCTTAGAAGAAGCAATCAAAGATCCTGCTTATCGTTATAGTTATTCACGCGGTATCGTCGAGGAAATCGATGGGGAGATCGCTGGAGCTGCATTTGGTTATGCTGCAGAAGAAGAGCCATTTATTGATGAGCCGTTGATTGAGATTCTAGATCGTTATGGTATTGATAGCTCCACGCAGTTATTTGTGGATAAAGAAACTTTTCCTGACGAATGGTACTTGGATTCGATCTCAGTATCAGAAAAATTCCGAGGACAAGGAATCGGTACACATTTGCTGGAAGCATTACCGAAGCTTGCTCTTCGTGAAAAGAAATCGACCATCGGATTGAGTGTCGATGAAGGCAATCCGCAAGCGAAAAAATTGTATTTGCGAAATGGTTTTGAAGTAGTTGGCCAGCGAATGATCAGCGGCCATCTGTATGACCATATGCAAAAGAGGTTGTGAGCAAGCTGCCCAGCTCCAAGCGATAAGACTCTTTTTTGCTGGGAAATAGCTTTTCCTATTTTCCAGAAAAAAAGCTTATCGACGAAGGAGCTAGCTTGCGAACACCGTTTAAGTAGAGGTTGTGAAAACGATGTTCTGCTTCAAGAAATAAGAACAAAAAAACAGAAATGGCTTCTCACATTTTTGTTTTTTGGGACTTATTTCCGCAGAAGCAATCGTTTGAGCACCGTTTATGTAGTGGTCGTGAAAGCACCGCTTAGCTACGAGCAATAATAGAAAAAACGTGAAACAGCTTCTCATATTTTGCTTTTTTTTGAGTTAATACCGAAAGAGTTGGTTCTTGAACACAAGTTACAAAAAACATTCAATGCCAAAACAAAAATTCCGCAAAACGTGTTTCTGTTTTGCGGAATTTTTGTTTTTATCTAATGAAATGGTTGCCGCGGATTGCTATTCAGCGGTAAAACCTACCGCACGTTTTCCTGTTTCCTTGTTTCTGTTCTTCGTTTTATGATAAAGCCAATAGTCTAAAACGGCAGCGATACAGATACAGATAGGTGCATCTTCATCATCAGAAACATCAAGAACATAATAGTCGCCAAAGAAAAGAGTTGCTTTATCCATCGTCATGATTGGCTGATTGAAATGCTGGATCTTATAGCGGTGGTTGTAGATATCCCCTTGGACGCTCCAGTGAAGATGACGAACATAATAAAAATCACCAGGCCAATTGAAAATCTTCTGCATCGTGCCAACTTTTTCAAAACCTTTGTATAATTCAAAACGGGTGCCGAACGTCAAGCTGACCTGTTTGATAGAGGCAACCAAATCACCATTCATCGCGTAAAGAGAAAGTGCATCTCCCTTTGTTCCCCAACGACCCACCATCAAAAACAGCGATTTTCCTGCTTGGTTTTTGACCACTGTCCGAGTCACTTGGCTCAGCTGTTTTTCCTGAATGAAAAATTCCGACATAACGGTTCCCCTCTTTTCTAGGTAAAACTTACAGTTCTTCAGCGATTGCGCGCAAAATCGCTTTTCCAACGCCAGATTCTAAATTAGTATCAGTGATATATTTAGCATATTCTTTGACATCGATTTCTGCATTCCCCATAGCAAAACTTACACCGGCTAATTGGAGCATGCTGACATCATTGAAATTATCACCGATTGTCATTACTTCATCTAATGTGATGCCTCGATCATTTGCAACATGTGCAACTGCAATTCCTTTTTGCGCATTTCGATGGTTGATTTCGATATTGTTTTGTCCAGAAGAAGTGACAGCCAAATCACCTAATTCATCAATTTGTTTTCCAACAGGTCCTAAGATCTTTGGCCCTTCAGTATGGAAGCAGATGATTTTCAATACTTCGATTGGTTCTTCATAAATAAGGTCGCGAATACTTTCAACATAATTGATATGAAGCAATTCTAGATTTGCAGAAGCCATGGCAATCGCCATTTTATAAGTCAAATGGGGAAGGTGGCTTGCGACCATTGAAGCAAAACTTTCGATCCGCTTGCTTTGGCTTTCTGAATAAAGCCCTTTATTTGTTGCTACTTCATAATAGATTTGGTGCTCATCTAAAATATCAAGAATCATTTCTGCTTGCTGACTAGGAATCGCTACAGTAAATAAAGAATTACCTTTTTTATCATAAACTTGTGCGCCGTTCAATGTGATCATTGCGCAGTCGATCTCCGCTTCATCTAATGCAGAACGTGCTTCCTGATAATTCCTTCCAGTAGCCACCATGAATTCAACGCCGCGGCTCATGGCAAAACGAATAGCTTCAGCATTTTCTTCTGAAATACCCATATGTGCGTCTAAAAGTGTTCCATCCATATCTGATGCAATTAATTTAATCATGATTCTAATCGTTCCTTTCTGGTTCTGATTATAGTTTAACATATTCCAAAGAAGGTTGTATGAGAAGATACAGACTTGTAGCAAAAGCTTTTGTGCGTTATTCTGGTGGGTAGGAGGTGGAGAATTTGAAAACAATTATCCAAAACAGTTGGCAAGAGGTATTGTCTTCTGAATTCCAGAAAGACTATTATAAAAAATTAAGAAACTTTTTGAAGGAAGAGTATGCGACGCAAAAAATACACCCAGACATGTATCATGTTTTTGAAGCGCTGCAGCTCACACCTTATGAAGATGTAGAAGTTGTTATTTTAGGACAAGACCCATATCATGGTCCAAATCAAGCACATGGATTATCTTTTTCTGTCCAGCCAGGCGTGAAGGTGCCGCCTTCTTTAGTGAACATTTACAAAGAACTTGAAAGTGATCTTGGCATCCATCCGGTCAAGCATGGTTATTTGGTTTCTTGGGCAAAACAAGGTGTACTGCTCTTGAATACCGTTTTGACAGTAAGGGAAGGACAGGCTTATTCACATCGAGGGCAAGGTTGGGAACAGCTGACAGATGCAATCATTCGAAAATTGAATGAACGAGAAAAACCAATCGTCTTTATTTTATGGGGGAAACCAGCACAAGAAAAAAGCAAGATGATCGATAAAAGCAAACACGTTATCATTACTTCACCACACCCAAGCCCGTTGTCGGCACGCCGCGGCTTTTTTGGGTCGAAACCTTTTTCAAGAACCAATGACGCATTGATTGCACTAGGAGAAAAACCAATCGATTGGCAATTACCTGAAACAGTGTAATAAAACAGCGCTTTCCTGTTGTAGTGCAGTTTGTTTTATTTGTGAAAAACGTTATTTGTATAAGATTTAGAACTAATACAGATAAAATAAACTGTTCTTTTTTTCGATAATGGTGTATCATAATTAATATAAAAATATCGGAGGGTTAGCTCGTGGAATTATTTGATAGTTTAAGATTCAAAATCGTACGCCGCGGCATCAAAGTCGTGTTTCCAGAAGCAACAGATGCACGTATTTTAGGAGCAGCAGCACGTCTGAAATCAGAAGAATTGGTAGAACCGATCCTGATTGGTAGTGAAGAAGACATCAAAGCAGCTGCAAATGCAAGAGGAATCAAAACATCTAGCTTTACAATCATTGATCCAGATAACTATGACCGCTGGGATGAAATGGTCGAAGCTTTTGTCGAACGCAGAAATGGAAAGGCATCCAAAGAACAAGCAGAATCAATCTTGAAAGATGTCAATTACTTTGGAACAATGCTGACATACATGGGTGTTGCTGATGGTATGGTATCAGGAGCTATTCATTCAACAGGCGATACTGTTCGTCCAGCATTACAAATCATCAAAACAAAACCAGGTGTCAGCCGTACAAGTGGTGCAATGATCATGGTTCGTGGAAGAGATCAAGAAAAATACATCTTCTCTGACTGTGCCATCAACGTAAATCCAACAGCACAAGAATTAGCTGAAATCGCAGTCGACTCTGCAAAAACAGCTGAATTATTCGATATCGAGCCAAAAGTTGCCTTAATGAGCTTCTCAACAAAAGGATCTGCGAAAGCACCAGAAGTTGAAAAAGTAGTGGAAGCAACACGCTTGGCAAAAGCAATGGCGCCGCAATACCAAATCGATGGCGAATTGCAATTCGATGCTTCGTATGTGCCAGCTGTCGCACAATTGAAAGCACCAAATTCTGATGTAGCAGGACAAGCAACAGTCTTTGTTTTCCCAGAATTACAATCAGGAAACATCGGTTACAAGATTGCGCAACGATTCGGAAACTTTGAAGCAATCGGACCAATCTTGCAAGGACTAAATAAACCAGTATCCGATTTGTCACGCGGAGCAAACGAAGAAGATGTGTATAAATTATCGATTATTACAGCAGCGCAAACATTGATCGATTAAGAGGTTGTGAGCGAGCTGCTCAGCTCCAAGCAATAAGACTCTTTTTTACTGGGAAATAGATTTTCATATTTTCCAGTAAAAAAGCTTATTGCCGAAGGAGCTAGCTCGCGAATACCGTTTATTAAGAGGTTGCGAGCACCGTTGTGTAGAGGTCGTGAATTCAGGGCTTTGCTTTGAGTATTAAAATTTTTTTATAAAAAAAGTCGCGAAACTTATTTTGATTAGCAATAATAAAGTAATCCGTAAAACAGCTTTTTATGTTTTACGGATTTTTTATACGTTGTAAAGTTTCCCGTTCGTCATGGAAACGATGCTTGCAGCAGCAGAGGCTGTTCTCTTTTTTTCTTTTCAAAAAGAATGATCCGCGATATACTGACAAAAAAGAATGTGAAGAAGGCGAAAAGATGATCGAATTGAAAGATGTGACGGAGACAGAAAAATTAGCAGAAGTAATCGGTGAAGTTGCAGAACCTGGCGATAACCTAGTATTGACAGGAGATTTAGGAGCAGGCAAGACTACTTTAACAAAGGGCATCGCGAAAGGGTTAGGAATCGACCAAATGATCAAAAGCCCAACCTATACGATTATCCGTGAATATTCAGAAAGCCGCATTCCGTTGTACCATATGGATATTTATCGTGTAGCAGAAAGCGGAGCCGATCTTGGTCTGGATGAATATTTCGAAGGAGATGGACTATCTGTTATCGAGTGGGGGAATCTATTGGGGGAAGCACTACCGGAAGATTACTTGGAACTGATTTTAGAAAAAAGTGATACAGATTTGGATAAACGCTATGTGAATTTCCGCGCATATGGTCCTGAAAGTCAAAAATTTGAATCACGTATTCTAGAAAAATGGGGCAAGTAAGATGACAGAATTGACAATAACTTTCCGTGAAGCTGTTCCGTCAGATGCCGAACAGCTGCTGGAGGTCACGAAAAAAATCGGCAGCGAGACAGAATTTTTGGTCATGGATGAAAATGGAATGAGTCTTACACCAGAATTGTTGGCTCATCAGTTAGATGCTTTATATGAAAGTGAAAATAACGTATTGCTCCTTGCTTTGGCAGATGAACAAATCATTGGGACAGCTTCAATTAAAGCAGATAGCCATTATCGGGTGTCGCATATCGGCGAAATCGGCATCAGTATCTTGAAAGAGTATTGGGGAATGGGCATCGGTACGTTATTGATGGAAGAATTGATTGAATGGGCAAAAGAAAGCCAGACAATCTATCGACTAGAATTAACTGTCCAAGCAAGAAATGAGCGTGCGGTGCACATTTATGAAAAAATGGGCTTTGAGGTTGAAGCGCGTATGCCGCGGGGAGCACGAAGCGATGCGGGTGAATTTCTGGATGTTTATTTGATGCGTTATTTGATCAATTAAGAAAGAAGTTAACAAACAGATTTAAAATCTAAAAAAGCGCAAAGCAGAAAGCTGCTTTGCGCTTTTTTAGTTAAAGTGAGAAGAAGAGCATTGAGCTGAGCATCAAGTCAAATTTTTGCAAAAGTCTGAGAAGCGACTTCGAAAAAGCATCCTTGCTGCTCAAAGCAGAGTGCTGAGTTTACGACCACTACATAAACGGTGTTCGCAACATTGCTTCTTCGGAATTAAGTTCAAAAAAGCCAAAAACGTGAGAAGCTGTTTTTCCTTTTTTGTCCTTAATTCTTGAAGCAGAACATGTTGCTCACAACCTCTATAAACGGTGTTCAAGAACCAACTCCTTCGGCAATAATGAAAAAATCCGCAAAACATGAAAAGCTGTTTCACGGATTTTTTCATTATTGCTCGGAGCTAAGCGGTTCTTTCACGACCTCTACATAAACGGTGTTCACAAAGCTGACTTTCGGCAATAAGCTTTGATGAGAAAAAATGCAAGAAACCATTTTCTCTCACCAAAGAGTCTTATTGCTCAAGTCAAAACGCTTTGCTCACAACCTCTACTTTAAAGTGACTAACTTCTTCAACGGTTCCGTTCCAAAATGCTTTTCTTGGTACAGCAAGATCTCCGCACAGGCACGGCTGTCTTCCAACGCATCATGGTGATTTTTCAAATTGATCGATAAATTATCGCAAACCGTATTCAAACGATGATTTGGAAATTCAGGGAAAAGTCGCCGGCTGCTTCTCACGGTACAAAGTGAAAGATAATTTGGTTGTTCCAAATGATAATAATCGAGACATCCAGCAAGTACTTTTGTATCAAAAGGCGCGTTGTGAGCAACGATCAGCCGATTTTTTTGGAAATATTTTTGGATCTCTTTCCAGACTTCTGGAAATTTTGGTGCATTTTTGACATCTTCGGGATGGATCCCATGAATCTGGATATTTCGCCAGAAAAAAGGAGTTTCCGGTTGGATCAGCGTATAGAACTCGCCCACGATCTTACTATTTTGTACCATTACTAAGGCAAGGGAACAGGCACTATGCGCTTGATGATTCGCGGTCTCGAAGTCCATCGCTACAAAATTCATAACAAAAAAGTCCTCCTTTTAAAAACAAACATAAACGTTTTAGAAAAAAATTCAACAGCGGCTTAACAATTGATCTCTAATTCGACTGGACAATGGTCGCTTCCAAAAATATCTGTATGGATTTTAGCACTGATCAGCTGATTTGTTAAACGTTTTGACGTCAAAAAGTAATCGATTCGCCAACCAGCGTTATTTTTACGTGCATTGAAGCGATAACTCCACCAAGAATAAACGCCTTCTTTATCTGGATAAAAATGACGGAAGGTATCCGTAAAGCCGCTTTCCAGCAAAGTAGTGAATTTTTCGCGTTCTTCTGGCGTAAACCCAGCACTTTTCTGGTTTGTTTTCCAGTTTTTCAAATCAATATTTTGATGAGCCACGTTCAAATCGCCGCAAATAATCACAGGTTTTTGTTCGTCCAACTTAAGCAAAAATTCTCTAAATGCATCTTCCCAAAGCATCCGGTAACTCAAACGCTGCAGTTCGCTTTGGGTATTTGGTGTATAACAAGTAACAACGTAAAATCCAGGATATTCAAGAGTGATCAAACGTCCCTCTTGATCAAATTCCTTGATGCCCATTCCATAAATAACGTTTTGAGCAGGTTCTTTTGCAAAAATGGCTGTACCAGAATAGCCTTTTTTCTCAGCATAATTCCAATATTGATGGTAACCTGGAAAATCCAGCTCGATTTGGCCTTCTTGCAGTTTAGTTTCTTGCAGACAGAAAAAATCTGCTTCAAATTCATTGAATACATCTAAAAAGTTCTTTTTCACAATGGCTCGCAAGCCGTTAACATTCCAAGAAATGAGTTTCAAAAAAATCACACTCCATCGTTTTCATTCGGTTTCTTTCTCTTCATTCTAACGAAAAATAGTGTAAGATGGAAGTAGGCAAAACAAGTGGAGGGAAAATAGATGAAAATTGGTGTTATTGGAATCGGAAATATTGCGGAAAAGGCTTATTTACCAACCTATGCGGCACATCAAGGAACACTTGATTTTTATTTTGCAACACGAAATGAAGAGACATTACAGAGAATCAGTGCGCGTTATGGATTTACCCATTTGTATCATACGATCGATGAGCTGCTGGAGCAAAAAATCGAAGCGTGTATGATCCATGCCGCGACATCTGCTCATTATACGTTAGCTAAGAAATGTTTGGAACAAGGCATTCATGTCTTTATTGACAAGCCTTTAAGTGTCAATCTTCAAGAAATCGAAGAGCTTCAAGCGTTAGCTGAAGAAAAAAATGTTTTATTGATGGTTGGTTTCAATCGCCGGTTTGCACCAATGGTCGAATCGCTGAAATCTTTACCTGACAAACGGGTATTTACATTAGAAAAAAACCGTATAGCTGCTAAAGAGACCACAGAGTTTGTTATTTATGATCTGTTTTTACATTTGGTTGATACAGCTGTTTACTTATTGGATGATCCAATCATTCATATCAAAAGCCGCATTCGCGAAAAAGACGGCTATCTAGAGTGGGCCTTTTTACATTTAGAAACAAAAGATCATGCCGCAATCGTCACAATGGATCTGAACAGCGGAGCGAATACTGAAAATTATCAAGTAACAGCCAAACAAGGGACGTACCGACTGGAAAATCTTGTTCATTTGGAACAAAAAAATCCAGAAGGAACAAATGTTATTGAATTTGGCGATTGGGAAACGACACTAGTAAAACGAGGCTTTGAGCCAATGGTCGAAGCATTTTTTGAACAAATCCAAGGAAAACAAGATTTGGAAGCTTTACGCCAGAAAAATATTTATCTCAGCCATAAAATCTGTGAGCAGATGCTCCGAGAATATGAACGTCATCAGTTTTGATTTTCTTTTTTAGGTAAAAAAACCGTTTCTTCTGCCCCTCTAGCCAGTTGGAGGCGAGCATGATAGAATAATGGAGACGTTTGATAAAGAAAGGAAAATCCTCAGTGAATAAAAAAGAAATCGTACAAAGCTTACCAGAAATCACTTTGCTGATAGATGAACCGTTGATGAATTACACATTTACGAAAACAGGCGGTCCTGCAGACGTATTAGCATTTCCTAAAAATCGGGAAGAAGTAAAAAAATTAGTCGATTATGCACGAGACAAAGAAATCTCTTGGCTTGTTTTGGGCAACGCCAGCAATTTAATTGTTCGTGACGGCGGTATCCGCGGTCTAGTCATCATGTTGACAGAAATGAATGAGATTCGTGTAGACGGAACAATCGTCACAGCAGAAGCCGGAGCTAAATTGATCGATACAACTTACGCAGCATTAGCAGAATCATTGACAGGCTTTGAGTTTGCCTGCGGGATCCCCGGAAGTGTCGGCGGAGCAGTCTATATGAATGCAGGTGCTTACGGCGGAGAAATCAAGGATGTTTTTGCTGAAGCAGATATTTTATTTGCTGATGGAACGATCCGGACGATGACGCAAGAAGAAATGGGGTTTGCGTATCGCCATAGTCAAATCCAAGACGAAGACGCAATCGTTTTGGCTGCCAGATTCCAATTGGTGCAAGGGGAATATGATCTGATCAAAGCAAGAATGGACGAACTGACAGAATTGCGCGAATCAAAACAACCTTTAGAATATCCTTCATGCGGCAGTGTCTTCAAACGTCCGCAAGGCCACTATACTGGACAATTGATCCAACAAGCAGGTCTTCAAGGAATGCGCTGGGGCGGTGTACAAATCTCAGAGAAACACGCAGGATTTATCGTGAATATCGATCACGCAACAGCGACAGATTACGTGGATCTGATTGCGCATATCCAAGAAGAAATCAAGAAAAAATTCGATGTGGTATTAGAAACAGAAGTCCGTATCATCGGAGAAGAAAAAGAATAACGTTTAAAACGAACCTCGCCAGGAAAAAACAGCTGGCGGGGCTTTTTGTTGCTTATAAAACGTTTTTCCAATGAAAAAAGAGTCTAAAGACGAACGATCCTCGTGCTTTTACGCTATCTTTTTCGTCCATCTTATCCTACAATAGATTTTATAGAAAATTTTGCAGCAAAATCTTACTTTAAAAAAACAACGAGATGAGGGAAATGGATTGGGAAAAATCAGAATAAACAACATGCGATTCTACACATTCAATGGCGTACTAGAAGAAGAACAAGTTTTGGGACAAAACATTGAAATAGATATTCAACTGGAAACACCTTTTGATGCACCAAGTGCAGATGATGACTTAGAAAAAACAATCAATTACGCAGAAGTTTACACATTGATCAAAAACTATGTTGAAAACCATTCATTCAAATTGATGGAAACACTTGCTCAAAGGCTTTTGGAAGAGATTTGCGAAAAATATCAAGAAAAACTGACACATATTCTGCTTCGCGTTAGAAAATACCATGTGCCGATTTCAGGGATTTTTGACAATATAGAGATCGAAGTAGAAAGAAGTTTAGAAAAATGAAAGCATATTTAGGATTGGGAAGCAATCTTGGGGATAGAAAAGAACACCTTGCCCAAGCAATGTTTTTATTAGATCAGCAAGAAGGCATCCGTGTACTGAAAAAATCTAAACTATATGAAACAAAACCTTATGGAGAGGTGCCGCAAGGAAATTATTTGAATGCAGTGATCGAAATCGAGACAAGCTTGGAGCCATTAGACTTACTAAAAAAGGTCAATGCAATCGAAAAGCAGCTGAAAAGAGAACGTACGATTCGCTGGGGTCCCAGAACCCTTGACATCGATATTTTGTTGATGGACGAAATCAGTATGGATACACCTGTTTTGACGATTCCACACAAAGAATTAACAAAGCGTTCATTCGTACTCGTTCCATTAAGAGACGTTTACCCAACGGATGAATTATTTGGGCAATCATTTGAAAAATGGATAAAAGAGACGCAGAATGTTGAGGATATTATCGATTGTGAAGAAAGTTGGTAGAAAAAAATGGAACGTTATCAAAAAGAAAAAATCGAAAACGCCGTTCGGGATATTTTGGAAGCAGTGGGTGAAGATATTCATCGTGAAGGATTGATTGAGACACCTGCGCGAGTAGCCAATATGTATGAAGAAATTTTTTCTTCAGTAACAAAAAACAAATTCGAAGAGAACAAAGTATTTTCTAGTTTAAACGAAGAAGACATGGTTATCGTGAAAGATATTGGTTTTTATTCTATGTGTGAACATCATCTATTACCATTTTTTGGGAAAGTCCATATTGCTTATATCCCAGCAGGCAAAAAAGTGAGCGGTCTAAGCAAGCTTGCGCGAATGGTCGATTTTTGTGCCAAACGCCCGAATGTCCAAGAGAATATGACGATCCAGATTGCTGAATTGCTGAAAGAAGAAGTGCGTCCTGCAGGGATTGCGGTTTCTATCGAAGCAGAGCATCTTTGTATGGCAATGAGAGGAATCAAAGCATCCGGAAGTACGACAAAAACGTTCCATTATGAAGGATATTTCAAAAATGATCCCCTCCTGAGACAAGAATTCCTAGAGGCGCTGCGATGAGAGAAATCATCGCAGCCAGCAACAACCAAGGAAAGATCCAAGAACTGCAAAAAGCCGCTTCTTCTGTTGAAATCGTTTCTTATCTTAGCTACGGAGAAAAAACAGAAGCGGCAGAAACTGGAGAATCTTATCTTGAAAATGCCTTAATCAAAGCAGAAACAGTTGGCAAGTTTCTGCATCGTCCAGTAATGGGCGATGACGGCGGATTGGAACTTGCCGCTTTTCCCAATCATTTAGGACTTTATACGGCAAGAGAACTTTCATCTTACAAAACAGATACTGAAAAGAATGAATATATCTTGAAGCTGCTTAAAGGAAAAGAAGAACGTTCTTGTGTATTGCAGGCCGCCCTTGCATACTATAGACCGGGGAAAGAACCTATCCAAATCATCGAAAAGCTTGTGGGAGAGATTGCTTTAGAACAAACAGGCACAAATGGTTATGGTTTTGATTCGATTATTTGGATTCCTGAAAAAAATAGGACTTTAGGAGAAATGACTTTAGAAGAACGGAATCATTTTAGTCCAAGAATTCGGGCATTTCGTAAATTATTGAGGAGGCTTGAACATGTTTGATACGATGTTGGAAAAGAAGCAGGTCATGGGGATCTTGAATGTAACACCTGATTCATTTTCTGATGGCGGACGTTATGTTGATCCTGCCCAAGCCGTTGAGCGTGGGCGCTTGCTGATCCAAGAAGAAGCTGATATTTTAGATATTGGCGGGCAGTCTACGCGTCCGGGTTATGTAGAGGTTTCGGCAGAAGAAGAGATTGCGCGAGTGATTCCGGTGATCAAAGAAATCCGCCGTTTTTCGACTATTCCGATTTCTGTCGATACGTATTTTCCTAAAGTAGCCGCAGCAGCGCTTGAAGTTGGGGCATCCATCATCAATGATGTCAGAGGCTTAGATACACTTGGTATGAAAGAGCTCGTCCATCACTATCAACCACCAGTAATCATCATGCATTCGAGAAAAAGAAAAAGAGAATGGACAGCAGCGCAAGACATCCAACGATTTTATGAGGAAAAACTTGAAGAATGTGAAAAATTAGGATTGGCTCGAGAAAAAATCTGTTTCGATCCAGGTGTTGGCTTCGGTAAAACCACTGAAGAAAATATCGAAATGATCCGAAACCCCAAAGCCTTCATCATACCAGGAATAGCTAGTTTATATGGCGTTTCTCGTAAAAGAGTGATTGGCCATTTAACTGGTGAAAATGAACCGGCTAATCGAGATTACGGAACAATCTCAGCCTCTCTTTGTGTTTTGGAAAAAGGAGTAAACATTGTCCGTGTGCACAATGTAAAAGGCATGAAAGATGCGTTGAAGGTATGGGAGATTTGCCATTGAGTACCTTGAAAATAACAATTGAACCACTCAATCAAGGATATCGTTAATACATCGTTGACGAAAATCTGAAAGTTCTCTATAATCAAAAATGAATTAAATATGTTTCTTCGGGGCAGGGTGTAATTCCCGACCGACGGTGACAAGGAAACTTGAAGTCCGTGACCCGCAATATTTGCGGTTGATCTAGTGTGAATCTAGAACCGACAGTTAAAGTCTGGATGGGAGAAGAAAAACTTATCGAAAAATGATAGGGAAAGTGTATGCTTTTTTTGTCATGGCTTCTTTGAGTTTGCCTATTTTTTGCCTCGTGGATAGAATCCACGGGGCTTTTTTGTTTGGAAAGGAGGAATTTTTTTGCATGAACTATTTATGAGAGCAGCGATCCAAGAAGCGCAAAAAGGGAAAGGACGTACATTCACCAATCCTTTAGTAGGCGCAGTGATCGTTCATCAAGAAAAAATCATCGCAACTGGTGCTCATTTGAGATATGGCGAAGCACACGCAGAGAAAAATGCGATTAAATCATGTAAAACTCCCGAAAAACTATCTAATTCAACCATTTATGTCACACTGGAACCTTGCAGCCATTTTGGCAAACAGCCGCCTTGTGTCAATGCAATCATTGAAAGTGGGATCAAAAGAGTCGTTATAGGACAGCTTGATCCGAATCCCATTGTTTCTGGGAAAGGCAAAGCGCTTCTAGAACAGCATGGCATTGAGGTCACCACAGGAATGTTGGAGGAAGAAGTACGACAGTTGAATCCTTTTTACAACTTTTATTTTGAGAATAAGCGCCCCTTCATCACATTGAAGCAAGCAGTTTCTTTGGATGGGAAAGTTGCGTTAAAGCAGCAGCGCACCTCTTTGACAGGACAAGAAGCGAATAAAAAAGTCCGAGAAGAACGAGGAAATTATCAAGCGATTTTGGTAGGAAGTGAAACGGTTTTGATTGATGATCCGTTACTGCTTCCGGCGGGAAATTTGGAATTTCCGTCGTATCGTGTGGTATTGGATCGAAGAGGCCGTCTTTTTGAACGCAAAGATTTGAAGATCTTTCAAGATGAAACAGGTCCAGTATTGATTTTTACCGAAAAAAACGTTAAAGAAAATTTATCTGCAAATAGTGAAGTTATTTTTCAATCGACTGTCACAATCAAATCTGTGATTGAAGAACTAGCAAAACGAGGCGTCCAATCTATTTACGTGGAAGGCGGAGCGACTATCCACGATGCCTTTTTAGCAAGCGAATGCTGGGATCAGCTGATTACTTATATTGCGCCGAAATTATTAGGCGGAAATAATACGCCTAGTTTTTCCAGTTTGCGCATCACCAAAAAAACAATACTGTTAACGGAAATCCAAGTTGAAGCAGTAGGAAACGATATACGAATTGCTGGGAGGAAAGCTTGACATGTTTACTGGCCTTATCCAAGAAAAAGGAAAAATCACTAGAATGCATCGTTCTGGACAGACGATCAAACTGACTTGCCAAGCCTCGAATCAGTTGTTAAACGGTTATCGAATTGGTGATAGTATGGCAATCAATGGCGTTTGTTTGACAGCTGTTACAATCGACAATCAGCAGTTTACAGTGGACATCATGCCGGAGACTTTTCAGCGAACGACATTTTCACGTTTGAAGATCAATGATGAAGTGAATCTGGAACGCGCACTTATGTATAACGGACGTTTAGAAGGGCATTTAGTTGCTGGCCATGTCGATGTGACTTCTCGACTTTTACAAAAGAGAACGAAAGAAAACGCATTGATTTTGACTTTTGAACTATCCCCTTTTTTACATGGAGAAATTATTCCGCAAGGTTCTGTTGCAATCAATGGTGTCAGTTTGACAGTGACCGATGTCTCCAGCCGCAATTTTTCCATCAGTCTGATCCCGCATTCAAAAGACCAGACGAATCTAGGAAAATTGAACCAAGGAGATTATGTAAATATCGAGACAGACATGATTGGAAAATATTTGAAATACCAAACAAAACAAATCGGCAAGTAAGCCGAAAGGAGCTTTTTTATGGAAAGAGAAAAAATCCAAGCAGCGATTGCTCGGTTAAGAAAAGGCGAATTGATCATTGTTGCAGATGATGAAGATCGAGAAGCGGAAGGTGATCTAGTAGGGATTGCCGATCTAGTAACTGCAGAGTCGGTCAACTTTATGACAAAACAGGCAAGAGGGCTGATTTGTGCACCTATCTCTCAGCGGATCGCCAAGCGTTTAAAGTTAGCTGAAATGGTCGAAAAAAATACAGATAGTTTCGGCACGGCATTCACAATCAGCGTGGACCACAAAGACACGACAACAGGCATTTCTGCGCATGAACGTGCTCGCACGATCCAAGCTTTAGCAGAAGAAACGGAACAAGCAGCTTTTCATCGTCCGGGACATATTTTCCCATTGATTGGTAAAGACGGTGGAGTGCTAGTACGAAGAGGGCACACAGAAGCGGCGCTGGATTTAGCAAAATTGACCAACGAATCAGAAGCTGCCTATATTTGTGAAATCTTAAATGAAGACGGAACAATGGCAAGACGTCCAGAATTAGAAAAATTAGCTGAAAAATGGTCCATGCCGATGATTACAGTGGAGGATTTGGCTGCTTATTTAAGTGAAGAACTCTTGACCGTTAAATTGCCTACAAGTTATGGCGATTTTGATTTGACATTATTTGAAGAAGAAGGAAAAGAACATCTGCTGCTTTCAAAAGGAGACATTCGTGGAACCGATGAGCCTGTCCTTGTTCGTCTCCATTCAGAATGTTTGACGGGTGATGTTTTTGGTTCTCACCGCTGTGATTGCGGCGAACAATTGCACGAAGCGATGCGGATGATCCAAGCAGAAGGAAAAGGTGCGATTTTATATCTGCGGCAAGAAGGACGAGGAATTGGCCTGAAAAACAAACTGCGTGCCTATCAGCTGCAGGAAAATGGGCGCGATACTTTCGAAGCAAATGTCGAACTTGGATTTGGACCAGATGAAAGAGATTACCATTTCGCAGCAAGTATGCTGGATTCTTTTGGTATCAAAACAGTCAAACTTATAACAAACAATCCAGATAAAATCGAAAAATTGAACTCTTTCGGAATAAATGTGGCAGAACGTATCGCTGTCGAAATCGAACCAGTATCAGAAAATCAAAAATATTTGAAAACAAAAAAAGAAAAATTCAATCACCTGTTATCGATTGGATAAAAAAGGAGAAAATAATGACAACATTTGAAGGCAAGTTTCATGGAGAAGATATCAAAGTAGGCATCGTGATTGCACGATTTAACGAATTTATCACTTCAAAATTATTGAGCGGAGCCGTCGACAACTTACTGCGTCATGGTGTAAAAGAAGAAAATATCGATATCTACTGGGTGCCGGGTGCATTTGAGATCCCATTTATCACAAAAAAATTAGTAAAGAAACAAGCATATGATGGAATCTTGACATTAGGTGCAGTTATCAGAGGTGCGACGACACATTATGAATTAGTGACAAACGAAGTAGCAAAAGGAGTCGCTCACATTGGATTAGATTCAGATATACCTGTGTTATTTGGTGTTTTGACTACTGAAACGATTGAACAAGCCATTGAGCGAGCTGGAACAAAAGCGGGGAACAAAGGAAGCGAAGTTGCGCAAGGAATGCTTGAAATGATTTCGTTGAATAAACAGATTTAAAATCATTTCTATTTATTAGAAGGTTAAGAAAGAGCTGCATAGCTCTTTCTTAACCTTTTTTTCTGCTTCGTGGTACTATAAACGTGAAAGGGTGATGAACATGAATATTTTTGTAATCGGAGCAAACGGACAAATCGGCCGTCATCTCATCGAAAAACTAGCAAATACAGAACATACTGTTGCAGCTGGCGTACGAGATGTTGCTTCACAATCTTTAGTGAAGGCAGAAAATGTCCAATATAAGTCATTTGACTTGAGTTGGTCTGTTGAACAAATGGCAGATGCATTTGAAGGAATCGATGTACTGTTATTTACGGCGGGTTCACAAGGCAAGAATCTTTTACAAGTAGATTTAGATGGCGCCATCAAAACGATGATTGCTGCAGAAAAAGCGTCTGTCACTCGATACATCATGATCAGTGCTGTCTGGGCTGAAGAACGAGAAAAATGGCCAGAATCAATGACAGATTATTATATTACAAAGCATTATGCGGATGAATGGCTGAAAAACCAAACCAATCTGGATTATGTGATCATCCAGCCTGTAGCTTTAACAAATGAGGCAGAAGAAATGATCCAGCTTACAGAGCCCGGAAAAACAGCTGGAAAAACAATCAGCAGAAGTTCAGTAGCAGAAGTCTTAGCTGAAATAATCGATTTTCCAAAAATCTCACGTACAACACTTGTCCTATCTAACGGAGAAAACCAAGTGAAAGAAGCTTTATCACACATCGAGGAGGCTGCAAAATGAGAGCTGTAACGGTTGAACGTCCAGGATCAGCGGATATGTTGAGGGTCGTAGATCGCCCTATGCCAGAACCCCTTCCTGGACAATTATTAGTAAAAGTACACGCTGCATCGGTCAATCGCACAGATATTCTGTGGCGGGAAAATGCGTCTCTCAAACCACCTTATCCAGTATTAGGTGTCGAAGTGTCAGGAGAAGTGGTCAAAAATAACAGTAATGACACACGTTTTTCAGAAGGAACTCGCGTTTTCGGTTTAGTTAATCTAGGCGGGTATGCAGAATATGCACTTCTACCTGCTGATCGGGCAATGATTGTACCTGATAACTTGGATTATACTGAAGCAGCAGGGATTTCTGAAGTATTTTTGACGGCTTATCAGACGCTTTATTGGTTAGGAAAACTGAAAAAGAACGATACAGTATTGATCCATGCTGGGGCAAGCGGAGTAGGAACGGCTGCAATCCAGTTAGCAAAACAGCTTTCAGAAGCACAAGTTATCGTTACAGCAGGATCTGAAAAAAAATTGGAATTTTGCCGCCAACTGGGTGCAGACGAAACAATCAATTATAAGTCGCAAGAATTTGACAAAGAAATCGCAAAAATAACAAGTAATCGTGGTGTAGATGTTATTTTGGATTTTATTGGTGCTTCGTATTGGGAAAAGAATTTGGCTTCGATCGCAATAGACGGACGTTGGGTATTAATTGGAACTTTAGGCGGTTCAGTAGTGAAAAATGCAGATATTGGTGCGTTGATGAATAAACGTGTGCAGCTTACAGGCACATTGCTGACTCCTAGAAGTGATGAATACAAAGCGGAATTGACCCAAGAATTTTATCAGAAAGCCGCTTCTGCTTTTGAAGAAGGGAAAATCCGTCCAATCATCGACCGGACGTTCCCGCTAGAAAACGTGCATCAAGCACAACAATATATGGAAGCAGACAAAAATATCGGGAAAATTATTTTGACGATTGAATAACTATCATAGAAAAAAGGAAGCTCAGCCAAATGCTGAGCTTCCTTTTTTCTTTTGTACTTGAGTCTGAACAGATTTTTCATGACCTCTAGCAAACGGTGTTCACTCAGCTGCTTCTCGGCACTAAGTCAAATTTTTACAAAAGTCTGAGAAGCGACTTTCGAAAAATCTTCCTTACTGCTCAAAGCAAAGCGCTGAGTTCACAACCTCTATTTAAACGGTGTTCACAACATTGCTTCTTCGGAATTAAGTTCAAAAAAGCCAAAAACATGAGAAGCTGTTTTTCCTTTTTTGTCCTTAATTCTTGAAGCAGAACATGTTGCTCACAACCTCTGCTTAAACGGTGTTCAAGAACCAACTCCTTCGGCATTAATTCAAAATTTCGCAAAATATGAGAAGCTATTTTACGAAATTCTTCTTTAATGCTCGGAGCTTAACGGTTCTTTCACGACCTCTGTATAAACGGTGTTCAAAAGCTAGCCTCTGCGGCAATAAGCTTTTTCCATAAAAAATGTAAGAAGCCATTTTCTCTGGAAAAAGAATCTTATTGCTTGAGTCTAAACAGCTTTTTCACGACCTCTGTAATTTCAACAAAACACCTGTTACTGCTGCTGTCGCTATTCCGGCTACGAGAGCTTCCGGCACGCCGCTAGTAAAAATCACAGTCAATATTGCTCCATAAACAGCATTTCCCGTTTGTCCAATGACTTGGGCATAATCTTGCTGGAAGAGCAGATAGATCATATTCATGACTAAAATCGTATTTACTAATGATCCAGCGATTCCAGCAATGAAAAGAGGCACTGGATTTTTTTGGGTCTTCAGCCATTTCTTCGTCCATTTGTAGACAAAGAAAGGAACAATGCCGATCAAGATTCTTGGTATAAATGCAATCAGCAATGCTTTCCAGCTGCCGTGGTCTGTGCCGATCACTGGAATGAAGGGAGAAAACACAAAAGAAAGCGGCGTCGGGATAACTGTACTGCGAATCATACTAATAAATCCGAAGATTCCGCCAAGGAAACCGCCGAGGCGAGGTCCCAAAACGATTGAAGCAATAATAACAGGAATATGCATCGTTGTTGCATTAATCGGACCTAAAGGCACAAATCCAAGAGGTGTTACTGCTAATAAAATCATGATTGCCAAAAACATGGCAGTCAAAGTAAATTTTTTTGTATTTTTCATTGTTTCTTTTCCTTTATCTAAACATTTCTTTGGCTTAAAGCCATACGTGCTTGTTCAATGATTATTTGTACATCTGCCAAGGCGCCTTTTCCAAAGTCGCCGCAAGCCAATAATGATTCTCGTGGTTCGATTTCCTGATAGCCGTTTTCTTTCAAAAATGCTAAATTCCGCTGATGGATCGGATTTTGATACATGTTTGTATTCATTGCAGGAGCAATCAGTTTTGGGACTTCTGGTTTCACTGCTAAAGCGACAGTTGAAAGAAGGTCGTCGGCAATGCCGTTTGCCAACTTGCCGATAATATTTGCTGTGGCTGGCGCAATCAAGAAGAGATCTGCTCGTTTGGCTAACTCGATATGATTGATAACACTGGGATTTTTTTCTTGCATCACATCCAGATGGACCGCTTTTTTAGACAAAGACTGCAAAGTCAGCGGAGTGATGAAATGCGTACTGCTTTCGGTCATAATTACTTCGACATTGTAGCCAAGTTTCACTAGTTGGTTGGTGATATCGGCACTTTTATAGGCAGAGATACTGCCGGAAACACCTAAAAGGATCGTTTTCAACGTACATTTTCCTTTCTGTCTTTTACTTTCTGATAAATCAATTCAGCGATTTTCGCTTTTGTTTCTGCTTCTTCGACGTTCCCGTTTTTATCAAGCAAATAACCGCGATGTAAAGAATCCTTTATTTGAGAAAGGTCATTTGCCAAAACAAAATCAAGCTTATTTTTTTCTAGACTTTTTTGTGCGACGGCAAGTAATTCTTCTTTCGGAACATCAACTAAGAGCTTAAACCCAAACAGCAAAGTATTTGGCTGCCATTGGCGCAAATAGCTGATGATCTTAGGATTTTGCTTCATGATCAGCATCAAATGCTGTGTATTAGATGAGATTTTTGTTTCTGTTTCTTTGTCAGAAGGTTCCGCAAGCCAATTGTTAAAAGATTCTTGTTCAATTGGACGACCTTGCCATTTTTCAAGAAAATCTTCTTCAGAAACATTCATCACAGGGGTAAAATCACTGACAGCCATACTATGGATTACTGCATCATAGGAATGCTTTGTCAATAGTTCTTGTAATTGATTGAACAGTTCTTGTGTCGTTTCAATAAAATGGAGCGTTAAGCCTTCGTGTGCTTCAGGAAGCAACGCGGAGCGAGTCGTCACATAATCAATCTGACAATCTTGGCTAGAAAAAGCCTCGGCAATTGCTTTTCCTAATCTACCAGTTGAATGATTGGTGATCGAACGCACTTGGTCGATTCTTTCACTTGTTCCGCCAGCTGTTATTAATATTTTCAACTTTCTTCACCTACATTTACCAAAAATCTGCCTTGATGATTACCTGCCAAGACTTCTGCTGTTTTTTCCGGGAGTTGTTCTAAGCTGATTTCTTCGGTTAAAAGTGTATCAGCAAAAGATAGTTCTGCCATTTGCTGCCAGATAGCTTCGCGAACGTCTTTTTTTGTATTGACCGAATCGATTCCTAATAAATTGATCCCGCGCAAAATAAATGGCAATACAGTTGTTTCCAATTCACTGCCGCCAGCATTTCCGCATAAAGCGGCACTGCCGCCGTAATGGATCAAAGGAAGTAAACGAGTTAACTGCTGTCCGCCGACGGTATCAATAAGTCCATCGATCTGCTGTTTTCCTAAAGGTTTGGTGCGCTCTGGCAAGAATTCTTCTGGTTGAAAGACTTCTTTTGCACCTAATTTTTGCAGCCAAGTATCTGCTTCGGGTTTTCTTGAAAGGGCATAGATTTCTGTAAAACCTAAATGACGAAGCAAAGCGATAGCAATACTGCCCACACCGCCGCTTGCACCAGTGACAAAGATTCGGTGTTCTTTTTCTAATCCATGCTGCTGCAAAGCTTCAACGGCTAAAGCCGCAGTAAATCCGGCTGTCCCCAACTGCATCGCCTGCTTCAAGTTTAATCCTTTGGGCAATTTTACAAGCCATTCTGCAGGAACGCGTTGATACTGGCTGTACCCGCCAGGATGGCTGACGCCTAAGCCATAGCCTGTAAGCAGCACTTGATCACCAGGTATAAATGCTGGATTTTGGCTTTCTTCTACTGTACCTGACAAATCGATGCCTGGAGTCATGGGAAATTGGCGAAGGATCATCTTAGGCTGGTGGCAAGCAAGAGCATCTTTATAATTGACGGAAGAATAAGAGACCTTGACTAAAACATCTCCTTCTGGAAGGTCCGCAATGGTTTGATCCATAATAGTTGTTTCTGGGCTTTCATTGTTTAACACGCGCAAAGCTTTGAATGATTTCACGTAAGAAACTCCTTTCAAAATTTTCCTTTATCATACCACAAATCAAATTTTTTTTACGAGTTTCTTTCCTAGAATACGTTCACTAAACCATCCGTCAGAAAAAATCATTCTGAAAAGAAAAAAGTTGAAGAAACAGGGTTGTCTTTTTTTGAGAAATTCGTATACTAGTACAAGTGAGTAAACACCAAGTTTACTAATAGAAAACTTTGTATGCGGGGGTGTGTTATGGAGATAGGCGAGAAGTTAAGAAATCTGCGTATCCAAAAGAATTTGACACAAGAAGAATTAGGGGAACGGACAGACCTGACAAAAGGCTATATCTCGCAATTAGAACGAGATTTAAGTTCACCATCCATGGAGACATTTTTTTCAATCTTAGAAGTTCTAGGAGTCTCACCTGCGGAATTTTTCCGCCAAGATCCTTCAAAACCGCAAATCGTTTATTCTAAAGAAGACCATACGATCTATTTGGATGAAGAAAACGGCTATGAACTGGAGTGGCTGATTCCAGATTCGAATGAAAAAGAAATGGAACCTGTTTTCCTCACATTTGAGGGAGAAGGAGAATATAAAACCTTTGAACCATCTTTATCAGAAACATTTATTTTTGTTTTAACAGGAGCTGTTGAGTTAAAGTTAGGCGAAACGGTGTATTTAGCGAAAAAAGGACAGTCGATCTATTATCAGGCAACGGAAAAACATCAATTGAGAAATCATTTGAATAAAAAAACCAAAGTACTGATCGTAGCGACAAAATCATATTTGTAAGAAACAGGAGGAATGCAATCGTGGGAAAACCAATTATTTCGTTTGACCAAGTTGTGAAACGATATGATGACGAAACGGTGCTGAAAGGCGTCAGTTTTGAGATTGAACAAGGAAGATTTTATACGCTGCTTGGTCCTTCCGGCTGCGGAAAAACAACGATTTTACGAATCATTGCTGGATTCAGCGATGCAACAGAAGGCGGTATTTATTTTGAAGGTCAGCGAATCAATGAGGTTCCCGCAAACAAGCGGCAAGTAAATACGGTATTCCAAGATTATGCATTATTCCCTCATATGAATGTCTTCGATAACGTAGCTTTCGGTTTGAAAATCAAAAAATTGCCAAAAGACGAAATCACAAAAAAAGTCAAAGAAGCTTTACGTCTTGTTCAGCTTCCCGGCTATGAAAACCGAGAAATCAGTGAGATGTCTGGTGGTCAGCGCCAACGAGTTGCCATTGCACGAGCAATTGTGAACGAACCGAAAGTCCTGCTTTTAGATGAGCCGCTTTCAGCATTGGATTTGAAATTGAGAACAGATATGCAATATGAATTACGCGAACTTCAACAGCGTTTAGGTATCACTTTTATCTTCGTAACTCACGACCAAGAAGAAGCATTGGCAATGAGTGACGAGATTTTTGTCATGAATAAAGGACGCATCATCCAAAGCGGTACGCCTGTGGATATTTATGATGAGCCAATCAACCATTTTGTCGCTGATTTTGTAGGAGAAAGCAACATTGTCAACGGGACGATGATCGAGGACAACCTTGTTGAGTTTGTCGGCAAACGTTTTGAATGTGTGGATGGCGGTATGCGTCTGAATGAACCAGTCGAAGTCGTGCTTCGTCCAGAAGACTTGACAATGACAGCTCCAGAAAACGGCAAACTGGTAGTAACTGTGGATACACAATTGTTCCGTGGTGTGCATTATGAAATCATCTGTTATGACGAACAGGGAAATGAATGGATGGTCCACTCTACGAAAAAAGCAAAAGAAGGAAGCAAAGTAGGTCTTTCTTTTGAACCAGAAGATATCCATGTTATGCGTTTTAATGAAACAGAAGAAGAATTTGACGCACGACTTGAAAGTTACGAAGAGTAGGAGGGGAATCGTTGAAAACAATCAGAAGAATCTATTCTATTCCTTATATCTTGTGGCTGGGATTATTTGTTATTGCACCGGTTGTATTGATTATCTATCAATCATTTCTTAATATGGATGGCCAGTTTAGTTTAACAAATTATACCCGCTATTTTACTTCGGGCACTTATTTGGCAATGACACTGAATTCCGTTTGGTACGCATTTTTGATCACATTGTTCACGTTGCTTATCAGTTATCCGACTGCTTATTTTTTAACAAAGCTGAAGCATAAACAGTTGTGGCTGATGCTGATTATTTTGCCGACATGGGTCAATCTTTTATTGAAAGCTTATGCGTTTATCGGGATTTTCAGTATCCATGGCAGTGTCAACAATTTTTTTGATTTCTTAGGCCTTGCTCCGAGACAGATTTTATTTACCGATTTTAGTTTTCTATTTGTAGCGACGTATATCGAGATTCCTTTTATGATCATGCCGATTTTCAATGCATTAGAAGAAATGGACCCGTCATTGATCAGTGCAAGTCGAGACTTAGGAGCAAACAATTATGATACTTTCCGCCGAGTGATTTTTCCTTTATCTTTGAATGGTGTAAAAAGCGGTGTGCAAGCTGTCTTTATCCCTTCACTATCCTTATTCATGCTGACACGTTTGATTGGCGGAAATCGTGTAATCACGCTGGGTACAGCTATCGAGCAGCATTTCTTAGTCACACAAAACTGGGGAATGGGTTCCACGATCGGTGTGATTTTGATCTTAGCAATGTTTGCGGTCATGCTGCTGACTGGTGAGAAAAGAAAAGGAGGCCGTTCTAAATGAAAAAGTTTAAATGGTCTTATATTTACCTAGCAATCGTTTTTCTTTTACTTTATACACCGATTTTCTACTTGATTTTTTATTCCTTCAACGAAGGCGGCACAATGAATTCTTTCACAGGTTTCACTTGGGAGAATTATCAAGCGGTTTTTGAAGATACACGATTGATCATTATCGTTTTGAATACCTTTATGCTGGCTTTCTTATCTGCTTTACTGGCAACGATTATTGGAACATTTGGAGCGATGGGCATCTATTATACACAGAAGCGCCGTTCAAGAAATGCGTTACTTAGTGCTAATAATATTTTGTTGGTTTCTCCAGACGTTATTATTGGTGCAAGTTTTCTGATTTTCTTTACACTTATCGGCTTTAGTTTGGGGTTCCAAAGTGTACTGCTTTCGCATATCGCGTTTAGTATCCCGATCGTGGTTCTGATGGTACTGCCGAAGCTGCAGGAAATGAATGATTCGATGGTCGATGCAGCACGAGATCTTGGTGCCAGCAATTTCCAAGTAATCAAAAATATCATTTTACCGTTCTTGTCACCGGGGATCATTGCCGGTTATTTCATGGCATTTACGTATTCTTTAGATGACTTTGCAGTAACGTTTTTCGTGACAGGAAATGGCTTCACAACGCTTTCTGTGGAGATCTATTCACGTGCACGGCAAGGGATCAGTTTGGAAATCAATGCATTAAGCGCACTTGTCTTCCTATTTTCTATGGTGCTAGTGATCGGCTATTACTTCATTAGTAAAGAAAACCGCACAAAAAAAGTCCGCAAAAATCGGCGGGTTCGTGAGGAGGCAGCAAGACTACGATGAAAAAATTACAGTCTCTATTCATAGGTATCCTTTTGATTATCTTGGTGCTGTTCTTCGGTGTACGCCAGCTTGAGAAATCAAGTGGTATGAGAGGTGCAGAAATCGTCACGATTTACAATTGGGGCGATTATATCGATCCAAGTCTGATCAAAAAATTTGAAAAAGAATATGGCTATAAAGTCAATTACGAGACATTTGATTCAAATGAAGCGATGTTCACAAAGATCCAACAGGGCGGCACGAACTATGATATTGCTGTTCCGAGTGAGTATATGATCCAAAAGATGATGAAAGAAAACTTATTGTATCCATTAGATCATTCAAAAATCAAAGGACTAGAAAATATCGACCCTCGTTTCTTGGATCTTGATTTTGACCCAGACAATAAATACTCAATCCCTTATTTCTGGGGCACCCTGGGTATCGTCTACAATGACAAAGTTTTCAAAGAAGGAGAAATCCAGCACTGGGACGATTTGTGGAATCCTAAGTTGAAAGACAGCTTGATGCTGATTGACGGCGCACGAGAAGTAATGGGGCTTTCTTTGAATAGTTTAGGGTATTCTTTGAACAGTAAAAATGATGCAGAAATAACTGAGGCAGCGAAAAAGCTGAATACATTGACGCCAAATGTCAAAGCAATCGTGGCAGATGAAATCAAAATGTATATGATCAATGAAGAAGCATCTGCAGCTGTGACTTTTTCTGGCGAAGCAGCGGACATGATGTGGGAAAATGAACATCTGCATTATGTAATCCCGACAGAAGCTTCCAATCTTTGGTTTGATAACATAGTTATGCCAAAAACAGCAAAAAATAAACAAGGTGCATATGATTTCATCAACTTTATGCTGGAGCCTGAAAATGCCGCGCAGAACGCGGAATATATCGGTTATTCGACACCAAACCAAAAAGCTAAAGCACTTTTGCCGGAAGAGATTTCTGGCGACAAGCAATTTTATCCAGATGACGAAACCATTTCGCATCTAGAAGTATATGAAGATTTAGGACCAAAATATCTAGGAATCTATAACGATCGTTTCTTGGAATTCAAGATGTATCGGAAATAGATTTAAGAGTATTCCTGACTTCTGATTTTTAAAGCGGCTGAGATGGCCGCTTTTTTTGTCTCATCAAATTCTGAAAAAGACTACTTACCTGCTATAGAATATCTCTTTTTTGTATAAAGGAAAAAGGTTACTAAGTATACTTTTCTTGTAGATACAAATAACGAAGTGAGGGGACAAATTATGGCTGTTAGTTATAAAATCCAGAAAAAAGAAAATCGGTATTATTTTTTAGAGAATAATCAGCCTAAATTATTATTAGGCGGAGAAATACATAACTCATCCGCTTCAACGGCTGTTTCAATGGAGAAAAATGTTTGGCCGTTTGTAAAAGACATCGGCCTAAATACATTATTGATCCCTCTTTACTGGGAGGCTGTTGAAAAGAAGCCAGGAGAATTTTCCTTTGATTTGATTGATCATCATTTGGAAAGAGCTAAGACATATAACATAAAAGTGGTATTTCTATGGTTTGGTTTATGGAAAAATGGTTTATCTACTTATGTTCCAAGCTGGGTGAAAGTAAATAGCAAAAAATATTTTCGCGTAATCAACGAAGAAAATAAAGCAATCAATTGCATCTCGCCGTTTTGCGAAGAGGCAGTCGAAGCAGATTGCAGAGCCTTAGCAGAGGTGGGAAGATATCTTAATAATCATCCGCTAAAAGATCAACTTTGCATGATGCAGATCCAGAATGAAGTCGGCTGTCTGACAGCGAGAGATCATTCGCCCTCCGCGCAGAAAGCTTATACACAAGAACTGCCTGTAAAGATAAGAGAACTTTACCCAAATGCAGCAAAATGGAACGAATTACCGGATGAAGCATTCATGGCAAACGCATTTAGTTGTGCAATAGACAAAATGGCAGCAACTGTAAAGAAACAAATCGATATCCCGTTATTCACAAATGCGTGGCTGCAAAAAGAGGGCAAAAAAGCTGGACAATATCCAAGTGGCGGACCTACTAAACATGTATTGGAAATCTGGCAGGCAAACGCAGAGCATCTAGTTGCATTTGCACCAGACATCTACGAAGAAAACTATCAGGAAATCGTGGGAGATTATCAAAAAATCGATCAGCCGCTGCTGATTCCAGAAACCAGAAAAGATTTGAAATACATGTCGAACATCTTTTATGCGTTTGGTGAAAATGCTTTGCTATATTCGCCCTTCGGTATTGAAGATCTGGCGAAAAGCGAAGCAATGGTAGTGGATGAAGATCAAGAATTCTTGAAACAATTAGGGCTTGATCAAGCTGCCTTTGACCCTACAGGAAGCTTGCCATATTTAAAACGTTGTTATCAGCTCATGGCTGCTCTGGAACCAATTATTTGTGAAGAGAAAATAGCTTTGATTCCTTTCAAAAAAGAAAAAGACGCATTTTTTGCTTTCAAAGACCAGACGTACAATTTAACAGTGAAGTTTCTCAGTAAAGAAGGGACAGACCAATTGAATTCTGCTGGTTTCTTCTTTAAAAAGGAAAACGAATATTATTTTATAGGCAGTAATATAGCCATTTTTCATGAAGCACTGGATAAGTCAAAAAAATCGGAAATCTTGAACTTAGAAGAAGGTACCTTTATTGAAGGAAAATGGCTTACTGAACGTGTGTTGAACGGAGATGAGCGCTACACACCGTATATAGGAAATATGCCTAAAATCATTAAGTTTTCACTTTATACCTATTAATATCAACCTGCACGCAAATTCTATTTTTCAGAATTTGCGTGCAGGTTTTTACTTAGAGAGAACAGTTAGTGAAAAGCAGTCCATTTAATTAAATATAAGCGTTATGTTACACTTTGATTAAAGTATTTCTTTATTGCAGAGGTTTTCAAAGATAAGTTCTATAGATTTGTAAATAACTATTAAATATCTATGTAAGGGGAGTTTTAAGATGGCGAAAGAAAAACGTTTTTGGAAAAAACGAAAAGAAGTTAAAAATGTAGAAACAGAAGTCGACCAAAAAATACCAGAAGTAGAAAAGGAAGAAGCGTTCGATTCATTTTTTGCTGAAGTAATGCAGAAGTTTCCTAAAAAAACAGCAGATATTTTGATGAAAACATTGGATACAACGCGAGGAAAAGCGGAAGAACTGCTGGGAGAAACGAGAGGAAAATTTGGGAAAGTATTCGAAGAGTTTTTAGCAGGTGTTGATGAAAAGACACGAAGAAAAGCACACCAGACGATCCATTTTGCTTCTTTGACATCAGCGATCATCGGCTTTTCGCCAATCCCGTTTTCTGATGCTTTTTTATTGGTACCAGTTCAATTGACAATGATGTCTCGGCTCCATAAAGTTTTCGGGCGCTCTTGGTCAGAAAATCTAGGAAAAAATCTGACTAGAGAACTAGTTGTTGTTGGTCTGGGAAAAAGCGCAGTGGGTAATCTGGTTAAATTTATTCCTGTGGCAGGTACGGTTACTGGCGGGATGATCAATGCAACGGTTGCTGTAGCTATCACTGAGACGCTTGGATGGGTGACTGTCAAAATGTTGAATGACGGCGAAGATATTTTTGAAGAAGTGATGTCTTTCAAAGGTCAATTCAATACTTTGTTCAGAGCTTTACAACATTCAAAAAAAGTATCAGGTAAAAAGAAATAGAGAATGGCCTAAATCTGTGCATTTTTACACACATTTAAAGTTTCTTAACTATTTCCTAAAAAAAAGCAAGATTTAAATCACAGATTCTTCACATTTAGCTTTTATTATATATGTATACCAACCAACAACCCTATAATACTTTTTCATTTTTACTCCTCAAGTAAAAATAACTCCTGAACCGCGGCCACCCACCGCGGTTCTTTTTTTGTGTACAAGCAGGAAGAAAAGAAAAAAACACCGCAAGACGATGTATCGTCTTGCGGTGTTTAAAGATTTTTTCACGAGCGGTATATCATATTTCAATTGTTTCTCAATACTAGTTCAAAATCCGCGAAAATATAAGAAGCTATTTTCGCGGATTTTTCTTTAATGCTTGAGGCTGAACAGTTTTTTCACAACCTCTAATTTTCATATTCTTCCAATTCCAAACTTAGCTCTTCCCATTCGGCTAGTTTTTCTTCTTGATCTTGACGCGCTGTTTCTAGTGCTTGATTCAATTCATTTAATTGGACATGATCGTCTAGAACGGCTGGATCTACCATTTTTTGTTCCAGTTGTCCGATCGTTTCATCTAATTTTGCCATGTCTTCTTCGACTTGTGTGATTTTACGCGAGAGGCTGCGAATGATTTTTTGCTGTTCTTTATTCAAATAGAAGTCTTTTTTATTGGCTGAAGCAGCAGTCTCTGGTTTTGTTTCGTCTTTTTCAGCAAGTAATTCGGCTAGTTCTTCTTCTTCCTGTTTCTTTTCTAAATAGTAGTCGTAATCGCCTAAGTAAACTTTACTTCCATTCTCTGAAAGTTCAATGACTTTTGTTGCGATCCGATTGATGAAATAACGGTCGTGAGAAACAAAAAGCAGTGTACCTTCATAGTCAATCAGTGCATTTTCCAGTACTTCTTTGCTATCGATATCCAGATGGTTCGTTGGTTCATCCAAAATCAAGAAGTTTTCTTTGTTCATCGCCAATTTTGCAAGAGCGACACGGGCTTTTTCGCCGCCGCTTAAAAGCGGGATCGTTTTTTCGACGTCTTCACCTGAGAATAGAAAAGCACCTAATGCATTGCGGATCTCTTTTTCAGGAGTGGTCGGATGTTCATCCCAAAGTTCTGCGAGAATCGTTTTATTGGTGTGCAAATCCGCTTGTCCTTGGTCATAATAACCGATTGAGACATTGGTACCGATTGTTTCTTTTCCGCGGATAAAGGGCAGTTTATGGATCAAAGATTTCAATAAAGTAGACTTGCCAATGCCGTTCGGTCCTACAAGTGCTACGGCTTCGCGTTTGCGGATGTCAAGATTGATTGGTTCGGCTAAAACAGTGTTATCGTAGCCGATTGCCGCATCTTCAAGCTGCAAGACCACATTTCCGGAAGGTTTTTCGATATCAAATAAGAAGTTTGCCTGCTTTTCGCTTCCTTGCGGCCGATCCATCCGATCCATTTTTTCCAACGCTTTTCGGCGGCTTTGTGCACGCTTGGTCGTAGAGGCGCGTGCGAGATTTCGAGCGACGAAATCTTCTAATTTGTGGATTTCAGTTTGCTGTTTTTCGTAAGCTTTCCATTCACTGGCAAGCTGTTCAGCTTTCATATCCAGATATTTTGAATAGTTTCCTTTATAGTGGCGCATTTTTTGACGGCTAAGTTCGTAGACTTCAGTGACGACTTTATCTAAGAAATACCGGTCATGAGAAACGATCAATAATGCACCGGTGTAATTTTGAAGATAGTTTTCCAGCCATGAAAGAGTCTCGATATCCAAGTGGTTAGTGGGCTCATCCAGGATCAAGATATCTGGTCTTTGAAGCAGCATGCGTGCTAAAGCAAGGCGTGTTTTCTGACCGCCAGATAAAGTATCTATCTTTTTATCATAAAATGAAGCATCAAATTTAAAACCGTGCAAAACAGAACGAATCTCGTTTTCGTAGCCGTAGCCGTTTTTTTCAGCAAAGGTATGCTGCAGACGGTCATATTCTTTTAAAACAGAATCATAGGCAGCTGTCTCTGGCGTTCCTTCGCTGATAAGAATCTCTAGTTCCCGCATTCTTCGTTCCATTTTTTGGACTTCTTCAAATGCTTTCAGCATCTCGTTCCAAATCGTCTCAGAGGAATCTAAGCCTGTATCTTGGGCAAGGTAGCCTAACGTTGTCTGTTTATTTTTTGCTAATGTTCCTTCATCAGGTGATTCCAGCCCTGCAAGGATTTTTAATAATGTCGATTTCCCAGCGCCGTTTCTGCCGACTAAAGCAATTCGGGAGCCGGTACTGATTTCTAAATGGATATTTTTAAATAAAATGTCTGCCCCAAAGTGACGGGCGACTTGGTTCGCTTGTAATAAAATCATCGAATCCTCTTTTCTACTTTGTGAATTCTTTCAACACAAAAACACTTTTTCCCTTGTAGTTTATCATAATTTCCTTTATACTGCGAGATTCAAGAAGCTGTTCAAGAATGAGGAAAGAATAAAAATTCACAATATCCAAGCAATGAAATTGATTTTTTCCTATGTTTTTTGCTATGATGAGTCAATAGAAAGATAGAAGCTGCTTGCAATCTCCAGTATGGATTGTACTTGGAATGTCTGTTTTGCAGCTTTTCGGTAAGTGCTTCGGTTTTAAGAAAATCGAATTGGATGCAGGAAATTGGTATACTTGAGATTGCAAACAGCTTCTTGAACAGGAAAATGGAGGTAAAAAATTGAAAGATCATATGATTCCTAAAGCGACTGCTAAACGTTTGCCTTTGTATTATCGCTATTTGAGAATTTTAAATAATGCCGGGAAGAAAAAAGTTTCTTCTACCGAGTTAAGTGAAGCGGTCCAAGTAGACAGCGCAACGATCCGTCGTGATTTTTCTTATTTTGGTGAATTAGGAAAACGCGGCTATGGTTATGATGTTGAAAACTTGATGAACTTTTTCGCAAAAACATTGAATGATGATCAGCTGACAAATGTTGCTTTGATCGGGGTAGGGAATTTGGGCAGTGCGCTGCTGAAATATAAATTCCACCAAAGCAATAGTATACGTGTGAGTTGTGCATTTGATGTGAATGAAGATATCGTTGGAAGGATCGTAGACGGTATTCCTGTTTATCCGATGGAAGATATGACAGAGCAAATCAAGATCCAACAAATCGAAGTAGCGATTTTAGCAATCCCTTCAAACAAGGCACAAGATGTTGTCAATGAATTAACAGAAGCTGGGGTAAAAGGAATCTTGAACTTTACTTCTGCGCGCCTGACTGCGTCAAATGATGTTTTGATCCAAAATGTCGATTTGACAAATGAATTGCAGACACTGATTTACTTCTTGCATTCAGATACGCCAATTGGTACCGAAGAATAAATACGATAAAAAAACTCTGGAAAGCATAAAAAGCATTCCAGAGTTTTTGCGTAAATATATAAAAAGCGGTTATTTGAATAAATCTTCGTAAGTAATAACAGATTCTTCTTCAGTGAGTTGATCCAACATCGTTTTGAGTTTCTCAAAATCGATAAAACGAGCTTGCCGCAGTACTTCCTTTCCTTGATTAAAGACTAGGACGGCTGGCGCAGTCAACACTTCAAAACGGCTGGCAACTTCTGGTGTTTCTGTTGCATCGAAGTGATAGGCAGGCATGTCATAAGCTTCCAGCATTTTCTCTACTTTTGGAAGAACCGCATGGCAGACTGTACAATTTTGCGTTGATATGTAAATAAGGACATTCTTTTGCTCCTGGATTGCTGTAAGAGCTTCAGGTAAGTTCGTTGTTTTTTTCATACAGATCTTCCTTTCTTTTTCTTGTCTAATGTAGTGTGGGGGAACGGAAAAGTCAATCAAATTGCTTTCCATTCTATAAAACAAAGATAAATAAAACTAAGTGCTCTTGTACTTTTTATGAAAAAAGCGTATATTTATTTGGCAATTTAAGTTGAGTAGTAAGGAGAGAATCCATGTTTTCTTTTATTCCAGATTCTGTACTGCAAATGAGTACGATTTTTTTATCTATTGTTATTGAAGCATTACCGTTTGTTTTGCTGGGGTGTATCATCTCAGGCGCACTGCAAGTCTATTTGACTCCCGAGCGTGTTCAGAAATGGCTGCCGAAAAATCGCGTTTTATCTATATTGATGGGGTCGGTGTTAGGCTTTTTCTTTCCTTCTTGTGAATGCGGGATCGTACCGATCGTGCATCAATTTGTCAAAAAAGGAGTACCTGTCCATACAGCATTCTCCTTTATGCTGACGGCACCTATTATTAATCCTATCGTTATTTTTTCAACATTTATCGCTTTTGGCAATTCATTCAAAATGGCTTTTTTACGGGTATTAGGCAGTTTTGTTATCGCGATGATCGTTGGGCTTTGGTTAGCTTATTTCCAAAAAGAATCTGTATTGAAAGAGAAGCTTCCAACAACTGCGGCTTCTCATAAACACACGCATCATCATTCTCACGAGCATGTGGAGAAAAGAAACTTTTCTCAACAAATCAGACATTTATTGACACATGCGGTGGATGAATTTTTTGATACAGGTCGTTATTTGATTATCGGCGGGCTGATTGCAGCAAGTATGCAGACCTATTTGCCGACACGAGTGATGTTAACGCTAGGTTCAACAAAACTGTTAGCTATCGTTATTATGCTGGTGCTTGCATTTACGATGTCGTTATGTTCTGAAGCAGATGCTTTTATCGGCTCTTCATTGATGAGTTTGTTTGGCACAGCGCCAGTTGTGGCATTCTTGGTTTTTGGTCCGATGGTAGATATCAAGAACTTATTGATGATGAAACGATATTTCAATACTCGGTTCGTTGTATCTTTTGTTGTGATCGTTGCTGTCAGCGTGATGGGCTACGCATTTTTGATTTAAGGAGGGGGAACAGCATGATTCGTTTTTTGATATTATCTGGTTATTTTGAATTGATGATGTACCTTCAAGTTTCCGGAAAATTAGATCAGTATATCAATATCCATTATCGTTATTTGGCTATATTATCGATGGGGCTGTCTCTTCTTTTAGCGCTGGTCCAGTTATACAATTGGGTCAAAAATGATGCCGAAGATCATGACCATGAAGGCCACGAACATTCATTGAACAAACCCTATCAGCGAGTGATTGCCTACGTTTTGCTGTCGCTTCCTATTATAGTAGGGATATTGTTTCCGACGGTTAGTTTGGATACAACGATCGTAGAGGCAAAGGGATTCAATTTTCCAGTAAGTAAAGAATCCGTTGGCGACCCAGAAATACAGACGCAATATTTGAAACCAGATACCAGCATTTATTATAATAAATCAGATTATTTGGACCAAATGGATGACTTGAAAGAAAAATATGGGGATAAAAAGACGCTTGCTATTACAGATGACAATTATTTGGAGATTATGGAACTAATCTATAATTACCCAAGTGAATTTTTAGGTAAAAAGATCTCATATGACGGGTTTATTTATCAGGCGGATACTGAAGGAGCGAAAGACACTTTCCTTTTCCGTTTTGGGATCATCCATTGTGTAGCCGATTCTGGTGTATTCGGTTTATTGACCCATCTGCCGGAAAATATCCAGGCGAAAAATGATCAATGGTACCATATCGAAGGCGTTATCCAGACAGAATATTATGCGCCGTTCAAACGAGAAGTTCCTTCCGTAGCAGTAGAACAGGCGAAAAAAATCGATGCACCGGCAAACCAATATGTGTATCGCTCCTTTTAGATAAACAAAAAACCAGCATACAGATTTTCTGCGTGCTGGTTTATTTTTACTTAAATGTCCGTTTTTTTCTTTTTGAAAAAATACTGTCGCGCTTTTCTTTAAAACTGCGTATATTATGATTGAATACCTCTGATAAAACTAATCCTAAAGCAATCGCACCGGCAATCATGATGACTTGGACAGCGGCATTCGCTGCTTCTCCATAAGATTCTGTAGCTAGATTTCGGATTGCTTGATACGAAAGCCCACCAGGAACTAAGGGAACCATTCCTGGGATGTTAAAAATCGTCACCGGCATTTTTAATTTTTTTGAGAAAAGATTGCTGACATAGGCGACACCCAAAGAACCAAGCAACGTCCCGAAAACGGCACTGCCGCCCAGCTGCATCGTTGTCCAGTAGACCATCCAGCCAGCTGCACCCGAAAAACCGCACCAAATGAGCGCACGTCGAGGAACGTTAGTGATTACAGAAAAAGCCATGGTTGCCAAGAAACTAAAGGCAAATTGAAGCAAGATATCCATGTATGTTCCTCCTTAATAAAAGATTTGAAAGATAAAAGCGATGGCAAAACCAATCATCGAAGCAGTCATCAAGGCTTCTGTTCCGCGAGAAACGCCCGAGACGTAATGCCCAGCAAGCAGATCTCGAACAGCATTCGTGATCTGGACCCCGGGAACAAGCGGCATGACACATCCGATAATGATTAGATCCTGGTTATTTCCCAGTCCGAAATGCACACTTGCAATCGCCGTAAATCCAATTAGAAAAGAAGCAATGAATTCAGATAGAAATTTGATTCGGAAAAAACGCAAGCTGTAGACATAGAGCGCATATCCAGCGCCGCCAATCAAAAAGGTGATTGGAAAATCAGGCAAGCTGCCGCCAAATAAAACCATGATTGTTCCGCTGTTGACTGCAGCGCTCAAAATCTGGAGCCAAAGCGGAAAAAAGAATCTTTCTTTTTCTACTTTCTGCAATTCTTCGTACAATTCTGTTAAAGTGAGTTCCTTTGCCACATATCGGCGAGAAAGGTCGTTCACTTTGACGACTTTTTCTAAATTGATCGAACGATTCATGATTTGTTCCATCCGAATCGTCGAGGAGCGGTCAAAACCAACGAATAACCCCGTTTGTGTCACATAGCTGACCAAACGATAATTTCCAGAAGCAAGTGCGATCCTGCTCATCGTGTCTTCTACGCGATACATCTCCGCATTGCTTTCCATCATGATTTTTCCTGCCAGCATACAAGTATCCAGCAGCAGATCCAGTTCTCTTTCCGACATAGCATCTTCTCCAGTAGTTGTTTTTTTCATTCTACTACAAACCAAGAAGAAAAAGAGAAAGAAATAACATAAAAAGAGAAAACGTAGGATTTTTAGAAAGGGAGCGGTTTAAAAAGAATCCATTTTCTTCCAAAGAAAATGTAAGAATTTGTTTGTAGTTTTTGCTTTATTCTAGTAAAATGAAGCTGTATAGGGTAAAATGATTACCTTACGGGAAAGAGGTGTGGAATCATGGGTTTTACAGATGAAACCGTACGTTTTGATTTTGATGATAATCGTAAAAAAGAAGTAAGTGAAACATTGGCAATCGTTTATCGGGCTTTAGAAGAAAAAGGCTACAATCCAATCAATCAGATTGTTGGCTACTTGCTTTCTGGAGACCCGGCCTACATTCCTCGTTATCGTGATGCCAGAAATTTGATTCGCCGTCATGAACGTGATGAGATCATGGAAGTTATCGTGAAGGATTACCTTTCCAACCACGGAGTAAATCTATGAGGATCATGGGCTTAGATGTAGGCTCAAAGACGGTAGGTGTGGCTGTCAGCGATCCATTCGGCTGGACAGCACAAGGTATTGAAATTATTCCGATTGATGAAGAAAAAGGCAATTTCGGCTTTGAACGTCTCAAAGAATTAGCGGATCAGTATGAAGTAGAAAGATTTGTCATTGGACTTCCTAAAAATATGAATAACTCAATTGGACCGCGAGCAGAAGCTTCTATGGCTTACGGCAAACAAGTGGAAGAACTTTTCCATGTACCGGTCGAGTATCAAGATGAGCGGCTGACGACTGTTCAAGCAGAGCGAATGTTAGTGGAACAAGCCAATACGTCACGCGGCAAACGAAAAAAAGTGATTGATAAATTAGCAGCAGTCATGATTTTGCAAAATTATCTAGACGGTGCTGGCAAAAAACTATTTTAAATGAAAAGGGGAATTCCTATGTCAGAACATAAACATTCACACGATCATAACCATGATGATCACGAACACATTACTTTAGTCGACGATCAAGGCAACGAAACATTATATGAGATTTTGTTGACAGTTGACGGACAAGAAGAATTTGGACGCAACTATGTCCTTCTTTATCCAGCTGGTGTACCAGAAGACGAAGAAGTTGAACTTCAAGCTTACGCATATGTTGAGAACGAAGACGGCACAGAAGGCGAACTTCAACAAATCGAAACAGATGCAGAGTGGGACATGATTGAAGAAGTGTTCAATACATTCATGACTGAAGAAGAAGAATAAACACAAAAAAGCCAAGATCCTGCAGTTAAGGATCTTGGCTTTTTTGTGTGCAAAAATACAGACACTTTATTTTCTTTTTAGTTGAAAACTTGGCAGCTGCATTGGTTCTGCTAGTTTTAAGATGATAGTAAGAAATTCTAACTTAAAAGCACCGTTATTTCATACAAAAGAGAAAATTTAGTTGTTTTGACGATCGCTACTACATAATAATTCATGATTGTTTTTAAATAACAATTGTTATAATCTCATATAGTTTTCTTTTTTGTATATATTATTAGAAAATGAGGGATTTACAAGAGCAAAATATTTTTGCTTAAATAAAAGTGTTATTTAAAAATTACTGTGAAATCTTCTGTTATTTGCAAGACGAGTGTTTTGAAAATTAGAAAACGCTTAATGCTTATTCTGATAATGTTCTGTTTATTTTTGATTCGGGAATACGCTAGTAAAAACATAAGTTTATGGTAAGATTATATAGGGAACTTTTAATGATTATATTTGAAAACGACCGTTATTTAAATTATCTATTTATTTATATTTGTTAAGGATGATTTTTTATGTTATGAAAAAGTACTTATTTTTTTACTTATGTATAATAAATTATTAGGAGTGAATATATGGAGAAACCGCTCATCAAAACATTCGCTGTTACTGCGGTAGGGTTAGGCGCGGCTGCGATTTGTGTATTTGGCTATTACATAAATAACCAAAAACAACATGAACAGCGCATTGCATATGCTGAGTCTGCCATTCTTGATCAAAAAGATACGTTGGCTTCTTTGTCACAAGAGGCAGGCAACTTATATAGTACAAAAGAGAAGATTTTTCTAAAACCAAAAGTAACAAAAGATGAGACCACTAGACTTTCCAGCAGATTATCTTCTGTCAAATTGTCAGCAGACGACTATGGCATCGATGAATCAGAACTTCCGAAAGAAGCTGCTGCCATCCAAACCACAAAAGAAACTGTAACAAACCAATTAAAGGATGCAGAAGCAAAGCTAAACGTACAAGAATCCGTGAATCAACTCTTTACTGAAAATGTCTCCAATTGGCAACAAGCAGCAGATGATGTCATTATTAGAGAGAATATAACTAGCAAGGATGTTGCCAACATACGTGAAAACTTGAACTTTTTCAAGGACAGTGCATGGAAAACATCGATTACCCAGTATTTAGGATTTGCTGATGCACAAATCGCACAGGTCGATGGATTGAATCAACTCTTCGACACTCTATTAAAAGATGGCCAAGTAACTGCTTCGGCGACTTATGATCAATATTTGACAGCACTTAATCAAATCGAACAAGTCCGAAACGAAAAAATAAAAGAAAAATACACAGCAATGGCGGAAACAGTCGCTCAACAAATGGGCTACGGTACGATGAATTATTGATAAGCAAGGAAAAGAGTGACGTTAACGGAGGAAAAAATGGCAAAGCGAACAAGAAAATCAAGAGGGAAAAAAATATTTTTGATTATTTTAGGAATCATTGTTGTACTGGTTTTAGCAATTGTTGGTGTTGGCGCTAAATTGTATTTAGATCTCTCACATTCAATCAAGGAAACCTATCAAACAGTAGAAAGAGCAGAAGGACCAAGAACGACACCTGTTGATTTAGCGAAACAAGAATCTTTTTCAGTTTTATTGATGGGGATAGATACAGGAGATTTAGGACGCGTGGATCAAGGGCGTTCTGACACGATGATGGTTGCTACAGTAAGTCCAGAAGATAAACAAACAACCATCGTCAGCATTCCTCGAGATACCTATGTTGATATTGTTGGCCATGATACAACGGATAAAATCAACCACGCCTATGCATTTGGCGGAGCAGCCATGGCGATGGATACTGTTCAAAATTACTTAGACATCCCAATCGATCATTATGTATCGATCAACATGAAAGGCTTAAAAGAATTGGTGGATGCAGTAGGCGGTATTGAAGTCAATAATGATATCACTTTTTCACAAGACGGCTATGATTTTATTATCGGAAAAATCACATTAGATGGCGATCAAGCGTTGGCATATTCCCGCATGCGTTATGAAGATCCAAATGGGGATTACGGAAGGCAAGAACGTCAACGGAAAATCGTTGAAGGAATAGCGAGAAAAGTTTTAAGTCTAAACGGCGTCAGCAACTACCAATCCGTCTTAAATGCTTTGGAAACAAATATGAGAACTGATATGAGCTTTACTGATATGCGAAAAATCGCTTTAGATTATCGGGATGCGTTTGGCACGATCAAACAAGATCAAATGCAAGGAGAAGGATTTATGCAAGACGGCATCTCCTATCAAAGAGTAAGCGATCAAGAGCTTGAACGTGTACAAAAAGAATTAAAAGACCAATTGAATCTAGAGAATAAATAGGAAAGTGGAGAAAAAATGGAAGAGACAATCAGCTTAAAAGAAATTTTTGAAACATTACGTAAACATTTGGTAACCATCCTTATTTCAATGTTTGCCGGCTTAGCAATCGCAGGGGTGGCAACATTCTTTATCTTAACACCCAAATACAGTTCACAAGCACAGCTGATCGTGACCTTGCCGCAGTCAGATACGACAAATGCAAATGACGTCAATATGAACTTGCAAATGATCAATACGTATAAAGATATGATCGTCAGCGACTTGGTTTTAAATGAAGTCAAAGATCGCTTGGAAACTGAAGACAATGTGAAAATGACAGCAGGAGAAATCAAAGAAGCTATTTCTGTCAATCAGTCTCAAAATTCACAGATGTTCTCTATCCAAGCAACAGATACGAATGCAGTGACGGCACAGAAAGTTGCCAATACAACAGCGCAAGTCTTTCAAGAAAATGCCAAAGATGTGATGAATGTTGACAAAATCTCCATCATTTCAAGTGCTGTTGCGAATACAACACCTGTTTCTCCAAATAACAAATTGAATTTAGTCATTGGTTTGATCTTAGGCATGATGGTCGGTATTGGGATTGCATTCTTGATGGAATTACTTGACCGAACAGTGAAGGATGAAAAATTCGTAACCGAAACATTAGGCTTCCCGGTTTTAGGAACTGTTCCTGAAATGTCAGCAAAAGAATTAAATGCTGGTATTCGCAAAAAAGGACCTGCGCCTGTACATTCTGAAGCAGCAAATGAAAAAAATGGCCCTTCACGCAGAAACCGCTCAAGAGTCTAGGAGGAAGAAAAATGGCACGAACACAAAAATCAAAAACACCACAAACACAAGCAGTCAGCTTGATTACATTGACAAACCCTTCGTCACCGGTAGCTGAACAGTACCGTACCATCCGAACAAATATCCAATTTGCTTCACCAGGCGGTCAGCAAATCAAAACGATCGTTGTTACTTCATCTGGACCAGGAGAAGGAAAATCAACGACTGCAGCGAATATGGCTGTTGTATTTGCAAAATCTGGCCAACGCGTTTTATTAGTAGATGCTGATTTGCGGAAACCTGTTTTATATAAAACGTTTAAATTGACCAATATCAGCGGCTTGAGTACGATCCTCAGCACAGCAGGGAATATCGCAGATGAAGTACAGAAAACACCAATCGAGAATCTGTCTGTTTTGCCTAGTGGTCCTAAACCGC
Organism: Enterococcus sp. DIV0210g; assembly: GCF_050559705.1. Lineage (NCBI taxonomy): Bacteria > Bacillati > Bacillota > Bacilli > Lactobacillales > Enterococcaceae > Enterococcus > Enterococcus sp. DIV0210g. Next base: position 1,886,894 of record NZ_CP187903.1, on the reverse strand, counting down.
CAAATCCATCAGAATTGCTGAATTCGCCAAGAATGGATCAGCTCTTAGCAGAAGCAAAAGACCTTTACGATGTCATTATTTTTGACATGCCGCCAGTTGTTGCAGTGACTGATGCGCAAATCATGGCTTCAAAAACAGATGGTACGTTATTAGTTGTACGCGAAAACACGTCACGTAAAGAGTCATTGACGAAAGCAAAAGAATTACTGGACATGGCTCAAGCAAAAGTCCTCGGCGTTGTGTATAACGGAGCAGAACACAGCAAAGATGCAGGTTACTATTACGGAGATTAACTTATAGGAGACGAGAGAAATGATTGATTTACATTGTCATATTTTACCAGGGATCGATGATGGCGCAGAAACGCTAGAAGCAAGTATCGCCATGGCAGAAAAAGCAATTAGCCAGGGCATCACACATATTCTGTGTACGCCCCATCACAACAATGGGAAGTATCGAAATGAAAAATCAGAAGTGATTTCTCTGGTCTCTTTTTTGCAATCCGAATTTGACAAGCGACAGTTGCCAATAACGTTATTGGAAGGACAAGAAGTAAGAATCACAGGCGACTTGATCGAAGACATTCGTCGAGATGAAATCTTATTTACAGATTTAGATGATACTTATTTATTGATTGAGTTTCCGACACTAGAAGTACCGTTATATACAGAACAGCTTTTTTTTGAATTACTGAAAATGGGAAAGAGACCTGTCATCGTTCATCCAGAGCGTAACGCACATTTCAGAAAAGATCCCAATCATTTACTGCCCTTCCTTGACATGGGATGTCTTGCTCAACTAACTGCCCCAAGTTACATAGGCGTTTTTGGAAAAGATATCCAAAAAACAGCCAAAACGATGGTCAAACATAATCTTGTCCAAATGGCTGCGTCTGATGCCCATGGTGTATCTAAACGAACCTTTTATCTCAAAGAGTGCTATGAGCAGATAGCCAAAGATTTTGGACAAGAAAAAGTGGCACAGATGAAACAGGCAGCAAAGGATTTGATCAACGGGGATGAGGTTGTTTATCCAGATTATACAGAAGTGAAGAAGAGGTTTGGGTTATTTTAATTGAGGGGATAAGGAGAAGAGAAAAATCGTGAAAGAGACTAGACAATTACAGGATGAAGAGTTAGTGATACGCTTTAACGACATTCATCCTAAGCAAATTTGGTTGGATAAGAACAATGTAGAAAAACGGTATCTTTATCAATTATCTAAAAGAATAATTGATATTGTTGGGAGTATAGTCGGTTTGATTTTAGCTTCACCATTATTAGTCTATGTAGCGTATAAAATAAAAAAAGAAGAGCCAGGAAGTCCAATAATTTTTAGCCAAACACGTATTGGTAAAAACGGGAAAGCATTTGAAATGTATAAATTTCGTTCAATGTGCGTAGATGCAGAAGAAAAATTAATAGATTTACTTGATCAAAATGAAATTGAAGGAGCTATGTTCAAAATAAAGGACGATCCGCGCATAACTAAAATAGGGAAAGTCATTCGTGCAAAAAGTATTGATGAGTTACCTCAATTATGGAATGTATTGAAAGGCGATATGAGTTTGATTGGTCCACGTCCACCTTTAGAAAGAGAAGTAGCAGAGTATACTGAATACGATTTGCAGCGCCTTTATGTTAAACCTGGTTGTTCTGGATTATGGCAAATAAGTGGTCGAAATGACGTCAGTTTCCATAAAATGGTTGAACTGGACTTAGAATACATCAATAAACAGTGTTTATCTTATGATTTAAGTTTGATTTTAAGGACGATTTATATTGTAATCAAGTCAAATGGAGCTTATTACCAATGATTTTTGGTCAATTAGGCCTAATTGGTGGAATCTTATTTTTAATCTTTTTATTTAATTTTGCAAAAAATTTTGTACGACAGTTTGCTTTTTTGGTTCCCAAAGCAAAAGTAATCAGTTCGTTTATTCTTTTTGACATGTTTTTCAGCAGTATACAGTCTTCGTACTTAGCTCATTATTCGGTAGTAGCATTGTTGTTTATTTTTATGATGTTATTCAATAATAAAGAAATGGAGAATTACCATTGATTATTGATATATTTGGAATACCTGGCTCAGGTAAGACCTATTATAGTGAAGTTTTAGAGAAAGAATATAATAAAAAAAGTTTTAATTATTTGAAATTTGAAAGAGAAACGTTAGCAGGAAAAGCTCTCCATAAACTGATAACAAATATATCCATTATATTTCCTAGAAGAAAGTATCAATACTTGATGAAAAAATACTCCCATTATGGAATTTATAATAAAAAAAGAAAAATTAAATTTTATTTAGATAGAATAATGTATTTAAATTTTTTATATCGGTGGTTTCCAAAAAAAATATATATGATTCTGGATGAAGGATTGTTACACACGATTGCAACTATGCAAGTCGACTTTCTAATAGAAGATGAAGATATTAGAAAGGTGCTACAAAGTATATATACTACGATGAAAAGACAGGGAATTACTCCAATTTATCATTATGCGGATGTTCTTATCGCAGAAAAAGCAATATGTGTGAGAAATAGGCATGTGTGTGCAATAGATGAATTAAAAGGAAAAGAACTAGTACTATTTTTGGAACGTTATAAGCACGCCTGTGAATTGATTGGTGAGTTTACAAATGCCAAAGTCCATGTAAGGGAGGAAAAAGAATAATGGTATCTTTTGTGATTTTACACTACCAAGTAACAGATGTAACCTGTAATTGTGTGGAATCTATTTTAAAAAATGTAGAAGGGGAAAAAAGAATTATTATTGTTGATAATGATTCGCCCAACGGTTCTTATCAAATTTTAAAAGAGAAGTATAAAGATCAAGTAAATGTGATTGTACTAAAAAATAAGAAAAATGATGGCTTTGCAAAAGGAAATAATATTGGTTATCGATATGCCAAAAATTATAATGACAGTGACTTTATCGTTGTAATGAATAATGATATGGAAATAGAGCAAGTCGATTTCATAGATAAAATTTATGAAAGTTATAATGAAACAAACTTCGCTATTCTAGGTCCAGACATTTACTCAGTTAAATATAAGTATCATCAAAATCCGCAAGCAAGCAAGAATTTTACTTATGAAGAACTAATAGAGAGAAAGAAACGACTTATTATAAAAAATAAATTAAATGTTGTTTATTATTTAAGATGGCGTTTATTGGGAAATTTATTTCCTAAAAAAAAGGCTGATTATTCTCATAAAAAATATATTGGGCATATTGTAGAAAACGTTCCTTTACATGGATCATGCTATGTATTTTCGAAGGATTTTATTTCCCAACATGATGACTGTTTTGATGATGGAACATTCATGTATTTTGAATCTTATATTTTATTTTATCATGCCCAAAGAAATAATGAAAAAGTAGTTTACGATCCTAGAATTTTTCTTAAACATTTTGAAGATGTTTCTACAGATAAAGCAGTACCTGATCATTACAAAAAAGCTGTTTTTAGTAATAAACACCTTTTAGATTCAATAGAATATTTTGTTAAACTAATGGAGAAAGACAAAACTTATTAAAATACAAAAAATTCAAGACAATTACGAACAATAGTCGTAGTTATCTTGAATTTTTTATTTTTAAGATTTATTGAAGAGTCCGTATTTTTGGCAACTTCCAATAAAATACAAAAAAACTCATATATTGATGTTGTATAGTTATTTTTTTAATTTCAATACAAAATTTTTAAAAGACATTTTATTGTGAAAAAATATCTTTTTTTATCAAAACCCCCACTTTTCTCTTATACATCCAACTCATTTCTAAATCCTCTGAATTTTCTAATAAAATAATGTTTATTCTCATGATATGTCCTTGTTTTCATTCCGCTTTCTATGTTATAAAGCGGCTTTTTTTGTTTTTATAAGTAAGAAAAGGTCGAAATTGCTCAAAAAAATTTTTGAAATTTTTTTTGATTAAAATGCCGATATATCAATGTTTTAGCTTTGTTTATTTTGATTTACTTACTTTAAATTAGATATTTATAAGCGTATTATTTTTGTTTTTTCATTTATTGTAATATTGTAGATAGTGTAGATAACAGCTGATATAAAAAAGGAGTTGATGAAAAACAGAAAACTCGTTTTAGAAATGTCTGAGAACTTATCTCATAAAGGCGAAGTCGAAACGTATTTTCTGGGGTTATTGGTAAATCACACTTATCTTATATCCAGTAAAACTACGAAGTCATTCTTATAGGAGGGAAGCTGATGAATAAAACACTGAAGAAGCTGTTGATGGTTTCAACGATTATTCTCATTCCTATGTTGGTCAAAAAGAAAAAAGCTGACCAAAAAATCCATCCAGGAAAATAGACGGAAAAGTTGTCTGTAAAGTGTTATCGCTGAATCATCTTTTGTTTAGCAGAAAGAAGAAAGGAGGGGTGCTATGAATCGGGGAATAAAAACAATCGGGATCATTTTATCGTTGATACTGTTATCAGTCTTATTGTTAGTGATGCTAATCAGTACACCATTTATGGATATGCCATTCGGTCTTAAAAAAGGTCGCTTGCTACATTTTTCTTTGACCAATTATTATTTTCAGCAATATTTGTTCTGGGCCGCAGTCGTTTTTGCCGTGTTGCTGGTCATCGTGATTCTGGTACTCATTTTCTACCCAAGAATAAAACGCAATTTTATTCTGAAAGAAGATGCAGGGACACTATCACTTGATAAAAAAGCCATCGAAGGTTTTGTTCGTTCAAAACTGAATGAAAAAGACTTTGTCGGTACACCAAAAGTCGACGTTCGCGCTACAAAGAACAAGATCAAAGTCAAAGTCAAAGGGAAACTGACTAGAACCTCATCCATCTTGGGTAAAACAGGAAGCTTGATGGAAGAGATTCGCCGCGAATTGCAAGAAATAGTGGGCACAGATGAAAAAGTCCATGTTGATGTCAATTATGCACATTTTGACAGAGACAACGAAGAACGAGAGACAAACCACTCTCGAGTAGAATAGGAGGGAGCCAAATGAAAGAATTATTCGATCAATATAAACTCCCGATTATTTTCGGGGTGTTAGGTCTGATCCTAGCCGTACTATTAGTTTCTATCGGCTTCTTCAAAACATTGTTGATCGTGGTATTGACAGTTTTAGGAGCAGCGTTAGGTTTCTATTTAGATAAAACGGGGATCCTTGAAGAGTTCTTGAACAACATGAAATAAACTATTAGGAGGAACTATTATGTCAAACAACAATCAAGACAAAAATACAAACAAAGCACCTGTATCTGCACATCCAGATCCAGTCGTACCAAATGTGACAAACGCAGTGGAACACCACAAAGAAGAAACTAAACCAAACGTTCCAGGTACACCAGGACATGGTCCACAAGGCAATGCGCCTAAACAACCTGAACATTCACATAACACTCCTGAACATGGAGATGAACATGTGAAAGGCGACGTTACTTATGATGATAAAGTAATCCAAAAAATCATTGGTAACGCAGTAGAACAAATTGACGGATTATTGACAGTCAACGGCGGCTTCTTCTCAAATGTTGCTGAAAAATTAGTCAATACTGACAATGTTACTGCTGGTATCCAAACAGAAGTTGGGAAAAAACAAGTAGCAGTAGACATGGATATCGTTGTTGAATACGGCCGCGACATTCCAGAACTTGCGGAACACATCAAAAAAGTAATCCACGATGAAGTAGAAAAAATGACTCATCTAGATGTGATCGAAGTAAATATCAATGTTACGGATATTAAATCAAAAGAAGAATATGAAAAAGACAGCGAAACGGTCCAAGATAAAGTGACAAGCGCTGCAAAAACAACTGGGAACTTCGCTTCTCAACAAACAGAAAAAGCAAAAGACGCTATGAGCCGCGGAACAGAAAAGGTTCAGGATAAAGTACAAGAAACACAAGAAAACAGAGTACAATAATACAATAACAGATAATTTAAGGAGGAATTTATTATGGGTTTAATTTGGTCATTAATCGTAGGTGCAATTATTGGGGTTATCGCAGGAGCGTTAACAGGTAAAGGAAACAGCATGGGCTGGATCGCAAATATCGCCGCAGGTCTTATCGGTTCTGCTATCGGTCAATCATTGCTAGGTTCATGGGGACCATCATTAGCAGGAATGGCGATCATTCCATCAATTATTGGTGCAGTGATCTTAGTTCTTATCGTTTCATTCTTTGTAGGAAGAAGCAAATAAGACTATAAACTGTCGGTGTGATTTGTAAAAAAACATAACTGAACGCATCTAAGCGTAAATAAATCAGCTTCTCCGACGATCAATTCGAAATGGAGGCCGTATAAAAGAAGGAAGTGATTTTCCTTCTTGGCCTTCTGGATTGATCAAGGAGGAGTTGATTTTCGCGCAGATGCCATTTTTTTGGGCAATTTTTGACTTTTTTCTAAAGAAAAGTCTATTTCAGTATGTGAAACATTTACTTAGCATCAAAAAACCTCTCCTTACCCTTGATTTCCAAGAAGGGAAGGAGTAAAAAATAGCATTATTCGTAAGCGTTTTTAATAACATTAGTTGGAGGTAATTTATGAAAAAAACAATGAAGGCCGGTTTATTCACACTATTGGGAACTGCACTTATCGGATTAAGTGCATGCGGGGCAAATAATGATGGCAACGATTCTGCTGCAGCAGCAAGCAACGGAAAAACAACTATCGATTTTTGGTCATTCTGGGGATCTGGCGCAAGAAAAGATGTGATTGAAGAAATTATTGATGATTTTAATGCTTCGCAAGACGATGTTCAGGTCAATTATAAATTCCAGCCGTGGGGAGATATCTGGACGAAATCACTTTCTGCCATTACAGCAGGAAATCCGCCAGATGTCATCGTTCAAGATATCAATTCTGTCGCGCAGCGGGCAGAAGCAAATCAAGCAACGAATTTATCTGAGTTTGTCAAAGATGATACGTCAAAAGAATTTTATCCGCAGCTTTGGGATACCGTGAACTATAAAGGTGACCCTTACGCGATTCCGTTCAACACAGATACGCAAGTGATTTTTTACAATAAAAAGATGTTTGAAGAAGCAGGCATCAGCGAAGATAATTTACCCTCAACGTGGGATGAATTAGAAGAAGCAGCCCATAAATTAGACGTAAAAGAAAATGGCGATTTCAGCCGTATCGGTTTTTATCCTCTTTGGAACATGGGAGCAGATGTCTGGGCATTGAATGCAGATAATGGCGAAAGCTGGTTTAACAAAGACGAGGAAGTGAAGATAGATACACCAAATAAAGTCTCTGCGATTGAATGGATCCAGAAATGGCAAGAGCATTACGGAAGAGACACAATCAATCGTTTAGAAGCTGATTTTGGTTCAGGGGTTTCTGATCCATTTATCTCTGGTTTGGTTGCTATGCGTGCGCAAAATATCAACTATTATTCGAATTTAATGGAAAATGCTCCAGACGATTTTGAGTTTGGCGTGATGCAGCTGCCAGAAAAAGAAGAAGGTTCCGGCCATTGGTCTTGGGGCGGCGGATTTGTCCTAGAAGTACCGAGAGGCGCAAAAAATCCAGAAGCTTCCTATAAATTCATCAATTATTTGACATCGGCTGAAGTACAAGAAAAATTTGGTGAGAAAAGTTTTGATATCATGGCAAACAAAGAAGCCAATGAAAACTTAGTAAATAATGATAATCTGTCAGAAAAAGGACAAATGATTTACAAGATGGCAGACGAAAATTTTGCAAATACTGTGATTACACCGACACCTTTAAACGCACCTGATTTTACAACGCTTGTCAATGAACAGCTGGATCAAATCCTTTTAGGAAGAAAATCGGCAAAAGCTGGTTTGTCAGATGCGCAAAAAGCAGTAGAAGATTTAGTAAAACAAAATCAGTAAGAAAGAACCAGAAAATATCCGTTAGACAAAAAGAAGAAAATGAGCACTGCTTTAAACCAAGAGCCGAAAGATTCAACGCTTTGAAAAGTTGAATCTTTCGGGCTTATCTCTAGAGAAGTGTTTATTTTTCGCTTTCTTATTCGTGATTGATTGAGCGAGACAGAAGGCGTGAAAAATAGCCGACACTCTCTATTTTTCACGTTTTTTGTCCTCTCTCTAACGGGTAATTTATTCTATTTTCTACGCAAAGGAGGATTTATCGGTGAAAAAAATTTCTAAACGAAAGAAAAAAGAAGCAATGTGGGGGTATGTTTTTATTTCGCCATTCATTATCGGATTTGTTATTTTCATGCTTGGCCCGATGCTTTTTTCAGTAGTTGGCAGTTTCACAGATTATAACTTGACTTCAAGAATGAATTTTATTGGTCTAGATAATTTCAGACGGATGTTCTTTTCAGATACATTGTTTTGGCGATCGTTATATAACACAGTTTACTTTGTTATTTTCAATGTTCCGCTGACAACATTATTCAGCATTTTCTTAGCAACGATCTTGAATCAAAAAATACGCGGTATCAGTGTCTATAGGACGATTTTTTATCTGCCCGCTGTATTATCAGGTGTAGCGATCTATATTTTGTGGATGCAGCTGCTTTCGCCGTCTGCGGGATTGGTCAATACATTTTTAAGCTGGTTCAACATCACAGGTCCTGCGTGGCTGTTTGATCCAAATTGGACGAAGCCTGCTTTGATTTTGATGCGTATATGGAGTTCTGGCGGTGCAATGTTGTTATATCTTGCGACGCTGCAAAACGTTCCTTCTGCGTTATATGAATCTGCAGAAATCGACGGAGCAGGCGTATGGGGGAAATTCAAAAATATCACGTTGCCGCTGATTACGCCCATTATTTTTTACGATGTGATCACGTCAACGATTGGCTCCTTCCAAATTTTCCAAGAAGCCTATGTGATGACCCAAAACGGCACAGGCGGACCAGCTAACTCATTACTTTTCTATAACCTACATATGTGGAATAAAGCATTTGTTGCTTTTGATATGGGCTATGCGATGGCTATGTCAATGATTCTTTTTCTTATTGTGTTGGTTCTTACATTTATCAATTTGAAACTAGCGCCGAGATGGGTGCATTATTCAGGAGGCGACGGCAAATGACAGAATGGATCGCAAGCAAAAGCGGAAATCGCAAATTGAAAAAATATCTGAGTTATGTCGGATTGAGCTTGATTGGGATCGTTTTGCTGATTCCGCTGCTGTGGATGATTTTCACTTCTTTAAAGCCAATGGAGGAAATCGTTCGGTTCCCGCCGACATTTTTTCCAGAAACCATCAATTGGCACAATTATATAGAAACGATCCAGGCATTCCCGTTTTGGCTTTATGCTAAAAATACGTTATTTATAACAGTTTTGGTCGTTTTAGGAAATGTGCTGTCGAATTCATTTATTGCTTATGGATTTGCCAAATTGGATTTTCCAGGGAAAAAGCTGATGTTTGCGTTGGTTTTATCGACAATGATGATTCCGGGTTTTGTGACGATGATTCCGCAGTATGTCATTTTTTCAAAAATCGGCTGGGTGGGTACTTATCTGCCGTTGATCGTTCCTTCTTTTTTCGGCAATGCCTTCAATATTTTTCTGATGCGTCAATTTTACTTGTCTATCAACAATGAATTGATTGAAGCTGCGGAGATTGATGGAGCCAATCATTTTTATATTTGGAGTCATTTGATGATTCCTTTGACGAAACCAGCATTGATCACGATTGCGATCAATTCCTTCAATGCGGCATGGAATGATTTTCTTGGGCCATTGCTTTACATTCACGATCAAGATCGTTACACATTGCAAATCGGGCTGCAAGTTTTTCAAAACCAAGCAACGACACAGTGGAATTATTTGATGGCTGGAGCGACTCTTGTCCTGCTGCCAACGGTTCTTTTGTTCTTCTTTGCGCAAAGATACTTTATTGAAGGAATGGATTTGACAGGGGGGACGAAAGGGTGAGAAAAATAAAACTCAATCAGCTATTGATCCAGTTTTTGACTCTGATTCCAAAACTTGCTGGATTGCAGATCCTGTGGTTTATCGTCTCGCTGCCGCTTTTTACAGTTTTTAGCGCGACACGGACACTGACAGAGCGTTTATCTTATATGGGAAAACAAGTCGAAGAAGAACCAACTTCTTTTTTCTTTGATTTTCGGCAAAATGTACAGAAATATTGGAAAAAAGATGTCTTATTGAGTATTTATTTGCTTCTTTTGCTAATCGATCGGCAGATTTTTCGCCAAATGAATACGCACATCGGCGCAGTTTTGATGTCTGCGGCGACAGTGTTATGTTTAATGAGCGTGGTCTTATTTGTTTATCATGTTTTATGCACGTTGGAAAATGAGAAGCAAAAATTTTTGGTTTCTTTTGTGCTCTTTTGGCGCTCCCCGCTGTTTGTCTGTGCATCTTTTGCAAATCTAGCTGTATGTACATTATTTTTGCGTTTTGTTGGTCCAGTCTACTTTATGCTTTTAGGTGTGAGTCTGCCTATTTATGCACAGATTGCATTGAAACACTTTTTCCAAACGCGTAAGGTAAAAAAAGGTCGGATTTCTTTTCTGCAAAAATAAGAAATCTAGCAATAATTTTTTCATTTAAGCTTTGATTAAGCTTCCCTCGTTAAGATTTATCCAACGAGGTGAGGAAAGATGAAAAAATTGATGGCAATCGTCTTTTTGGGCGCAGCAGTATTTTTGGGTATTTATAAATCAGGTATTTTTGAACAAAACACTACAGCTGAACAAACAGCAACAAGTGCACAAATAAGCGAAACGAGTACGGCGGCAGAAACAGAACCCACGACAACGACCATGGTAAAAATCGGAAAAGAAGATAGTGATCTGTATTCTGATGAAGCATTGACGACCCAGCTAGCGCTTGTAAATGGAGGAGAGCTGACAGAATATATCAGCGAAACAGATGATGTCTATAAAATAAAGACCAACGATGGAGATACAGGATACTTGCCAAAAAGTTCTGGTGAAAAAGTGACAAAAACAACACAATCAGTACCAGATTCTTTATCCGGCGCAGTGATTGTTCTTGATCCAGGACATGGGGGCGAAGACACTGGTGCACTAAGTAATGACGAGCTGACAGAAGAAAAAGAAGTAACCTTGAGCACAGCTGAAAAAGTCAAGTCAGCGCTGGAAGCAGCTGGAGCAACGGTTTATCTTACGCGTACGACCGATGAACTCGTACAATTAGGCGATATTTGTACGTATAGTGAGGAAAAGGAAGCAGATGTGTTCATCAGTTTGCACGCAGATTCCACTGAATATGCGAATGAAGCGACAGGGATAACAACATATTACTATTATGGTGAAGAAGAAACACTGGCGCAAACGATACAAGAAAGCTTTACCAGTCTGCCTTTAGATTCCAGAGGCATTGCTTATGGGAACTATCAAGTCTTGCGTGAGAATCTGCAGCCTTCTATTTTGATCGAGATGGGTTATATGAACAATGACAACGACTTGTCAGAATTAGTATCCGATTCTTATCAAGAACAGTTAGCTGAAAGTATCACTACAGGTTTGACCAATTACTTTGCAAACCAAGCGTAAACCGTAAAAACAGGAAACGGTTAAGAGGTTGTTTTCTCAGTGGTCTGTTCCGAGCACCAAATAGATACTGTTCGACAGGGATTCACTTCGTTCTTCATGTTTCACAGCATTAAGACTCTTTTCAAATAGTAAACAATAAATAACCCACTTAAACAGGTATTCAAGTTTAAGTGGGTTTGTTGTATTTTTTTATTTAACCAGTTTTTGTGCTTTCTCTGTGTTGGCAAAGTGGAGTTTAGCATAATTTTCCAATAACGGAAGGCCGCCTTTTTTCAACAGTCTTGCTGCAGCTTGATCCGATTTTGTCCCAGCACCAGAAGGAATCTCCATTCCTGTTTCCTGTGAAGCTTTTGCTAATTCTTCTAAAAAAGAAGCACGGCAAATGATGGAAGCCGCAGCGACAGAAAGATGGTACTGTTCGCCTTTAGTGATGAAATAGATTTTTTCAGTGACTGGTTCTTTTTCCAGCTTTGCGTATTTTTTGAAATTTGCTTCCGGCGTGAATTGATCGATTAGGATCGCCTCAGGTTTTTCGGGTGCGATTTTTTTCAATAAAAGCTGGATGGCTTGGTTGTGCAAAGCGACTTTCATCCGTACAGCGTTATATTTAGGTTGAATCTCGTTATATTTCTTAGGTGTGACAATCAGCTGCTGGTATGGAATCAATGTTTTGATTTTTTCAGCTAAAAGAATGATCTGGCTGTCTTTCAGTTCTTTTGAATCCCGCACTCCGATTTTTTTCAATTCATCTAGATGCGCGCGATCCGCATAGGCTGCACAAACGACAAGAGGGCCGAAATAACTGCCGTTGCCGACTTCATCGCTGCCCAAAACAGACAGCTGGCTGAAATTCGCTGGTAAAGATGACGTTGTTTTGGCTGCTTTTTTTGTTTCGGAAGCTGTGCCCCAGCGACTTGCTTCTTGTTCTGCACCTGCTCCTTGGAACATTACTTTTCCAGAAGTATAAGCAGTGATCACCGTGCCGTTTTTCTTAGCGGCAAAGGAAGTATACGGGATTTTCTTGGTTAAAAGATAATCCTGGTATTCATTTTTCATTTTTTCAATAACGGCAGGTCCCGCTTTGATGACTACATTACTCATTCTATTTCTCCGTTTCTCATTCATTCATTTTTATACTAGCATATTTCGTTTCTAAACAAAGCCGAACATAGCAATTTTTTGCAGTTTAACATATAATAGTAAAGTAATTTTAAGAAAATTCTGCGTACTACTGCGCATAAAGCCGCTTCATGGTACAATAGATAGACGGATTTATTACAGGGGGGAATCGATTCACATGGCACACGAAAAAACACGCTATAAAGCAGTGATTGCCAACCAGACTTATACGATCATCGGCCGAGAAACAAAGCAGCACATGGATACAGTGACGAAATTAGTCAATGAACAGCTGCTTGAGTTAAAGAATCTTTCACCTCAGCTCGACAATGAACAAGCAGCGATTTTGATGGCTGTCAATGCACTTTCAGATCAATTGAAGAAACAAGAACGGATTCTTGGACTTGAAGAAGAAGTTTCTGGATTGAAAAAGAAAATGATCAAGTTTAAAGAACTGGAAAACCGGGTCAAACGCATGGAAGCAATCGAAAATGAAGCGCGGGAAGTCTTGAAAGAAACAGGCCGAGGCGACATGGAAATCAAAAACCATGTCGAAGCCCAACAGATTCTGAATGAGAATAGAAAGAATCAAATCAAACAAAAATCTTCGAACTAGATAGAAAGGAAAATGAGATGCTGACTCTCTTGATTTTATTTATATTGTTGATCGCCTTTTTTTCTGGGGCACGCCGAGGGTTTACGATGCAAGCCGTCTTTACAGTCGGTTATGTGATTTCTTTTATCGCAGCACAGCATTTTTATAAACCGCTAGCAAATCATTTGAGATTATACATCCCATATCCTGCGGTGACGCCAGATTCACAGATGGCCTTTTTCGACCAAGCACGTTCGTTGAGCTTGGATCAGGCTTTTTATGCAGGTGTGGCATTTCTTGCGATTTTTGCAGCTGGCTGGCTGATCACGAGATTCATCGGTGTATTTTTACACGGATTGACCTATGTCCCAGTCTTGCGGCAGGCAGATTGGATCGCAGGCGGGATCTTATCAATGGTCGTTGCTTATGCAGTGATTTTTATGCTGTTGAGTTTATTGATGATGGTCCCTTTAGACAGTATCCAAAATTTATTTAAATCCAATGGTCTTCCACGATTCATCGTTGAAAATACACCCGTATTATCCAACAAGATTTATGATTTGTGGATCACCAGAATAATAGGCTAGGCTGAAAATAGAAACTAAGTCAGCCTTTTTTTACTTTTAAAAGACAGCAGGTGAAAAAATGAACGAACGGATTTTAGAAACATTAGAATTTGAAAAAGTAAAACAAATGATCCGGCAGTATCTTGTCACTGCCCAAGGAAGCGAAGAATTGGCGCAATTGATGCCAGTCAGCGACCTTGACCAAATCAGCAAATGGCTGCAGGAGACAGAAGACGGATTGAAGATCCAGCGTTTGCGCGGGGGAATCCCGATCCCTAAAATCGAAAATATCCGTCCGCACATGAAACGGATCGAGATTGGTGCAGATTTGAATGGCATCGAATTAGCACAAGTTTCCAGAGTCCTTTCCACAACAAGCGAATTGACCCGTTTCCTGAATGATTTGAGAGACAGCGAAGTGGAATTTTATCGTTTATATGAATGGGCAAAACAACTAGTCACAATCCCAGACTTGAACCGCCGCTTAAAAGAAGCAATCGACGAAGATGGTCGAGTGACAGATGAAGCATCACCTGAATTAAGAACGATCCGCAACAATATCCGCCGCAGTGAACAAACGATCCGAGAACAATTGGACGGACTTGTCCGCGGAAAGAATGCTAAATATCTAAGCGATGCAATCATTACGATGCGGAATGAAAGATATGTTATCCCTGTGAAACAAGAATACCGCGGTGTATTTGGCGGTGTCGTCCATGATCAAAGTTCTTCAGGACAAACTTTATTTATCGAACCAAAACAAGTGGTGGAAGCGAATAACCGTTTACGCCAGCATCAAATCGCAGAACGTAACGAAGTACAGCGGATACTTAGTGAATTATCAGCTGAATTAGTGCCTCATCGTACAGATATCCTTCATAATGCATATGTGATCGGGAAAATGGATCTGATCAATGCGAAAGCACGTTTTGGTAAAGAACAAAAAGCCGTCGTTCCTGAAATCAGCGAAGAAAACCACGTGTACTTGAAAAAAGCCCGCCACCCATTGATTGATCCAGAAAAAGTCGTTCCTAATGATATAACGATCGGAAAAGATTACCAAGCAGTCGTGATCACTGGTCCGAATACAGGTGGTAAAACGATTACGCTGAAAACACTCGGTTTGCTGCAGCTGATGGGACAATCAGGCTTGCCGCTGCCAGTAGAGGAAGAAAGCCGGATCGGTATTTTTGAAGAAGTTTTCGCCGATATCGGAGACGAACAATCCATTGAGCAAAGCTTGTCTACTTTTTCTTCCCACATGACAAATACTGTGGATATTTTAGCAAAAGTAAACGAACGAAGCTTAGTTCTTTTTGACGAACTAGGAGCAGGAACAGATCCGCAAGAAGGGGCAGCTTTAGCGATCTCAATCCTAGACGACTTAGGAAAAAAATCCGCATACGTTATGGCTACGACGCACTATCCGGAATTAAAAGTCTATGGCTATAATCGAGCAAATACAATCAATGCAAGTATGGAATTTGATGTAGACACATTAAGCCCAACCTATCGCTTGCTGATTGGCGTCCCAGGACGAAGCAATGCTTTTGAGATCTCCAGCAGATTAGGTCTTGATCCGCAAATCATCGATGAAGCAAAACAGCTGATGGATGATGAAAGCCAAGACTTGAACGAAATGATTGCTGACTTGGAGAACCGAAGAAAAATGGCAGAGACCGAGTATCTTGAAATGCGTCATTACGCTGAAGAAGCCGAACAGCTTCAAAAAGAACTAAAAGAAGCTTACAGTTATTTCTTTGAAGAGCGGGAAAAAGAAATGGCAGATGCCCGGAAAAAAGCTAACCAAGTAGTCTCCGAAGTAGAGGAAAAAGCAGAAAAAATCATTGCTGACATTCGAAAAATGCAGCAAGCAATCGGCAACGGCGGCGTGAAAGAACATCAACTGATCGATGCAAAAACGCAATTAGCTGATCTGCACCAAGAAGAAACATTGAAGAAAAACAAAGTTCTGAAAAAAGCCAAAGAACAGAAAAAACTGAAAGTCGGCGATGAAGTCCTCGTCAATACGTATGGACAAAGAGGAACGTTATTGAAAAGTAACGGGAACAAGCAATGGCAAGTCCAGATCGGTATTTTAAAAATGAATCTATCTGAAGATGAATTGACACCAATCGCACCACAGAAAGAACCTGCCCAACGTGTGATCCATACCGTACGCTCTGAAAGCAGCGGCGGCGTTCCAAATCAGTTAGACCTTCGAGGCAAACGATATGAAGAAGCATTAAGCGAAGTTGACCAATATCTTGATGCGGCGATCTTAGCTGGGTATCCGCAAGTGACCATCGTCCACGGGAAAGGTACAGGTGCTTTGCGTCAAGGAATCACGGAATATCTTAAGAATCATCGAAGTGTCAGCAGCTATGAGTTTGCACCGCAAAATCAGGGCGGTAACGGGGCTACGATTGTGAAATTCAAGTAAATTCTTACTAAAGGTAAGCAGAAGATTCGTTTCTTAAAGCAACCAGTGCTATAATGAAAACACTAAATAGGTATGGAGGTATTTTTTATGAGTCAACCAATCACAGATCAAACATTCAACCAAGAAACAGACAGCGGTTTAGTCTTAATCGACTTTTGGGCAACATGGTGTGGTCCATGTCGTATGCAAGCACCAATCTTGGATCAATTATCAGAAGAATATGGTGAAGAAGAATTAAGAATCGTTAAAATGGATGTGGATGAAAACCCAGAAACACCACAACAATTCGGCATCATGAGTATCCCAACGTTGATGTTGAAAAAAGATGGACAAATCGTAGAAAAAGTTGTCGGAGTGCATTCAAAAGAGCAATTGCGACAAATGATTGAACAATACGTATAAGAGGCTGTGAAAAAGCTGTTCAGCTCCGAGCAATAAGACTCTTTTCTCACGAAAAATAGCTTTCTATATTTTTTGTGAGAAAAGCTTATTGCCGAAGGAGTTAGCTTTTGAACACCGTTTAGTAAGAGGTTGTGAAAGAACCGTTCAGCTTCAAGCAGTAACGAAGAAAAACATAAAATAGCTTCTTATATTTTTTGTTTTTTTGAGTTAGTGCCGAAGAAGCTGGTTCTTGAACACCGTTTGATAAGAGGTCATTTTTTCAATGAACTGTTCGACATCGAATCACTTCGTTCTTCGTGTTTCACAGCAATAAGACTCTTTATTCAGCAGTTGGCTATCCTTCGACTTAGCTTGTGTTATCATGCAAGCCAGACAACTGCTGAAACGAGGAAGAAGCCGAGACAAACTGAAGCAGCCCAAAGCAACTGCAGATGCTTTGGACAAGAACCTTCAAACATAAAATTAGGGGATAAGAAAATGCTGAGCCAGCATATTCTTATCTCCTGTTTTTTGTGCTGTATTCGGGAAAGTTCTTTGGCAATTGAAAAAACTATAGAATCTCTTTATAAAACGGTTCAATTTACAACCATTAATATAAACGTGTTATAATGAGGTGGAAAAAATAAGAGAGGAAGTTTTCCGTGAACGAACGAATAAAAAATAAACTAGCACTGCTTCCTGACCAGCCAGGTTGTTACTTGATGAAAGACAAAAACGGCACGATCATCTACGTCGGCAAAGCAAAAGTTCTGAAAAATCGAGTACGCTCTTATTTTACAGGAAGCCATGACGCCAAAACGGAGCGCTTGGTAAGCGAGATTGAAGATTTTGAGTACATAGTGACAGAATCGAATATCGAAGCACTGCTTTTAGAGATAAACTTAATCAAGAAAAATGATCCTAAATACAACATTATGCTGAAGGATGATAAAACGTATCCTTTTTTGAAAATCACAAATGAAAAATACCCACGATTAGTGATTACTCGAAAAGTATTGAAAGATAAAGCAAATTATTTCGGTCCTTATCCCGATGTTGGTGCGGCGAATGAAACAAAAAAAATATTGGATCGTTTGTTTCCTTTACGCAAATGTAAGAAAACCCAAACCAAGGAACCTTGTTTGTATTATCATTTAGGCCAATGCCTGTGTCCGTACTACTTCGATGTAGACCCGAAAGTTTATACAAAAATGGTAGAAGAAATCAAACATTTCTTGAATGGCGGATATGGAGAAATCGAAACACAAATCCGAGAGAAAATGCAAAAAGCGGCTGAAAACATGGAGTTTGAAAAAGCAGCGGAGTACCGTGACCAGATTCGTGCCATTGAAACGATTATGACAAGACAAAAAATGACCAATGCTGACTTGATCGACCGTGATGTATTCGGTTATGCAATTGACAAAGGGTGGATGTGTGTACAGGTGTTTTTTGTACGTCAAGGAAAATTGATTGAACGGGATGTGTCGATTTTTCCATTTTATAATGATGCGAAAGAAGATTTCTTGACCTATATTGGCCAATTTTATCAAGAAAATGAACACTTCATTCCGAAAGAAGTATTGATTCCTGATGATATCGACAAAGCCAGCGTAGAAGCATTACTGGAAACGAAAGTCATCCAGCCGAAACGCGGCGAAAAGAAAAAGTTAGTGAATCTAGCAAGCAAAAACGCATCTGTGGCGCTAAATGAACGGTTTGATTTGATTGCGAGAAAACAAGAACGAACAATCGGAGCCGTAGAACGACTAGGAAATGCAATGAATATCCCAGCGCCGATTCGTATCGAATCCTTTGATAATTCAAATATCATGGGGACAGATCCGGTTTCTGCAATGGTCGTGTTTATTGACGGAAAACCAGCCAAAAAAGAGTATCGGAAATACAAAATCAAAACGGTAAAAGGCCCCGATGATTACGCTTCGATGAGGGAAGTAATCTATCGACGTTATTCGCGTGTTATCCGAGAAGAACTTCCATTACCAGATTTGATCCTAATTGATGGAGGAAAAGGACAAGTCGATGTAGCAAAAGATGTGCTGATCAATCAATTGGGTATCGATATCCCGGTAGCCGGAATGGCAAAAAACGACAAACACCGAACCAGTGAATTGCTGTTTGGACCAAACCTTGATGTAGTGCCTCTTGAGCGTAATTCGCAGGAGTTTTTCTTGTTGCAGCGAATCCAAGATGAGGTCCACAGATTTGCGATTACTTTCCATCGGCAATTAAGAAGCAAAAACAGTTTTGCTTCAAGATTAGATGGGATAGAAGGGCTAGGACCTAAACGGAAAAAAACATTATTGAAAGAATTTAAGTCTTTGAAAAATATTACGGCAGCCACTGTCGAAGAACTCCAAGTATCAGGATTGCCGAAAAATGTAGCCGAAAATGTCTATAAAACGTTGCATGAAGGATAAATGATAAAATAATAGGGCGCTTTACAAAAACAGTAAAGTGTCCTATTATTTTTGTATGTGCAAAAAGAAAGCAGAAGGCGCAGGTGCGTTCTTGTCAGTAAAAAATCTTTTTTCACAAGCAACGCTGAATACGCTTTTAAATAACGATGATATACTTTGGGGAAAAGGAGTGAACACATGTTAGAGGTAAAAGATTTAGTCAAGACATTTGGCAATTATACAGCCGTTGATCACCTATCTTTCACGATTCCTGACGGGAAAATCATGGGATTGATCGGGCAAAATGGAGCTGGGAAAACAACGACCTTTCGTTTGATATTAGATTTTTTGACACAAGATCAAGGAGAAGTTTTATGGAACGGCCGTCCACTAGACGAAAAAGATTATGACATGATTGGCTATCTGCCAGAAGAACGGGGATTGTATCCCAAAGTAACGATTCAAGATCAGTTGATCTATTTCGCCGAATTACGTGGGAAAACAAAGAAGGAAATCGAACCGAAAATCGATTTTTGGATGGAAAAGTTTCAAGTAAAAGGAAAGAAAACAGATAGAGTCAAATCTTTATCGAAAGGAAATCAGCAAAAAGTACAGCTGATTGCTACTTTGATCCATGAACCAAAATTGATTATTTTGGATGAACCATTTAGCGGACTTGACCCAGTTAATGCTGAATTATTAAAAGACGGGATCATTGAACTAAAGAAAAATGGTTCTTGTGTCATCTTTTCAAGTCATAACATGGATAACGTAGAAAAAATCTGTGATGACTTGATCATGCTTCGTAATGGAAAAACAGTTTTAAATGGAAAAGTACATGAGATTCGTGAATCATTTGGACGAACAAAAGTCTTTTTAGAATCAGGGATGACAAAATCAGAAGTAGAAGAAATCGAAGGCGTCCAGCTTGTTGAAAAACGAGAAGATGGTTCTTTAGAAATCACTTTGTCTTCGCCAGAAGCTGGGAAAGAAATCTTTGCCAGAGCAACAAGCAGAGGCTATATCCCAATGTTCAACCAGCAGCCGCCTACTTTGGAAGAGATATTCAAAATGAAAGCAGGTGAAACAGATGCGTAAATTCTGGATCATTGCAAAAGACGTTTATTTAAAGAATGTCAAATCGATTTCTTTCTTGATCATGATCTTAGTCCCTTTTATTATGGGCGGAATCGTATATATTGCAGGAAACTTTGCTCAAAACAACCGTGACGTCAATGAAATCGCACTTGTCACTGAAAACCCGCAAGTGGCTCAATATCTAGAACAAACAGAAAACAGTGAATTCAAGTTCAAGAGTATTGACTCTGTAGAACAAGCGCAGAAAGCAATGAAAGATGAAGAAGTTGACGCTTATCTTGTGGTAGAGGAAAAGAACAATGAACTCTCTGGAACTTTATATAGCGAAAACTCTCTTGGGCAAAGCACACAGCTTCTGCTCCAACAGCAGTTAACTGGTATCCAGTCGATGGGACGGGCAAGTTCTCTAGGCTTATCAGCAGAAGAAGTTGCTAGCTTAAGTCAGCCGGCAAAATTGGAGCGCCAAAAAGTCAGTTTTGATAATGCAGGGAAAATGGTGATTGGCGAAGACAATTCAGCGGTTCAATATGCCATCAGCTATGCGGCTACGATTGCATTATTCATCGTTATCTTGACTTATGCACAAATCATCGCGCAGGAAATTGCTTCAGAAAAAGGAACAAGAATCATGGAAGTCATCCTTTCAAGTACTACGGCACAGAAACATTTTTATGGAAAATTGGTCGGGGTCTTACTTGTTGCAGTGACACAAATGGCATTATACGGTGTGATTGGTGTAGTAGGTTACAATCAATTCAAAGATATGGAAATCGTGAAGACGTTCTTAAATGAGTTTTCATTAGATGCACTAGTTGGTCCATTTTTATGGTACTCTCTATTGTTCATGCTGTTTGGTATCCTGATTTTTTCTGTATTGGCAGCATTGTGCGGTTCTTTGGTCAACAAAGCAGAAGATACAGCAAAAGCGATTTTGCCAGTGACTTATTTGTCATTAGGCGGTTATCTGCTAGGATTGGTCTTAGGAGCATCTGATCCAAATAATATCGTTATCCGAGTGACTTCATATATACCATTCTTATCTTCTTATATCATGCCCGTTCGTTTAGCGAATGAAACAGTAGAAATAAGCGGTGTGCTTGTTTCTCTTGGGTTATTAATAGTTGTAACGATCTTGCTGACACTGTTCTCAGCGAATCTATACAAATCAAACGTTCTTGTATACAGCGAAGGCGGTATCTGGAGTTCATTGAAACAATCCATCTCTATTTTAAGAAATGAACGAAAGAAAAAAGCATAACCCAGTTTTTTAACAAAATATGAATAGCAGAAGCTGCAGTTAGGCGGTCTCGAAATCGAAAGGTTTAGGGAACAGTTGCTTAACCTAGCAGCTTCTTTTTTATATAAGTGTTATTTAAAAAAACAAATAAAAGTATATAGACCTATATTTTCATTTTAGTTTATTTTTGTTGAAAAATAAGAATTTTAGTGTATTATTTAAGATATACCAATTTAGAGAAGAGGCGGATCATGGATAATTATTTATCGCTGTTAGCAGAGAAGTTTCCGACAAAAGAATCTGTAGTAACTGAGATCATTAATTTGGAAGCGATTTTAGCATTGCCGAAAGGAACCGAATTGTTTTTGAGCGACATTCATGGTGAATTTGCTGCTTTTGACCATATCTTGCGCATTGGTTCAGGAAATTTAAAAGAAAAAATAAATGAATTATTCAAAGATCGTTGTTCAGATGATGACCTTAACGAATTAACACTTTTTGTGGCTTATCCTGAACAAGGGGTAACAAATGACTGGTATCAGAAGCAAGATAAAGGAACGCTCATTCAGTATCTGATTGAACTTCTACGTTATACAACGGTAAAATATACCCGCTCAAAAGTACGAAAAGGACTGCCGACTGAATATGCGTATATCATTGAAGAACTGCTGTACATCGATGATCGGCTGACGGGGAAAAAGGATTACGCTGAAAAAATCATTGAACAATTGAATTTGATGGAGGAAACGGAAAAATTTTTGATCAAGCTGGCGTATACTATACAAGAAGCGGTGATTGATCATCTGCATGTCGTCGGGGATATTTTTGACCGAGGGACAGATGCTGCGCAAGTCATGGACCGTCTGGAAGCTTTTCCTTCAGTCGATATCCAATGGGGAAACCATGATCTTTTGTGGATCGGTGCATTTTGCGGTTCAGAAGCTTGTTTGCTGACCTTATTGAGGATTGCTGCGAGATATAATTATTTGTTTGATTTGGAAAAAGAATACGGGTTGAATCTCCGGCCATTATTTTCTTTTGCGCATCGTGTTTATCAGAAAAATGACCGATTTGAACCAAAAAACAGCGAACAGCTTTCGAAAATGGAGAAGGAAGAACTAGAAAAAGTCCATCAAGCGTTGGCAATCATGCAATTCAAATCAGAGGAACAACTTTTGACACGTCGGCCCGAATTTGATATGGATTATCGGAAACTTTTGCATCAAATCGATTATGAAAACAATCAGCTTACACTAGAAGGCGAAACGTATAGAATCCATCAACCTTGTTTTCAAACGATTACGCCAGAAACACCTGAAAAATGGCAAGAGGAAGAACGTTATGTGATCGAAAATCTGATGTACTCGCTCCAATATTCACCAAGGATGCAGAAACATATCCGCTTTTTATTGGAAAAAGGCAGTATGTATTCACTATATAATGATCATCTGCTGTTCCATGGTTGTTTGCCGATAGATGAAAAAGGAGATTTTTTGAAGTTGACTTTTGATAAAGAGTATTCAGGCGCATCACTCCTTCGTTTTTTTGAGAAACAGATTCGACAAAGCGCACAGAATCTGGAACTGCGGGAAGATTTTTCAACAGATATGATCTGGTATGCGTGGAGCGGACCGATCTCTCCGTTATTTGGAAAATCAAAAATGGCGACGTTTGAACGTTACTTTTTAGATGAAAAAGAGACACACAAAGAACACAGCAACCGTTATTACGAATTGCGAAATGAAGAATCTTTCAGTAAAAAAGTACTTGAAGAATTTGGATTAGACAAAAACGGCTCTGTTATCATCAATGGACATACACCAGTCAAGGTTCGCAAGGGAGAATCGCCGATCAAAGCAAATGGAACGGTCTTCGTGATCGACGGCGGATTATCGAAAGCTTATCAAAAAACCACAGGGATCGCCGGCTATTCGTTATTGTGTAATTCCTATGGTTTCCAAATCGTCACGCATTACCCCTTTGTACCATTAGAGAATGGAAGAGCAGATAAAGAACGGTTCCCGTATGTCAAAAGGGTCATTGACCAGCAGCTTCCGCGGAAATTGAATCGGGATACAACCAAGGGAACAAAATTAAAAAAACAAATCGAACAACTCAAAGAATTGCTGGCTGTTTATCAAACAGCCAAGCAAAAAGAGATCGACTTTTCTGCTTATTTTTCGAACAGAGAATAGCAGGCTTCAGCGAGACTTCATGAAAAATAAAGTCTCGTTGGATACATAAAAACTCCGCAACATTGGAAGTTGTGGAGTCTTAGATCAGCTGTCTTTTTTTACCAAAAAATAGTTAAAATTCTTGCACAAAGTAGTTGAACAAGCCTTGTTCAAGCGGTTCAACATGGTGGCGAAGTTCAGGATGCCATTGCACACCGATGATTTTTTCGTCAGGCTGCTTGCTTTCGACGGCTTCGATCGTGCCATCATCCGCCCAAGCTGCAGCTTTTAAAGAAGGTGCTAAACGTTTGACCGCTTGATGATGGTAAGAGTTGACCATATATGTCTCAGGCAGCAATTTACTGAATCGGCTTTCTTGGTCGATTTGGACAGAATGCGTAGCGAAACGGCCATCTGTAGGCTGTTGTTCATGTTTGACGGACCATTCTGAATAAAGAGACAAATCTTGATATAGGGAACCGCCAAGTACGCTGTTTACTAGCTGCATGCCGCGACAAACGGCCATAATCGGTTTCTTCTGTTTGATGGCTTCAAGAACGAGCGCTTTTTCGAAAGAATCACGGTCAAGATTTGTCATACCTAATTTTGGATGCGGCTGCTCGTCATATAGACTTGGATCTACATCTTGTCCGCCAGCTAATAACAATTTATCGATTTGTCGAATATACGCTTCTGCTAAGTCAGGAGAACCGATCGGCAATACGATAGGCAGCCCGCCAGCCTCCTGTACGGCATTGACGAATCCTTGCGGTGTATAAGTTACTTGGTTGCCATTGAAAACAGCCGCAGATTCCAGCAGCTGGTTGCCGGCGATTCCGATAAGTGTTTTTTTCATAATATGTACCTCCTGATTTTCAACTCATGGTGGACTTATTGTATCAGGTTGTTATTATTTTTTGAAGGAAAGCGACTGGGAAAGTGAAAAAGGAGGTACCATTGTTTTTTTCGATTTTCTATCTGTTTTTTCAGAGAATGAAAGTCTTATATGTAGGGATTTTTTGACTTGAAGGCGGCTGTGTTTTTTGTTAAACTAAAATCAAATAGAATTAAAAAATGGTTGGGCGCAAGCTTCAAGGATCATGTTCTTCAAGGGGTGAGAAGAACGATTTTTGAGAGTGCCCGCAATCATTATGCCAGAATCTTTAAGGGGCGCATACTTTCAAAATAGAAAGCATGTGTCTCTTTTTTTATGCAGAAAGGAAGTGAATCAATTGCTCGAAGCACTGGAAAAAATCCGGCAAGCAGAAGAAAAAAATGCACAAAAAGCAAAAGATCTGCAGCAGGAAATAAGTAACTATGCCAAACAAAAAAATCAGGAAATCGAAGCGATGCAAGCGGCTCGCCGCCAACAGCTGGCCAAGTTTTCTGAAGAAAAAGAACAAAAAGAGCAGCAGCTTTTAGAATCAGAAAAAGAAGTGCTGTTAAAAGAAGCCGCAGAAATACGAGAAAATTTGGAAAAACGATATGAACAGCATCAGGAACAGGCGACAGATGCAATTATTGAAAGGGTGAAACAATTATATGGCCGTCACTAAGATGGAGAAAGCAACCCTTATCACCGATAAAAAAAATCAAGAATTGCTTTTGCAAACGGTCCAAGGTTTGCAAAATGTTGAGATTCGCGACTTGTTCAAAGAATCTGACAGCAATCAATGGGTCGGCGACTACTTTATGGATATTGATGCACTAGATGCTCAAAGCAGTCTGCAGCAGTTGGAACAGCAATTAGTGAAAATCAACGAAGCGATCCAATTCGTGGAACACTATGGCGACAGCAAAGCGAAAAAACATCGCTTGAAACGCCAAGCACTTTCGCTGCAAGAGTTGGAAGCTGTTCATTCTGAGGAAATATTTGACAAAGAACTAACAGAGATATTGACTCTGAAAAAACAATGGGAACTTCTGGAAGAAAAGAATCAGCAGCTTTTGGAAGAAGAAGAACAATTGACGATTTGGCAATCGCTGGATCTTGACCCAAATACCTACCAAAGCAAAGAAACAGTCTTGAAAATCGGCCGAATAAGCACAACGAATGTTGAAGCGTTCAAAGAAGAACTGCTGCAAACAGGAATCGTAGGCTTGGAAGAAATCTATTATTCCGAAAAACAGACAGCCCTTGCTTACGTTACATTGAGATCCGCACTTTCTGAAATAACGGCAATCGCCAGCAAGTATGGTTTTTCAGAAGAAGAGTATCCTTTTTCCGGACAACCAAAACAAGTCTTGGCGCAAGTGAAAGAAAGCTTGAATTCATTATGGGAAGAAAGGCAGAAATTGACTCGGAAAATCGGTGAAAAAAATGAAGCGATCCACCGTCTGCAATGGGGGGAAGAAGTTGCCTTAGCGAAGATCGAGCGGGAAAAAATCAAAGAACGGTTTATCCACGCACGTTATCTGATCGTTTTGCAAGGCTGGATCGATGTTGAAGAAAAAGAAGCATTTGTCCAAACAGTCCAAGAATATTTGGAAGAGGACCAAGTTTATCTGAGTTTTGATGTACCAACGAAAGGTGAAATCCAAGAAGAAGTGCCGACCAAATTACGCAATCATCCAGTGGTCGCACCTTTTGAGATATTAACTGAGATGTACAGTTTGCCTAAATACGAAGAAATTGACCCGACGCCTTGGATGACGCCGTTTTACTTGGTCTTTTTTGGAATGATGGTGGCAGATATCGGTTATGGATTGGTCATGCTGATTGCAACGATCTTAGTCCAAAAACTCACTGTATTACCACGAGGGATGCAGCGATTTATGAAATTTTTTGAGATCCTGTCTATCCCGACAATCATCTGGGGCTTGATCTACAGCTCATTCTTTGGACAGGCGTTACCAAAAGAGATTTTTGGTTTGAAACTCCCATTCCCGATTTTATCCACAACAGAAGATGTGAATACGATCTTGATTTTATCCGTCGTGTTTGGATTGATCCAGATTTTCGTCGGATTGTTTGTCGCAGGAAAAGAACACATCAAGAGAAAAGAATACTTGTCAGCTGTCAGCGAAGGTTTTGCTTGGCAAGGAATTCTTGGCGGAATAGGGATTGCAGCAGCTGGAGCATTATTGCTGCATAATTCTCTCGTCACTTACGGAGGAGCAGCTTTAGCGATTTTATCTGCACTATGTATCTTGGCAGTGCCGATCATCCAATCTTCTTCAAAAGTAAAGGGAGCAGCCAAGGGAGCCTACAACCTTTATGGAATCACTGGGTATATCGGTGATTTGGTTAGTTATACTCGTTTGATGGCTCTCGGGATATCTGGCGGAAGTATTGCTGCAGCGTTCAATATGCTGGTTGCATTTATGCCGCCTGCTGCACGGTTTAGTGTCGGTATTTTACTGATTATTGCGCTGCATGCATTGAATATGTTTCTTTCGCTTTTGGGCGCGTATGTCCATGGCGCAAGATTGCAGTATGTCGAATTTTTCGGCAAATTTTATACCGGCGGAGGCCGGGCGTTTGATCCGTTTCGAACAGCGGAAAAACATGTCAATATCACTGAAAATAAAAAACATAAATAATTGGAGGAATTTTTTACAATGATGGATTACTTGATCAACCAAAATGGCGGAATGGTCTTCGCAGTAGCTGCGATGGCGACAGCAACGATTTTTTCTGGGATTGGTTCAGCAAAAGGCGTCGGTATGACAGGGGAAGCAGCAGCGGCATTGACGACAAGCCAGCCCGAAAAATTTGGACAGGCGCTGATTTTACAGCTTTTACCAGGAACACAAGGTCTTTACGGTTTCGTTATCGCCTTTTTGATTTTTATCAATCTAAGCGGAGATATGTCAGTTATTCAAGGATTGAACTTTTTAGGGGCTTCCTTGCCGATCGCATTCACTGGTTTGTTTTCCGGAATCGCTCAAGGAAAAGTTGCGGCAGCTGGTATTCAGATTTTAGCGAAGAAACCAGAGCATGCAACAAAAGGGATCATCTATGCAGCAATGGTCGAAACATACGCGATTTTAGGATTTGTTATCTCATTCCTATTAGTATTGAACGCGTAAGGAGGTTGGACGATGGATGCCATTGAAAAAATCATCTTGCAAATGGATGAAACGGCACAAGCAGAAAGAACAAGCTATGAACAAACAGAACGGGCAAAGATCGACCAGGAATTTGAACAAAAACGAACGCAGGTAGAAAACGACTATCAAAAACAATTAAAAAAACAAACAGAATTGCTTGATAAAAAATATCGGCAATTGAAAAACCGCCAGCAAGTAGAAATCAGACAAGAAACCTTGAACGAAAAGCAGCGATTTCTACATCATTTATTCGCTGAATCAACGAAAAAAATGGAAAGCTGGGATGAAAAAGAATTCCAATCTTTCACTGAGCAAGCGCTGGAAAAATTGGACTTGTCTGGTGAGATCCAACTGATTGCGGGGGAAAAATCTGAAGCTTATTTTACAGAAAATTGGCTTGAAAAATTGAACCAAAAACTCTCTTTTCGTTTAGTGAAAAGCAGCCAGATCATCCCAAAACAAGCCGGTTTTCTTTTGGATGACCAAGGCGTACAGTACAACTTTATTTTCAGCCATTTGATCCAAGATCTGCAAGGAACGATGGGCTATGAGATCGCACAGCAATTGTTTGAGTAAGGAGGGATCAGATGAAGACAAGCTATCATGAATTAAATCCGCTGATCAGGGGAAGAGAACTTGAACTTCTTTCGGCAGAGGATTTTGAACGAATGATCCAAGCAAATTCTGTTGCAGCAGTTGGAGAGATTTTGAAAACAACTGTCTATAGTCCCTATATCTATGAGGGTTTTGAACATGAATTTGAAGAAAATCTGCAAAAAGAGCAGGAAAAATTGTTTAGTTGGCTAAAAGAAACTTCCCCAGAACCTGAAATTGTTTGGATATACACGATGCGCTATACCTTCCACAATTTAAAAGTACTGACAAAAGCAGAATTGACAGGTCAGGATCTTGATCACTTATTTATCTATGACGGCTTCTATTCGTTGGAGGCTGTCAAAGATGCGATACATACCCAAACTTCTGCTGAGCTGCCTCAAAGTGTGATGGATAGTATTGAAGAAGTGAAAGAGTATGTGGAAGAATCAACGATTTTACAAGGTATCGATGTAATCTATGACCGTCATTTTTTAAAAGAGCAGCGTCGTTTAGGAGAAAAATTAGGCTACCAAGAGTTGTTGGATGAAATCATCGCATTTATCGATCTGACCAATCTGACAACGACTGCTAGAGGTATCTTACAACATCGGACACATGGGTTTCTGACAGCGGTACTCTCTAGTTCAGGAAGTATCTCAAAAGAAACATTGCTGACATTTGTTGGGGAGGATCTGGCAGACTTTACTGAATTTTTACGTACGACAGATTATGGTGAACTTTTAGAACCAGCAATCAAAGAAGGAAGAATCGATTTAGCTGCTGCGGAACGAATCAAAGATGACTATTTGAGCTCCATGTATCAAGCCGCTCAAACACAAGCTTTCGGGCCTTTGCCGTTATTAGCTTTTTTAAACGCAAAAGAAGTCGAAAGCAAAAATCTGCGTCTGCTGGTCGTTGGGAAAAGAAGTTCATTTGGAGAAGAAAAAATCAGAGAAAGGATGAGACAAGTCTATGGCGCATAAAATCGGGGTCATCGGTGACAAAGATTCTGTCTTGCCTTTCAAATTATTCGGATTCGATGTGCGATATGCTGTATCTGATCGAGAAGTTCGTAAAGGAATTGAAGAAATGGCACAAAAAAATTACGGTGTTATTTATATCACAGAACACTGTGCTTCTCTAAGTCCTGAAACAATCGAACGCTATAAAGAAAAAATGATGCCAGCAATCGTCTTGATCCCAAACCATACAGGAACATTGGGGATAGGGGCAGAAGAAATCCAAAAAAATGTCGAAAAAGCAGTTGGACAAAATATCTTATAACACAAAGGAGATAAAAACGTTGCAAATTGGAAAAATCATAAAAGTCTCCGGTCCTTTGATCATGGCAGAAAACATGTCAGACGCCAGTATCCAAGATATGTGCCTTGTAGGGGACATCGGAGTTATTGGAGAAATCATTGAGATGCGCGGAGATGTAGCATCGATCCAAGTTTACGAAGAAACTTCAGGTATTGGACCGGGGGAACCCGTTCGTTCAACAGGGGAAGCTTTATCTGTGGAATTAGGCCCGGGTATTCTTTCACAAATGTTTGACGGTATCCAACGTCCTCTTGATACCTTTATGGAAATCACGCAAAGTAATTTTCTGGGAAGAGGCGTACAGCTTCCTGCTCTTGACCACGAAAAAAAATGGGTGTTTGAACCTAAAGCAGCAGTCGGGATGAAAGTATCTGCAGGTGATATTCTTGGAACAGTGGATGAAACAAAAGTAATCCAGCATAAAATCATGGTTCCGTTCGGTGTGGAAGGAACAGTCAAAAAAATCGATTCAGGTTCGTTTACAATCGATGAAGTGATTTGTGTGATCGAAACAACAGAAGGCGACAAAGAATTGACGATGCTTCAAAAATGGCCGGTTCGACGTGGACGCCCAATCAAAGAAAAAATGAACCCGAATGCACCAATGATCACGGGTCAACGTGTCATTGATACATTTTTCCCAGTAGCAAAAGGCGGTGCGGCAGCAGTTCCTGGTCCATTTGGTGCCGGGAAAACAGTGGTCCAGCATCAAATTGCTAAATGGGCGGACGTGGATCTAGTTGTTTATGTAGGTTGCGGAGAACGCGGAAATGAAATGACTGATGTTTTGAATGAATTTCCAGAATTGATTGATCCGAATACTGGTGAATCACTGATGGAACGGACAGTATTGATTGCAAATACGTCCAACATGCCTGTTGCGGCTCGTGAAGCTTCTATTTATACCGGGATCACGATTGCTGAGTATTTTAGAGACATGGGCTATGACGTAGCAATCATGGCGGATTCTACTTCACGTTGGGCAGAAGCATTGCGGGAAATGAGCGGCCGTTTGGAAGAAATGCCAGGGGATGAAGGCTATCCAGCATATCTTGGTTCTCGTTTGGCAGAATATTATGAACGTTCTGGAAGAGTGGTTGCGTTGGGCTCTGATAACCGTGAAGGCAGCATTACAGCCATTAGTGCCGTTTCTCCTTCTGGCGGGGATATTTCAGAACCCGTTACACAAAATACTTTGCGAGTGGTAAAAGTGTTTTGGGGATTGGATTCTAGTTTAGCGCAAATGCGTCATTTTCCTTCGATCAACTGGCTTCAAAGTTATTCGTTGTATTCTTCTGAGATTGGACGATACATGGATCAGATTTTACAAGAAGACTGGTCATCAATGGTCACAGAAGGAATGCGGATCTTGCAGGAAGAGTCTCAATTAAACGAAATCGTTCGTCTGGTGGGGATCGACTCTCTTTCGGATAATGATCGTTTGACATTAGAAGTAGCAAAATCGATCCGAGAAGATTATCTGCAGCAGAATGCTTTTGATGATGTAGACACCTTTACTTCCCGTCAAAAACAATTCAAAATGCTGCAGCTGATTTTGACCTTTAACGAAGAAGGCAGACGAGCATTGGAATTAGGTGCTTATTTGAGTGAGATCATGAATGGAACAGTAGAACTGCGGGATCGTATAGCACGAAGCAAATATGTGTCAGAAGCAGAGTTAAGCAAACTGGACGATATTTTAGCAGAAATCAAACAAACGATCCAAATAATCATTTCAGAAGGGGGCATGACGAATGATTAAAGAATATCGGACAATCGGTGAAGTCGTAGGCCCGCTGATGGCTGTCGGAAAAGTATCCGGTGTAAAATATGAAGAATTGATCGAAGTTCGCATGCAAAATGGCGAGATTCGCCGCGGACAAGTGCTGGAAGTCCATGAAGACAAAGCAATGGTCCAAATCTTCGAAGGAACAAGCGGAATCAATCTTCGAGACTCAGCTGTGCGCTTTTTAGGTCATCCGCTGGAATTAGGCGTTTCAGAAGATATGATTGGGCGTGTTTTTGACGGACTGGGACGTCCAAAAGACAATGGACCTGAACTTTTGCCGGAAAAAATGCTGGATATCAATGGGGAAGCTTTGAATCCTGTTGCCAGAGATTATCCAGATGAATTTATCCAAACAGGTATTTCGGCAATCGATCATTTGAATACATTAGTACGAGGTCAAAAACTGCCAGTATTTTCTGGATCAGGACTTCCTCATAAAGAACTAGCTGCGCAAATTGCGCGTCAGGCTTCTGTTTTGAATAGTTCTGATGATTTCGCCGTTGTTTTTGCAGCAATCGGGATCACCTTTGAAGAGGCAGAATTTTTCATGGAAGATTTCCGTCAAACAGGGGCCATCGATCGTTCTGTTATGTTCATGAATTTGGCGAATGACCCAGCAATCGAGCGGATTGCTACACCAAGAATGGCTTTGACTGCGGCTGAATATCTGGCCTATGAAAAAGGAATGCATGTATTGGTGATTATGACAGACATGACGAACTATGCTGAAGCACTGCGGGAAATTTCTGCTGCTAGACGAGAAGTGCCAGGAAGAAGAGGGTATCCAGGGTATCTTTATACCAATTTGGCGACGTTATTTGAACGTGCTGGCCGAATTCGCGGGTCAAAAGGTTCGGTAACGCAGATTCCGATTTTGACGATGCCCGAAGATGACAAAACACATCCGATTCCTGATTTGACAGGCTATATCACGGAAGGACAAATCATTTTATCCCGAGATTTGGATAAGAGCGGTATCCAGCCGCCAATCGATGTACTGCCTTCGCTTTCACGTTTGAAAGACAAGGGGACTGGACCAGGAAAAACCCGTGAGGATCACGCAGCAACCATGAATCAGCTGTTTGCTGCCTATGCTCAAGGGAAGCAAGCAAAAGAATTAGCCGTTGTTTTAGGTGAATCAGCTCTGTCTGATGTCGACAAAATCTATGCGAAATTTGCAGATCGTTTTGAAAAAGAATATGTAAATCAAGGGTTTTACACCAATCGGTCGATCACAGAAACATTAGATTTGGGCTGGGAATTATTGGCAATGCTGCCAAGAACAGAAATGAAACGAATCAAGGATGAAATGATCGATAAGTATTTGCCGGAAAGGAAGTGATTCTGATGGCACGATTGAATGTCAATCCTACGCGTATGGAATTGACGCGTTTGAAAAAACAGCTGACTACGGCAACCAGAGGACATAAACTTTTGAAAGACAAGCAAGATGAGCTGATGCGTCAGTTCATTCTGCTGATCCGGAAAAACAACCAGCTTAGACAAGAAGTGGAAGCTGCATTGCAATCTGCGATGGCGGACTTTGTTTTGGCAGATGCCGCAATCAATGAATCGTTTATCGAAGAATTATTTGTCTTGCCGGCAGAAAATGTCGAATTATCGATTGTTGAAAAAAACATCATGAGCGTCAAAGTACCGCTGATGAATTTTCAATATGATGAAACATTAGGCGATGCACCATTAGAGTATGGCTACCTTAATTCTAATGCGGAATTGGATCAATCCATCGACCAATTTACACAAGTGCTCCCTAAATTACTGGAGCTGACAGAAATCGAAAAAACATGTCAGCTGATGGCGAGCGAGATCGAAAAGACACGGCGTCGCGTCAACGCGTTGGAGTATATGACGATTCCCCAACTAGAAGAAACGATTTATTATATCCAAATGAAACTTGAAGAAAATGAACGAGCAGAAGTCACTCGTTTGATCAAAGTCAAAAATATGGGCACCGCCAAATAGCGGTGTCTTTTTTCAAAGAGGCAAAAGACATGTATAAACGATATAAAGAGAGAAAACAAAACAACCGGCCGCTTTCGCCAGTCCAATTATTGGCGCTGGGCTTCTTTGTACTTATTTTATTAGGCGGAAGTTTGCTGACTCTGCCGATTTTCAGCAGAACGAATGAACCGACACCGTTTATCGATGCGTTATTTACAGCAACGTCAGCGATTTGTGTGACAGGATTGACGACTGTTTCTACGGTGGAACATTGGAATGAATTAGGTCAATTCATTATCATGCTGATGATTGAGATCGGCGGCTTAGGTTTTATGATGCTGCCGATCATGTTTTTCGCATTGCTGCGGAAAAAAGTCAATTTGAGTACCCGAATCGTTTTGAGGGAAACATTGAATTTGGAAGAGATGTCTGGCGTGATGAAGTTGATGCTCTATATTTTAAAGTTTGCTTTCGTGGTCCAATTTATCGGGGCTGTGGCATTGGCTTTTGTATTTGTCCCGGAACTTGGCTGGGTAAAAGGGCTCTGGTATAGTCTTTTCCATGCGATTTCCAGTTTTTGTAATGCTGGTTTTGATTTGCTGGGAGATAGTTTAGTCGGGTATCAGAACAATGTTTATTTATTGATGGTGGTTTCTGTGTTGATTATTGCTGGCGGTCTGGGTTTTATTGTGTGGCGGGATATCTTGAGTTATCGCCGCTTGCGAAAATTGACTTTGCATTCCAAGCTTGCTCTCACGGTGACAGGGATTTTGCTGGCGGGCGGTTTTCTTTTGTTCCTTTTGACCGAACAGAATGGTGTTTCATTGGTAAACAGTGATTCTGGGTTTGCACGTTTAGCGAATACCTTTTTTATGAGCGTTACCGCTCGTACAGCGGGTTATTTTTCGATCGATTACATGCAGATGAGCCACGCGGGTTTGATCGTCACGATGATTTTGATGTATATTGGCGGGACGTCAGGATCTACGGCGGGTGGTTTGAAAACAACGACTTTTGCTGTGCTGATGATCCAGATTCGTTCGATTTTCAAAGGAAGATCGAAAGCAGAAGTTTTTGGACGTACGATTCGACCAGCAGCCGTTTTTCGTGCATTTACGTTATTCTTTTTGACACTGACTTTATGTATAGCGGTAATCATGATTTTATCCGTGACGGAAACGATCCCAGACGGACATGGCATCGAATATATCGCTTTTGAGGTTTTTTCAGCGTTTGGTACGGTTGGTTTGACGATGGGATTGACGCCGGAACTGACAGAATTTGGCAAACTTTTGATTATCATAGTCATGTATATCGGAAGAGTAGGAATCTTGACTGTTGCTTTTTCATTGATGACGAAAGCGAGACAGCAAGAAGCAAAATACAAATATCCGGAAGAAAGCGTGATGATTGGTTAATGTCTGTTCCGACTATAAAAATTTTGTTCTCTCATTCAATGAGGAATTTTTAATTTATAGGCACAAACCGTGAAAGCGGGTCTGTTTTTTTGTTATGATAAATAAAAAGAAAGGGGTTTTTACGAATGAAAATGGCACACACTTGCGTCCGAGTAAAAGATTTGGAGGCATCTCTAGAATTTTATCAAAAAGCATTTGGTTTTGAAGAAAGCCGCCGCAGAGATTTTCCTGAAAATAAATTCACACTTGTCTATTTGACATTACCAGGAGATGATTATGAGTTGGAATTGACATACAACTACGATCATGAAGGTTATGATTTAGGAAATGGTTATGGACATATCGCGATTGCGGCTGCTGACTTGGAACAATTGCATGAACAGCATAAAAATGACGGATTGAATGTAACTGATTTGAAAGGTCTGCCTGGCACAGCGCCTTCTTACTATTTCGTTGTCGATCCAGACGGCTATAAAATCGAAGTGATCCGCGAAAAATAATCGTTGGAGAACGATAATAAAAAACGCTTGAAAACATTGTTGTTTTCAAGCGTTTTTTTAATCAAAGGATACTTTCTACAATACGTATTTTTTGATTGCTTCAGCGACACCGTGTTCTTCATTTGAAGCTGTTACAACGTCAGCCGTTTCTTTGACGATTGGGACAGCATTGCCCATTGCCACGCCAAGTCCTGCATATTCGATCATAGACAGATCATTTTCGTTATCGCCGATTGCCATGATTTCGTCTTGGTCGATGCCCAGGTATTGCGCTAAGTTTTCAACTGCAGCGCCTTTGCTTGCTTTTTTGTTCAAAATCTCAAAATAGAATTCTTCACTTTTGACAGTTGTGAATTTATCTCGGAAAGATTGAGGGATACGAGCGATTGCAGCAGCAAGTACTTCTGGTTTATCGATCATCATCATTTTGACGATATCCATATCTGGTGTCATTTCTTCAGGGGTACGGAATTTCAGCGGCATGTTCACCAAACTTGATTCGCGTACTGTATATTCGCTGATGTCGCGGTTTGCTGTGTAAATCGAGTGATCATTGATCGAATGTAGATGACTGCCGACTTTGCGAGCCATCATTTCGATCTCTAGAAAGTCTTCATGTGTCAAACCATGACGCGCAATGATTTTTCCAGATTTTGTTTGTTGGACCAAAGCACCGTTATATGTGATGACATAATCATTGTCTTGGTAAAGATCCAATTCTTTCAATTGTTCAGATACCCCAGGAAGCGGACGTCCTGTACACAAGACGATTGCTACATCTTTTGCAACTGCAGCAGCGATTGCTTCTTTTACTTCTGGTGTCAATTCTCTTTTCTTGTTCAGCAATGTACCATCGATATCGATAGCAACTAATTTGATAGCCATTCATATCCTCCTAAAATTTCGGTCATATCTGAAAAATACAGCAGAAACTGCACCTTCAAATAGGCTCTAATCATTTTCAATCAGCGCACCATTTTTTATATGGCGGGCAAAATCTTGATAGATCTCATCAAATAAATCATAATGGTCACGCAGAGATGGGTCAACCATTTCTTTCGGGAAAAAGAAGCGAGCATCTCTTTGTTCTTGACCAGCAAGTGCAGCTACTAGCTGACTGACTTGGGATAATTCTACCAAAGTTCCATCATTTCTCAAAATCTCGATTTGTGTCCGATGACGTCCTTGTTCTGGCTGATAAAAGTCATAGGGCAAGTCATAACTTGAATTGATTGCTGTATAATAGACTGGATTATAGCCAACTTTTTCGACAAGACCACTTAATTCAGAGATAAGTTCTTTAGGAATCGTTTCATCAAAAGTAGCCGACTTCAATGGTTTACGATTCAAGAAACGTTTAGCAAGATCACTTAAAATCGGATCAGAATCTTCTGTCCATTGCGTAAAGTAAGTACCTAATACACCATCGTCCAGTTTCAAGTATTCGCCTAAAGTAAAAGATTCATTCAAAAACGGCAGCAATAATTGAGAATGAAGTTCAAATGTCTGACTGTCTTCGCGAAATAGTTCACGGGCACGATGAAGTAAGTGTTCCAAAATAACTTCCATGCCGCGGGAAACAGGATGGAAATAAACTTGGACATACATTTGGTAGCGGCTGACGATATAATCTTCCACCGCATGCATGCCATTCATAGAGAAAGCAATGCCGCCTTCATAAGGGCGAATCACACGCAAAATACGTGTCAGATCAAATGTACCATATTCTGTGCCTGTAAAGTACGCATCTCTCAACAGATAATCCATGCGATCCGCATCAATCTGGCTGGAAATCATTTGGACGACTTGCGGATTGGGGTATGTTTTTTGGATAACACTGGCCACTTTTTCAGGAAAACCTTCTTCTACACGATTCAAGATTTGATAGACTTCTGTTTCTGGTGAAGTAATAATCTCTACAGTGATTTCTTCATGATTCGTATGGAAAATATGCTCAAACGTATGAGAATAAGGACCATGTCCGACATCATGGAGCAAAGCAGCACAAAGCGTCACTAAACGCTCGCTGTCATCCCAACCGCCAGCGCCGACCTTGTCTTGAGAATAATTCCGCGAAAAAATATCACAGATTTTTCTAGAAATCTCGTATACACCCAAGGAATGGGCAAAACGGCTGTGTTCCGCTCCGTGAAAGGTAAAAGAAGAGGTTCCTAATTGTTTGATTCTTCGCAAACGTTGGACTTCTTTTGAATTGATCAAATCCAAGATCACTTGATGCTGGACATGGATATAGTTGTGGATTGGATCGCGAAAAACCTTTTCGATCGGCAATGTTTGGTATTTATAAGGCAAAGTCATCATTATTCCTCCTCTAAAAGACTATTTCGCTCTTTCATACGTTCGATCGTTTGCTGCCAAATAGCTGGATCAACATTTTCATGACGCCATTCATTGGAAGAAAGGGCAGTGCTTTCTCCGTAAAGTGTAGTGAAACTTTGGATAAACCGGTTTTTGACTTCTTCAACGGAAAGCGAAAAGCCAAGCAGTTCGTCTAAATCAGCCATTTTTTCTGGTGCGACAGGTGGATAGCCGTCTGTACCAAATCGTTCTTTTAGCGCGGAGCGATAAAAGTCTTTCATTAAATTTCCCCGCAATGTTTGATTACCGTTTACGCTTAAATAAATCATAACGGCAATGCCTTCTTTGACTCTTCGCTGTGCGATCCCTGCGAATTTTTTTCCCCGAATACTTAGATCGAATGTTCCTGGACAATAAGAATCAGGAATCTCGAATGCTTCGATAGCTTGGGTCTCAGGGAAAGCAGCACGCGTTAAAGCAGTCATTTTTTCATACCCTTCGTCGATCGTGATTTTTTTGTCTTTGTTTTGCGGGAAAATCAATGAGATATTCAAGATTCCTTCATCAGAAACGATCCCTAGTCCGCCTGAATTTCGGACAACAGGATGATAACCCGCTTGACGGATCATTTGGACGCCGTCTTGAAAAAAAGCGGCACGGGTGTCTTTCATGCCTAAGATGACTGTTTTTTTGCATTGCCAAAAATGCAAAAACGTTTGCTGTTTTTTCCCGGCTGCTTCTGAAAGCAAATCTGTCAGAGCAAAAGGCGAGAAATATTCTTTTTCATATAGTTCTTGATCTAATATAATAGAAGAGTACATAAAAATAACTCCTTTTTTCGTTTCAAATTCCTCAGTTCAGTTCTGATTATACTCTAAATAGCAGTAATTTTGGGCAAAAGATACTTTAGATAAAGGATTTTGAAGAACAAAGCTGATTTTTATCTAGAAAAAATCAAACGAGTTGGTTGACAAAAGATAGGAAACTGGGAACAATGAACCTATGAGATGTAAAGGAGAATGAACAATGGACTTAACAACAGGTACACCGATTTCAATAAAACTCAGCACGACAGTCAAACAAAAGGAGGGGACACAAGACTTCTACTTTGATTTAAAGGGACAAATGGTGCAAATCGGCGATACGTTATACATACGTTACCAGGAAGTACAAGAAGATGGTCAGGAAGCCCCTGTTACGATCAAGATCATTCCTGACGGTCATATCCAATTGATGCGAGCAGGAGAAGTCCGCATGCGGTTGAAGTTTGGCTATCAAGAGCGCTTGGAAACGACTTACAACACTCCTTATGGCATGATCCAAATGGAAACATTTGCGAAAAAACTGCATGTCAGCTTAAAAGATCGGCCAACTTCTGGAAGAGTCATTATTGATTATGATTTGTTCATGTCGAATGAAAAAGTCGGCGAGTATCATTTGGATTTAGATTTTACTGCTTAAAATTCAAAGAAAGAATTGATTTTTAAGCGCTGATTTTGTATGATAAAGGATAGACTGTGAAAGGACGTGTCCTGATTGGAAATTAGTGTTTTTGAAGGTGCAAACAAAAGTGAATTATCTATGATCGAAGTTGCACATGCGATCTTAGAACAACATGGGGATGTCATGGATTTTTCTGATTTAGTCAATCAAATCCAAACATACCTAGGTAAAACAGATAGTGAAATCCGTGACGCATTGGCACAATTTTATACTGACTTGAATATTGATGGCAGTTTTATTTCTTTAGGCGATAATCGCTGGGGCTTACGTTCATGGTATGCCATTGATTCAATCGATGAAGAAGTGAACCACGGAATGGACGAAGAAGACGAAGATACACCACGCCGACGTAAACGTAAAAAAGTCAATGCCTTTATCAATGATGATGAAGACGCGATCGACTATAACGATGATGATCCAGAAGATAGTGATTTAGCAGATGAAGAAGACGATGAAGATCTGTTTGATGACGATGATGATGAAGAAATCGCAGCTTACAATTCTGACTTGCAAGAAATCGGCGCAGACGATGACAACGACGATGAAGAAGACCTGCCTGGAAACATCGAAGAAGATCTAAGCATCATTGAAGACGACGATGATGATGAAGATGACGAAGAATACGACAGCGAAGAGTATCCTGACGAAGAA
Source organism: Enterococcus sp. DIV0210g (assembly GCF_050559705.1). NCBI lineage: Bacteria > Bacillati > Bacillota > Bacilli > Lactobacillales > Enterococcaceae > Enterococcus > Enterococcus sp. DIV0210g. Next base: position 1,847,245 of record NZ_CP187903.1, on the reverse strand, counting down.
GAGTAAGCTTTAAGCCATTCTCTACTTTGATCAAGATGCGTTGACGTACGGATTCTTTCAAATAAGAAAGTTTAAGTCAACACTATACTGCAAGAAGCAAGGGAGTTCCTTTGCTTCTTTATTTTTTATATTTGGACGGCAATGTATTCTGCCTTTTTCTATTAATATAATTATAGAAAAAACTGCCGCACCCTTAAAAAGAGCACGGCAGCTTTTCCTATTCTATACAAGTAAAAACTCTCAAAATACCAAAGCAAAGACTAGACAAATGTGCTAAAATAGCACTAAACGCGTCCTGAGGGAATCGAACCCCCGTCTCAAGAACCGGAATCTTACGTGATATCCACTACACTAAGGACGCAAATACAAAGGTAATTGTATCGAAACAATCAAAAAAAAACAAGGGGATAAGTGGAAAAAATGAAATTTCAACAGAATTTCGCACAAAAACAACAACAAACACAAAAACTAGCCATGACCCAGCAATTACAACAATCGATCCAAGTTTTGCAATATAACAGCGAAGAGCTCCTTGCTTTTATTGAAAACCAAGCGTTGGAAAATCCTCTAGTAGAAGTAATCGAACCTGATTGGCAGCCAGATTATAAAAAAACGAGTTACACAGGTGAAGAAACAAGTTATCTAAATCAGATACCTGATACGAATCTTTCATTATTTGAATATCTGATCGAACAAATCCATCTCAATTATCGGGATACTTTTTTGAGAAAAATCGTCTTATATCTGGTTGAATATATCGATATCAATGGATTATTGACGATCGATCTTGAAAAAGCTATGGTCGAAATCGGCGCATCCTATATCCAAATGCTTGATGCGTTGACTCTGCTGCAGCAATTGGAACCTGCAGGCGTCGGGGCTAGAAATCTGCAAGAATGTTTGATGCTCCAAACGGAAAGAGACGATTCAGCTCCTGCATTAGCGTACATAGTCTTAGAAGAGTGCTTCGATCAGCTTGCTGAACGTAAATGGAAAGACATCGCCAAACGATTCAACACCGATTTGACAGAAATCCAGCAGATATTTGATTATCTCCAAACATTAAGTCCAAGTCCAGGCCGTGTCTTTGATAACAGCAATGAACTCTATATCGTACCTGATGTTCGTGTCCTGATTCACGAAGAAGAAGTCCAAGTTGTTTCGAACCGAAAAGGACAGCCTGCTGTGCAATTTCAAACAACCTATTTTCAACAAATGCAGAAAAAAGCAGATGAAGAAACAGAAAAATATCTGAATGAACGAAAACAAGAATTCGATTGGCTGAAAAAAACGTTGGCACAAAGAGGTGATACGATCCTAAGAGTCGCCCAAGCCATCGTGTCACGTCAAAAAGAATTTTTCTTGAATCCCAGCAGACCAATCAAACCGCTGACATTGAAAGAAGTAGCAGATCAGCTTGATGTCCATGAGTCAACAGTCAGCCGTGCAGTCCAAGGAAAGTATATGGAGACGACATTCGGCGTGTTCGAGTTCAAGAAATTTTTTACTACACGTTTATCTGGGAACGCAGGGAACCAAGAACAATCAGAAGAAGATCTTTCTGCAGATATGGCTAAGAAAAAGCTGCAAGAATTAGTCGATCAGGAAAACAAAGCGAAGCCGTTATCGGATCAAAAACTTGCGGAACTCTTAAAAGAAGAAGCAATTGCCATTTCCAGAAGAACTGTAGCAAAATATCGGGACGCTCTAGGAATCCCTAGTTCATCGAAAAGAAAGCGATATGATAATTAATCGACAATTGCGGCTGGAAAAGTATTTTTATTTTTCCAGCCGTAATGGTTGAAAAATGTCAAATAAACTGGTAGACTAACAGTCGTGAGGTTGAGATTTTTCTTTTGTAATAGCAAGGAAATCAAAAGACTGACTATTTTTTTAACGTATATGGGTCGTTTTAAGTCTACATTGGACGTTGAATGTCCAACCAAGGAGATCGCTATGCTGGATGAGATGAAAATGATTGAAGCTGTGGCACCAGATATTATCGACGTTCTGCAAGAGCGTTTCAAGATTTTGAGAAATATTTATTGGATGCAGCCCATCGGTCGAAGAAGTTTAGCAGAAAGTATGGGGATGACAGAACGAGTCTTACGAACAGAAACAGATCTTTTGAAGAATCTACAACTGATCAACGCATCCAAGAGCGGTATGTCGCTGACGAAAAAAGGCGAGGAAGTTTACCAAAATCTGGAAAACTTCATGGACCAGCTTCTAGGTATGCATCAGACAGAAAAAAAACTGGCTGACTATTTTGGGAATCAACGCTGTATCGTAACATCAGGAAACAGCGAAGACCAATCCAAAGTTGCCGAAGCATTTGGTGATGCTTTAGATGAGACATTGGATCTGCTTCTTCCAGAAGGCAATAATATTATTGCTGTCATGGGAGGAACGACAATGGCTGCCGCAGCAGAACAGTTGACGAATTTGGAAACAAATAAACGGCATAACTTGTTCGTACCTGCAAGAGGCGGTATCGGTGAAGCAGTAACAGTGCAGGCAAATTCTGTAAGTGCAAAAATGGCTGCAAAAGCAAACGGAGATCACCGGGCATTATATGTCCCGGAACAATTAAGTTTGGCGACATATAACTCATTATTGAGTGAACCGTCGATCCAAGAGGTTTTAAACTTGATTAGTCAGGCAAATTGTGTTATTCATAGTATTGGTCGTGCATTGCATATGGCAGCTCGACGAAAAATGTCTGAGAATGAATTGATCATGCTGAAGCAAGCAAATGCTGTTGCAGAATCATTTGGATATTTTTTCAATGAGAATGGCGAAGTCGTGTACAAAGTACCGCGCATCGGCATTGAACTGAAAGACTTGACACAGGTGCCGATCATCATTGCGATCGCTGGCGGAAAATCAAAAGCCAAAGCGATACGCGCATATATGAAGAACGCACCAAAACAAACGTGGCTCATCACAGATGAAGCTGCTGCAAACGAGATTTTAAAAGGGGTAACCCTTTAAAATAAATATTTTTTTGATTTTCATAAGGAGGAAATCTTAAATGACAGTTAAAGTAGGTATTAATGGTTTTGGACGTATTGGACGTCTAGCATTCCGTCGTATCCAAGACGTAGAAGGAATCGAAGTAGTTGCAATCAACGACTTGACAGATGCTAAAATGTTAGCACACTTGTTGAAATATGATACAACTCAAGGACGTTTCAACGGTACTGTTGAAGTTCATGAAGGTTCATTCAACGTAAACGGAAAAGAAGTAAAAGTATTAGCTAACCGCAACCCAGAAGAATTACCATGGGGCGAACTAGGCGTAGATATCGTTCTAGAATGTACAGGATTCTTTACTTCAAAAGAAAAAGCAGAATTACACTTAAAAGCTGGTGCTAAACGTGTTGTTATCTCTGCTCCTGGTGGAAACGATGTACCAACAATCGTTTACAACACAAACCATGAAACATTAACTGGTAAAGAAACAGTTATCTCAGGTGCTTCATGTACTACTAACTGTTTAGCTCCTATGGCTAAAACATTGAACGACAAATTTGGTGTTGTTGAAGGATTAATGACAACTATCCACGCTTACACAGGTGACCAAATGACTCTAGACGGACCACACCCTAAAGGAGACTTCCGTCGTGCACGCGCTGCTGCTGCTAACATCGTTCCTAACTCAACAGGTGCTGCTAAAGCTATCGGCCTAGTAATCCCTGAATTGAACGGTAAATTAGACGGAGCTGCTCAACGTGTTCCTGTAGCTACAGGTTCATTAACTGAATTAGTAACAGTTCTTGACAAAGAAGTTACTGTTGATGAAGTAAATGCAGCAATGAAAGAAGCAGCAAACGAATCATTCGGTTACAACACTGACGAAATCGTTTCTTCTGACGTTGTTGGAATGACTTTCGGTTCATTGTTTGACGAAACTCAAACTAAAGTTATGACAGTAGGCGACAAACAATTAGTTAAAACTGTTGCTTGGTACGACAACGAAATGTCATACACTGCACAATTAGTACGTACTTTAGAATACTTCGCTAAATTATAAGATTCACGTACGAGTGTAAATTTCAAACATGTACACTTAAAAGCGGGGAAGCAATCGCGCTTCTCCGCTTTTTTTGATAATGAAGTTATTTTAGGAGGAATCTCAATGGCTAAGAAAACTGTAAAAGATATCGAGTTAAAAGATAAAAAAGTTCTTGTCCGTGTTGACTTCAACGTTCCATTGAAAGATGGCGTTATTACTGATGATACACGTATCAAAGCAGCTTTGCCAACAATCAACTATGTGCTTGAACAAGGCGGAAAAGCAATTCTTTTCTCTCACCTAGGACGTGTAAAAACTGAAGAAGATAAAGAAGGAAAATCTTTAGCTCCAGTTGCAAAACGTTTAGGCGAATTATTAGGAAAAGAAGTTACTTTTGTTCCTGAAACACGCGGCGAAGAATTAGAAGCTGCAATCAGCAACATGAAAGACGGAGATGTAGTCGTTTTTGAAAACACTCGTTTTGAAGATGTTGATGGTAAAAAAGAAAGCAAAAATGATGCTGACCTAGGTAAATACTGGGCTTCATTAGGCGATGTATTCGTAAACGATGCTTTCGGTACAGCTCACCGCGCACACGCATCTAACGTTGGTATCGCATCAACAGGTATCCCAACAGTTGCCGGATTCTTGATGGAAAAAGAAATCAAATTCATCGGCGAAGCAGTTGAAGAACCAAAACGTCCAATGGTAGCAATCCTTGGCGGAGCAAAAGTTTCTGACAAAATCGGTGTTATCGAAAACTTGATCCCTAAAGCTGACAAAATCTTGATCGGCGGCGGAATGACTTACACATTCTACGAAGCAAAAGGAATCAAAATCGGTAAATCTTTAGTTGAAGCAGACAAAGTTGCTTTAGCAAAAGAATTGATCGAAAAAGCAGGCGGCAAATTAGTCTTGCCAATCGACAACGTATGTGCAGAAGAATTCTCAAACGATGTGAAAACAGAAGTGATTGAAGGAGACATCCCTGAAAACTTGATGGCTCTAGACATCGGCCCTGCATCAGTAAAATTATTTGCTGACACATTGAATGGTGCGAAAACAGTTGTATGGAATGGTCCTATGGGCGTATTCGAAATGAGCAACTTTGCTAAAGGTACAATCGGCGTTTGTGAAGCAATCGCTAACCTTGAAGATGCAACAACAATCATCGGCGGCGGAGACTCTGCAGCAGCAGCTGAACAACTTGGTTTTGCTGATAAATTTACACATATCTCAACAGGCGGCGGCGCAAGCTTAGAGTTATTAGAAGGTAAAGAATTACCAGGCTTGGCAGCAATCAACGATAAATAATTACTAAATTATTTGTCAAAGTAAAACGTTAATCTGAAAAGGAGTGCATATTATCATGCGTAAACCAATCATCGCTGGTAACTGGAAAATGAACAAAACTGCTAAAGAAGCAAAAGATTTTGCTGAAGCAGTGAAAAACAACATCCCTTTAAACGAGCAAGTGGATTCAGTTATCGGATCACCCGCTTTATTCTTACAAGAATTAATGACTTCAGCTGAAGGAACAGAACTAAAAATCTCAGCACAAAACTGCTACTGGGAAAACTCAGGCGCATTCACTGGTGAAACTTCACCAGCTGCTTTGGCTGACCTAGGTGTTCACTATGTAATCATCGGCCATTCAGAACGCCGTGAATACTTCCACGAAACAGATGAAGACATCAACAAAAAAGCAAAAGCAATCTTCTCAAACAACATGACACCGATCCTATGTTGTGGTGAATCTTTAGAAACTTATGAAGCTGGCAAAACAGCTGAATGGATCGAAGGACAAATCACAGCTGGTTTAGCTGATCTTTCAGCTGAACAAGTATCAAACATGGTGATTGCTTATGAACCAATCTGGGCTATCGGAACTGGTAAATCTGCAGACGCACAAATCGCTGACGAAATCTGCGGCGTAGTACGTCAAACAGTTGAAAAATTATACGGTAAAGAAGTTTCAGAAGCAGTACGTATCCAATACGGCGGCTCTGTAAAACCAGAAAACATTGCTGAATATATGGCAAAAGAAAATGTCGACGGAGCTTTAGTCGGCGGAGCCAGCTTAGAAGCTGATTCTTTCTTAGCTTTATTAGAAGCTGTAAAATAATTAGTGAAAATTTGTGGAAAACTGCAAGAAATATTTGCACTTCCGCTGAAAATTAACTAAAATCGTAAATAAGGGAAATCCCTTAGGAAAAACAAATCGGCGTCTTGGAGTTTCCTTGCAAAAGGAGCTTTGGGACAGCCACTAATTAAAAGGAGAGACAAAACATGTCAATTATTACTGATGTTTACGCTCGCGAGATTTTAGACTCACGTGGTAACCCAACAATCGAAGTAGAAGTATACACAGAAAGCGGCGCATTCGGACGCGGAATGGTACCTTCAGGAGCTTCAACTGGTGAATACGAAGCAGTTGAATTACGTGATGGAGACAAATCTCGTTACGGCGGCAAAGGTGTAACTAAAGCTGTTGACAACGTAAACAACATCATCGCTGAAGCAATCATTGGTTACGATGTACGCGACCAAATGGCTATCGACAAAGCTATGATCGAATTAGACGGAACTCCTAACAAAGGTAAATTAGGTGCGAACGCAATTTTAGGTGTATCTATCGCTGTTGCTCGTGCAGCTGCTGACTACCTAGAAGTACCTCTATACCACTACCTAGGCGGATTCAATACAAAAGTTTTACCAACTCCAATGATGAACATCATCAACGGTGGTTCACACGCAGACAACTCAATCGACTTCCAAGAGTTCATGATCATGCCTGTTGGTGCACCAACATTTAAAGAAGCTCTACGTATGGGTGCAGAAGTATTCCACGCTTTAGCAGCTATCTTAAAAGGCCGCGGATTAGCTACTTCTGTTGGTGACGAAGGCGGATTTGCTCCTAACCTTGGTTCTAACGAAGAAGGTTTCGAAGTTATCATCGAAGCTATCGAAAAAGCTGGTTATGTACCTGGTAAAGACGTAGTTCTTGCAATGGATGCAGCTTCTTCAGAATTCTACGACAAAGAAAAAGGTGTTTACGTTTTAGCTGATTCAGGCGAAGGCGAAAAAACAACTGACGAAATGGTTAAATTCTACGAAGAATTAGTATCTAAATACCCAATCATCTCAATCGAAGATGGATTAGACGAAAACGACTGGGACGGATTCAAAAAATTAACAGAAGTTCTAGGCGACAAAGTTCAATTAGTTGGTGACGACTTGTTCGTTACAAACACTCAAAAACTTTCAGAAGGTATTGAAAAAGGAATCGCTAACTCAATCCTTATCAAAGTTAACCAAATCGGTACTTTGACAGAAACATTCGAAGCTATCGAAATGGCTAAAGAAGCTGGCTACACAGCAGTTGTTTCTCACCGTTCTGGTGAAACAGAAGATTCAACAATCTCTGACATCGCTGTTGCAACAAACGCTGGCCAAATCAAAACTGGTTCTCTTTCACGTACTGACCGTATTGCAAAATACAACCAATTACTGAGAATCGAAGACCAATTAGGTGAAGTAGCTCAATACAAAGGACTACAATCATTCTACAACTTAAAAAATAAATAATCTGGTAATGTAAAAGCAGCTATACCAATTTTTCAGAAATGATAAAATTAGTGTAAAAAGTGTTTCTACTTTTATGTTCTAGTATTATTGCTAAGTGCCTTTCTTATGTCAACTAATGACATGAGAGGGGCATTTTTTTATGCACTATGAACGATTAGTAAAGGAATACTTGTTAGAATTGAAATTGGAAAATTATTCAAAAAGAACGATTGAGTCTTATGAACAACATCATCGAAAATTTATAGACTATTACAAAAAAGAAATTAGTTCACCGATTTTAATTGAAGATGTTTCGAAAATTCATTATAAGTTGTTCATCAGTTTTTTATTGGATTGCCAATTAAAAAGTAGTTATATAAATGCGATTTTAAAAACTCACAAAGCTTTCTGGAACTATTTAGTAGCTGAGAAAGTAGTCAGAGTTAGTCCTTTAGAAACTATAAGATTATTAAAGGAAACAAAGCCATTATTAACTACATTCAATGATAAAGAAGTAAAGGATATGCTGAATGTGTGGAAATTTGATACCTATTTAGGAGCAAGAAATAAGTGTATTATTGCTCTTTTAGCAGATACAGGTATACGTGTATCTGAACTATTAAATTTAAAGGATACAGATTTAGCTGAAAACTATATCCGAATATTAGGAAAGGGGAGTAAATGGCGAGTAGTGCCAATCTCATCTGAATTAAATTATTTTATTACTCGATATAGAAGGATTCGAGATAGTCATTTTTATACACTTAGAAATTATCATGGCAAAACAAGGAAATTAGATGAACAGCTATTTTTAGGGAAAACAGGAAGAAAAATTAAGACGGTGACGAATATTGAATTGATATTGAAAGAAACAGGTAAGAGAGCAGGCGTTAGGGCAACTGTTAGGTGTAGTCCTCATACACTAAGGCATTATTGGACGGTAAAGAATTTGCAGATGGGGCAAGATATTTTTACAATAAGTAAGATGTTGGGGCATTCCAAACTAGATACAACGAAAATTTATATCAGTAGTATCACGGATGAACAATTAGTAGATAAAGCGGTAAAGACAAGTCCTTTGGGTAGTATACTTTAAATTAGTAGTCAAATTCAGGAGAACATGCTTAAATAGTGTTTTCCTTTTGATTTTCATATATTTAATCACTTGTGATTGTGTGTTCTACAAATTTGCAACCTACAAATTATGATGCTATAAAGGTCCTTGTAATGGATACTTTTATAATTAGTATCCCTAGCAGATGTTGATAAATCAACTTCTAAATAAACTATAAAGATGAAAAGGATACTTTAATCAGTAATGAACAGATAAGTATCCCATCAATAACTTATAGGAGGAGGTCAAATGACACGGAATATTATTAATGTAAAACCAATTAAAGACAAGAAGGTAATGCTAGATTTTTTATCTGAGTTAAACAAAGGGAAGCATGGGAAAAGAGACCATTTAATATTTACCATAGGCATTTTCACTGGCTTGCGGATTTCTGATATTTTAAATTTAAAAGTGTCTGATGTTCAAAATAAAACGACAACTATCATTGTTGAAAAAAAGACGAACAAGCAAAGGGATTTAAATTTATCGAATCTAACAAGTCTAATTATTGATTATTTGAATACCTATCACGATAGGCAATCTGATTGGCTTTTCTATCGTCCTTCAGACCATTCACAAGCTCTAGGCACTCATCAATATTATAAAGTGCTTCAAAGAGTCGCAAGTGTTCTGGAATTGGATTATATTGGCACTCATACCATGAGAAAAACATTCGGATATAAGTATTATCGACAATTCAGGGATATTCCCACATTGATGAAAATTTTGAATCATTCTAGTCAAGCAGTGACTATCCGATACATCGGATTAGAAGAAGAAGAAATACGAGCTAGCTTGGATAAGTTCAATCCGTTAGATTAAATTGATGGTTATAAGATATTTTACAACTCACTTAAAATAACATATAATTTGATAGTAATAAAAATAAATCGTTAAGAAAGGAGAAAAAATGTCAATTTTATCAAAAGTATTGATTGTTTTAGTAGCTTTGGAATTTTTCTATATCCTATATTTAGAAACGTTTGCTACAACTTCAGACGCTACAAGTCGAGTATTTAACATGACAAAAGAAGAGTTAAAAAGCAAAGCTTTAAACACACTTTTTAAAAATCAGGGTATTTATAATGGTTTGATTGGTGTTGGGTTATTATATAGTGTTTTTCTTTCAAGTAATCCAATCGAAATGAGTAGATTACTAATAATTTATATTATTTTAGTGGCATTATATGGCAGTATTACAAGTGATAAAAAAATTATTCTAACCCAAGGTGGTTTAGCTATTTTAGCACTTATTTCAACATTCTTTTAAGAAAACAAAAAGCACAGTCAATTAAGAGTGTGCTTTTTGTTTGTTTCTTTTTATTTGAACCGTATTATATTTCTGTCTATTTGAATCGCTTTTATAGTAAAGATAATGTGCAGTGTTAAAATCATTTTTATCTGAGGAAAAATAGAAAGAGTTTTTAGCTTTTGAATATTTACTTAACGCATAATAGAAATCCATGATTGAGCCAATTTTTTTCGTCTCATATTGTCTATTTTGGTTTTTAGTAAAATAGTAAAATCTATTTAAGGACTGTATATAAACTAAAATATCATCACGAATATATTGCCTATTTTTATCTAGTTTTTTATATGAAAAATCATCTAATCTTGCTTCAATAATAGGTAAATAATCAGCATTAGGAATAGCTAAGATTTCAATAGTATCTAAAGAACTTGTATGATAATCTATGGTTACTTTATTGGTAATAGCAGAAATTTTCATTGGGAATTTAGTAAGTTCATTTTTTACAAATTCTAAAAACAGTTCCTTTTTTTCAATAGAAGCTAATTGATTATATAGTATATTTGCTCGTTGTTTTAATTGTTCGTTAGTAGAAAAGTTTGTTCTCCCTGATGAATGACAAGAAACAAGTAATTCTTTTTGTTTATCGTGATTAGTAATAAGTCGAATATTATCTGTAAAAATAGCATACTTAATTAACTTCTGAATAACGTCTGCTTGTATATCTAATAGTTGTAAATTATTCGATTCAAAGCTATTAGTATAGTAAAAATATTTTCCTAACTTTTGTTTAGTAATCATTTTGTTGTTTTCAAGTGTTTGTAACCGACTTTCTAAACTAATACGATTACATTGAAGTAGCTTTATTAGTGTGGATTCATATATGCCACCTGAGTTGTCGATTAGTTGAAATAATTCATCAGAATCTATTGCTCTTTTGTTTACACTTAGTATGTTCAATTTCACTCCCTGATGTTAAGATGATTTCATGGACACGATTTGGTAGAATTTAACTACTAAGAAAAGGACGTGTCCAAGATGGCAAAAGCCAAGAAAAAATTTGATGAAGACTTTAAGAAGATGATTTTAGATTTAAACCAGTCTGGCCAATCGGTCGAGGAACTGGCAGAGCAATATGGTATCGCTACACAAACGATTTATCGCTGGAAGAAGCTTCATACAAAGAATGAAGCAACCGGCATGACTGAGGCAGAAATCCTAGCAATGAAAAAGGAAATGGCCCGCATGCAGGAGGAAAACACCATCCTAAAAAAGGCTTTAACCATATTCGCTCAAAAGTAAAAACGAGTGATGTCTTCGAATTTATTCAATCAAATGCAAATGATCATGACGTAAAACAGATGTGTACCGTTTTGGAAACACCAAAATCCAGCTACTATGACTGGAAGAAAAAGAAGCCTTCCAAACGCCAATCAGAAAACGAACGCCTAAGCCGCTTGATTTCGGGGATTTACTTTGAAAACAAGGGTATCTATGGTGCGCCCAAAATTCATAAGATTCTTGTTGGCCGCGGCGAAACCTTGTCCCTAAAGCGAGTACAAAAACTGATGAGAAAGTTGGGCTTACGTTCAATCACCCTCAAAAAATACAAGCCTGGCAAGCAAGCGAAAGTTAAAAGTGAAGGACGCAAAAACCTGTTAAACCAAGATTTCACCACTACGTCGATCAATCAAAAATGGGTGACAGATATCACCTATATTCATACCCTAAAAGATGGCTGGACCTACCTCTCCACTATCCAAGACCTCCACACAAAGAAAATCATCGGTTGGAAGTTTGGCAAGCAGATGACCAAAGAATTGGTCATCGAAACCCTTGACCATGCGCTCTTAAACCACATACCCTCCGAGAACCTAGTCATCCACTCAGATTTGGGTTCTCAGTACACCAGCGAAGCCTACGAGGTAAAGCTGAAAGAATTAAACATCCGGCACTCCTTCAGTCGTAAGGGCTGTCCCTACGATAATGCCGGTATCGAATCATTTCACGCATCACTCAAAAAAGAAGAAGTCTATCCATCAAAAGCGTATGAAAACTTTGAAGCCGCTCATTTAGCGTTATTTCAATACATTGAAGGATTTTACAATCGCAAGCGAATCCATAGCAGTATTAATTATTTAACACCAAATCAGATGGAGGAGTTGGCATTGCAGGCATAGTTCCTAGCTGCCACCTACATTTTTTTTGCGAGATTTCCACAGGGCTTCAACTTCATCGCTTCGATCAGCGGTCAAACGGTTTTGGTTTGACGGCTGGTCGAAACGATGAGATACTCGCCCGCCGGAATCTCGAAAAAAACTCTCGCAAATCGTGTCCGAGGTCTTGACTCAAATCCACCCTCCTATAATTTTGTATACATATTTTTTATTTTGTCTATGATTAGAATTGAAGATTTATCCCCACAAGTATCCTCACTAAAGTATCCCTTTCTAAATAGGTGTGTTAGTAGTTTAAAATTTTGTAAAATTTGAATGGGCAGCTGTTTTGAGAATTCTACGGAGGTTTCCATTGGGATTTTTCAAAAATACCCTCAGAATTCCTATAGTTTTCAAAAAGTTCTCACAAAAGTTCTCATTTTGTTATCATCTAACTTCTTGAAAAAAACACTTATGTAGGGTTAATGTAGGGATTGTGTAGGGGATGATTAGTTAATAATGTAGGGTTTATGTAGGTTTTTTACATCATAAAAAAAACTATTAATTCTCGAAACTATCCCTTGGAAGTATCCCAATAATAAAAGTGTCCCAACCCTACATTACCCCTTCATTATAGCATCGATAAATAACAGATGGAAATTTGAACGTTGTGTATAAATCGACTTGACTATAAAAGTGGTGTGTGACAATAATATCGCTCAATGCATGAGCGATACATAGATGTATTTTCCAATTAAAATAGGCATGGGAAGACCCATGCCTATAATTATCACTCCACAATTTCAACATTTTCTAAATTATGTGAAATCAAATTTTTTCCAACTTTGATTGTTTGTGTATGATATGGTGTATTTTTTTTACTTTTATACATTTTTAAACTACTTTTTTTAAATTCAGTTTTTGATTGTGTTCCAAAGGATAAGTTGAATGCATCTGTTCCAATTGTATGCAATTTTTTAGGAACGACAGTAGATATATCTTTAAAATGAGCGTTATAAAAAGCATTTGCACCAATATATTCTATATTTTCATTGAATTTAAATGTTGGTTGAGATTTATAATAGTGAATATAAAAATCATATTTCCAAGACCATCCATTAGGTGCAACTTCTGTCCGAATATATTTTTCACCAATTGAATAATTTCTAAAGCTGTTAGCAAATGCTTTATCCCCAATAAATTTAGTGTTTGTTGGTATTTCAAAATTACCTGTGAATACAGCATTTTCAAATGCACTATTTCCAATATATTCTAAACTATTTGTTAAGTTTAAGGTATATCTTTTATTTACTGACGCAGTAGTTTCTCCATAAGATATTCCCACTTTATCAGTTACAACAACATCACTGTAACTGTTGTAAAACGCATAATTTCCTATGTGTTTTAGATTATCTTTCATTGTTAGATTGCCTTGCATAGTGCTATTATAGAAAGTATAATCCCCAATATGTTCTAATTTCTTAGGTAATATCCAATCCTTATTAATGAATTTACTACTATAAAATGCTTTATCACCAATATATTTTACGCTATCTGGTAAATACAAAACACCTGATAAATTAGAATTTTCAAAAGCATTATCTCCAATGACAATTAATTCTGTGTTGTCTTTCAAATCAAGTTCTGTGAAATTAGAGTTTTTAAAGGCATTGTCACCGATAATTGATATGTTAGATGGGATATTTGGTTTTCCTGTAAATTTAGAATTTTCAAATGCACCATCTGCAATTACAACTCCACCACCAGAATTATATCCATGACTGCTTCCAGAACCACCAGAGGCATTTCCTGAACCATTGCCAGTGCCACCAGAACCACTGTCAGAGCCATTTCTAGAACCTGAACCACCTACTCCTACATTACTTCCAATACCGTTAAAAGAACCTGTAAATTTAGAATTGTGGAAAGCATCTTCTCCAACAAAATCAACATTAGGTAGATTTGGTAAATTCCCTTCAAATTCAGACTCTTTAAAAGCTTTATCCCTAATTTCTTTAATATTAGGCATTTCAGGAAGTTCCCCTGTAAATCTTGAATCTCTTAATGCTTCAATACCAATGATTTCTAACCTTTCTGGAAATCGTGCTTCACCTGAGAAATGTGATTGTTGGAGAGAATAATCATCTAAGATAATCAATTCAGATGGCAATCTCATCACATTATCAAATTTAGCATTTTTAAAAGCAGATATTCCAATGTTTTCTATAGTTAAATTATTACCAACTGTATCTGGGAAACTTATATCTCCAATAAGAGTAGCTCCCAAATCTCCTTCAGAAAATTGGTCTTTATTACCAGAATCAATAATTTCAACATGTCCATTATCTAGTTCTTTGACTAAGACCCATACTTCACTCCATCCTTTATCAGGCGTTGCCTCGCGAATTTTGTAATATGTCCGTTGAATTTTATCCTTCTGATTATCATTAGTTACACTACATTTACCTCCACCAAAACCTGTATTTTTACTAGTTATAGTAAAGGCATCACAATAAATTTTAGCTAATGCAGGTTTCATTGTATCTTTAAATAATACATAACTTGTTAAACAAAATATTCCAAATATAACTAATGCAATAATAACGATAATACCTTGTGAACTACCATTTGTCATAGTTTTTGTAACCTCCTTTTCTTTTAAATTCCTAACTGACCCCTATAATGCTTTTTTATTCCTTCATGTAGTTTTTTTAAACCAGATGAACCTAACGTAAGTTTTCCATGATAGAAATTCAATAAATGTTGATAATGAATATCAGTTTTGTGAGAAATAACGGTAATTGGAATCCCATGTACTTGTTTTAAATAGTCTATCTGTTTCCATAATTGGTTTATTTGTTTATTTATATACATAAATACCTCCTTTTTTGACAGATTTAAAATTATTTATTTGTTATTTTATATCTATATTAATTATATCAAGTGCGTATCTAAATACAATTTTTTAGAACGTGTTTTTTATGACTGGTTACTGTTATGTCAGTGTTTTTTCTGGATTTTATAGGAGTGTAATAAAAAAGTAAAGGGATAACTTGTTTTATAGACAATCATTATTTTTTATGTAATAATATAAGTATACCTTGACGAGAACCATTTGAAATATTCACCTCTATGTGTGATAAAATTTTCATTTACCCTGACTATTTCCCAGTTAGTCGGGGTATTTTTGTATTTAAAATTATTTTTGAATTAAACTAATTAGAAAGAAAGGAGGAAATTTATTATGGCAAAGAGAGTAGGTTATATCCGAACAAGTAAAAATAATCAAAATCTAGGGGTAGAAGTTCAAAAAGAAGCATTTAATCGTTATGTAATTGATTCTTATTTCATTGAACAAATCAGTGGAAGGAAAGAAAATCGTAAAGAATTAAATAGAGCATTGGATATTTTAGAAGCAGGAGATACGTTAATTATTTATAAAATTGATAGGTTAGGTCGTTCTACTAAGCAGTTAGTAAATATCATGAGTGAACTGCAAGAAAAAGGTATCAATTTAATTAGTATTAAAGAAAATATTGATACATCGACACCGATGGGAAAAGTTATTTTTACTATATTATCGGCTATTGCAGAGCTGGAAGCCGATTATATATCTGAACGAACCAAAGAAGCATTGGCAATTTTAAAAGAAAATGGCGTTCAATTGGGCAATAGGGGATTAGACGAACGAACTATCAATAAAATTAAAAAGTTATATGTAGAAACGGATTTAACGCAAAAAGAAATTGCAGAAAAATGTGACGTTTGTATTAAAACAGTATATAATATAAAAAAACGGTATCATTTAACTAGATGATAGCTTCATGATTATATATAATCTGGTATAATAATTGCCGGTAATGAACGTTCGTTTGTTACTGCTGAAGTATAAAAAAATATAAATACATAGCATGGTTGATAACTCTGATGTTTTCTTTTCAGAATTATCAGCTTTTTTTGTTGGTTTTAAACGAACGTTCGATTCATATAATTAAAGAGGAGAAAGGATTGAGAAAATGGCATTAAAAGGTGGTCGTATTTTTCAGGAAATGGTAGAAGTTCCTGATGAGAAAGAAAAAGGGTGTGGATGCATTGCTTGGATAATTTTTGCAGTAATTATCATTGCTGTCGCGATACATGTATTAGATTTTATTTTTCAACATCTGTTTATTTCTTTTTTATTTGTTGCTGGAATAGTGTTTGTGATTAATTTATTTAATAAAAGATAACAGAAGAGGTGAATAAAATGAAAAAATGGATGAAAATTGGAACAGCTTTAATTGGAATTGTTCTGATAAGCGGTGGAACAGGAGCCTATTTATATTCACAAATAAATGAACCAGTGGTAGCAAAAGCAGTTAATAGCAATATTTCGACAATTAAAGAAGAAGCTATTGAAATTGAAAGTAGTTCTAACAGTAATATATCTACAGATTCAACTGAAGAAGTTGAAGAACTAAGTGTAATAGATGAATTTAAACAGCTGAAAAATGATGAAAGTAATTCTCAAATATTATTAGAAAATAAGATAAAAACTGAGGATGATAGGTTCAATACGAATATTGTTGTAAATCAACAAGATATTTATGAAGCTTTTGAGATGGATGGATTAAATGTAGGCACTTTATTTTATAATGGGAATCCTAGTGCTTCAAACCCATTTTTTTATATAGGTAACTCTAAAGCCGAAGTAGTAGAGGTAACAGAAATTGGTTCAAATCAACAAATTGATAGTAGTAAATATGATAAATTTGTGACTCTGCTTTTAAATCAAGGTTCTGGTGAAACAAATTATTATTTAGTAACTCAAAAAGCTGATGAAATAATAATAAGTTTACACACTGTAAAAGACTTGGTAACAGAAGAAAATCGTGTAGAAAAAGCATTACTGGTAGTAAAACCCATCCATTCAAAGCAAGCAACGGATACAAGAGATATAAGTAAAATGTTAAGTAGTCTAGAAAATGAAGAAGCTCCATCGCTTGCGGTTTTAAACAACCAAATGAGTATAAATGGAAAAAATACTTCTCATTTGGATAACGTATATGTCTCACTAACCGATAATAATGAACCTATTTATTTATATAAACAAGCGTTCGATGGAGTGTTAGATGAATTTGAACAATATTTTTTCACTATTGCAATGTTTGACCACTTTTTCATGTAAGGAGAATAGATGAATACTAATCAATTAGCCCAAAAGAAATATGTTCAAAATAAAGTGAAGAAAGTATTTGTTCAAGCGAATGTAACTATTCCTAAAGTAGTAATCAATAAAATAGCTAAGGCTCTATACACGGAATTTACAAATTTATCTATTGAAGAACAAGAGAGAGTATTATTCAGTGAAGAATTAGTAGCTTGTCTTTGGGAGAAACATGTAGTAACAAAAGAAAAAGAATTGTTAGAAGAGATGTGAGTAAAGTCATGTCTCTTTTTTTTACAAAAATCTATCTCAAAAATATTGTCAAAAACCACTTAAAAAATGACCCTTTAAAAAGCCAGTAAAATCAAGGGTTTTCTACTTGTTGACAGAAATGCAAGATTATTGTAATATCAACGATTTTTCAATGAATTTTTGAAAAAACACCTCTCAAACGACACGAAAAAATTTTTGTGGGTAATTCTACGCTTAAATGAATCTGAGAGGTGTTTTTTTAGTATGTAGATATATATATAATTAGAATAAACCTTGATATATCAAGGTTATTAAGTTCTTTTTATCTATTTAAAAAAGTCGTAGAAAAAGGGAGGTTATAAAAGATGATTTTTGATAAAAAGCCACTAATTATTTTTTAGTGTCCGATTGTGACAGAATTACTTTACTTCAGATTGAAATGATGATATAGTCCGGCAACAATGATTAATAAAATAATTAATGGAGGATAAATATATGAATGTAAAAAAATTAACAGAAGAGGAATTGATTGAGAAACAAGAAAAGGTAAAAGCTTTGCTACATATCTTAGATAAAATTTACGGAGTTAAAATGACAGTGTTTTCTAAGGCAATCGGTATTCATAACCAAAACTTGCACAATTTTCGAAAAGGGAGACGTGGATTGACAGAAGAAAAAACTATATTACTAGAAAAAATAATCGTTAGAAAGTATGGTAGATTGTTAATGTTGGAGGATAGTGAGTATGAAAGTGTATTTAAGTAATATTTTAAATAAAGAAAAACCAGACCAATACAAAGTAAAGAAGATTTCTAATACTATTATAAATAATCTAAGACAAATGACTATTCAAGAGTTTGCGGAAGAATTGTCTGTAAATGGAAAAACCGTTGTGTTAGCGGAGTTATCAGAGAATAAGTTATCAAAAATGACACCAATAGTAGGACAAGAAGTTGTAATGTTAGATTTTGATAACAAGGATGAGAATAATTTATATACGATTGAAGATTTAGAAGCCGATTCTTTTATGCAGGAGAATGCTAGTTTTATCTATCGAACATTTAGCGATATATATTCTGAAATTGATAAATTTAGAGTGGTCTTTCATTTAGACAAATTGGTGACTGAGAATCAAGTGATAGAACAGATTTATCAATCTTTATTTAAAAAGTATCCACAAGCAGATAGTAGCGTTGGTCAAACCAATAGATTATTTTTTGGAAGCAATAGTGGCTATGAAGTGATTGATTGGGATAATCGGTTAGATACTACAAAATTAGCAGAGGTAAGAAATACAGATATTTCTAAAGAGGTCAAAGCTATAAGTGGTGAAATGATTGATGATTCTATACCTAATTATGAATTATTAAAATTAGGTAGATTGGATATTGTTAAAAATAAACTAGGAGATAATTATAAACAAGAATTTCCTGATGATTATAATGCAATGAACTACTTCAAAGCATTAGACATGAGAGAGTTTCTTGAATTATCTGAAGAAAATCCATTTTTTGATATTTTCCATAAAGAAGATAATCCTAGTGCAAGTGTGTTTTATGCTGAAGAACATGGGATATATCTATATAAATGTTTTTCTTCCAGCAATAAGTATTGTGGGAATATTATCTCTTTACTGGAGCGTTATTTAAAAATATCTTCAATCGAAGTAGTTAATTTATTAGTAGAACTTACTGGCTCGAC
This sequence comes from Enterococcus sp. DIV0210g, assembly GCF_050559705.1. Taxonomy (NCBI): domain Bacteria; kingdom Bacillati; phylum Bacillota; class Bacilli; order Lactobacillales; family Enterococcaceae; genus Enterococcus; species Enterococcus sp. DIV0210g. The sequence continues at coordinate 1,828,042 of NZ_CP187903.1, read as the reverse complement.
TGTAACAAATACTTCACAACTAGGTCAAAGTAAATTTAATGCTCAAAAATTTAAGCGAGAACTACAATCAGGAGAATTAAAACAAACGTATCCTGAACTCTATCAATATTTTAGTAAATATCAAGTTGAAATTCCTATTGTTTTAGACTTTATGTATGATTATGTTTATATGGATGATAATGGTGAACTAAGATATTTAAATTATTACAGCATTAAAAATCTGGCAAAGCAATTAGCTAGAGTAACGAACCAAAAGAAAGTAAGCTTAGATAGGACAAGAAAAATTCTTTATCATATGATTGTTACTGAGATTGTTAAAAAGAAACCAGAAGCAGAAATTCCTAAGGATATATTTAATGGTTTGATACTGGAACAAAAGAAAGATTGCACTAAGCTAAGAACGAGTAACATCTACGAACCAACAAACTTGACGGATGAAAACACAGCAGTTAGTGAAGGAATCGCTAAGGTTTTAAGAGAAAATAAAGTAACAGTCGGTAGTTTAAGTTATGAATTGGTATATAGACTTTTTGGAGAAGAAAAGGCTTATCAGGATTTTCCACAATCTTATAAACCACTTGTTGAACAGAAAAAAATAAAGATGAGTAAAGCAGACAGTAATTTAAGCCAAGCAAGTGAGAAATTGGAAAAAGCTTCAGTTAGAATTATCATGAACGAGATAGAAGAAAAAGGATATGTATACGAAAAGGATGTTATTTCTAAGTTAGCTAAAGCAAGAAGATTAAAGGTTCGTGACACTGCAGAAAGATTTAAGAAACTAAGAGCGGATATATACAATAAATATGGTTTAAATACGTGTAGACTAACTAAAGAATTGTATAATCAATTAGGGATTAAGGAGAAGTATTCATCTAAGAATGTTATATATAAAGTGAATTAGCATATTAGACAGGTAGTGTTTCTATCTGTCTTTTTCTATTAGAAATCATTGATAATAAAGGATTATTTCTATATATTAAGAATATTATCTCTTTTTATATCAATTCAAAATTGCGTATTGAACAAGAAAAATACGTATAGTTTTCCCTAGAAAATACTGGCATAATTGATAGAAATCATTATACACATCTATATAAGATATTCCCTCTAGATGTGTATAATGAGGAGGCTTATAAAAGCCAATAAAATCAATAGAAAACTACGTGTTTTTTCTAAAATCAATACGCACTTTTTATATTCCCTCTAGATGTGTAAAATGGGAAGGTCAAAAAAAGTCAATAGATTCTAGGGTAATTTACCTGTTTTCACACATATCTTTACGCAAAAACTTATTTACACTTGATAATTGTGTGATAAAAATAGCTATAAAACGTTGATATATCAGTGTTTGTATTTTGAGTTCCAGCAAGATTGTATCTTGCTTATTTAATAGGGAGAATTAGGAATAATCTTCTCTTAAATTTCATCTATTTTTTCATTTTTGGGAAAAAGAGGTTAATAAAAGTCAATAAAATCAATAGGTTTTTATCAATTCATTTTAGGGGTATATATTAGTATATTCTATTCTATACCCCTAAAATGAATCTCGATTTTCTCCTAGAAAAATGGGATGTTTTTAAAGGTCTTTTTCAAAAAAATTCTATTTTTTTCTATAATATTATATACCGCTAAAACGAACTGAAATATTTCCCTAGAAGAAAGCGACTTTTGAGCAACTTTATTTTCATTTTTTTGAATTTTTACTATTAAGCATTGATAAATCGGTGGTGTTACCACCGTATTAAACAGAGAATTATAGGTTTAGTCAAATAGCAAAAGTTTGTTTCCTAGAATTTTTAAATATAACAAAATAGTGATAAATCATTTTTATTTTATTTGAATTATGTCTTTTTTGGAAAACCACCTAGAACCATCTATATATCAATAATATATCATTAATGATATATATTGTTTCCTTTAAAGTATTTGGGTATTTAAATAACATGTAGTGGATTTTAAATAGTCTGTTTTTTCTTCTGATAGCTTTTAAAATCACTTTCGATAAATTATATGAAAAATTTTAAAATCGCTTAGAACGCATTATAGGCAGCATAGAATTGAATTTGGTATTTAAGAAGATGATTGGGAATTGAAAAATTTCTATAAGGGCTTCTGAGGCTAGTATTTTAAATCGCAGGAACTTTGAGTTACCTATGGATTTTACTTGTAGGAATTTTAGATTTTAGTAATTAGTTTAAAACGTTGATATATCAATGTTCAATATGATTTCTGTAAAAATATATATTAAAAAACACCTCTCAGATAAAAGTTAGTGAGTAATTCCCCACATTTTTTTCTTCGTTGCATCTGAGAGGTATTTTTGGAAAAATACATTGAAAAATCGTTGATGTTACAGTAAGTTTGTATTTCTGTCAACAAGTATAAAACCCTTGATAAATAAGGCTTTTTTGAGGGTCATTTTTTAAGTGATTTTTATCATAAAATTTGAGATAAAAAAGAATCATAATTTTGATGTTTGGGTACGCTAAGGAGTATTTGCCAATACTTTCATAATAGTCGGTTGCAGATTTGTTTGAAAATCAATAGCTTCAGTAAAGAAATGAAAATGTTAAATCATGTTATTGTTGATACTGAGAATTGAACGATTATAATTTGAAGAAATTTCCAATCTACCAGTTTTTAGAAAATACTTTTTAATTTTAAGAGGTTTGAAAATAGAGGCAATGCTTTTTTTGGTGTTATGATATTCATAATGTCCTCTAAGTAATTTTCTTTTTTATATCAGATGAATTTCCGTTAGGAATTGATTAATATACGTTTGTTGAAAGGAATAAAACACCCTTTACTTTTTTATTAAATATAACAAATAATTAGATTTATATAAATAAGTAAAGTTAGATGTGAAGTGTTGATACGACAGTTAAAATTGCAATTTAAAAATGACGATGATACTATAAAAATATAACATGAATATTCATTATTCTTGTATAAAATTTTATATTAAAGGAGGTCATTTTTCATGACAGATGGAGCTTCACAAGGACTTTTTGTAATCGTAGCGGTGGTAATTTTTGGTATTTTTGTATTAATCGCATATATTTTATTTAGAGATACTTTACAACCTAAATTAACTGAAATATTCAGTAAAGCAACAACTGATGCAGGAGCAAGCTTGAATTATAAAACTGCAGGTTAAAAAATGTTCTACAAATTTGCAATGTAAGAAATAGGATGTTATCTTATTTATAGAGATGCGAAACAAAAAAAGTCATATTTAAATTAAGAGAACAGTCTAGTCCACTGTTCTCTTTCCTTTTGGGCGAGTAGATTTTTCTACTTGCCTTTTTTGTATAGTATTGAAAAAGAAATATTAAAATTAAACCAACAGCTATAGATTTTAAAAATTGAATAAAAATATAATTAATAGCAAAATGATACATGAAATTTGAAAAATCTTAAAATACATTATAGGTAATATAGAATTGAACCTAAAGCTAGGAAGTAAGTTTTTTCTTGTTATTTAAAACGTTGATTTATCAACGATTATTTAAGCAGATATAAATAGTTTATATAAAAAACACCTCCCAGATAACTTTAAGTGTAGAATTACCCATAAAAATTTCTTCGTTGTATCTGACAGGTGTTTTTTGAAAAATAGTGCTTTAAAACGTTGATATAACAACAATCTGTTGATTTTGTCAACAAGTAGAAAACCCTTGATTTTATTGACTTTTTCAAGTGTCATTTTTTAAGTAGTTTTTATCATAAAATTTGAGATAAAAATACTTATTAGTCCTGATGGAGATAAAATATTAAGAGCATTTGTCTTTCTAAATTGAAATGAGTAAAGAAATATTTGATTGAATAGAAAAATCGTATTTTTTTATTGACTATAGCAACGTTGAATGATGGTCTTCAGAACCATCAAAATGAATGGAGACTATTATTATGAATTGAATGCGTCACTGTTATTACAAGTAATCTAAGCTATAAACAAGCTATTTTCACCTTACTAGCATTAGAGGCATTGTCTAACGATTGTGTGGGGAATCAGGTATATCGAGATACTGTGCAGAATATTATTCATCAAACAATAAATAGTTCAGAAATGGAATTGACTATTATTGAAAGTTTTCCAGAAATTGAAACTTAGTCTGCTTTAGACTAGGTTTTTTTATATCCCTAATTAAGTTGAAAGCTGTTATAATTAGGTAGAATATTTTACGAAGGAGAAAAATAATGACATTTGATGAACTTATTCAATTAGCAAGGGAACAATCAAGTGAGATTCAAAGAGATAAGGGAACTCTTTTTGAAAAAATCGCACAAATTTATTTCAAAAATGAACCAACATACAAAAATTTATTTTCAGATGTTTGGTTATTAAATGAAGTTCCAGAAGAATATGCAATCCCCAAAAAAGATACAGGGGTTGATTTAGTAGCAAGAAATGAAGCAACAGGGGATTTAACTGCTATTCAAGCCAAATTTTATGACAATAAAATATATAAAAGACATATTGATTCATTTTTAGCTGAACTTGGGAAGTCTTATTATTCTGATGGAATTATTGTTTATTCATTAGATTCATTGAGTAGTAATGCGGATGAAGCGATTAATCAATTATCAAAACCAGTGGCACAGATTGGTTTGAGTGATTTGAGAAATAGTCGAATTGATTGGGAATCTTTTATTCCAAGTAGTTCAAATGAAGTAAAAGTAAAGAATGTGAAGAAAACTAGACCTTACCAAAATGATGCCATTAATTTAACCATGGATTACTTTAAAGAAAATGACCGTGGGCAATTAATTATGGCACCGGGAACAGGGAAAACGTTTACTAGTTTAAAATTAGTTGAAAAGATGGCTAAACAAACGAATAAAGCAACCTTTAATGTTTTATATTTAGTGCCAAGTATCCAATTATTAAGTCAAACGTTGATTGGTTGGAATAATGATACGGAACTAAGTATGCATTCATTTGCTGTGACAAGTGATAGAAATGCTTCTAAAAAGAAGAATGCTGATGAATTATCTGCTAAAGATATTGGTTTTCCTGCGACCACAGATTCAGATAAATTACTATCTAACTATAAAAAAATAGAGAATAATCAACGAGATTTAACGGTTGTGTATTCTACTTACCAATCTATTGAAGTTCTACATGAAGCACAAGAAAAAGGGTTTCCTGAATTTGATATTGTCATTTGTGATGAAGCACATAGAACAACAGGTGCCAAAGCATTAGGAGAAGAAGCAAGCGTATTTACAAGAGTTCATAATAATAACTATATCAAAGCAAACAAACGATTGTATCAAACAGCAACACCTAAAATTTACGGAACAGATGCAAAACAAAAAGCAGAAGATTCTAGCATTGTCTTATCATCGATGGACAATAAGGACATTTATGGAGAAGAAATTTTCCGATTAGGGTTTGGACAAGCAGTTTCAAATGATATTTTAACTGATTATAAAGTAATGGTCTTAGCAGTCGATGAAAAGGTTATTCAAAAAGACATGCAAAGAGTCTTATCTGATAGTGAAAATGGTTTAGATATTGATGATGTTTCTAAATTAATCGGTGTTTGGAACGGATTAATGAAAAGAAGCAGTGTAGATAAAGATGCTGTTTTTGAAGGAAAACCTATGCAGAGAGCTATTTCTTTCATTAATACCATAAATAATTCAAAGAAAATTTCTTCTCAATTCAATGAAGTAGTCAATGAATACCTAGATGGAAATGAGAGTATTCAGCAATCAATAAATGTTAGACATGTAGACGGTATGATGAACACCTTAGAAAAGAAAGAAGCGTTAGATTGGTTATCAGAAGATTTTGCAGAAGATGAAACACGAGTGTTATCTAATGTGAAATTTTTGACAGAAGGAATTGACGTTCCTAATCTAGATGCAGTGATTTTTCTAGCACCTAAGAAATCACAAGTAGATATTGTCCAAGCAGTTGGTCGAATCATGCGGAAATTTAAAGACAAAGAGTATGGTTACATTATACTACCTATTGTTATTCCTGAAGGGACAACCCCAGAATCAATTTTGGATAACAATAAAAAATATGAAGCGGTTTGGCAAATTTTAAATGCGTTGCGTTCAGTGGATGAACGTTTTTCAGCTATGATTAATAAACTGGAATTAAACAGAAAAAAACCTGAAAATATGGATGTTATCGGTATAGGTGAAGCCCCATCAGTTGAAGATGTAGAAAACTCTTCAAAAGGCAATGATAATGAACAATCCTCTTATCAAACCGCTTTAGAGTTAGATTGGGGAGAAATCGAGAATGCTATTTATGCAAAAGTTGTCAAAAAGGTAGGAGATAGAAGATACCTTGAAGATTGGTCAGAAGATGTTGCGAAAATAGCACAACGTCATATTGAACAAATAACCATTATGATTAGTGATGAAAATTCTCAAACTGCCATTGAATTTGATAAGTTTTTGAAGAGTTTACAACATAATATCAATGAAAGTATTGATGAAAAACAAGCAATTGAAATGTTAGCTCAACACCTAATTACTGCTCCTATTTTTGAAGCTCTTTTTGGAGAGTATAGCTTTGTGAATAACAATCCTGTTTCAGAAGCAATGGATAAAATCGTAGAAGAATTATCAAAATTTGGTGGATTTAATAAAGAACAAGATGAATTAAAAGAATTTTATGATTCTGTAAAATTACGTGCTGAAGGTATTGACAATGCAGAAGCAAAACAAAAAATCATTATTACTTTATACGATAAATTCTTCTCTAAAGGGTGATGTTAAGATGATTTCATGGACACGATTTGGTAGAATTTAACTACTAAGAAAAGGACGTGTCCAAGATGGCAAAAGCCAAGAAAAAATTTGATGAAGACTTTAAGAAGATGATTTTAGATTTAAACCAGTCTGGCCAATCGGTCGAGGAACTGGCAGAGCAATATGGTATCGCTACACAAACGATTTATCGCTGGAAGAAGCTTCATACAAAGAATGAAGCAACCGGCATGACTGAGGCAGAAATCCTAGCAATGAAAAAGGAAATGGCCCGCATGCAGGAGGAAAACACCATCCTAAAAAAGGCTTTAACCATATTCGCTCAAAAGTAAAAACGAGTGATGTCTTCGAATTTATTCAATCAAATGCAAATGATCATGACGTAAAACAGATGTGTACCGTTTTGGAAACACCAAAATCCAGCTACTATGACTGGAAGAAAAAGAAGCCTTCCAAACGCCAATCAGAAAACGAACGCCTAAGCCGCTTGATTTCGGGGATTTACTTTGAAAACAAGGGTATCTATGGTGCGCCCAAAATTCATAAGATTCTTGTTGGCCGCGGCGAAACCTTGTCCCTAAAGCGAGTACAAAAACTGATGAGAAAGTTGGGCTTACGTTCAATCACCCTCAAAAAATACAAGCCTGGCAAGCAAGCGAAAGTTAAAAGTGAAGGACGCAAAAACCTGTTAAACCAAGATTTCACCACTACGTCGATCAATCAAAAATGGGTGACAGATATCACCTATATTCATACCCTAAAAGATGGCTGGACCTACCTCTCCACTATCCAAGACCTCCACACAAAGAAAATCATCGGTTGGAAGTTTGGCAAGCAGATGACCAAAGAATTGGTCATCGAAACCCTTGACCATGCGCTCTTAAACCACATACCCTCCGAGAACCTAGTCATCCACTCAGATTTGGGTTCTCAGTACACCAGCGAAGCCTACGAGGTAAAGCTGAAAGAATTAAACATCCGGCACTCCTTCAGTCGTAAGGGCTGTCCCTACGATAATGCCGGTATCGAATCATTTCACGCATCACTCAAAAAAGAAGAAGTCTATCCATCAAAAGCGTATGAAAACTTTGAAGCCGCTCATTTAGCGTTATTTCAATACATTGAAGGATTTTACAATCGCAAGCGAATCCATAGCAGTATTAATTATTTAACACCAAATCAGATGGAGGAGTTGGCATTGCAGGCATAGTTCCTAGCTGCCACCTACATTTTTTTTGCGAGATTTCCACAGGGCTTCAACTTCATCGCTTCGATCAGCGGTCAAACGGTTTTGGTTTGACGGCTGGTCGAAACGATGAGATACTCGCCCGCCGGAATCTCGAAAAAAACTCTCGCAAATCGTGTCCGAGGTCTTGACTCAAATCCAGGGTTCAAAGAGACTACACAACGGTTAGGTATAGTCTTTACTCCTGTGGAAGTTGTTGACTTTATTGTTAAATCAGTCGATGATGTGTTAAAAAAACACTTTGGAAAAGCCATTGAAGATGAAGGAGTTCATATTTTAGACCCATTTACAGGAACAGGAACATTTATTGTTCGAACTTTACACTATTTAAAAGATAAGTTAGCGAATGGAGAAATAACTTTAGCTGATATTACAAGAAAATATACACAAGAATTACACGCAAATGAAATTGTATTGTTAAGTTACTATATTGCAGCAATTAATATCGAATCAACCTTTGCAGAGATTAATCACGAAGAATACGAACCTTTTGAAGGAATAGTATTGACTGATACGTTTGAATCAACGGAACAAGAAGATACCTTAGATGATTCGTTCTTTGGAACAAATGATGAACGGTTGAAACGTCAACAAGAAGTTCCAATTACTGCGATAATCGGGAATCCTCCTTATTCCGTAGGGCAATCTGATGCAAATGATAATAATAAAAATATAGAATATATAAATTTAAATCAACGTATTGAGGAAACTTATAGTAGATATTCTGATGCTAATTTAAATAAAGGCTTATATGATTCTTATATACAAGCTATTCGATGGTCAAGTGACCGATTATCAGGGAAAGGTGTTATTGGTTTTGTATCAAATGCCTCTTTTATTGATTCCCAAACTACTGATGGATTGAGAAAATGTCTTTATGAGGAATTTAATTATTTGTATATCTTTAATTTGCGTGGAGACCAAAGAACACAAGGGGAGACATCTCGTAAAGAAGGTGGGAAAATATTTGGTTCAGGTAGCAGAACACCAATTGCAATTAGTATTCTGGTAAAAGATGGTAGTGATAAACACGAAATTCAATATTTTGATATTGGTGATTATCTTACTAGGGAAGAGAAACTTAATATAGTGAATGTTAAAGAGTCTATAAATAATATAGAATGGAAAGAAATAATTCCAGATAAACATAACGATTGGATTAATCAAAGAGATGAGAACTATTCTAGTTATCCAAAAATGGCAGGAGAGATTTTTGAAGATTGGGCAGTAGGAATCAGCACAAATAGGGATTCATGGGTAATTAGTTTTAGTAAAGAAAATTTAGTTAAAAATGTTCAGCGAATGATTGAAAAGTATGAAACTGAACGTAATAATTTGAAATTAAATGATTCAACTGTAGATATTGATAGAGATAGTAGTAAAATTAAGTGGTCATCTGGTTTAATTGATAAATTAAATAAGCAGGTATCAATTGAATTTAACGATAGTCATCTTCAATTAATACAATATAGACCTTTTACTAAAAAATATATTTATTATGAAAACAATTTAGTAGAAAGACCGGGCAAATATCGCAACTGGGAAAAGGGAAATCCGATAATTTTTGTTACAGGTAAAGGAGCCAAGAGAGAATTTTCTACAGAGGTCATAGATTTAATACCTAGTTTAGATTTAATGGAGAAAGGACAGGGTTTCTATCAATGGCATTTAAACGAAGGAAATCTTCTTTTGGAAAAAAGCGATAATATTAATGGTACAAAGTTTGGGTTGTCAACTGAAGATACTTTTTATTATATTTATGGATTGTTACATTCAAAAGCTTATCGAGAAACTTATGCGAGTGATTTAAAAAAGGAACTTCCTCGTATACCAAAGGTTAGAAACAAAGAAAAATATGTTGAAATTGGCAGAAAATTAGCTGATTTACACTTAAATTATGAAGATGTTCCTGCATATGACGGTGTAAATATAATCTTTAAGTCAGATAATCCAAGTTTTAAAGTGAAGAAGATGAAACATCCTAGACGTGGACAACTAGATACCATTATTTTTAATGAAGATATTGTGATAACAGATATTCCTGAACGTGCATACGAATATGTTGTGAATGGAAAACCTGCTATTGAGTGGATTATTGACCAATATCAAGTGAAAAAAGATAAAAAATCTGGGATAGTTGATGACCCTAATGAGTTCTCAGATAATCCAAAATATATATTTAATCTATTGTTGTCTATTATTAATGTATCTATGCAAACAATGGATTTAGTAGAAAGTTTACCTCCTTTGGAGATAATTGTCTAAAGTTTAAATAGTTACAATAAGAAGTCTTTAATTAGGCTTTTTATTGTATAGAGTGATTTGATACGAAATACCTTTACATCAAAATTTAGAGTTATCATAAATAAAGGATGTGTAAAAAATTGTTAGAAAAATTAAGAAAAACTTTTTGGACATCATACTTAATTGTTATAAATCAAATAATTGATTGGTTTAAAGCAAAGTCGAATAAAATTGAAGAAAAAAATAATGCTGGAAAATTTATTCAAAGTAGTTTATCTCCAAAGATTTTAAAAGGTATAGAGTTAGAACGAATAATGCCATATATTAAGCGAATTCATGATGGTGTTAAAAATCCTGATGTAACTAATATTGCTTTAATGGGGAGTTATGGTTCAGGAAAGAGTACGATAATAAAGAATTTTGAATTTCTTTATCCTAATTATAAAGTTTTGAATTTATCATTGGGTTCCTATTCTAAACAAGAATTGGAAAATCAAGAGGCGAATGCAGAGGAAACTGATAATATTGATGATTTGAATGAAAAATTAGAAAATAGCTTGGTAAAACAAATGATTTATAGAGAAAAAAATTCTAAGTTACCATATTCACGTTTCAAAAAAATCAATCATATTTCGAGTAGAAAAAAGATTTTATTATACTTCCTTTTTTTGTCATCACTAATAAGTTTTTTTTATTTAAAAGATTACCTAAATTTAAAAAAAATAGTTTTGAGTAATTTCGAAGAAATCGCCAGTAACACTGAGTCTCTTGACTTGATTTTGTATTGCTTCCTAATAGTCAGCATTAGTATTTTATTTTTTCAAATCTTTCAGACAGTTTTGAAACAATTCAAACTTTCAAAACTAAACTTTGCTAATGTTTCAATTGAAGAGGACAAAAATAATTTTTCTTATTTTAACAAATATATAGATGAGATTTTATATTATTTTGAAACGAATAAGTTCGATGTGGTGGTTATAGAAGATGTTGACAGATTTAAAAGTATTCGAGTATTCGAGCATTTAAAGGAACTTAATCTACTTCTAAACAATTCAAAACAAATCAGTCGGGAAATCACATTTATATATGCTGTGAAAGAGGATATATTTTCAAATTCAAAAGAAGATATTGAGGAACATGAATCAGAAATTAGAACGAAATTTTTTGAACTAATTATTCCGATAATACCAGTCGTAGATACGTTTAATTCAAGAGAATATCTAGTACCTATGATGAAAGAGAAGTCAGTGACGAATTTAGATGGAAACTTCGAGAACTTTTTGAAAGACATCTCCTTATATATTTCAGATTTGAGGTTGTTGACAAATATCGTTAATGAGTTTTTTACTTATTTAGATATACATGGAAGTTTATCTAGAAGCATGAACAAAGAAGCTTTATTTTCAATAATAGCGTTAAAAAATCTAGTCCCTTCTGCATTTACAGAATTACAAAAGTCACAAGGTTTTATCTATGAAATAATTGTTCAGGGTAAATTTGATGGTGAATTAATTAGAGGAGTAAAAGAAGATTTAACAATAATTGAAGCTGAATTTAAAAAAATCGAGGAACAAATAAATGTAGATAAGTTATCTGAAATAAAGAAATTTTTATTTGACCAAGGATTCTCTAGAAATGATAGGATAATAATCAATGAACAATATAGAAATCTAACAGATTTAGATATGACATTTATTGATTATATTTTAGATAACGATGAAGAGGATATTAGTTTCAATTCCCCATATCGAGGAACATATACAATTCCAAAAAACAGTTTTATTCACATATCAAAAGAAAAAGATTCAATTTTAAAAGCAAGAATGGAAAAACAACAGGAAGAGTATGATTTAAAGAGAAATGAGTTAAATACTTTCATCAGGGCATCTTTGAAACAAAAAATAAAAAAGTATCCTGAGTTAGTAAAATTAATATATGCAGAAATGACAAAAGAAAAATACGACAATAAAGATAAGGATTTTATTCTGTATATTTTATCTAATGGTTATTTAGCCGAAGACTACTCATCGTATTTATCCATTTTTTATGAAAAAAGCATGACTATTGATGATAAAAATCTATTAGTTAAATTGAAATCTAATCAAAGTGTTGAATTTAATGAAAAACTTGATAATCCAGAAGGATTTGTTAGTGAACTTTTACCACAAGATTTTGAAAAGCAGGGAATACTTAACATCAATGTTTTGAAGTACCTATTTTCTAATAACTTTAAAGATAAACATAAGATTCGTGAAGCAGTTTTAGAAAAAATCTTTATTCAAGAAGAAGATTTATATTTAGAAAATTTGAAAATAATTTTAGCTGAAGATAAATTGAATATCGCTAATTTAGCTTTTGAATTATTAAGAAAATATTCGAATGATTTTATAGAAAAATGCAATGCTTCAGAAAAGAACCGATTGATTGATTTGATTTTTTATGCTTGTTTAGGTGATATAACTCTATACTATGGGAAAGATAATAGAAAGAATCTATTGTTACAGGTATTAAGTAAGTATAAGCCAGTTTATGAAGGTAATGAAGAGTTTGAAGGCGATGAAGATGCGTCTGACTATGTATTCTTAATAAGAGAAAACATTTTAAATAGACCTAATTTCTTTATAGAAATTGAAGACTATGTAGAGTCTAATACCATTATGGAAGTCTTATCTGAACATAATGAAGAGACATTTCAATCTGCGAAAATCTATTTTAATGATATAGAATTAGATAACTTGTCTGAAGAACAATATGATAAATTTATTCAATGTGAATTGTATAGATATGATAAAAATATGTTTTCTAAAATTTTAAACTACAAAAATTCAGATGAATTAAAAGCGGTCTCTTACGCAAATATATTAAATTCTAAGATAGATAATTTAATCAGAGATACGAATACAAACTTAGAGTATTTTGTAGATGAAGTTCTATTTTCATTAGACGAATTATTTGAAACCGAGGGAAGTTTTTTAAGTCTATTAAATTCCCAAAAACTTAATAAACTAGATATTAAGACAAACCTAATAAATAAATCGAATATTACAGTAGAAAAAATTAACCAAGTAACGGATTCTTCGCTTTGGGAAACATTATTAGAGAAGAGAAAATGTAGTATCACATGGGAAAATATAGAAGACTATTATGAAAATGGAGAAATTGATTTATCTGTTATAAACTCAATATTCACTAATCAGAATGAAGTGATTTCTCTTAAAAAACAATATGATAAATCTGATTCAAAAGATAAATTAAAAGTATTGCTTAAAAAGATGGTTGATAATAAAGCGATAGGTATTACAGAGGATAATATTGAACTACTAGGGATTACAACATATGATGCAGGCAATCTTTCAAGTCAAAGCACTCATATTTTAGCTAGAAATAATTTAATTGATTTTAATATAGAAAATGTTAGTAAGTTTAAGGAAGATGGTGTTATTGTCGAGGTAGTACTTAATCATCCTAATGACTTTCTAGAAAATTTTTCTGAGATTGACTTGTCAGAAGATGAAATGCTTTCTCTCATAAAGAATTGGAAACTTGAATCAATTAAAGAGTTGCTAAGTATTATTGTTAATGAAGAATCAGATGAGTTTTTCAAAAATACTAAATTATTGGATATTCTGTTCGAAAGAGGAATTTCTTCTGATGATACACTGTTTGTAAAATTGCTTGAGAATATAAATGTTGAATACTTAAAAGAATATTTTATCTTTAACTTAAAAGATAGGACATTAAGTAAATCAACAATTGAACAAACGCTTAATTTATTCTTAGAGAATAATATTACTGATTTTTCAATAGAAGAATATGATTGTATATTTGACAATTTGTCAAATACGGAACTATTCGTTGGTTTAGTCAATAATCTTTTCAAAAATAAAAAGTTGAATGAGATTTCTATAAAAAATATAACATATTGGCTGGGAACACAGAACAAACCAATCTCTGAATTGACTATTGATGAAAATGGAAAAAATAAATCAGTTGAAATAGAAAATACACCTCAAAATGTAGAGCTAGTGAATAATTTAGATAACATTGGCATAGTATCTACTTTTTACGAAAAAGAAGGTTCCATTATAAAGGTGAACATGCGAAGAAAAGTACCAAAAGAGCTAAAAACAGAATTATTATGACACAATTCAGCATAAAAACTGGAAGAAAGAATTTGAATAATAGTAAAAATAAAGAAATAGGGAAGTTCATTGATTCTGGAATAAATACGGATTTATCTAAAAGATTATAAACTTTAGAGGAATTGAAAGAAGTATTCTTGAAAACAGATTGGAGTAGATAAGTTTGAATATCCAAAAAGCATTAATCGAGCTAACGATAAATGGAGTGGTTAGTTGTAAACAGCTTGCTGATTTTTATGAAGCTTACCACAAAAATAAAGAATTTAAGGATGCAGTTGATTTTCTAAGTGGAAGTATTGTAATAGATATGGGGCAATTAAAAGATGAACTGTATGCTTCTGAAGATTCACATGAGTTAGGTGCTGTGGAATATATGCAAAAACATTATCCTTCAGCAATCTTATTGATAGATTTAATTCCTAAAAATAAGAGAAAATTTATTCACTAGTTACTTGGAATGTTCAAATCTCTAATATAAAAAATATTAATTAGTTATGCACAAGTTTCCAGTATTGCAAAGTAGAAACAGTAATTTTTATGTTTCTACTATTATATACTGGAAAATCTAGACATCGTTTGATAAGATGCTAGAGACATAAGAAATGCAACCTAAAGATTGTAGATAGCTGACCAGTATTTATGATTTCTCGATTGAAAATGCTGATTTATCAGCATTTATTGAGAAGAAGAGCAAAAGAAAGTTTTAAGTGCTGTTGCAACGAACCGCTGGTGAAATCAAGGGGAATAACTTGCGAAGCAACGTTATTCGATGGTTCTTTATCACGTACTGACCGTATTGCTAAATACAACCAATTACTACGTATTGAAGACCAACTTGGTGAAGTTGCAGAATACAAAGGTTTGAAATCATTCTACAACTTGAAAAACAAATAATCGATCACTGATCGATTGATGTTTGAAGCTGTGAGGAATTTTCCTCACAGCTTTTTTGTTTGTTTTTATCGCTTTTTTTAGAAAAAAGCGATAGCCAAAAATTTAGACACTTTTACAGGTTTGTGTAAATTCTTGGATTTTACCGATACATATTTTTGTCAGCTATTTGGAAGACTGTTACACTTTATTTGTAAGTAACGAAATAGGAGGAAAAAAGATGAGATACACAAATGGTAACTACGAAGCTTTTGCAAGAAGCAGAAAGCCAGCTGATGTTGACAACAAAAATGCCTATATCGTTGGTGCCGGTCTCGCTGGTTTAGCTGCGGCGGTATTTTTGATTCGAGACGGGCATATGAAAGGCGAACATATCCATATCTATGAAGAACTTTCACTTTCAGGAGGATCATTAGACGGAAAATTTATCCCTCATGATGGTTTTGTTACTCGAGGCGGTCGTGAAATGGAAAATCATTTTGAATGTTTATGGGATCTGTTCCGCTCGGTGCCATCTTTAGAAGTAGAAGATGCTTCTGTTTTAGACGAATTTTATTGGTTGGACCATGATGATCCAAATTCATCCAATTGCCGGATCATCCATAATCGAGGCGAAAGAGTCGCCGATGATGGTCAGTTTACTTTATCAAAAACGGCCCAAAAAGAACTTGTCCATTTATTTATGACTTCCGAAGACCAATTGATTGGTCAACGAATCGAAGATGTTTTTGGTGAAGAATTTTTCGAATCTAATTTTTGGTTATACTGGTGCACGATGTTTGCCTTTGAAAAATGGCATTCTGCAATCGAGATGAGAAGATATGTCATGCGCTTTATTCATCACATCAAAGGGCTGCCTGATTTTACGGCACTGAAATTCACTCGATACAACCAATATGAATCGTTAGTAAAACCATTATTGTCTTATTTAGAAGACCAAGGCGTTGATTTCCAATATGGAACAAAAATCAATAACATCCAAGTCGATATCGATAAAGAAAGCAAGACTGCACGACAAATCGAATATATCCAAGAAGGAAAAACACAAGCAATCTCACTGACAGAAAATGATTTGGTCTTTGTAACAAATGGATCCATCACTGAAAGTTCTACCCAAGGAGATCACCATACGCCAGCACCAATCACACACGAGTTGGGCGGCAGCTGGAATCTATGGAAAAACTTAGCGAAACAGTCCGAAGAATTTGGACACCCAGAAGTATTCTGTGAAAACCTGCCAGATGAAAGCTGGTTCGTTTCGGCTACTGTTACATGGGAGAATTTTGATATCGAACCTTATATCTCTCGTTTGACGAAACGTAAATTACGAACAGGAAGAGTCGTTACTGGCGGGATCATCACCATCAAAGATTCAAACTGGGGCATGAGTTTTGCAACACATCGACAACCTCATTTTAAAGAACAAAACGATCAGCAAACCATTACATGGGTCTACGGACTGTTGTCGAATACACCAGGAAATTATATCAAGAAACCAATCGAACAATGCAGCGGGCAAGAAATCGCTCAAGAATTGATGTATCATCTTGGCGTACCAGAAGAAGATATCAAACGCTTCTCTGAAACATCTTGCACAGTTATTCCTGTCTACATGCCGTTCATCACTTCTTACTTTATGTTAAGAGAACCTGGCGATCGTCCAAAAGTGATTCCAGACGGATCAAAAAACTTAGCTTTCATTGGTAATTTCGCCGAAACAGAACGCGATACAGTCTTTACCACTGAATATTCTGTACGGACAGCCATGGAAGCCGTGTATCAGCTGTTAAACGTAGAGAGAGGCGTCCCAGAAGTATTTGCTTCTGCTTACGACTTGAGAACACTCGCAAACTCTATTTACTATCTGTCAGATAAGAAGAAATTGACAGAGATGGATCTGCCATTTGTTGAACGTAAATTAGTGGAAGGGTTTATCAAGAAAACAGAGCATACGTATATCGGTGATATCTTAAAAGAAAATAATTTGTTATAAAAGCAATGAAACATTCGACCAAAAACTGTCAATATCCCTCTTGTTTTTGCGGTCAATCCGTTTCGCTTTTGATTCAACCAGAAAAGGCGCAGGAGATTTCCTGTGTCTTTTCTTTTTTTAGGAGAGTTATCTTGTAAAACACAAAATATAGTAGTATATTTAATTTATGATTCTATATATAGTGTTTTAGGAGAGCTGTTTGATGAAAATATTTATTTCAGGTGCAATTGGGGTAGGGAAAACAACATTGGCGGAATTATTATCAAGAGAACTTGATTTGCCGATCTATGTAGAACCTGTCGATGATAACCCTGTACTACCTTTGTTTTACGAAAACCCAAAAGAATACGCATTTATGCTGCAAATCTATTTCTTAAGCCATAGGATAAAAAATACACGGGAAATGATGGCAATGGACGATTACATCGCAGACCGTTCATTATATGAAGATAAGTTGTTTTTCCACGCGATCCGCGATTCTGGCAGAGCAACGGATTTGCAAGTGACGGTTTATGATGAGATGGACAGCGCTGTGACGACGGGCATTTTAGAAGATGAACGTTATCGGCCGGATCTGATGGTCTTTATCGACTTGAGCGAGGAAGAGATGCTGCGCCGCATACGTCAGCGAGGAAGAGACTATGAGCAGTTTGAAGATGATCCTTCCTTAAGAGACTATTATATTTTACTACTTAAACGTTACAAAGAATGGATCGCCGATTATGATGCGAGTCCAAAATTGATTATTGATGGCAACACATTAGACCTTCTGAATGACAGCGGACATCAAGAAGCAGTAATCAGCCAAATAAAAGAACAATTGGGCACGATTTATTCAGCAAAAGGTTGAGCAGGTGCAAAAAGCAACCAAATAATAACAGTGTCGAAATCAACAGAAGCAAGGTGCAGATGCATCTGCTTCTTTTTTTTTATTTAAAATATAAAAAAAAGAAGAAAAGAATCTAGTAAAACTTGAGCAATTTTTCTTGAAAGTGATACAATGAACGAGAATATGCAATTATAGGATTCGAGTAAAAATCATTATAGGAAGCATAAAGATTTATTGATCATTCAAAGAGAAAGTGAGGAAGTAAAGTGGGACTGATCTATTTACTTATCCTTTTATTCGCAGCAGTTTTTATTTATTGTTTTTTGTCTTATGAATATGCGAAAAAATTAATCAAAGCAGGGGTACAGCGCGGCTATAACTGGTATGAGACAACAGGGCATCGTTTGATGAATCCAGCAGCTTTTGCAACGGTCGAGAAGAGTCGCCGAAAATTAGAACAACAGGCTTCGAGCTTCTGGGAAACCGGAGAAAAGAAGACCATCAAAAGCCATGATGGATTGAAATTGAGCGGCAGTCTGTTTCGTCAACAAAGTTCTTCGGAGTGGGTGATCGGTGTCCATGATTATCGCAGCACCGGAAAACGTGACCTTTCGTTTATTGGGAAAAAATATTTTGAACAAGGATACAATGTCTTGATCCCTGATTTGCGTGCACATGGAGAAAGTGAAGGAGAAATCATCGGGATGTGCTGGCTGGATCGCTTAGATTTGATTGGCTGGGTCAACTTAGTGTTAGAAGAATATCCTGATGCGACGATTATTTTTCACGGCGAATCAATGGGTGCGTCAGCCATCATGATGATGAGCGGAGAAAAACTGCCGAAACAAGTCAAAGGATTTATTTTGGATAGCGGTTATGTGTCCGTTTATGCAGAATTGCGCTATATGCTCAGCAAGCTGACTCGTTTTCCTAAATGGCTGATCATGCGTTATGCCAATCGCTATGCTCAAAAATACGCGGGTTATTCATTAAAACAAGCTTCTGCTACACGTCAATTAGGCAGCAACCATCTGCCGATCCTTATCCTGCACGGGGAATATGATCATTTCGTTCCTGTCGAAGCTGCTTATACCGTCTACGGAGCCACTGCTGGCAGAAAAGAATTGTTTTTGATCCCAAAATCAGAACATCTCGAAGCGGCAGCAAGAGATTCTGAGGCGTATTGGCAGACGATTTTCACCTTTATCCAAAAAGAAATCAAGTAATCAAAATCCTTCAATTATTTGGTGAAAATAGGTCGGAGGAAATGTTTGTCTCCAGGTGTCTTGACTGTTAAAATTTATGAGAACAAAAAAGACTACCAGAGCAAGGAGCGAGGTCAGATGGACGGAAGTCGATTGAATGACAAACCAGCTGTTGAAGAAGAATTATTAGCACAAGGTTACCGTAAATATACTGGTGAAGATATTGATATTTACTATAACAAAAGTATCTGTATCCACAGTGGGAACTGTGTAAGAGGAAATCCAGAAGTATTCGAAGTAGGACGCAGACCTTGGATCATTCCAGATAATGCTTCAGCAGATGAAGACAGCCGAGTAATCAACACATGCCCGAGCGGAGCTTTGAAGTTTATACGAAAAGGGTGACAAGAAAAATGGAAATCAGAGAAGAAAAAAATCGTTTTGCTTTATTGAATGATGAACAACAGGAAATCGGAGAAATGACTTGGGCAGAAGCAGGTCCGGAAATCATGATCATCGACCATACCTTCGTCGATCCTAAATACCGCGGCCAGAAGCTTGCGGAAAAACTTGTACTAAGCGGCGTAGAATTCGCACGACGCGAAGGAAAAAAAGTGATTCCTTTATGCCCATTTGCTAAAAAAGAATTTGAACAAAAATCTGAATATCAAGATGTGTTGAAAAAATAATCAGTATTTTTTTGCTGACAAGATCGGACATCGCGATTGAATGTATAAGAGACGGACTGCGTGTTTTGCGGAAGTCTCTTTTTTCTTTTCTGGAGCAGGCTTTTACTTTTATAGGCTGGAAATTCCAGTAGTAGTGTGATAGAGTTAAAGAGACGAGATTTTTTAAGAGAAGGGAGGAAATAACATGTATAATCTGATTTTAGGAATCGTAATCGTGTTATCTATCATTATGGTCATTGCAATCATGATGCAGCCTAGCAAACAAAATAGTGCTGCGAGTGCTTTTACCGGCGGAGCGGATCAGCTCTTCGGCAAACAAAAAGCACGCGGATTTGAAGCAGTGATGCAGCGGGCAACAGCAGTGATGGGCGCTGCTTGGATGATCTTGCTGTTTGTTTTAGCGTTTCTATCTTCACATTAGAAACCATGAAACAAGTAAAGTGATTTTGACTTTAAATGACCAGAGCTAGGGCATGTGTCGATCGACCGTTGTCCCGGCTCTTTTTTCTGTAAGTAAACCGCATACAACAGGTTCTATCTAAACTATGGTAAAATGAAAATGAGGTGAAACAAATGAAAATCAATCTCCCAAAAGAGCTGTACGCGCCCCATGGAAAACGTGCGGTACTTCTTTTACATGCGTATTCAGGCAGTTCAAATGACGTTCGAATGTTGGCTCGTTTTTTAGAAAAAGCCGATTATACCGTTTATGCTCCCATGTTTGACGGGCACGGTACGTTAGACCCTGAAGATATCTTGACGCAGACACCGGAGAACTGGTGGGAAAATACAAAACAAGCTGTTTCTTTTTTGAACAAAGAAGGATTCTCTGAGATTGCTGTATTCGGACTTTCGATGGGCGGGATTTTCGCCGTACGGACAATAGAAGAATGTTCTGTTTTGGGCGGCGGCTTCTTTTGTTCGCCAATCATGCCAGTTGAAACCAACGTACCGGAAAACTTTGAAAAATATGCTGGGCAAGTATTGAAGACGGCCGGGAAAACAGAAACAGAAATCAATGAAAAATTAACAGCGATGCGTCCAAAAATCAAAGAGCAGCTAGCGGCGGTCGAAGCGCAGGCAGCTATTGCCGCGGAGAAACTTTCGGAAATCAGCGTTCCCGTTTTTATGGCACAAGCCGGAAAAGACCAAATGATCGATCCGATGGGTATTTTCGAAACAGCGCGCGCGTTGCGTGAACAAAGAACAGTTTTACAATGGTATCCAAATAGTCCGCATGTCATCACTGTCGGAAATGACCGACGTGAGTTAGAAGAAGATGTGCTGGATTTTTTAAATAAATTACCTTGGAATGAGGAAAATATATGACAAAAGAAACAATTAAAGAGAAAATCCTCTTCTTCATGGAAAGCGGCCGTAAAAAGAGTTTTTCAGTCGAAGAGATTGCAGAAGGCTTAGGCTTTCAAAAAAGTGAAGATTATAAATTATTAGTTCAGACGATTGCCCAGATGGAACGAGAAAACACACTTGTTTTCAATAAAAAAGGCAAAGTCAAGCTTCCAATGCGTCCTGTTTTATTAGAAGGAACCTTTCGAGCAAACGAACGCGGATTTGGCTTTGTGACGATCGATCCAGAAGAAGATGACATCTATATCCCGAAAGAAGCAACAGGCTATGCTTTAGATGGCGATACAGTTGCAGTAGATATCGTGTCGCCGGCAAATGCAGGCATGGACAAGGGAGCGGAAGGAAAAGTCGTTGAGATCCGCAAAAGAGGAACAACACAGTTAGCTGGAGAATTTGTTGCATATACAGATGAAGAAATCAAAGAAACGGATCTTTACGGAGTGGTTGTTCCAAAAGATCGAAAACTAGCGAAATTCAAAGTCTATGCAGCAGCAGAAGGTGTACGGCCAGCTGATGGCAGTATCGTCATGATCGAATTGACCCATTATCCAGAAAGCGGCTATGCAACGAGTATGGAAGGGATCGTCAAACAAGTGATCGGCCATAAAAATGATCCTGGTATGGATATTCTTTCCATCGTTGTATCAAATGGTATCCCGACAAAATTCCCTGATGATGTATTGACCGAAGCAGACCAAGTACCGGATCAAATCGAAGAAAAAGATTTAGCAGGACGTAAAGATTTGCGTGACCAAATGATTGTTACGATCGATGGGGAAGACGCAAAAGATTTAGATGATGCCGTCACTGTCAAAAAATTAGCAAACGGAAATTATTTCTTAGGTGTGCATATCGCAGATGTTTCTTATTATGTCACACAAGGAAGCAAACTGGATCAAGAGGCGTATGAACGTGGAACGAGTGTCTATTTGACGGACCGTGTGATCCCGATGATCCCGCAACGTTTATCCAATGGTATTTGTTCCTTGAATCCGCATGTTCCTCGTTTGACGATGAGTTGCGAGATGGAGATCGATGGCGAAGGAAATGTCGTTTCCTACGAGATTTTCCCAAGTGTGATCCAAACGACGGAACGAATGACCTATACAGCAGTTAACAAAATTCTGGAAGAAAAAGAGCCGGAAACAATGGAACGCTATAAAGATTTAGTTCCTATGTTTGAAGAAATGGGCGAGCTCCATCATATTTTGGAAACGATGCGTATACGCCGAGGTGCGATTTCGTTTGAAGATAGAGAAGCAAAGATTTTGGTCAACGAATCTGGTCATCCTTTAGATATTTTAATGAGAGACCGCGGAGTAGGCGAGCGCTTGATCGAGTCCTTTATGCTGATAGCCAACGAAACGGTAGCAAAACATCATAATCAGCAGCATTTGCCATTTATTTATCGAATTCATGAACAGCCAAAAGAAGAGAAAATGCAGCGCTTCTTTGATTTTGCTTCTGCTTTAGGTATTTTGGTCAAAGGAACAAAAGGAACGATCACGCCGAAAGATTTGCAGAAAGTCATCGAGGATGTGGAAGACAAACCTGAATCAGCTGTGATCAATACGATGCTTTTACGCAGTATGCAGCAAGCACGCTATTCAGAAGAAAATGCAGGGCACTATGGATTAGCAGCAAGCTATTATACGCACTTTACTTCGCCGATCCGCCGCTATCCTGATTTGATCGTCCATCGTTTGATTCGTTCATACAGCGAAGACAAAAGTGAACAAAACCAAGAAAATTGGGCAGCAGCATTACCAGATATCGCTGATCACAGTTCAAAAATGGAACGCCGCGCAGTCGAAGCAGAACGTGAAGTAGATGCAATGAAGAAAGCCGAATATATGATGGATAAAGTAGGCGAAGAATTTGATGGAATCATCAGCTCGGTCGTGAAATTCGGATTATTCATCGAATTGCCGAATACGATCGAAGGATTGATCCACATCAATGAATTGAAACAAGATTATTTCCACTTTATCGAAAATCATTTAGCACTTGTCGGCGAACGAACTGGCTTGACCTTCAAAATCGGTCAGAAAGTACGAGTAAAAGTCACAAAAGCTGATCCCGATGAACGTGCGATCGATTTTGAACTAGTCTCAGCCGAAGAAGTGGCACAGTTAGAACGGCCGCGTGCAACAAACAAAGGCAGAAGAAACACTAAAGAAAAGAAACGTCCAGCCGCACATTCTGCGAAAAACGAAACCAAAAACAAAAAACAGCCTAACAAGAAAAAAGGGAAAAAACCTTTTTATAAAGGAATCAAAAAGAAGAAAAAGAAATAAAAGAGTTGGAGGAACAAAAACATGCCAAAAGGCGAAGGAAAATTAATCGCCCAAAATAAAAAAGCGCGTCATGATTATACGATCATCGACACGATGGAAGCTGGGATGGTCTTGCAGGGAACAGAGATCAAGTCCATCCGCAACAGCCGAATCAACTTGAAAGATGGGTTTGTCCGCGTACGAAACGGCGAAGCCTTCTTATCCAATGTGCATATCAGTCCTTATGAACAAGGAAACATCTTTAATCACGATCCTGTAAGAACGCGAAAACTGCTTCTTCATAAGAAACAAATCGCGCGTCTGACAGAAGAATTAAAAAATGCCGGTGTAACAGTCGTCCCATTGAAAGTCTATTTGCGCAATGGTTATGCAAAAGTACTGATTGGGATTGCGAAAGGGAAAAAGAATTACGACAAGCGGGAAGATTTGAAACGCAAAGATATCAAACGTGAAATTGATCGAACGTTAAAAAATTTCTCACGATAATTTCAATATCCTTTTTCGCATATTAGGTGCTTTTACTTTTACTTAGTGGTAAAATTTGTTAGCATTTAATCTGATAAAGCATGATTATAATAGGATTTTACCTTAAGATTTCCAATCAAAATCGTGCGTTGCATTACCTTTTTAGACTGAAAAAAGAAAATGTCCAAATTTCATGAAAATCTTTTGAAATTTTCTTTTTCTGGTGGTATGATACGCAGTGGTTATGACTGAATCTTTTAGGAGAACCGAAATGCAGTTGATCGGAAAATCTTCCGATATCATTTCAAGGGAAAAGAGGTGAAAAGAATTGGATGAACGCTCGCTGACGTTCCACATTGGTCCTATATGGTTCGATGGTACAGTTTGTTTGATGGTGTTGCTAACCTGTTTGATTGTCTTTTTCCTTGTTTATTTCTTCACCCGCAATTTGCAGATGAAGCCTAAAGGAAAACAAAATGCGATTGAATGGGTAATCGACTTTGCACGTGGGATCGTTACGGACAACATGCCTCGTAAAGAATTGAGTAATTTCCATTTATTGGTCTTTACATTATTCTTGTTTGTGTTTGTAGCGAATAACTTAGGGTTGATGACTAAAATCGTCTTGCCGAACGAAACGACCCTATGGAAAAGCCCAACAGCCGATCCGTTTGTAACACTAACATTAGCATTTATGATGATACTTCTTACTCACTTATTTGGGGTAAAACGTTTTGGATTCAAAGGGTACCTGGTCAACACGTATCTGAAACCAATCAGTTTCATGTTGCCAATGAAGATTTTGGAAGAGTTCACGAATACACTGACTCTCGCTTTACGTCTTTACGGAAATATCTATGCGGGGGAAGTATTGCTAACATTGATTGCGAAAATGATGACGAACCTAGGCTGGGTCTCATTACCGCTTGCAATCCCGTTAGAAATGGTCTGGATTGCTTTTTCACTATTCATCGGAAGTATCCAAGCGTTTGTTTTTGCCACTTTATCTATGGTTTATATGAGTCATAAGATCGAAGCGGAAGAGTAATGTCAATAAAAAAATCAATCAATGATATTTTAGGAGGAAAATAATTATGAATTATATCGCAGCAGCAATTGCAATCATGGGGGCAGCTATCGGTGCTGGTTATGGTAATGGTCAAGTAATTTCTAAAACAATCGAGTCAATGGCACGCCAACCTGAAATGTCAGGTCAATTACGTACAACAATGTTTATCGGTGTAGCCCTAGTTGAAGCTGTTCCTATCTTAGGTGTGGTTATCGCATTGATCCTAGTCTTTGCCGTTTAATATGCTTAGTAATTTAGCAGAAACGTAAACAGATTCGTTACTGCTTTTTTACATGAAAACAGAAACACCTCATAGAAAGGAAGGCTAGCTTATGCTGAATCAATTGGCTATTGCGGAAGTTGGCAATCCGATGTTAGGTAATATCATCGTTGTCAGCGGCTCATTTTTGATTTTAATGGTTCTATTAAAGCACTTTGCTTGGGGACCCATCAGCGATATTCTGAAAAAACGTGAAGATAAGATCGCCAATGATTTAGATTCTGCAGAACAATCTCGCGTGAAAGCAGCGAAATTGGAACAAGAACGCGAACAGCAAATGTTAGCATCTCGTTCTGATGCAGCTGATATCATCAAAAACGCGAAAGAAAGCGGAGAATTAAGCCGTCAAAATATTTTGAAAGAGACTCAAGAAGAAGTCGCTCGCTTGAAAACAAAAGCGCAGTCTGACATCAAACTTGAACGTGATACTGCGTTGAGCACTGTTAAAGACGACGTAGCAGATCTTTCTCTTCAAATTGCGGAAAAAATTCTGAATAAAGAATTATCTCCAGAAATGCATGAATCTTTAATCAACCAATATATCGAAGGTCTAGGTTCTACAAATGAAACTAGATAAATATACAGTAGGAAGACGTTACGGAAAAGCTTTGTTTGAACTGGCGATCGATTCAAACAAAAGCGAGGAAGTCTACCAAGAACTGCTAAGCTTGCGTGCGATTTATCAAGAAGTTCCTGATTTAGGAAATGTCTTAAGTGATGTTCGTTTGGAAGGAAACGAAAAACGTTCAATCATGGATAACTTAGTCAGCGGCTATGAAGGTCTTGTGAAGAACTTTTTGGAAGTTGTCTTCAACTACAATCGGATGGACGATCTATTATTCATGATCGATGAATATGAACGCCGTTACGATGAAGAAAATGGTTTGTTGCTAGGAACTGTGACAACAGCAGTACCGCTTACAGATGAACAAGCTGAAAAATTAGCGAATAATTTTGCAAAAACAATGAACTATCAAAAAGTCGAATTAACAAGAAAAATAGATTCTTCTATTATTGGTGGCGCAATTGTCGAAGCCAATCATCGGGTAATCGATGGAAGTATCCGCACGCAGTTAGAAAACTTGCGTAATCAATTAAACA
Organism: Enterococcus sp. DIV0210g; assembly: GCF_050559705.1. NCBI lineage: Bacteria > Bacillati > Bacillota > Bacilli > Lactobacillales > Enterococcaceae > Enterococcus > Enterococcus sp. DIV0210g. Next base: position 1,801,488 of record NZ_CP187903.1, on the reverse strand, counting down.
GATAGTACAAAGAGGTAGGTGAATCGAATGGCCATCAAAGCAGAAGAAATTAGTGCCTTGATCAAAGAGCAAATTGAAAATTATCAAAACGAACTTTCAGTTGAAGAAGTAGGGACTGTTACGTATATCGGTGACGGAATCGCTCGTGCACACGGATTGGAAAATGCAATGAGCGGTGAGTTGCTTGAATTTTCGAACGGTTCATACGGAATGGCGCAAAACTTAGAATCAAATGACGTAGGTATCATTATCCTTGGTGATTTCGAAACCATTCGTGAAGGAGACAAAGTAAAACGAACAGGCAAGATCATGGAAGTTCCAGTTGGAGAAGCATTGATCGGACGTGTCGTTAATCCTTTGGGTCAGCCAATCGATGGACTAGGAGAAATCAAAACAGATAAAAGCCGTCCAGTAGAAGCAATGGCGCCAGGCGTTATGCAGCGTCAATCAGTTGGAGAACCAATGCAGACTGGTCTAAAAGCCATCGACGCATTAGTCCCAATCGGCCGCGGCCAACGTGAGTTAGTCATCGGTGACCGTAAAACTGGTAAAACATCTATCGCGATCGATACGATCATCAACCAAAAAGGTCAAGATATGATTTGTATCTATGTAGCGATCGGACAAAAAGATTCAACTGTCCGTACACAAGTTGAAACATTGAAACGTTATGGTGCAATGGACTATACAATCGTTGTGAATGCTGGTGCATCTCAACCTGCTCCATTATTGTATATCGCTCCTTACGCTGGTGCAGCGATGGGTGAAGAATTCATGTATAACGGCAAACACGTCTTGATCGTTTTTGATGACTTATCAAAACAAGCCGTAGCTTACCGTGAACTTTCTTTACTTCTACGTCGTCCACCAGGTCGTGAAGCATATCCAGGTGACGTATTCTACTTGCATTCACGTCTTTTAGAACGTGCTGCAAAACTAAGTGATGAATTAGGCGGCGGCTCAATGACTGCTTTACCATTCGTTGAAACGCAAGCGGGAGATATCTCAGCATATATCCCAACAAACGTTATCTCAATCACTGACGGACAAATCTTCTTGGAAAGCGACTTGTTCTATGCAGGTACTCGTCCTGCCGTAGATGCCGGTCTTTCTGTATCCCGTGTTGGTGGATCAGCGCAAATCAAAGCAATGAAAAAAGTTGCCGGAACATTGCGTCTAGACTTAGCAAGCTACCGTGAATTAGAAGCCTTCACTCAATTTGGTTCTGATCTTGATGCAGCGACACAAGCGAAATTGAATCGTGGTCGCCGTACAGTAGAAATCTTGAAACAAAAATTACATGCACCGCTTCCTGTTGAAAAACAAGTAGTGATCTTGTATGCCTTGACACATGGTTTCTTAGACAGTATCCCAGTTGACGATATCTTAGACTTCGAAAGCAACTTATTCGAATACTTGGAAACAAACCATGCAGATATCTTTGAAACGATCCGCACAACAAAAGATCTTCCAGAAGAAGAAACATTGAACAGTGCAATCAAAGAATATAGAGACATCTTCTCTGCTTCAAATGGAAATAATTCCTCAGCAGAAGATAAATTGAAATCCATTCAAAATGCATAGTGAGGTGAGATGAATGGGCGCTTCATTAAATGAAATCAAAACGCGGATCGCTTCGACGAAAAAAACAAGTCAGATCACGCGTGCCATGCAGATGGTTTCGGCTTCTAAATTGACGAAATCTGAAGCTTCTTCTCAAAAATTCCAAGTATATGCATCGAAAGTACGTGAAATCGTTACGCATTTGACAGCTACTCAACTAAGTGATATCGCTGCTTCTAATACAGACAGCGGTGTGAATTACAATAGTATGCTGATCAGCAGACCTGTCAAAAAAACAGGGTATATCGTTATAACTGCCGACGGAGGACTTGTCGGCGGTTATAACAGTTCGATTTTAAAACAAACGATGTCGATCTTGGAAGAAGATCATCAGAATAATGATGAATATGTAATGATCGCTATTGGCGGTACCGGTGCAGATTTCTTTAAAGCGCGCGGCATCGACTTAGCCTATGAGTTACGTAACCTTTCAGATCAGCCAAGCTTTGACGAAGTACGTAAAATCGTAAACATGGCAACCACAATGTACCAAAATGAAGTATTTGATGAATTGTATGTATGTTACAACCATCATATCAATTCATTGACAAGTCAATTTCGGGTAGAAAAAATGTTACCAATCTCAGACCTGGATCCAGAAGAAGCAACAAAATTCGACCAAGAGTACCTATTTGAACCATCAAAAGAAGACATCTTGGCACAATTATTGCCTCAGTATGCTGAAAGTTTGATTTATGGTGCCATCGTTGACGCGAAAACAGCAGAACATGCTGCTGGTATGACCGCAATGAAAACAGCTACTGATAATGCTGCAAACATTATCGATGATTTGACGATTTCTTATAATCGTGCAAGACAAGGGGCTATTACCCAAGAAATTACCGAAATCGTAGCCGGAGCATCGGCTTTAGAATAAGTATTGAGATTGGAGGAAAAAAGATGAGTTCAGGCAAGATTGTTCAAGTAATCGGTCCCGTTGTCGACGTGGAATTTTCTTTAGACCAATCCTTACCAGATATCAACAACGCATTAGTTGTTTATAAAAATGACGAACAAAAATCAAAAGTAGTTCTAGAAGCAGCTTTGGAACTAGGTGACGGCATCATCCGTACAATCGCGATGGAGTCTACAGACGGATTACAACGAGGTACAGAAGTCGTTGACACTGGGAAAGCAATCTCTGTCCCAGTCGGAAAAGACACATTAGGACGTGTTTTCAACGTTTTAGGTGAAACAATCGACTTGGAACAACCTTTCAGCGAAGATGCTGATAGAAGCGAGATCCACAAAAAAGCTCCTGAATTTGATGAATTAAGCACAAGTACAGAGATTTTAGAAACAGGGATCAAAGTTATCGACTTATTAGCTCCTTACTTAAAAGGTGGTAAAGTCGGACTATTCGGTGGTGCCGGTGTTGGTAAAACCGTATTGATCCAAGAATTGATCCATAACATCGCTCAAGAACACGGGGGTATCTCCGTATTTACCGGTGTTGGTGAACGTACACGTGAAGGGAATGACCTTTACTATGAAATGAAAGATTCAGGCGTTATCGAAAAAACAGCCATGGTGTTCGGACAAATGAACGAACCACCAGGCGCACGTATGCGTGTTGCCTTGACTGGTTTGACGATCGCTGAATACTTCCGTGATGTAGAAGGCCAAGACGTGCTATTGTTTATTGATAATATTTTCCGTTTCACACAAGCAGGTTCAGAAGTTTCTGCCTTGCTGGGACGTATGCCATCTGCCGTTGGTTACCAACCAACTTTGGCTACTGAAATGGGTCAATTGCAAGAACGTATTACTTCAACGAAAAAAGGTTCAATCACTTCGATCCAAGCAATCTACGTGCCAGCGGATGACTATACTGACCCAGCGCCAGCGACAGCCTTCGCCCACTTGGATGCAACAACGAACTTGGAACGTAAATTGACAGAACAAGGGATCTATCCTGCGGTGGACCCATTAGCTTCTTCATCAAGTGCCTTAGCACCTGAAATCGTTGGAGAAGAACATTACCATGTTGCAACAGAAGTACAGCATGTCTTGCAACGTTACCGTGAATTGCAAGATATCATTGCAATCTTAGGTATGGATGAATTATCTGATCAAGAAAAAGTATTGGTTTCACGCGCACGCCGAATCCAATTCTTCTTATCACAAAACTTTAACGTAGCGGAACAATTTACTGGTCAACCAGGTTCATATGTTCCAATCGAAGAAACAGTCAAAGGTTTCCGTGAAATCTTAGACGGCAAATACGACGATCTTCCTGAAGAAGCTTTCCGAAGCGTAGGTAAGATCGAAGACGTTGTCGAAAAAGCGAAAAAATTAGGCTACTAGAAAGGGGTGCCCCATGGATCAATATTTAACAGTCAATGTGGTTACTCCCGACGGACTGGTCTATGATCACCACGCAGCCATTGTTGTCGCACGGACAACTGCCGGAGAAATCGGTATTTTGCCAAAACATGCGCCAATCATCGTTCCTCTAGTGATCGATGAAGTCCGCGTAAAACGTACCGACTCTGATACGCACGTGGACTGGATCGCTGTCAACGGCGGAATCATGGAAGTCCGTGATAACGTTGTTTCGATTATTGCTGATAGTGCTGAACGGGAACGAGATATCGATCTTTCTCGTGCAGAACGAGCAAAACAACGTGCGGAACGCCAAATCGAAGAAGCCAAACAAAAAGAAGATGTGGATGAATTGCGTCGTGCAACTGTTGCGTTGCATCGAGCAATCAACCGTATCAAAGTTTCGAAACACTCTTAAAAAGTTTGCTGCTCAAACAAAAATCTGTTTGAGCAGCAGGCTTTTTTTATTGTCAAGAAAAATGGTTGTAATTTTGCTGGAAATGGTCTATTGTTTCCTCAGGCGATTAAAAATAACGATTTAAAAAAAGAAAAACAGCTGTGAAAACGCCTTAGTCAAGGTTTTTGTTACCGTTTTAACCTTTTTAAGAGGCAAAAAGAATCAGTTATTTTTCCTTTTTCTTAATATGTGGTATTATCAATTTATTGAGATTATTCATTTTCTCTAAAGAAAGGACGTTTTTATGCAAGTTTATGGAATCGACGCAATTATACGAATCGTTAGTCATCTTGCGTTTATTTATCTCGCATTTTGGTCATTACGTTCTTTACGCGTAGAAGCATTTTTTAAATCGCTGCATACGACACAAGTCCGGATGGCAATCGTTCTGTTTTCGATATTTTTAGGTTATACAGCGAGCTCTTTTTTTCTAGAGATAATCGCGTTATGCAGAAACTTGTTTGTCAGCTTCTGATTTAAAAAAAGGTACTATTTTAAAAGTAAAGATGATATAATAGTAAAGATTGTGGGCATTTTTATGCTCATTGGAATTTTTTGGGGGGAACAACATGGAAGAAATCATCGTGCAAGGCGGCAACCCTTTAAAGGGAACCGTAAAGATTGAAGGAGCTAAAAACGCTGTATTACCGATTTTAGCTGCTAGTTTGTTGGCTGAAGAAGGTACTACGACATTGGACAATGTTCCGATCCTTTCTGATGTCTTCACAATGAACCAAGTTATTCGTCATTTGAACGTGGACATTGATTTTGACGAAACACAAAACCGAGTGACAATTGATGCATCTAGACAATTAGAAATAGAAGCACCATATGAATATGTAAGCCAAATGAGAGCATCAATCGTAGTTATGGGTCCTTTATTGGCAAGAAACGGCCATGCAAAAGTAGCTATGCCTGGCGGATGCGCAATCGGCAAACGACCTATTGATCTGCATTTAAAAGGATTCCAAGCTTTAGGCGCGAAAATCATCCAAAAAAATGGGTACATCGAAGCAATCGCAGATGAATTGAAAGGAAATACGATCTATCTAGATTTCCCTAGCGTCGGCGCGACACAAAATATCATGATGGCAGCTGTTAAAGCTAAAGGAACAACAATCATTGAAAACGTTGCGCGTGAACCAGAAATCGTCGACTTAGCAAATATCTTGAACAAGATGGGTGCAAACGTTTATGGTGCTGGAACAGAAACAATGCGTATCGAAGGTGTCGATCATCTCCATGCAGTGAAACATTCGATCGTTCAAGACAGAATCGAAGCAGGTACATTCATGGTCGCTGCGGCAATGACAGAAGGAAATGTATTGATTGCAGATGCTATTTCAGAACACAATCGTCCATTGATCTCAAAATTAGTGGAAATGGGTGCTGAAATCATTGAAGAAGAAAACGGCGTCCGCGTCATCGGACCTAAAACAATCTTGCCTACTGATGTGAAAACAATGCCTCATCCTGGTTTCCCAACAGATATGCAAGCACAAATGACTGCGATCCAATTAGTGGCAAACGGTACAAGTGTCGTAACAGAAACTGTTTTCGAAAACCGATTCCAACATTTGGAAGAAATGCGCAGAATGAATGCACACATGAAAATCGATGGCAATATTGCTATTTTAGATGGTACGCATGAATTGCAAGGAGCAGAAGTCTATGCAACAGATTTGCGTGCAGCAGCAGCACTTGTTTTAGCTGGTTTGAAAGCAAATGGAGTCACACGTGTACGCAATTTGAAATATTTAGATCGCGGCTATTATAATTTCCATATCAAACTGCAACAGCTTGGCGCAAACGTTGAACGTGTAGAAATCGACAAATCGCCAGCAGAACAAACTGCCCAAACTATCGCATAAGGAAGTGTCCGAATGAGCAACAGTCGATATATTTTGTTGACGTTGATGAAGATTTTGATTGTTCTCTTGTTGATTTTTATTTTATTTATCATCGGGACCATGATTGGATACGGAGTGATCGGCGGCGGGAATCCTTTTCGGGTTTTCCAACCAGATCTTTGGCTCCATATCGTTGATTTCTTTAATTAAATAGTTTTGTTTGAGAGGAGAGAAGTTTCCTCTCAACGTTCAGCTAAGTCGTGGAAAATAGATTATTTTTCACGATTTTTGCTTAGCTGTTTATAAAGTCAATTATTTTGTTACATAGCTATACTGAAAGAAGGATTTTATGAAGAAGTTATTTATTTTATTAGTGAGAGGCTATCAGCGCTTTATTTCGCCTCTTTTCCCTCCTAGCTGCCGTTATTATCCGACATGCTCAAATTACACGATACAAGCCATTCAAGAGCATGGAGCGTTAAAAGGAGCTGTTATGGGAACTGCAAGGATCTTGAGATGCCATCCGTTTGTAAAAGGCGGGATCGACTATGTGCCGCTCCACTTTCAACTAACCAGAAATACGAAAGACAAAGAACAGCCGAATTATCGTTATTATAAACAGAAAGGAAGTCATCAATGATTCAGCCGTTGGATAAAACCAATCTGCCATGGCCGCTTCTTTTGGATGCTGATCCTGATCTAGAAAAAGTAAAAAGTTACATCGCTTCTAGCGAGGGGATCATTTGGAAAGAGGATCAAATGACGTTGGGCGTCCTTATTTATCAAAATCAGCAAACACAATTTGAGATCATGAACGTAGCAGTGGCCCCAGCTGTACAAAGTCGTGGTATTGGCAGTAAACTGATCGACGCGGCCTTTGCTCAAATGGCAGCTGAAAAAACGACACAAGAAAAAATCATCATTCGTACAGGAAGTATCACTTCAGCGGCACTTCACTTATATAAGAAAAAAGGATTCATAGAAATCGCGCGAGAAAAAGATTATTTTCTCAAAAATTATGCTGAACCAATCTACGAAGATGGTCAATTATTAAAAGATCAAGTAACTTTGGCTGTCAAACTTTAAATGACAGTCTTTTTTATTATCAGAAAAGAAATTGCATGCGCTAACATTCTCGTTTAAAATAAATATATACATGAAAGTGGGGGATCAGATGGGTATTTTAGTTTATGACTTTGGCGGTTCAGCTGTCAAATACGGTTATTGGAATGGACAGCGTTTAGAAAAGGTAGACCAATTTTCGACTTCTTCATCTTGGGAAGAAATGAAAGCGGATTTATATGATGTGTTTCTTGAAATGAAAAATCATGCGCCAATCGAAGGTGTCGGTATCAGTGCGCCAGGCGTCGTAAACAGTGAAAAACAAATGATCGAAGGCATCAGTGCAATTCCATATATCCACAGATTCAATATTTTCAAAGAGCTGGAAACCTTATTCCAACTGCCTGTGACGATAGAAAATGACGCCAATTGCGCAGGAATGGCCGAATTTTATGAGGGCGCAGCAAAAGAGAACCAAGATGCGGCTTTTGTAGTGATTGGCACAGGAATCGGCGGCGCGCTGTTCACAAAAGGACAACTGTCAAAAGGTGCTCATCTTTATGGCGGCGAATTTGGTCTGATGTTTTTAGAAAACGATAAAACGTTCAGTGAGTTAGGAACAGCTGTTCAGATGGCTTTTCGTTACTGTGAACGAAAAGGTGTGGACAAAATGACTTACAGCGGAAAAGATGTCTTTCATTTGGCTGAAGAAGGTGATCCGATCGCGCAAGAAGAAGTCAGCGCCTTTTATGAGTATTTGACTAAAGGATTGTTCAGTATCCAGTTTTCTTTTGATCCAGAAGTCATTGTTTTAGGAGGCGGCGTCTCTGCCAAAGAAGGATTGCTTGATGAAATCAATCAGCGCATGGAAAGGTTGCTGGAGAAGTACGGATTATATGATTTTGTGCCCAGAATCGTTCTTTGCGATTATCGAAATGATGCAAACCTTGTCGGCGCAGCGGCTAATTATTTTGCGCGGCAGCAAAGAGAGGTATAGTTTTTTTAAAGAACAGATTTACTTCACAGCAAATCGCTCGTGAAGTATCTTTTTTTTATCGAAATATGGTAAAATGAGCGGGAGGTGAATTTTATGTCAAAAAAGAATAAAGATATCGAAGTACGGATCGAGGAAACAGAAAAAGCCATCAAAGGAACCAAATATGCAGTCACTCAGTTATTTATTGGGAAAAAAATGATTGGCGAGATCTTAGCTTATGGACCAAAAGATTTTGTTGTATTTATGAATGAAGAAGAAGTTGGCCGTGAAAAAAGCGTTGATAATGCTATAGAAACCATCATTCGCCAATGGAATCTGCACGATTAAAAAAATATCAAAAAAATTTTCAATAAAGGGTTGCAAAAAACTGAAAAATTAGGTATTATAACTAAGTCAGGTTGATACAAACCTTTCGGAGGAGTAGCGAAGTGGCTAAACGCGACGGACTGTAAATCCGTTCCTTAGGGTTCAGTGGTTCGAATCCACTCTCCTCCATTTATCTTTGGGGTATAGCCAAGCGGTAAGGCAAGGGACTTTGACTCCCTCATGCGTTGGTTCGAATCCAGCTACCCCAGTTCGAGTGAAACTAAGCGATCATGCTTAGTTTTTTTTATTGCAAGTACCTATTTCTTGAAGCATCAGCCATTTTAAGCTAAAGTTAAATAAAAGGAATGGAGGATGAGTGAGATGAAATGGAAAGAAAAAGTCGATGAAACAGCTGAGAAGCTTTATGACATGGTCAAATCCGACAAGTACAACATAGAATTGCATCTGCCGAAAAAAGCAGAGAAGATGGTACAAGTCAAAGGAAAACGTCCGACAAGCCATACTAAAAAATGGGCTGCTAAAAACCATTAAAATAACAAGAAAAGCCGGCTGGCATCCTAAAAAGATGTTTTTCGGCTTTTTTGTTATTTTTAACCGATTTGGAAACACAATGAGCAGAAACTACCTGAATTCGAATCGAATGGTTATTTCAGGTTGTTAATTAGGTATATACCAGTTATAATAAAGAAAACGAGCGGAAGGGTGAAAAGTATGACGAATCAATTACCAGTTTATATCCAAATCCATGACCAATTAAAGAATGAGATTGAGAAAGGTGTCTGGAAAATTGGTGATCGCCTTCCTTCTGAACGAGAGCTGGCAGCAAAATTCAATGTAAGCCGCATGACACTTAGACAAGCAATCAAAAATCTGGCAGATGAAGGAATCTTGGAAAGAAAGATTGGTTCCGGTACCTATGTTGCTAGCGAAAAAGTTCAAGAAAAGATGTCAGGGACAACTAGTTTCACTGAAATCATGAAATCGCAAAATCGCATCCCATCAAGTAAGACAGTCTCTTACTTTTTGACTTCTCCAAGTTCTAGCGAGATGGAAAAACTTTCGCTTGATAAAGATGAAACGATCTTGCGGATGGAACGTATCCGTTACGCCGATAATGTACCGATCTGTTTTGAGGTGGCAAGTATTCCGCAAAAATTGATCGAAGGATACAGCAAAGCTGAGATCACTGATTCTTTTTATCATACATTAGAACAAAAAGGCGGAAAAAAAATCGGCCATGCAAACCAAACGATTTCCGCCATGCTGGCTTCTGAGCAGATTGCTGAGTATCTTGAAATCAAAAGAGGCGAAGCAGTCTTGCGTTTGCGCCAAGTTTCTTATTTTGATGATGGTATACCATTTGAATATGTCCGCACACAATATGTCGGCAACCGATTTGAATTCTATTTAGAAAAATAAACCAATAAAAACGCCTGGAAAGTTTATCTTTCCAGGCGTTTTTTGTTTCTTATTTTGGTTTAGGCGTACCATACATTTTTGGTGTAACAGGTTTAAGTTTTGGTGCTTTACCTTCCACTTTAGGTTCATCTAGCCATTGATATTCGCCTTCACCGTCAAGTGCAGGACCGCTTGCCCATGAACCTGTTTTGCTTTCATCGCCTTCAGAGAAATTATAGAAGTCATAAGCGATATCTTTCCGCTCATTTTCACGAGGGAAGGTAGTTGGTACCAAGATGCCGCCTTCTGTTTCTTCTAATTCTTTGACAGCAGCAGCCCATAGATTTTGATGATAGCTGTCTCGTGCTAATAAAACGGATAAAAGATCTTTGACGCCGCGGTCATCGATCATTTCGTAAATACGAGCTACTTGTAATCTTCCTTGCGATTCTGCATTCAAGTTTGCGCGGAAATCTGCTAGCATGTTACCGCTGGCTACGATATATCCACCATTCCATGGATTACCGACACTGTCAGCAGGACGTGGACCTAAGCCAGCTACGATTGCTTGTTGAGGATTCATGCCCGCAATTACAGCAGCAATCGTTGGGTCTTGTTTCATTGCATTTTCTTGGTCTTCAACAGGTGCATCTTCTAATAGTCGAGCCACCATCGTTGCCAGCATTTCTACGTGACCGAGTTCTTCGGTTGCGATATCCATCAACATATCTTTATATTTTTCTTCTCCGCGGCAGCTCCAGCCTTGGAATAGATATTGCATCGCTACGCTCATTTCTCCGTATTGTCCACCGATCAATTCTTGCAAGTACTTTGCGATCAATGGATTTGGTCTTTCAGGTTTTGCCTCGAATTGCAGTTCTTTCTGATGTCTAAACATTAAAATACCTCCTGTTTTTTTATTGGTACAATTCCATTAATAATACAAATGCTGTTTTTTTTCAAAGAAAAGGCTTGCACTATTTTTACGTTGTCACTTCTTTAATTTCTTCTTCGCTGCAAAATTCTTCTAGAAATTGAGCGACGCCATTTTCATCATTGGTACCAGTGATCGTATCAGCGATTTCTTTGACGATTGGCTGTGCATTTTGCATCGCAATCGCTGTGCCGCTGTATTTAAGCATATCAATGTCGTTTTCTTGATCGCCAAATGCGACGATATCATTTTTTGATAAGCCTAAGTTTTTAGCTAAAAAGTGCAAAGATTCCGCTTTATTGATTCCTTTTGGAGAAATTTCCAAAAAGTGCGGATCGGAAAAGACTGAAATTATTTCTTTTTCAAGTAATCTTTTCTGTAAATTTTGCAATTTTGTTTCATTTTTGTCGGTCAAAACAATCTTCAAATAGTCTGAAGAGTAACGATCAAAATGTTTTTCAAATTCTTCGTAATCTTGTTCATTGATATTGAACTGTTTGTAGTAAGGATTGTTGGATGCAATGCCTGATTCGTCAAAAGAAAGCTGATCATCTTGACCATCTCTGCTGGCAATGATCGCTACTTTTTGTTCAGCCGCTAAACGAAACAATTCTTTGGTCGTTTCTGTCTCGATCCTTTCAGTTTTCAGGATTTCTTTGATTGCACCTTTGTCTGTGCGCGCGACACAAGCACCGTTGGAAGCAAGCAAGTAGCCTTCCAATTCCAGTTGAGAAAAAATTTCTCGGCCGCCGTCTAAATTTCTGCCCGTTGCAATCGTAACGATTCCGCCGTCCTGTTTAAAAGCTGTTAAAGCAGCTTTATTCTCCTCGGATATCTCGCCTTGGCTATTCAGCAAAGTGCCATCTAGATCAATCGCTGCTAATTTCATAAATAAACTCCCTTTCGTATAAAAGATTAATTTTAGATTAGAATATTTTTGCCTAAAATGGAAATAAAATGCTTTTTATCATTTAAGAAAATAAATAGATATTAATAAAATACAAACATATTAAGAAAAGTATTCACTTTCCTATACAAGTTCCTTTGTTAAAGGGCTTTCTAGAAATGAATAAATTAATATAAATAAAAAAACCAAGCATATTTTTTGCTAATTTCAAATTATCGTACTACGCTAGTAAATGTGAAACATTAAAAAAAGATAAGAAGGAGAGGATTTAAGATGAACAGCAAAAAGATCATCCCCGTCGTTACTGCTTCAGACGAAAATTACGCTCCTTACTTGAGCGTGATGATACGTTCAGTATTGGAAAAATGCGATCAATCAAAAGATGTTTACTTTTATGTGATTGATGACGGAATTACAGAGGCAAGCAAAGAAAAACTTAAAGAAACAGTTAAATCAAGTTCGGAAGATGCGAACATTTACTTTTTAACAACTGACAAAGAGGTATACGAAGATTTCTTAGTAAGCGACCATATCACGACAACTGCTTATCTTCGAATCTCATTACCAGAACTATTAGAAGAATATCATTATGAAAAAGTCCTTTATGTTGATTCAGATACTTTAGTGTTAAGTGATATCACTGAATTGTATGACGAAGATTTAGAAGGAAAAGTTATCGGCGCTGTGATCGATCCTGGTCAAGCAAAAGCCTTGGGACGTTTAGGTATAGACTCTGATGATTATTACTTCAATTCAGGCGTTATGCTTGTAGATTTGAAAAAGTGGCGTGAACAAAATATTACACAAAAAACGATCCAGTACTTGCGCACAAACGGAGATCGGATCATCTATCACGATCAAGACGCGCTAAATGCTGTCCTTTATGAAAATTGGAAATCTGTACATCCAAAATGGAACATGCAGTCATCCTTGATTTTCAATAAACACAAAGCACCGAATGAAACATATGAACGTTTGTATAAAGAAGGAAACGAAGCACCAGCTATCGTGCACTTTACCGGGCATGACAAACCATGGAATACGTTGGAATACCATCCATATAAAGAGATTTATCTAGAGGAGCTTTCCAAAAGTAAATTAATGAAAGTAGGGATCATCAATGAATAAAAAAGAAATCACAATCGTATCTAGCTGTAATGCTAGATTTACCCCGCATTTAGCAGCATTGTTTATCTCTGTATTAGACAATTGCAAAAAAACAGATGTCTTTTTCCACTTTTATGTTATCGACGACAATATCGATTATGACAGCAAACAAATGCTCCGTTTATCGGTATCGAATTATAGCTTGAATGCTGATGTGGATTTCCTGACAGTCGATAAAAAATTCTTTAAAAATGTCGTAGTCAGTGATCGTATTCCAGAAACAGCTTATTATCGCATCGCTATCCCAGAATTATTTGCTGGAACAGATGTTGATCGTCTGTTGTATCTAGATTGCGACATGATTGCATTAGACGATGTTTCAAAATTATGGGAATTAGAATTGGGTGAAAATATCTTAGCTGCTGTCGAAGATGCTGGATTCCACCAACGTTTAGAAAAAATGAATATTCCTGTAAAATCGACACGCTATTTCAATTCTGGCTTTATGTTGATCGATGTAGAAAAATGGCTAGAAGAAAACATAACAGAACGCGTTCTTGCGTTTATCGCAGACAATCCAGAGAAGTTGAGATTCCATGACCAAGATGCATTGAATGCAATCCTCCATGATCAATGGGCGATCTTGCATCCAAAATGGAATGCGCAAGGGTACATCATGTCGAAAGAAAAACATCACCCAACATTACGCGGGGAGCAGGAATATAAAGAAGCACGTGCAAATCCTTCGATCATCCATTTTTCAGGTCACGTGAAACCTTGGAGCCCAGCATTCAATGGACCAACGAAAAAATATTATACAAAATATGCTGATATGACAGCTTTCCAGTATTTGAACGAAGAACTTCAAATGATGTAAGCACAAGAAAAAGATAAAAGACACACTAAAGGGGGAATTTGGATGGAATTAACTTTAACAATGAATGCAGAAGAAAAATTAAAACAACGAATTTGCTGTGAAGACGGCTTGACATTGGCGCTGATTGATGGAAAAGACCCAGTTTTCAGCGGGAATCTTGCCTCAGCAAAAGGAAGCTATTTCCAAATCATTCCAGGCAAACCGAAATTTGACAGCTATCGAATCAAGATCGATCATTCGCTGTTCGATATTTACACTTCACAAAAAGAATGCCGATTCTTAGGAATGAATCCGCAATTAGAATATAACGATCTTTTGAATAGCTTTTTACTAAGAAATGAACTAACAGTATTGGATTACAATATCAAATTGAAAGAAACATTTTTTAGTTGATCTGTTCGTTCTATTAGGAAAAGTTATCCAAAAACTTTGTGCCAAATGTTTAAGGAGATACACGTGGATACAATCATACCAATTTAAAAGAGGCTGGATGTCGAATAATCCAGCCTCTTTTCAGCGTGCAAAAATAATGAAGTTCAAAAAGTAGAAAAAGTCACTGATTTATCCATTTTCTGCAGTAACCAACTGTTCATTGTAGAGACGTTCGCCCTCATCAAACTGGACTTGACCATTCAATAAATCGGTTAGTTCTTCTTTGACAACTGACAGCTCATTTTCATCTATTAGACAAACGACCGTTACATTGTCGGTGTACAGTGTTTCTTTCACGGTGTGATTTTTGAGTGTCAAAAAGTTTTCTACTTTTCCTAATTGCGGGTACGTGATTTGAATAAACAATTCTTGCTGCAAGGTACCTTCAACGATGCCGATTTCTTTTAAAGCTTGCGCGACCGATTGTGTATAGGCGCGAATCAGACCGCCCGTCCCTAGTTTAATCCCGCCAAAATAGCGTGTAACGACAGCGGAAACGTTGATCAGCTGATTTTGTTTCAATACTTCCAGCATAGGTATGCCTGCAGTTCCGCTTGGTTCACCGTCATCACTGCTGCGGAGGATCTCACTTTTTTCACCAATAATCATGGCGCTGCAATTGTGATTGGCTTTCCAATGTTCTTTCTTTTTTTCCTGAATAAATTGTTTTGCTTCTTCTTCTGTTGTAACGCGTCTCAGCGAACAAATGAAGCGGGATTTTTTTATTTCGATTTCGACTTCGCCATTTTCTTTGACTGTTCGATAACGTTCAAGCATTTCTTCACGCTCCTTTTTTTCAGTATAGGCAATTTAGCGTGAGGTTTCAACTTGCGGTTTCCGTTAAGTGTGGGATAATAAAAGTAAAGAAAAAGAGCAGAGGTCTGGTCATGAAAGATAAAAATAAAAAATACGATGTGATCACACATTATCTGAAAACAAATGGCGGTTCTCAAGTCACACTGACATTTACACAATTTGACGAACTGCTTTTTCCAAGAAGCGGATTGCCCAATACTGCAAGAAAAACGGCAGAGTGGTGGGCGAATGATTATAAACATTCTGAAAACGGCGCGTATGGTTGGTTAAATGCCGGCTATGAAGTGGTATTCATCAACTTAGAAAAAGAATATGTCGTCTTCAACAAATTAGTCAAATCCAGTTGGTTTATCAATAACTAAAGAACACCAAGAAAGCGTTGACAAACATTCAGATTGGACTATAATAAAAACAAGGAATGAAAGCGATTGCTTTTCTATTCCTCAGTTGGAAAAGGAGAGATTATTATGGCGAAAAAAACAATCATGCTTGTTTGTTCAGCAGGAATGAGCACTAGTTTATTAGTAACAAAAATGCAGAAAGCAGCAGAAGCTCAGGGCATCGACTCTGATATCTTCGCGGTCTCTGCTTCAGATGCGGACAACAACATTGCAAATAAAGATGTCGATGTTTTATTATTAGGACCACAAGTACGCTTTATGCGAGGCGATTTTGAAAAACGTCTTGAGCCGAAAGGAATCCCGCTTGATGTCATCAATATGGCAGATTACGGAATGATGAACGGAGAAAAAGTATTACAGCAAGCATTGACGCTGATCGGCGAATAAACCAAAAAATAATCGATGACTCAATCGATCAACTATAAGTTTTAACTACAATGAAGTATCCGCAAAACATTTTTTATGTTTTGCGGTTTTTTATTTTCTTTTGCGTATATGGATAATGAAAGGGGGAGGATGATGGAGGAACCGATTTTTGGGGGACGAAGAGTGTTGTCCCGAGAAGTAGAAAAGTATTCACTATCTATAGAAGAAAAAGCCGATGTGGTGATCAATGCACTGACTATCTTAAAAAAAGAAGTCATCTGCCAAAGGTGCAAAGTGGCGACGACGAAAGCAGCAGCTCGCTTGAATGAACAAGATTTTTATTGTCCGCACTGTCTTTTCTTGGGGCGCTGCGATACGACCCAGAAACTGATTTTGGTCAAACAGCCAGATTTGCCGCCGAGAAAAGTCGTTTTTGACTGGCAAGGGACATTGACAAAAGAACAAGCAGCGATTGCGCAGAAATTAAATGATCCTAAGCTGACACAAGACCATTTAATATGGGCCGTCACAGGAGCAGGGAAAACTGAGATGCTGTATCCGCTGCTTCTGGCTGCATTATCCAGTGGGGGCAGAGCCGCAGTGGTTTCTCCTAGAGTAGATGTTTGTATTGAGTTGCATCTTCGTTTTTCCAAAGTTTTCCCTGAAGAAAAAATCGGACTTTTTCACGGAAAAGAAAGTTGGGATGGCTCCTATCATCCATTTGTCGTATGCACGACGCATCAGCTGTATCGTTTCTATCAGGCTTTTGATGTTTTAGTCGTTGATGAAATTGATGCGTTTCCTTATGCAGGTGATAAAGGCTTAGCTTCGGCAGTTCAAACAGCACTGAAAAAGACAGGCAAATTCATTTATCTAAGTGCGACACCAGACGAAAAACTGCGCAAGCAGACAGAAGGTTTACTGGTCCATCAGCTGCCATTACGTTTTCATCGGCGGCCGCTTCCGGAACCCGAATTGTTTTTCTGGAATCATTGGCGAAGGAATTGCTTGAAGAAGCGCAAAGCAAAACGTTTTTTGCGTCTTTTGCTCGAGTTAAAGAAACAAAATGATCTTTTGCTTTTTTGCCCTACGATCTCATTGATGCTCCAATTGGAAAAGCAGTTGAAAAACTGGCTGCCGGAACTTACTATTGGTTCAGTTTCTTCCGAAGATGAGCAGCGAGCAGAAAAAGTAGCTGCGATGAGAGAAAAGGCCTACGATATCTTGCTGACAAGCACGATCCTTGAGCGGGGCGTTACGTTTGAACGATTATCTGTCGTCGTTTTAGGTGCGGATCATCAAGTGTTTACGAAAGCAGCTTTAGTCCAAATAGCTGGCAGAGCAGATCGAAAAGGCGGCTATACAAACAGCAGAGTCTGCTTTTTTTACCATGAAAAAACAGCAGCGATCCAAAAAGCAGTACAAGAAATCCAAGAGATGAACAAAAAAGGGGCGCTGCTTCGATGAATTGCTCCTTTTGCCGTTCCGCTATTATTCGAAACCTTGATATTTTAGAAGTGTTAGGAATCAAATCGATTACAGAAAACGAATTGTGCGCAGAATGCCGTCAGCTTTTTCAACGGCTTCCTGAAGAATCAGTCTGCAAAACTTGTCAAAAAATCCAGCTGTCATCTGAAATCTGTGAGGATTGCCGTTATTGGAAAGAACAATATCCTGATTATGATTTTTGTCATCGGGCTTTTTTTCAATATGATAAAACAATGCAAGAATGGGTATATCAATATAAGTTCATGGGGGACATTGCTTTAGCGACAACTTTTTCACGAGAATGGAAAACATTGTCCAGACGATTTCCTGGTTTTTTGATTTGTCCAATCCCTTTATCGTCTGAAAGACAAAAAACGAGAGGCTTCAATCAAGTCAGCCAGATGCTTTCTGCAGCCAATATTTCTTATCAGTTATTTTTAGAACGCTCTGTCAACGAAGCGCCGCAAGCCCAAAAAACGCGGAATGAACGCTTAAACATGAAACAGATCTTTCGATTTTGCGGTGAAAAAGAAAAAATAATCGGGCAGAAGATCCTGTTGGTCGACGATGTATATACGACAGGTCGAACATTATTTCATGCTGCTGAAGCTCTTTTGCCGCAAAAGCCCCAAATCATCCGAACGTTTTCTTTAGCACGATAAATACACAAGTTTGGTAGCGATTTAGTTTGCAAAAGGGAAAGAGTTCGATATAATAGAATTAAGAAGAGGGAAAGAGTGGTCCTTCTCCTTCTTGATAGTGGTAGACGAAAGGGGTAATTTTTATGTTTAGATATAATGTACGCGGAGAGAATATCGAAGTAACAGAAGCAATTCGCGATTACGTTGAAAAAAAAGTAGGCAAATTAGAACGCTACTTCAGTGATGCACCCGAAGCTACAGCTCACGTAAACCTAAAAGTATACACTGAAAAAACAGCAAAAGTAGAAGTAACGATCCCGTTACCATACCTTGTGTTGCGTGCAGAAGAAACTTCACCAGACTTATATGCAAGTATTGATCTGGTTGTTGATAAATTAGAACGCCAAATTCGTAAATTCAAAACAAAAATCAACCGTAAATCAAGAGAAACAGCTGTGAATACAGCAGATGCAGCGGTATTTTTCAATGAAGAAAACGAAGAAGAAAATGATTCAGCGTTGGACATCGTTCGCACAAAACGTCTATCATTAAAACCAATGGATAGCGAAGAAGCTGTTTTACAAATGAACATGCTTGGACACAACTTCTTCATCTTTGAAGATGCAGAAACAAATGGAACAAGCATCGTTTATCGTCGGAAAGACGGCAAATACGGCTTGATCGAAACAGACTGATTCGTTAAATAGCAAAAGAACAAGGACAGCGCTCGCCGCTGTCCTTTTTGTTTTATATAGGAAAGAATATTCAAGGTTTTTATAAAAACGTTCGTTATCGTTGGAAAACAAAACATTCCGTGGTATTGTCATAACGCCAGACCTCCCTTTGCCGAAACTCATAGTTTTTCTTAAACTATTGTTTCGAGTAATTATTATATTTCATTTATACAAAAGTAGTGATAAAATAGATGGGAGAGTCTACATAGCGAGTGAGATACATACGAAGAAAGGAAGATTAAATAACGCATGGCGAATTTTATACGTACAATCATCGAAAATGATAAAAAAGAAATCAAACGTTTAGACAGCATTGCCAAAAAAGTAGAAGCATACGCGGATACGATGGCTGCTTTGACAGATGAACAATTACAAGCAAAAACCGAGGAATTCAAAGGAAGATACAAAAAAGGCGAGACATTGGATCAATTGCTTCCAGAAGCATTTGCGGTCGTACGCGAAGCCGCAAAGCGCGTACTAGGTCTTTACCCATATCATGTACAGCTTATGGGTGGGATCGTTCTGCATGACGGAAATATCCCTGAAATGCGTACAGGTGAAGGGAAAACATTGACAGCGACGATGCCTGTTTATTTGAATGCGTTGACTGGCGAAGGGGTCCATGTAGTTACAGTCAATGAATATCTAGCAACACGTGATGCTTCTGAAATGGGCGAACTTTATAATTTCTTAGGATTAAGTGTTGGTTTGAATATCAACTCAAAATCTTCAGACGAAAAACGTGCTGCTTATAATTGTGATATTACTTATAGTACAAATAACGAATTAGGATTTGACTATTTAAGAGACAACATGGTCGTTTACCGCAATCAAATGGTACAGCGTCCTTTGAACTATGCAATCGTCGATGAAGTAGACTCGATTTTGATCGATGAGGCAAGAACACCATTGATCATTTCTGGACAAGCAGAAAAATCAACTGCTTTATATACAAGAACAGATAACTTTGTCAAACGCTTGAAAGAAGACGAAGACTACAAAATCGATATCCAATCAAAAACGATTGGCTTAACAGAAGCAGGGATCGAAAAAGCAGAAGAAACATTTGGGCTTGAGAACCTGTACGATATCGAAAATACAGCGTTGACGCACCATATGGACCAAGCGCTTCGTGCCAACTACATCATGCTGCGCGACATCGATTACGTTGTACAAGAAGGAAAAGTATTGATCGTTGACCAATTTACTGGTCGTATCATGGATGGCCGCCGTTATTCAGATGGTTTGCACCAAGCAATCGAAGCAAAAGAAGGCGTTGAGATCGAAGACGAAACAAAAACGATGGCAACGATCACTTTCCAGAACTATTTCCGTATGTACAAAAAATTATCAGGTATGACAGGGACAGCGAAAACAGAGGAAGAAGAATTCCGCGAAATCTACAATATCCAAGTTTTCCAAATCCCTACAAACAAACCTGTGATTCGTGATGACCGTGCAGACTTGCTTTATCCAACATTGGAAAGCAAATTCAAAGCAGTTGTCCAAGATATCAAAGACCGCTACCGTAAAGGACAGCCTGTCTTGGTTGGTACAGTTGCTGTTGAGACATCTGAATTATTATCAGATATGCTGAACCAAGAAAAAGTACCGCATGAAGTCTTGAATGCGAAAAATCACTTTAAAGAAGCAGAAATCATCATGAATGCTGGACAAAAAGGCGCAGTAACGATTGCGACCAACATGGCCGGACGTGGTACAGATATCAAGTTGGGACTTGGTGTCAGAGAGCTAGGCGGACTAGCAGTTATCGGTACAGAACGACATGAATCACGTCGTATCGACAATCAGCTGCGTGGACGTGCCGGACGTCAAGGGGACCCAGGTATGTCTCAATTTTACCTATCTCTAGAGGATGATTTGATGAAACGTTTTGGTTCAGAACGAATCAAAGCTTTCTTGGACCGCTTGAAGATCGGCGAAGAAGATGCAGTTATCCAAAGTAAAATGCTTAGCCGTCAAGTTGAATCTGCCCAAAAACGTGTGGAAGGAAACAACTATGATACACGTAAAAACGTCTTGCAATATGACGATGTGATGCGTGAACAGCGTGAAGTAATCTACAGCCAGCGTCAAGATGTGATCATGGAAGAAAACAGCTTGTCACAACAATTGATGAATATGGTCAAACGTACGATCAGCCGCGTAGTCGATGCGCATACACAATTAGAAAAAAGCAATTGGAACTTAGAAGGTATCGTTGATTTTGCCGGCAATACATTAGTCCATGAAGATACGATTTCTCTCGCAGATATCGAAGGAAAATCGCCGCAAGAAATCAAAGATTATTTGAATGAAAGAGCGCAAGAAGTCTTTAATACAAAAGCAAGCCACTTGAATGGTCCAGAACAGCTATTGGAATTTGAAAAAGTTGTTATCTTGCGTGTTGTTGACTCAAAATGGACCGATCATATCGATGCAATGGATCAGCTGCGTCAATCAATCGGACTTCGTGCTTACGGACAAAACAATCCATTAGTCGAATATCAAACAGAAGGCTACAAAATGTTTGAAGACATGGTCGGTGCAATTGAATATGAAGTAACACGTCTATTCATGAAAGCAGAGATCCGTCAAAACATCCAACGCGAACAAGTAGCAGCTGGTGAGACAAATCATCCAGCAGAACAAACAGCACAAAGCCAAAGCAATACAAGTGCGAAAAAACAACCCGTTCGTGTAGAAAAAGTGGGACGAAATGATCCATGTCCTTGCGGAAGCGGGAAAAAATATAAAAATTGTCATGGAAAAAATGAATTCTAATTCCTGACAAAACACAGAAGAAAATTTCTTCAAGTGTTCTGATTCCAGTAGATCCA
Source organism: Enterococcus sp. DIV0210g (assembly GCF_050559705.1). Classification (NCBI taxonomy): domain Bacteria; kingdom Bacillati; phylum Bacillota; class Bacilli; order Lactobacillales; family Enterococcaceae; genus Enterococcus; species Enterococcus sp. DIV0210g. Next base: position 1,779,906 of record NZ_CP187903.1, on the reverse strand, counting down.
TGAACTAGAAACAGCTTCTTGTGTTTCCTAGATCATGGATTTTACTGTTTCAGGCAGAAATCAAACATTTCAAAATAATCAACAAACTAACTGCTGAAAGAAGGAAACAAAATGGAAATCGCAGAAATACGTAATCTATTGCAAGAAATGGAAGAAAAAATCACAAGTTTCAGGAGGTCTCTTTGACTTAGATCAACTAGAAGAAGACATCGCAGAAGCGGAACACAAAATGGCTGAACCAGGTTTCTGGGATAACAGCGAAGAAGCACAAAAACTCATCAATGAAAACAACGCGAATAAAGAAACCTACGATCAGTTCCATCAATTATCAGAAGAATGGGAAGAACTAGGGTTGATGGCAGAAATGCTGCAAGAAGAACCGGATGCCGACATGCAGCAAGAGCTGGAAAATCGTTTGAAGACATTAGATGAACGTTTGAGATCCTACGAATTATCTATGCTTTTAGATGGACCGTATGACCGTAACAATGCAATCGTTGAACTTCATCCCGGTGCTGGCGGAACAGAGTCTCAAGACTGGGGCAGTATGCTTTTACGTATGTATACACGTTGGGCAGAACAGCATGGATATCAGGTAGAAACACTTGATTACCAAGCCGGAGACGAAGCTGGGATCAAGAGTGTGACGCTTTTGATCAAAGGACATAACGCATTTGGTTATTTGAAATCAGAAAAGGGCGTACATCGTTTGGTCCGGATCTCACCTTTTGATTCTGCGAAAAGAAGACATACTTCTTTTTGTTCCGTGGATGTCATGCCAGAATTAAATGAAGAAATCGATATTGCCATCAATCCAGACGACTTGAAGATCGATACGTATCGAGCAAGCGGGGCTGGCGGTCAGCATATCAATAAAACAGAATCTGCCGTTCGTATCACTCACTTGCCAACTGGAACGGTCGTAGCCAGTCAAGCGCAACGTTCACAGTTGAAAAATAGAGAGCAAGCAATGGGCATGCTGAAAGCAAAATTGTATCAATTAGAAGTAGAGAAAAAAGAACAAGAAGCAGCCGCATTACGTGGGGAACAGCTGGAGATCGGCTGGGGCTCACAAATCCGTTCGTATGTTTTCCATCCGTATTCAATGGTCAAAGATCACCGGACAAACCATGAAACGGGAAATGTCCAAGCAGTAATGGATGGCGATTTGGATGAATTTATTGATGCATACTTAAAAATGAACCTTCAATAAAAGGATTTGGCTCAGAAAATGTACAATTGAAATGAAACTGTAAAACTTTGAAAGCACTTTGAAATGTTCTCATGCTATAATTATCTGAAGACAGAAAAAAGATATGGAGAGATAATATGATTGAAATGCAGGATGTAATGAAGAAGTACTCCAATGGTACGACTGCCATCCGAAATCTCTCGGTCAATATTGATCAAGGAGAGTTTGTTTATGTAGTTGGTCCGTCTGGGGCGGGGAAATCTACATTTATCAAGTTGATGTATCGCGAAGAAAAAGCCACACAAGGAACATTGAACGTAGCAGGTCATGACTTGCTGTCGATCAAAGAACGTGAAGTGCCTTATTTGCGACGTGAAATCGGAGTCGTTTTCCAAGATTATAAACTGCTTCCTAAAAAGACAGTTTATGAAAATGTCGCTTATGCGATGCAAGTTATCGGACGCAAACCGCGAGATATCAAAAAACGCGTGATGGAAGTCCTTGATTTAGTCGGTCTGAAACATAAAGTCCGTGTATTCCCAAGTGAATTATCTGGCGGGGAGCAGCAGCGTGTATCAATTGCTCGTGCAATCGTGAATACACCAAAAGTCCTGATCGCTGATGAACCAACAGGGAACCTTGACCCGGAAAATTCATGGGAAATCATGAAATTATTAGACCGGATTAATGCACAAGGAACAACTGTCGTGATGGCTACACATAACAGCACGATCGTTAACACGATCCGCCATCGCGTTATAGCAATCGAAAACGGCCGCATCATTCGCGACCAAGCGGAAGGGGAATACGGATACGATGATTAGAACCTTTTTCCGTCATCTTTTAGAAAGTATCAAAAGCCTGAAACGAAACGGCTGGATGACGATCGCTTCTGTCAGTGCAGTGACGATCACGTTGACGCTGGTAGGTATTTTCATGGCGATCATCATGAATGCGACGAAATTTGCTCAAGACGTCGAAGGAAATGTCGAAGTTTCTGTTTTTGTTGATATCGGTACAAAACAAGAAGATATGGATAAACTGGAAAAAGAACTAGGCGAAATCGATCATGTCGATAAAGTCGTTTTTTCCAGCAAAGAAAATGAGTTGAAAAAAATCCAAGATGCAATGGGCGATGCTTGGAATTTGTTTGAAGGAGACAGCAATCCTTTATATGACGTATATATCGTCAGCGCGACGAAACCAGAATATACGAAAGATATCTCAGAAGCTGCGTCGAAATTGCCAAATGTTTTCCGCTCCGATTACGGTGGAACATCATCAGATAGGATCTTCCAGATTGCCTCTGGTGTACGGACATGGGGACTTGCCTCCGCTGCATTGCTGTTATTTGTAGCAATGTTCCTGATTTCCAATACCATTCGGATCACAATCATTTCCCGTCAAAGAGAGATCCAGATCATGCGTTTGGTTGGTGCGAAAAACGGCTATATCCGCTGGCCTTTCTTCTTAGAAGGCGGCTGGATCGGATTGATTGGTGCGATCATCCCAGTCTTGATCATGACATTTGGGTATCGCGAGATTTATCAAATGATTGCACCGCGTTCAAATTACGCGTTGCTTCATCCTGAAGATTTTGTTTGGAGAATCAATCTATTGATGGTTGGTATTGGGGTAATCATCGGATCATTAGGTTCAGTGATCTCAATGCGCAGATTCTTGAAATTTTAATGGATTGAATGATAAGACCGCAGACAAAGAAGTTGATTTTTACTTCTTGTCTGGCGGTTTTTTTCTGTTCTGTTGGAAAGAATCAAGATTTTTCTTTACTTAAAAAAATTTCTTCGCTATGCTAGAAGGGTTAGAAGATGAAGAGGTGAGAGTATGGCTATGAGGAGTATTTTCGATAACCTGATCACGATTATTTTTATAGCGAATATTTTATTGTCGCTCGTTATTATTTTTCGTGAAAGAAAAGAAACTGCTCAGACATGGGCCTGGTTGTTGGTGTTGATGTTCATTCCCATCGCAGGATTTATTTTATATATCTTTTTTGGAAGAGGGATTTCTAAAGATCGGATTTTTGATTTGAAGATCCAAGGAAAACCAGGGATGAACCGAGAAATCGAAGAAGACAAACGTGCATTGATGCGCGGGTTATATCCGCATCCGCCAACTGGTCAAGTCGATGTGAAGCAATTGATCTACATGCTGACTGTCTTTGAAAGCATGTTGTATACGACAAATAATAAAGTAAAACTTTTTACAGATGGAAGAGAAAAGTTTGATGCGCTAGTCAAAGATATCGATCAAGCAGCTGACCATATCCATTTGCAATATTATATCTATCGCAGTGATGATCTGGGAAGTGAAGTTCGTGATGCGCTGGTCAGAGCAGCTAAGCGAGGCGTCAAGGTCCGAGTGCTTTTAGATGCGTGGGGTTCTACCCAGGTCACAATGAGCTTTTTTGACGCGTTGAAAAAAGCGGGCGGCGAAGTGGCGTTCTTTTTCCCGCTCTTTGTTCCTTATATCAATCCAAGGATCAATTATCGAAACCATCGCAAAATCGTCGTTATCGATGGGAAAATAGGTTATACTGGCGGTTTTAATGTAGGAAATGAATATTTGGGATTAGTAAAAAAATTCGGTTATTGGCGGGACAATCACTTGCGTATCTATGGGGATGCAGTACACGCACTGCAAAACCGCTTTTTGATGGACTGGAATTCGCAACACACAAATGAAGTCCAGTATTCACCAGCGATTTTCCCGAAAATCGAATCAGATGGGCATACAGCGATGCAAGTTGTGACAAGCGGACCAGATTCAGAGCATGAACAAATCAAGATGACTTATTTGAAGATGATTTCTTTGGCAAAAAAAGAAATTTTGATCCAAACGCCTTATTATATTCCCGATGAATCGATCCATGAGGCACTGAAACTCGCATTGCTGTCAGGGGTTAAGGTCCATATCCAGATTCCGAATAAGCCAGACCATCTGCTTGTTTACTGGGCAACGTATTCTTTTGCAGCAGAATTATTGGATTATGGGGCAGTCATCGAGACCTATGAACAAGGATTTATGCACGCGAAAACAATGATTATCGACGGAGGTGTTGTTTCTGTCGGTTCAGCAAATATCGATGTTCGTTCATTCAAATTAGATTTTGAAGTCAATTCGCTGATTTATGACCAAACCATTGCCGAAGAAGTGCGGCAGGCGTTTTTGGAAGATTCAAAAGTATCACAGCAGCTGACGAAGGAAATCTACAAAAATCGTGGAATGCTGATCAAATTAAAAGAAGGATTGGCCCGTCTGATCTCACCATTGTTATAATAAAAAATAGAAAAACAGCAAGCCGCTCATTTGTTCCAATCTTGTGAAGAATAGAGCAGAATCTGCTTGTAAAGCAAAAAAAAGGCTGGAACGGTCATCGTCGACGATGATCGTTCCAGCCTTTTTATGAAGCCATTTCCGATGATTTACTACAGAAATGATGAAATACACTCGGATATTGCAGGAAAAACTTTGGGGTATTTCCAGTTTTTGGGGAAAGCAAGAAATAAGTTGTTTCCTGAGCAAAGCCAAGAGTCATATTCCAAGAATAAGTATAGCATAGGTCTATTTACCGTGGATAGTATTTTACTGGAATTCTTCCATAATTTGTTATTTCAAGTGTTATTTTAAAAAATCAATTGATTTTCAACCAAGTTGGAAAATGTTAAACTGTAGTTACTTTATTGTTGAAGGGGATAATTTGATGAAAAGACTGAAATTATTTTTACCAATTATCGGGTTAGTGATGGTTTTATCGGGGTGTTCACAATGGATCGACCGTGGAGAATCAATCACAGCTGTGGGTTCTTCTGCTTTGCAGCCGCTGGTTGAAACAGCTGCGGAAGCCTACCAAACAGACAATCCCGGAAGATTTATCAACGTTCAAGGCGGCGGAAGCGGTACTGGACTTTCTCAAGTACAATCTGGTGCAGTAGACATCGGGAACTCCGATCTGTTTGCAGAAGAAAAATCAGGGATCGATGCAGCGTCATTGAAAGATCACAAAGTTGCTGCAGTTGGCATCACACCGATCGTAAATAAAGAAGTTGGTATTAAAGATATTTCTATGGAAGATCTCCATAAATTATTTGTTGGGGAAATCAAAAACTGGAAAGAAATCGGCGGGGCAGATCAGCCAGTCGTGATTTTGAACCGTGCTTCTGGAAGCGGAACGCGCAGTACATTTGAAAAATGGGTACTTGACGGCGACAACGCAATCCAAGCCCAAGAACAAGATTCAAGCGGGATGGTTCGGCAAATCGTTGCAGATACACCAGGAGCAATCAGTTATGTAGCATTTTCTTATGTAACGAAAGATGTAGCAACTTTGTCTATTGGCGGTGTAGAGCCAACAGAAGAGAATGTGACAACGAATGAATGGCCAATCTGGGCATATGAACACATGTATACAAAAGGTGAACCTACTGATCTGACAAAAGACTTCTTGGCCTACATGTTATCAGACGAAGTCCAAGAAAATATCGTCGGAGATCTAGGATATATCCCTATTTCTCGTATGAAAGTCGAACGTGATTGGGAAGGTAATGTGATCAGCGAGTAGTCTTTACAAAAAATTTACAAACTTAGCGAAAGATTTACATGTTATTAAAACCAAATTGATGTTTGATTTGTACACTAGACAGGTATGGGAAACCTAGTGAAGGGGGAATCATCTCGTGGAAGATGTGAAAAAAGCATTATTAACAAAATCAAAACGTTCAAAAATGGAGCAGCGAGGGAAATTTATCAGTTTTCTTTGTATCGCACTGATCGTCATCGTTGTTTTAGCCATTTTTTACTTTGTGGCAAGTAAAGGATTAGCAACATTTTTTGTAGATAAAATCAATGTGTTCGATTTTCTTTTCGGCACAAGCTGGAACCCAAGCAGACTTGGCGCAGACGGCAAGCCAATGGTTGGGGCGCTGCCGATGATCACAGGGTCATTTTTCGTTACACTGCTCTCTGCATTAGTCGCAACACCATTTGCTATTGGTGCAGCAGTCTTTATGACCGAAATCTCGCCAAAAAACGGTTCAAAGATCTTACAGCCGGTTATTGAACTGCTTGTTGGGATTCCTTCAGTTGTTTATGGTTTTATCGGTTTGACAGTGATCGTACCATTTGTCAGAAATCTTTTTGGCGGAACAGGTTTTGGTATCTTGGCCGGTACATTTGTTTTGTTCGTCATGATTCTTCCGACAGTAACAACAATGACTGTTGATGCACTGAAAGCAGTGCCGCGTCATTATCGAGAAGCATCTTTAGCTTTAGGTGCGACAAGATGGCAAACGATTTACAAAGTCGTTTTGCGTGCAGCAATTCCAGGTATTTTAACGGCAGTTGTTTTTGGGATGGCAAGAGCCTTTGGTGAAGCGTTAGCGATCCAAATGGTGATCGGGAATGCCGCATTGATGCCTTCTAGCTTGATCACACCTGCCTCAACATTGACTTCGATTTTAACAATGGGTATCGGGAATACGATCATGGGAACAGTTGAAAATAATGTTCTTTGGTCATTAGCATTGATCTTACTACTGATGTCCTTGTTCTTTAACATCATCATTCGCTTGATTGGTAAGAAAGGAGCCTTGAAATAATGAATGCAAAACGCTCAGATAAAATTGCTACAGGTGCTTTATATACTATTTCAGGGATCATCGTATTGATCTTGGCAGCATTGCTGCTTTACATCTTGGTTCGCGGCGTGCCGCATATCTCATGGTCATTTTTGACTGAACCTTCAAAAGCTTACCAAGCAGGCGGCGGTATCGGTATCCAGCTGTTCAACTCGGTTTACTTATTGATCATCACAATGATCATCAGCTTCCCGATCTCGTTGGGAGCAGGTATCTATTTGTCTGAATATGCAAAGAAAAATTGGGTGACTGATGTGATTCGTACATCGATCGAGATTCTAAGCTCATTGCCTTCAGTCGTTGTCGGTCTGTTCGGCTTCTTGGTATTCGTTATCCAATTCCAATATGGGTTTTCAATCATTTCAGGGGCGTTGGCATTGACATTGTTCAACTTGCCGCTGCTGACAAGAACAGTCGAAGAATCTTTGCAGGCAGTCCATTATACGCAGCGTGAAGCTGGTTTGGCATTAGGTTTGTCACGTTGGGAAACAGTTATCAAAGTCGTTGTTCCAGAAGCAACACCTGGTATTTTGACTGGTGTGATCTTGAGTGCTGGAAGAATCTTTGGTGAGGCAGCTGCATTGATATACACTGCTGGACAAAGTGCACCAGCCCTTGATTTTACTAACTGGAATCCGCTAAGTGTCTCTAGTCCGATCAGTATTTTCCGCCAGGCCGAAACATTAGCCGTTCACATTTGGAAAATCAACACAGAAGGTACGATGCCAGATGGTGTATCTGTATCTGCAGGTGCATCTGCTGTTTTGATCATCGCTGTGCTTTTGTTCAACTTCGGCGCACGCGCATTGGGCAAACGACTTTATCGTAAAATGACTTCAGCTTAAGGAGAAGAGCGAGAATGAAAGAATACAATTGGAATGATACGAATATCCTGACCATAGCTCCTCAAAACGAAGTAGCGTTGCATACAGAAGATCTGCATGTATGGTATGGCGACAATGAAGCTATCAAGGGAATCGATCTTGAATTTGAAAAAAATAAAATCACCGCATTGATCGGTCCTTCCGGCTGCGGAAAATCTACCTATCTTCGTTCATTGAATCGTATGAACGATGGGATCGCAAATACAAAAACAACAGGTAAAATCATTTACAAAGATGTCGATGTGAATGCACTCCAAGTCGATGTCTACGAAATGCGCAAACGAATCGGGATGGTGTTCCAACGTCCGAACCCATTTAGTAAATCTATCTATGAAAATATTACATTTGCATTGAAGCAGCATGGTGAAAAAGATAAAAAGAAATTAGATGAAATCGTAGAAACTAGTTTAAAACAAGCGGCTTTATGGGATCAAGTCAAAGACAGTTTGGATAAAAGTGCGTTGGCATTGTCTGGCGGACAACAGCAGCGACTATGTATTGCCCGCGCCATTGCCATGAAACCAGATATCCTGCTTCTTGATGAACCGGCAAGCGCGCTAGATCCAATCTCTACCGGTACAGTGGAAGAAACGTTGGTCAATCTGAAAAATGATTATACGATCATCATCGTTACACACAACATGCAGCAGGCAGCACGTATCAGTGATTACACTGCTTTCTTCTATCTAGGGAAAGTCATCGAGTATGATAAAACGAATAAGATTTTCACCAGACCAAAGATCCAAGCAACAGAAGACTATGTTTCAGGTCACTTTGGTTAAAATGGAGGCTTCAATATGACAAAAGAAATCATCTCATCAAAAGATCTTCACTTATATTATGGTAAAAAAGAAGCATTGAAAGGTATCGATCTAAGTTTTAATCAGGGAGAAATCACTGCAATGATCGGACCTTCCGGCTGTGGAAAATCAACCTATCTTCGTTCACTGAATCGTATGAATGATCTGATCCCAGGCGTAACGATCACAGGAAGTGTGCTGTACAAAGGAAAAGACATCTATGGTCCAAAAACAGATACAGTTGATCTTAGAAAAGAAATCGGCATGGTCTTCCAACAGCCGAATCCTTTTCCATTTTCGATTTACGAAAACATCATTTATGGGTTAAAATTAAAAGGGGAAAAAGACAAGCGCGTATTAGATCAAGTTGTAGAAGAAAGTTTAAAAGCTGCTTCGGTTTGGGACGATGTCAAAGACAAATTGAACAAAAGCGCCTTATCTTTATCTGGCGGACAACAACAACGGGTATGTATCGCTCGTGTATTAGCCGTCAATCCTGAAATCATTTTATTAGACGAACCTACCAGCGCCCTAGATCCTATCTCTACAGGTAAAATCGAGAGCATGCTGTTAGAATTGAAAGAGAAGTATACGCTGATCATGGTTACGCATAACTTGTCACAAGCTTCCCGTATCTCTGACAAAACAGCGTTCTTCTTAGATGGAAACCTGATCGAATTTGATGATACCAAGAAAATCTTCTTGAATCCTCAAAAACAAGAAACAGAAGACTATATCTCAGGACGCTTTGGATAAGGAGGAGAAAGAATGTTACGTACACAATTTGAAGAAGAATTGCTGAATCTCCACAATCAATTTTACGAGATGGGGATGATGGTCAGCAGTGCCGTTCATAAATCTGTTCGCTCATATATCAAGCACGACAAGGTATTGGCGAAAGAAGTCATTGAGAATGATTCAAATATCAATGACATGGAAATCCGTTTAGAGAAAAAAAGTTTTGAAATGATTGCGTTGCAGCAGCCCGTAACAACAGACTTGCGCATGATCATCACCGTGATGAAAGCAAGTTCAGACTTGGAACGTATGGCAGACCATGCTGTTTCTGTAGCAAAATCAACGATCCGTGTAAAAGGACAAACAAGAATCCCGGAAATCGAAAAAGAAATCTCGGACATGTCTGATTACGTGAAAAAAATGGTAGATAACGTACTTGTTGCTTACGTTAAAACAGATGAAAAAGATGCGCGTACGATTGCGAATATGGATCAGCGCGTAAACGATTATTTCAACCGCATCTATAGTGCAACGATCCAAAATATGGAAACCAATCCAGAAACAGTCATCAGCGGAACCGATTATTTGAACGTTGCCAGCTACTTAGAACGTATCGGCGACTATGTCACAAATATTTGTGAATGGATCGTTTACTTGGCAACTGGGAAAATCACAGAATTGAACAGCAGCCACGACGAAATGTTTTAAGAACTTTTGACATATGCAAAACAGCACCCGATATGAAATCAGGTGCTGTTTTTTCTATATTTGACTGCATTCTTTCCATTCTTCCACAAGTCCGAGAGAAAGTTCCTACTTAAGTCCTATGACATTTGATGTAAAAGAAGGCATAATATGGATGTAAGGAAAACAACGCAAACTATATTTGCTCAAGGAGGCAATTTCCATGAAAGAAAGAGAACGTATATTAGACTTAGTCAAAAAAGGAATTCTCTCTACTGAAGAAGGCTTAGATTTATTAGAAAGCATGGCAACTGAAAAAGACGAAAAACAAATCGAAAAAGAAGCAGACCAAGTCTCTGCGAATAAAGAGCAAGACAAAATCGGTCAATTGTTAGACGAATTGGAAAATGGCGAAACGGAACAACCAAAAACAGATGAACCTGATCCAAAAGCCAAAGAAAAAGAAGATCAAGAAAACTTGGAAAAAATCCTTGATGAGTTAGCAACAGAAGCAAACAAAGCCTCTGCTGAACTAGATACAGTCAACGCGGAAATCAAAGAAAACAACGTCCGCCTCAATGAAAAACAGGAAACATTGATGGAGTTGAACACAAAAGAAGAACTCAGCGGATTATCTGAAGAAGAACTTGAACTTCGCAGTGAAGTTGAACAAGAAATCAAAGAATTAGAAGACAAAAACAATCAGCTTCAAGAAAAACAAATTCGTTTGGACGCAGAACTGAAAAGTATCCGCCGAAGCCAATGGTCTGAAAAGAAAGAAGCACTTGGCGAAAAATTCGAATTACCAGATGACTGGAAAGAACAAGCAACAGACACATTGAACCAAGTCGGTGAAAAAATGTCTGAAGCAGGTTCACAATTAGGTAAATTCTTGAAGAAAACATTCCAAACTGTCTCTGAGACAGTCAACGACAACATGGAATGGAAAGATGTCAGCTTACGTATGCCAGGCATCGCAACAACAAAATTTGAACATGAATTCTACTATGAAGCGCCAGATGCAAGTATTATCGACATCAAAGCAGCAAACGGAAGTGTCCTATTGAAAACTTGGGACAAAGAAGATGTCAAAGTAGAAGCAAAAATCAAATTATACGGAAAAATGAGCGAAGAACCATTCGAAGCCTTTTCTGTACGAAGCCAAATCGAAGTGAATGAAGATCATATTTCATTCCAAATCCCGAATAAACGTGTCCGTGCAGACCTAGTCTTTTATTTGCCAGCACGCATCTATGATCATGTAGCTATCAAATTATTGAATGGTACAATCACAGTTGACGGTTTGGAAACAAAAGATGTCTATGCAAAATCAACAAACGGCAACATCGCAATCAACGAATTGACAGCAACGATGCTTGAAATCGAAGGCGTCAACGGCAATATCGATGTGAAAAGCGGGAATATCTTAGATTCGATCATTGAAACAGTCAACGGTACAGTCACAGTTGGCGCAACACCAGAAAACTTGTCTGTTTCATTAGTTAACGGCGACATCCGTGTCACAGCGAAAGAAGATCGTTTGAAGAAAATCGTAGCCAGCTCAGTCAACGGAAACGTCAAAGTAGCTATCCCAGATGATCTTGGTGTAGAAGGACATGCAAAAACAAGTTTAGGAAGCATCAACAGCCGCATGACAAACTATGAAGTGATCCGTGAGAAAAAAGAACGGACAAATCAAATGCTTCAATTCCGTCGTTTAACAGGTGAGCAATTGGCACAGTTACAATTATCTACAACTACAGGAAACATTTTCTTAAAAGACACTGAAAAATAAAGAGGAGGGGTATATTTTCCCTCTCCTTTCCTTTAAAATAAGTAGAACAGAGGTGATTAAATTATGAAAAAGCGATTGACGAAATCAAATAAAAACGTAGTATTGACAGGTACATTAGCGGGGATCGCAGAATATATCGGCATTGACCCAACAGTGGTACGTGTGATTTACGTATTCTTGAGTTTGGTGGCATTTGGAAGTCCGATCATTCTATATATTTTATTAGCATTGATCATCCCTTCTGGACGTTCTACTCGTACTTATGGACATGACAACAGCTATTACACAAGCAACAATCATGGACAAAAAACAAGCAAAAAACCGAAAGAAGCTGAAAAGATCGATGATGACGATTGGAGTGACTTCTAATGTCTTACTTTCAGCGGATCATCGTTAATGCATTGACATTTATCTCTTTAGCTGTCTTGTTTCCTAATATCCTGCATGTCAGCAGTATCTGGACAGCTGTCGTAGCCAGTTTTATTCTATCGATTTTGAATATGCTGGTGAAACCAGTCTTGACGTTGCTCTCTTTACCGCTAACATTGCTCACACTTGGCTTGTTCAGCCTGGTAGTCAATGGGGTGATTCTCCAAATGACTTCTTTCTTTGTAGGAGGAATGAATTTCGGATTCTCTTCTTTTGGCGGAGCGGTATTGGTTGCTGTCATCATGTCCGTTGTGAACATGATTGTCAGCGAGCATAATATGAATCGAAGAAGATAACCAGCAAAGAGACAGAAACTAAATTTTTATCAGCTATAAAATACACGAGGAAAACGATACAAAAATCGTTCTCCTCGTTTTTTTATGGAAATATACATGTTTTCGAAAGCGCTAAATAACATGTAAAAAAGATTTGAAGAGAAAGAAGCTTACGCACATAAGGTTTTTCTTTGCTAAAAAATAAGTGTTATTCTTTCCGCCTTATTTTGTAGTACTTTTAAGAAGAGAATGATAAAATAAATAAGAGGAATACTCTAAAGAGAAACGAGGGAGCATGTATGGCAGAAGTTGTCAAAGTTAGTCAATTAGTGGAAAAACTTTCTTTGGAAATCGTGACAGGCGATGAACAAAGTTTAAACCGTGTAATCGCTACGGGTGAGATTTCTCGTCCGGGGCTTGAATTAACAGGTTATTTTAATTATTATTCGCATGACCGTCTGCAACTGTTTGGAAGCAAAGAAATCAGTTTTACAGACCGAATGATCCCAGAAGAACGCTTGATGATCATGCGTCGGCTTTGCAGTGAGGATATGCCGGCTTTTATCATATCAAGAGGATTACCAGCACCGGAAGAAATGATCCAAGCTGCGAATGAGCACGGGATGGCAGTCTTGCGGTCACCTATTTCTACCTCGCGTTTACTAGGAGAGCTGTCAAGCTATCTAGACGGGCGTCTGGCGCCTCGTACAAGTGTCCATGGGGTTTTAGTGGATGTCTATGGTTTGGGTGTTTTGATCCAAGGAGACAGCGGCATTGGTAAAAGTGAAACAGCGTTAGAATTGATCAAACGCGGTCACCGCTTGATTGCAGATGATCGAGTGGATGTTTACCAACAAGACGAACTGACAGTTGTCGGAGAACCACCGAAAATCTTGGAACACTTGATCGAGATCCGAGGAATCGGGATCATCGACGTCATGAACTTATTTGGAGCCAGTGCCGTTCGAGGGTCGATGCAAGTCCAGCTTGCTGTTTATCTGGAAGCCTGGGCAAAAGATAAAAAATATGATCGCTTAGGGTCAGAAGCGACCTCAGTAGAAATCGCTGAAGTCTCTGTTCCGCAAATCAAGATCCCTGTAAAAACTGGGCGAAACGTGGCAATCATTATCGAAGTTGCTGCCATGAATTTCCGCGCAAGAACCATGGGATTTGATGCAACAAAAACGTTCGAAGAGCGGTTAAGCCAGCTTATCGAAGAAAATTCAGGACAATAATCTAAATAAAAGAATAGTAGTATTATGTATGTTTGTCCCCAAATAGAAGGAGTGGAATTATGCTCGCGCAAATCAATCGTGTAGCGTTTGAATTTTTAGGCATCCCAGTTTACTGGTATGCATTGATCATCGTCTCTGGTATCGTACTTGCCGTTTGGCTAAGCAGCAGAGAAGCCGTCAGAGTAGGTATGAAGGCAGATGATGTAACAGACTTTATGTTGTGGGGATTACCTTTGTCGATCATCGGCGCACGTTTGTATTACGTGCTGTTTGATTTGCCGCAATATATTGCAGATCCAATCCAGATTTTTAACATTCGTGCTGGCGGATTAGCGATTTACGGTGGCTTGATCGCTGGCGGAATCACTTTATATTTCTTTACCAAATATCATTTTATCTCATTGTGGACGTTTTTGGATATTGCTGCGCCAAGTGTTTTGCTGGCACAAGCCATCGGACGCTGGGGAAACTTTATGAATCATGAAGCGTTTGGCCCAAATACGACACGTCGTTTCTTGGAAAGTCTTCATTTACCTAACTTTATTATTGATAATATGTACATCGACGGCATCTATCGTCAACCTACTTTCCTCTATGAATCAGCTTGGAGTATTTTAGGTGTTATTATTTTACTGGTGTTGCGGAAACGTCCGCATTTGTTGAAACAAGGAGAAGTAGCATTAGGATATGTAGCATGGTACAGCTTCGGACGCTTCTTTATTGAAGGGATGCGTACAGATAGTTTATACTTAATGAGTACCATCCGTGTATCACAGTTGTTATCTGTTATTTTGTTCATCGGTGCGATTGCTTTGATGGTCTGGCGCCGGAAGAAATATCCTGATTTACACGATTACGATCGATCTCACGGCACAAATCAACGGATCGTCTGATCGGAAAGCAAAGAAAGAAGGTTCTGTTCATGAAACAAAAAATTGCCGTTTTAGGACCAGGCTCTTGGGGGACGTCTCTAGCAAAAGTCTTAGCAGAAAATGGACATGACGTGCGTCTTTGGGGCCATAAACCAGCCCAAATCGGAGAAATCAACACTTATCACACGAATCGCCATTATCTGCCAGAGATCAAGCTGCCAGATACGATCGTTGGATACACAGAATTAGCAGAAGCAGTTGATGGTGCCGATGCGATCTTGTTCGTTGTCCCAACAAAAGCGATTCGAACAGTGGCGCAAGAACTGGTGCAAAAAATGAATACCAAACCATTGATCATCCATGCCAGCAAAGGATTGGAACAAGGCACACACAAACGTATCTCTGAAGTAATCGCTGAAGAGATTCCAGAAGAAAAACGACAAGCCATTGCCGTTTTATCTGGTCCAAGTCATGCAGAAGAGGTCGCGGTACAGGATATCACGACCATTACTGCGGCAAGCACTGATTTCAAAGCGGCAGAAACAGTTCAGCAATTATTCATGAATGATTATTTCCGTATTTACACAAATGATGATGTCATTGGTGTCGAAACGGGAGCGGCTTTGAAAAATATCATTGCCATTGGTGCGGGAGCGATCCATGGTTTAGGTTTTGGCGACAATGCCAAAGCAGCCATCATGACACGCGGCTTAGCAGAAATCAGCCGCTTAGGCGTGGCGATGGGCGCAAATCCATTGACGTTCATCGGTTTGAGCGGAGTAGGTGATTTGATCGTAACATGTACAAGTGTCCATTCAAGAAACTGGCGTGCCGGTAATCTTCTAGGAAAAGGCCATAAACTGGAAGAAGTACTAGAGAACATGGGGATGATCGTTGAAGGTGTCGCAACAACGAAAGCAGCGCTGGAATTAGCACAGCAGCTGAAAATCGAAATGCCGATCACTGAAACCATCTACAGCGTGTTATATGAAGGTAAAGATGTCCGACAAGCAGCAAAAGATATCATGTTGCGCGACGGCAAAGAAGAAAACGAATTTACATTCTAAAAAGTGATTTCAATTATTGTTCAAAGGAGAGAAAAGTATGAAAGTAAAAAAAGCGGTTATCCCAGCAGCAGGACTAGGAACAAGATTTTTACCAGCAACGAAAGCGATGGCAAAAGAAATGCTGCCGATCGTCGATAAACCAACGATCCAATTTATCGTAGAAGAAGCACTGAATTCAGGAATCGAAGACATCTTGATCGTTACAGGAAAAGCAAAACGTCCTATCGAAGATCACTTTGATGCGAATATCGAACTTGAAACAAACTTAAAAGAAAAAGAAAAAACAGAATTGCTGAAATTAGTAGAAGAAACAACAGATGTAAATCTGCACTTTATCCGTCAATCACATCCAAGAGGTTTAGGTCATGCTGTTTTACAAGCCAAAGCATTTATCGGGAACGAACCTTTCGTGGTCATGCTTGGCGATGACATCATGGAAGACGAGATTCCTTTGACACAGCAGCTGATCGATGATTATGAAAAAACACATGCATCAACGATTGCTGTAATGAAAGTTCCTCACGAAGACACTTCGAAATATGGGATCATCAATCCAGGAGGCGAATTGGAAGAAGGGTTATACAACGTCACAAACTTTGTTGAAAAACCAGAACCAAGCAAAGCCCCAAGTGATTTAGCTATTATTGGACGCTATCTTTTAACGCCAGAGATCTTTGAAATCTTGGAAACACAAGAACCAGGAGCTGGTAATGAGATCCAATTGACAGATGCCATCGATACATTGAACAAAACACAACGCGTTTTTGCCCGTAAATTTACAGGAAAACGTTATGATGTAGGCGACAAATTCGGCTTTATGAAAACAAGTATCGAATACGGTCTGACACATCCAGAAGTGGGCGCGCCATTGAAAGATTACATCATCCAATTAGGAAAAGAATTGCGCGAAGAAGAAGCTGCTGGAAAACCAGATGCAAAACCAGCAAAAAAAGAAAAACAAGCAGTAGAAACTGCTGAGAAATAACAATATTCCAGCAGCTTCTGCATGGAAAAACTGAACGAGCAGGGAGCGATCTCTGCTCGTTTTTTCAAAAAAGACAGCTAGTAGATACAAAGGAAACCGATTTATATATCCTAAATTTTTCTTTTATTAAAAAATGATATTTCGGCTGTTTTTTATTTGTTTTAAAAAAACGTAAATGCTATTCTTAGTATAAGAAGAATAAGAAGGGAGTTTGGATATGACGGGTGGAGAGATTGCGGGACTCATTGCCGCTATCGCATTTGCTGTGCTAGTCGTTTTTCTAGTACGTGTATTGATGCAAGTATCGAAAACACTGAATAAAGTCGATACTACTGTGGCTGAAGCAAATAAAACAATCGAGGTAGTCACAAAAGACGTAGACCTTCTTTCAAGACAAGTAGAGGGACTATTAGTCAAAAGTAATGAATTGCTGCAAGATGTGAATGGAAAAGTTGCAACGATCGATCCTTTATTCACAGCAGTTGCTGATTTAAGCGAAAGTGTATCAGAATTGAACACTTCAAGCAAACATCTAGTAACAAGAGTCGGCAGTATCGGAAAAACAACGGCCAAAGCAACAGTTGCCGGAAAAGTCGGCGGTACAGCAATGAAATTCTTTAAACACAAAAAGACAGATCAACCAACTGGAGGGGAAATGTAATGACTAAAAAAGGCGGATTTTTATTAGGAGCAGTTATCGGAGGAACAGCAGCAGCAGTTGCAGCACTTTTATTGGCACCAAAATCAGGAAAAGAATTGAGAGACGAATTAGCTTCTCAAGCAGATGATTTATTGGACAAAGCTTCTGACTACACAGATATGGCCAAAGAAAAAACAGCAAATATCTCAGAAATCGCTAAAGAAAAAGCCCAAGTCCTTTCACAACAAGCAGGTGATCTTGCTGGCTCGATGAAAGAAAAAGCAGAAGATTCTTCTGACGAAGCAGCAGATTTGTCAGATGACATTTTAGTTGACTTGAAAGAACAATCGAAAGATTTGTCTAACCGTTTCAAAAAATCAGCTGCGAGTGTCAAAGACAAAAAAGAAGATTTACATGAATTAGCTGCTGATACTGCAAAAGACATGGCTGGCGACGTCAAAGAAACAGCTGAAAAAGCAAAATCAACAGTCAAAGAAGGCGTAGAAGAAGCAAAGCCGGAAGTTGAAGATGCGAAAGAAACAGCAAATATGGCAAAAGAAGATTTGGAAAAATCTAAAGAAGAATTAAAAGAAACAATGGAACAAAACAATCCAGAAGACTAGTCAAGTACTCAAAAAAGCTGGCAAACGTAAAATCGTTTGCCAGCTTTTTTTGTTTATATTTTATAGGTAACTGCTTTTAACCTAAAACAAGCAATTCTTTTGAAGTTGTTGTAAATGGTACACAGCCATCTTTTGTTACATAGATACAGTCTTCGATACGAACACCGACTTGTTCAGGGATATAGATTCCTGGTTCAAGAGAAAAGGCCATACCTTCTTCGATCACCAAGTCGTTTCCTTCAACTAGAGAAGGATATTCATGAACAGTTGTACCGATTCCGTGTCCTAAACGGTGGTTGAAATATTCTCCGTAGCCATAGCCGTCGATCACTTTACGAGCAATTTGATCAAGTTCGCCAGCTGTGATACCAGGGCGTACAGCTTCTTGAGCAGCCAATTGTGCTTCTAAAGTGATATTGTAGATTTTTTCTTGGAATTCAGTAGGTTTTTGGAACGCAACTGTTCGTGTTGCATCACTGCAGTAGCCATTCCATTCAACACCTAAGTCAAACAAAACAAGTTCGTTTGGCGCAATTTTTGTATTGCCTGGCGCACCATGAGGACTAGCAGCATTTTTTCCTGCTAAGACTAATGTGTCGAAAGACATTTTAGAAACACCTTGTTTTTTCAATTGATATTCGATCTCTGCAATCACAGCTTGTTCAGTGATTCCTTCTTTAAGCGTACGGAAACCAACTTCAAAGGCAACATCTGCCCATTGTCCGGCAGCAATCAATTTGTCTTTTTCTTCGATTGTTTTGATCAATTGCAGACGTTGGACAGCAGGAGTCAAATCTTTAAAAGAAGCAGCGCCTGGAACCATATCTTTAACTTCTTCATAACGATCGACAGTCAACGCATTTTTTTCGATACCGATAGTTTTCAATTCGCCATAACGCGCGCTGATTTCTTTGCGGATGATCGCCCAAGGATTTTCGCTGTCTAGATAGCCGCGGACATCATAAGCCCAGCTGCTGTTTTGCGCATCTTCTACTTCAAGAGCAGGAGTGAACAAGAAAGGATCTTTCTCTAATGGGATAAAAAGAGCGAGTACACGTTCGTGAGGATCACTTTCATATCCTGCAAAATAAGCGATGTGACCTGGGTCACTGATATAAGCAAGATCGATTTCTTTTTGCGCCATCCATTGACGTAATTCTTGAATTTTAGCTGTGTTCATTGAACTTCCTTCTTTCATAGGGTGGTAAAGTTTCGTATATTGTACCACTAAACAAAGCAAAGACCAATTCATATCGATTGAAAGAAATTAAAAATTTTCATGAAAACAGAGATAAAACGGTTGCATTTATTAAAATAATTTGCTATTCTATTTTAGAAATGTAAGTCATATTTTCAGAAAACATATAAATATGAAGAGGAGAAAATTCATGGAGAAACAAACAATCACAATTTATGACGTGGCAAGAGAAGCAAACGTTTCAATGGCTACTGTTTCCCGGGTCGTAAATGGCAACCCAAATGT
Organism: Enterococcus sp. DIV0210g; assembly: GCF_050559705.1. NCBI lineage: Bacteria > Bacillati > Bacillota > Bacilli > Lactobacillales > Enterococcaceae > Enterococcus > Enterococcus sp. DIV0210g. The sequence goes on along the minus strand of NZ_CP187903.1, from coordinate 1,760,547 downwards.
AAAACCTGCTACTAGAAAGAAAGTCTTGGAAGTGATCGATCGTCTTGATTACCGTCCAAACGCGGTTGCACGTGGATTAGCAAGCAAAAAAACAACAACAGTCGGCGTAATCATCCCTGATGTAAGCAATATGTTCTTTGCTTCATTAGCACGAGGAATCGACGATGTTGCGACAATGTACAAATACAATATTATTTTGGCAAACTCAGATGGAAATGACCAAAAAGAAGTTAACGTTTTGAACAACTTGTTGGCGAAACAAGTTGACGGTGTGATTTTCATGGGTCACCATATCACAGATGAGATCCGCGGAGAATTTTCTCGTTCAAAAACTCCTGTTGTTTTAGCTGGTTCAATCGACCCAGACGAACAAGTAGGCAGTGTAAATATCGACTATACTTCAGCAACAAAAGATGCTGTCGATAAATTAGCGAAAAACGGCAACGAAAAAATCGCTTTTGTCAGCGGTGCATTAATTGATCCAATCAACGGCCAAAACCGTTTGAAAGGCTACAAAGAAGCATTGAAAGAAAACGGTTTGTCATACAGCGAAGGTTTGATCTTTGAAGCTGCTTACAACTTCAAAGACGGATTATCATTAGTTGATCGTATCCATAACAGCGGCGCAACTGCTGTGTATGTGTCAGATGATGAATTAGCGATCGGTATCTTAGACGGTATGATCGACAAAGGAATCAAAGTCCCTGAAGAATTCGAAATCATCACAAGCAACAATTCATTACTAACAGAAGTGGCTCGTCCTCGTTTGACAAGTATTACACAACCTTTATATGATATCGGTGCTGTTGCAATGCGTTTGTTGACAAAAATGATGAACAAAGAAGAAGTTGAAGAAAAAACAATCATTTTACCTTATGGAATCGAAGAAAAAGGTTCAACAAAATAAAGTAGAGATAAAGACCTAAAACAGCCTTGTTTTAGGTCTTTTTTTAATCAGCAGAGCGTGCAAAAAAATGCCCTGAAACAAATCTGTTTCAGGGCATTTCTGTATTAGTCAGCGTCGCCGACTTTGCTCCAATAATTTTTATAATCATCATCGGTGCCGCCGATCCCAAAGTGGAAAGTACTCTTCGCTGGTCCATTTTTAGCCCATAGCGATTCAACTTCTTTTTTCGGTGTCTGAACTTTTTTGTCGTCAACTTCGACTTTTCCAGATAGTTCTCCTGTAAAGGAAGAAACTTTCTTTTTGATGACATCGGAAGAGAGTTCGAATTTCTCGTCTTTGCCAAAGATATCTGGATTCGTTTGATAAATTCGATTGATCAAGTTGGCCATGTAATTCGCTGTTCGTTTACCAGCCGCACTTGTCATCGCCAGATTGTCATCATGTCCAGACCATCCGCTGATTGTGACAGAAGGCGTCGAGACGATCAGCCAAGAATCTCGATATTCATTGGTAGAACCGGTTTTACCGACCCAGTCTGCATTTCCAAGATCACTATTCAAACTTGTCAGAACATCTTTGAACGGTGTCGTTTTCTTCGCAGTGATTACACTTCGCATCAAGTCATTCATAATAGAGGCAGATGCTTCAGAGAAGACTCGAACTGGTTTTTCTTCGTGTTTGTAAATCACGTTTCCTGCATTGTCTGTAATAGAATCGATCATGTAGCCTTGCTGATAGACACCATTATTTGCCAATGCTTGGAACCCATTCGTTTGTTGCAAAGTAGTTACTTCAACCGTTCCCAGAGGTGCAGATTCAACACCCCAGTTGCTATTTGTCGGATAGTTCATTTTTGATAGATAACTTTCGTAAGCGTATTGTTTCGAGCCGCCTTTGTTCAAGACTTCTTGATAAAGGTGATACGCAGGGATGTTATTGGACCACTCCAATGTTTCCCGCAATGTTTGGAAGGTTTTTGAGCCTTCATTTGTCGCATTGACGATTTTTTGTCCGGCATAGCTGCCTTCTGACCAAGTCGCTGGATAATCAGAGACACGTGTTTCTGAACCAACTAAGCCCATGTCGATCGCAGGTCCATAAACGAGCACTGGTTTGATAGAAGAACCAGCTTGTCGCTGTGTAACAAACGCATGGTTGTTCTGGCTTTGGGCATAATCTCGACTGCCGATAAATCCGTAGATCCGTCCCGTTTTGTTATCCATCAAGACATTCCCAGTTTCGACGCGGTCACCAGTTCCGTCATCAAGCATATAGCCGTAATTTGCTACTGCGTCTTGCATCGCATTGTAAATATCTTTGTCGATCGTCGAGTGGATCGTATAGCCTTTGTTTTGGATGTTCTGTTGTGCTTTTTGATAGTAAGCTGCCTGTGTATCTTCATCGGATAGATCCGCGCCGTCTTTTTCCGCTAACTGTTTCGTGATGATTTGTGCTGCTTCATCCATCAATGTGTAATAAAGGAAGCCGTGATCTGCTTGTTTGGCAATTTCTTGCGGCAGAAAATCTTTCGCTAAATCATAGCTTTTTGCTTCTTCGTATTCTTCTTTTGTAATAGCTTTTTCGCGGTACATACTGAAGAGAACAAAATCTTTTCGTTCAAGTCCGGCAGAATAATCTTCTTTCAGCGCACCAGTATTAGTAAAAGGACTATAAGTGATCGGACTTTGAGGCAAACCAGCAATAAAGGCTGCTTGCGGCAAGTTCAGATCTTTTGCATCAACACCAAAAATCCCTTGAGCGGCTTCTTGGACACCAGCAATATTTTGTCCTTTGTTGTTTCTGCCAAATGGTGAGACATTTAGATAAGTAGTAATGATTTCATCTTTAGAAAAATATTTTTCGACTTGTGAAGCAAGCAAGATCTCATTTGCTTTCCGTTTAAAAGTCGTTTCATCTGTCAGGATCTGCTGTTTGACTAATTGCTGCGTCAATGTCGAACCGCCAGATGAACCAATGCCTGTTGCTTCAGAAACTAAAGCACGCAGCACTGCTTTTGGTACAAAACCTTTGTGTTCTTTGAAATATTCATCTTCGGTACTGATAAGTGCACTTTTTAAAAGCGGAGAAATCTGATCAGTGTTAACAGTCGTCCGCATCAAATCAGTTTGGATCTGTGCAATCTCTGAATTGTCTGAATAAACCAGCTTCGACGTTTCTGTGATATTACCCAATTCAACTTGTAATTCTTCTTTTGTCGGCGTACTTGTGTCTTCAACGAGGTAGGCAAAATAGCCAGAACCAATCCCGAACGCAAGGGCACCGCCCAAAAGCAGCAAAACAATAATAAGAACAGACAAAGACTGGAACACACGGAAAATGACATTTCCGATGAACCATTTTGGCTGTTGGGTACGCGACTGTTTGGAACGTCTATTTTTTTTTCGAGTATTTTTTCGTGGCAATGAGGTCACCTCAACTATGGATTGTATTTCGAATAATTATAGCAAAAAAACGACCAAAAAAATAGTGAGGGTCGATTTTCCTAATAAATTTTTGTACTTTTGACGATTTCTAAGAAAAAACAGTTCCGAAACTTTTCTTTATCTATGGTTTCAGTTACTATAAAAAAAGCACAATAGAATCAGGGGGAAAGAAGATGTTATTAGGGTCACATGTAAGTATGAGCGGGAAGAAGATGTTCTTAGGTTCTGCAGAAGAAGCAGCAAGCTACGGCGCTTCAACATTTATGATTTATACAGGCGCACCGCAAAATACCAGAAGAAAAGCAATCGAAGAAATGAACATTCCTGCTGCAAAGCAGTTTATGGCAGAAAACGGAATCAAAAATATCGTTGTTCATGCACCATACATCATTAATTTAGGCAATACTGTCAAACCAGAGATGTTTGGTTTTGCTGTGCAATTTTTACGAGATGAGATCGAACGTGCGCAAGCATTAGGCGCAGAACAAATCACCCTTCATCCAGGCGCGCATGTTGGTGCGGGCGCAGATGCTGGGATTGCAAGAATCATCGAGGGATTAAATGAAGTACTGACAAAAGACCAAACAGCACAAATCGCATTGGAAACGATGGCAGGAAAAGGAACAGAGATTGGACGGACATTTGATGAATTGGCAAAAATCATTGACGGCGTAACACTCAATGAAAAACTTTCGGTTACCTTTGACACTTGTCATACCAATGATGCAGGCTATGATGTCAAAAATGATTTTGACGGTGTTTTGACAGAATTTGATAAAATCATCGGACTAGATCGTTTGAAAGTGCTGCATATCAATGATTCGAAAAATGACCAAGGCTCACATAAAGATCGTCATGCGAATATTGGGTTTGGTACGATCGGTTTTGAAGCCTTGCACGGAATCGTCCACCATCCAAATTTTGAGACTGTACCAAAAATCTTAGAAACTCCTTACATTGGCGAAGATAAGAAGAATAAAAAAGCTCCTTACGGCCACGAGATAAACATGTTGAAGGAAGGCATATTTGATCCAGAAATGCTTTCAACTATTCTTGCTGCTGCTAAATAAAAAGAAGACCGCTGTACCTGATCAATAATCAGATACAGCGGTCTTTTTTTGCCTTTTAAGCTGTTTCTTTTACGAGTGCTTCTTGCCGTTTGTTTCCTTTATAAAGCTCAATGATCGTCCAAGCAAGTAAACCAAGGACTCCAATAATCACGCCGTAAGCGACTGTATCAGCAACTAATAGCATCGATTCAGAAAGATTATCTCCAAAAAGTCCTTCGATTTGACGAGGTAAGCCTTGGAGATTCAAATAGGTCAAACTGATTACAGAAAACCAGCCTAATAGTTTAACGAGCCATGAATTCTTGAAACGTTTGCCCATTTCTGTTTGGCTGTTGGTCATCATCAGCAATGGGATCATAGAGAAGGGAAGGGCGAATGCCAGAAAGACTTGCGAATCGTTCATCAGCTGATTCAATGCATTATGTTCTTCTAAAGTCCCTTTTCCGCTCGTAAGCAGGACACAGATAAGAACTGGCACGACAGAAAGTAGACGAGTAACTAATCTGCGCAGCCAAATAGGCATTCTCATATGGATGAATCCTTCCATGATGACTTGTCCAGTCAATGTACCAGTGATGGTTGAATTTTGGCCGGATGCCAGCAGTGCGACAGCAAACAATGTAGACAAGAGTCCAGATTTTGCTACAGTCATCAACACGCCATTACTCAATGTATCAGGATTTGAAAGAGCTTGATACAAACCGAAAAATGAAGGATCTTTTACGGCACCTGTTTTGAAGACGGCAACCCCCATGATCAGAAGCAGTGCATTAACGAAAAAAGCCATTGTCAATTGGATATTTGAATCCCAAGTTGTGAAGCGCAAGGCTTGAGCAACTTCTTCTTGATCCTCATGATCGATTTTTCTCGTTTGCGAGACAGCCGAATGCAAATAAAGGTTATGCGGCATCACTGTGGCACCGATGATCCCTAAAGCGCCAGTCAGCGGTGTTTGTCCGCCAATCGATGGAGAATCAGAAAATGTTTCTTTGGTTGGGATAAAGCCGCGCATCATTGCGTGCCAATCTGGATTAGACAATGCGACTTGATAAATAAAAACGAACAAGATCACGAAAATCAAACAGACGACGATTGCTTCGATTTTTCTAAATCCTACTTTTGTCAGCAACAATAAGAGCAGGACATCGAATACAGTAATGAAAACGGCATAAACCAGCGGAATGCCAAAAAGCAGATATAAAGCAATTGCTGCACCGATGACTTCTGCGATATCTGTTGCCATGATCGCAAGCTCTGTTAAGATCCACAACACGATCCCTAAGGCTTTGCTTGTTCTGGCACGAATCGCTTGCGCTAGGTCCATTTGGCTGACGATCCCTAATTTTGCCGCCATATATTGAAGCAGCATGGCAATCAAACTAGACATCAAAATAACGGACATCAGCATATATTGGAAATTTTGTCCTCCGGTAATGGATGTCGACCAATTCCCCGGGTCCATGTATCCGACTGCGACAAGAGCGCCAGGTCCGGAATAGGCTAGGAGGGTTTTAAAGAAACCTTTTCCTTTCGGTACGTTTACTGTGCCGTTCACTTCAGAAAGAGAGCGGCCGTTTGTATGTTCAAAAATCCTATGATTAGGAGAATGAGTAGAATGTTTGTTTTGATCATTCAAAAGAAAAACCACCTTTCTTCTTTTTACAGCATCATTCTACACCTAAATATTTGGAAAAGAAAGGAAAAAGTTTGGTTAGCCTAAACTTTTTTTGCGGCATGGCGATTTATCGATCGTTTCTTCAAATATACAGCTTTTGGCAGAAATAACACTTTTTTCTGTGAATATGAAGAAAACGCCTTTCTTTTTTGTTAAAACTCTAGTAAAATACTTGACTGAGAGCAATTCGGAAAAGAAAGGAGAGATTTAAATGGTATCAACAGGAATTGTCGTACTTATTGCAGTAATTGCATTGATCTTAGGCGCAGTAGGCGGGTTCTTCTTTGCGCGTAAATATATGAAAGACTATCTAGAAAAAAATCCTCCCGTTAATGAGGAAATGTTACGAACAATGATGATGTCTATGGGACAAAAGCCATCTGAGAAGAAAATTCGTCAGATGATGCAGCAAATGAAGAACCAAGGGAAAAAATAGGTTCTTTCCACTCATCGTTGTAAAGCAAGCGGGCTGATTTTCAGCCCGCTTTTTTTGTCTTTCTTATTCCTCGCCGCCAATCACCCGTTTTTAACTTCTGCCATCATCAACTAAGTATGCGAACAGTGAAGTGTTTTCGCTAAATCGCTCGAAAACAGCTTTTGCACTCTCAATTTTGTAAACATTTGTTCGTCGGAAATCGTAAGGAGCCGCTGCTTTTCAGAGGCTCAACTATAAGGAGGTATGTTATGTCGATTTTTAGAAAACTCGGCTGGTTTTTCAGACGAGAAAAGAAACACTATTTGATTGGTGTCTTCTCTTTGCTGTTAGTCGCTTTAGTCCAGTTAGTCCCGCCGAAAGTCATTGGGATCATCATTGATGAAATCGCCGACAATCGGATTTCTTTCCAAATCATCACCTATTGGATTGGTATTTTGCTTGCTGCTGCTGCTGCGCAATATATTTTTCGTTATATTTGGCGAATGAATATTTGGGGAAGTGCTGCGCGTCTTGAAAAAGAATTAAGAAAGCAGCTCTTTGCTCATTTTACTAAAATGGACAGTATTTTTTATCAAAAACATCGAACAGGTGATTTGATGGCGCATGCGACAAACGACTTGAATGCTATTCAAAACGTAGCAGGTGCCGGCATCTTGACCTTTGCAGACTCTTTGATCACAGGCGGTTCTACGATCATCGCGATGGTTTTGTTCGTCGATTGGCGGTTGACGCTGATTGTGCTGATCCCGTTACCTTTATTGGCAGTTACTTCTCGGATCTTAGGGACGAAACTGCATGATGCGTTTCGCGATGCGCAAGAAGCTTTTTCTAACATCAATGATAAGACACAAGAAAGTATCACTGGGATCAAAGTAATCAAAACGTTTGGACAAGAAAAAGAAGATCTGGAAGATTTTGAAACAAAGATAGAGGATGCCATCGTTAAAAACAAACGCGTCAATTTTTTGGACTCATTATTTGACCCATTCATTACATTGATCATTGGATTATCTTATGTAGCAACGATTATTGCTGGCGGAAAATTCGTCATGGATAAAACAATCACGATTGGTCAGCTTGTTTCTTTTATCAGTTATATTGGGATGCTGGTTTGGCCGATGTTTGCGATTGGTCGATTATTCAACGTGATGGAGCGGGGAAATGCTTCTTACGATCGGGTAAACGAATTGCTGCGGGAAAAAACACATGTAGTAGAACAATTAGGTGCATCTTCTGAACCAGCAAAAGGCAAAATCGAGATGGCAATTGATGCATTTTGTTATCCAAATGAAAAGCAGCCTTCACTAGAAAATATCGATTTTGCAATTGATGAAGGAGAAACACTTGGTATCGTCGGAAAAACAGGTGCCGGAAAGACCACGATCCTTAAACTGCTGATGCGTGAATATGACCGCTACGATGGGAAAATCGAATTTGGCGGAAAATCGATCAAAGATTATACCTTAGATGCTTTGTTGGGTTCGATCGGCTATGTGCCGCAAGATCATTTTCTGTTTTCTATGACCATCAGAGACAATATTCGTTTTGCCAACCCAGATTTTCCTTCAGAAAAAGTAGAAGAAGCAGCTGCTTTAGCATTTATCGACAATGAGATCAAAGCATTGCCTGAAGGATATGACACGCTGGTAGGCGAACGAGGTGTTTCTCTTTCAGGAGGACAAAAACAACGCCTTTCTATTGCACGAGCCCTGATTTTGAATCCTGAGCTGCTGATTTTAGATGATGCGTTGTCTGCCGTTGATGCAAAAACAGAAGAAGCAATCCTGCACAATTTGAAAGCTGCACGCCGCGACAAAACAACGATCATTTCGGCCCATCGTTTGAGCAGTGTGATGCACGCTCGGGAAATCCTTGTCATTGACGAAGGAACGATCATCGAACGCGGAAGCCATCAAGAATTGCTGGCACGCGGCGGCTGGTATAAAAAAATGTGGGACAAACAGCAGCTGGAAGCAAAAATCGAAGGAGGGGATAATTAATGGAAGAAAATCAACAGTCAGAATGGACGAAATCGATACCTGTAAAAGAACAGACCCAGATTATTAAACGTCTGCTCAAATTCGCTCAACCTTTTCGAAAAACATTTATTGTAGCGATTGGCTTTGCTTTTTTGTTATCGATTGTTAATGTAATCTTGCCGCGAATTATCCAGACCTTCATGGATAATTATCTTTCCAAAGAATCAGCGACGACACAGATCATTTTATTCTTTGCGGGACTTTATCTTTTTGGGATCGTGGTAAAAAGTATTATTTGGTTTTTTCAATGGTATTTATATTCCATGGCTTCCTTAAAAACGTATCAGCATATTCGTGTGAAATTGTTCGAGAAGCTCCATACACTGGGTATGCGGTACTTTGACCAAACACCAGCTGGTTCTACGGTTTCTCGTGTAACGAACGATACGGAAACACTGTTTGAGTTTTGGCACGTTTTCTTGATGGTCCTGACAGGGATTTTTGCAGTCGTTTCTTCCTTTATAGCGATGTTCCAAGTCAACCCTAAAATCGCTTTGTGGAATCTGCTTTTTTTGCCGATATTAGGGATCGTCATCTGGTACTATCAGAAATTTAGCTCAAGAATCTATCGAAACATGCGGGAAAAATTGAGTCAGCTGAATACAAAATTGAATGAATCCATCTCTGGCATGCGGATCATCCAGCAATTTCGTCAAGAAGCACGTTTAGCAAAAGAATTTGAAGCAGTCAATGAAGACTATCTTCAAACAAGATATGCGATGATCAAAACAAACTCGATTTTACTCAGTCCAATCATCAGCTTTCTTTATGCTTTGGCAATCGCGTTATCCTTGACATTGTTTGGGATCGACGCTATCCATTCGCCGGTTGAAGTCGGATTGATCTATGCTTTTACGACCTATGTCCAAGGATTTTTTAATCCAATGTCGCAAATGATGGATTTCCTAAGTATTTTTACAGACGGAATGGTTGCTGGAAGCCGTATTCTGAAAATCATGGATACAGAAGAATACACGCCGCAGCAAAATCCAGAGGCAGATGCTGAGATAGCTTTAGGGAAGATCGAATTCAAAAACGTCAGCTTTTCTTATGATGGAAAAAACAACGTACTGGAAAATATCTCTTTTGTCGCAAATCCGGGAGAAACTGTCGCTCTTGTAGGGCATACTGGAAGCGGAAAAAGTTCGATCATCAATGTACTGATGCGCTTCTATGAATTTTATGAAGGACAGATTTTGATCGATGATCGTGACATTCGCGACTATCCAATCGAAGAATTACGGAAAAAAATGGGACTGGTCTTGCAAGATGCTTTTATGTTCTACGGCGATATTGCAGGGAATATCCGAATGCTGAACCCTGAAATCACGGATCAGCAAATCAAAGAAGCCGCTGAATTTGTACAGGCAAGCCGATTCATTGAAACATTGCCAAATGGCTACCATGCCAAAGTAAATGAACGCGGCGCCAGTTATTCCAGTGGCCAAAGACAACTGATCTCTTTTGCGCGAACGATCGTGACAGATCCGAAAATCCTAGTACTAGATGAAGCAACAGCCAATATCGATACGGAAACAGAGAGTCTGATCCAAGAGGGCTTAGCCAAAATGCGTCAAGGCCGGACAACCATTGCGATCGCCCATCGTTTATCAACGATTCGCGATGCAGAACTGATTTTAGTCTTGGATAAAGGACACATCGTTGAAAGAGGCAATCACCAAGAGCTGCTGAAGCAAGAAGGACTTTATTCTGATATGTATAAACTCCAAAGCAGTGATTAAAGATAAATAATCTAATGGCAAAAATAAAACTTCCTGGCAGAACGAGATGAATCTGTTGGGGAGTTTTTTTGCAGGAAAACATCTATTTCTATTTTAAGAAAATATTGACAAGAAAACGCTTTATTTGCTAAAATAAAACCAACAAAATAGATGGATAGTGATTGCTCTGCGCAAGCTAAACCTGATTGACTCAACTCAGCCTATTTGAGTTGGGTTAGTTAGGTTTTTATTTTTCCAAACGGCTGGAACAGATGAATCGAAAGGAGTAAACAAATGCTGATTGAAAAAGTGTTGAACAATAACGTGGTAGTGACAAGAGATGACCAAAACAGAGAAGTCGTTGTTATGGGCAGAGGATTGGCGTTTAAAAAAAGAGCGGGAGATCCGATTGAGCCAACCGCGATCGACAAAGTTTTTCAACTAGCAAACGGCGGCTTTTCCAGACAGTTCCAAGAGCTGATCAAAGATGTACCCTTGGAATACTTTGAGACAGCAGCTGAAATCATTGCTTATACAAAACAGCAGCTCCGTGTTTCTTTAAATGAATCAATCTACATTTCTTTGACCGATCACTTACATACGGCGATCGAACGGCAAAAGAACGGGATTACCATCCCAAACGTATTATTGTGGGACATCAAGCAGCTTTTTCCAGATGAATTTGCCATCGGAAAGAAGACTGTAGCAAAAGTATCTAAAAGATATAACATCCAGCTTTCAGAAAATGAGGCCGGTTTTATTGCCCTTCATTTAGTCAATGCACAGTCAGAACAAGAAAAAATGACTGATATGTATACCTTTACGAAAACGATGCAGGATATTTTGAACATCGTTCGTTATCATTTTGGCCTTTCTTTTGACGAAGAGTCTGTCTACTTTTACCGTTTCACGACTCACCTGCGTTTCTTTTTGACCAGAGTCCTTAATCATGAAGAGGTCCAAAAAAGTGAAGTAGAAGAAGAGCTTTTGGCAATCGTCCAGAAAAAATATCCAAACGCTAGAAATTGCGCGGGGAAAATCACCCAATTTTTGAAAGAACGATTTGATTATGCGATCTCACAAGATGAAATCATGTATTTGACGATCCATATCGCGCGTTTGGTTCAACGAGTCTAGCTTTATTTATTCCGAAAATAGGACATATTTGTCCTTTTAAAAAACAAAAGGAGGATCGTAGAAAGAAAGCAGCTTTACAGGATAGTGACATTCAGTTGGCTAAACCTTCAATCAATCATAATTGGAGGAAGAAGAAAATGGGAAAATACCACGAATTAGCAAGTAAAATCGTAGAAAATGTCGGCGGGAAAGAAAATATCAATAGTTTGACGCATTGTATCACGCGGCTTCGCTTCAAATTAAAAAATGAAGAAAAAGCAAATGACGAGATCTTGAAAAACATGGACGGTGTTGTAACGGTCATGAAAAGCGGCGGGCAGTACCAAGTCGTGATTGGAAATCATGTGCCAGATGTTTATGCAGATGTCGTTGATGTTGCGGGAATCAGTGGTGAGACAGAGGGGACTGTTTCGGAAGGGAACTTGTTTAATCGTCTGATTGACATTCTAAGCGGTTGTTTCCAACCATTCCTAGGTGCATTAGCTGCTGCCGGGATGGTCAAAGGATTGAATGCGTTATTTGTTTTCTTGAACTTTTACACAGACACTTCGGGAACGTACACAATGTTGAATGGAATCGGGGATGCTATTTTTTACTTCATGCCAGTGATTCTCGGATATACGGCAGGAAAGAAATTTGGTTTGAATCCAATGGTAGGAATCGTGATTGGCGCGGCTCTTTGTTATCCAGCCGTTCAAAGGGATGCACTTAGAGCAGCTTTTGAAGCAGGTGGAGGTACAGGCGCACCCTACAGCTTACTTGGATTGCCAGCCTATGAAACATTTTTAGGGATTCCATGGGTAGGTGCGAATTATACAAGTAGTGTAGTACCAATCATCTTTATTGTGGCTTTTGCTGCCCAGATACAAAAAGTTGCCAAGAAAATAATACCTTCCGTCGTTCAAACATTTTTAGTGCCGCTTGCTGTTTTGCTGATTGCACTGCCAATCGGATTTCTAGTAATTGGCCCAATCATCAGCATGTTGACAGACTGGTTAAGTCTTGGATTCCAAGCATTGATGGATTTTTCACCAGCGATTTACGGTGCAGTTTTAGGTTTCTTCTGGCAAGTATTAGTTATTTTCGGATTACACTGGAGCGTTATCCCGATTGCAATCATGCAAGTAACACAAGAAGGTGCGAGCCAAGTCCTTGTAGGTGTATTTGGTGCTAGTTTTGCCCAAACAGCCGTTGTCGCAGCAATGTACTTCAAATTAAAAGACAAAAAACTAAAAGCTTTGTGTCCGCCAGCGATTATTTCAGGGATTTTCGGTGTGACCGAACCAGCGATTTATGGGATTACGTTACCGAAAAAGAAACCATTTATTTATTCGATGATTGGCGGAAGTATTTCTGGTCTATACATGATGATCAATCAAGTAACAGGTTATACAGTTGGAGGGCTAGGGATTTTCGGCGTTGTTAGTTACATTGATGGAAACGATGCTAGCGGGATGTTCCAATCATTTATTGGGATCGCCATTGCTATGGTCATTGGTTTCGGTTTGACCTTTTTCTTATGGAAAGATGATGCAGAAGAGACTGAATATGAAAAAACAGAATTGAAGCAGACGATTGAAAACAAGGAAAGCGTAGTGACACCGATCCAAGGACAAATCGCCCCATTAAGTACAGCAAAAGATGCGGCATTTGCTGAAGGTGTACTAGGACGCGGCATTTTGATCCATCCAGAAAAAGGAGAAGTAAGAGCACCATTTGACGGCACCATCATGACTTTGTTCAAAACAAAACATGCAATCGGTCTGGTTTCTGATAACGGTCTGGAATTGCTGATCCATGTTGGTCTTGATACCGTTCAGTTAGATGGAAAATATTTCAAGAACTTTGTTGAGCAAGGTGATCATGTGAAGCAAGGCGATTTGCTGCTTGAGTTTGATATCAAAGCCATTGAAGAAGCAGGATATAGCGTTGAAACACCAATTATCATCACCAATTCGGCTGACTATCTCGATATTCTGGAAAATCAAGGGAATTCAGTCAAAACGGGTGAAGAGTTGATTACTGCATTGATTTAGAAAAAAATAAAACAGAGACACGAAGAACTATACGAACAGCCGCAAAAACAGGTAAGTTTTGCGGCTGTTGTGAGGGAGTCGTTCAAGTGAATGCTTCTTCGGCATTAAGAGTGAAAAGTTAAAAATAGGAAGAGCTGTTTTACGAAATCTTTCATTAATGCTCGGAGCTGAACGGTTCATTTACAATTTCTGTAAACGGTGTTCGCCAAGCTGACTTTCGGCATTAACTCAAAAATCTGCAAAACATAAAAAGCTGTTTCACAGATTTCTTCTTTAATGCTCAAGTCAAAACGCTTTGCTCGCAACCTCTATCTAAACGGTGTTCAAACGATTGCTTCTACGGAATTAAGTCCAACAAATTAAAAATATGAAAAGCTATTTCTAATTTGTCATTCTTAATTCTTGAAGCAGAACATCGTTTTCACAACCTCTTCTCAATTAGGCAAAAACGAATCTGAAAGCTGGATTTTTGCCTTGGGTTCTTTTTCCTGCATGATCGATGAAGTGGTATTTCTTTTATCGACTTGCTGGCCGATAGAAATAAGATGGTTCAGATTTTTTTGGTATTCTTCGGCAAAAACACAAGAATACAAAACATCTAACAGATAACAGATCGAGGTATTGATCGTAAAATTCCCGATTTTTGAATACAACCGTTCTCGAGTGGTCATACGTAAAGAAGCATCGCTTACTAACGAGAGTGAATTGTCACCGATACTGGTCAAAGATAAAATCGGGATATTTTTTTGTTTAAGGATCGAAGCTGTTTGGAGGATCATGCTGTTTTCTCCTGTATAAGAAATCAGCAGAGCACAGCTGCCGGGCATACAATTATGCGCTTCATAAGCAGACTCGCCGAATGTTGTCACAATACTGACTTCTTTTTTGATCCGTTTCATTTTCAACATAAAATCTTGAGAAATCAGGGTATTGGCATTGCTGGCAAAAATCACGATCTTATCTGATTGGAGCAGCAGACGTTTTGCTTTCTGCAATTCATCGTGATGCAAAAGAGACAGCGTATCTTGTAAAGTTGTTTGTTCTAGTACGGCTAGTTTATTAGCAATAGTCATGATCCCGTCAGAAGATGAGAAAGGAAAGTTTGCATCAACATGTTGGAAATGACTTTCCAAATAACTGATTTCTTCTAAATAAGAATCGCGTAATTCGATCCATCCGCTGAATCCTAGTTTTTTTGACAAGCGAATTAGTGTAGAAGGATGGACATAACACTGATCTGCAATGGCTTTGATCGTCAGTGAAGCAATTTCTGCTTTGTTTTCAAATAAAAAATGCACGACAGTATTTTCGGCATTGGATAGATTGGTTTGTTTCATTCGTTCATGAAGAAGCATCGTTTTTTCTCCTTTTTTCTTTTTATTATATAAGTTATGTAAATAAAATGTAACCGTTTTTAAATGTTATTTACAAAAAAGGTGAATAAAAATCGAATATTTGTAAACGAGAAATGAAAAATCCAGATAGATATTGAGAGAAACATTTACAAATAACATAATTAAGTTGTAAATAAAAAAGAGAGGAGCCAACCAATGAAAGGAATCAAAATCGCAACAATCGGCGGAGGCAGCAGCTATACACCAGAACTGATGGAGGGATTCATCAAACGATACGATGAATTACCGATAAGCGAGATTTGGCTGGTCGATGTTGAAGAAGGAAAAGAAAAATTAGAGATCGTCAGTAAAATGGCTCAAAGAATGTGGGATGCAACCCCTTATGATGTAAAAATCTATGCTACGCTGAATCGTGAAGAAGCCTTGAAAGATGCAGATTTTGTAACGACACAATTTCGTGTAGGTCAATTGAATGCACGGATCAAAGACGAACGGATCCCAGCTTATTATGGCATGATCGGACAAGAAACCAATGGCGCTGGCGGTATGTTCAAAGCATTTCGAACAGTCCCAGTGATTTTATCAGTTGTAGAAGATATGAAACGTCTTTGTCCGAATGCTTGGTTGATCAACTTTGCAAATCCAAGCGGTATGGTGACAGAAGCAGTTATTCGTTACGGAAAATGGGACAAAGTAATTGGTTTATGTAATGTGCCTGTGATGGCGATGATGACCGAACCAGAGATGTTGAAAAAAGAAAAACAAGAACTGATTTACAAGTTTGCTGGTTTGAACCATTTCCATTGGCATAAAGTGGCAGATGAAAAAGGGAACGACCTTACAGACCAGTTGATCGACCGTCT
Organism: Enterococcus sp. DIV0210g; assembly: GCF_050559705.1. Classification (NCBI taxonomy): domain Bacteria; kingdom Bacillati; phylum Bacillota; class Bacilli; order Lactobacillales; family Enterococcaceae; genus Enterococcus; species Enterococcus sp. DIV0210g. The sequence continues at coordinate 1,744,864 of NZ_CP187903.1, read as the reverse complement.
ATATGATGAAGAAAACGGACTGCCGAAAAACATCTTTGATATCCCATTTTTCAAAGAACAATTAAAACAAATGCAAATGATTCCTTGCGGCTATCACCGCTATTATTATCGTGAAGAAGAGATGCTGGAACACGCACTAGAAGAATATAAAACAATCGGTACCCGAGCACAGCAAGTTAAAGAGACCGAAGCTGAATTATTTGAGTTGTACAAAGATCCGCATCTAGACCACAAGCCAGAGCAATTGCAAAAACGCGGTGGTGCTTACTATTCTGATGCTGCTTGTGAAACAATTGCATCAATTTATGGGAACAAGGAAACGCAAATCGTCGTTTCTGCTAAAAATGACGGAGCTGTCCCAGATCTTCCAGCAGACTGTGTCGTGGAAGTGACAGCCTATGTGGGCGCGCAAGGTGCAAGAAATGTTGCTTTTGGGTCTTTACCAACAGCAGAAAGAGGCTGGCTGCAAGTCATGAAAAACATGGAATTAGTGACGATCGAAGCAGCGGTTACAGGAGATTACGGAACGGCATTGCAAGCATTCACGATCAATCCGCTGATCCGTTCAGGAAAAACAGCCAAACGTATCATGGATGAATTATTTATTGCGCATAAAGAACATTTGCCGCAATTTAAAGAAGCAATCGAAAAACTGGAACAAGAAGGTATCGAAGTCCAAGATGAATTGGCAAGAAAATTATCGACAAAAGAAGTATTGGAGGAAGTTTGATGGGATTTAGAAAAGACTTTTTGTGGGGTGGCGCAACAGCAGCCAATCAATGTGAAGGCGGATATAACGAAGGCGGAAGAGGCTTAGCAAACGTTGATGTTGTACCCATCGGCAAAGATCGTTTTCCAGTAATCACTGGTGAACAGAAAATGTTTGACTTCGATGATACACATTTTTATCCTGCGAAAGTCGCAATCGATATGTATCATCGTTACGAGGAAGATATTGCTTTGTTTGCAGAAATGGGGTTCAAAACGTATCGGATGTCTATTGCCTGGAGTCGTATCTTCCCAATGGGCGATGAGAAAGAACCGAATGAAGAAGGCTTGCTGTTTTATGAAAAAGTCTTTAAAGAGTGTAAAAAATACGGAATCGAACCATTAGTGACGATCACACACTTTGACTGCCCAATGCACTTGATCGAAAAATATGGCGCATGGCGTTCCCGAGAACTGGTCGGCTTTTATGAAAATCTTTGCCGTGTGATTTTTAACCGCTATAAAGGATTAGTGAAGTATTGGCTGACTTTCAATGAAATCAATATGATCCTTCACGCACCATTTATGGGGGCTGGTCTTTACTTTGAAGAAGGCGAAAACAAAGAACAAATCAAATATCAAGCAGCCCATCATGAACTTTTAGCGAGCGCTGTAGCTACAAAAATCGCTCATGAAGTAGACCCTGAAAACCAAGTTGGCTGTATGTTGGCAGCAGGCGCAAACTATTCTTACACATGCAAACCAGAAGATGTCTGGGCATCAAGAAAAGCAGATCGGGAAAATTATTTCTTTATTGATGTACAATCACGTGGAGAATACCCAGCTTACGCATTGAAAGAGATGGAAAGACAAGGAATCGAGATCGAGATGCAGCCGGAAGACTTGGCGCTTTTGAAGGAGCATACAGTTGATTTTATCTCCTTCTCTTATTACTCTTCTCGTGTTTCTACGACAGATAAGGAATTGTTGGAACAAACACAAGGAAATATTTTTGCATCGGTCAAGAATCCTTATCTAGAAGCAAGTGAATGAGGCTGGCAAATTGATCCGCTTGGGTTGAGAATCACAATGAATGATTTGTATGACCGTTACCAAAAACCATTATTTATTGTCGAAAACGGCTTAGGTGCGGTAGATGAACCGGATGAGAACGGGTATGTAGAAGATGATTATCGTATCGAGTATTTAGCAGCGCATATCCAAGCAATGAAAGATGCCGTAGAACAAGATGGTGTTGATTTGCTAGGCTATACTACTTGGGGATGTATCGATCTTGTCTCTGCGGGAACCGGCGAAATGAAAAAACGATACGGATTTATCTATGTGGACAGAGACAATGAAGGAAATGGTACCCTTGAACGTACGAAGAAAAAGTCATTTGACTGGTACAAACAAGTGATTGCGTCGAATGGTGAAGATTTGAGTAATTTGAAAGAAGCGGTCAGCGTATCAGAATAAGAAGACAAATCTATTGATTGAACAAAAAGGAGCGGGTCGACCAAGGTCGCAGCTCCTTTTTTCTTTTGATAAAAGTCTTATTTTTAGTTCCTATTCTTCGTTGTTTTTCTTGGTTTCTTTCTATATAATGAGACTGTTGAACTGACCAAGCAGATTAATAGACTTTTTTGTTTTTTGGCTGTAAAGTAAGACTACTTGATTTTATGGAGGAATGTACATATGTATGATGTGATCGTCATTGGCGCAGGTCCTGCTGGGATGACTGCTGCATTATATGCTTCACGCTCAAATCTATCAGTATTGATGATCGAACGTGGTGCACCAGGCGGACAAATGAATAACACAGCAGAAATCGAGAACTACCCTGGTTTCGAATCAATCATGGGACCTGAATTAGCTTATAAAATGTATGAAGGTGTATCAAAATTCGGTACAGAAAATGCGTATGGTATCGTTGAAGATATCAAAGACCACGGCGACTACAAAGAAGTTGTCTGTGAAGACCAATCTTACCAAGGTAAAACAGTGATTATTGCCACAGGTTGTGTGCATCGTAAACTAGGTGCGAAAGGTGAAGAAGAATTTGCAGGCCGCGGCGTTTCTTATTGCGCAGTTTGTGATGGTGCCTTTTTCCGTAACAAACGCTTAGTCGTTGTCGGCGGCGGAGACTCTGCTGTAGAAGAAGCAATCTATTTGACACAATTTGCTTCAGAAGTAGTGATCGTACACCGCAGAGACGAATTACGCGCACAAAAAATCATTCAAGAACGCGCATTTGCTAATGAAAAAATCTCATTCATTTGGGACACAGTCGTGGAAGAGATCATTGGGAATGAAATGGTTGTGACTGGCGTTAAAACACGCAATCTTAAAACAGATGCTGTTGTTGATTTAGCAGCAGATGGCGTCTTCATTTATGTTGGTTTAGATCCATTGACAGAACCATTCAAGAAGTCTGGTTTGACCAATGAAGCTGGCTGGATCCCAACAGACCAAGAAATGAAAACATCAATGCCAGGCGTTTACGCAATTGGCGACGTTCGTGAGAAAGAATTGCGCCAAATCACGACAGCAGTTGGCGAAGGCGGTATTGCTGGACAACAAGTATACAAATACTTAGAAGATTTAAAAGAACAAACAGAAGCAAAATAAATACGTAGATTGCGCGCATCAAGTTGAAAAACTTTTTGGGTAAATCGTTTGATTTTCTGCAAAAAAGACTGGCTGACAGAACAATGTCCCAGTCTTTTTTGTTTGCCTTTTTGCTTCCGTGAAACCGCAAAAAGTGATTTTTTCTCAAATATGAAAATATTTCCCCTGTTTTATGGAACATTACTTTCCTATATATAACGTCAATGCTATACTTATAACAGATTATATTTTTTAGAAAGAGGTGTCGTTTTCATGTCTTGGGAACAAGTTTATGAACAATGGGTCAATGAAGAAAATCTGGAAAATACATTAAAAAAACAACTGAATGAATTAAGCAGCGATCCTGAAAAATTGGAAGATGCGTTTTATGCACCATTGGAATTTGGAACTGCGGGAATGAGAGGAATCTTAGGCCCTGGTATCAACCGAATGAACATTTATACCGTCCGTCAAGCAACAGAAGGATTGGCAAGTTTCATGGAAGATCAAGATCCAGAAACAAAACGCCGCGGAGTTGCTATCGCTTATGATTCAAGACATCAATCGCCTGAATTTGCGATGGAAGCTGCGAAAACATTAGCAGAGCATGGCATTCCTTCATTTGTATTTGAAAGTTTGCGTCCTACACCTGAACTTTCTTTTGCTGTCCGCTACTTAAATGCATTTGCTGGAATCATGATCACAGCATCACACAACCCAGCAGCATACAACGGCTACAAAGTCTACGGCGAAGATGGCGGACAAATGCCGCCAGCAGATGCGGATGCGTTGACAAAATATGTTCGTGCAATCGAAAATCCATTGAAAGTAAGAGTCTTATCGGAAGAAGATGCAGCAGAAAGCGGCTTGATCAATATCATCGGAGAAGAAGTCGATGACGCATATTTGAAAGAAATCCGTTCGGTAACCGTCAATCAAGAATTGGTTGATGAAATGGGCAAAGAATTAAAACTCGTGTATACACCATTACATGGTACTGGAAGAATGCTGGGAGAAAAAGCCTTGAAACAAGCTGGTTTTGAGCAATTTGTCATTGAACCAGAACAAGGACTGCCAGACCCAGACTTCACAACAGTCAAATCACCAAACCCTGAAGAGCATTCTGCTTTTGAATATGCGATTCGTTTAGGCGAGAAAGAAGGAGCAGACGTACTGATTGCGACTGATCCTGATGCAGACCGTTTAGGCGCAGCTGTTCGCTTGCCAAATGGAAAATATCAAGTACTGACAGGAAATCAAATCGGTGCTTTGCTTGTCCAATACATTCTTGAAGGACACAAAAAACAAGGAACACTTCCTGAAAATGCAGCTGTTTTAAAATCGATCGTATCAAGCGAACTTCCAACAGCAATTGCTGAAAATTATCATGTGAAAATGTTCAACGTATTGACAGGATTTAAATTCATCGCAGAAAAAATCCAACAATTCGAAGAAGATCATTCACATACGTTCATGTTCGGCTTTGAAGAAAGCTACGGCTATTTGGTCAAACCATTTGTCCGCGACAAAGATGCGATCCAAGCATTGCTTTTATTAGCAGAAGTAGCAGCCTTTTATAAAAAACAAGGCAAAACTCTTTACGACGGCCTTCAAACGATTTTTGAAACATACGGCTATTATGCAGAGAAAACGACTTCTGTAACAATGAGCGGTATGGAAGGTTCTGAAAAAATCGCAAAATTGATGGCGAAATTCCGCGAAGAAGCGCCAAAAGCTTTCGCTGGTGTAAATGTCGTCCAAACAGAAGACTTCAAATTGCAAACACGCGTTGCAGAAGGAAAAACAGAGAAAATGACAACACCGCCATCTGATGTGTTGAAATATACATTAGAAGACCAAAGCTGGATTGCTGTTCGTCCTTCCGGCACGGAACCAAAAATCAAGTTCTATATTGGTGTCAAAGGTTCATCCGAAGAAGATGCAGCGAAAAAAATCGAAGCTTATGAAGCAAGCATCAAAGAAATAACTGGAGAATAAAAGCTTGAGACTGACGGAAAAAGTGATAAACTTTAGAAGTCAGTCTTTTTCTAGCCGGAGGTGAAAGAATTGCCCGAAAAAAAACAAGCAGAAATAGAAAAAGCCAGCCAGATGTTTAAAGTCTTAAGCGACCCTACACGATTGAAAATTTTACTTTATCTGAAAAATGGCGAACAAAATGTGACAGCAATCAGTCAAGCAGTTGAAATGGAACAATCCGCTGTTTCTCACCAACTGCGTCTGCTGCGTGAAAATCATGTAGTCAAAACGCAAAGAGAAGGAAAAGCTGTTTTATATAGTTTGGATGACTATCATGTCTTGGATATTTTGGATCAGACATTGAAGCATATCCGACATCAATAAGAGGTTGTGAGCAAAGCGTCTTGACTTGAGCATTAAAGAAGAAATCTGCGAAACAGCTTTTCATGTTTTGCAGATTTTTGAGTTAATGCCGAAAGTCAGCTTTGCGAGCACCGTTTGGATAGAGGTCGTAAATGAACTGCTCAGCTCCGAGCAGTAACGAAAAAAACAGTAAAATAGCTTCTCATATTTTGTTGTTTTTTAAGTTAGTGCCGAAGGAGTTGGTTCATGAACACCGTTTGGGTAGAGGTTGTGAAAACGATGTTCTGCTTCAAGAATTAAGAATGGCAAATTAGAAATAGATTTTCATGTTTTTAATTTGTCAGGCTTAATTCCGTAGAAGCAATCGTTTGAGCACTGTTTAGAGAGGTTGTGAATGAACCGTTCAATTCCGATCGATTTCTAAAACAAAAGAGGCCGCGCTTTTCAGCGCAGCCTCTTTTGGCATAAACGATTATTTGTCTTCTGCATTTTCATTTTCTGTTCCATAATAACTATGGTCTTCTAATTCAAGTGCATTCAGAATCAGAGAAGCTGTTTCTTCGATAGACAATGACGCGACATTAATGATGATACAACCCAATTTTTTATAAAGATCGTTCGCAAAAGCTAGTTCATCACGGATTTTTTCAATATCAGAATAAGCAGTATCCGGATTCAAACCATACGACCGCATCCGTTCTTTACGGATACTATTCAAGATACCAGGATCATTCGTCAATCCAACGATTTTCTTAGGATCAACTTCCCAAATCTGTTTTGGGATATGCGCTTGAGGAATCAGCGGCAGATTTGCTACCTTCAAGTTTTTATTGGCTAAGAACAAACTCAATGGCGTTTTTGACGTACGAGAAACACCAAGAAGCACGACATCTGCTTCTAAAAAACCCCGCGGATCTTTTCCATCATCGTACTTGACTGCAAATTCCATTGCTTTGATCCGACGAAAATAGTTTTCGTTCAGCATATGCAGAGCACCAGGCTGTCTAGTAGGTGTGATCCCTGTCAGCCGCTCGATTTCAGCGATTGGGGGAGTTAGTACGTCGAAATTGTACAGACCATTTTCTTGGCAAAAATCATGCGTGATCTGGACTAATTCTTGATTGATCAATGTATGAAGTACGAGTGCATGTTCTGCTTTTGCATCATTTAACGCCTGCAGCAAAGTCTCTTGATCGGTGACAAAAGTCCGTCGAAACAGATTGAATTCAACTGTAGGATATTGAGCCATAGCCGCTTGTGCTAATTTTGAAGCTGTTTCGCCAGCCGAGTCGGAAATGATAAAAAAAGTAACGATTTCAGGAGAACTTGACGTCATAAAGTAAAAACCTCGCTTGCATTTTTTTTAAAGTTATTATACCATACTTTGGAGAACCTATTTCGTAATGATTTTGATTTAGGAGGTAAAAATGAAACAGACAACATTGATCGAGCAATCATTGGAGACCCTTAAAGAAAGCGGCTATAAGTATACGAAAAAAAGAGAAGCTTTGCTGACTTATTTGGCAAAGAAAAACTGTTATGTCTCTGCTAAAGAAGTTTACAGCTTTATGAAAGAAGAGTTTTCGGGCGTTAGTTATGATACGATTTACCGAAATCTACATGACTTTGCTAAAATCGATTTACTGGAAGAAACAGACTTGAACGGAGAAATGAAATTCCGATTTCATTGCTGCCAAGGCGAGATTGGTCATCACCATCATTTCATCTGTACGGTCTGCGGAAAGACAAAAGAAATCCATATGTGTCCAATGAATTATTTTGAACAACAGCTTGGCGGCTGCAAGATCGAAGGACACCGCTTTGAAATATTGGGGCGTTGCGAAAACTGTCAGTAATTCTTTTTTATACAATAACAAAGTATACTTTGCTTTTTTCTTAAGAATAAGCTTGACGGTAAAAAAAGCATTAGCTATAATAATTAAAGGACAGTCTTGTTTTTTGGGATTTTATTTCTAATAACAATAACGGTTACTTTTTAAGCTCGGAGGGAGGGAATTAACATGTCAAAAACAGTCGTTCGCAAAAACGAATCACTTGACGATGCTCTTCGTCGCTTCAAACGTTCCGTGTCAAAAGCGGGTACTTTACAAGAATCTCGTAAACGTGAATTCTACGAAAAACCAAGTGTAAAACGCAAGAAAAAATCTGAAGCTGCTAGAAAACGTAAAAAATTCTAGTTCTTCGATGAATTGGAGCTGGTAGTGTGTCACTACTAAGTAGATTGAACGATGACATGAAAAGCGCGATGAAGGCGAAAGACAAAGAATCTTTACAAGTTATCCGCATGATAAAGTCATCGATACAAAACGAGCAGATCAAAGTAGGCCATGATTTGACCGACGATGAAGAATTATCAGTGTTGTCTCGCGAAATGAAGCAGCGCCGTGATTCTTTACGAGAGTTTGAACAAGCGGGGCGCGATGATTTAGCTGAGAAAGTAAAAAGCGAAATTGCGATCGTCGAAAAATACATGCCGGAACAACTTTCCGAGGATGATATTCGACAAATCGTTCAAGAAGCGATCAACCAAACTGGTGCAGCTTCTGCGAAAGAATTTGGCAAAGTGATGGGTGCCGTAATGCCTAAAGTCAAAGGTAAAGCAGATGGTAATCTAGTCAACGCGATCGTGAAAGAACTTTTGCAATCTTAATCTTGTGAATTTAACCGTAGGCAGTGATGCCTGCGGTTTTTTTACGTGCTTAAATATGTGCCTTTTGACTAAAAGACTTACTGATTTTATTGAAAAGCGGCCGATCACTTTTTGCGTCGCCCGATGAGAAAAGAGTTCTTTTATAACGCGCGTTATCACATAAAAGAAAAATAACTTATATTATAATGAGGTTATGTTAATTATTAGAGTAATTATCATAAAAGAAAAACTAAAAGATGGATAAACTTCTTAAAAAATTATTAGCTGTCTGTTGTACTTAGGGCAACGACAGCCGATCACCGAATGAAAGGCGGAATGACATGCGAAGATTATTGAACAAAGTGGATGAACGACACTTGAAACTGTTGGAAATCTTATGGGAAAGCGGCTGGAAAACCACAGAAGAACTTGCTAAACTGCTGCATACTTCTGAGCGCACACTTAGAAAAGATATCCAATCGATTAACGATTTTATCGAACCGCTTTACATAGAAACATCTCTGAAATCCGGCGTTTACTTACATACCAAAGCACGACACTCAAAAAATTATATTTATTCAAAAATATTATCAGAAAGTTTAGAATTCTCATTGATCGAATGTTCCTTTTTCGAAAAATTCAATGATTTATATGAGTTTTGCGAAATGAATTTCATCTCAGAAGAAACAACAAAGAAAACGATGCGGAAGCTCAATCCTATTTTAAAAGAAGAAGGAATCTTTTTTGAGGCTGGCGGGCATTTATCCGGTTCAGAAATCGTCCTGCGTAATTTTATGGTCCGATACATGTTAGAAAAATATGAGCATGTTTTCCATATTTGTACAGAAAAGCAGTATTCGCTTTTAAATGAATTGGTAGAACGTTTTTTGCTGGAAAATCCAGAGCTGTTAGAAAAAGAAGGCAACGATTACGGCACAATGAAGAAACTGAAAATGTCTGTCTATCTGTCGATCAAGCGTATTCAGAAAAATCGCCAAATCACTGAACCACAAGTTGAAAAAACGATCCAAACCAGCTTTTTGGAAGATGATATGTTTATCGAAATGATCGCAGAACATTATGATCTTATTTTAACAAAGTCGATCATTAAAGATCTTTTTTATCCATTTTTTGAACCTTCCTATGTGACGAATTATGAAGAATTGCTGCAGCTGGGAGAAAAAGAGCCTTCGCTAAATCAGCTTTTGAAAGGTTTGGATACACTGATTTGTACACTCGAAGAAAAATTTACGCTCACTTGTCCTGACAAAGAACGTCTGGTTTTCAAACTTTATCAATCGATCGTAGTGAATCGGGGCCCGAACTTTATCATTTATGACAAGAATCACGACTTTTTTGTCGGCTTATCTGCTGAATATAATTTTGTTATCGACTTTTTGGAGCAGAAAATAAGAGACACATTGTAAGGGGAATGGATTGCTGACAGGAGCAATCAATTCATGGTCCAGCAAGTGATTTTTGAATTGCTGACAAGCTGGAGCGGACTATTTGCGCAAATCGAATACTTTATGCCAAAGATCCATGCCTGTTTATTTGTCGATTCGACAAAAGAACATATTGAATTTATAAAAGAAAAGCTGGAATATCATTTATACCCTCGGTTCGTTTTGGAGATTTCTACGGCAATGACTCTTAAAGAATTGACGGATCAAAGCAAAGGATATGATTGTATCATCACGAATCTATCGCATCTGGAACTAGAAGAAACGCCCGTGATCTGTATCTCCAATTATGTAAACGCAGTGGAAGCAGATTTCCTGATCAAATTCTATGAAACGAAAATGAAATCAAGCAAACTTTTCTTTGAAAAAATCGTCAGCTGATAATAAAAAAAGAAAATTTAATAACATTCGTGTTTATTATAAAGGCAAAAAATTTCCGTATATAAGGAATTTTTTTGCCTTTATCTTCTTTGTTTCATCCCGTATTCTTGATATATAAAGTTGTTAAAATAACTTTTATAAAAGTAGAAGGGAGTTGTTAAAGCAAAAGGGGGAGCCGATTTTATCGGAAAGCAATTTTTTATTCTTGAAGAATGGGGTCTTCAAGAAAAATGATACATAACACTTATCGAAGAGTAGTTAAAAAATAAAATCAAAAAAGGGGCGTTTCATTTGTTAAGTAAAAAGAAATTAAGTTTGTTATTGTTGTCAGCAGGGATCACAGGAGCAGTTTTCATGAACAGTGTGGATGCAGATGCTCACGGATACGTAGAAGCACCACCTAGCCGAGGCTATCAAGGTGTATTGGATAGAAGTACGATTGGATATGACGCAGCATTCAAACATTATGGAGCTGTAATTACTAACCCTCAATCTTTAGAAGCGCCAAAAGGATTTCCTCAAGGCGGACCAGCAGATGGAAGAATCGCTTCTGCAAATGGCGGATTTGGACAAATCGGCGACTTCGTTTTAGATAACCAAACAGCTTCACGCTGGACAAAACAAGAAGTAAAAACTGGTCCAATGAATATCACTTGGAGATACACAGCAGCTCACAGTACAGCAAAATGGCATTACTACATGACAAAACCAGGATGGAATCCTGATCAGCCGTTAGCGCGTGAGAATTTAGAAGAAATCGCTGTGATCGATCATGATAACTCTTCTGCTTCAAACAATTTGACACACAATATCTCGATTCCTGAAAATCGTCTTGGTTACCATGTAATCTTAGCGGTTTGGGACGTTGCAGATACATCAAATGCTTTTTATAACGTAATCGATGTGAACGTTGCATCAGACAACAGTATCCCGACAGCACCAACAGCGCCAGCAGGTCTATCTGTTGTTTCTGCAACTTCATCAACTGTTTCATTGAACTGGAGAGCACAATCAGATGCTGTTTCTTACAATGTTTACCGTGACGGCAAGGTGATTGGTCAAACAACAAGTCCTGGCTATACAGACCGTAATCTGACACCTGAAACAGCTTACAGATACCAAATCGAAGCAGTAGGCAGAACTGGTTTAGTTTCAGAAAAAAGCGCAGCAGTAAGTGTAACGACAAAAGAAGAATCAGCAATCGAAAACCCAACAGCACCAGCGAACTTGCATTCAATGGGCGAAACAACGAACAGCGTAGACTTGATGTGGGCGAAATCTGAACATTCACAAGGAATCAAAGAATACCAGATTTTCAGAAACAACCAATTGATTGCAACAACAGCTAATACTCGTTACATGGATCAAGGATTGACACAAGACACAGCTTACACATACTCAGTAAAAGCAGTCAGCAAGACTGGAGAAGTTTCAGAATCAAGCAACGTATTGTCAGTTAGAACGAAGAAAGCAGAAACAACACCTGGTGACCACCGCGAGTGGAAAGTCGGCTCATTTACAGCGCCGGAACTTTATACAGCAGGAGAGATGATTTCTTACCAAGGAAGCAACTTCCGCGTATTGCAAACACACTTTAACTATGGTGATGCATCATGGTCACCAACTGGAGCAGCAGCTTTGTTCACACCAGCAAAATAAAAATAAATATCAATTCCATCACACAAACAAGCGGATCAAGTTGATTCGCTTGTTTTTTGTATATCCAGTTAAACTAACCATGATTCATTGAAACTGATTATGCAAGGTTTTATTCTACAACAATGGTGATTCGGAAGGAGTTTTCGATGTTGGTATAGGGACTTTTTTCCACGGGTAATCCAACAGCATAGGCAATAAACTCATATGTCCCGCTTTCTTTAGGCGCGATTATTGAAAATATACCAGTTTGGGGTATTGTATTTTCTGAATGTTCATCTAAAGGTAAATGGAGGTGTAACATAGCTTGCTCATTTATTTCTATTTGATCATTTCCTAAAAGCGCAAACAGAAGATATTGATCGATTTTTTCGCCTGTGCCATCTCCTAACACAAAATTGAAATCGATTTTTTCTCCTTTTTTTACAGTGATACTTGTACTAGGAATATTCAAAAGCTCATCATATTCAGTTGTTACATTTAAAGTAAAATAATCTTCTGGGAAATTTTTATATGGTTGAAATAGTTGAGGATTGAAAATTTTTTCTCGATCATAGTCTGCCATATCTATATCAGAAAAAACATAATGAACGCTGTTTATTCCCACATAATCATGATCTAAAAGTTTTAGATCTTTTTGGGATTTATTAGGTTCTATAAATATATTTGCTGTCAAAAAGCCAAGAAAACCTTCGTTATTCACATCAATGCCAGCATTATCTGATAGGTTAATTGGAAGTTCGATTCTTTCTGTATAATTTAATGAAAAAGTATAGTGATTTTTCATTTGACCACCGTCAACAGAAAATTCAACTTCTTGATAATTCCAAAAAAGTTTCAATCTGAACTCTGCATCAGAAGTGAAATTATCAAACTCTACAATTAATTGTTCAGTTTCGGAATCCCAAATAAGATTTTCTCCCATTGGTCCGTATTCAGGATTCACAATGCCTAATTGATGACCCCATGCGTCTTCACCAAAAGTTTCTTTAAATTCAGTGTAAGTTATATCTGAGGATTCCGTTGTTCTATTAATTAGCCAAATAGATACACCAACTATACAAATTAAAAAAAATAAAAAAATTTTTTTCTTCATAATTTTACCTATTTCCTTCAAAAAAAGTATGAGTATTTGAACTCATACTTTTTATTTTTGATTTCTTAATGAGCTATCTAAAAGTATTGTTTGATTGATTCACCGTCAGTGTTCCGCTCGTAGATGTCCATCTTGCATCATGGAAACTATGGGCAATCCCTGATCTACCTGTTCCATTTTGAGATGTAGAAACAAAAGTAGTATTTGATAACCTTCTCCAGCTGCCATTAGAAACATTAACCCCATTATTGTTCACGCTAGCTCGTACTCCAATTGAATGCACAATTCTGTTGGTGCTTGAACTAGCAGATGCTGTCATAACGCCTCCAAATAGCGGTCTTGATACACTGACTCTGCCAGTTAGAACTAACGTATTTCTGCTCAATCCTTCCGCTGTAAAACTATCTTCTCCAACCGCCACTTCATATCCATCAACAATCACGACATCTTCCCCAGAAACTTCGCTTAATTCTTCCGCTTTCTCAATTAATTCCAGTGTCGGATCAACACCATCGTTCTCAGTAACTGCGTTTGCTGTAACATCTAAACTTAAGCTGCCTACCATCATCACACATAAAGCCAATCTGTTGATCATTCTCATTCCTCCTATAAAAATAAATTGTTGGTACAATTATAATTATGTCAGGACGGTATAATAATTGTAAGAACCCATCAATAGACAAATGCATGTAATTATGTAAGCCATTGGTTGCGGTAAGGCAACTAATGGGTGCTAGTCCAATTGTATAGAAATAGTTACACTTAAAATACAAAAAATAAATGGAGGAACGAGAAATGATCAAACAGATCATGATTTTCTTTATGCTGTTTGTTGGATTTGTGGGATTGGCAAAATCTGGATATATGGACGAGCAGCTTGAAGGCACGGAAGATTTCTTCTCTATGGATAGTAATAGAGGAGAGTTCATCGATTTGCCGATCGAGCCTACTTCGGAAACAGTAAAAATAAATCCTGGAACTTACCGGATCACTAAGTCATCTCCAGGAAGTTGGACGGCTTCTTATGACATTCTAGTAGATGATGATCGACAAATCAAAGCAGTCACTAACAAACGATTTAAAGCACTTCGCGGCAGTATTATTTCTAACAGCTTGACGTATACATCGAATCAAGCAGTTTATCATTTTCGCTATCGATCGGGTGTGGTGGTTTCCAATAAGCGTGTAACTGCAACTATTTCCAATGGTAGACTAGTGGTGATATAAACTGGATTTTCGAAACGAGGTGACTATAGGTGGCATTGCCAGAAAAATTAAAATATTATCGTAAAAAACAAAACTTGTCCCAAGAAGCTGTTGCAGAGGGTTTAAAACTTTCGCGACAAGCTATTTCAAAGTGGGAGAATGGACATACTACGCCAGATTTGGAGAATTTAGTGAGGCTAAGTGCTATGTATGAAGTATCTATTGATGACTTGCTGCAAGAAGAGCAGGAACAAAACTTGAGCCAAGAAAATGATGACGTGCTGGATGGCTCTGTCGAAAAAGAAGAACAACGAATGATCTTACAGGAAGAAACGCCGGATAATGCCACTGAAAATGGTTTTTCCTTGCTTCTTTTAGCGATTCTTTCAATTGTTGTCTATCCTATTGGTTTTCTTCTGATACCTTTTGTTTTGTGGCAGAACAATCAATCAAATTCTTTTTATAAATTGATTTATATTACTTGTTTATTTTCCATTTTGCTGAATATACACTCTACTTATGCTCATTTAACTGATATATTTAATTGGGGAGTCACGATGATCGAACAAATCGAATAACTTATTAAAGGATTAACGAAAGGAGAAAAAATTTGTTGAACTTTTCTGAACTCTTAAAAAAATATCAGGATTCATTTATCTATGTGGATGAACGGAGAAAAACGAGGGAAGTATTGGAGCAAATCGTGGATATCGAGGAAAAACCAGTTGCTTTTTTGCCAGAAAAACGGATTGGTTTACTAGCGGAAAATGCGAGGAATTCCATCTATTTTGACGGATTGAAAGAAGTGTCGGTAAAACTTTTTTTCGTCGTCAATAATGAGAAAAGTGAAAAATATTACCAAGATCCGAATTTTCACCAAAGCGAAACAGATCCGTTTCTAGAGGATGATCGTTTATATGTTTTTCTTGATGAGAAGGTGGGCATTCTGGAAACAAACAGCTCCCTTTTGTTTTTGGATGTTCTCATATTTTCTGGTATTTCCCATAAAAGCGTGGAAAAAAGAGACTGCTATTTTATGGATTATATTTCTGCTTTTGAACATAAAAATGAGAGGAAAAAATATATATGAACAGATTAAAAAGCTGCCGATTTTTTGACAGCTTTTTGTACTTTTAAAAAACAGTAGTCAATCGTGATTGATAATCGTAAAGTCGCCTTTATCATAACGATGACGAGTTTGTGAAAATTCAAAGGGGATACCATTTTGCAAATAAACGACTTGTTCTACTTCTAAAACAGGATCATCGAGTGCGCAGTCCAGGTATTTTTGATCGTAGCGGTCTGATTTGTCTGCTTTTATTCTCCGCGTAGAAGGCCCCATCTGCAAGTTGAGTGTTTCGGTGATATATTTGTAAATTGAGCCTTCAAGAACTTCTTCCGTAATTCCAGGAATCAGATAGACCGGCATAGACGTATATTCTAAAGCTAATGGTTCGTCGTCTAACAAGCGCAAACGAACGATATCATAGATTGGATCGTTTTTCTGGATCTTCAATTTTTCCTGCTCTTTTTCGTGAGGAAAGAGAACTTCAAAAGAAACGATCTTACTTGTCAAAATGCCTAAATCTCCTAGTTTATTCGTCAATCCTTTATTCTTTTGAACATTATAATCATAGACAGATAAAGGGCTGCTGACAAAAGTGCCTACGCCTTTTTTGCCATAAATAATTCCTTCAATCTGCAGCAGATCTAATGCTTTTTGGATAGTGACTCTGCTGGTTTGGTAAAGTTTTGCTAATTCGATCTGCTTCGGGAGTTTTTCCTCTTTTTTATATAATCCATTGGTGATCTGTGTGCGTATATCGTTTGCGATCTCATGATATCTGGCCATTCGTAACACCCCTTTTCTTAATCATAATATAAACTTGTTCCATATGTAAACCTCCATGTTATCATACTGTTTATTTCACAAAAGAATGCGTTTACATATATTCGGCAATCGTTTAAATTAATAGATACAGATAGTTGTTGAATAACTATCAGCGATGAATAAACAAGATAGAGGACACATTTTGAGGAGGGAATTGTATGGGTGGGAATTTCATGGATAAACTAGCAAATATTTTAGGAAATGTAGCGACAAAAATCAATGAACTTCGATATATAAAAGTAATCAAAAATGCTTTTGCTGCTTTGCTGCCAGTCATCATTACTGGAGCTTTCGGTACGCTGTTTTCAGCGATGGTTTTTGATGCAGAAAATGGATTAGCACGAATCTCAGCATTGCGTTTTCTAGCAGAGTTGAAACCAATTGCTTCTTCCATCAGTTATGTGACGTTGAGTTTCTTAACAATCTATGCGGTTTTTTTGATTGGGATCGAATTAGCAAAACTCAATAAGGTAAAAGGGATTTTCCCAGGAGTTATTGCTGTAATGTCATATTTAGCAGTCAATCCGACAGTATATGAATTTATGGACGGCGATGTAACAGTAGTAGCTGAAAATGTATTGGCACGACAATACACAGATACAAAAGGGCTGTTTCTGGGGATGTTCATTGCGATTCTTTCTGTTGAATTATTTTGCTGGCTAGGTCGTCAAGAAAAACTGCAGCTGAAGATGCCTGACACGGTACCGACAAACGTAGCGGCAAGTTTTTCTGCTTTGTCTCCGACGATCATCACTGTTTCAGCGATGGCAACATTTGGGTTTGTTGTAAAAGAACTAACTGGACTTTATGTATACGATATTATTTATAACATCATCCAACGTCCGCTTGAAGGTATGGTTCAAGGATTACCTGGGATCTTGCTGCTGATGTTCATTGCACAAGTTTTCTGGGTAATCGGTATCCACGGCAATCAAATGGTGAAACCGATACGGGAACCATTATTGTTAGCTGCAATTGCTGTCAACACAGAGGCCTTCGAAGCAGGAAGAGAAGTACCGAATATCATTACGATGCCGTTTTGGGATATGTACATGAGTATGGGCGGTTCAGGGGTGACGATCGGTCTGCTGATTGCAATTTTCATGGTTGGCAAAAGAGAAGATATGCGTCAAATCAGTAAATTATCTTTTGCACCAGGGATCTTTAATATCAATGAACCAGTTATCTTTGGGATGCCGATCATGCTGAACCCGATTTTAGCAATTCCGTTCATCATCACACCATTAGTAACGGGAACGATTGGCTACTTTGCTACTTCGTTAGGATTTGCGGCTAGAGCAGTCGTGATGGTTCCGTGGCCGATGCCGCCGATCGTCAATGCCTATCTAGCAACGGCAGGAGATATCGGTGCAGTGGCTACACAAATCGTGTGTATCCTTGTTTCGATCGTGATCTACTTGCCATTTGTCAAAATAATGAATAAAACGACGACTGAAGTTGCATAAAACGTAATCGTAGGAGGAAATTATGAAAATCAAGATTCCAGAACAATTTATCATTGGGGCTGCTTCTTCTGCTTGGCAGACAGAAGGTTGGAAAGGAAAAAAAGAAGGACAAGACTCTTTTCTAGACAGTTGGTATAAAAATGAATCGTTTGTTTGGCATGAAGGGTATGGACCAGCAGTAGCAACAAACTTTATGGAAAAATACCAAGAAGACATTGATTTGATGAAAGAGATCCATTTGACACATTATCGGACATCGATCAACTGGGCGCGTTTTTTTACAGACTATGAGAATCTGGTCGTTGATGAAGAGTATGCTCAGCATATCGACAATGTTATTGATGGATTGATCGAAGCTGGTGTAGAACCAATGCTTTGTCTCGAACATTATGAAGTTCCGGCATTCTTGTTAGAAAAATATGATGGCTGGTCTTCAAAAGAAGTTGTTGAATTATATGCAGGATACGCACGTATCGTTTTTGAACGATACGGTGACAGAGTGAAAAATTGGTTTACGTTCAATGAACCGATCGTTACCCAAACACGCTGTTATCTTGATGCGATTCGCTGGCCTCACGAGCAAAATACGAAAAAATGGATGCTTTGGAATTTCCATAAAGTTCTTGCTTCAGCAAAAGCAGTGAAAATCTTTAAAGAACTCGGACAAGATGGCCGTATCGGCTGCGTGTTGAACCCAGAGATGGTTTATGCACGTTCTTCCTCGCCAGAAGATCAACAGGCGCAAAAAATGTATGACTTGTTTTATAATCGTGTCTTTTTCGATCCGATGATCCAAGGAGAATACGATCCTGAATTGATCGAACTTTGTCAAAAACACGAGATTTATTTTGACCCAACGGAAGAAGAAAAAACGATCCTCAAAGAAAATACATTAGATTTCTTAGGAATCAATCAGTATTATCCAAAACGAGTTCGTGCGCCGCGCTATCAATGGCATGAAGGAATGCCGTTCCATCCAGAAATGTACTATGAGACATTTGATTTACCAGGGAAAAAGATGAATAATTCCAGAGGCTGGGAAATCTTTCCGCAAATCATGTACGATATGGCTATCTACTTAAAAGAAAATTACGGAGATATTCCATGGCTAGTCACTGAAAATGGGATGGGCCGAGAAAACGAAGAACAGTATATCGATGAAACCGGCAAAGTGGTCGATGATTACCGAATCGACTTTATTGGTCAGCATTTGCGCTATCTTTTGAAAGCAGTCGAAGAAGGGGCAAATTGCGAAGGCTACATGCTGTGGGCCTTCACTGACTGTGTATCGCCGATGAATGCATTTAAAAACCGTTATGGATTGGTACGGATCGAATTAAATGAAGAAAGAACAAGGACTTTGAAAAAATCTGGTTATTGGTATAAAAGCTTGGTGGATGAGCGGATCTTAGAACTGCCGGATGATGCTGTGAATAAGTAAAATAGGCTGTTCCTCTTGTTTATAAACAAGAGGAACAGATTTTTTTATTTGCTGAAAAAGATGCGTCAAAACGCGTGTATACCATAAATGAAACAGTTTAAATAAACTTGTTATTTAACGATTAAAAAAAGATTAGCCTACTCGATGAAACAAATGAAATAGTTCACAAGACGCTTGCTTTTGCTTCGAGACATTGTAAAGTAGAAGGATAAGGTGAAGGAGTGAGCGGAAAGTGAAAGAAGCATCAGAAATATTAGAACAAAGTATTGAATACGGTGTCAAGAAAATTGAAAAGCCTTTCTTGGCTAAGATGATTTTAGGTTTTATCGGCGGAGCCATGATCTCATTAGGTTATTTAGCTTATATCAGAGTTTCAGCTTCTATTCCGGCAGATCTAGCAAGTGTCCAGGCGTTGGTCGGCGCTAGCGTGTTTCCAATCGGTTTGATCGTCATTTTATTGGCCGGCGGAGAACTGATTACAGGAAATATGATGGCTGTTGCTTGTGCGTGGTTTGATCGAAAAGTCTCGTTTAAAGAGCTGGCAGTCAATTGGTTAACGATCACTATTGCGAACATGATCGGCGCAATATTTGTTGCTTATTTTTTTGGACATGTGGTTGGATTGACTTCGAACGGTGTTTATTTGGATCAAGTAATCAGTTTAGCAGAACACAAAGTAGACGTAAGCTGGATTCAAGCAGTAGGGTCAGGAATCGGCTGTAACTGGTTTGTTGGTTTGGCTTTGTGGCTGTGTTATGGGGCAAAGGATGCGGCTGGAAAAATATTGGGCATCTGGTTTCCAGTAATGATTTTTGTTGCAATTGGTTTTCAGCATAGTGTGGCAAACTGTTTTGTGATCCCAGCTGCGATATTTGAAGGTACAGCTGATTGGAGCAGCTTCTTCATCAATTTCCTTTTTGTCTACATTGGAAATATCATTGGCGGTGCTGTTTTTGTTTCAGGATTTTACTATTTGAGTTTCAGAAAGCATTGATTTTTATAAGACATATATTTTTATTTACAAAATAGAATAAACAGCATACCAGCGATAATATCTTAAAAAGCTGAAGCTTTCGAAAATGAGATAAATTATTTTCGAAGGCTTCGGCTTTTTTTATCTAGCCTTCTGCATATGATTCAACAAATCGAACAAAACATGCTATACTGTCTTTGAAACAGAACGTTAAAACTGTACTAGTATTTTTTGAAAATGTGTTGTATAGTTAACCTGTGTTTATTGTTGAGGATTGATTAAAAGGAGAATAGTAATGGATAATAATATGAAACAAGGTTCAAAAACTGTTGTAGAAAGTTTGGTAAACCACAAAGTAGATTATATTTTTGGTATTCCAGGGGCGAAAATCGATGGTGTGTTCAATGAATTAGAAGATGGCGGACCAGAATTGATCGTGACACGACATGAACAAAATGCAGCGTTCATGGCACAAGCAATTGGCCGTATCACCGGTGAACCTGGTGTTGTCATCGCGACAAGCGGACCTGGAGCAAGCAACTTAGCTACAGGCTTAGTGACAGCAACAGCAGAGGGCGATCCTGTATTAGCAATTGCCGGACAAGTAAAGCGCAGCGATTTATTGAAATTGACACACCAAAGCATGGATAATGCTGGATTGTTCAAACCAATCACTAAATACAGTGCAGAAGTCCATGATCCTGAAACAATCTCAGAAGTCATTGCAAATGCTTATCGTATGGCGAAAAGTTCTAAAAAAGGTGCCAGCTTCATCAGTATCCCTCAAGACGTGGTAGATGCTCCTGTGAAAGGTGAAGTAATCAAACCATTAAGTGATCCGAAACTTGGCTCTGCTTCAGCTTCTGATATTGCTTATTTAACAGAACGTATCAAAGAAGCGCAACTTCCTGTTCTTTTAGTAGGGATGCGCGGTTCAAGTGAAGAAGAAACAGCAGCGATTCGCCGATTAGTGGCAAAAACAGGTTTACCTGTCGTTGAGACTTTCCAAGCAGCTGGTGTGATCTCTCGTGAGTTGGAACAACATTTCTTCGGACGTGTTGGTTTATTCAGAAATCAGCCAGGAGATATGCTGTTGAAACGCAGTGACTTAGTGATTGCAATCGGTTATGATCCAATCGAGTATGAAGCGAGAAACTGGAACGCAGAGCAAGATGCACGCATTATCGTTATTGATGAAAGCCCAGCAGAAATCGATTTTTATATGCAGCCAGAAAAAGAATTGATCGGAAATATTTCTGCTACCCTTGATTTGATCAGCGAAAATCTAGAAGATTCTCTAATCTCATCAGAGGCTTCAGCGTATTTAGCAACGTTGCAAGACAAACTGACAAAACGTGATATTGCAAAACCAAGCGAATTGGAAGGCGCATTACATCCACTTGAAGTCATCAACACGCTACAGTCAAATGTAACAGATGATATGACTGTTACGGTGGATGTGGGCAGCCATTATATCTGGATGGCTCGTCACTTTAGAAGTTATGAACCACGACATCTGCTTTTCAGTAATGGGATGCAAACGCTAGGTGTTGCACTTCCTTGGGCGATTTCAGCAGCTCTTGTTCGTCCAAATACACAAATCATTTCAGTATCGGGAGACGGCGGATTCTTATTCTCTGCGCAAGATTTGGAAACAGCAGTACGCAAAAAATTAAAAATAATTCACTTGATTTGGAACGACGGACACTACAATATGGTCGAATTCCAAGAAAAAATGAAATACAAACGTGCTTCAGGTGTTGATTTTGGTCCTGTCGATTTTGTGAAATATGCAGAAGCTTTTGGTGCCAAAGGTTTTAGAGCAACGAATGTGGAAGAATTAGAGCAAGCGATCCAAGAGGGCATGAAAGAAGATGGCCCAGTTATCATCGATATCCCAATCGATTACCAAGACAATGAAAAATTAGGTGAAACGATCTTACCTGACCAATTCTATTAAGGAGATGTCCCAAATGAATAAATTGTATCAGCATGGAACGCTAGGCGCATTGATGGCAGGATTGATGGACGGAACAGCCGCGATTGATGAGATCTTAGCTCAAGGAGATTTTGGGTTAGGTACGCTTCACGGACTTGATGGAGAAGTAGTTTTTTTAGATGGAGCGGCTTATCAAGGTCGTTCTGATGGCGCAGTTATCCCGCTGACAGGATCAGAAAAAACACCGTATGCTGCGGTGACTTCATTTAAATCAGATGAAACAATCGCTTTGTCAGAAATGTCCAGCACTGAAGCAAAAGAAATGATTTTGGAAAAACAGAGTAAAAATCTCTTTTTAGGAGTCAAGATAACTGGCGAATTTAAAAAGATGCATATCCGTATCATGCCAAAACAAGAAAAACCTTACAAACGTTTAGTTGAAGTATCCGAGCAGCAGCCTGAATTTACACAAACAGATATCAAAGGAACCATTGTCGGCTTCTTCACGCCGGAATTGTTCCAAGGTGTAGCCGCAGCAGGTTTCCATCTGCATTTTATTGATGAAGACCATAAGTTTGCAGGACATATCATCGATTTCGAGCTTTCAGAAGGTACAGCAGAAATCAGCCGGATCGAATCATTGATCCAGCATTTCCCAGTTGAAGACCCAACCTTTGTACAAACAGAGATCGATTATGCAGATTTAGCTTCAGAGATCCAAAAAGCAGAATGATCCTCAACAAAGACTTTCTTCGTGTAAATAATAAAAAATAAAAGAATTTTCTCATCAGCTCCTCAAAACATCTTGATGATTTTGAGGAGCTGATTTTTAAGGTGTGGCGTTGTTTTATTTTTTTTTATAAAAAAATAAACGGTATAAAACAGCTGTTTTTTTGTGTCATACTATTTATTTTTAAGGGATACGTTGTTTTTTTAAAATAAGAAGACACAACTTCTTCATAAATTGTTCAATTAAAATTTAAAATAACTTAAATTTTTTAACCTTACATTCTACGCAGGACATGTTATTATTATTACTGTAGTTATTAAACACTCACTTGAAAATAAAAGACCAGAACGGAGTACATTGAATGAAACATAAATTGAAATTTGGATTCGCCATCTTAGTTGCATCAGCGGCATTGGCAGCTTGTTCTACTAACGAAGGGGACAAAGCAATCGTAACGATGAAAGGCGGAACAATTACGCAGCAAGATCTTTACGATAAATTAAAAACAGGCAGTGAAGCCACTCAACAAGTCCAAATGATGACGGTCATGGAAGTATTCAATAATAAATACGGCGATAAAGTCACAGACAAAGAAGTAGATGCTGAATATGACAAAACAGCAGAACAACTAGGTGACAGCTTTGAAGAACAATTGGCAGCTGTTAATTATACAAAAGAATCATACAAAGAAGACATCAAAAAACAACTTGCTTATAACAAAGGTTTAGAATCACATATCAAGTTGACAGACGACGATTTGAAAACAGCATGGGAATCCTTCCATCCAGAAGTAGAAGCACAAATCATCAAGTTGGACAGCGAAGACGATGCAAAAGACGTGAAGAAATCTGCGGATGACAAAGGCGACTTTACAAAACTAGCAAAAGAAAAATCAACTGATACAACAACAAAAGAAGACGGCGGAAAAATCAAATTTGATTCCCAATCAACAACTGTTCCGTCAGAAGTCAAAGAAGCAGCATTCAAATTGAAAGACGGCCAAATCTCTGACGTGATCACAGCAACAGATACTTCAACTTATGCGACATCTTACTATGTTGTCAAAATGGTGAAAAACCAAGATAAAGGCAATGACATGGATAAATATAAAGATGAAGTAAAAGAAATCGCGAAACAAACAAAACTAAACGACAGCACATTCACATCAAAAGTTGTGGCTGAAGAATTGAAAGAAGCAAACGTGAAAGTGAAAGATACTACTTTCCAAGATGCCTTAAACAGCTTGACTGGAACAACTAGCTCATCCACTGAATCTTCTAAATAATCCTAGAAACTGAAGCAGATCAAGAAAGAATTCTTGTCTGCCTCAGTTTTTTTATAAAGAAAACATGGTTCAGCGGCTGATTTTAAGCTATAATCTTCAACAAAAGGAGCTGAAAAATATGTGGACAGAACAAGAGAAAAAAGATGCCTATGAATTATTATTGCTTCAGCAAAAAGGACTTATAGAAGCAGAAACAGACTGGCTCGCGACTTTAGCGAATTCTTCTGCGCTGCTGAATGAGACATTGAAAGAAACTGTTTTTGCAGGATACTATCTATACAATCAAGAAGAATTGATCCTTGGTCCTTTCCAAGGTCGTGTTTCTTGTACGCGTATCAAAATGGGAAAAGGTGTCTGTGGAGAATCTGCGGAGAAACGCGAAACATTGATTGTAGATGATGTAAAAACACACGAAAATTATATATCCTGTGATTCTGCGGCACGTTCAGAAATCGTCGTACCGATGGTGAAAAACGGTCAATTAGTTGGCGTTCTTGATTTGGATTGCAGTGAAACGAACGGGTATGACCATACAGACCAAATCTATTTGGAAAAATATGTGGAAATTTTATTATCTAATTTTAATAGTTGATGAAAGTTTCTGAAAAAACAAAAGACTAAAATAACTGAAAATTTATATATGTACATTGGATAAAATGATAGTTTTTATGAAAAAAGTACGATGAACCAGTGCTGGTTTGTTGTTCTTTTTTTATTTTTAAAAATAACAGAGGTTTTCTCTTTGCAAAATATAATTTTAATGTTATTATTATTTTAATTTAAATGATGAAAACATTAGAAGGTGATTAGATATGGAAAGAGAAGCAATTGTTTTAGGTCAAAAATACAAGTGTCATCCAATTGGTTTAAAAAATCAAGTAAGCGGTGAAGTAATCAAAAAACTAGAAAATTGTGTTATTTTCTGTGTAGAAGATTACAACAGTGAAGATCATTTAGAAATTCAAGAAAAATGCGGGAAAGTAGTCGCAAAATATGAAAATATCTATGAAATAGAAACAATGATCGAGACTGTCAGCTTAAAAGCAATGTAACACAACTTTCATTGCACTTATATTATTCACGCAATTAGGCGAATCCTGAAAAAGGATTCGCCTAATTTTTTTGTTTGCTTTCGGCATAAGCGGTGTTCAGTTTTTTTCGCAGAAGCTTTTTTATTTTTTGGTCTCCTTTTCTTGAGACAAAGATGATAGATTGTAACGGAGGGGGAGAAAAACAGTGGAACTGCATATAGGAAGCAAAGAAAGAAAATGGTTTATATTGAAACGTCTACTAGATCAAGAACATTTAAGTTATCAGCAGCTCTCTAATGAGTATTTTGTATCGAGAAGCAGTATCGCTAATGATATTTCATTTATCAAATCACTTTTTCTAAAAGAAGGGTTGGCTTTGTCATTTGATAATTCGGGCACTTACTTTGAAGGCAGCGAGAGCCAAATCCAAAAAATGCTGAAACGAATCATTTTAAAAAAAGCAGGTCAGGCAATTGGTAAAGAACTATTTGTTGATCCGGTTTCTTACAACGAAATTTCGGAAGCGCTTTATGACGGAATGGAGAAAAGAGGGATCGAGATTCCAGAAAGTTATGTCCAAAATATCATCGTTTCGCTTTATGTAATGATCCAGCGAGCAGAAAAAGGGCATCATATCCATCTGGAAGGCAGCAGTCGGTTTGACAATCTATTTCTGGAATTCAATAATTATCCGCTTGTTTATGAATTATTGAAGCATTTGGAAAATCAAGGAATCTATCAATTTTCCACGGAAGAAATCCAATATCTGACGTATCTTATCATAGGAAGCGGCTTAAAATTTTTTATGAAAGATCAGCGTGTCCCGCTCTCATTCAGAGGGAAAGTCCGCGCTCTTATCCAGAAAGTAAGCGAAGGCATCCAGACAGATCTGACCCAAGACCATCGATTAGAAGAAGATTTGCTGATCCATCTTTACCAGCTGATGCTGCGAATCAGCGCACAAAGTTCGGTGGTGAATCCATTGATCCAGGAAATCAAACAAACATATCCAGTTCTATACGGTGTTATCTGGTTTTCGCTTACGGATTTTTGCCGCCCCTATCAAATGGAGTTGTCAGATGATGAGATAGGGTTTGTCGCTATCCATTTCCAAGCCGCCATTGAACGCACGCGAAAAAAAGAAAAAATCTTGTTTGTTTGTCCAAATGGTATCGGAACCAGTTCATTTGTTGCAGCAAAAATTCGTCGGATCTTGCCTGATATAGACACGATCGAAGCAGCTTCTCTGGCAAAATTAGCGCGGATGGATCTAAAAGATGTGGATTTTATTATTTCAACAGTCGCGATCCCTAACTTAAACATACCAGTTGTACAGATAACGCCCATGGTGACAGGAGCCGATATGAAAAGAATTATGGAACATTATATCGATCTGATCATTGAAGGAGAAAACCATCCGAAAAAAAGAGTGATACCAAAACAAACACAAGAATTATTAAGTGAAACAATCTTGTTCAGCGATTTCTCATCTAAAGAAGAAGTACTTAGCTACCTTACAGAGAATCAACAGTTCAATGATGGGAATAAAAAAGAACGTTTCATTCAGTCTGTTTTAGAAAGAGAGGATCTCCAGTCCACCTATCTGGAAAACGGTTTTGCGCTTCCTCACGGCGACCCGCAGTTTGCAGAACAAACAAAAGTAACGATTTTGATATTAGATAAACCAGTGTTATGGGGAAAACAAAAAGCAGATATTATTGTTTTTTTGATGATCCGCGAAGAAGAAATGCAGCAAGTAGAACCGATTATGGAATTAGTGATGCAAGGAATAAAAGAGAAAGAATGGTTTATCTCAAAAATGATGGAGGTGAAAAAGTGAGCAGATTGAAAAGCTGGCTGCCGAAGAAGCATATCCAAGTTTGCGAAAAAGCAGAAAACTGGCAGGAAGCAGTGAGACAAGCGAGTACTCCATTGTTGGAAGAACAGCTGATCACTGAGAAATATATAAAAAATATGATCGAAAGCGTAAAAGAACATGGTCCGTACATGGTCTTGAATGATTACTTCGCTTTGATGCATGCTCGACCTGGAGAAGGAGTAAATCAGCAGTGTATGAGTTTGTTCGTGGTCAGACAGCCTGTTGATATGGAAGGAAAACTAGTAAAAGCCTTTTTGATCTTAGCAGCCCAAGATAATCAAAGTCATTTGGAGAGTCTGCAAGACATCATGACAATATTTATGGATGAAGAAAAGTATCAAGAAATATTGACAAGCGATCAAGAAAAACTAACAGAGATTTTTAATGGAGGAGAAAGTTTATGAAAATTTTAGCAGTTTGCGGTTTTGGTGTAGGAAGTTCAATGGTCTTGAAAATGACGATTGAAAAAGCGTCAAAGGAATTGGGCTTAGATGCTTCTGTCGAAAACACAGATCTTTCCACTGCAAAAGCAACAAGTGCAGATGTGTATTTTACCAGCAATGAATTATTGCCGGAACTAAAAACATCAGTGAAAGCACCGGTATATGCTATCAAAAAATATATGGATAAGAATGAAGTCAAACAACAGTTGGAAAACTATTTAGCTGAAAAGGAAGGATAAAAAATGAACTTTTTAACTGATCATATATTGAGAAATCCCCCTGTTCTTTTAGGGTTGATTGCTATGTTAGGGCTTATTCTGCAACGAAAGAATTTTTCTGAGATCATCAAAGGTTCAATGTCGGCAGCGTTTGGAATGGTTATTTTGACAGCAGGTGTCAATATGCTGGTGGGGACGATCGCGCCAATCAATGTGGCAGTTCAGACACAGCTCGGTGTAACGGTCGCAGAAGGGCTTTCAGATGCGACATTCACAGCAGAATACGGCGGAACGGTTGGTTTGGCTATGTTCTTCGGGCTGATCATCCATTTATTGATTGCTCGGTTTACACCGGTGAAGACGATTTTCCTGACCGGCCATATGCTGTGGTGGTTCCCATTTGTTCTTGTTGCTGGCGGAGTTGAGGCTGGTTTGGAAGGTGTGCTTTTAATCAGTGTTAGTGCGGTATTAGCTGCTTGCTATTGGTCATTCATGCCTTGGATCATGCGGAAATATGTATGGGCTGCTACAGAAGATGATTCATTTTTAATTGGTCATCCAACTGGTATTTTATCCCTCGTCTCTGGATTTGTTGCTAAAAGGGTAGGGAACAAAGAAAAATCAACAGAAGATCTGAACATACCAGAAAGCTTATCTTTTTTTAGAGAGATTTCGATTACTGGCGGGCTAGTCATGTTCTTGATGAATGCAGTCGTAGGGATCATTGCCCCTGTTTTAGTACCAGAAGGCGCAAATCTGATCATGTTTTCTATTGAAGCAGGACTTAATTTTGGTGCAGGGTTGCTGATCATGTTATATGGTGTGCGTTTGCTGATCAATCAAATCATTCCGGCTTTTCAGGGGATTGCTGAAAAAGTTGTCCCAGGAGCAAAACCAGCATTTGATGTGCCGATTTTGTTCAATTATCGGCCCAATGCAGTGATCATCGGATTTATCGTAGCGATGATCACATCTACGATCCTAGTAGTAGCGGCGAATTCATTCAATGTATTTGGTGTATTGCTGGTCCCATTAGTTATCACAAGCTTTTTTGAATGCGGAGGAGCGGCAGTTATCGGCGAAGGACAAGGCGGTTTTAGAGGCGCGGTTATCGGAACGATTGCAGCTTCATTCGTCATGGTACTTTTGGCAGGTGCATCAGCAGTTGTATTTTCTACGACGATCCAAAATTGGCTATTGATTTTTGGCGGAAATGATCTTTCTTTGTGGGGAATGCTAGGACGTTTGATTAGTGGTTTGTTTGGAGGAATGTAAAATGTTTCAATATATGGAATGTATCAATGAAAAACTGAAAGAAGTTGCATCAAAAGAAGTCGAAGCGATGAATCAGACGATTGAACTATTGACAGAAACAAATAGCAAGAAGCGGTCGATTTTTATTTTCGGTGCGAGTCACGCTGGTATTTTAGCAGAAGAGCTTTATTATCGAGCAGGCGGAATGATGACGATCAATGCTATTTTTGGAAGAGAGATTATGTTAGATAGACAGCCAATCCAGTTCACTAGTCAAATGGAACGGTTAGAGGGATACGGTACAGCGCTAGCCGCAACAGTAGATTTCAAAGAGGAAGATGTATTGATTCTTCATTCTGTTTCAGGAAGAAATTCAGTCATTATTGATTTGGCGTTAGCAGCCAAAGAAAAAGGTGTGAAAATCGTTGCTTTGACAAACTTGACTTACTCGAAGTCAGTCACAAGCAGACATTCATCGAAGAAACGGCTGTTTGAATTAGCAGATATCGTCATCGATAACCATGGAGATATAGGCGATGCGTGCTGTGAACTTCCAGGAATCGAACAAAAAGCCGGTCCAACATCGACAGTGATTGGTGCAGCCATTTTAAATACGATCGTTGTCGAAACAGCAAAGAAAATGATCGAAAATGGTGTGAAATATCCGCCAATCTTTTATTCAGCCAATATCGATGGCGGCGATCAGCTGAATCAAGAACTTTTTGAAAGCTACAAAGAGAGTATCCATTATCGGTTATGAGTGGAAGAATCTTAATGCGTGCTCGCTCAGTTGACTTGCGGCATTAAGCTTTGCGGATGAAAAACAAAAGAACTGTTTCTCATCCGCAAAGAATCTTAATGCTCAAGTCAGAACACCGAGTTTACAACCTCTTTTCTTTTGTCTATAATTGAGCTACGTTCAATAACAAGGGCAGGGGATAAAAATGGATCAGGAAGAACTGGTTATCGAAAAGTTGAAAGATTTGATAAATAAGATGTCTTGGCTGAACAAAGGAAAGATGGAAAAAGCACTGAGAGGCCATAAATCTTCAGAGATACACTGTATTGAAGCAATCGAAAAAAACACCGATCCAAATGTAACAAAGCTGGCAGAAACTTTGTACATGACAAGAGGCGCGATCAGTAAAATCACAAAAAAATTGTTAGAAAAACAATTGATCGAGACCTATCAAAAAGAAAACAACAAAAAAGAAATCTATTTCCGTCTAACCGAAGAAGGAAAAAAATTATATGACCTTCATGAAGAATTGCATCAAGAGTTCCAAGAGCGTGACAAAGTCGTTTTTGAACAGACCACTAAAGAAGAGTTAAAAAGCATGCTGGATTTCTTGGATAAATATAACCATCATCTGGATGAAGAAATCAAAAGAAAAGAATTGGATACTTTTTAAGATACAAGAAGCTGTTTGCAACGGCTTCTTTTTTTATGGAAAATATTCTGGATATTTTTTGTTGACAAAGAAACAAAAACGAGGTATTGTTTCCTTGGAAATAATAATTCGAAGGAGAAATACATGCATACTTATCAAGCTTCAGCAAATCCAAATCAACCTATCAATAAGCGAGCTTTGTCTTTTGGGCTCTTTTCTGTTTTTCTTTGCGGCATCGGTTTTAGTATCATCAATCCAGTTGTTCCGTTTTTAGTTAGCCCTTATGTCCATTCAACAAGTCAGCAAGCCTTTTTCGTTACACTATTATCATCTGTTTATGCACTTTGTTTATTTTTTGCCTCACCGATATTAGGAGCATTGAGTGACAAATACGGCAGACGTCCGCTGCTGCTGATTTGTCTTTTAGGCTCCGCTGTTGGTTATCTTATTTTTGGCTTAGGCGGCGCACTTTGGATACTGTTTGCTGGACGAATCATAGAAGGGATCACAGGTGGAAGTATTGGAACGCTTTTTGCCTATTTCTCAGATATTCTTCCTCCAGAACAGCGAACAAAATACTTCGGCTGGGTCAGTGCATTTGTAGGCGCTGGAACGATTATTGGACCAGCAGTAGGCGGTTTATTGGCTAAGTTTGGTTACGCAGTGCCGATGTACGTTGGTGCGGCAGTCACATTATTAAATGTTTGTTATGGGTATTTCTATATGCCGGAAAGTTTAGCTAAAGATCGTCGTTCTCAAAATCTTTCTTTAAAGAAACTCAATCCTATCCATCAGTTTTCTGGTATTTTGTCTATGAAAACATTGCGGATCTTACTTCTTTCTGGTTTCTTATTGTGGATACCAAGCGGCGCACTACAAGCTGTTTTTTCTCAATTCACGATGGATGCCTTTCACTGGAAACCAGTTATTATTGGCTTGATGTTTTCGATTATGGGCTTTCAAGATATCTTTTCTCAAAGTCTGATCATGCCTCAGCTTTTGAAGAAATTCAGCGACAAGAAAATTGCACTTTTTGGCATGGGAGGAGAAGGTCTGGGTTATTTATTCATTGCGTTATCCGGGATTTATTCTTTTTATCCGTTGTTTATTGTCGGAATGTTTCTTTTCGGCTTCGGTGATTCGATTTTCGGTCCATCTTTCACTGGGATGCTTTCAAAAAGTGCCAGTCCGGATGAACAGGGACGAATCCAAGGAAGTAGTCAGTCGATTCAAGCATTAGCCAGAATGATTGGTCCCATACTTGGCGGACAACTCTATATCTCAGCAGGAAATTTTGCACCTGCGCTGATGGGTGTTTTGTTGATGATTGCAGCAGCTGGTATTTTGAAGAAATTCAAAGAAAGTGCGTTTATTCAAGAAGGTCAGTAAAACGTACGTTTGAAAATTTTAAAAAGAAAAAGATTCTATACCAAAAAAGACCCGGTCTGCAACCGGATCTTTTTTCGCTATTGCGTGATTTATTCATCTTTGATTTCTACATCTGGCAAGGTGATAGTAAAAGTGGTTCCTTCACCTAAAGTGCTTTCTACAGCGATTTTTCCTTTATGGAGTCTGACCAGCTGCTGTACGATCGGCAGCCCTAAACCTGATTCGCCATATTTTGTATTTTTTCGAGAAGGATCGGCTTTGTAATAGCGATCCCAAATACTTTTCATTTGCTGTTCGGACATTCCGATACCAGTATCTGTGATTTTGATGATCGTTTCCAAATAGCCTTTTTCGATTTGCAAGGTAATACGACCATTTTGTGTAAACTGGATCGCATTTTGAAGAATATTGACCACGATTTGGACAAATCGATCATAATCAGCATAGACATCTACTTCTTCAGTTGTTTCTAAAATAAGTTGATTGCCCGCGGCTTCCGCTTTATTTTCTAACTGAGTAATGATATTTTTCAATGTTTCTGTCCCATTAAATTTCTTGATCACCATACTGATTTGATTCGTTCGGATTTTTTCATAGTCCAAGTTTTCATTAACTAACCGTATCAAGCGTTCCGTTTCATTTTTCATAAGGTGAATGGCATTATCACGCTGGTTTTCAGGGATAGCATGGTATTCCAAGCCTTCCAATAAACCATTGATAGTTGTAAGAGGTGTCCGCATCTCATGAGACGCGTCTGCCATGAACTGCCGCCTGCGTTCTTCTTGTTCTTCGATTTCTGCCCGCGATTCCTTTAAAGAATTTGTCATTTTATTGAAATCATCAGCCAAATCATCAAATTCATCTCGATCATTGACAGGCAGTTGGATATCAAAGTTTCCGTTCGTGACTTCTTTCGTCGCTTTTCGCAAACGGCTGATCCGTTTTACCTGGAAAGCAGCGAAGAAGTAACTGGCAATAATAGCCACGATACTAGAAAAGATCAATCCTTTGAAAAGATTCAAAGTCACTGAACGAACACTGTTTTCAATATTTCGGGCAGGTTGACTGACAACCAGTGCACCATAAAACTCATGATTCAGGTTAAAGGGGATGAGAGCATAGGATGTTGCTTGCTGCTGTCCCCAGATATTTTTGTTCGCTGTATACTTTTCTTGTTTTCCTTGACTAAGGTTTTTCCATTGCGCGGAAGTAATATTTAGATTCAATAATGAAGAATTGGTCGGATAGATCGTCCGCTCATTTCGGTCGATAAAAACAAAATTGACATTTTGTTCAGATAATACTTGTTCCGTTAATAACAGCGCATTTTGGAAAGCCTGATCCTGATTCAGATTCGGAAAAGTGTCGGCATAGGTTTGAGTCGTCTTTTCAACAGATTCAGCATAACCAAAGAGCTGCTGATAATTGTTTTCTTCAATCGTCTGTTTTGTCAGCTGAGTAAAAGAGATCCCTACAATCAGCACGATAATGATGATCATGCTGAAAAAGGCAAGGAGCTGCTGATAAAGATAACGCATCAGGCAACACCAGAATCATCGAATTTATAGCCGACGCCCCAAACTGTTTGGATGATCTGCGGTCCTACTTTTTCGATTTTTTGACGCAGCTTTTTGATATGCGCATCTACAGTTCGTTCGTCACCAAAATATTGATAATCCCAAACCAATTCCAAAAGTTGTTCCCGTGAAAAGACTTGTCGAGGTTTTTTTGCCAAAGTAAAAAGCAGATCAAACTCTTTTGGTGTCAAACCTTCGATCGGCTGTTCGTTCAAGTAAGCTTCACGTGTTTTTGTATTCATTTTGAAATGTTCCGTTTGAATGTCAAAGAAGCTGTCTGTTTTTTCCAGTTCATCTTTTGTTTCAGTTAATTCGCTGCGGCGATGCAATGCTTTCATTCGAGCAATCAGTGTCAGCGGGCTGAAAGGTTTTGTCACATAATCATCTGCGCCCATTTCTAAACCAATCACTTGATCACTTTCTGAATCTCGTGCAGTCAGCATGATAATAGGAACAGTGCTGGAAACTTTACGTATCTCGCGGCCCACAATCATTCCGTCTAACGTTGGCAGATTCAAATCGAGCGTAATCATGTCCCAGTATTCTGGTCGTTCTAAAAACGCATCTAAGCCGTCTTGCCCATCATATTTGAAGGTTGCTTCCCAGCCTTCATTCAAAAAGAACATCTGCATCATTTCTGAAACAGACTGATTATCTTCAATCATTAGTATATTCATTCGTGTCTCCTCCGTGTTCGCGGTCGTATTTTTGTAATTTCTTTTCAGTCAATAGAAAGACCGGCAGAATTGGAAAAATCAATAGCAGTATCTCAACTAAAAAATAATTGGTATTTCCAGAAGATGTCAGCAAATAGCCAATTATTGTCATAAATAAACCGGCCAGTAAAAAATAAGTACCACTGGTTTTTTGTGCAAGAAACCAATGGGCATCAGACTTTCCAGCTAAAGGAGAGTGATAGCCGTAGAAAGGAAGATTCCCTTTAGATGGCAATAATCTGTGTAATGCGCCAATCAGACAGAAAAAGATTCCTATAACTAAAAATATCATATCTTCCTCCTTGAAATAACTGGTTTGAAAGTGAATCATTTTGTACATAAATGATCTGTTCTTTCTATATGTAGTATACTCTAAAATTTTCTGACAACCAATATATTCGTGAATTCTTCATGAAAGGTTTGTCTTTTGTTCATTCTTTGTTAAGATAAAGGTATTCGATATAAAAGGGGTTTTATATGTGTCAAATTATCGCGGAATCACATTTTTCGATTTAGACGGAACATTATTAGATGCAAAATCAAAGATCACACCTGAAATCGCAGAAGCAATGGAAGCATTGAAAATGAATCAAGTCCTGCCAGTAATCGCTACGGGCAGAACAGAAGTGGAGATACGAGGAATCATGGCACATGCTGGCATTACTTCAGCTGTGACGATGAATGGTTCATTTGTTCGTGTAGACGGTGAAGCCGTTCATTCGGAGCAGTTTTCTGTAGAAGAATGTCAACGAATGTATGACCATGTGCAAATACAAGGACATGAGTTGTCTTATTACAATCCAGACAAGATTTGGTGTACAGGACATAACGATGTGATGAAAAGTGCCTATGATTATATCCATTCCGATGTACCAATGATTGATCCATTTGGTTTCAAAAATGAACCAGTCAACATGCTGCTTATTCTTTCCGAAGATGGCGACGAGTATTACCATGAACAATTTCCAGAATTGACTTTTTACCGCAATGGCCCATATTCCATCGACACAGTGAAAAAGGGTATTTCCAAAGGGGCAGGAGTCAAGCGTTTGAAAGAAAAATTGGGATTGGAAGATGTGCCGACATTTGGGTTTGGCGACGGACCGAATGACTTTGCTTTACTCGAAGCTTGCGACAACAAAATCGCGATGGGGAATGCCTATGATGGCCTAAAAGAAATCTCAACTTTCATTACGAAGAAGAATACAGAAGGCGGCATTGTCCACGCGTTAAAACATTTTGATCTGATTTAAAAGGACGATCTTATAAAAGAATATTCTAATAAGACAGCATGCGCATTCATGCTGTCTTTGCTTTTGTATACAATTGCTACAACCAATTACTTAAGAAAACAAAAAGAAAACTTTCTGAGACTTATCATCAGTTGAAAAAAACAAAAAGTATGATATACTATAAATGTATAAAATATACGTAACCCTTGTTAGCTAACGGGGACGTTACGGATTCGACAGGCATAGTTCGAGCTTGAATTGCGCTTCGTAGGTTACGTCTACGCAAAAACGTTACAGTTAAATATAACTGCTAAAAACGAAAACAACTCTTACGCTTTAGCTGCCTAAAAACAGTTAACGTAGATCCTCTCGGCATCGCCCATGTGCTCGAGTAAGGGTCCTAAATTTAGTGGGATACGCTAGATTTTTTCCGTCTGTAAAATCTAGAAGAGCATATCAGACTAGCAATGTAAATCGCCCGTTCTCCGGCAGTCTGCAGAGCGAATCTTCAATAGGAGCAACTATGAGCGTAGATTTTTGAGTGTCGATATGTTTGGACGCGGGTTCGACTCCCGCCGTCTCCATTCAGAGAAGACTTTAAACGTTTCAACCTTTATTGATCAAAGGTTGGAACGTTTTTTGTTTTTCTGTGTTCATTATTTTTTATTGATTTCCCTTTTATTCAATTCCGACACCTGTTTTTCTAAATGGTCGATTTTTTGAAGCAGGAGATCGATTTTTTCGTCCATTTCTGTCTGTTCATGAACAGTATTTCGGTTAAAGTATTCTGTAATCGTTGAGGTCAATAAACTGATAAAACCAATACCCAGAAACATGAGAAGGATCGCAGCAAGTTTTCCTAAAACAGTGTGTGGCGCAACATCGCCGTAACCAACAGTTGTCGCTGTGACGAAAGCCCACCACAAGGATTCAGGTAAAGGAAGATTTTCCGCATAAGAGAAAGTCAAAGAAGACAAAATAATCAAAATAAGACTTGTGTAAAGGACATTGATAAAGCCGTTGATCTTTAGAAAATCAGATAAACGATTCGTCATTTTCCCAGAGACACCCACTAATCTTCCTAAATGAGATAAGCGAGAGACTTTCGTAATTCTGATAATACGTGCGATTCGAAAGAAACTGAACAGAGCATCCAAGGGTAAAATAGCAATCAAATCAAAAATATTATGAATAAAGAACTCCTTTTTGTTAGGTGCAAAAAACTAGCGAATGACATAGTCAGCCGTAAAAACAGCAAGAATCAACTCATCAATAAAACGATAGGGATAGCGGTCAAGATGAATGATATTCGAAAAATCAAAAACTACTAAAAGAATAGAAAAAACAGATAAAAGAATAATCAGAGAATCATATCCTTTTTTATAACTTGCAGAAATCATAAGCACACCTTGTTTCTAAACTGGATTACTCAGGGCAATGAGCTTATGCTATTATAAAGTTTTTGCGGAAAAAAGCAGTCTCGTTTTTTCCGT
Organism: Enterococcus sp. DIV0210g; assembly: GCF_050559705.1. NCBI lineage: Bacteria > Bacillati > Bacillota > Bacilli > Lactobacillales > Enterococcaceae > Enterococcus > Enterococcus sp. DIV0210g. Next base: position 1,708,406 of record NZ_CP187903.1, on the reverse strand, counting down.
GTAAAACAAGAAAATCTGAAAAAGAGAAGGAGCAAACTCTCCTCTTTTTCAGATTTTTAAGAGACGATTTTAAGTTCGTCTACATAGGAGCTTTGAGCGATTGTCGCATCATCTGTAAAGACCAAGATACTGAACTGTTTTTCTTTCACAAGCAATTTCAAAATCGTCAAAATTTCTTGGATTTCAGGAATCGTCAACTGGTCAAATACTTCTTCTAAAAGAAGCTGCTTTTTGTCCGCAATCAACGAGTGGAGCAGCTGGAGTTTGATTTTTTCCAAAAGTGTCAGTTCCTGTGCCTGTTTTGCCAAAATCTCTGATGAAAGTTTCAAGCAATCGAGATAAGAAGCTGTTTTTGCATGATTCTTTTTCTCTTTTTTGCCAGCAGTATTCAAGAATACTTGATCTTTCAAAGAGAGATAAGGGAAAAGCGGCCATTCTTTTTGGATGATCACTGTTTTTGAAGGCTGTTCTTTTAACACTTTTTTTCGTGCTTCAGCGAGTATCTGCTGCTGCAGGCGAAGAGGACATAACACAACAGATAAACGATGGTCAAAAGGGATATCCATCACTATTCACTCCTTTTCTCAATCGTGCGATAAAATAGACAAAAACTTAGTAAGCTGATAATGAAACTGCATAAAAGAAGACTGGCAGCAGTTTGATTGATTCCTTTCAGGGTATCTGTCAGCAGAAAATCTGTTTTAAAATCGATTTCCAAGAACGCTTGCTGTGTCTGCGGAATCGTTAAACCAGACCCGTCAATAACGTCGGAAGGAATGGACTGGAATTCTTTAAAATGCAGTAAAGGTAAATTGATTCTTTGGAGCAGCGATTCATAAATGGGCTGAAAAGCAATGACCCACAACAGCAGCAGCAAAGCAATCACGATCAATGGCAGAAGAAGCTGCCAAAAAACAAAAAAGAATAGTTTTCCTGGAGAAAAGCCCATCAAACGCCAATTGTATAATTCTTTACGGCTGTTTTTCAAAAGAAGCAAAAAATAGATCGAGAAAAAAACAGCGAATCCAATCAGCAAAAAAAGAACGATATATTGATAAAATTTAGTCACGTCATCCAGAGATGGGATATTTTTAGAAGTCGGATCATAAAACAAGATCCTATTTTTGATTTGGGTATATAAAGTCGTTTGAAGATTCATCAAGTTGAAAAAAACCATCAACGAAAAAGCGAAAACGCTAGAAACAGCAGTATAAAATAAAGTACGCTTTTTGTGATAGAACAAACTGGCAGTTGCGTAACGCATCACTCTCATCTTTTTCACCTCTGTTATAAAGTATAAAAAATGAATATGAATAAAGTATGAAATTCTTTTAGTGAAAAACAGAAAGTCTTTCGAAAAAAGAACCAGATATTGCATAGAAAGTGACCCTTTCTGCAATATCTGGTTCTTTTCGTTTAATTATTCGGCAGAAGTATCAGTCGTGCCATTATACTCTTTATACGTTTTTGAGTCGTATAAGTTAGCCGTTGATTGGTTGTTGTTTTGGCTGAAGACACTTGTCGAATCAGCACCTAATTTTTTCTCTGTTTCAGTAAGTTTGTCTAATGCATTCTTATAATCAAAATCTTCTGTATTCAGCGGTTTTAGATTGCTGTCTGTATGGAAACGAAGCAAGTCTCCGTTATTGATTTGATCAGAAACAGCTAACTGCTGATTGACTTCTTGACGCCAATGATCGACTTTATCTTGTAATTCCGGTGTCAATTCAGAAATTTCCTCACCAGTAGCATTATCATATAAAGTATTACCATAGTAAGTGTACTCTGGAGTGACGAAATCGCCATCGCGGAAGCTTACTAACTGCTCATGGTCTTTAGAAAAGAGATCTTGACCTAATTGGATATAGTTTTTCGTATCAACACCTAATAGATGAAGCAGAGTAGGCAGTGCATCGACTTGTCCGCCATACGTATGATTGATCCCGCCGTTTGTTTGTCCAGGAATATGGATCATGTAAGGCACACGCTGCATTTGCGCATTGTCGTAGTTTGACCAAGTTGATTTATCTTTCCCTAAAAGCTCTGCTAAGCTCTTATTACGTGAATTAGAGATACCATAATGGTCCCCGTAAAGGACGATCACAGAATTTTCGTAAAGTCCGCTCGCTTTCAAGTAGTTAAAGAATTCTTCTACTGCTTTGTCCAAATAGTTTGCTGTTGCAAAATAGCCGTTGATCGTTTCATCATTGGTATTCGCTAGTGGGAAGCCAGCTTCTTCATTCGTGAACTTAGAATAAGGGAAGTGGTTCGACACAGCGATAAATTTAGAGTAAAACGGTTGTTGCAAGTGTTCCAAGTATTGAACTGATTGTTCAAAGAATGGTTTATCGTGCAAACCATATTGGAATGAGTTTTCATCCGTTACATCATAATAAGAAGCATCGAAGAAATAATCATAACCTAATTTTTTATAGGTCTCATTTCTGTTCCAGAAACTTCCGGTATTTCCGTGGAAAGCTGCACTTGTGTATCCTTGTGTTTGTTTCAAGATATCTGGAGCGGCTTGGAAAGTATTTTTTCCACCTAATTGAGTGAACAATGATCCTTGATTCAAGCCGAAAAGAGAATTTTCGAATAATGTTTCTGCATCACTTGTTTTCCCAGCTTTTACTTGATGGAAAAAGTTGTCAAAACTATACGTACTGTTGCTATGGAACAAGCTGTTGATGAATGGCGTTACTTCATGTTCTACGCCATTGGCATCTTTTAGTTTATAGTCGATCAAAAACTGCTGGAAACTTTCCAAGTGGAGATAGATCACATTTTTACCTTTTGCGATACCATACATCTCATCGTTTGGTTCAGCATAATGTTCTTTGACATAGCTTTCGACTTCTTTTGTATCGTTTGGACTTGCTTCCGCACGTACCTGGTTTGTTTGATACGTTTGGATTCCGTCATAAACAGTAAAAGCATTCAAACCTAGATATTTTACTAAATAATCTCTTGAGAACGTACGAGTCAAAAGTTCTGGACGGTCCGCTTCAGCAAGAAACAAGTTTCCTGAAAAAATCATGATCGCTAATGTTGACACGGCAAATGCCATGCGGGCACGGACAGGTCGTGCATCCATTTTGATTTTTTTGGTAAAGAGCAGTACGCTTAGAATAACGATATCTATCCAGTAAAGAATGTCAGTGATTCTGAATAAACGTAAAGCTGTTTCGCCTAGTCCGCTGGCAACTTTTCCAGCACCTAGGATCGAGTTGACCGTAATGAAATCTGTAAATTCACGATAGTAGCTGATATTTGAAAACAACAGCAAAGTCAGTAGAAAATAAATGACCATCATCGTGATATAAGCTGCTTTCGGCCGTCTTACATAAAGTGCGATCCCTAACAATAACAATGTCGTAGCAATCGGATTGATAAACAAAATAAAGTATTGGATCGGACTTTCAATACCCAGATTGAAGTCTACCAAGTAGGCAAGAATCGTTTTCAACCACAGCAGAGCGGCGATAAACGCAAAGAAGCCCAGCCGCTTGTTCAAAAAAGCGGGAGTTTTTATTCGTTTCAAGTTTAATCTTCCTTTCTACATCTTTCTCTTCAATAAGCGAAAGTGCATATCAGACCTAAGTCTACAATATAATATATTCCTCATTATTTTACTCGTCCCATGCTGGGGTGTCAATTATTTCACAAGGAAAAACAAGCTCTATTAAGCTTTCTTTAAGGTATGAGAGCTAAGACAAACATGTGTTTTTTTGTTATACTTAAGCGGAGAAAGTTAAAGCAGGTGACGAAATGAAAGTACAAGTGAAAAAAAGAGCAGCCAGCCGCTTTAAAAAGGCCTATCCGCTCGTCCAAGAAGAAGACTTAGTTAAAGCAGCCCCGACAACCGAAGAATGGATCGAATTCACAGATCAGAATGGACAGTTTGTCGGTAAAGGTTATTTAGGAAAACAAAATAAAGGAATCGGATGGATCTTGAGCCAAAAAGATCGCCCGTTTGATTCAGACTTTTTTGAGAAATTGTTTTTTAAAGCCAAAGAATACCGCAAACCGTTTTTTGCAGATGAATTAACGACTGCTTTTCGCTTATTTAATGGCGAAGGAGATGGGATCGGCGGATTGATCATCGATTATTATGACGGTTATGCTGTTTTTTCTTGGTATAACGAAACACTATACAGTTACCGTAAATTATTAGTTGAAGCGTTTAAGAAAAGCTGTCCCGAGATTGTCGGGATTTATGAAAAAATTCGATTTGATGCGCCAAGTTTACCAGAAAGCAGTCATGTATCAGGGAAACAAGCGCCAGAACCATTGATCGTCAAAGAAAATGGGATCAATTTTGCCGTTTACTTGAATGAAGGGCTGATGACTGGGATTTTCCTGGACCAAAAAGAAGTACGCGGCGCCTTGGCAGAAGGATCAGCATTAGGAAAAACAGTCTTGAATATGTTCAGTTATACTGGTGCATTTTCTGTCGCTGCGGCAATGGGCGGAGCATCGGAAACTACCAGCGTCGATTTAGCAAAACGCAGCTTGAAAAAAACACAGGAACAATTCCAAGTAAACGGATTAAGTTTAGAAAATCACAAAATCGTGGTGATGGACGTATTTGAGTATTTCAAATATGCTGTCAAAAAAGGTTTTACTTACGATATGATCGTTTTAGATCCGCCAAGTTTTGCTCGAAACAAGAAAAAAGTATTTCGGGTAGCAAAAAATTATGGTGAATTAGTCAGAGACAGTATCGATATCCTTGAAGATGAGGGAATCTTGATTACTTCCGCGAACACTGCAAATCTGCCAGCGGAACAATTTCAAAAAATGATCGAAGAAGAATTTGACAAAAAAAATGTGGATTATGTACAAAAAGCAGCCTATCGTCTGCCGGCTGATTTTCGTACGATACCAGCCTTTGAAGAAGGCAATTATTTAAAAGTATTCATTTACCAAATCAAGAAGTGAGAAGGGAGCTAGAAGCAAATGACAAAAGAACTGCGGTTTGATTCAACGATACCTAAAATCTGTGTACCTATTACTGGGGCAACGCAAGAAGAGATTTTTCGCGAAGCCGAGATGATCCGCCAAAGTCCAGCACAACTGGCAGAATGGCGAGCAGATTATTATGAAGATGGTTTGCTTCTAGAAAAAGTCGTTGAGACCCTAGAACGATTACAAATGATTTTGCAAGAGAAGCCGCTATTATTTACGTTTCGAACAATAAAAGAAGGCGGCCAGCAAGATATCACTCTCACAGATTACAAAAGTCTTTATGAATTGGTAACAAGCAAACAATTAGTAGATCTAGTCGATATCGAGCTTCAGCAAATCGAACATTTCGGAAAAAGTCTGATTAGTGAAATCAAAAAAACGAATGTGCCGATCATTATCAGCAATCATGAATTTGAAGAGACACCAGCTGATCCAATCTTGCTGTACCGGTTGAATATGATGGAACATTTTGGTGCGTCGATCGGAAAACTTGCAGTAATGCCGAAAAACGTGCAAGATGTACTACGATTGATGGATTTGACCCGAAGAGCGAGCGCCTTTGTGTCAATACCTTTGATTACTGTTTCGATGGGAGAAATGGGCAAGATATCACGAGTTTCGGGCAAACTCACAGGATCTGTCATGACTTTTGGCGCTTTAGAGAATGCTTCAGCTCCTGGTCAGATCCCTGTGAACGATTTGGCTCAAGCACTAGATACACTTAAATGAAACATGGTTTTACGGATATTTATCGAGGTGAAGAAAGTTGTCTAAGAAAAAACAAACAAAAACGAATGCGATTCGTTTGATCGAACAAAAAAAGATTCCCTATATTGAGCATGAATATGCATGGGATGAAAATCATATTAGTGCGTCCTATGCAGCAGAAGAACTCGGAACAGATGTCGGACGAGTGTTCAAAACACTCGTAACCGTAGGCAACAACACTGGACCTTTAGTCGCAGTTATTCCAGGAAACGAAGAACTGGATCTGAAAAAATTGGCTAAAGTATCAGGAAATAAAAGAGTCGAAATGCTTCATGTAAAAGATCTTGAACAAACGACTGGTTATATTCGAGGAGGCTGCTCGCCGATCGGTATGAAAAAACTTTTTCCTACTTATGTGGATGACCGTGCGGAAAATTTTGAAACCATCACTGTTTCGGCTGGGCGCAGGGGCATGCAAGTGGAATTAGATCCGCAGGCGATTTTGCAACTGACGAATGGTAAATTTGCTTCTTTGACCGCAGAATAAGAGGAATCGGCCAAAGTAAAAAAGTGCTATTGAACAGAGGTTAGAAAACAAATAAAGACACCCTCGTTTTTCATTCAATAATGAAAAACGAGGGTGTCTTTTGTATCATATGATTAGTTTTCGCTATACAGGGTTAGTCAAGATACGTATAACTGGCTGTTTCTGCTGCATGGATGCCTGCTGTATGTCCAGTAGCAAAGGCAGCGGTGATATTGAATCCGCCGGTATAGCCATTGATATCAAGCAGTTCGCCGCCAAAGAACAAACCATTTACGAGTTTGCTTTCTAATGTTTTCGGTGCGACTTCTTTTAAAGAAACGCCTCCGCCAGTTACAAAAGATTTTTCTAAAGGAAACGTTTTGACAACAGTGATTTTGAAATTTTTGCAAAGTTCTGCAAAAGTCTCGATTTGTTCTGCAGAAACTTGGACACCGATTTGTTCTTGCAGCTGTGCTTTTTCAATAAAGAATTGAAGCAGACGTTCTGGCAAAAATCCATGCCAAGCATTGATGACTTGTTTTCTGGATTGCTTTGCTTCCGCTGTCAATTGATCGATGATTTCTTGCAATGAACGTTCAGGGAAACAATCAAGGACAACAGTGACTGGCTGATCTTGCTGTTTAAGTTCCTGATTGACGAAGCTTGAACAGCGTAATGCAGCCGGACCAGAGAGACCAAAATGGGTGAAGAGCAGATCCATGACATGAGAAGTCACGACTTTTCCTTGGCTGTTCAACACGCTAAGCGAAACATCTTGCAGTGCCAGACCTTGCAGTGTTTTTTTCGCAATAAAGCTTTCCTCAGAGATCAGCGGAGATTCTGTTGGGTACAGCGGAGTAATAGTATGACCAAGTTTTTTGACTAATTTATAGCCATCTCCAGTGGAACCAGTCGAAGGATAAGTCCGTCCGCCAGTTGTCAGGATCACGCAAGGTGCTTTGAATTCTTCAAATTCTGTACGAAGCCCATAAATCTGGTTGTTTTTATGGATCAATTTTTCTACTTTTGTGCCGAATAATACGTCAACACCTAATTCGTTCAAGTAAGTCAAAAGAGCTTCAACGATCGTTTTGGATTTGTTTGTTACAGGAAACATTCTTCCATGATCTTCTTCTTTTAAATGAACGCCTCTTGATTCAAAGAATTCCATGATATCAAAATTGTTCCATTGTGAAAACGTACTGTAAAGAAATTTTCCATTCCCAGGGATGTGGGCAATCAGATGCTCTACAGGACGATTGTTGGTAACATTGCAGCGGCCTCCACCGGTCATGAGCAGTTTCTTGCCTGCTTTTTTATTTTTTTCGATCAGCAAAACAGCAGCACCAGCTTCAGCCGCACTAATTGCTGCCATCATACCGCTAGTTCCAGCGCCGACCACGATTACATCATAGGTTTTTTTCATCTTTTTCACCTCCCAAAGAGTTTAGCATATTTAGCAAAAGAAAGCAGAATTTTTTTGAGAAAGGGGGAGAGTTGCGATAGAATGGAAACAGATAAGTAAAGGAGTGTGGAACAATGACAGATGCAAAAGAATATGTTCAAACGGTACTAGAAAAATTACGTCAAAAAGATCAAGCAGAGACTGAATTTTTACAAGCAGCAGAGGAAGTTCTGCCTAGCATTACCCGTTTTTTAGAAAAGCACCCGCAATACTTGGAAAAAAATATATTGGAACTCTTGGTGGAACCCGAACGTATTTTGCGTTTTAGAGTCCCTTGGCAAGATGACCAAGGTGTATGGCGCGTGAATCGCGGCTACCGAATCCAATATAATTCAGCTTTAGGTCCTTATAAAGGCGGATTGAGATTCCATCCAAGTGTGAATTTGAGCATCTTGAAGTTCCTTGCTTTCGAACAAATTTTTAAAAACAGTCTGACTGGGTTACCGATCGGCGGCGGGAAAGGCGGCAGCGATTTTGATCCAAAAGGGAAATCCGATAGCGAGATCATGCGTTTTTGTCAAAGTTTTATGACAGAACTGTCCAAACATATCGGTCCTTCCGTCGATGTGCCGGCAGGAGATATTGGTGTAGGCGCAAGAGAAATCGGTTATTTATTTGGAACCTATAAACGTCTGCAAAAGTACGATGCAGGAGTTTTGACAGGAAAACCATTGAATTACTGGGGCAGCAATATTCGTACAGAAGCTACAGGTTACGGATTGGTTTACTTTGTTCATTATCTATTAAAAGATTTGCAAGAGACATTTGAAAATAAAACGGTTTATGTTTCAGGAAGCGGAAACGTGGCCATCTATGCGATTGAAAAAGCCCAAGAGCTAGGGGCAAAAGTTGTCACTTGTTCTGATTCGACGGGTTATATCTATGACGCTGAAGGAATTGATTTGGCATTATTGAAAGAGGTCAAAGAAGTGCGCCGCGAACGGTTGACTGCCTATGCTGACAAGCGTCCTTCTGCTGTGTACTATGAAGGAGAGTCGGTATGGTCACACACGGAACAAGGAGATATCGCACTGCCTTGTGCAACACAAAATGAGATCAATGAGCAACTGGCAAAAAGAATGATTGAGAATGGCATCAAAATCGTGGCAGAAGGAGCGAACATGCCATGTACCGCTGAAGCAGTTTCTGCGTTCCAAGAAGCAAACGTTTGGCATTGTCCCGGAAAAGCAGCGAATGCTGGCGGTGTAGCTGTTTCTGCGCTGGAAATGAGTCAAAACGCCCAACGCTTGGTGTGGGAAAGAGAAGAAGTAGAATCTGAACTAGACCAAATCATGAAGAATATTTACGAAAAATGCCGCGATACAGCAGCAGAATATGGCGAAAAACAGAACTTGACATTGGGGGCGAATATCGCCGGATTTGAAAAAGTTGCCTCTGCTATGTACAGCCAAGGATTAGTATAAAATGAAATTTTCTTGAAAATAACGAATGTTCTATATTATTTGCTTGAAAAAAACGCAAAAAAAACGTAAAGTAATACCTGTATGAAGTGAACTTTTAAAGGAGGAAAACACATGTCACACATTCGTTTTGACTACTCTAAAGTAGCCCCATTTGTCAACGAACACGAATTAAGCTACATGCAAAGCCAAGTTACAGCAGCAGATAAATTATTACGCGAAGGAACTGGCGCAGGCAGCGACTTTTTAGGATGGGTGGATCTTCCAACCAACTATGATAAAGAAGAATTTGCTCGCATCAAAAAAGCAGCAGAAAAAATCCAATCTGATTCAGAAGTATTGGTAGTTATCGGTATCGGCGGTTCTTACTTAGGTGCCCGCGCAGCCATCGATTTCTTGAACCATTCATTCTTCAACATGTTGGATAGCGACAAACGCAAAGCACCACAAATCTTCTTTGCTGGAAATTCAATCAGCTCTACTTACATTGCTGACTTGATCGAAGTAATCGGAGACCGCGATTTCTCAGTTAACGTTATTTCTAAATCAGGAACAACTACTGAACCAGCAATCGCATTCCGTGTCTTCAAAGAATTATTGATCAAAAAATATGGTCAAGAAGAAGCAAACAAACGTATCTATGCAACAACCGATAAAGCAAAAGGTGCCGTAAAAGTCGAAGCAGATGCTGAAGGATGGCAAACATTTGTGATCCCAGATGATATCGGCGGACGTTTCTCTGTACTAACAGCAGTTGGTTTACTTCCAATCGCAGTCAGCGGAGCAGATATCGACAGCTTGATGCAAGGTGCTGCAGATGCAAGCAAAGCTTATTCAAGCGATAAATTAGAAGAAAACGAAGCTTACCAATATGCAGCAATGCGTAACATCCTTTATCGCAAAGGAAAAGTAACAGAATTACTAGTCAACTACGAACCAGGCATGCAATATTTCTCTGAATGGTGGAAACAATTATTTGGCGAATCAGAAGGAAAAGACCAAAAAGGAATTTATCCTTCAAGCGCAAACTTCTCAACTGACTTACATTCATTAGGTCAATATATCCAAGAAGGCCGCCGCAACATTTTCGAAACAATCGTCAAAGTGGAAAAACCACGTAAATCTGTTGTGATCCCTGAACAAGAAGAAGACTTAGACGGCTTAGGTTATTTACAAGGTAAAGAAGTTGACTTTGTAAATACAAAAGCATTCGAAGGAACATTATTGGCGCATACAGATGGCGATGTACCAAACCTATTAGTAAAAATCCCAACAATGGATGCTTACACATTAGGATACACAATGTATTTCTTCGAGATTGCAGTTGGAATCTCAGGCTACTTGAACGGTATCAATCCATTTGACCAACCAGGTGTAGAAGCTTACAAGAAAAACATGTTCGCACTTCTAGGCAAACCAGGTTTCGAAGATCTTGCAAAAGAATTGAACGAACGTCTATAAAATAAATTTTGACATGTATTGAACAATCAAAAGCATGTTAGAGTTGATTATTCAAAAGGATGGCTGATAGTTCAGCCATCCTTTTTTGTGCGGCCAATACTGAAGATACAACTAAGATAGTTTTTTTCAAAAAATAACTATCTTTACTTCTTTTTTTGTTTTTTTCACGTTTTAGTAAAAAAACATGAAAAAATTTAACAAAAAAATGCATTTTCAGTTGAAAAGAGTCTTATAATGAGAGTGAGAGAAACAATCAAATTTCGTTGTTTCAGCGGAAAAAGAGGTGGTAAAAATGGCAAAAAAACAAAGAAGGACAAGTATGTACATACTTCAATTTTTACGGATCATCGTCTTGCTCTTGGCTTGCGGCCTTGAATACATATTTGTCAGAGACTCCGTGATTTATGGAGCGCTTGGCGAAATCGCACAAACGATTTTATTTGTCGGTTTGTCTATTCTGTTTTGTTGGGGGATCCTTTGGCAGACAGATGTTTTTCTTAAGGGGTTTGAGGGGAAATAGAAAGTAAAATTCTAATTAAATAGTAAAAAACAAAGAATACCCAAGTCCTTATAGAGGCTTTGGGTATTCTTTGTTTTTTAAGAAGTAAATGCTTCTGTTAATAAATGATCGACTTCGTTTTTTATAAGTTCAGATCTTTTATTCTTTATTTCTGGACTAATCAATCCAATTCGAGCTCTTTTGATTTCATGATTCTTTATGACAACAAAAAATGGAACGACAAGTCCATCTATATGATTTGTTTGCTGAATGATTTTTTCTAAAACGTTTTTTTCTTTTTTAGAATATTTTTTGTCGTGGATATTTGTGATATTTACAGAAACATGTTTGTTGATTGCTTCTTCTTTAAGAATAGGCATGATTTCCTTACACCACGGACACTCAGGAAAATAAAAGAAATATATTCCGTCTTTTTTATGTTCGAGATTTTTAAACACATAAGTTTGGTTTTGGCGCAAAATATCTTTATGAGTGATTTTCTGATAAGAAATGAAGAGAATACAAAACAAAAGAATAGATAAAAAGAGTAGTCTTACTTTTTTTGTTTTTTTGAATAAATTATTCATGTTCTTTATCTAACCCATCCGCCGTGGCCATAACAAGAATTTGCTTTTCCGCGAGCACTCGGATTTCCGCTAGCAGGTGTGCCATCTTTACAATAACCAGTGATGCCTGAACTTTGATTCTGTTGGCTAGCTGTTTGTGCTTGTTGTTCAGCTTGCTGCTGAGCTGCGGCTTGAGCCTGTTGTTCAGCTTGTTGTTGAGCTGCGGCTTCTTGGGCCTGTTGTTCAGCTTGTTGTTGAGCTGCGGCTTCTTGAGCCTGTTGTTCAGCTTGTTGTTGAGCTGCAGCTTCTTGAGCTTGTTTTTCTTCTTCAGCTTTTTTAGCAGCTTCTTGGGCTTGTTTTTCTTCTTCAGCCTTTTTAGCAGCTTCTTGGGCTTGTTTTTCTTCTTCAGCCTTTTTAGCAGCTTCTTGGGCTTGTTTTTCTTCTTCAGCTTTTTTGGCAGCTTCTTGGGCTTGTTTTTCTTCTTCAGCCTTTTTGGCAGCTTCTTGAGCTTGTTTTTCTTCTTCGGCTTTTTTAGCAGCCTCTTGTTTTTTCTTTTTCTTCACTGCAGCAGTTGTATCACTCGTATTATGAGTAGTTGCAGATGTACTGTTTGTATCATTTGGACTGATAATTGCTCCTGTAAAAAATACAATAAAAGAAATTCCCATGATAATCAAATTTTTCTTTTTAGCAGTTTTCTTGAAAAAAGATCGGATAAGCATACCAAAACCAACAAGGAATCCGACAAATCCTATTAACCCTAAAAATGTACCCACTTTTTCATCCTCCAAAATAAAATTATTTCAACTCCCACTTTATGGCAGGTAGAAGTAGTCGCCATAACCGTTATTTTCTGTTGGGTATGCTTACATATTTTTTATAAATAATAGCATGATGAAATAAAAAAATATATCGCTTTTATTAGAAATATGATCGTTAAATAACCTTTTTTGTTAAATATAAGTGGCTTTAAGATTATAAAGTTCGTTGTTTTTTGCAAAAACAGACTGTTTAAACACTTGAATGTAAGGAAATATTTTAATCAATTTTTTATCAACGTTTTTTTAAAATGGTTATAAAAAACGGTGATTTAAACAAAGAGATAACGATGTGGGCATTTCGAAAAATCATTTTTTTCATCTTGCAAGAAAAATAAAACGTTTTCAAATAGCGCTTTCTGTGTTATTATACTAATAGAAAAAATAGGAGAGGAAGTGAACGGATGTTTGAAATAGAAATTGGGAAATCATACATATGCAAGCCAATTGGTGCGAAAAAAGAAGTAGTAGGGTATTATTGTTGCAACAAAATTTGGTAGGAATTAGAAAATGTATTCAATGGAATTGGCACAAAAGAAATATGTCAAAAATAAAGTCAGGAAAGCATTTATCAAAGCAAATGTAACGATTCCTAAAATAGTAATCAATGGGATGGCTACTGCTCTATATAAAGAATTTATAAATTTATCTATTGAAGAGCAAGAAAGACTATTATTTAGTGATGAATTATTGCCTCTGTTGGTTCAAAAACATGTAGAACGAATGGAGCAAGAGTTTATTTTATAAAAATTTAGGAGGAAAAAAATGAATCGCTTAGAAAAAACAAAAAGAAAAATAAGAGGGAAGCAACTTCGGAAAACTGCTGTAATTGCCACATTGTCTACTATGTTGATTGCTCCCACAGTTTTGGCGGCTACTAATGGAACAAATAGCTATGAACCTAACAGCAGTGTCAAAGCAGCTGAACAAACAGCAAGCTTTACATGGAATGATGATGCAGATAAATGGACTCATGGTGATTTAGGAAGTGCTAAAACTGTAACTATTGGTAATGCTAAAATTGGTATTTATTCTCAACAAGAGGGTGTTTTAACAGTCGCAGCAGGTGATGCTCAATATGGTAATGATTACATGGCATCTCCAATGGCAACTATTCCTGTCGTTGAAGGAACTACTCAGTATGCTACAATTAATTTAGCTGATACTGGTTCTGAATTAACAGGAACTGTTACAGTAGCAGTTACTTTTGATAAAGGTGAAACACCAACACCTGATAAACCACAAGCACCAAGTAATATTACATTTAATGATGCAGGTGATTTTGTTACTGCTTGGGTAGGAGCAAATACTTCAACTTCCGTCTATGATGCAAGTGGGAACAAAATTGATGATGGTTCAATGTATATGCAAACAGAAGGTCAAGCTCAATTAGACCTAGTTCGTCCATTAACTAAAGGTGAACAAATTTATGTTGTATCTATTAACCCTGATACACAAGTCGAATCAGATAAAACTTGGGCTACATTCATGCCTGTAACTGCTAAAACTGCAGTAACTGTAATGGGTATGGATAGAGATAGTGGAGAAACACTATGGTCTAATGTTCAAGAATTGGATTCTGATATGACACATACTCTAACTTCTCAAGCAGTTGAAGGTTATGATTTAGTATCACCTGCAAGTGAAGATGTTTATGTAACTGGAGATTCTATGACACATGTATTCTATTATGTGAAAAAAGCAGTTGTTCCAGAAGATAAATTCTCTACTGTAACTATTCAATATGTAGATAGTGAAACAGGACAAAGTATTGCACCACAAACAACTATTAGTGATGTAAAAGTAGGAACTGATTATGTAGGAAATGCTATTGCAATCGATGGTTATACACTATCAGATGATGCATCAAAAACAATTAATGTTGTAGAAGATGCAAATAGTAATGTTATTAGCTTCCGTTATAAAAAAGATGCTCCTGTCGTAGAAAAAGCAAATGTAACAGTAAAATATGTTGATGAAAATGGTAAATCAATTGCTGATGATAAAGTAGTGAAAGATTTAGAAGTTGGAACTAAACATACTGAAAAAGCAATTACAATTGATGGCTATGAATTGACAAGTGAAGCTGAAAAAACAGTAGATGTTCAAAGTGGTGGTTCTGAAATTGCATTTACTTATAAAGTGAAAGAAGTAAATCCACCAGTAGTAGAAAAAGGTAATTTAACAGTTAAATATGTTGATGAATCAGGTAAAGAATTAGCAACACCTAAAGTGGTAAAAGACTTAGAAGTTGGTAAATCACATACAGAAGTAGCTTTAGCAATTAAAGGATACGAATTAGTAGGTTCAGATACAGAAGAAAAAGAAATGGTTATTAAAAAAGGCGAAAACACAATGACATTTACTTATAAACAAGTAAAAGAAGTTGTAGCTAATGCTGAAAATGTAGAGTTCTTAAATGGACACCAAATGACAGCAGTAATTCCAAAAGGATTAACAATGTATGTAGTATATAAAGGAGAAGTAATTGGTAAAGCAGAAAACCAAAAATCATTCTTCAATCGTGCAATGTTTGCAGATTTTGACCCAACATTAGAACCAACAACATTAAATCTAACAAAAGAAGTAGCAAAAGGAGATACTGTTCAGTATTACACAGAAAATGCTGAAGGGGAAAAATCAGAAACGTTAGAAATTACACGTCCTGAAGATGTAAACCCACCAGTTGACCCAACAGACCCTACTGACCCTGTTGACCCAACAGACCCAACAGAGCCTACAAATCCAGTAGAACCTACTGAACCTACTGAACCTACTGAACCAACAACACCAACAGACCCTGAAAAACCTACTGATAATGGTGATGGGAATGGAAATGGTAATGTTGTAACAGATACTGAAGGAACTACTGATACTACTACAACAACAGATACAAATAAAGAAATGACTAAAAAAGATTCTAAAGAAAAAGAAACAACAAAAGATTCTAAAGAAGATTCTAAAGAAAAAGAAACAACAAAAGATACTAAAGAAGATAAGAAACTACCAGATACTGGTTCTAAAGTCATGAATAGTGCTATATTAACAAGTGGTGGATTGGTACTGGTGTTAGGCGTATTAATAATGTTTAAAAAAAGATTTAAGAAAAGTAAATAAACAAGAACAGGCTGAAATATGATTCTTAAACGAATCGTATTTCGGTTTTTTATAGAGATTTTTAAGAGGTATCCGATATTCAAAAATGTTTTTTCGTATGATGCATGTAAATAGCTACCTTGGGTAGAGAATTTTTCTCGAAATTTTTTTCAAAAACCACTTAAAAAATGACCCTCGAAAAAGCCAATAAAATCAATGTTTTTCTCTTTGTTGACAAAATTAATAGATTATTGTTATATCAATATTTTAAAGCACTATTTTTCAAAAAACACCTTAAATTGAACGTGAAAAAATTTTTGTGGGGAATTATCCACTTCGTGTTCAATTTGAAGTGTTTTTTTGTATATAGAATTGAGAATAATTAAATAAAACGTTGATAAATCAATGTTTTTAATTAGTTTGGTTCTTTCTAAAGTAAGTAGGTAAAAGAATAGATTTTTTGTCTAAAAATAAATGATAGATTTTCTTTACTTTCGTTTTAAATGATGGTAAGGTCCTATCGTGATTAGAAAATTAATAACTATAAAGGAGAAAATTAGCATGAGCAATAAAAAATTCACAGAAGAAACTATTCAAAGACAAGAAAAAGTAAAAGAGTGGTTAGATACTTTAGAAGGATATTATGGAGTGAAGATGACTAGTGTAGCTAAGGCTGTTGGGATTCACTATCAAAATTTACATAATTTCAGAAAAGGACAACGAACGATAAGTGAAGAAAAATTAAGTTTGTTAGAGGAATTATTGCAATTTAAATATGGTAAATTATTCGAGGAGGAGTTATAAGTATGAAAATTGAGCTGTGTATGGAAGATATTCAAAGAAAAAGTAAACCTAATCCTGATGAAATTAGATTGATTCAAAATACTTTATATAAAAAAATAAAGAAAGAAGAAGTTCAAGAATTCGCTGAAAGCATTGCTAATCAAGGAAAAACAAGTATGTTGGCAACCTATTTTGAGACAGAAGAATTTTCTGAACGCATACATTCGATTAATTTTAAACAACAACAACTGATTATGCTTGATTTTGATAATTCTAAAGCAGATATAGAAAAATACGGTATGACCACTTATGACTATGTAAAAAATCATGACTTTATTAAACAAAATGCTTGTTTCATGTATCGAACCTTCTCTGATAAAGAAGCAATAGTTGATAAATTTAGAGTAGTCTTTGTGCTGAATAAGCCTGTAATAGACTATTTAGAAATTGGTAATATTTATACTAAATTATTTCGTATGTTCCCATCTGCTGATAGAAAATGTTCCAATCCTAACCGTTTATTTTTTGGAAGTGATAGAGGGTATGAAGAAATTAATTTTTCCAATCTGATTAATGTTAAAGAATTTACAAGCGATATTGTGCCGATGAAAAAACAGTCAAACAAAATGGTAAAAACAGAAATTTCTAGTGAACAATATGAAATTCAAGATAGAAAGCTGGTTTGGCAACTAATTAAAGAAAATACGCAAGAATCAATTGATGAAGCAAGAGCCATCATCCTAGATAAATTTGATTCAGAAATTTCTAAAATATATCCTTCGTATACAAATGCAAGAGTCATTTTAAGACAAACGATTGATATGAGAGAGTTTTTAGAACTACCTAAATCAGAACCGTTTCATGATATTTTAGAAAAAGACGAAAATCCAAGTGCGAGCGTGATTCAATGGGAAGATGGCACTCAAATTTACCATAGATTTAATAAGGATTCTTTCGCCAATTTAGATATTTTGCGAGTAATTTCTAAACTGTTAAATCTAACAGGGTATGAAGGAAGTTGTAAATCCATCGATTTATTACTATATTTAACTGGAAGTAGTTTGGATAGAACTTCTGAATCAGCAGAACAAATCGATAAAATTCAATTCTTTAGAAAAGTACTGAAGAGTGAAAAATTAGCTGTTGAATACCCTAAATTCAGAAAGTTTCTAGGAAGTGATTTGAATATATCTATCGCATTGTTGGATATGCTTTCTGAATATATGTATGAAGATTTTAAAACAGGAGAAGTTCGACACTTACTATGCCTAACAAGTGAAAATATTGCAAAAGAAATAAATATTGTTCTGGGAACAAGGTATGATAGTAAAAGAATACAAAGAGTAATTAACAAACTGGCGATTACAGAAAATATTGAAAAGCTAGAAGAATCACAAATACCTACTGAATTATTTGAAAAATACACAGAAAATTCTTATGAAAAAATAACTCGTAATAAATATCATCATACAAATTTTATAGAGTTTAAAAATGCTGACATAGAAAAATCGGAGAACATATCTAAAGAATTATATGATAATAATTACACGTTGAGTGCTTTGAATTTTGAAGGAATTGCTAGAATTCTGGGAAAAGATATTGCTAGTAATGTATTTAAGCAAAGAGAAACCACTGTAGTATCTAAGAAAATTAAAGTAGATGAAAATCTATTATCAGAATCAAAAAAGGAAAATGAGTTGAAAATAGCTAAATTCATTTTAAGAAAAATAGAAACTCAAAGATATGTTGCTGAAAGAGATATAATTTTTTATGTTTATAAATATCTATTAAAGAAAAAGACAAAGAAAGATGCTGAATATTTGGTAAAACAATGCCGTGCAAATATCTGTAAAGACTATGATTTAGAGCTTATCAGAGTAACCAATAGTATTAGAGACAGTTATAAAATATCTAATGAAATTAGGAGTAGAAGTATCATATACGTGAAGAATTAGTAATTATTGAAGAGATTGTATAAGTTATACCCTATTTTTATTGAATTGTAACTTTCATTCGATTTCTTCAATAAAACTAGGGGTAAATCATAACTTTTATAATCATACCTCAAAGAACTTATTATTTATATATTCTTATTTGAGGTATGATTATAAAACCTAATAAGTTTTACCAGAAAAACTGGGTTTTCTCCATGAAAGTTCCAATTCAATATTAATGGTGTATATCATGTAGGTTTTATAATCATACATACTGATTTAGTATTAGCAAAGCGAAGCTTTGCTTACTTATAATAGGAATATTTAGATTTAAAAAGAGGTTGTTTTCCTCTCTTGTTTTTAGGTAGTAGCAAGTCAAAGACTTGCTTATTTAATAGAGATTCTTAGGTTTAGTAAAATAGCTAAAATTTGCTGCCTAGAATAATTTCTGAGGACTTTATTTTATGTTGAAATGAGTAAAAGGTAGGTTTTATCATAATTAGATAAATAAAAAAGACATAAAAAATGTCTTTTAAATATTATTATAGTTTTTACAGTTTAACTCTAATACTTTAAATTTACAACAATTGATATATTGAGGATGAGTTTCATCAGTACCAAAAGAATATACTTCTAAAGCTTTTGCATATATTTCGTTTGCATGTGTTCTACAATAACGTAATTCTTTAGATAAAAGAGCCACATAGTTAGTATCAGTTTCTTCAGAAAAATCCTTTATTTTGATTACTTCATCTAAAACTGGAATCATAAAACAGAACCGTAAACTAGCAATAACACGATTATTTCTTGTTCTATCTCTTATAAGCAGGTTGGTTGCTTGTCGTTTATTAAAACTAGATAATGGAACTAAATACTTTAAATCATTAATTATTAATACTACGCCGCAATATAATTTATCATGTGTATCATAATCATGATTCGGTATTTTATCATCATATTGTTTTAAAAAATCAATGTAGGTAGGTTCTATTTCAAAAAGTTGTAATCTATCCATTTCATCCTCGCAAAAAATAAAGTACTAAGCATAAACTTAGTACTTAAGAATTAAGTCGGTTTTGATGAGTCCGTAAACTCGAATTAAGTCGGTTTTTAAAGTCCGTAAACTTGTAGTACCTTTACTACAAATTCATTGTAACGAGAACTTGTAATTTTGTCAAGATTTTAAAACATTAAATTCAGTAGATTAAAAAAAGATAGCTAGTATTCGTCCACAGTATAATAAGGTTAGGGCAGATATTATCAATAAATATTCTTTAAAAAGAACAAAGTTAACTAAGGGATTACATCAAGAACTAGGAGTAACAGAACAGTATTCTTCTAGGATAATAATTTATAAGTAATAAATGAAGTATAAAAATTGCGTATTGAACTAAGAAAATCCTTATCGTTTACCTCTAGAAATATTGGGAAAATTGATAGAAATCAGGGGGAAACTATCTGTTTTCACACATATAAATACGCAACAACTTATTTACATTAAATAATAGTGTAATGTAAATAGCTGTAAAACATTGATATATCAATATTTATCTTTTAGTGCCAGCGAGATTTCATCTTGCT
The DNA here is from genome assembly GCF_050559705.1 of Enterococcus sp. DIV0210g. Classification (NCBI taxonomy): domain Bacteria; kingdom Bacillati; phylum Bacillota; class Bacilli; order Lactobacillales; family Enterococcaceae; genus Enterococcus; species Enterococcus sp. DIV0210g. The sequence goes on along the minus strand of NZ_CP187903.1, from coordinate 1,688,580 downwards.
TACTTAATTGATGTTCCTAGGTTCGGTAAAATAGCTAAAATTTACTCTTTATCAGTGATTAGGTATTTATATATAACGAAATTCTATATTTATCTTTTTTTATTTATTAAATGAAAGTACTTAGACAATCTATAAGAACCTCTATCTAACAACAATATACATAATATTATATAAAATGAATTGATGAAGTTTTTAGATAATAAAATAACTCTAAATGTGTTTTAAACAGCATATATTCTCTCTAGAGAGTGTTAGAAATCGTTTTCGATAAATTATACATAAAAATTTAAAACGTATTAGAACGCAAAATAAGCAGCATAGAATCGATTGTAGGAATCTGTAAAATAATTTTGAACTTTTAAATAGTAAAATGACTTTGTGTATATTATTTTAAATCATAATCTGACGGCAAGATAAAAATTTTACTTGTACCAGTTTTAGAATTTGAAAAACTATATGTAAAGATTGATATATACGCGTTTAAGCATAGCTTAGGAAAATCTTCAATACAAAAAACACCTTTCAGACAACAATAAGTGTATAATTCCCCATAAAATTTTTTTCGTTGCATCTGACAGGTGTTTTTTGAAAAATAGTGCTTTAAAACGTTGATATAACAACAATCTGTTGATTTTGTCAACAAGTAGAAAACCCTTGGTTTTATTGATTTTTTTGAGGGTCATTTTTTAAGTGGTTTTTATCTAAAATTTAGAGATAAAAATATTTATCATACCTGATGGAGATGAAACATTAAGACTATTTTTTCTTTAAATTAATTATACAAAGAAATATTTGATTGAATAGAAAAATCGTATTTTTTTATTGACTATAGTAACTTTGGATGATAATCTTCAGGACCATTAAGATGAATGGAGGCTATTATTATGAATGAGTGCGTAACTGTTATTACAAGTAATCTAAGCTATAAACAAGCTATTTTCTCTTTACTAGCATTAGAGGTATTGTCTAATGATTGTGTGGGAAATCAGGTATATCGAGATACCGCAGAAAAAATTATTGCTCAAACTTTAGATAGCTTAGAAAATGAACTAACTATTATAGAATCACTACCTAATATTGAAGGCAGTACTTATTTTTAGATAATTAAAACATTGTAGTTGATTTATAGATGTTTATAGATATACTGATTATTGATAAAAGAGGATGATATTAATTATGAGTAGAAAACGAGATTATAGAGATATTGAAAAAGAGTTTCATCAACTAATGAAAAAGAAATATTATCCAAAACAACACAATCAAAAATTACAATTATTGATGGATGAATTAAAAAAAAATTATGATTTTTCAATTTATACAGAAGATACTTCAAGAGCAATTGCTTTGCATTATCATATGTCTCAAAAATTTCAAACAGATAAACCTAGTCTATTTTAGATTAGGTTTTTTATTATCCAAAACTGGCTTAAAAACTGTTATAATAATAGAGTATGACACTAAATTGAACATACATACGCGAACACTGTGCTGATTTGTGTGGAAGAGTATGATGAGAAAGACCGTTCGACCATTATTGAAAAGCAGCATCGGATGCTTGTAAAATATGAAGATATCTTGTCTCAGATAGAATTGGTTTCTTAAAAAATAAAAAAAGATCAGTGGTCGCAAGCGATTACTGATCTTTTTTATAACGAATCAACCGACACCAAGAACGAAATTCAATAACTTATCAGAATAGGTGATTTCGTCTTTTTGATGCACCTCTTCATTCAATAGATCCATTCTGTCGGTAATGATACCGTCAGCACCGTAGAAAATCATCCGGCTGATCGTATCGGATTCATTCGGTGTCCAAACGTAAACCTTTTTTCCATCTGCATGAGCGGCATTGATAAAGTTCCGATTGATCGTACTGTATTCCATGCTCAAAAAATCAGCTGGTGTAATCGGAGGACCGACCACATTGAACGGCAAAATATAACCAACATAAAACCGGGGCTCGACTGTTTTTAGATCACTGACAGTCTGATAAGTCAGGCTTTGAAGAATATGTCCATGCTTCAGAATATTTTCACCATATTTTTTGGAAAAGCGTTCGACCAAATCATGACTATCCATCTTTGTTGTTTTGATCTCAATCACTAATTTTTGTTTCAATTCATTCGCTTTTTCCAAATAATCATCAAAAGAAGCTAAGGGAGCACGTGTATGATTTTCGTCAACAATCAGTTTTTTTAGGTCTTCTAAGGAAAGATCTTGCGGACGGCTGTCAAGTCCAGTTAGGTTTTTCAAATTGAAATCGTGGACGACCGCAAATTGACCATCTTTCGTTTCCTGAACATCCATTTCGATATAATCAGGGTGATAAGTCTTGCTGGTTTTTTCCAACGCATCAATCGTATTTTGCGCACCATTTTGATTGCTGACGCCGCGATGAGAGATCGTAATAGGGACTTTATCCGAAGCTGAAGTCAAATAATCCATGTTATAAAGACAGACACCTACACCAAAAAATACGGCAAATAAGAAAAACAAGCTGCTTTTTAAATGGACAAAGCGTGGTTCAGCCTTCACAGGAGTAAACCATTCAGGGATTTCAGGAAGAAAACCTTCATCATCCATGAAATCAACAATGATATAAAAGATACCAACCGTAGACATAACGATATTGAACAATAAAATCCCTTGAAGCAACGTCATCGCAAAGACAGCACTGATCAAAGCGTAATCTGGAAGTGCTGTTTCCACAACTATCTGTGCAATGAAAATCACAAGATAACCAATGGAAGAAAGAATCAGGATACTGCCGCCGATAATAATAAATTGTCCTAAAATCGCAAAAAAACGATATTTTGTCAGACGCCAGCTTTCTTTAACAGCTGTGCGAAAGGGGCGATCTCTTAAAATCATTTCTGGTAATGCAAAAATCAACCGGATCCCAATATATGCTAGGAATAAGTAAAGCAAGATAAATGAACTAACGACAACCCAGCGATTCGTAAAAATAAAATCCATAATGAATGCAGGAATCTTTACTTTTGAAAGAAAATCAGAATTAAAACTCAATCCGCTGATGGGCAAGATCAAAAGAAAATAGGCCATGAAAAACAGAAAAGTCAGCGGTCTGACTTTTTTTATTTGTGCAAATGTCATTTTCAACAACTGTCTAAGAAAAACAGCTTCTCGCTTTTTAATGAAATAGACACTGATCAATAAGAATGTGAATTCAAAATAAACAAGTAATAAAATCATCAATAAAACTACAAACAGCGAAGCCAAAACACCTGGATGCTGCGAAAAAATCAAGGGAATATTATCATAAGAAAGATAATCGATCGATCCGCGGTGCAAAATAAACCGTGTTGCACTATTCAACAAAGGAAGACAAATAAATAAAATTGCGCCATGCATCAAGAGGACATCGCGGAAATATGCTTTTGTTCCTTTCAAAAAATCCCAGGTGTTGACCACACTGTTTTTAAAATAATTCAAACTATCACCTTTTTCTAAAAAAATATTTCTCTATCTGAAAAGCAGCTGTCCGCAAGAAAAGCAAGTAGCTTGAAAACACGGAAGCTGTTTTTAGCTACTTGCTCTTAGGTTTTTAAAGGTACAGATTTGATTTCAGATGTCTCAGCCAAGTAATCCTGTCAAGAAATGGCCGCCGTAGATCAAAGCCATGCTATAAAGGAAGATAGACAAAGGTTTTGCCAATAAAATGATCAGTGTAAATTTCTTCACAGAAATATTTGTCAGACCAGCCATCAAACATAAGGCATCATCTGGAGCAACGGGAAGAAAGATCGCTAATGCAAATAATTTTTCAAAACGAGATTGATTGTCTAACCAGCCAATGTACTTATTATATGTTTTATCATTAATCAGACTTAAAATCAAAGGTTTTCCATAACGACGTCCTAATAAAAAGATGATTACTGAACCAATACTTATTCCAACATAGTTATAAACAAAACCAGCATACGGACCAAAAATCAATACACCAGCTGCTGTACTGATCCCTCCAGGAATGATAGGGATGACGACTTGCAGGATCTGGATCAGCATAAAAATAATCGGTCCCAAGATAACGGAGTTTCCAACGAGTCCTCGCAGTGCATCCATATCTTTAAAAACACCTAGGTTGAAGAAGTAGACCGTCAAAGCGATCGATAAAAGCAACCCGATGATCGAAATAAAGTTGATAAGTTTTCTTGATGTTGCAATACTCATGTTGTTCATCTCCTTGATACATGTTTAATTGATTATATTCACTATAACAGCTGATAGAGAAAAGCCGCCATTTTTTCAGATGACAAGAAACAAACATTTTTGTCACTTCTCAGTTCTTCCATGTAAGTATAAGAGAGATGGCACAAAAAAACATCCTACTAAAGACTTATTTAATAATCAGACTTATTTATTTATGTCGGAAAATCTTGATATTCAGATGCGGCTGATCGTACATGATCTCGATATCATCGATCAAGCTTCCTAATAAGTAATAATCTTCTTTTACGTGATGCATGTTGCCCAGCAATTCTTGATAATAACTTTCGATACTAGGATCTCTGGGCGTTTCTAAAATACGAGCAAACTTATTCAGGTCTTCTGGTTGTTCATCGCAGACACCTTGGAATTCAGCAAAAAATCCTTCCTCAGAAAAATCCAGACCGATCCGGATCTCTGCAATATCCAGCGAATAAAAATAAGTAAGCAATTCATCAATGATTCTTTTTGATATCTCTTTTTCCAAATTTTTGTTTTTCCTTCCTAAGCGCAGTGAAATTATCTAATACAGGTACCATAATACCAGCTACGAAGCCTGTAGAAAACCCGCTGTTGTATAAATTAAGTCCGCCGTGCAGAGAACTTACATTATGGACAAGAGCGATATGTAAAAAGCCAGCAAGAATACCATAAAAACTGCCGTAAAATCCGCTGATTGGCGCTAAGCCTGTGCCAAAAGCAGCAGCTACGATCATACTTGTGTGATTGATGTCGTAAAAGGTTCCAAATAATGAAGCAATCGTAATACCAACTAAAATCGGAAAACTATTTCTAAGATGATTACCAAATGCACTAAACCCCACAGCAGACAAAATCGCGCCAATCACTGGTCCGTTCAACTGACCTTGGACAAGCAATACATAAGAAACCAGCATGATCCCCATCAATCCCATGTTGATCAATGTAGGACCGAGACCAGCAATCAGGATAAAATCAGTGATCAGTTTGCCAGAAGTCTTGAAAATATCTCGCAGTCCTTTCAAACGAAAATTATTGAACAACACGCCTAAGAAGACAGTCAAACAAAAAAAGGAAAGCATGATGAGCAGCAATTCTGTATGATGATCCGTGGAAAGCTTGGTATTGTTTTCGACGGAATAGCTGAACAAACGCAAAACGCCTGTGAAACCCATGGCAATCAGACCAGAAGTAAATCCAATGTTATATAGTGTAAAACCTTGATGGAAAACAAGTGCTTGGACAGAGAGCGGAGGTAAGAGGAGGCCAATCAGGATACCTGCCAGATTGCCTAAAACAACTCCTTGAAGCAGCGGCAGTTCCATACCGAAAGTGACGTAACTGACAACTGGTGAGAGCGCACTTCCAAAGAGCCCGATCATAATATATTGAGAAAAAGATTTCTTGACAAATTTAGCATATAAATAGACGCCAAGAATGATTGCAATCGAATTGTAGAGATTTTTTCCGAAAAAAGAACAACCTGTAACAGTCATAATCGCAGCGAACATCGGCCCGTTTAAAAGAACCTTTTGCCTATATGCTAAAAAAACTGCCAACAATGTCAATATTCCTGAATTTATAAATGCGCTTCCAAAACCGCCTAAATAAAAATAATCTGTTAAAAGATTACTAGGCGATGTAACGATTCTATTTAAACCCGCAATATTATTCGAGAGAGAGTCTGAAAATAAACCGATAAGCAGAAAATAAAGCCCGCAAATAGATAGGTAGATATACTTTTGTTGCTGAGAAACGATCCGCTTTTGCGGGTGGATATAAATAACGTCAGTTTCCTTTTTCATGGCACACCTTCTTTCTTCTTTTATTTAACTATAACGTGAATAAAAAGCCTAGGTCAACCTATATCGTTAAAATAGGAAATTTTGGAAAGGGAACCAATAAGCAGATAAAAAGGCATTTTTTGGTTAAAAAAACTTTAATATTCGGGATAGTTTGTTAAAATATAACAAAATTAGGTAAATTATTTGCTAAAGAGGACGTTTATCAGGTAAAATAAAAGAACATATAGAGCAGTGAGAAGTGGGGGATTTTGAATGAGAAGGAAAGTGTATACAAAAGAGCAGATTTTAAAAGCTGCTTATGAAGTTGTCGCTAAAGAAGGATTCAAAGGATTTACTGCTAGAAATATCGCAAAGAAAATGGGTATTTCTACACAACCGATCTATCTGGAATTTGAAAATATGGATGATTTGAAAAACACGTTGCTGGATTCGATTTTGGAAAACTTGAAAGAAGAAGTATTTCCTGTAGAACGAACAGGAGATAAAATCATTGATCTAGGTTTGAACTATATTTATTTTGCACAAAAACATCACAGCTTATATATGGCGTTATTTATTGACGAACATGGTGACGGACAAAAGATGCATGATTTTTCTTACAATTACTTCAAGGAAATCGTTAAAGAAGATGAACATTACAGTCATCTATCTGAACAATATATCGATGCGCTCCATACTGGTACTTGGATCGTGGTCACAGGGCTTGCATCATTGATGTCTTCAAATATCATGCACCCAACAGAAGAGCAGATCATCAACTTGATCCGTCAGTCGATCGATATGATTCTTAAACTAGAAAATCCAGAGATGATTCGTTAACCATGAAAACTGAAACAACAATATACACCAACTCTGACATCCTCCCGCTGTCTTTTGAAATTTTTTCTTGACTTTTTAGTGAAAAAAGGCAAGAATAGAACTCGCGGAAGGTTGGCAGAGTGGTAATGCACCGGACTCGAAATCCGGCGAGCCGGTTTATACTGGTGCACGGGTTCAAATCCCGTACCTTCCTTATATCAATCATAGAACAGAGGCGAAAACATTGCTATACAAGCATTTGCTTGCGATGTTTTTGCCTCTGTATTTTATGTAAATACTTTTTTGGATATGTTCAGTAGTTTTCGATTAGTTTTCTTTTTTAGAAACTAAAAAATTCTCCTTTTAATTCCTTGATATCACACCGTTAGTTCTTGAATTTATTAAAAAAGTCCGTGCCGCAGCACGGACTTTTTATTTTATACAGCATGTGGATAGTTGTTTTTAAAATAAGACTGACAAACCTCAAAACATGTTTCTCTTAATTTTTTATTTATAGAATAAAAATCCATAAATTTATCTAGTTTAAATTGAGATTCATCGGTTAATTCATTTTCGATAAAAATATTTAATAGAAGAGCAATAGCTATTTTATTTGCTTCCATTTCAAATTTTGAATGAAAAGTTGGTGAGGTGTATAAAGCTGCATATTCAAAATGTGATGCAATAAAGTGCCCAAGCTCGTGAGCTAAATGAAAGGCTTCCGAAGTACTCTCATGTAGCTTTTCATTCAAAACAACCATTTTAGCTTTTGGATAATAGAAGCCAGGCTCCTTCATATCCATGTAAATCAATTTTAAATTATGGTTTTTGAGCAGTTCTTCCATATTCAAATACATATGCTTTCATCACTCCGACTATTCATTTTCTTCTAAAGCTTTAGCAATAGTGATCGCTTTGCGCATGGTTTCTTTAGATATTTCTTTACCGTTAAATGAAAATACTGTGTCATCTTCAGAAAGATCAATGCGTTTTTTCTCTTCGTTATTTTCTCGTCCTAAAAGGAAATCTATACTAACGTCAAAGTAATCAGCTACCTTAGCAATAGGTTCAGTATTTGGAGAATTTTTTGACCATTTAGAAATGCTGCCATTACTCAAATTCAATTTTCTCTCTAACTCTGCAATACTTATTTTGTTAGTTTTAGCAAGATTTTTTATAATCTCATACGTATTCATTACACGCCTCCGAATTAATTCTATTTTAATAGTTTACAATAGAATATTTTCTATGATATATTATGTATGTGCTTAAGAGCACAGCCATTTCCACATAATAATAATCTAAGATATATTACTAGTATCCACTACAATTTTTGTATGGGCTATTTCCTATGGGTTAACAATAGAATATATTCTATGAAATGTCAAATTTATTAGAAATAAAGCTTAGAAATATATCGGAGAAAGTTGTACTAGTATTAAAAATGTGGTCAGTTTCGATTAGTTCGACAAACACAGTAAAATTATTAGTGTGTTGCTGTAATGGGAAGGATAGATGCTGTACTTAGTAATAAATCCTTAATTAAATGCAAGGTTCGATTCCTTGTCAGCAACTTAGAGATTGAGTAGTAGTTACAAGACAAGTAGTCGGCTAGATTTGTCTTGGGGATACTGCTTAGATAAAAATCTCGATTTATTATATTTAAGACATATGTCTGGTATGGACGCATACCATCTAATCATTAGAAAGGGGTTGGTAAAATGGGGATTTGGCGTCTTCCGTTTGATGGTCAGTTGAAGCCTTACGAGGAAGGGCAACAGTTTGGTCAAACATCGTATCCACGTGGGAGAGGATATTTTCATGATGGGTATGATTTCGGGTCAGCGAAGTATTCTGGAAACTTTAAAGCAGTAAACGATGGAGAAGTTATTTATGCAGGTTATTATGGATCAAGCATAGGTTACGCTATTGTGCTGCAGATTGAGGAATATCAAGTAATGTATCAAGAATTTGGTAGTACTTTTTTTGTTAAAGTAGGAGATAAAGTAACAGTTGGGCAGCCTTTGGGAACATTGACTAGCAGTCACCTACATTTAGGTATTACAAAAAAGAATTGGCAATCAGCTCTAGCTAGTTGGGATATTGATGATGGGACGTGGCTGGATCCTATTCCTATCCTAACATCTGGAGATTCAACAGGCGGCGATAACGAAAATAAAAATAAAGGAATGATGAAGATGTTTGCATATATGTTAGAAGGTCAACCAGAAGTATACGGAGTATGGGGAAATAAAGTGTTTCATTTAACAAGTAAAGAAATGTATAAGGATTTTCAAAATATTGTTCTTGATCAAACAGGGAAAGAATGCAAAACTTACACTTGGAAACTCCCAAATAATCAATCTACTATTGACTTAATTGGTTTAATGGCAGAAAAGGTAAATAGTTAAAAAGTTGAATGAAATAGTGAAACCGTAAGCGTAGTATGCTTGCGGTTTTTTATTATTCAAAAATATTTTGCGAAGCACTATTCTTTCACCCAAACATTCCTTAAATCTTTTCTAAAGAGCATGGTCTCAGCGCTGGAAACATGGTAAATTAGTATATATAAGTTCATATTTCTGAAAAAAGAAAGATTTTCATTTTCGGGTGACGAAATTGTTAGAGTCAAGAAAACGTATAGATAGCACTTTATGTGATACTATTGATGGGTATGAAAAAAACGAGTAATTTTAGTTTAGGATGTGAAGACTAGGTGTGTGGAATCGTAGGATTTGTTAGTAACAAACAAGATAAAAAAACAATCGTGAATGCTATGATGGATCGGATCGTTCACCGTGGACCAAATAGTTCAGGAGAATATATTGACGATCAAGTCGCTTTAGGATTTAGACGATTAAGTATTATTGATTTAGAGGGCGGAACGCAGCCTATTTATAACGAAGATCGAACAAAGATCATTATTTTTAACGGAGAAATCTATAATTATCAGCCTTTGAGAAAAGAACTGATTGCAGCAGGACATGTTTTCACGACACATGCAGATACAGAAGTTCTTTTGCATGGTTACGAAGAATGGGGTACAGAACTTTTACAAAAAATTCGCGGCATGTTTGCCTTTGCGATTTGGGATAACGAAAAGAAAGAATTGTTTGGCGCCCGCGACCATTTTGGGATCAAACCTTATTATTACGCTGAAATGAATGGCACATTCATGTTTGGTTCTGAGATCAAAAGCTTTTTGCCTCATCCAGATTTTAATAAAGAATTGAACAAAGAAGCATTGAAACCTTATTTGACGTTCCAATATTCACCATTGAACGGCGAAACATTTTTCAAAGGTGTCCATCGTTTGCAAGAAGGGCATTACTTTACTTACAAAGATGGTCAATTGGATATCCAACAATATTGGGATGCTGATTTTGAGACAAAAGGAACACTTTCTCGTGAAGAATGGATCGACAAAATCGATGAAACAGTCAAGCAATCGATCGAAACACATACCATCAGTGATGTGGAAGTGGGTTCTTTCTTGTCAAGCGGTGTCGATTCTAGTTATGTTACTTCTGTTTTGAAACCAGATCATTCGTTCTCTATCGGATTTGATGACAAAACGTATAACGAAGCCATCGAAGCACGCAAATTGACGAAGATGCTGGAATTAGATAACACTGCTGCTGTCATTGATGGCGATATGTCATTCAAAGCATTCCCGTTGATCCAGTATCATTTGGATGAGCCGGATTCCAATCCTTCATGTGTGCCGCTTTACTTTTTAGCGAACTTGGCAGCGCAAAGTGTCCGTGTCGTCCAATCAGGTGAAGGCGCAGATGAATTGTTTGCAGGGTATCAAACATATGGGTTCCATACGAATTCAAAAATGATCCGTGTGATTGCTCAAGGTCTGAAAAAACTGCCGCAAGGAACACGCTACAACTTGGGTCGGAAAATCGGCAAAATGAAAAACTTCCATGGCCGGATCCATCTTTATGAATCATTGGCACCAGCCAAAGAGTACTTTATCGGACATGCGAAAGTATTTGAAGAATCTGAAGCAGAAGAACTTTTGACACAAGAATATCAAACAGCACCTTCTGTAGAAGAAATCATGTCAGCGCACTACGCGAAAACAGATGGAATCAAGGATGAAATCAATAAAATGCAATATGTTGATTTACATCAGTGGATGCCAAAAGATATCTTGCTGAAAGCAGACAAATTATCCATGGCAAGTTCTCTGGAAGTACGTGTGCCGCTGCTTGATATCGAGGTAATGAAACTTGCACAGCAAATACCAAGTAAATATCTATTGAATCAAAACAATACCAAAGACGCATTCCGCCAAGCAGCAAATCGTCACTTGCCGGAAGAATGGTCAAATCGTGTGAAACTGGGCTTCCCAGTGCCAATCAAAGCTTGGCTGAAAGAAGACCATGGCTATGAACAAGTCAAAGCACTGTTTGAAGCTGATTTTGCCAAAGAATTCTTTGACCAAAAACAAATCATGCAGCTGTTGGATGACCATCATGAAGGCAGAAAAGAAGAACAACGAAAGATTTGGACGATTTTCAGCTTCTTGACATGGTACAAGGTTTATTTTGTGGATGAAGAGATCCCTCAAGCAGAAGCCATCGAGTATGTAACTGTTTGATCAATGTATCAATAATAGCAAAAGAACCAGAGCTCAAATCGAGGTCTGGTTCTTTGTTTATAGTTTCAAAAGATTTTCCAAGTAGCCTGCTAAGCCGTCTTCCGCATTGGTCAGCTCAGTGATATCGTTCGCGACTGCTTTCAGCTGATCTGTGCCGTTCGCCATCGCGACACCCCAGCCTGCATATTCAAGCAATTCAAGGTCATTGTGTTCGTCGCCGAATGCGATGACATCTTTTTGGTCGATATCCAAAAAATTCGCGATTTGATGAACGCCTTTTGCTTTTTGGATTCCTTTCGAGACGATTTCTAAAATCGCTGTTGGACCTCCCCATGTTCGAACATCTACATAATCACCAAATTGTTTGGTCAAATTCTCTGAAACATTTTCCGCAAATGCTCGCTCTGTACGAACAAGCAGGGAAGTCGGGTCGGTAGTCATATTTAATGGAGAAAGAAGATTTTTTTCATTTGGGACCGCTGCAAAGATTTTTTGATCCACATAATCTAAATTATCAATGAAAAAAGTTTCACGATTTTCAGCAGCAACAAAGTCAAGATTCAAATGTTTTTTCTGTGCCAAGATCTCAAAAGCGATTTCGCGGCTAACAGAGCTTTCGCTTTCTAGGTTCCATTTTTGATTTGGGATATGGACAAGCGCACCGTTAAAGTTGACCATTGGCGTAGTCAAGGCTAATTGTTGATAGAATTGAGCGCTGATCCGGTAAGGGCGTCCAGTAGCAATGCTGACATAGTGGCCTGCTTTTACAGCCTTTTTCAATGTTTGTTCTGTTTTGGCGGTAATAAGAGACTCAGGATTCAGTGTCGTTCCGTCTAAATCGATAGCAATCAATTTTTTATTCAATCTATGCAGTCCTTTCAGAGGCAGCAGACAACCGTGTTCGCTTACAAAAAAGACGACAATAGAATTCGTTCTTTCTATATTTGTGTCATTTAGCAGCGAGGCTGTTGAACGTACCTGTGGATTTTCGAGAGACTGGTCATGTTCCAGCCACCTTAGTCTAGCATATTTCGACTGATTAATAAAAAGTATTTTACCGATTTTGTAAAAAACAAAATTATTTTATTTTTTTTTGATAAAAAAAGAGAAGTGGATCCAAAGTTATAGGTAAAAAACGAACATTAAAGATTTAAAAGTGGTTTTTTTACATAAATAGATTGAAAAGCGAATGAAACGCCGATATAATTTGTAATTGTTCGATGGGTATTGGACGATCTAAATTATTGCTCATCAGAAAAAATCAGGGAGTGGAATTTTAATGGAAAAGTTTTTCCAGTTAAAGAAAAACAATACAAATGTATCAACTGAGGTTATGGCGGGGGTAACGACATTCTTTGCAATGAGTTATATTTTATTCGTAAATCCTACTATTTTGTCAACTGCCGGCATGCCGTTCCAAGCAGTCTTTCTAGCAACGATCATCGCATCCGTTATCGGTACGCTGATTATGGGATTGTTCGCAAATGTTCCTTATGCACAAGCACCAGGGATGGGATTGAATGCGTTCTTTACATTTACTGTCGTTTTTGGTCTAGGGTATACGTGGCAGCAAGCTTTAGCAATGGTATTTATCTGCGGATTGATCAACATTTTTATCACTGTGACAAAAATCCGTAAATTGATCATCAATTCGATTCCTGAAAGTCTGCAACATGCAATCGGCGGCGGTATTGGTATCTTTGTTGCTTATGTTGGTTTGAAAAATGCAGGGTTCTTATCTTTTTCTGCCGATCAATCAGCTATCACTAGTTCAGTAGTGGAAGGCGGAAAAGCAACGAACGTAACAATGAACGGCGGAATCGTTCCTGCTTTGGCAAACTTCAACAATGCACCTATTTTATTGGCTGTGATTGGTTTGGTTTTAACAACGATTTTAGTGATCCGCAATGTGCGCGGCGCGATTTTGATCGGTATCGTGGTAACAACTATTTTAGGTATTTTCATGAACGTGGTCGATTTAAATGCTATCGATTGGAAAGCAAATTCTCTAGGAAGCTCATTTAATGAATTAGGCACAACATTTGGTGCAGCATTTGGCTCAGAAGGAATGCAATCTTTGTTCAGCGATTCTTCCAGAATCCCGCAAGTATTGATGACGATCATTGCTTTCAGTTTGTCTGATACATTTGATACGATTGGGACATTTATTGGAACAGGCCGTCGTACAGGTATCTTTTCAAAAGAAGATGAATCAGCACTGGAAGACAGTAAAGGATTCAAGACAAAAATGGACAAAGCTCTTTTCGCAGATGCCATCGCAACATCGATTGGCGCAGTTTTTGGTACATCAAATACAACAACATATGTTGAGTCTGCAGCTGGTATTGGTGCAGGCGGACGTACGGGTTTGACTTCAGTCGTTGTCGCAGCATTGTTTGCGTTGAGCAGTCTGTTTTCTCCGCTGATTGCAATCGTTCCTACACAAGCAACAGCACCTGCATTGATCTTGGTGGGTGTGATGATGCTCGCTTCATTTGCAGATATCAAATGGACAGATTTAGAAGAAGCAGTACCAGCATTCTTTGCTTCGATCTTTATGGGATTTAGCTATAGTATTTCTTACGGTATCGCAGCGGGTTTCCTTTTCTTTGCAGTCGTTAAATTAGTAAAAGGAAAAGCTCATGAAATCACACCTGCATTGTGGATCGTCAATGCGTTGTTCATTTTGAACTTCGTGATTTTAACTATTATGTAATATGGACTTCTTTTTTCATTGAAATAAAAGGTCTGCAGCGGAATTTTCTGCTGCAGATCTTTTTTGTTTTTCTTTGCGCATTCATTGCTTGTTCTTTCAAAAATGGGTATGATTAAATAGACGAAAGAGGGAGGATTCGATGGAGATTAAATGGAAGAAAAATTTGATTGTTGCATGGATTGGTTGCTTTTTTACAGGTTCAAGTATTAGTTTAGTGATGCCGTTTATTCCTGTATATGTTGAGAATTTAGGGACGCCGCATGATCAAATCGAATTATTTTCTGGCCTGGCTATCTCTGTCACAGCATTTGCAGCGGCGATCGTTGCGCCAGTTTGGGGAAACCTCGCCGATCGAAAAGGCCGAAAAATCATGATGATCCGCGCTGCAGCAGGGATGACGATCACGATGGGCTCTTTGGCATTTGTACCCAATGTCTACTGGCTGCTCATCATGCGTTTTTTGAATGGGATATTGTCTGGTTACATCCCTAATGCAACGGCGATGATCGCGTCACAAGCGCCAAAAGAAAAAAGCGGTTGGGCTTTAGGAACATTATCGACAGGGGCTATCGCTGGAAATTTGATCGGTCCATCTATGGGTGGTGCTTTAGCACAATGGTTCGGAATGGAAAATGTATTTATCATTACAGGAGTGGTATTATTTGTTACTACATTGTTGACGATTTTTATGGTTAAAGAAGATTTTCATCCAGTGGAAAAGAAAGATTTGTTAAGTACGCGGGAAATCTTTGGTAAAATGGATCAGCTGCCTATCTTGATTGGCTTGTTTGTAACGACGCTGATTCTTCAGATTGGTGTAACAAGTATTAGTCCTATTTTGACTTTATATATCCGCGAATTGAGCGGGAATACAGAAAATGTATTGTTTGTCAGCGGACTGATCGTATCAGTCGCAGGGGTTTCTGCAGTATTTTCTTCGCCAAGACTAGGGAAATTAGGGGATAAGATCGGTAATCATAAAGTATTGCTGGGCGGATTAGTTCTTTCTTTCCTATGTTATATCCCTATGGCTTTTGTGACGACACCTTTGCAATTAGGCGTTTTGCGTTTTATCTTGGGTTTTTCTACAGGAGCGCTGATGCCTTCCATCAATACGCTTATCAGCAAGATCACACCGCCAGAAGGAGTCAGCCGGGTCTACAGTTATAACCAAATGTTCAGCAACTTCGGACAAGTTTTCGGACCAATGCTGGGTTCTACGGTGGCACATTCTTTTGGTTACAGTGCAGTATTCTTAGCGACAAGCTTCTTTGTTCTATCCAACATTTGTCTTTCTTTATTCAACTTCAGGAAAATACTTCGCCAGAAATTTTAGCAAAAAAAACAGACTAGGCATCTTGCCTAATCTGTTTGCTTTTTTTATGAGTGTGCAGAGGCTTTTTCTTTTGTACCGCAAGCAGCACCAATCAAAATAACAATAATACCAGCTACTAAAGAAACGATAGTCGTCAACATAAAATCGTATGAACCTTGTGTCAAAGCTCCGCCGATATAACCAACGATCTGACCCAAAATAAATGCCCAAACTAATGTAACGATATAGCGCATGAAGAACACCTCTTTTCTAAATCAAGTTTACCAGATTTTTCAATAATGTAAAGAAATGACCCTGGGATAAAACGGAAGAATGAGGTATATTTTGTAGAAAGAGTTTCAGTTTGTTTTAGGATAAAGAAACTCTGAACATCCAAAATCAGGAGAACCGTTTACCAGCAGAAGAATATGCTCCTCTGTACGCTGAACACCGGATTCTCTTGCAACCTCTGACGATAGTGAATTTTAACGAATAAAAAGGCGGAATGCAAGATGTTTTTTCCACAATTACAGACAACGACTGCCTATTCTCTGCTTCAAAGTACGATAAGAATCGATACTTATATCCAGCAGGCCAAAGAATTGGGATACGATTCGATTGCCATCACAGACAAAGATGTCTTACATGGTGCAGTTGAATTTTATCAAAAAAGTAAGAAAGCAGGACTTAAACCGATCATCGGGATAAGTTTGACTTATAAATACCAAGAAACAGACTACGAACTGCTTCTTTATGCTAAAAGCTATTTAGGTTATCAGTCTATGATGGAACTATCCAGCAAAAAAATGATCGAAGGCGAAATCGCACTGTCAGAGATCCAGCAATCTGAGGAATTGATTGCTGTTTTGCCAGCGGATACCCCGCTTCGGTTTGAAACAGAAACTGACTCTTTTTCAGAACATTGGGCGCTGCTTCGTTCTCGATTTGCGGAAACGCAATTTTTTGCAGGTGTCACCGGTGAGGCTTTTTCAGAAGAAGACAAATGGTTCGATTTTTTAGAAAAAGAATCCATTGAATTATGTGCACTGCATCCAATCGCTGTTTTGCGAAAAGAAGAGCGTTTGGCATTGGACGTCATGGAACATTTAAAAAACGGTACGCAGATTTCCGCAGAAGAATTGACGGAAAATCAAAAAACTTCCTTATATATGTTTTCTCAGGAAGAACTTCGGGCAGCCTTCACAGGCGAAAAGCTGGAACGTGCGTTAGAAAACGCGCGTTCCATCGCACAAGCCGCGCAATGTGAATTGCCGCTGCATCAAAAACTCTTGCCGCATTACCCTTTAGCTGAAGGCGAAGAGGCTGGCGGATTCTTGAAGAAGCTGTGTCAAATGCAATTAGAAAAACGAGTGCCAGGATTTACAGAAAAGTATCAAGAGCGTTTGGATTATGAGCTGAAAGTCATCCATGACATGGGTTTCGATGATTACTTTTTGATCGTTTGGGATGTCATGGCTTTTGCTCATAAAAATAATATTGTTACCGGCGCAGGCCGAGGCTCAGCAGCGGGTTCGTTAGTTGCCTATGTCTTAGCTATCACAGATGTAGATCCTTTAGCCTATGATTTGCTGTTTGAACGTTTCTTGAATCCCGAACGCTATACGATGCCTGATATTGATTTGGATATTCCAGATAATCGTCGTGAAGAACTCTTGAACTATGTAAAAGAGAAATACGGACAATACCACATGGCTCAAATCGCTACTTTTGGGACGATGGCTGCCAAAATGGTACTGCGGGATGTTGCTCGTGTGTTTGGTTTATCCCAAAGCGAAGCAAACCAATGGGCGAAAGCTGTGCCGAATACATTGAAGATCACGTTGTCTCAAGCGTATCAAAGTTCCGCTCGTTTAGCTGAATTAGCACAGAGCAGTAAAAAAAATCAGCTGATGTTCCAAGTCGCGCGTAATATGGAAGGTTTGCCGCGGCATGTATCCACGCATGCAGCTGGTGTGGTGATCAGTGATCATAATCTATTGGAATACGTGCCGCTCCAAAAAGGTTCGGATACTATTTTCTTGACTCAATATACAATGAACGATGTTGAAGCAGTGGGCTTATTGAAAATGGATTTTCTAGGGTTGAAGAATCTTTCAATCATCGATAACACATTAAAAGCAATCAAACGTGTAGAAGGCCAAACACTGGCACTTAAAAAAATACCCTTGAACGATCCTAAAACGTTACTGCTTTTCCAAAAAGGAGAGACAAGCGGTATTTTCCAATTTGAATCAGCAGGGATCAAAAATGTCTTGCGCAGACTGGAACCCGAGTCAATTGAAGACATTGCTGCAGTCAATGCGTTATACCGTCCAGGACCAATGCAAAACATTGATATGTTCATCGCCAGAAAAAAGGGAAAAGAAGCAATCGACTATCCGGATCGTTCATTAGAACCGATTTTGAAAAACACGTACGGAGTCATTGTCTACCAAGAACAAATCATGCAAGTCGCTTCAAAAATGGCTGGATTTACACTAGGACAGGCAGACATTTTGCGTCGTGCTATCAGTAAAAAGAAAAAAGAAGTCTTGGACGAAGAACGGGCGCATTTTGTTGAAGGGGCACAGAAGCAAGGGTATGCAAAAGACAAAGCAATGGAAGTCTACGATTATATCGAACGCTTTGCCAATTACGGATTTAACCGATCCCATGCATTCGCCTATTCATTTGTCGGTTTTCAAATGGCTTATTTAAAAGTCAATCATCCGGGTGCTTTTTTCACTAGTTTGATGAATGCGTCGCGACATACGACTGAAAAACTAAAAGAATATATCGCAGAAGCACATAAAAATAATGTTGCTTTGCTTCAACCTTCAATCAATCAAAGTCGCTATGGTTTTGAATTGCTTGATAAGCAGACGATTCTTTTTGGCCTGACAGCTATCAAAGGAGTTCGCAGAGATTTTGCAGAAGAAATCATTAATGAAAGAAAAGAAAACGGGCCTTATCGTTCCCTTGACCAGTTTTTGATCCGGATCGACAAACGTTGGCTGAAAAAAGATGTACTTGAACCTTTAGCAGCTTCTGGGGCATTCGATGAGCTGGAACCAAACCGCAAACAGCTGATCGACGAGTTGGAAGGAAAAATCCAAAATGTCTTATACAGCGGCGGCAGCCAAGATTTGTTAGGAATCATGGAATTGAAAAAAGAAGAAAAACCTGATTATACATTGGAAGAACGATTACAGCTGGAAGAAGAATATTTGGGTGTTTATCTGTCTGGTCATCCTACTGAAGGATTTGAGAAACTGCGCTTAGCGAAAAGAATCACTCCATTAGTAGAAATCATTCCGAATCAGCAGCTGCATCTGCTTCTTTATATCCGTAAAGTCCGAGAAATCAAGACTAAAAAAGGGGAATTGATGGCTTTTGTTGAAGGAACAGACAGTACGGGAGAAATCTCTGTGACCGTCTTTCCGCAGCTGTATCGGCAAGCGCGCGCGCAGCTGCAGCCGAATCAAGTCATTTATGTAGAAGGCAGAAGCGAGATCAGCAAGTTCAACCAAGAGATGCAAGTTATTGGGGATACAATCGCAGATCCGCAAGTGCTGGAAACCAATTTGAAAGATGTCACTTGCTATTTAAGAATCACCCAAGAAAACGATCAGCCAGAAGTGATGAGAAGGCTGAGAGAGCTGTTGAAGAAGCATCCGGGACACATACCTGTTATTTTATTTTTTGAAGCGACCGATCGGAAAGTGGCTCTTGCCAAAGACTTTTGGGTCAATGACAGCCAGACTTCACAACGTCAGCTTCATTATCTATTAAAAGAAGAGAATGTGGTTTTCAAATAACTTACGGTAAAAACTACCATTTGTTTTCATTTTTTTCATTTTTTTCTTCATAACTCAAGACATTTCGGAAATTTAATGGTAGAATACTACTCGTGGTTATGACAAAAATGGTTATTCCCTAAGTCATTACTAGCTTAGGATAAAGTATTTTAATGAGGTGAATGTTTAATGAAACGCATCGGAATTTTAACCAGCGGCGGCGACGCTCCTGGGATGAATGCGGCTGTTCGTGCAGTAGTCCGCAAAGGGATCTATGAAGGTTTAGAAGTTTACGGGATCAATTATGGTTTTGCCGGATTAGTTGCTGGAGATATTCGTCGTTTAGATGTTGCAGACGTAGGCGACAAGATCCAACGCGGAGGAACTTTCTTGTACTCTGCACGTTATCCTGAATTTGCGACAGAAGAAGGACAACTAAAAGGTATTGAACAATTGAAAAAATTCGGTATCGAAGGTTTAGTCGTAATCGGCGGAGACGGATCTTACCATGGAGCAATGGCGTTGACAAAACGCGGTTTCCCAGCAGTAGGTATTCCAGGAACGATCGATAATGATATTCCAGGTACAGATTTCACTATTGGTTTTGATACAGCAATCAATACAGTATTAGAATCAATCGACCGCATTCGTGATACTGCGACTTCACACGTACGTACATTCGTGATCGAAGTAATGGGACGCGGAGCAGGCGATATCGCTTTATGGTCAGGTGTGGCCGGCGGTGCTGATGAAATCATCATCCCTGAACATGAATTTGATATGGCAGAAGTTGCTAAGAAAATCAGAGAAGGACGCGACCGCGGTAAAAAACATTGCTTGATCGTTTTAGCTGAAGGTGTAATGGGCGGTAATGAATTTGCTGACAAACTTTCAGAATACGGCGACTTCCATACTCGTGTATCTATTTTAGGACACGTTGTACGTGGCGGTTCACCAAGCGCACGCGACCGTGTATTAGCAAGTAAATTTGGCGCATATGCTGTTGAATTGCTTCAAGAAGGTAAAGGCGGATTGTGTGTCGGTATGCGTGACAATGAAGTGATCGCATCTGATATCGTTGATACATTAGAAAACAACAAACACAAACCAGATTTATCATTATATGATCTGAATAATTCACTTTCATTTTAATCAATGGAAGAACTGATAAAAGCTATTTAAGCTGTAAAAGGCATTAAATAAACTAATTTGAATGGGAGAGTTTTGTAAATGAAAAAAACAAAAATCGTTAGTACATTAGGACCAGCAAGTAACTCAGTAGAAACTATTTCTAAATTGATTGAATCTGGAGCAAATGTCTTTCGTTTTAACTTCTCACATGGTGACCATGAAGAACAATTATCACGTATGGTAATGGTTCGTGAAGCTGTGAAAAAAACAGGTAAAGATGTTGGTATTCTTTTAGATACAAAAGGTGCTGAAATCCGTACAACTGTTCAAGGAACAACTGAAGCTGACTTCGGCCGTGCAGGATACATCAAATTTGAAGTAGGCGACCAAACACGTATTTCTATGGACCCAGAACATGTTGGTTCAAAAGAAAAAATCGCTGTTACTTACCCTGGATTATTTGAAGACGTTCATGTAGGCGGACATATCTTATTCGATGATGGCTTGATCGACATGCAAATCATTGAAAAAGACGAAGCTAACCGTGAATTGATCGTAGAAGTTAAAAATGCAGGTATGCTAGGATCACGTAAAGGTGTTAACGCACCAGGCGTATCAATCAGCTTGCCAGGTATTACAGAAAAAGATGCTGACGATATCCGTTTTGGTTTAGACAACGACATCGACTTTATCGCTGCAAGTTTTGTACGTAAAGCACAAGACGTTTTAGACATCCGTCAAATTTTAGAAGAAAAAGACATGACTCATGTTCAAATCTTCCCTAAAATCGAATCTCAAGAAGGTATCGACAACATCGACGAAATCATCAAAGTTTCTGACGGTGTTATGATCGCTCGTGGAGATATGGGTGTTGAGATTCCAGCTGAATTAGTACCAATGGTTCAAAAACGTATCATCAAAAAATGTAACGCTGCTGGTATCCCAGTAATCACAGCTACACAAATGTTAGAATCAATGCAAGAAAACCCACGTCCAACACGTGCGGAAGCTTCTGACGTTGCCAATGCTGTATTCGACGGAACAGATGCAACAATGTTGTCAGGTGAATCTGCAAACGGGGACTACCCAGTAGAATCAGTTGCTACAATGGCTCGTATCGACCAAGAAGCAGAAAAAGCTTTATCAGAATTAGGAACATTCCAATTAAATGAATTCGATAAAACAGACGTTACTGAAACAATCGGTCTATCTGTTGCACGCGCTGCTAAAAACTTAGGCGTGAAAACAATCGTTGCTGCAACTGAATCAGGCTACACTGCGAAAATGATCTCAAAATACCGTCCAGATGCTGACATCTTGGCAGTTACTTTTGACGAACGTACAAAACGCGGTTTGATGTTGAACTGGGGCGTATACCCAACAGTTGCTGAAAAACCATCAACAACTGACGAAATGTTTGAATTAGCAGCTAAAAAAGCTGTTGAACTAGGTTTCGCTTCAGAAGGCGACTTGATCTTGATCACTGCTGGTGTACCAGTTGGTGAACGCGGAACAACAAACGTAATGAAAATCCAAATGATTGGCTCTAAATTATTAGAAGCTCAAGGCGTTGGACAAAAATCTGTTGTTGCGAATGCAGTCGTAGCTTCATCAGCTGAAGAAGCAATCAGCAAAGCAAAAGATGGTATGGTTCTAGTTGTGCCAACAACAGACAAAGAATATATGCCAGCTATCGAAAAAGCAGCAGCAGTCATTGTTGAAGAAGGCGGCTTGACATCACACGCAGCAGTTGTTGGTATCGCTCAAGATATCCCTGTTATCGTTGGTGCTAAAGAAGCAACTTCAACAATCAAAGACGGCGAATTAGTAACTGTTGATTCACGTCGCGGTATCGTTTACCGTGGAGAAACAACAGCGATCTAATAGAACGCTGCAATTGATTCTTGAACATCGAATAACTGATGTATAAAAGAGGGTTGGACACAACGTCCGACCCTCTTTTTTATAACAGTAAAAAAGCAGTGTATTTGGCGCTTCTAAGCAGGATTGATCAATTGAGACAGTATTTTGCCGACTCTTTTATTGGAAAAGCTGTACCGCTTGAACAGCGATGTTTTTCCATAGAAAAGGAAGAGAAACCACTGTTTTTCCGGTAAAATTTTTTCAAACGGAAAGCTAGTGGAAGGTGTCAAGAAAATTTCATTGACAAGCTTGTTTTTGCCCTGTATAATTGCTTTTGTTGCTTAGGGGTGATGAATAATGAAATGGTCTTTACTGGAATTGAGAAAATACCAAGAGACACCGTTAACTTTTAAAGAGACAATCGATATAAAAGAATCTCTGATGAAACGTGATAATTTAATACTAGATGTTGCGCCGGTCGAAGTCGAAGGGTTGATCTCTGTAGAAAGAAAAGATTATCTTGTTCATTATACAGTGCAGACGACCGTCACAGTACCATCGACGCGTTCCTTGCAGCCTGTCGACTTATCTCTATCCTTTTCTGTAGATGAAGTCTTTATGACAGCCGAGCAGTATCAAACAAGAGATGACTTGTCCGCAGATGAAATCTTGATCATTGAAGGAAATCAAATCGATTTGATCAGATCCGTCGAAGACAATATTCTATTGGCGATTCCGATGCAAGTTCTTACAGAAGAAGAACAAGAAGCAGTCGACCTTCCTAAAGGCGAAGACTGGGAAGTTCTTTCTGAAGAAGAATATCAAAGACGCAAAGCGGAAGAAGCCGAAACCAAAATAGATCCTCGTCTTGCGAAATTATCCCAACTTCTCCAAGAAAATGTGGAGGATGAAGATAAAGAGTAGGATTGGAATATATTGTATCTATTTAGATACATGACTTTACAAGGAGGTGTAACAAAATGGCAGTACCAGCTAGAAGAACTTCGAAAGCTAAAAAAGCAAAACGTCGTACACACTACAAATTGACTATCAACGGATTAAACGCTTGTCCAAACTGTGGTGAAATGAGAAAAAGCCATCACGTATGTGCAAATTGCGGTTACTACGATGGCAAGGACGTAATGTCTAAAGAAGCTTAATACATTTTAATAGAAAATGTAAAACCTCAAGGCTAACCATGGAGCCTTGGGGTTTATTTTTTGAAAAATATCGCGAATAGTCGCTCGCAATTAGTTTTCTTTCCGCAGATGTTAGGCTATAATGAGGTGGATAAGGAAATTTATCCCCGTGAGTGATGTAGGAGGAATTCAGATGACGAAACAACAAATTGGTGTTGTCGGTATGGCTGTTATGGGTAAAAATCTTGCATTGAATATCGAAAGCAGAGGCTACTCTGTTGCGCTGTTCAACCGTACAGGATCAAAAACTCAAGCAGTAATCGAAGAACATCCAGATAAAAATTTTAAAGGCACATATTCAATCGAGGAGTTTGTTAACTCGATCGAGAAACCGCGCCGTATCCTTTTGATGGTCAAAGCTGGAGCTGCGACTGACGCAACGATCCAAGAGTTGTTGCCTCACTTAGACAAAGGCGATATCTTGATCGACGGCGGGAATACATTCTTTAAAGACACAATGCGCCGTAATGAAGAGTTAGCGAACTCAGGTATCAACTTCATCGGTACAGGTGTTTCCGGCGGTGAAGAAGGTGCATTAAAAGGCCCTTCAATCATGCCTGGCGGACAAAAAGAAGCCTATGAACTAGTTGCACCAATTCTAGAACAAATCTCTGCAAAAGCAGAAGATGGCGCGCCATGCGTAACATACATCGGTCCAAACGGTGCAGGACATTATGTAAAAATGGTCCATAACGGAATCGAATACGGTGATATGCAGCTGATTGCTGAATCTTACGACTTGATGAAAAATATCTTAGGTCTTTCTGTTGATGAAATGGCTGAGATCTTCAAAGAATGGAATCAAGGCGAATTAGACAGCTACCTAATCGAAATCACGGCTGATATCATGACAAGAAAAGATGACGAAGGCACAGGCAAGCCAATCGTGGATGTTATCCTTGATGCTGCCGGTAATAAAGGAACAGGTAAATGGACAAGCCAAAGCGCTCTAGATTTAGGTGTTCCATTACCATTGATCACTGAATCTGTTTTTGCGCGTTATATCTCTGCCTACAAAGAAGAACGTGTCCAAGCAAGCAAGATCCTTCCAAAACCAGAGCAGTTCCAATTTGAAGGAGACAAAAAAGAGCTTGTAGAAAAAATTCGTGAAGCATTATACTTCAGCAAAATCATGAGTTACGCGCAAGGATTTGCTCAATTACGCGTTGCTTCCAAAGAATTCGACTGGGATCTTCCATTCGGCGACATCGCAAAAATCTGGCGTGCAGGATGCATCATCCGCGCTCGTTTCTTGCAAAAAATCACGGATGCCTATGATAAACAACCAGATATCGAAAACTTATTGTTAGATGATTACTTCGTAGAAATCACGAAGAAATACCAGCAATCTGTAAGAGATGTTGTTGCTTTAGCTGTTCAAGCAGGCGTTCCAGTTCCTACTTTCTCTTCAGCAATTGCTTATTTTGATTCTTATCGTGCAGAACGTTTGCCAGCAAACATCATCCAAGCGCAACGTGATTACTTCGGCGCTCATACTTATGAACGCGTAGACAAAGAAGGAATCTACCACTATTCTTGGTATAACGAAGAGTAATCCGCATCCGTTTTTCTGAGGATTAAAACTGAAAAAAGCAGCAGAGCTGAAGTCGACGAACCTTCTTAGACTTCAGCTCTTTTTTAAAATAGTATTTCATGATAAAATGACTATAGATTTTTAAGCAAATAACCGTTATAATTATAGAGTTTTAAAAACCTCTCAGAGAGAAAGGATACAAAAATAAATGAGTAATATTCTAATCATTGAAGATGAAAAGAACTTAGCTCGCTTTGTCGAGTTGGAATTGAAACATGAAGGCTACAATGCAGAAGTCCACTACAATGGCCGTACTGGATTAGATGCAGCATTGAATAATGAATGGGATGCGATCTTGCTGGATTTGATGCTTCCTGAATTAAATGGGCTGGAAGTGTGCCGCCGTGTCCGTCAAGTAAAGAATACACCAATCATCATGATGACTGCGAGAGACTCAGTAATCGACCGTGTATCTGGTCTAGATCATGGAGCTGACGATTATATCGTCAAACCATTTGCTATCGAGGAGCTTTTAGCTCGTTTGCGTGCTTTGCTTCGCCGAATCGATATCGAAGGGGATAAAAACGTAGCAAAACAAACAACGATCACTTACCGCGACTTAACGATTGAAAAAGAAAACCGTGTCGTACGCAGAGGCAATGAAGTCATTGAATTGACAAAACGCGAATACGAATTGCTTTTGACTTTGATGGAAAATGTCAATGTGGTATTAGCCCGTGATGTTTTACTTAACAAAGTATGGGGATATGAGACAGAAGTAGAAACCAATGTCGTAGATGTTTATATCCGATACCTGCGTAACAAAATCGATGTACCCGGAGAAGAAAGCTATATTCAAACTGTCCGCGGTACAGGATATGTGATGCGCTCGTGATAAATAAAACCAATTCTAAAAAAAGAGAACTGAAAGGGCCCTCCTTGACTATCAAGTGGGCCTTTGCGAGTTCTTTCTTTATATTTGTAGTATTTACGATCTTCGCGGTAATTACGTATAAATCATCAATTAATTTGATTGTAGCGAAAGAAAGAAACAATGTCGAACGGACGATCTCAGAACTTACGTCTCGTTTGGCAAATTCAGAAGAAGAACTAACACCGGAAACAACCTACAAGTACCTAACGAACAATACAAAAGACACCAATAATATCGATGATAAAACGACCGTCATGGAAGGCGAATTGATGGAGTTGGATTCTTTTATCTCTGAGCTTGGACAGCCCTCATTGGATTTATACATTTATAATTTAGAAGAAGAGCTGATATTCAAGACGCAGGACAAAGATAAAGATTTGATCCAAACGGAAAGAAAAGTCCCGACTATCGTTAATCTGGAAGGCAAGACAGGGTTTCTGTCTATCCAGCCGATTTATTCAAAAGGAACCAGAGAAAAAATCGGGTACGCGCAAAGCTTTTATGAATTGTCTTCTTTTTATGATATTCGAAACCGGTTGCTTTTAACGCTGATCATTCTAGAAGTCGTTTCTTTGATATTAAGCAGTATTTTAGGATTCTTTTTATCTTCTTATTTCTTGAAACCATTGAAAGTACTAAGAGACACGATGGAAACGATCCGGAAAAATCCGCAATCCGATATCCATATGCCGGAAATAGACACAAATGATGAATTAGCAGATTTGGCAGAAATCTTTAATGAGATGTTGGACCGCATGCGTTTGTATATTGAACAGCAGGAACAATTTGTCGAAGATGTTTCTCATGAACTGCGGACACCTGTAGCAATCATTGAAGGACATTTAAGTTTATTGAACCGCTGGGGGAAAGATGATCCTGAAATCTTAGAAGAATCATTAAGTGCCAGCATGCAGGAAATCAGCCGAATGAAAAGCTTAGTGCAAGAAATGCTGGATTTGTCTAGAGCAGAACAAGTCGATATCCATTATGCTAATGAAACAGCGAAAGCAAAAGAAGTAACTTATCAAGTGTATAATAACTTCAAGATTTTATATCCTGATTATGTGATTACACTCGATGACGATTTAACCAAGGAATTGACCTTGCAGATATATCGCAATCACTTTGAGCAGTTGATCATCATTATTTTGGATAATGCAGTGAAATATTCTACTAATAGAAAAGAAGTCCACATTTCGATCTCCTCTACATTGAGTGAATTTGAGATAGCTATCCAAGACTTTGGTGAAGGAATCGCACCAGATGACCTGAAAAGAATCTTTAACCGCTTCTATCGAGTAGACAAAGCACGTGCGCGAACAAAAGGCGGAAACGGATTAGGGCTTTCTATTGCAAAACAACTAGTAGAAAATTATAAAGGCCGAATCGTCGCTGAAAGCGTCGTTGGACAAGGGACGATTTTCCGTATCTTCATACCAATTGCCAAAAAAGCAGAAAAATAGATAGACTAATTAGTTACAATAAAAATAGACCAGCAGACAAATAAGTCAGCTGGTCTATTTTTTGTTTTCCTTACAAAAATACAGCACGAACTATCCAAGAATAATAGGAGAGGAAAGGGAGAATTATTTGATAAAATAAAGAACAAAAATTTTAGAAAAAGTTTGAATGTTCGCATTTGAAAAAAAGGCTGAAAAAAATGGTTTTTTTTGTTGCAATTTATAATAGAGATTGCTATATTAATATTTGTTCCAAAACGAAAGAAACGAAATTTTAAACATTTTATTTAATTGAAATTTTTTAAAAATAGTAGTTGACGCTTCTGGAACTTCATGATAAAATAACGGAGTTGTTAAAGAAATCATTCATTGAAAAGCTTAGAAAAACAAGTTAAAAAACTTGTTGACAAACATTTCGAGAGATGATAATATAACAAAGTCGTTAAACAAACGAAGAAATAAAAATAAAAAAACTTGTTGACAACTTCTTAAGAAAATGTTAAGATTAAATAGTTGTCGGATGAGACAAAGTAGACCTTTGAAAACTGAACAAAGTAAGACGAACCAAATGTGTAGGGCGTTCTTGATTCGATCAAGAACAACAAACATTTTTAAAAGCAAGCAATATGCTAGCAAACAATTTTTGAGCTTAACAATCGCAAGATTGTTTCGAACTTTTTATGAGAGTTTGATCCTGGCTCAGGACGAACGCTGGCGGCGTGCCTAATACATGCAAGTCGTACGCTTTTTCTTTCACCGAAGCTTGCTTCACCGAAAGAAAAAGAGTGGCGAACGGGTGAGTAACACGTGGGTAACCTGCCCATCAGAAGGGGATAACACTTGGAAACAGGTGCTAATACCGTATAACAATCAGAAACGCATGTTTCCGATTTGAAAGGCGCTTTCGGGTGTCGCTGATGGATGGACCCGCGGTGCATTAGCTAGTTGGTGAGGTAACGGCTCACCAAGGCAACGATGCATAGCCGACCTGAGAGGGTGATCGGCCACACTGGGACTGAGACACGGCCCAGACTCCTACGGGAGGCAGCAGTAGGGAATCTTCGGCAATGGACGAAAGTCTGACCGAGCAACGCCGCGTGAGTGAAGAAGGTTTTCGGATCGTAAAACTCTGTTGTTAGAGAAGAACAAGGATGAGAGTAACTGTTCATCCCTTGACGGTATCTAACCAGAAAGCCACGGCTAACTACGTGCCAGCAGCCGCGGTAATACGTAGGTGGCAAGCGTTGTCCGGATTTATTGGGCGTAAAGCGAGCGCAGGCGGTTTCTTAAGTCTGATGTGAAAGCCCCCGGCTCAACCGGGGAGGGTCATTGGAAACTGGGAGACTTGAGTGCAGAAGAGGAGAGTGGAATTCCATGTGTAGCGGTGAAATGCGTAGATATATGGAGGAACACCAGTGGCGAAGGCGGCTCTCTGGTCTGTAACTGACGCTGAGGCTCGAAAGCGTGGGGAGCAAACAGGATTAGATACCCTGGTAGTCCACGCCGTAAACGATGAGTGCTAAGTGTTGGAGGGTTTCCGCCCTTCAGTGCTGCAGCTAACGCATTAAGCACTCCGCCTGGGGAGTACGACCGCAAGGTTGAAACTCAAAGGAATTGACGGGGGCCCGCACAAGCGGTGGAGCATGTGGTTTAATTCGAAGCAACGCGAAGAACCTTACCAGGTCTTGACATCCTTTGACCACTCTAGAGATAGAGCTTCCCCTTCGGGGGCAAAGTGACAGGTGGTGCATGGTTGTCGTCAGCTCGTGTCGTGAGATGTTGGGTTAAGTCCCGCAACGAGCGCAACCCTTATTGTTAGTTGCCATCATTCAGTTGGGCACTCTAGCAAGACTGCCGGTGACAAACCGGAGGAAGGTGGGGATGACGTCAAATCATCATGCCCCTTATGACCTGGGCTACACACGTGCTACAATGGGAAGTACAACGAGTTGCGAAGTCGCAAGGCTAAGCGAATCTCTTAAAGCTTCTCTCAGTTCGGATTGTAGGCTGCAACTCGCCTACATGAAGCCGGAATCGCTAGTAATCGCGGATCAGCACGCCGCGGTGAATACGTTCCCGGGCCTTGTACACACCGCCCGTCACACCACGAGAGTTTGTAACACCCGAAGTCGGTGAGGTAACCTTTTGGAGCCAGCCGCCTAAGGTGGGATAGATGATTGGGGTGAAGTCGTAACAAGGTAGCCGTATCGGAAGGTGCGGCTGGATCACCTCCTTTCTAAGGAATATTACGGAGACTACACATTCGTCGATACTTTGTTCAGTTTTGAGAGGTTTACTCTCAATTGAATCATCTGGGGCCTTAGCTCAGCTGGGAGAGCGCCTGCTTTGCACGCAGGAGGTCAGCGGTTCGATCCCGCTAGGCTCCATTAACAACGAAAGTTGTTATAGTTTGCTCATTGAAAACTGGATATTGAAGTAAAAATTGTAACAAAACCGAGAACACCGCGTTGAATGAGTTTTTTAATAAGTTCAATTGCTTATTTTCTTGATCCATCTTCTATCGCTAGAAGTAACGATCAAAACCCAACCGAAAGGTTGATTAAGGTTAAGTGAATAAGGGCGCACGGTGGATGCCTTGGCACTAGGAGCCGATGAAGGACGGGACTAACACCGATATGCTTTGGGGAGCTGTACGTAAGCTTTGATCCAGAGATTTCCGAATGGGGGAACCCAACATCTTTTATAGGATGTTACGTTTGCGTGAATACATAGCGCATTCGAGGTAGACGCAGAGAACTGAAACATCTAAGTACCTGCAGGAAGAGAAAGAAAATTCGATTCCCTGAGTAGCGGCGAGCGAAACGGGAAAAGCCCAAACCAGCAAGCTTGCTTGCTGGGGTTGTAGGACTCCGATATGGTAGTTTTTTCAGATAGTCGAATGACTTGGAAAAGTCAGTCAAAGAGGGTGAAAGCCCCGTAGACAAAATTTGGAAAGCACCTAGGAGGATCCTGAGTACGGCGGAACACGAGGAATTCCGTCGGAATCCGGGAGGACCATCTCCCAAGGCTAAATACTCCCTAGTGACCGATAGTGAACCAGTACCGTGAGGGAAAGGTGAAAAGCACCCCGGAAGGGGAGTGAAATAGAACCTGAAACCGTGTGCCTACAACAAGTCAAAGCCCGTTAATGGGTGATGGCGTGCCTTTTGTAGAATGAACCGGCGAGTTACGATTGCATGCGAGGTTAAGTTGAAGAGACGGAGCCGCAGCGAAAGCGAGTCTGAATAGGGCGATTGAGTATGTAGTCGTAGACCCGAAACCATGTGATCTACCCATGTCCAGGTTGAAGGTGCGGTAAAACGCACTGGAGGACCGAACCCACGTACGTTGAAAAGTGCGGGGATGAGGTGTGGGTAGCGGAGAAATTCCAAACGAACTTGGAGATAGCTGGTTCTCTCCGAAATAGCTTTAGGGCTAGCCTCGGAAGAAAGAATGATGGAGGTAGAGCACTGTTTGGACTAGGGGCCCATCTCGGGTTACCGAATTCAGATAAACTCCGAATGCCATTCATTTATATCCGGGAGTCAGACTGTGAGTGATAAGATCCATAGTCGAAAGGGAAACAGCCCAGACCACCAGCTAAGGTCCCAAAATATATGTTAAGTGGAAAAGGATGTGGGGTTGCACAGACAACTAGGATGTTGGCTTAGAAGCAGCCACCATTTAAAGAGTGCGTAATAGCTCACTAGTCGAGTGACCCTGCGCCGAAAATGTACCGGGGCTAAACATATTACCGAAGCTGTGGATGATACCTTTAGGTATCATGGTAGGAGAGCGTTCTAAGGGCGTTGAAGGCAGATCGTGAGGACTGCTGGAGCGCTTAGAAGTGAGAATGCCGGTATGAGTAGCGAAAGACAGGTGAGAATCCTGTCCACCGAATGACTAAGGTTTCCTGGGGAAGGCTCGTCCGCCCAGGGTTAGTCGGGACCTAAGCCGAGGCCGACAGGCGTAGGCGATGGACAACAGGTTGATATTCCTGTACCCGTTGTTTTTGTTTGAGCAATGGAGGGACGCAGGAGGCTAAGGAATGCAGACGATCGGAAATGTCTGTCCAAGCAGCAAGTCTTAAGAGGAGTCAAATGCTTCTTTTTCTAAGGACAAGCTGTGATGGGGAGGGAAATAATAGTACCGAAGTTCCTGATGTCACACTGCCGAGAAAAGCTTCTAGTGAGAAAACAACGGCCCGTACCGCAAACCGACACAGGTAGTCGAGGAGAGAATCCTAAGGTGAGCGAGAGAACTCTCGTTAAGGAACTCGGCAAAATGACCCCGTAACTTCGGGAGAAGGGGTGCTGATCTTCGATCAGCCGCAGTGAATAGGCCCAAGCGACTGTTTATCAAAAACACAGGTCTCTGCAAAATCGTAAGATGAAGTATAGGGGCTGACGCCTGCCCGGTGCTGGAAGGTTAAGAGGAGTGCTTAGCGTATGCGAAGGTACGAATTGAAGCCCCAGTAAACGGCGGCCGTAACTATAACGGTCCTAAGGTAGCGAAATTCCTTGTCGGGTAAGTTCCGACCCGCACGAAAGGCGTAACGATTTGGGCACT
The DNA here is from genome assembly GCF_050559705.1 of Enterococcus sp. DIV0210g. Classification (NCBI taxonomy): domain Bacteria; kingdom Bacillati; phylum Bacillota; class Bacilli; order Lactobacillales; family Enterococcaceae; genus Enterococcus; species Enterococcus sp. DIV0210g. Next base: position 1,656,641 of record NZ_CP187903.1, on the reverse strand, counting down.
GTCTCAACGAGAGACTCGGTGAAATTTTAGTACCTGTGAAGATGCAGGTTACCCGCGACAGGACGGAAAGACCCCATGGAGCTTTACTGTAGTTTGATATTGAGTGTCTGTACCGCATGTACAGGATAGGTAGGAGCCGTAGAAATCGGAACGCTAGTTTCGATGGAGGCGCTGGTGGGATACTACCCTTGCGTTATGGCCACTCTAACCCGCACCACTGATCGTGGTGGGAGACAGTGTCAGATGGGCAGTTTGACTGGGGCGGTCGCCTCCTAAAAGGTAACGGAGGCGCCCAAAGGTTCCCTCAGAATGGTTGGAAATCATTCGAAGAGTGTAAAGGCAAAAGGGAGCTTGACTGCGAGACCAACAAGTCGAGCAGGGACGAAAGTCGGGCTTAGTGATCCGGTGGTTCCGCATGGAAGGGCCATCGCTCAACGGATAAAAGCTACCCTGGGGATAACAGGCTTATCTCCCCCAAGAGTCCACATCGACGGGGAGGTTTGGCACCTCGATGTCGGCTCGTCGCATCCTGGGGCTGTAGTCGGTCCCAAGGGTTGGGCTGTTCGCCCATTAAAGCGGCACGCGAGCTGGGTTCAGAACGTCGTGAGACAGTTCGGTCCCTATCCGTCGCGGGCGTTGGAAATTTGAGAGGAGCTGTCCTTAGTACGAGAGGACCGGGATGGACTTACCGCTGGTGTACCAGTTGTTCTGCCAAGGGCATTGCTGGGTAGCTATGTAGGGAAGGGATAAACGCTGAAAGCATCTAAGTGTGAAGCCCACCTCAAGATGAGATTTCCCATTTCTTTAAGAAAGTAAGATCCCTGAGAGATGATCAGGTAGATAGGTCAGGAGTGGAAGTACAGTGATGTATGGAGCGGACTGATACTAATCGATCGAGGACTTAACCAAAATGAAAAACTCGGTAAGAGTTTTTACTTCAAATCCAGTTTTGAGTGAGGGAATTCATTCATATAGACAACCACTAGTGTGGTGGCGATAGCAAGAAGGATACACCTGTAACCATGCCGAACACAGAAGTTAAGCTTCTTAGCGCCGATTGTAGTGAGGGGTTGCCCCTTGTGAGAGTAGGACGTCGCCATGCTGGTAACATTCCGGCATAGCTCAGTTGGTAGTAGCGCATGACTGTTAATCATGATGTCGTAGGTTCGAGTCCTACTGCCGGAGTTCTCATATAAAAGTGAGAAAAGAGTAATGAGCTTCTTTTTCTCTGGAGAGTTGTCCGAGAGGCCGAAGGAGCATGATTGGAAATCATGTAGATGGTTAACACTGTCTCAAGGGTTCGAATCCCTTACTCTCCGTAACAACTTAACTGGCCCGTTGGTCAAGCGGTTAAGACACCGCCCTTTCACGGCGGTAACACGGGTTCGAATCCCGTACGGGTCATTAATTGAATAAAACTGGAGGTTTAGCTCAGCTGGGAGAGCATCTGCCTTACAAGCAGAGGGTCAGCGGTTCGATCCCGTTAACCTCCATAATGATTTGGTTCCGTGGTGTAGGGGTTAACATGCCTGCCTGTCACGCAGGAGATCGCGGGTTCGATTCCCGTCGGAACCGTCATTTATATTCAATTATGATAATATAATATTTCTATATTGGCGCGGTAGCTCAGTTGGTAGAGCAACGGATTGAAGCTCCGTGTGTCGGCAGTTCGATTCTGTCCCGCGCCACCATGGAGGAGTAGCGAAGTGGCTAAACGCGACGGACTGTAAATCCGTTCCTTAGGGTTCAGTGGTTCGAATCCACTCTCCTCCATTTAATAGGGGCATAGTTTAAAGGTAGAACAGCGGTCTCCAAAACCGTTAGTGTGGGTTCAATTCCTGCTGCCCCTGCCATGGCGACCGTGGCGAAGTGGTTAACGCACCGGATTGTGGCTCCGGCACTCGTGGGTTCGATTCCCATCGGTCGCCCTTTAGTTTTTATTGGGGTATAGCCAAGCGGTAAGGCAAGGGACTTTGACTCCCTCATGCGTTGGTTCGAATCCAGCTACCCCAGTTTCTATAATTTTATAGAATGTTTTAAATAGTGGCGGTATAGCCAAGTGGTAAGGCAGAGGTCTGCAAAACCTTCATCACCGGTTCAAATCCGGTTACCGCCTTAGTACTAATATAACCTTAACATGCCGGCGTGGCGGAATTGGCAGACGCGCTGGACTCAAAATCCAGTGCCCGTTGAGGGCGTGCCGGTTCGACCCCGGCCGCCGGTATTAAATAAGATGAATTCATCTTATTTTTTTATTGAGTATGATTAGGTTGATTAGTATTATGGCGACCGTGGCGAAGTGGTTAACGCACCGGATTGTGGCTCCGGCACTCGTGGGTTCGATTCCCATCGGTCGCCCTTCAGTTTTTATTATTGGGGTATAGCCAAGCGGTAAGGCAAGGGACTTTGACTCCCTCATGCGTTGGTTCGAATCCAGCTACCCCAGTTTCCAAATAATTTTTATGCCGGCGTGGCGGAATTGGCAGACGCGCTGGACTCAAAATCCAGTGCCCGTTAAGGGCGTGCCGGTTCGACCCCGGCCGCCGGTATCATATTATTGAAGTATCAATCTTAACAGATTGATACTTTTTTAGTTTTATGTATATTTCAAGGAAAGTATTTGTTTCCTTACTGAATGGTCAAATACCGTAATAAAGAGCTGAAAAAAGCAGCAAACAAAACGACAAAAAATACAGCGGATCTCAAATCAGCCGTATTTTTTGTCTCTTTTTTTATTTGCTATATAGTTTCGTTCGTATATGGTAAAATAAGAAAGTATTCTGAATAAAGGAGATGTCTATATTTGACAGAAGAATCTGTTTCTTTAGAAATTAGATTAACAGCTGCTGACGATATCAGCATGCTTTTAGGAACACATGATAAACATATCAAATTGATCGAGGAAACAACAGAAACAACGATCAACACACGCGGCGAAATGATCCAGATCTTAGGAGAAAAGGACCAGGCAGCTTTAGCAGATAAAGTGATCCGTGCACTGCAAGAATTGATTAAACGAGGTATCCATATCCACACGCCGGATATCGTTACTGCATTGAAAATGGCACAAAAAGGGACACTAAGTTCATTTATCGAAATGTATGAAGAAGAAATCGTGAAAGACAAAAAAGGCACACCTATCCGCGTAAAAAACAGCGGACAAAAGAAATACGTCGAAGCGGTCAAAACGCATGATGTCGTCTTCGGTATAGGACCAGCAGGAACAGGGAAAACGTTCTTAGCGGTAGTCCTTGCTGTTTCTGCATTGAAAAAAGGGGAAGTCCAAAAAATCATTTTGACTCGTCCAGCGGTTGAAGCTGGCGAAAACTTAGGATTTTTGCCGGGAGACCTTAAAGAAAAAGTCGATCCTTATCTTCGACCTGTCTATGATGCGTTGTATCAAATCTTTGGTTTAGAACATACGAATCGCTTGATGGAAAGAGGCGTTATCGAGATTGCACCTCTTGCCTATATGCGCGGCCGGACATTAGATGACGCATTTGTTATTTTAGATGAAGCACAAAATACAACGATTGCACAGATGAAGATGTTTTTGACACGTTTAGGCTATCAATCCAAGATGATCGTTAATGGAGATACGAGTCAAATCGACCTGCCTCGAGGAACAACTAGCGGGTTGGTACATGCAGAACGAACATTGAAATCAATCAAAAAAATCGATTTTGTCAACTTTGAAGCAAGTGATGTGGTACGACATCCCGTAGTGGCTCAAATCATTGAGGCGTACGAGAAAGCGGATCTGCACAAAGAATAGGCTTTGCTTAGGAGGATAATTCATGTTAAACAAAACCCTGCAGCAACTGCAAGAAAAACTCGGAAAAGCATCTCTGCCTGTTTTACTGCTTTTGTTTTTTATTGTAGTCTGCGGCGTTACTTTTAGCAGCGTCAAACAAAAGACGAACGACTTTAGAGAAGGACAAGTAGCAGAAGAAAGTATTCGGGCAAATAAAACAGTCGAGAATTCTGAAGCCACTGAACAAAAACGAAAATTGGCAGCAGAAGCAATTACACCAGAGTATACGTATCAAGAATCTATGGTGGATACGCAAAACAGCCGGATCAATCAGCTGTTTGATCTAATCGATAAGACCAATAAAAAAATCAATGATGAGTATGAAAAAAAGGTGGAACAGGCAAATGATGATGAGAATGTTCCAAATCCGACGACCGATGAACGAGTTGCTGCCCTGAAAAGAAGTTTTGAATCCGTCAGTGCAGAAGATATCAGTTTTTATCAAAAACTCCCAAATCAATTTTATTCATCGATTTTTGGTTTAAATTCGGATGAACTGGAAACGGTTCGCAACGAAAGTATTAAATTGATCGATGAACAAATGAACAAGCAAGTACGTGACAGCGATTTGGAGACTTTTAAACAAGAAGCCGAAGACAAGCTGCAGTATTTGAATGTCTCTGCAGAACAGCAGCGCGTGATTCGTTATTTGATTGATCAGGGAATCGTAGTCAATGATTTCTTGAACGAGAAAAAGACAGAAGCGTTAAGAGAAACAGCTCGCCAATCAGTTCAGCCTGTGATGATTTATCAAGGGGAGATCATTGTCCGCGAAGGAAACCAAATCGATGCTTCAGCAATCGAAAAGTTAGAATTACTGGGATTGACCGATCAAAATACTTCAATCTTCCCGCTTGTAGCAATGGTTTTAGCTGTTCTTTTACAAATAGCGGTGCTGGTGTTTAATTCTATGCAATTCCAAAGTGTTGGAAAACGAACGGAATATGTTTTGTTTTATGTAGTTGCAATGTCTATCAGTGTTATTTTGATGAAATTTTTACAACTATTCCAAACAGAACAAGCAACGTATATCCCATTGTTCTATCCAGCTGCATTTATGCCGCTTGTCTTGAATTTCTTCTTGAATCGGCGGGCAGGGATCATGGCAGCTTTGTTCCAAGTGATTTCTGCGTTATTCATTTTTTACGGATCGATCGGAACAAACTTTTTGACCGTTATTTTGATCACCTATCTTTTCTCTGGCCTTTTAGCAACGATCGTAAGACGTCAACGGATCTCTGAACAAGGATTTCCTGCTATTATGTGGGTGGTTGTTTTTCCGTTAGCAATGGATCTTATTTTAGTTGTTTATCAAGGCATGAGTTTCCGAGATGGAACGACTTGGATGACCTTAGTCAGCGGATTTGCCGGCGCATTGCTGTCTTTCTTATTGACGATTGGTTTGCATCCTTATATCGAATTGCTGGTAAATGACGATAGTGTGATTGTTTTGAATGAGTTAAGTAACCCGAACCATCCATTATTGAAAAAATTATTGGAAGAAGCACCAGGAACGTATCATCATAGTATGATGGTGGCAAATCTTAGTGCAAATGCAGTAGCAGAAATCGGAGGCCGGTCGCTTTTGACCCGTGTTGCCTGCTACTATCATGATATCGGCAAAATCAAACATGCAAGTTTCTTTGTGGAAAATCTGCCATCAGGAGCAGAAAACCCTCATAATTTCCTTTTGCCAGAAGACAGTAAACAAATCATTTTCGGGCACGTCACAGATGGTGCAAAAATCTTAGAAGAATACAAAATGCCGAAAATGGTCATCGATATCTGCCGTCAGCACCACGGAACGACATTGATGCGTTATTTCTATGTAAAAGCAAAAGAAAGAAATCCAGAAGTAACCGAACAGCAATTCCGCTACCCTGGACCAAAACCTCAGACAAGAGAAGCAGGGATCGTCAACATCGCCGACAGCTGTGAAGCAGCCGTTCGAGCAATGGACCACCCAACGAGCGAAAAAATCGAGACATTCGTGCATAATCTGATTGAAGAACGTATCTCTGATGGTCAATTAGATGACAGCGGATTGACATTGAAAGAAATCCGAAAAGTGGAGAAATCATTGATCAGCGGACTGAGCAGTACGTTCCATTCAAGGATCAAATATCCGAAGATGAAATCAGAAGCAGAGAAAATGAAAGAAGAACAAGAAGGAAGCGAAATATAATGGATATCACATTTATGGACGAAACAAATCAAGTTTCGGAAACAAAAATAAAAGAAATCGATGATCTGCTGCAATTTGCAGCAGACCATTTAAACTTGCCAGAAGAGACAGAAATGTCCGTCACATTCATGGACAATGCAGCGATCCAAGTAATCAACCGTGATTACCGTGGAAAAGATGCACCGACAGATGTCATCAGTTTTGCTTTGGAAGAAGAAGGGGAAGACGAGATTCCAGTAATCTTTGAAGATGATGAAAATCCAATGCCTAGAGTATTAGGCGATATCATGATCTCAATCGACCGCGCGAAGGAACAAGCCGAAGAATATGGACACAGCTATGATCGGGAATTAGGCTTCTTAGCGGTTCATGGTTTCTTACACATCAATGGGTATGACCATATGACACCAGAAGATGAAAAAGAGATGTTCGGATTGCAGAAAGAGATACTGGATGCGTATGGACTTAAAAGATAACAATACAGGGAAAAATAAACACTTTATTACTTCAGTCGAATTTGCTGTCCAAGGAATAAAAACGGTATTTGAAGAGGAACGGAATATGCGCAAACATGTTTGTTTCGGCGCAGCAGCTTTGATTTTGGGTGCAGCTTTCGGGCTGTCCCAAGTCGAGTGGCTGTGGCTTCTGCTTTCTATTTTTTTAGTATTGCTGGCAGAAGTAGTGAATACGATTTTTGAAAATGTCGTTGATATGTTTACTGATTTCCATTTTCATCCAATCGGTAAAAAAGTCAAAGACATGGCAGCAGGCGGCGTTTTGCTTACTGCATGTTTTACTGTTATCGTGGGGCTGATCATTTTTGTCCCAAAAATCTATCAATTGCTGTTTAACTAAAAGGAGAATCTTTATGCCAGAACATAAATCAGGCTTTGTGGCGATCGTAGGACGTCCAAATGTCGGAAAATCAACTTTGCTGAACCGGATCGTCGGACAAAAGATCGCGATCATGAGTGATAAAGCACAAACAACAAGAAACAAGATCCAAGGTGTGTATACGGAAAAAGACGCACAGCTGATCTTCATCGATACACCAGGAATCCATAAACCAAAACACCGACTAGGCGACTTTATGGTAGAAACTGCTTATAGCGCATTGAGAGAAGTAGATGCTGTCTTGTTCATGATCAGTGCCGACCAAAAACGCGGGCGCGGTGATGACTTTATTATCGAACGATTGAAAAACGTTGATTCGCCTGTGTATTTGGTCATCAATAAAATCGACAAAGTCCATCCTGACGATCTTTTAGGAATCATTGAAGATTATTCTTCTCAAATGGATTTTGCACAAGTCGTTCCTATTTCAGCAACAGAAGGAAACAATGTCGAACGTTTGATGTCGACTTTGATTGACGAAATGCCAGAAGGTCCGCAATATTTCCCAGATGATCAAGTGACCGATCACCCTGAATATTTTATCGTTTCAGAACTGATCCGCGAAAAAGTGCTTTTCTTGACCAGAGATGAAGTACCGCACTCAGTAGCTGTCGTTGTTGATTCAATGAAAAGAAACGAAAATAACAAAGTTCAGATCGAAGCAACGATCATTGTTGAAAGAGATAGTCAAAAAGGGATCATCATCGGTAAAGGCGGCAAGATGCTGAAACAAATCGGCACGAAAGCTCGTTTGGATATCGAACATCTTTTAGGCGACAAAGTCTTTCTTGAGCTATGGGTAAAAGTCCAAAAAGATTGGCGTGACAAACGTACGTATCTTCAAGATTACGGTTATCGAAAAGACGAATATTAAAACAGGATAGACCGTAAAGCCGCAGCAGATATCGTACGTAAAAAAGTGATTTATTGTTTGAAGTTTATAGAGATCATGGCTTAGATACCATTTTAATCAGTAAAACGTCCAAGATAGGTGATCGTTTCTTACTGGAGGTACGTCTTCCGTGGTCTCTTTTTTGTGATAAAGGAGGGATAGAATGAGTCAGCTAACGGAGTCAAAAGGGCTGATTTTATCAAGCCGAAATTATAAAGAAAAAGACAAGCTTGTCAAAATATTTACCGAATCAGCTGGAAAAATGATGTTTTATGTCAAAGGTATCCATCGAAGAAACCAGCCTTTAGTGCCGGCATTGCTGCCATTTACCGAAGCCGTTTATATCGGTACGTTTAATGAAGAGGGTCTTTCTTTTTTGACAAGTGCCAAAGATATCCAGCCTTTTAGAAAAATCCAAGAAGATATTTTTTTAAGCGGCTATGGAACATATTTGCTCAACTTGACAGATGCTGCGATTGAAGACCGTCAATATGATCCCAACCTGTTTTCTTTTCTTGAACAAGCATTGGTTCGAATGGAAGAAGGCTATGATGCAGAGATCATCACGAATATTTTTGAGATCCAATTGATGCGTCGTTTTGGTAGTGCACCGATTTGGACGCATTGTGTCGTTTGCGGAAAAACAGAAGGAAAATTTGATTTTTCTTCAAAATATAATGGTGTTATCTGCGAAAACCACTGGCAGCTTGATCCGCATCGTTATCACGCATCGCCACGGGCTGTCCATTTTGCACGAATGTTTTCGGCAATCGCATATGATAAGATATCCGGCATTCATTTGAAAGAAGAGACCAAGCAAGAAATCCGCCAGCTGATCGATCAGCTATATGAAGAATTCGTGGGTATCCATCTGAAAAGCAAGAAATTTATTGATCAAATGAAAAGTTGGGAACATGTGCTGAAAGAAGAAAAACCAGAAGAATAGCCGGTAAAAGAAAAATACTATTTGACAAAACATAGGCAGACCGACTATTATTAGGCATAGATAAATAGTATGTTGACCAAGTTCAGTAGAAAATACGCAGTTTTAGCGAGTCCGGGGCGGTGTGAGCCGGATACCAGCGGTTTTTGAAGCGGCGCTTGCGAGTACAGTATGAAAAAGCTGCCGGAGATTCTCCGGAAGTAGGGTGGAACCGCGAAATTATTCGTCCCTATGTCTGTTCAAACAGGCATAGGGATTTTTTTGTTTTCTGAAAAGATTTTGCGGACTGCCAAACATAAAGCTTTAGAAACGAAAGGGGCAGAAAAAATGAGTAAAAAGTTAACTGTTCAAGAAATGATCCTGACTTTACAAAAATTTTGGTCATCGAACGGCTGTATGCTGATGCAAGCATACGATACAGAGAAAGGTGCCGGAACAATGAGTCCATACACATTTTTACGTGCAATTGGACCAGAACCATGGAATGCAGCATATGTTGAACCTTCTCGCCGACCAGCAGACGGACGTTACGGAGAAAATCCAAACCGTTTATACCAACATCATCAATTCCAAGTAGTTATGAAACCTTCTCCAGAAAATATCCAAGAACTTTACTTAGAAAGCTTACGTCTTCTAGGTATCGACCCTCTTGAACATGACATCCGTTTTGTAGAAGATAACTGGGAAAATCCATCTATGGGCTGTGCCGGTGTCGGCTGGGAAGTTTGGCTAGACGGAATGGAGATCACTCAGTTCACGTATTTCCAACAAGTAGGCGGATTGCAATGCAAACCTGTTACTTCAGAAATCACTTACGGTCTAGAACGTTTGGCTTCTTATATCCAAGAAGTGGAAAGTGTCTATGATTTAGAATGGTCTGCAGGCGTAAAATACGGCGAGATTTTCAAACAACCAGAATTTGAACACTCAAAATATTCTTTTGAAGTCAGTGACCAAGAAATGTTGTTGACAAACTTTGACCGTTTTGAAAAAGAAGCAAAACGTTGTATCGACGAAAACCTTGTCCATCCAGCGTATGATTATATCTTGAAATGCAGCCATACATTCAACTTATTAGATGCTCGAGGCGCTGTTTCAGTAACAGAACGTGCGGGGTATCTTTCACGAATCCGTAACATGGCTCGCGCTGTGGCGAAAATCTTTGTTGCAGAACGTGAAAAATTAGGCTATCCATTGTTGAACCACAATACTGCAAACCCCGAAACTGTAAAGGAGGCAGAATAAGATGGCAAAAGACTTGCTTTTAGAAATCGGCTTAGAAGAAATGCCTGCACATGTCGTTACACCAAGCATGAAGCAGTTAGAAGAAAAAACAGCGAAATTTTTAGATGAAAATCAATTGACTTATGATTCGATCGAAACGTTCTCAACACCAAGACGTCTAGCAATCAAAGTCACAAATATCCCTGAAAAACAAGAAGACAGCCAAGAAGAAGTCAAAGGTCCAGCGAAAAAAATCGCGCAGGATGCAGACGGAAACTGGACAAAAGCAGCAGAAGGATTTGTCCGCGGACAAGGTTTGACGACTGATGCAATCACATTTAAAGAATTGAATGGCACGGAATATGTTTATGTAACGAAATATGTTCACGGCATCGAGGCAAAAACCGTTCTAACTGGTTTAGCTGAGGTAGTCAAAAGCTTGACATTCCCAGTACGTATGCATTGGGCAAATTATGACTTTGAGTATATTCGTCCGATTCACTGGCTGGTTGCTTTATTGGATGATGAAGTGATTCCATTCGAGATCCTGGATATCAAAACAGACCGTGTGTCCCGCGGCCATCGTTTCTTAGGCGAAGATATTACTTTTGCCCATGCCAATGAATACGAAGAAAAATTAGCTGAACAGTTCGTGATCGCGTCTCCTCAAAAACGAGAAAAAGAAATCGTCGAACAAGCAGAAGCATTAGCAGCTAAAAACAACTGGGTCATCGACCTTGATCCTGAATTGCTGGAAGAAGTAAACAACCTAGTTGAATACCCAACTGTTTTTGCGGGCGATTTTGAAGAAAAATACTTGTCTGTTCCAGAAGAAGTGCTAGTTACTTCAATGAAAGAACATCAACGTTATTTCGAAGTACGCAATGCAAAAGGTATGCTGCTTCCGCACTTTATTTCTGCACGTAATGGCGATCGAGTGAAAATCGAAAATGTCATTCGCGGAAATCAGAAAGTATTGACAGCTCGTTTGGAAGATGCAGAATTCTTTTACAATGAGGACAAGAAAAATTCAATCGACATGTATGTAGAAAAATTAAAATCTGTGACGTTCCATGAAAAAATCGGCAGCATCTATGAAAAAATGCAGCGTGTCCAAGCGGCAGCTCGTGTTATCGGTGAAACAGTTGGTTTATCTGAAGCGGAACTTGCAGATTTGCAACGTGCTGCGGAAATCTATAAATTTGACCTAGTGACGAATATGGTCGGTGAATTCCCAGAACTTCAAGGGATCATGGGAGAGAAATATGCATTGCTGCAAGGAGAAAAACCAGAAGTAGCGGCAGCTGTCAGAGAACACTATCTTCCAACTTCAAGTGAAGGTGAATTGCCGGAAACAGCCATCGGAGCCGTTCTAGCCATTGCTGATAAACTTGACAGTGTCTTTTCTTTCTTTGCTGTTGGAATGGTTCCAAACGGCTCTAATGACCCTTATGCACTTCGTCGTCAAGCATACGGTGTGGTAAGAATCATTGAAGCAAAAAATTGGGTATTCCCATTAGTAAAATTGCAAGAAGCTATCAGCGAAGCAGTGAATGCTGATCCGCAACGTTTTGGTATCCAGTTATCTGAAGGTCAGCAAGAAGTTATTGAATTTATCAAAGGCCGTTTGCGTCAATTGCTTTCAACAAAACAAATCCGTCATGATGTGATCGATGCTGTTTTAGCTGCTGAACAAAAAGACTTAGCGAAAATATTTGGGGCAGCACAATTGTTCAAACAACATTTGGAAGACCAAGAGTTCAAACCATCCATGGAAGCATTGACTCGTGTCGTAAATCTAGCGAAAAAAGCAGAAGAAACATCTGCAGCTGTTGATCCTGCTTTATTTGAAAACGAAGCAGAAAAAGCTTTGTATGAAGCAGTGAACGAACTAGAAGCAGACTTTGCGGAACAAACGCCAGAAGAGACCTACGAACGTTTGACAGGCTTACGCCCATTGATCGAAGAATATTTTGATCAAACAATGGTTATGGCAGAAGATGAAAACGTACGGATGAATCGTTTGACACAACTAAGAAAAATCGCCGAAATGGCTCTTTCATTAGCGAGCTTGGATCTGTTAGTGACAAAATAAGCACAGAAAAAGGCTGGGACAAAATGTCCCAGCCTTTTTTATTTCAATGAGTATTTTGTATTATTTTTTGTTTCTTTGTTGTTTTCCAGCATTTCTTCCTTTGCCAGAATTTTTTCCAGCAGATTTTTCAGAAGAAGGTAAGCTTTTTACTGTTTTTTCGTTTTTCTCTGTTTTTTCCGGTGTTACATCTTTTGGCGGAGTAACGACCGTTTTTGGAGGATTATTTTTCAATTCTTCTGCTACTTGTGCTTTCAAACGAGGTTTCATGATGACGTTTGTGATATATGTTTGCAGACAACTGAACACACCGCCGACTACCCAGTACAATGTCACACCAGCAGGAGCGCTGATCGACATGAAGACGATCATAGCAGGTGAAACAATCAGCATCGTACGCATCGTTTTTTTCTGTTCTTCCGGAATACCGATTGTTGAGATATATCCTTGCAGCAGATAAGCGATCCCAGCAATGGCAACTAAGACAAGACTAGGTGAACCAAGATCGATACCGTAGAATGAAGATTCGCGGATACCTTCTGTGTAACGAGCAGTAAAGTATAATGCGGAGAAGATAGGCATTTGGATCAATAGAGGTAAACAACCAATACCGCCTGTCATGCTCATACCATTTTCTTTATAAACTTGCTGCATTTCTGCTTGCGCTGCAACTTGCTCTTCACGTGTTGTCGCAGTTTTCATTCTTGCTTGCGCTGCTTCGACTTGAGGTTTCAAGGCTTGCATTTTTTCAGATTGGATCATTGTTTTCTTCGACTGGCTGATCCCTAAAGGCAAGATGATCAAACGAACGATGATCGTCATAAAGATGACCGCCCAACCGTAAGACCAGTTGAAGTTTTGAACTAAATAAGTGATCGCTTGACCCATCGGATGGACAAGTATGCGATAAACAAAGCCTGAAGTATCAGGATTACCATGTGAATCTGTACGTACACAGCCAGACAAAAACAGCATGATGGACAAAAGTCCGGAGCCTAGCAGCCAATTTTTCCATTTATTCATTAAATTCTTCCTCTTCCATAATTTTTACACAAAATTAACTATACTAAAAAAAACAGCGAAATTCAATTGTATTCATAGAAAAATCACATTATTGCGTTAAAAAGAACTGTTATTTTTTGTAAGTATTTTTTGATATGAAAAAGCAGAGATAGAACACGAAAAGAAACCAGTCCTGATTTTTTACCGAATAGAGACATAAACCAAGGCGCAGCAAAGAGCGAGCCGTTTTTTTCTTCTGCAGAGAAAAAGTCGGTTCGCTCAAAACGAATAGAGTAGGGCATCGTTTTTCTGTAAAATCAAAAAATGGTTATTTAATAAATAACGTCAAATTTTTCACGTTCCTGGATCATTGGGTCCTCTTGTAAATCAACGTAAGTGACACGACCGCTAGGACTAGGAGAATCTTTGACCTTGGAGATAAATGCTTCTACAGTCTCGTCATCACCGATTGCTTCAATCGTTACAGAACCATCTTCTTCATTTTTGACCGTGCCGAAAATACCAAGCTGATCCGCAAGCATTTTCGTCGTATAGCGGAAACCAACACCTTGGACACGGCCTTGCACGTTCATTCTTACTTTGCGCATGAGAGTCACCTGCTTTCTTCTTTATAGATTTATGATAACGATTTTTTAAAAAGTAAACAAGTTCGAACCCCTGATTCATGCTATAATCAGGTGAGGTGAAAAAATTGAAAGAAATCCAATCGGTAAAGAATCCATTGATCAAAGAATTGAAAAAATTACATAAAAAGAAATACAGAGAGGAAGCGAGGTGTTATTTGCTAGAAGGGTTTCACTTAGTGGAGGAAGCAGAGGCATCTGGCGCTAAAATCAAAGAGCTGCTTGTGACAGATCGAGGACTCAAAGAATGGAGCGATTGGATCGCTCGCAGGGTAAAGGAAGAAATCTGTTATCTAGTCAGCGCCGAAGTCATGTCTGCTGTTTCAGATTTGCCGACGCCTCAAGGAATCTTAGCAGTAATCGAAATGGATGAATCAGAAGTTGGATCGTACAAAGGCGGATGGCTGCTGTTAGACAATGTGCAAGATCCAGGGAATGTCGGAACTATGATCCGGACAGCCGATGCGTTCGGTTTAACCGGTGTTATTTTGGGGAAAGGAACAGCTGACTTGTACAGTACTAAAGTATTAAGAAGTATGCAAGGAAGCAATTATCATCTGCCGATTCTCCAAAAAGACCTGACAGAGATCATTCCTCTTTTCAAAGAACAGCAAACGCCGATCTACGGAACAGAACTGAATGAAGAAGCATTTCCTCTCAATGAAGTGCCAAAAACAACTGATTTTGCTTTAATCATGGGGAATGAAGGCCAAGGTGTCCAAAAAGAAATCTTGGATATGACTGATAAAAATGTGTATATCCCAATTCCTGGAAATGCCGAATCATTAAATGTGGGCGTAGCTGCCGGTGTCTTGATGTACCATTTTTCACGTTGATTAAGGAACTGTTAAGTTTTGGATAGTTGCATAAGAACTCCCTAGTACGAACCAAAAACTAGTGATATACTGGTACCAATTTCAATAATAACGAAATTCAAAAAAGGTGGCAGATTGAAGATATGACAGAAAAATGGCGTGAAGACGAAGAATACATGTCTTATGTAGCAGAACTTTTAGAAACTGAGGCTGTGAAAAAATTAGCTGATTATACTCAACATGTCCACTCGACACGATTAGAGCATTCTATCAGTGTTTCTTACAATAGTTATAAACTTGCAAAAAAATGGGGCGGAGACGCAAGAGCAACAGCTCGCGCCGGACTCTTACATGACCTCTTTTATTATGACTGGCGGACAACGAAATTCGATGAAGGGACACATGCGTATGTGCACCCAAGAATCGCTGTCAAAAACGCTGAGAAAATCACAGAACTCTCTGATCTGGAGAGAGACATCATTTTGAAACACATGTGGGGAGCAACGATTGCTCCGCCAAAATATAAAGAAAGCTATATCGTGACAATGGTCGATAAATACTGCGCAGTCAAAGAAGCATCACAACCAATGACTGCAACGATGAAACAAAAATGGCAGCATTTCTTCGGCAAAAAACCGGTTGGCATCGAATAACAGAGATAAACAGGTCTGATCGTTTCTAACAGCGCCAAGCGCTCGTAGACGTCCAGGCCTGTTTTCTCGACCTTGTTTTTTCAGCCTTTTTCAAGTATAGTAATAAATTGGCAGACCCAACAATTTAAAGGGGGTGATGATAAGATGCACAGACAGAACGTATCTTATTTAAAAACGATGGGGCTTTACAAGTAGAACATACTTTGTAGAACCTGATTCTTTCTTCAAGGTATGAAAACAAAAGAGGAAAGGAATCACTATTATGAAACCAACCATCGAAACATACAACTATTATTTTATCAAACGAGAAGCAGAGCACTTGCTAAGTGTTTATTCTTCTGTCAATGACAACAAAACGGTCGAAACAGTCCAAGCACTTGCGGCTGAAAAGATCCGAGGATTGTTTGAAACAGAAAACGAAGAAGCAGAAGCGTTCTTAAAGCTTGCGCTGGATCGGACATGGACGAAAGCAAAAGCAGAACAGGCGTTAGAAACATTGAAAGAAGCGGTGATCCCGTTTGAACAGCCTGAGAAAAAACAGATTGAGAAAGTCTTCCGCAAGACCAAAAAACTGAAATTCCCAAATTGGTCAGAATTGGATTTGCGTGAACATACTTATATCGGCTGGAATGATCCAGGTACTCAAAAGAAATTTATTCTTTTCTATAAAGAGAATAAATTGCAAGGCATCAGCGGTACGTTGTCACCAACGATCATCAAAGGAATCTGTTCGATTTGCCAAAAAACATCGAATGTTTCGATGTTTTTAGCAACGACCAAAACTTCCTCGGACGGGACGTACACAAAACGCGGCAACTATATTTGCCACGACAGCGAACAATGCAACAAGCAGCTTGTTCAACTGGACAAATTTCATGAATTTGCAGAAATCGTGAAAAAAGAAAAGTGACCGCATTGTTTTTTGAAAGAAAACATGCTATTCTTTTTAAGGAATAAGGTGATGGTGTTCGCCTTTAAACGTTGATCGAAAGACAGCTAATGACGCCTACTAGAGAAAGGACGAGAGCCCTTTGTTTAGTAGGCGTTTTTTTGTTTGGATAATAAGGAGGAAATAAGATGAAAAATAGTCAAATTATAAGGATCGGAACATACATGACAAGGTGGTTACTGCTTACCGCTATTGTGGGTGTATTGATGGGAAGCCTTTCTGCATTCTTTTTGACGAGCTTGACGTTTGTGACAGATGTACGTCTGGAACATCCGTGGCTGCTTTATTTATTACCTGCGGGCGGCGCTTTGTTTGCGTACTTATATACTTATTTTGGTAAAAATGCCGGACGCGGGAATAATTTGGTGATTGATCAAGGGAATGGCGGGGAAGAAAAAATCCCACTGCGTTTGATTCCGCTGACGTTGTTTGGTACGTTGACTACACATTTGCTCGGCGGCTCAGTTGGCCGAGAAGGAACGGCTGTCCAAATGGGTGGCGCCATTGCTGAAAATCTTGCTCGTTTGTTCAAGATCGATAAAATCGACCGGGAGATTTTAGTGATTTCCGGTATCAGTGCGGGGTTCAGTTCAGTTTTCGGTACGCCTTTAGCTGGTACGCTTTTTGGACTGGAAGTATTAGCAATCGGCAAAATGCGGACAGAAGCCTTATTCCCAAGTTTTTTTGCTGCATTATTTGCTAATTTCGTGACGGAAGGATTAGGAGCGACACATATCCACTATTCGATGGGGGAGATCCCTTCCTGGAGTGTGCTTCTTTTTGTCAAATTACTGGTGGCTGGTATCGGATTTGGTCTGTGCGGCTGGGTATTCAGCCGTTCCATCGTTTTCTTAAAAGGTGTTTATGCACGCTGGTTCCAAAATCCAGTGTTCAGAAATTTTGCGGGTGGAGCCATCGTTGTTTTTGCGGCACTTCTTTTCCAAGGCCATCGTTATTTGGGATTGAGTTTGCCCCTCCTTCAAGATGCGTTTTCTGGACAGGCTCATTTTTTTGATTTTTTTGGGAAATTATTCTTTACAGTATTGTCTTTAGGTGCAGGATATCAAGGCGGAGAAGTGACACCGTTATTTGAGATTGGTGCATCATTAGGATCAACCTTTGCTCAAGTTATGCATGTATCGATTCCGTTTTTAGCTGGATTGGGCTTCATAGGTGTTTTTTCTGGTGCGACGAATACTCCGATTGCTTGTTTTATCATGGGCATCGAATTATTCGGCAGTGATGCTGCAGGCTTTTTGTTCATGATCTGTATCATTAGTTTTATGTGTTCAGGAAATAACGGCATCTACTCTGCGCAGAAAGTAATGATCGAAAAGGGGATTCTGTTTGTTCCTGGAATCAAAAAAAGCGGAAACCTTAAAAAATAGGGATTTCTAAACTTTTTCAAAATAATCTGGTCACCCTTCCGTAAGTATATTAATATATATATTAAATACTTTCGTTTATTATATAAGTAGATGGTATTTCTTCATAAAAAAATAACGCCTTCTTTCGGGAAGATTTTTCAGTACAAAGGAGAATATAACATGAGTAAAATCGCAGTCTTAGGTCCTGGTTCTTGGGGCACTGCATTAGCACAAACACTAGCAGAGAATGGTCATGATGTACGGATCTGGGGAAATGTCCCAGCCCAAATTGACGAAATCAACACGTATCATACAAATCGCCATTTTCTGCCAAAGTTGAAATTGCCCGAAACAATCATCGGCTATAAAGAACTAGGGGAAGCTGTGGACGGTGTCGATGCAGTCTTGTTTGTTGTCCCAACGAAAGCTACGCGAGCAGTTGCACAAGAATTGGTACAGAAAATGAACACCAAACCATTGATCATCCATGCCAGCAAAGGCTTGGAACAAGGCACGCACAAACGTATCTCCGAAGTAATCGCAGAAGAGATCCCAGAAGAAAAACGGCAGGCAATCGTTGTTTTATCTGGTCCAAGTCATGCAGAAGAAGTCGCAGTCCACGACATTACGACGATTACTGCAGCAAGTACCGATTTAAAAGCGGCAGAAACAGTTCAGCAATTATTTATGAACGATTATTTCCGAATCTATACGAATGATGACGTCATTGGTGTAGAGACAGGCGCCGCGTTGAAAAACATCATTGCCATTGGTGCTGGCGCAATCCATGGGTTAGGTTTTGGCGACAATGCCAAAGCAGCCATCATGACGCGCGGCTTAGCAGAAATCAGCCGCTTAGGCGTGGCGATGGGTGCGAATCCGTTGACATTCATTGGTTTGAGCGGTGTGGGCGATTTGATCGTGACATGTACAAGTGTCCATTCAAGAAACTGGCGTGCTGGAAATCTTTTAGGAAAAGGCCATAAACTGGAAGAAGTGCTGGATAACATGGGGATGATCGTTGAAGGTGTCTCAACAACGAAAGCAGCCGTGGAACTAGCGCAACAATTAAATGTTGAAATGCCAATCACAGAAACAATCTACAGTGTGTTATATGAAGGAAAAGATGTCCGACAAGCAGTGAAAGAAGTAATGCTGCGCGACGGCAAGATGGAAAATGAATTTTCAATAAAATAGCAAATTTGGAGGGGTCACAGTGAAAGTCAAAAAAGCAGTTATTCCAGCAGCAGGATTAGGAACCAGATTTTTACCAGCAACGAAAGCGATGGCAAAAGAAATGCTGCCAATCGTTGATAAACCAACGATCCAATTTATCGTAGAAGAAGCACTGAATTCAGGAATCGAAGATATTTTGATCGTTACAGGTAAAAGCAAGCGTCCTATTGAGGATCACTTTGATGCCAATCTTGAATTAGAGATGAATCTAAAAGAAAAACACAAAGATGAACTCTTGCAATTGATTGAAGAAACAACAGATGTAAATCTGCACTTTATTCGCCAGCCGCATCCGCAAGGTTTAGGACATGCCGTACTGCAAGCCAAAACATTTGTTGGCAACGAACCTTTCGTAGTGATGTTAGGGGATGATTTAATGAAGGACGAGATTCCTTTGACAAAACAATTGATGAATGATTACGAAGAAACGAAAGCTTCAACGATCGCAGTCATGGAGATTCCTCATAAAGATACATCAAAATACGGCATCATCGATCCTGGTGAAGCTGTCTGCGACGGTTTATGCAGTGTAAAAAATTTCATCGAGAAACCAAAACCAGAAGATGCACCAAGTGATTTAGCAATCATCGGCCGTTATCTGTTAACACCAGATATTTTTGATATTTTAGAATCTCAAGAACCTGGTGCGGGAAACGAGATCCAATTAACAGATGCAATCGATAAGTTGAATAAAAAACAACGAGTATTTGCGCGGACATTCAAAGGCCGCCGCTACGATGTAGGGGATAAATTCGGCTACATGCAAACAAGTATCGAATATGGGCTGACTCATCCGCAAATCGGATCGGATCTTAAAGAATACGTGATCCAATTGAGCGAAGAATTAGAAGGAAAATAAGAAAAACAGCGTTGCGAAGCCGCAACGCTGTTTTTTTTAGATATTTTTTCAACCAATAAAGAAAGTGAGAAGCGAAAAGAGAACAAAGAATGCTGCAATCAAGCTGCAAATAACAAGATGCCGTTTCTTGTTCATCATCAAAATCGCGATATACTCACGCAGAAAGGCATTTGGCAAATAATAGAAAGCTGTTTTTGCCCCAATCCCGTTCGCCTTCAATCGTGCTGTCCGGGCATACATACCGGCGCGGAAAATATGGTAATTATTCGAAGTGAAAATCGCACGATAACGAGATTTTTCGCGATCCATGAGTTCTTTAGAAAAGAGCATGTTCTCAAGGGTCGTTTTCGAATTCGTCTCCACTAATATCTGTTCAGGAGGTATGCCTTTTTCTAGTGCATATTTCTGCATCGCAACAGCTTCCGGAATCTTTTCATCAAGTCCTTGTCCGCCAGACATCAAGAGTTTTGGCGGGCTGAGCGTTGCTTTTTCTTGTGCTCGAT
Organism: Enterococcus sp. DIV0210g; assembly: GCF_050559705.1. Classification (NCBI taxonomy): domain Bacteria; kingdom Bacillati; phylum Bacillota; class Bacilli; order Lactobacillales; family Enterococcaceae; genus Enterococcus; species Enterococcus sp. DIV0210g. Next base: position 1,636,569 of record NZ_CP187903.1, on the reverse strand, counting down.
AAAAGGCGATTGCTTTATCGATCCGTTTAGCCAATAAAGGTGTGACTTTTTCTCCATGTAACAAACCAGCACCTAACACAACGATGAAATCTTGATTGAATCTTGGCCGGTTGAATTGATAAAGGACAGAAACTGTCAAGAAATTGTAAAAAACAATGAAAAAATAAAAAAGTATCACAGGAACCATAAGTGCTAATATTCGTGCCCAATCAGGAAGATAAGCCAATAAGAAAAAGTTGACCAATACAATGATTGTTAGAAAAATCGCTAAAAATAATGTTAAAAGATTAGCTAGAGAATGCGATTCTCTTTTCAGTACGACGATGCCATTCCAATAAAGAAAAACAATCAATGCATAGATCCCGAAGATCACGATCAATAAAAAGAAGACACCAACCAACGCAACAAGCCCGCCGATCAAGATATTTTGCGTTTGGAAAAGCAATAAAATCAGATAAGCACCAAAACTCATCAAAAAGATATTGAACAATAACCCATTAAGCAGCCTTCGTTTTTCGGTAAAATAGAAATAAGCAAAAATTGCAAAGAAAAATAAAGGAAGACCGACATAAAATGTGTGCTTGGCAATCTCTAAATAGATGAAATAGGCCATCATGACGGCAAATGTCCAGCTGCTGCCGTAGAAAAACAGTGCTGGATCTTTTTGTTTTTTACGCCAAAAAATCAGCCCAGCAACACCCGCGAGATACAGAATAAAAAAACTTAGATCTCTCGTTAAATCCATAATTTCAACTCCTTTTACATACTAATCAGTATAACGAAAAACAAACAAAAAGGAAAATTCCAGCTGCTGGAGCGCAGAAAAAACAGAACAAATAAAAAAAACCTTTCTGAAACAAAAATCGTTTCAGAAAGGTTTTTGATAAGAGATTTAAATCTTAAAACAAATTACTAAAGAAATTTACAACATGACGCCAGCCGATAACGAAGAAATTCGCTTTTTCGGCGTTGCTTGTCGTGATGATCTCTGTAGACGGCATTTGGTCTTCTTCCAAATAGCCCAGTTTGTCATCTGCCACAGCGATTTTAGCTGTTCCTACAGTCGTTCCGCGATCAGCAGGGGCAGCCAACTCATCATCTTTCAGTTTGTCTAAGTCAGGAGTGATCGTCAAGTTGCCAGTATCCATACCTGTGCGGACCCAAACTTTCACAGGATCTTTCAATGCTACAGGAACGGTTGCTTCTTTTCCGTCTTTGACTTTAACTGTTTTTAAATCAGGGATGCTTGCACCAGCTTTCCCAACTTCTTTTTCTGACCAGTTATCCAAGCAATAGTCCATCAAACGTGATGTTTCATTGAAACGAGCGCTTGGGTTTTCGGCATGGCCTTCAGCATTCAATACGACGGTAATGATGCGGCGGCCGTCTTGTGTGATCGTTCCGACAAAACAAGCACCTGCTAGTTCCGTTGTACCTGTTTTCAAACCGTCTACGCCTTCTTTATAATTGATGAAACCTGGAAGCATCCAGTTCCAGTTCACCATTTCGACAGGAGACTGTGTATCTTCGCCAAACATTTGAGTCGTTGTGCTGGTCACGTCCAACACTTCAGGGAAGTCATTGATCACATGACGGGCAACGATTGCTACATCTTTGGCAGACATTTCGTTTTCATCTGTTTCGGAAGTGCCTTCTGGGCGGTTGTCGCCGAGATACTGGTTATTCAATCCAGAAGCATTCACGATAGAAGCATCTTTGATTCCCCAGCCTTCCAATTCTTTTTTCATATCTGCAACAAATTCTTTTTCGCTGCCGCTGACTTTTTCTGCTAAAGCAACCATTGAAGCATTTGCTGACTGGATAAATGCAGAATCGAATAACTCTTTGACCGTGTAGCTGTTCTCTTTATGTAAAGGAACGTTTGATAAATCTGGGACAGTACTTAATTCTTCCGCGTAATCTGAGATCGGCACGGTGTCATCCCATGAAAGCTTTCCGTCTTTGACTTGATCCAATACAAGATAAAGGCCGATGATCTTTGTGATAGATGCAATACCCATTGGCGTTTCGCCATCTTGGTCATAAAGGATCTTTCCGCTTTCTGCATCTACTGCAAAGGCTGCTTTTGCATTTACTTTAAACGAAGTATCTGCATAAGTGGTAAAAGGGATCAAAAACGGGGTAAGACATAGAATGATGCTAGCTGCTAGCAAGGCTAGCCGGTTTTTTTTGAACGACATATCAGCTCTCCTTAAAATGAAATCTTTTGACTGTGTACAAATAAGAATTTTATCAGAGAGCGAGAACAGTTTCAATGTTTGTCGGAAACAATCGGGTTATTTCCGGTTTGTTTCGCTTTTTACACGTGCTTTGACAGGCTGCGGTTCTAATTGGATCGACCGAATTGCTGTGTAGCCAAGGACAGTGATGATACTCAATAAACTAAAAATCAATAGAATTTGCATAGGGAATTCTCCTTTGTAAGTTAATCTTACAGTCAATATAACAAAAAGATTTGAATAAATTTCCCAAACAATCGAGAAAGAATCGAATAATATATGAAAAAAGCGTGAAGAGCAGAAACATTTGTTAAAAAAGAAATCGTTTTAGTGTTAGGAAAAAAATTGTTGTGGTAGACTTTATTATATAAAGATCGACTTTTTAGGAGGGGACGTTTATGACAAAAATTGGTAAAGATTTGTTGACACAACTGACTTCGAAAGATGCAAAAGGTCCTTTTGTCACGATCATGCTGAATACACATGTAGGACATCAAAATGTAGAAAAAGATCAAATCAAATTCAAAAATTTCGCGAAAGAAGCGAAGAAACGTTTTGAAAAAAAATATCCTGAACATGAGTGGACACCGATCCAAGAAAAAATCGACACACTATTGAATGATGCTTCCTTTTGGCGGAGCGGGACTCAAAGTGTCGGTGTGATCGTAACTCCTGAAGAAACATATGTACACCGGTTAAGTATTGCCGTAGATGATCAATATTATGTCAGTGATCTGCCTTATTTATTGGCGATCATCAAAAATGAACATTTCAACTATTCTTATTTTGTCCTTGGCTTGAACCGTGATTCGATCAAGATGTTTGCAGTCAAAGATAAACAAGTATCTGAAGTGCAGCTTCCAGAAGATGCACCGACTGATTTAGTAAAAGCTTTAGGAGATGAATTGACTGGCGGCGGTTTGAATTACTCTTCTCAAGGAGGTTCTTCTCGTTCAAAAGAGGGAATGACATTCCATGGCGTGAATACGAAAGATGAAGAAGTAGAGATCGATTGGACAAATTATTATCAAGCAATCGATACGTATTTAAAAGACCAATTTGAGAATCCGGAAAAATGGCCGATTTATCTTTACGCATTGCCGGAAAACCAAACGATGTTCAAAAAAGTCGCAAAAAATCCTTACGTAAGTTATGATGCAGCAATTTCTTCTTCTCCAGCGCAATTGTCGCTCCAAGAAGCAGAGAAAAATATCCAAAAATTGTCTGCTGAATTAGGCGAACAAGAGTCAAAAAGCTATGAAAAACTGTTAGATCGAAAATTCCTTGATCAGCTTGTGGATATCGTCCCAGCTGCTAAGGAAGGGAAAATCTCTCACCTATTTATTGCTACTTCGAATTTAGCTGATGGTTTCGGCGAAGATCCGGAAACAGAGTATGATCGCCGTCAAGTCTTGAATACGATCGCAGACGATGTGTTAGCTAATGGCGGGCAAGTATTCATCTTGGATCAAAATGATGCACCGGATAAGAAAAGCTTAGCAGCGATTTTACGCTATTGATTGAGGAGAAACTTAATGATTTTTAATCGTTGCGTTTTCAATGTTCGTTAGTTTAACGGAGGTTTTTTTCTAAAAAGCAGACAAAAACGATTTATTTAGCTAAAAACACTATGCTTTTCTAAGTGAGTGTGCTATACTAATAAGTGTAGTTTTTGTTCGGTAATTATGGTAGCTTGTTTCAAATAAACATCTTCCAGATATTCACCATACAAGTAATTGCAAAATATGTGTTGATACACAAGGAGGATTTTTATTATGGAAACAGGTACAGTAAAATGGTTTAACTCAGAAAAAGGTTTTGGATTTATCACAGCAGAAAACGGAAACGACGTATTCGTTCACTTTTCAGCTATCCAAGGCGAAGGCTTCAAAACTTTAGAAGAAGGTCAAGCAGTGACTTTCGACGTTGAAGACGGTCAACGCGGACCTCAAGCAACTAACGTTAACAAAGCTTAATTATTGATGAACCAAGGCTTGGTGCAGAATCTTCGGATATCTGCTCCAAGCCTTTTTTGTTTTTTAAAAGAAAGCAGTTTTCTTTTAAAAGCGTAGGGCGATTCAAGTTTTTTTTCTGAATTTGTAGTATAATTTTCAGAAAGAAACGCAAGAGAAGAGGTATGAGTTTGAAACCAAAAACTTACGCGGTCGTAGATATCGAAACAACCGGCACAAATCCTAAAGAAGACCGCATTATTCAATTTGGCTGCGTAATGATCGAAGCTGGAAAAATAACGAGTCGATTTTCAATAGATGTGAATCCAGGAAAGAGGATCTCCAAACAAATCCAAAATCTGACAGGGATCACCAATAAAAGAGTCCAAGATGCGCCTTATTTTGAAGACGTCGCTTTGACGATCTATCATTTATTGGCGGATACGATTTTTGTCGCCCACAACATCCATTTTGATTATCATTTTTTAAATGAGGAACTCAAAAGATGCGGGGCACCAGAGTTGAAGATTCCTGGAATCGATACTGTCGAATTGGCACAGATTTTCCTGCCGACAGAACCCAGTTTCAGACTTTCTGATTTAGCAGAACGTTTTGGCTTTACCCACGAAAATCCGCATCAGGCAGACAGCGACGCGGAAGTAACTGGGCGTCTTTTTTTGCGGATCGAAGAAAAGATTCGAGAACTGCCTTTAGTGACCGTAGAACAGATTGCCCGATTAAGCAAATTGACAAGTATGGATACCGGCCGATTCATTTGGCAAGTGTTAGAAGAAATGAAAGCAGCGCCAATGGCTTTGCCAAATACTGTCGAAATCGTTGAAGGAATCGCGCTTCAGAAAAAAGAAATCGAATTGTTTTCTGCCAATTATTACGGTGAACGAACATACCCGCGAAAAAAACAAGCAAAAGAAAAGCTGTTCCAAGGAAAACTCTCATATCGAAAAGAACAGAATCGCTTAATGAATGCAGTTTATGATCATTTTACAAAAGATGAAGCAAAAAATCTGATGATCGAAGCGGCAACTGGTATGGGAAAAACGATTGGGTATCTTTTTCCTCTGAGCTATTTAGCAACGCCGGAAGAACCTGTCATCATCAGTACTGTTTCTCTTGTCTTGCAAAGTCAGATCGTAGAAAAAGACATTCCGATGCTGAATCAGCTGCTGGACCAGCCGATCCACGCTGTCGTTTTAAAAAGCTTCCGTCATTATATCGATTTGCAGCGTTTTAAAGCGACATTGCAGCAAGAACCTGTTCAAAAGCAATACGCATTGTATCAAATGGCCGTACTGGTTTGGCTGACCCAAACGACGACAGGAGACTTGGATGAACTGCAATTGACGAATCTAAATCATGTATTTTTCAATGATGTCTATCATCGAGGACCTGATTTTCTTTCTGCAAAATTGCCCTTCTATGAACAAGATTTTCTGCGGCATCTCTTACGCCAAATGAAACAAAGTAATTTTTTGATCGTCAATCATGCGCTGTTAGTCCAAGAAACACTAAGGGAAAAACCGCTCTTGCCGAAAAGCCGCTTCTTATTGATCGACGAAGCGCATCATCTGCCAGACATTGCCGAAAAAATCAATGACCGAAGATTGAATCTTGGGCAGTTCAAAAAGCAAATCGATCAGCTGAATGAACCTGGACAGCTGTTTGAACGGTTTTCAGAGTATTTGAAAGAGGACAGTGAGTGTCTGCGTTATTTGGCTATCTATCGTCAAGAACTTTCTGCACTTATCGAAGCACAACTCATCATTGCCAGAGAATTGAACCATTTGGCAGAAGCGTTTGCTGCAAAATCTGCGAGTGAAGAATGTCTGGTCACAAAAGAAATGATGGAACAATTGCCTTTTGAAGCACAGACGGCGATGGATCATCTGCAATTATTTTATCAAGAAATCCGTCAGCTCCAAGAAGCGATCAAAGAAAAACTGTCAACTGTACAAGACAGCTGGACCAATCGGATGCGCATCGATTTAGCAGAATTTTATCGATTATTTGATCAGTTGGAAACACAAGGAACATTCATGGAACAATGGTTGGAAGATTGGCAGGAAAATTATGTCCATTGGCTGATTCCAGCGGTACAACCGCAATACACGATTTTCCATCTGCATGATTTTCGAGCGGCAACTTTGCCTGCAACGACATGGTATGACAGATACGAGCATATCTTGTATGTTGGCGGGACACTCAAAATCGGTTCTGACCGTCACTATTTAGCAAAACGGCTTGGAATTGAGCAAACATCGCTGAAAGTCATCGCGTCGCCCTATGACTATGAAAAACAAGCCAGAGTTTACGTGCCTGATAACGCACCAGCAGCCAACAAAGTCTCTGCCGAAAGCTATATCCAATATTTGACAGAGCTGCTGACAGATCTTATCCATAAAGAAGAACGACCAATCCTAGTGTTATTTACTTCTCATGAGATCCTGCAAAAAGTGTATCATTCTATGCACTTGAAAATGCTGGAAGAAGGAAGAGAAATCATTGCCCAAGGATTTGGCGGAAGTCGGGAAAAATTACTGAAACGATTTATTCTTTCATCGGACAGTGTATTATTTGGTGCAGACAGTTTTTGGGAAGGAGTCGATCTTCCAGGAGATGCGTTACAGCTGGTCGTTGTGACACGCCTTCCTTTTGAAAATCCAATGCGTCCGCTGGTCAAAGCACGCTATGCGTATTTAGAAGCAGAAGGAGTCAATCCTTTTTATCAAGAATCTGTACCAAAAGCGGCTTTGAAATTACGGCAGGCTCTTGGTCGGTTGATCCGCTCAGAAGAAGACCGCGGCGTGCTGATCGTTTTAGACAAGCGTTTGATCACAGCCAGTTATGGGAAGCAGATCGTGCGTGCTTTGCCGAAAAACTTGCCTTTAGAAGTGCTGCCGGCGGATGAAATGTTTGAAAGTGTTCATGATTTCTTAAAGAAAAACGAAGAATAATCTTTAGCAGAGACACTTTTTTCATAACACAAATCTGGTATAATGAAAACCAATGAAGAAAAAGGAGCGACTGTCCTTGAAAAAAGAAACAACAAGAGAGCAAACCGTCAATCGCGTCTTATTAGGCTTGATTATTTTCTTGCTGACGATCATCGTTTTAAGTTCGATTTTTTATCTACGCGCAAACCGTCCGATGGCTCAAGCAGAAAAAGAAGCAACAGAAATCGCGAGAAAATATGCTGATATGGACGAAGTAGATCATTTTTATTGGTTCACACGCAAAGAAACCTATTTCAGTTTGATCGGTAAAAACAAAGATGACCAGGAAATCGCCGTCATCATTCCTAAATCTGGCGAGAAAGTCAAGATCCTTGATGCCAGCAAAGGATTGAGCGAAAGTGAAGCAAAACAAAAAATTTCTGAGAAATACAGCGATATCACGATCCAAAAAGCGAATCTAGGGATGTTCGATGACAAACCAGTCTGGGAAGTCATGGGAAAAAATCCTGAAGGCGCACTAAGTTATCATTTGATTTCGTTCGACTCAGGAGAAGAAACGAACGTCATCAAAGATATCTGAGAAAAAGGAGTAAGAGTATGAAACTATCGAAACGTGCAGAATCTTTGCAGCCGTCTGTGACACTTGCCGCAGCAGCCAAAGCGAAAAAGCTGAAAGCAGAAGGAAAAGATATTATTAGTTTGACGGTAGGAGAACCAGATTTCGCGACACCGAAAAACATCCAAGATGCAGCGATCCAAGCAATCCAAAGCGGCCAAGCCAGCTATTATACACCAACAGCTGGGCTGCCTGTTTTACGACAAGCAATCATTCGTTATATCAAAAAATATTATGGATTAGATTATGAAGAAAACCAAACGATTGTGACAGATGGAGCCAAATTTGCCCTTTATGCGCTTTTTCAAACGATTTTAGACCCAGCAGATGAAGTCATCATTCCAGTACCTTATTGGGTCAGCTATGGCGAGCAAGTCAAATTGGCAGAAGGTACACCAGTCTTTGTAGAAGGCAGTCAAGAGAACCAGTTTAAGGTAACGGTAGAACAGCTGGAAGAGGCACGTTCTGAGAAAACCAAAGCAATGATTTTGAATTCTCCTTCAAATCCAACTGGTATGATCTATACAAAGGATGAGTTAGAGAAAATCGGCGAATGGGCAGTAAAACACGATATTTTGATAGTTGCTGATGATATTTACGGCCGTTTGGTTTATAATGACAATGAATTTACTCCAATCGCTGCCTTATCTGAAACGATCCGAAAACAAACAATCATTATCAATGGTGTATCGAAAACTTACGCAATGACTGGCTGGAGAATCGGCTACGCAGTCGGTGATCCAACCATCATCAACGGAATGATCGGCATTGCATCTCAATCCACGAGCAATCCGACAGCTGTCAGCCAATATGCAGCAGCAGAAGCGTTGAATGGTGAACAAGATACCGTTGAAGAGATGCGTAAAGCTTTTGAAGAACGTTTAGACATCATTTATCCATTGGTTGCTGGACTTCCTGGTGTGAAGATCGAGAAACCGCAAGGCGCATTCTATCTTTTCCCGAACGTCAAAGAAACACTGGAAATGTGCGGGTATGAAAATGTGACGAAATGGGTAGAAGATCTACTGGAAGAAACTGGGGTCGCTTTAGTGACAGGAGAAGGATTCGGTGCACCAGAAAATGTCCGCTTGAGCTATGCGACAGATTTAGCGACATTAGAAGAAGGCGTACGCAGGATCAAAGGATTTATCGAGAGTAAAAGTCAAAAACAATCCTGAGTCATCATGGGAATAAAAAAGGAGAGTCATACGTGGAACAAATTCAAATCATTGATTCAAAAAATCATGTAGGTGAAACAGTCCAAATCGGCGCTTGGGTCGCTAACAAACGTTCAAGCGGAAAAATCGCTTTTCTGCAATTACGTGACGGGACTGCTTATTTTCAAGGAGTCGTTGTAAAAAATGAAGTCGGCGAAGAGATTTTCCAAGAAGCGAAAAATCTTCACCAAGAAGCTGCTGTATTGATCACGGGTGAAATCCGTGAAGACAGCCGTTCAAAATTCGGTTATGAGATCGGCATTACGAACTTGGAAGTCGTTGGTGAAAGCCATGATTACCCAATCACACCAAAAGAACACGGAACAGATTTCTTGATGGATCATCGTCATCTATGGCTTCGTTCATCAAAACAACATGCAATCATGCAGATTCGTAACGAAATCATTCGTGCAACTTACGAGTTTTTCAATGCAAATAACTTTGTGAAGATCGATCCGCCGATTTTGACAGGTTCTGCACCTGAAGGAACGACAGATTTGTTCGAAACAAATTATTTTGACCAAACAGCGTATCTTTCTCAAAGCGGACAGCTTTACATGGAAGCAGCAGCAATGGCCTTCGGAAAAGTTTTCTCATTTGGACCAACTTTCCGTGCTGAAAAATCAAAAACACGTCGCCATTTGATCGAATTTTGGATGATCGAACCAGAAATGGCCTTCATGCATCAAGAAGAAAGTTTAGAAGTCCAAGAAAAATATGTGGCTTTCTTAGTCCAAAATGTGTTGGATCATTGTGAGTATGCTTTAGATGTATTGGAACGTGACAAAGAACTATTGAAAAAATATACACAATTACCGTTCCCACGTATCACGTATGATGATGCTATCGAGTTATTGAAGAAAAACGGCTTTGACGATATCGAATGGGGCGAAGATTTCGGTTCTCCGCACGAAACATTTATCGCGAATTCATTTGAACAACCAGTGTTTATCTTGAATTATCCAAAAGCAATCAAACCTTTCTACATGAAACCACATCCAACACGTGAAGATGTAGTGATCTGTGCAGATATGATCGCACCAGAAGGTTATGGAGAAATCATCGGCGGAAGCGAAAGAGCAACTGATTTTGAATTCTTGCTTGAGCAAATCCGTGAACACGGCTTAGATGAAAATGAATATTCATGGTATCTAGATTTACGTAAATATGGTTCTGTTCCGCATTCCGGCTTTGGACTAGGATTAGAACGTACAGTAACATGGATCTCTGGGATCGACCACGTACGTGAAGCGATTCCATTCCCTCGTTTGCTGAACCGTATTTATCCATAAAAATAAACCACTATTTTTAAGACCTGAGACAGGATCGTCCAGGTCTTTTTTTGTATGCTAAAAACCACCTGATAAAAGAAAACTGAACATCACGATCAACAATAAACTCGAAAATGTAACGAACATCACGGCAACTGCGGATGCTAAGTCTTCATTTTTCGTATGTTCTTCTGGCAAGTTTTCTTTATCATTTTTATCGTACATATCAGTTGTCCCCCATTCAGTCAACATATTTTCAAAAATCGTCTGTTCAAAACTTTTACTTAAAGAAATCATAACAAGAGATCTGCAACGATTCTGCTCGTTTTTTTCCCTACAAAGAAAAAGTTGAAAAACGACCTGGTTGGACAACGGAATATAGTTTTTTTAAATATATTTCTTTTACAGTTAATCAGAGGAAACAGTTCATTCTCCCTGCTGTCTGGGGTACAATAGAGAAAAGTGTGCCAGTTTTCTTTGATAGGAGGAGCAAAAATGACGATATCGATTCGAAAACCAGCAGCAGAAGACGCAGAAAAAATCCAAGAATTAGCAAAAGAATGCGGGAAACATTTTTCTATCAAACATTTTCTTCATGAATTGCAAGAAGAAGAAAAGAGTCTGATAATTGCTGAGTCGGAAAAAAGCGAAGCACATGGAAAAATCGTCGCATTTGGATTGGCTGAAGTGATGCGCGGAAAAGATTTTACTTTTGAGTCACCTAAGTATGGATTGATCCAGACAAGGTTTTTTTCTATAGAAGACTACGCACAAGAAGCAGAAAAACGATTTGTCGGTTACTGGCTGGCAGAAGCGAAGAAAAGGAAAATCAATCAATTTTTTGTGGAATTGATTGATGAGGAGGAAAAAGGATGACGTGTTTAGGGAATATTATTTGGTTTGTTTTTGGCGGTTTGATTGGTGGGCTGAGCTGGTGTATTGCAGGGGTACTTTGGTGTATCACGATCATTGGGATTCCTGTTGGTCTTCAGTGTTTTAAATTTGCGCAATTATCTTTTGCACCTTTTGGAAAAGATATCGTATACAGCAACAGCGGATTTTCTTTGATCGTCAACATCATCTGGCTGATCGTTTCAGGCATTCCATTAGCATTGACACATGTAGCGAGCGGCATCCTTTTATGTATCACGATTATTGGAATCCCGTTTGGTATGCAGTCTTTCAAATTGGCAAAGCTGGCTTTATTGCCATTTGGTGCGCAGATCATTACGCGTTATTAAAGAAGAAAGCTAGAAAAATAAGCAGAAAAAAAGAAGTTGGAAACGACTTCTTTTTTTGTTTGACATATGAGCGACTGCTCATGTATAATAATTTATGAAGAGATGTTCATATGTTTTTAAGGAGGGGAAGGAAATGGAGAGAAAATATGATTTAAAAGGACTTGACTGTGCAAATTGCGCAGCAAAAATCGAAAAAAATGTACGTGGAATCGAAGGTGTCGAACAAGCAAATGTCGACTTTGTACAGCAAAAAATGACGATTATTGCGAAAGAAAAAGGGTTTGAAGAAGTAGAAGAAGAAGCCAAGACGCTCATTAAAAAGCTGGAGCCGGATGTTGCAGTCTATGAAGCAAAAAAAGACACAGGGGAACAGCTGCATGAACACGATAGTCAGCGTGCTGATTTGATCAGAATTTTGGTTTCAGGGGTATTTTTAGGCTTGCTGTTTCTTTGGCAGCCAGCAGAACCATGGCGCTTAGCAGCATTTTTAGCTGTCTATCTGCTGATTGGTTTTGATGTGATCAAACGAGCAGCAGTCAATATTTTTAAAGGACAAGTATTTGATGAAAACTTTTTGATGTCGATTGCTACGATCGGTGCCATGTTGATTGGCGAATATCCCGAAGCAGTGGCTGTTATGCTCTTTTATCAAGTAGGCGAGTATTTTCAAAGTTTCGCGGTCAATCAATCGCGACGCTCGATTCGCGAATTATTAGCGATTCGTCCAGAAGTAGCCCACGTCCAGACAGCAGATGGCTTCACAGATAAACGTCCAGAAGAAGTTCAGATCGGTCAAACAGTATTGATCAAGCCAGGGGAACGTGTGCCGTTAGATGGTGTTGTAATAAAAGGAAATTCCTCAATGGATACATCCGCATTGACAGGAGAATCTGTACCTAAAAAAGCTGCAGCTGGTGAAAAGATTTTGAGCGGATTCATTAACTTGAATGAAACGATACTGATGGAAGTCGACAAAGACTATCAAGAATCTACAATCAGTAAATTATTGGAATTAGTAGAGAATGCCAGCAGTAAAAAAGCGCCTGCTGAGAATTTTATCACGAAATTTGCACGTTTTTATACACCTATCGTCGTTGTATTAGCGGTTCTTTTAGCGGTGATCCCGCCATTAGTTATTCCTGGAACAGATGCATCAGAATGGATTTACCGTGCATTGACGTTCCTAGTGATCTCTTGTCCATGTGCTTTAGTGATTTCTGTACCGTTGAGCTTTTTCGGAGGGATCGGCGGCGCCAGCAAGATTGGTATTTTGGTTAAAGGAAGCAACTATTTGGAAATCCTTGCGAATACTGAGACTGTTGTGTTTGATAAGACAGGTACACTGACAAAAGGAGATTTTACAGTCCAAACTTTAGAAACACTGATTGAACGTTCCAAATTTTTACAACTTGCCGCAAGTGCAGAACAATATTCGACACATCCAATCGCGTCTTCGATTCTAAAAGCTTACGATGGCTCATTGATGGAAGCGGAGAAAGTGGAGGAAATTTCAGGAGAAGGTATTGTTGCACGTCTTTCAGGGACTGAGGTAACGATCGGTAATAAAAAACTGATGGATCGTTTTGCCATCACAGTACCAGATGTTTCAGAAACAGGAACAATCGTTTATGCTGCAGCAGATAAAAAATATATCGGTTTTATCGTTATCGCAGACACAGTTAAAACAGATGCCAAAAAAGCCATTTATGAATTAAAGAAAACAGGAATTCAAAAAACAGTGATGCTGACAGGCGACGCGAAAGAAATCGCTGAATCGATCGGAAGTAACTTGGGCATCGATGCAGTATACAGCCAGCTGCTGCCAGCAGATAAAGTAGAAAAATTGGAAATGCTGATGAAGGATGGAGCGAAAAAGACAGCCTTTGTCGGAGATGGAATCAATGATGCACCCGTATTAGCTCAAGCAGATGTTGGGATCGCGATGGGCGGCCTAGGAAGTGATGCCGCCATTGAAGCAGCCGATGTGGTTATTATGAATGATGAACCTTCGAAAATCGCTGATGCTATCCATTTAGCACGAAAAACATTGAAGATCGTCAAACAGAACATCGTTTTTGCCATTGGCGTCAAAGTCATTGTTTTAGCCATCGGTGCCCTTGGATTTGCTTCGATGGGGGATGCAGTCTTTGCCGATGTGGGTGTGACCGTTCTTGCAGTATTAAATGCGATGCGTTGTTTGAGAGTAAAAAGTTTGTAAGTAGAGCTGCTCCAAATTTTACAATCTAAATAGTAAGAAAAATCCGTGAAACATTGTAGGGCCCCAAAAAGTTAGATTTTCATGGAGTGGAGAAATCCACTCCTTTTTTCGTGCAAAAAAATCAAATATTAGCCAGCATTGTGTTGCTTTAAGATACTGAACGGGGCTTTGCCAGTTCAATTTCTGTTTCATTCATTTATTATTGTAATCATAAACGTACTAATCTATCTCTTCCTTTAATTTTATACTATCTCTATTTAGATTTTTTCAAATATGCACTGTGTGTATCAATCGTTTATCTATTAGGGCAAGGTAAGTTTAATAAATTTTTTTACGAAATGGCCGTCGTCTAATAGCGTTTTTTCCTAACCAAAACGAAAATTGTGATTAATATTAGAAATATATTAAAAGTAATAAGAGTACCAATTCCATTAATGAAATTAATATTGGATGATTTTAAAGGTACAAATCCTGTTCCACCTAAAACTACTTGTTGAAAATCAACATAAGATGTTGGAAGATATTGTATAAAATTATCGTTATTTGCTCCCCCTGATGAAATATTGTAATTCGTAATTAAAAGAGAAAGTAAAAGACCACCTATATTAACCAAATAATTCCCCGTGAATATAGATAAAAAGAAACTTATTAAAATCAAAAGTAAAATCCATAAGATAATAAAAATGATATTTTGATAGAAAAAGGTGGATATTGGCAGGATGGTCACATCATTGTTAACGATGGTTGCGATTGGATAGTTAAAGTTTCCCATACCATTTTTCAGAGCAACAATCAAAGAGACAAGTGCTAAAGGTAAAAGAACGCTCAATGAAGAAAATAGGAAGTACGAAAAAAAACGTACTGCATTTTTGGGAACTAGTCTTTTGGGAAGTAAATTTATTAAAACAATGTATTGCTTTCTTTTCTCATATGAAGTGATCGTTGCAACAAGAATAGCTGAAATAGCGAGAAATAAGATACTAGGAATAGTGCCCGAAAAAATTAGTTCATAATAATTTGCTAAAGGAAGTACCCTAGTATCGTCTAAAGAAACAAGGGGATAGTTTTTTTGGTACAAATAGTTTAATTTAGAAACAACTTTTTTTTGTTCAATAATGGGTATCCCAACGAGTTTTCCAGATAGCATATCTTCCAAGTTTTTTTCTTCAAAAATATATTTGCTTTCGACAATCTTGTTTGTATCTTGCGACTGTAATGCTGATATCACTGCTTCAATGTTCTTATTTGCAATTTTCAGGTCTTCTATGGTTTCTGCGGCTGTGTCATCCTCTTTTATTGCATTAATGGTCTGCTCATTAGCAAATTGATTAGCTTTTAGTTCATCTATCTCACTCCAAGGAACTTCTCTATGAAAAATTACAGGTATCAATAGTAAGAGTGTTAGAACTATAAATGGTAAGTAATTTATCTTATTCTTTAATAAATTTATACATTCAAATTTAAGTAAGCTCATTTTTTATCCCCCATATAATTGTTTGTAGAGTTCCAATATTTCATCCATATTTTTTGTATCTCTTTCTATTTTTCCGTTTTTTAAAAAGATTACTCTGTTACAAATAGCTTGAATATTAGCAATGTCGTGAGAAGAAAAAAGAATGATTTTATTTTTGTAAGCTAAATTTTGAATGATTGCATTAGTAATCTCGATACTTCCAGGATCCAATCCATTTAGAGACTCATCAAATAATAATACAGGTGCATCACTAATCAAGTAAGTTGCTAACAATGCATGCTGTTTCATACCTAATGACATCTTTTTTATAGGAAGAGTAGGATACTGCTGGATTTTTAAGAGATTAATTACTTCATCTACAGCTATTTCGCTCTGCCAATTTTTTTTAATCACTAATAAGTGATCTAAAATATTTAAATGTTCAAATAAATTATTTGAACTCTCTAAATAGAAAAATGAACGTTTGAAATTTAAGGAATGAGGGGAAAAACTATTGATTTCCAATTTTCTATATATTGAGGGTAATAGCTGTGCTATTCCGTTCAACAAAGTTGTTTTACCAGTACCATTCGGAGCAACTAATGCGACTACTTCTCCATCCATAATTGATAAATTTAGATTATCAATTATTTTTTTCTTTCCTCTTTTTATAGTCATACCCTGGATCAAAACCGACATAAAAGCCTCCTTTTCGACTTGCTCCGCTCTTCAAGTCATATAGTAGTGAAAACGAGCGCGGATCCCCGTTATAATGGCTCCAATACTAAAAATACGGACAAATTGTTCGCTATTAGCTATTAAATAAATGAGGGTTTTAGCGCATAAACAAAAAAATCCAGTCATAAGATGCTATCAAGAATTGAGAGAACTATTCAAATTCTCTAGAGATTTATAGTAAGAGACGATAAGTTTAAAATTTGTTTCCATAAAATCATACGTCCTTTTAATTTATTGTATCAATCCAAAAAGAAAGCGCAATCTTTTTCTGCCTGATGTACGGAATGAAGTTCATAAAATTGAATAGTAATATCAGAATTATTTATGTCATTTAATAAAGAAAAATGACATTTAAATCTATATGGGGAATGAAATTCGCACAAAATGAAAAGCGGCAGTTCAGAAAAACCATCCATTTTTTTAAAAATTCTGCAAATTTTTTCGTCAGAAAGTAGGTAAAACTATAAGAATGATGTGTTTTGGATAAAAGAATACTCAAGGAATCAGAGAAACTATTGATTGAATAACAAAAAATTATTATGATAACATATGTAACATTAAATTTTTATAAAAAAGGAGAGAAACAATGAACGAAAA
Source organism: Enterococcus sp. DIV0210g (assembly GCF_050559705.1). Lineage (NCBI taxonomy): Bacteria > Bacillati > Bacillota > Bacilli > Lactobacillales > Enterococcaceae > Enterococcus > Enterococcus sp. DIV0210g. Next base: position 1,620,054 of record NZ_CP187903.1, on the reverse strand, counting down.
ACAATTGCGCTGGTTTACGGTGGCATTGATTGCTTTCAACATGGTTTGGGGCATGGGAAATGTTGTCAATAACTACGCACAGCAAGGAATCTCTGTTATTACATCTTGGCTGCTGATTCTTGCCATTTATTTTATTCCTTATGCACTGATCGTTGGGCAGCTAGGATCTACATTCAAAGACAGCAAGGGCGGTGTCAGCTCTTGGGTCGAAAACACAAGTTCAAATAAACGGTTAGCTTACTATGCGGCTTGGACCTATTGGGTTGTCCACATTCCTTATTTAGCACAAAAACCGCAAGCAATCTTGATCGCAGCTGGCTGGGCAGTACAAGGAAATGGCAATATCGTTAATACGATGTCTGTCCAATTAGTAGCTGTTATTTCTTTGATTATCTTTTTAGCTTTCTTATATCTATCGACAAAAGGACTTTCGACCTTGAAAGTCATCGGCGGTCTTGCTGGAACAGCGATGTTCGTTATGTCGTTATTATTTATTTTGTTAGCAGTAACTGCTCCATTTATTAATCCAAACATGGAATTTGCGACACAGCACATGGATCAGGTCAAAACATATATCCCGAATTTTGATTTTACTTACTTCACGACTGTTTCGATGTTAGTATTTGCTGTCGGCGGGGCAGAAAAAATCTCTCCTTATGTAAACTCTACAAGAAATCCAGCCAAAGAATTTCCAAAAGGGATGATTTTCTTAGCTGCGATGGTAGGTGTTTGTGCCGTATTAGGTTCTGTAGCTATGGGTATGTTGTTTGCCAGCAATAATATCCCTAAAGATTTGATGGCAAATGGCGCGTACAGTGCATTCCAAATCTTAGGTAATTACTATGGTATCGGCAATACATTGATGATCATTTATGCATTGACAAATATGATCGGTCAAATCTCTGCTTTAGCCTTTTCAATCGACGCACCATTGAAAATCTTGTTAGCTGATGCAGACCCAGAATTCGTTCCAAATTGGCTGCGTAAACGTAACCGTAAAGGAACATTAGTAAACGGTTATACATTAACAGGTATTCTTGTCAGCATCATCATCTTGCTGCCGATTTTCGGTATCAAAGATATGAACGAATTAGTTAAATGGCTGACAAACTTGAACTCTGTAGTAATGCCAATGCGTTATCTATGGGTATTCTTAGCGTATATGTTGTTGAACAAAGCTTACAAAAAATTCAATTCTGAATACAAATTTGTCAAAAATCCAAAAGTTGGTTTCTTCTTCGGTGCTTGGTGTTTCGCATTTACAGCTTTTGCTTGTATCTTGGGAATGGTACCGAAAATCGAATATGCTGCAGATCCAAAAGCTTGGTGGTTCCAATTGGTTTCAAATATCATCACGCCAATCGTCTTGATTTTATTAGGCATGATCTTGCCAGCAATCGCACGCAGAGACAAAAACAAAACAATCCAAGAATTGCCTGAAACGAAAACGGCAGTTTAATGGAATACTCAAAAAAGGCTGCCGACAGTAACGTCGCAGTCTTTTTTGCTGTTTTTTAAAAGAAATAAGATAGAAAAAGAAATAAGTTGACAAATACCGTTTACAATTATAAACTTAGATATAAGAAAGATTACTTATGTAAACGAAAGAAGGAGATACCATGGAACAAGTAAAATCGTCTGTGAAAATCAGTGATTCAGAATGGGAAGTCATGCGTGTCATCTGGACATTAGGTCAAACAACTGCACAAGAAATCACCTCTATTTTAGGTGACTCTATGGATTGGAAACCAGCGACTGTCAAAACACTGCTTGGAAGATTAGTAAAAAAAGAAGTGATTTGGACAGAACAAGAAGGAAAAAAATTCATTTATCACCCAGCCATTGCAGAAGATGAGACCGTAAGAAATGCCACCGAAAAATTATTTTCTCAAATCTGTGCGAAGAAAGTCGGCGAAACGATTGCTGATTTGATCGAAAACTCTGTATTGTCAGTAGACGATATCGAAAAAATCCAAGAACAATTGAAACAAAAACAAGGTGTAGCAGAAGTACCTTGCAACTGCATACCAGGACAATGCATCTGTTCTTACCACAAATAAACGATTAGAAAAGAGGAGAAAAGAAATGAAACAACAATTTTCAATCCAAGGAATGAGCTGTGACCATTGCGTACAACGCGTCGAAAAAGCAATCGGTCAACTAGAAGGCGTGCAAAAAGTCAAAGTCAATCTTAAAAAAGAAAAGAGCGTAGTAAAATTCGATGACACACAATTAGCGCCAGAGACAATTGTGGAAGCAGTCAATGAATTGGGTTACCAAGCGGAGGTGCTTTAATGGATAAAGCACCCAGGCTGGAAACATTTGTAATCACTGGAATGACGTGTGCGAATTGTTCTTCTCAGATTGAAAAAGAACTGAATAAACAATCCGGCGTCGTCCAAGCGGTGGTCAATTTTGCTACTGAAAAAGCGAGTATCCAATACACAGACACCACGGCAGAAAAACTGATCCGCAGTATCGAGTCTATTGGATACGGCGCGATTTTATATGATGATATACATAAACAAAAAATCGCAGAAGAAAAACAGGTTTACTTAAGAAAAATGAAAATCGATTTAGTAATCGGCACGATTTTGACTCTGCCGATGATGATTTCAATGATCGCAATGATGCTAGGGGTACATGCGGAGTGGGTCCACTTTTTCCATCTGCCCATTGTTCAACTGATCTTGACGACACCCGTACAATTTTATATTGGAGCGCGGTTTTATGAAGGCGCTTATCATGCGATAAAAAATAATGCTTGGAATATGGATGTCTTAGTAGCATTAGGAACAACAGCAGCATTTTTATTGAGTTTATATAACGGTTTTTGGCATGGCCCTGCGAATGAATTGTATTTTGAAAGCAGCAGTATGATCATTACATTGATCTTGCTGGGCAAATATCTGGAACATAACGCCAAAGCGAAAACAGGCGATGCCATCAAGCAGCTGATGTCTTTGCAATTGAAAACCGCGCAAGTGATAAAAGAAGGCAAAGAATATTCTGTGCCGATCGAAGAAGTGAAAATCAGTGATACAATAGTCATTCGTCCTGGGGAGCAAATCCCAATCGATGGTCGCATTCTTTCTGGAAGCAGCGCAGTGGATGAAAGTATGTTGACGGGTGAAAGTCTGCCCGTGGAGAAAACTGTTGGTGACGCACTATTTGGAGGCACGATCAATACAAACGGGCTGATTCATATGGAAGTGACCCAAATCGGCAATCAAACCGTCCTTGCTCAAATCATTCGAATGGTCGAAGATGCACAAGGTAGTAAAGCGCCCATCCAAAAAATTGCTGATCAGTTTTCGGGGATTTTTGTGCCAATCGTACTTGTCATTGCAGCACTGTCATTTTTACTTACAGGAGTATTGACTCAAGATTGGCAGCAAGCGTTGATCCACAGCGTCTCAGTATTAGTGATTGCCTGTCCTTGTGCATTAGGTCTGGCAACTCCGACAGCCATTATGGACGGAACAGGAACAGGGGCACGCAGAGGAATCTTGATCAAAGGCGGCGAAGCATTAGAAGGTGCAGCACATTTGAACAGTATTTTGCTTGATAAAACAGGGACGATTACAGAAGGAAAACCGCAAGTGACGGATATCCTTGGGTCAAAAGAAGTGTTACCGCTTTTTTATACTTTGGAGCAAGGTTCAGAACATCCATTAGCAAAAGCCGTCATCGAATATGGCAATCAGCAAGGAATCACAGCAAAAGAATTGAGCGACTTTAAAGCATTGCCTGGCGCTGGTGTCTCAGGAATGATTGAAGGAAATGAATATTTTGCCGGAACCAGAAAACGTTTGTCCGAAATGTCTGTCTCATTTTCAGCCTATCAGGAACAAGCACTTCAATTGGAAAAACAAGGCAAAACAGTGATGTTTTTAGCAGATACAGAAACAGTGATTGGACTCATCGCGGTGGCTGATCAAATCAAACCAGATACCAAAGAAGCAATCGAAAAACTTCAGCAGCAAGGACTGGATGTCTTCATGGTCACAGGGGATAATCGGCCAGCAGCCGAAGCTATCGGAAAACAAGTGGGTATCGATCCTGCGCATATTTTTGCTGAGGTATTGCCGGAGGAAAAAGCTGCCTATGTCCAAAAAATCCAAGCATCTGGAAAAAAAGTCGGTATGGTCGGAGACGGAATCAATGACGCGCCCGCTTTAGCTATTGCTGATGTTGGGATAGCTATGGGCAGCGGCACAGATGTCGCGATGGAGACGGCAGAGGTAACCTTGATGAACAGCCGCTTGACCTCTGTGTATGAAACAATCATGCTTTCAAAGAGTACATTAAGAAAGATCAAACAAAATCTTTTCTGGGCATTTGTGTACAATACAGTGGGCATTCCATTTGCAGCATTTGGGATTTTGAATCCAATTATTGCAGGAGCAGCGATGGCGTTTAGTTCTGTCAGTGTTTTATTGAATTCATTGAGGCTGAATGTGAAACATGAATAAAAGATTTTCTTTTTCGAAATTGAATCAAAACCAAATAAAAATCTCTCGAATATCCGAGAGATTTTTTTTATTTATCAGAAATACGCTTGTTTTTTTCCTTCAGCATTTTTTTGATGATGGCATCAAAGTCATTTTTGTATACTGCAAGTTCGGGTTCTCCTATACCGTAGACAGCTTGTTCATAGATTTTCGTTAGCTGGATGAATTTGCCATCTAAAGGATGAACGGATTCAAATTGCTCACTATAGCGGCTCAAACTTTCAGAAGAGGTTCTGGGCATTCTTTTTTCACAGCGAGTCAAAAGCTTGCGATAAGCATTCTGAAAGCTTGTCGTGAAGAAATGAAGATATACCCAATAAGTCAGCCAAGTGAATTTTTTCCAGAAGAAAAGCAAACCAACAGCAATCAGAATGAACACACTGATTTGGAAAATACGTTTACCGTTTTGAGAAAAAGAAGAAGGAGCAGCTGCCGTTTCCTCTTCGGTTTCTGATGCAGATTCTGTTTCAGAAGAAGAACCATCTGCCGCAGCGGATTCGCTCGTCTCTGCTTCGCTTGTTTCGGTGGCTGTCGTTTCTTCAGAAGCAGGAGTATCAGCGGTTGTGCCAGCTGGTCCAGTAAAAGTCGTTGTCGGTTCAAAGGGTATCCAGCCAACACCAGGAAAGAAAACTTCCGGCCATGAATGTGCGTGGCTGTTGCGGATCGTGTAGGTTGATTCTTCATCATTCTCTGTTCGTGTGCCTGTTGAAAATCCTTTCGTCCAGCGAGCCGGAATATCCAGTGTACGAAGCAGAACGACCATGGCAGAAGAAAAGTTGTCACAGTAGCCGACCTTACTGTCAAATAAAAAATAATCAACGTAATCGCGTCCTGAAGGTGTGTGCGGTGTATCGATCCTTGAGTAGCGAAAATCTCCGCTGACATTCAAATACTTTTCAATTGCTTCGGTTTTTTCTAATAAAGTAGCAGAAGAAGCAGTGATTTCTTCTGCTAAATCAGAAATGCGTTCAGGCAAATTTTCCGGAAGCTGCAGATTGTCTTTCTGTGCCTCCAAATCTGCTGGCGATAATTCGATGCTCGCCAGCTTTTCGCGATCCGCATCCAGCCGCGCAACTTCTAACTCGATCGTCAGCGGTATCTCATGCGTCCCGATAATGAAGCGCTGCGTATCCGGCATAAAATAAAACTGCGGCGGGTGGCTTTCTTGGATTTTTTTCAGCTGAAAATTACCATAAGCAAAAGGAAGGTAGGTCAGACTAGGATCGAGTGAAAGTTCGATGGTTTCAGCAGTATCGCTTGTAACAGATTCAAAACTGTTCAAGGAATAAGGCAGAAAATCGATAGGGACAATATTTTTTGCCTCTTCTTCCGTCCAGCCATTTCCTGTATAGATCGATTTATTTTCTACTTTCCAATAACTTTCATTTTCTTGTTTTGCAGTAAAGACTACCTCATTGTTTTCATAAAGAGGTCCGCCTAGCTGCTCATCGTGTTCGCTGAAACCCGTCCTTGCTTGTGTCAGCTGATATTGTTTGATCGTGTCGTATAACCCTTCCTTATTGAAGAATGTCCGTACAGGCTCGCTGCGCTTCTCTAGATACTGATTGATCTCAGGAAAAGAAGCAGGAAGAAGCATACTGACAGCAAAGAGAAAAAGCAGAATCAGGTTACCGATCCAAAAATAACGAGAATGCAGCAAAGAAAAATCAAGATTTTGGAAAAATAAATAATAGCAAAGAAGCACAAGAAGAAAAATCGTTTCTTTCGTCAAATCAAAGTTTCGAAAAACTGCAAGCGACATAAAATAGCCTAAAATGACAATGATCGGCAGTGGCCAAAGATGATAATCGATCATCAGCACAGCGAAGATAAATAAAAGAAGCAAGAGTAAGAAAAGAGAGGTCTTTTCTGGGATATATCCTAATTCTCCAACAAACAGCTGCTGGATCTCCTGAGCGACTTCTTCAAAAAAACGTTGGAGCCAAGCAAATGAAACCTGCATTTTTAAAGGAAAATAAGTATATAACGTGCCTAGAACAATCAGCGCATAGACCGGAAGCCGCAAAAGCTTGGACTGGATGACCAATGAAGCAATAGTGATCAACCCTGCAGCCGCGAACATCGGAAAGGAGCGTGCAATCGTATTTGCCTGCAAAAATGGCGGGATAGCTATAGCGGCTAAAAGAAAATAAAGCAGACCGCGAAGCCAATTGATTTTAAAATGAGTCAAATTCGCACCTCCTAAAATAAGCGGATGTTTTTTTCAGGAGTTTGGATAAAAAAGTCATCTTCCTGAAAATGAAGCAGTGAGACGCTGTTCTTTTTTTTCAACAGAGGTAAAGTCTTTTTTAATAACTGTGAATCTCCTGATGAAAAAATCAAGATATGTTTATTTGTTTCATTAGTTAAAGCAGAAACGTCCAAAAGCGGCTCGGGTTGGACCTGCGCCATGATTTCCGGAGCAGGTGTTTTGGACACTAGATTGCCAAGAATAAGTAATTTTGTGTGATTTTTCAAAGGCCATATTTCTTGAAGTGAATAATACAGATCAAGGCTCTGTTCAAAATATTGCTGATTCTCTCCCCAAAAGCACAAGAGATATTGATGTTCCTTTTCTGTTTCATATTCGCGATACAGCCATTCCTGTGCGTGAGCAGATAATTTCCAATTGATTCGATTGAAAGAATCTCCTGTTTGATATAAGCGATGGCCCGCAATCTCAAAATCCTGTAAATCTGTTTCGGTTACTAGCTGCTGCTGAACCAGGAGCTGAAAGATCAAATGAGCTTTATCCGGCTGAAAAGCTGGCAGTACAGTTGTTGGCAGCGCAAGTTTTTTCTTACGGCTTTTTCGAAAAAAACCTAAAAGATCATAAGCGGTAACCTGGACATCCAGATGATTGTTTTTTCCTCGTTTCTCAGGTATCCATTGAACAGAAAAACTGGTCTGTTTATTTGAAAAAAGCATAAGTTCCTGTTTTTCAGGAAAGACGGCTTCTAAAAAGGTCACTCGGATACGAGGCAGAAGTCTCGAAAGAACAGAAGCAGAAAGCTGACAGTCAATTGCTGTTTTTCTATTTTTATAGACATAAAATGGCATTTCGCAAGTGATTTCAAGTGCTTTAAGCGACGTTGTCAAAGTAATAAAGCTGATCAAGAGATAACAACTTGAAAATAAAAACAGCAGCCAGCCCAATCCGTTATTGAACAAGAAGGCATAGCTGATGATACCAAAGTAAAGCAGGATCAGGGCACCATTTATAAGATAGTTTTTGAGTATATTCATAAGACTCCTTTATTGATGGACAGGAATGGGGACTTCGTTGACGATCGTTTGAAGCAGTGTTTGCTTTTCCTCTTCTGAAAGGTAGGCATCTTGGAACAGTAAGCGATGAAGAAAAACATAAGGCAGGAGCGTTTTTAAATGGTCTGGATGAACAAAAGTTTCGCCTTCTGTCAGAGCATAGGCTTTTGCGGCACGGATAAATGCTTCGCTGCCTCGCGGACTGATGCCTAGCTGGATAGCGGGATGATTCCGTGTAGCAGTGATCAGCTGCAAGGCGTATTCTGCTACTGCCGGAGCAAGGTAGACTTCATCGACCAATTGTTTCAATTCACTGATTTCCTGTTCTTGCAAAACAACAGAGATACGTGCCAAAGTCTGTTCTCTGGAATCTAACAGCAGAGATAACTCTTCTTGAAAAGCGGGATAGCCGATCTGCAAACGGAATAAAAAACGGTCTAATTGAGCTTCTGGCAAAGGGTAGGTACCTTCAAACTCGATTGGATTTTGTGTCGCTAAGACAAAAAAATGGTTTTCCAGCGGATATGTTTGATTATCGATCGTCGCATGTTTTTCTTCCATTGCTTCCAAAAGCGCGGATTGCGTCCGCGGCGTTGTCCGGTTGATTTCATCTGCTAACAAAATCGTCGTAAAAACAGGACCTGGGCGAAATTCGAATTGTTTGCTTTTTTCGTTATAAATCGAGAAACCTAAGATATCACTGGGCAGAAGGTCTGGGGTACACTGGATACGGCTGAAATCACCTTGGATAGCTTTCGCCAATGATTTGATAAGCAAGGTTTTGCCGACGCCAGGAACATCTTCAAATAAAATATGGCCGCCAGCCAATAAAGCAGTAACAGTTAGGCGGATCGTTTCTTGTTTTCCGAAAATCACTTTTTCGATTTCTTGGATCAAACGGTCGGTTTTTTCTTTTGCAGCCGTCGTTTTATTCTCCATTTTATTCTCCTTTTTCATTTGTCCTTTATTTTATTTTAAATGAATGAGAAAATTCTAACAAGTAAAGACGAACAATAGGCGGATTTTTACAAAAATTACGTAGTTGTTCTATTTTTTCTTACATGAAAGTGTATTAAAATTAAAATTCGATAAAAAGCCATGATGCACACAAATGAAAGACTAATTTTGCGTAATTTATAATGACGGGGCCTAAAAAATAAAAAGGAGGTACCAAACAATCAGCAAACTTTCTTGTCTTTGAAAAAAGCATAAAGAACTTTTGGATTGAAATGATTATGAAATGGCAAAAACTACTATCAAAAAAAAGTCAAAATCTCTTTTTGCTGATCAATAAAATGAAAGATCTGACTTGGAAGAAAAAAGAGTTGGCGAATCAACTGGCAGTTGATGTCAAGACGGTGGATCGCTATCTCAAAAGGTTGAATCAAAGTGATTTGCCGATCCAAGTGATTCAAGGAAAAAAGACAATTCGGCTTTTTTATGATCTGGGCTATAATGAGCCGTATCTATTATTTGACTTTTTGACCAAATCTTCTGCTTTTCGTTTATTAACAGATATTGTGTTAAAGAACAATTATCAAAAAAATTACAGTCGGTCGACCCAAGAGCGTCTGCGGATCTGGTTAGGAGAATACCATCTTTCTTTTTCTTATAAACAAAAGAAAATCTTTGGTTCGGACAGAAAAATGCGTTATTTGCTGTTTTGTTTTTTGAAAGATTTCCCCCATTACTTTGTTGATGGACAAGATCAGGCATTTTCAGAACTTTTTATCGACGTATTGAAGCGGAGAAACCAGCTCATCTCGGCAGAAGTGCTAGGCAGCAGAAATTTGATGTTTTACGAGACCTTTCCAGAACTGCTTTTTCGAGAAGAACTGACTTTGCCGAAACAAGTGAAAAATTATCTGTGCATCTTACGGTTAAGCTGCAATATCATCACGGAAAAGAAATGGGAGCGTCTGGAGAAAACCAAAGAATATCAGCGTTTGCTGATTTTGACAGAAAAGCTGGATTCTTTTTTCTGGCTGACAAGTGATTATGAACATTCGAACAAAACCAAATTGACACGCGTCCTTTATCAAGAATGGCTGCGCTATGCGATCGGTATCCAAGATCGATTGTCGAAGGAAGAAATCGAAACATATAAAAGAAAAATCGAAACGTACCCTAATGCAAAAGACAAATTGCTGCAGTTCCAGTTGGCGCTCCAGCAAGGAATATCGGCGCAGGATACAGATTGGGGTTGGCATCTGCTGAAAATGCTGCAAGAAAGAGGATACTTGCAAGTACAGCCGCCAGAACTGAAAATCGTGTTTTTCTTCCGTTTTGATTTCGAAGAAGCAAGACGTTTAGCAGCTTTGCTGGACAAAACACTCAGTCCCAGAAACCGCGTATCGATCCATGTATGTACACGAATGAAACCGCCTTTGTATGCACATTTAGTCATTACTGATCACTTTAGTCCGCTGCACCAAAGAAAAGAACAGAAAACCTACTTTTATCATGCGGAATTAGGGATCGATTATTTTCTTTCGGACATTGACCGCTGGCTCAGAAAAAGCGAGAATAAACATTTTTAGCAAGCAACTTATCCTTTGACTATGCTATAATATTCCTGATTAACAAAGGAGGAGTCAAGCCGGTGACTTTGAAGAAATTAGAAGTTCCTACATCTTCTATAACAGAAGTGAAAAAATCGCCGATGGATGTATTTGCTCAAGCAAGAGAAGCAGAAACAGGCGTATATATCTTCAACCGCGAGAAAATCGCAGGTGTGATGCTGACCCAAGAGCAGTACGAGACATTGGTGCAGGAATTAGAGGATCTTAGAAAATCAAAAGCGAAGAAATCAAGCAGACCTGCTCCGGCGAAAGCAGCGCAGCCGAAAGAACAGACTGCTGCTTCTGCTGAACCTGCTGAGCAAAAAGAAACAGCACCTGAAGCATTGAGCGGACTGGCACAAGCATTACAGCATACATTAGTGACTGGTGCATCTATCTCTGCAAAATTATTAGATGAAAAAATGGTCGCACTAGGCTTTATTACGAAGAAAACAGGCTTTGGCGGCGTGACGGATATGCTTCACGAGCTGACTGAAACAGGGAAAATCAATTATCAGCTGCGCAAGAAACAGGAGCAGCAGACGATTATTGCAGAAGTAATCGGAGAACAGGCAAGCCAATCACAGCTTTTCGATAAGATGATCGTTAAAAAAGTGTATCTGCATACACGCTAGAAGCAAAAGAAACAGTTTTCAAACAATTTGTAAAAAAAAACAGTAATCAGCGTTGTACAAGTGTATTTTTGATTTGTACAGCGCTGATTTCTTAAAAAACAGTTGTTTTTCACCAAATTAACAGAAAAAAATCATAATTTATGAAAAAAATCCAGTTTAGTGATTGGAAATGAATAAAATCTCATGGGGTTTTTTTTGAAAAAAAAGATTTTATCCCTAATTTTTTCAGAAGGAAAATTGTATAGTATCTGTTAGGATGTGTTTTGGAGGGGAAGAAAATGAGAAGTAAACTCGTGAATAGCCGTACTTATTTGCTTTTTTGGTTTATCCCTATCTTGCTCTTGCCTTTTACTTGGGTGAATGCAGTGGTGCAAGATGCTGAAGTGTTAGGAACAATTCATGGAAATGGGCTTTTACTGGTACAAAATTTTCCAACGTTATCATTTTTTTATTTATTCATTAGTATTAGTTTACTTATTCCGAACACTTTTATCCGCACGGACAATTGGAAGCTGCTATGTTTTTCTTGTATGCTGATCTATTTATCGATTTTGGCAATGCTTCCCCGAATCATTATCGGACCGACAGGATTAAGCGAAAGCGGATTAAGAGATTCTTCAAATTATCTTTCTATGTATCTTATCACTATTCGACCGCCGTTTTATCTCGCGATTTTAGCGACGTTCTTCTCGGTAGTGCTGTATTTTATAGCAAATGTTAAATGTCAGGATCTTTCAATAGAAGGAACGAAAAATTAAAAAAAAGCAGATCGGTCATTCCACGGTCTGCTTTTTCTGTTGTAAAAAGAAATCAATGGCGGATCAAGTAGTCAAATGCACCTAATGCAGCAGTAGCACCTGAGCCCATAGAAATAACGATCTGTTTATACGCGCTGTCGGTACAATCGCCAGCAGCGAAGACACCGTCAAGAGAAGTGGCACCATGTTTGTCGACGATGATCTCGCCAGCTGTATTCCTGTCGACTGTGTCAGCTAACCATTCTGTGTTTGGAACCAGACCAATCAATACAAAGACGCCTTCAACTGTCAAAGCGTGTTCTGCTTTTGTTTCCCGATCGAGATAGGTCAATCCTTTGACTCGAGAATCACCGGTGATTGCTTTGGTTTGGACATTGGTCAATACCGTAACGTTTGGGAGAGAAGCCAAGCGCTCCTTCAAAATCGTATCAGCGCTAAGTTCAGGCATGAATTCTAAAACAGTGACATGTTTGACGATCCCTGCCAGATCGATCGCTGCTTCAATTCCAGAATTTCCGCCGCCGACCACAGCGATTTCTTTCCCTTCGAAAAGAGGTCCATCACAATGCGGGCAGTAAGCCACTCCTTTATTTTTGAATTCTTCTTCACCAGGAACCCCAATCATTCGCCAGCGTGCACCAGTTGCTAAAATCGCTGTTTTACTTTTCAGCAGCGTCCCATTTTCAAGAGTAATTTCAACAAATTCATTTTTTGTTAACGAAGCTGCTCGCTGATATTTCAAAAGGTCAACGGAATATCTCTTGACATGTTCTTCGATGGCAGCAGCAAATCGCGGGCCTTCTGTGTTAGGGATACCGATAATATTCTCGATCCCTAAAGTCTCGGTGATTTGTCCGCCAAATGATTCTGCGACAACGCCTGTTCGAATCCCTTTTCTCGCAGCATAAACGGCAGCACTTGCACCAGCTGGACCGCCGCCGATGATCAAGACATCATAAGGTTCTGTTTCCTCAGTGCGGGTTGGAACAGAAGTAGGAGAGTCTTCCAAAAGTGTCAAAATCTCTTCTAAAGAGGAACGACCGCTGGAGAAAAACGCGCCATCTTGATAGACAGCTGGCACCGCTAAAATGTCTTTTGCTTCCGCTTCTTCTTTGAAAAAAGCACCATCGATCATCGTATGAGAGATTTTTGGATTCAAGACGCTCATGATATTCAGTGCTTGAACGATATCTGGACAATTATGGCAAGATAAGCTGACATATGTTTCGAAATGATGGGATTTATCTAAAGCTGAAATTCTTTCGCGAACCGTTTCCTCGATTTTTGGCGGGCGGCCGCTCACTTGCAGCAAAGCTAAAACGAACGAGGTGAATTCATGGCCAAGGGGGATACCGGCAAAAGTGATCCGAGATTCTTCACCTGTTTTTGCTATTGAGAAACTAGGTGTTCTTTCAAGGGGAGCTTCTTCAATAGTGATCTGTTCTGTTAAACTGCCGACTTCTTCGATAAAGGCTTGCAGTTTTTGACCATTTTCTGTTTGATCGGTGCTGACAGTCAATGTAAGAGGCGCTTCTAACATGTTGAGGTATTGTTTCAGCTGTTCTTTGATTTCTTTATCTAACATTGTATCCGCTCCTTAAATTTTGCCTACAAGATCAAGACTTGGTTTCAATGTTTCGCTTCCTTCTTTCCACTTTGCAGGGCACACTTCTCCTGGGTGACTGCGGACATATTGGCCAGCTTTGATCTTGTCGACTAGAATACTTGCGTCTCGCCCGATACCATCAGCGTTGATTTCTGCACTTTGGACAATACCATCTGGATCAATGATGAATGTTCCTCTTTGCGACAATCCTTCTTCTTCATCTAAGACATCGAATAAACGAGAGATTTTTTGACTAGGATCGCCAATCATCATGTATTCGATTTTGCTGATTGCGTCTGAATGGTCATGCCAAGCTTTATGCGTGTAATGAGTATCTGTTGAAACAGAGTAGACTTCAACGCCTAATTTTTGCAATTCAGGATATTGTTCTTGTAAATCTTCTAATTCAGTGGGGCAGACAAAAGAAAAATCCGCGGGGTAAAAGCAGACAATGCTCCAGTGGCCCTTTAGATCTTCAGAAGAGACTTCCGTAAATTCACCTTTATAAAAAGCGTTTGCACGAAATTCTCCAATTTCTTTACCAATCAATGACATTCTTTCTTCCTCCTAGATTAGAATTATTTCGTAATAAAAATCACTACTAAAATTTTCTCGTTTCTAAGAAAAAAAGTCAACGATTTTCGTCATTTAAGCTTATTTTTTTCGGTTTTTTTGACAAAACAGCAGTTTTTATTTCTTTTTAAAGCGGTTTTACAAAAAATTTACATAAATTAACTAGATATTTACAGCATTCATACGGACTGTTTACAGGGGACTGGTACACTGAACTTGTCAGTAAGAAAGGAGACGGAAAATGAAAAAGTGGTTAATTTCTTTAGGAGTCGTAGGAACGTTACTTGCCCTTGCTGGGTGCGGTGGACAAGGAGGATCATCTTCTTCAGGTTCTTCAACAAATGATGAAGTAAAAATCGTTGCAGTAGGCTCAACTGCCTTGCAGCCGCTCGTTGATGCAGCGCAAGAAAGTTTTGTTCAAAATAATCCTAATTATACTATTTCAGTACAAGGAGGAGGCAGCGGTACAGGACTAAGCCAAGTGTCAGATGGCTCTGTAACGATCGGAAATTCAGATATCTTTGCGGAAGACCGAGATGGAATCGATGCAGACGCGCTCGTGGATCATCGTGTTGCAGTTGTCGGTATGGCACCAGTAATCAATAAAGATATTGGCGTAGAAAACATCACACATCAGCAATTGATCGATATCTTTACAGGAAAAATCACTAATTGGAACGAAGTAGGCGGCGCAGACCAAGAAATCAACGTAATCAACCGTGCGAACGGAAGCGGTACACGAGCAACGTTTGAAAAATGGGCATTGAATGACGAAGAACCCATCCAGACACAAGAACAGGATTCTTCCGGTGCAGTTCGCCAAATCGTCAGCCAAACACCAGGTGCTATCAGCTACTTAGCCTTTTCTTACTTAGATGATTCTATTCAAGCATTGTCAATCGATGACGTGGAACCTAAAAAAGAGAATGTGATCGATAACAGTTGGAAAATCTGGGCGTATGAGCATATGTATACAAAAGGAACGCCAGATCCAGAAGTCCAAAAATTCTTAGATTACATGTTGGAAGATGAAGTGCAAAATGGACCAGTTGTCGAACTTGGTTATCTCCCAATCACAGATATGACAGTAGAGCGTGACGTAAATGGAAACGTAACGCCAAAAGAATAATTTTATAAAATAAATACAAAAACCGCGCCGAAGTTGGATTTCGGCGCGGTTTCTTTGTGTTTTTTCTTTCGTCAGCTGGCTGGTTCTTGTTTAGGCAATGTGACTTCAAAAGTTGAACCCACTTGCGGATGGCTGGTCACTTGGATCGTGCCCCCCAGCCGAGTGACATACTCTTTGACAATGGCTAAACCAAGTCCTGTTCCGCCAGAATGACGGCTTCGCGCTTTGTCTACCCGATAAAAACGTTCGAAAATCCGTTCTTGGTCTTCTTGGTCGATCCCCATACCGAAATCTTGGACAGAAAACTGTAATGTTTCTCCTGCAAAATAACGAATGATGATCTTGCTGTTTTCTTTCGAATATTGGATCGCATTTTCTACTAGGTTTTTGATGATTGGATATAGCAGTTCAAGCTGGATCGTAAAAGTACTGTTTGGTGTGCCAGAAAGCTGGATATCCAAATGTTTTTCGTCGATTGCTGGTTGATAGCTTTGAATGATTTGCTGGAACAATACTTCTAGTGAAAGGGTGCGTAGTTCATATGAAGTTTCGCCATTTCTAGATAACTGGATGATTTCTAAAATAAGATCGTTTAATCGAGCGGCGTCTTTCTGCATGATTTTCAAGAAAGCAGTCAAGGTCTCAGGATCATCTTTTGCACCATCCAGCAAGGTTTCCGTAAAGCCCATCAGTGAAGTGACAGGTGTTTTTAATTCGTGGGAGACATTTCCAACAAAGTCTTTTTGCAGTTTTTCCAGCTGTCTGACTTTTGTGAGGTCATAGGCGATTCCCATGATTTGTCCTGTTTCATCTGGCTGCTTGAAATAACGAAGACTTAAATCAAGCGTTTGCTGATTGCTGAAGGTGATTTCCTGCTGCTGGATCGGCGCTTCCGGCGTTACTTGGTGGATCAATTGGATCACTTTCGGTTCTTGGATGACTTCGGTATAGTTTTGTCCGGGCACGAAATGATCTACACCAAGGTGAAGCTGCATTTTAGGATTCAGCAGAAGAAGGTGCTCTTCGTAGTCGATCAGAAAGATACCGATCATCAATTCATTCAGCAAAGTGAAAAATTGCTCTTCGGTCGTGGTATAGGCACGATAGGTCTCGCTTGTTTGTTCGCTTAATGCGTTGATCGTTTGATATAATTCTTCCCATTGATCAGAGGTCTGCATGATAACTTCTGTTCGCTGAGGGTTGGCAACCATTTTTTTCAAGACCGGCAGAATCGTTCGGATCGGCTGGTTTTTTTGGCGGACAAGATAATAGATCACGCAGAACATGAAAAAGAAGACAAAAAGAAAAATCCCGAAAATCCAACGGCGGAAAGAGTCCGTTCGCGGCAAAAAGTTGCTTGTGGCTTCTGCGATACGCAATACACCGACTAGCTTCTCTTTTTGTTTAAGAGGCAATGCGACATAAAGCAGTTCTTTATGCAAAGTATCGCTGACCCGAAGAGAGCTGCCTTGTCTGCTGCCGTTCATTACAGTTTGGATCTCTGGCCGTGAGTAGCGGGTGCCTTTCAAAGAAGGATTGCTGGTATCAAATAAGATCTTACCTTCAGGGTCAAGTAAAGTCAGCCGTTCAGAAGAATCATTGATAAAGCTTTCTAATAGTTCATGATCTTCTTTTGAGTTCAAATGATCTAAATCCAGATGCTGACTCAGCAACTGGACTTTTTTTGATAAATATTCTTCTTGCTGACTGATGATCTGCTGTTTGAAATAATTAGCAATGATTTGCCAGCAGCCAAAAAACAGGCCCACCAGAAGGAGGAGCAAGATGATCGTTTCAGAAGATTTCTTCCAACTCATAGGGCAGGTTCCTGAAATTTATAACCGAATCCTCTAACGGTCACCAAGTATTTTGGATGTTTGGGGTCACGTTCGATTTTTTCCCGCAAATGGCTGACGTGGACATCAACGATTCGGCTTTGTCCAGCGAAATCAAAATTCCAAATCCGTTCCAGCAATGTGTCTCGGTCGATTACACGATCTTTTCGTTTCATAAAATAAACCAGAAGTTCAAATTCTTTAGGGGTCAAATCAATCAGCTGATCAGAGACTCTGACTTGGTAATTCGTTAAATCAGCAGTGATTTTTCCGACTGTCAAATATTCGGGTTCTGGTTCTGCTTTCTCTTTTCGGGGTTCGATTCGGCGGAAGATTGCTTTCATACGTGCCAATACTTCTCGCGGACTAAAAGGTTTCGTCAAATAGTCATCTGCCCCGATTTCCAAACCTAAAATCCGATCAATCTGATCGTCTTTTGCTGTGAGCATCAAAATCGGTGTGTCGATTTTTTCTTGTCGGAGGCGCTGGGTGATCGCCATGCCGTCTATACCAGGGAGCATGACATCTAAAATAATAAAATCAAATGGATGATCCAGTGCGAGGCTAAGGCCTTCTTGACCATCTGCCGCACTCGTTACCTGATACCCTTCTTTTTCAAGGTTGAAAGTCAGCAGTGTAACGATCGAAGGTTCATCATCAACGACTAGGATTTTTTTCATAAGTTCTCCTTTGAATAGTTGGATTCTTTCTCTATTTTAGCATAGAATGCGCGTTAAGGACTATTTTGTCAGCAAAATAAATGATATAATGGACACGCACTTTTGTTGGAAAGAAAGGAAGGACAAGATGATCGGTATCAGCGCGTGTTTGGGCGGCGTACTTTGCCGTTACGATGGGAAAGAAAAAGCTGTTCCTCAGTTGAAACAACTGGTAGAAGAAGGTAAGGCGATCATGGTTTGTCCTGAGATACTGGGCGGTTTGGAAACGCCTCGAGATCCTGCTGAGATCGTTGGCGGCGACGGATTCGATGTTTGGGATGGACGAGCGCGGGTCATGACTTGCAACGGCGAAGATGTGACAGAAGCTTACCAAAAAGGAGCAATCACCGCTTTCCAAAAATTGACAGAGGCTGAAGTAGAGATGGTCATCTTAAAAGCAAAAAGTCCTTCATGCGGTCATGGAATGATCTATGACGGCAGTTTTTCTGGTAAAAACAAAAATGGCTTCGGCGTAGCGTCAGCTTATTTTCTCCAACAAGGACTAAGTGTACTATCTGACGAAGAATGGCTGGAGCAGCAGAGGTGAATCTAGTGGAAATCGAAAAAACAAACCGAATGAATGCTCTATTCGAATTTTATTCGACGCTATTGACGGAAAAACAGATGAATTATATGGAATTGTATTATGCAGATGATTTTTCCCTTGGAGAGATAGCAGAAGAATATGAAGTGAGTCGGCAAGCGGTTTATGATAATATCAAAAGAACAGAGAAGCTTCTGGAAGATTATGAAAGAAAACTGCACCTATTCTCGAATTATATCGTCAGAGAAGAAATCTTAGAAAAAATGACTGCCCATATCGCAGTGCATTATCCAGAAGACGAACTATTGGAAAATCTAATCATGCAGATCCAAGCAATTGAAGAATAAACTAAAGGAATGAGAAAAACATGGCATTTGAAAGTTTGACAGAACGCCTGCAGCAGGCAATGAGCAAATTAAGAAGAAAAGGAAAAATATCAGAGGCTGACGTAAAAGAAATGATGCGGGAAATCCGCCTTGCTTTACTCGAAGCCGATGTTAACTTGCAAGTAGTAAAAGACTTCACAAAACGTGTCAGAGAAAGAGCAATCGGCGCTGAAGTCTTAGAAAGTCTATCTCCAGCCCAACAAATCGTTAAAATCGTTGATGAAGAATTGACGGCAACATTAGGTTCAGAAACAGCCGAATTGAATAAATCACCGAAAATCCCTACAGTTATCATGATGGCTGGTTTGCAAGGGGCTGGTAAAACAACTTTTGCTGGAAAATTAGCTAACCATTTGAAGAAAACGGAAAATGCACGTCCCTTGATGATTGCTGGTGACGTGTATCGTCCAGCCGCTGTCGATCAATTGAAAGTTTTAGGTCAGCAATTGGATGTACCAGTTTTCGATATGGGAACAGATGTTAGTCCAGTGGAAATCGTACGTCAAGGGTTAGAACTGGCTCGAGAAAAGAAAAATGACTATGTATTGATCGATACAGCAGGTCGTTTGCACATCGATGAAGCATTGATGGATGAATTGAAACAAATCAAAGAATTGGCGCAGCCAAATGAAATCCTATTGGTCGTGGATGCTATGACCGGACAAGATGCCGTAAACGTTGCGGATAGTTTCAATCAGCAATTAGGGATCACTGGGGTCGTCATCACAAAATTAGATGGTGACACACGTGGTGGTGCAGCGCTGTCTATTCGTTCTGTTACCGGAGCGCCAATCAAGTTCATCGGTTCTGGTGAAAAACTGACGGATTTGGAAGTTTTCCATCCAGATCGTATGTCCAGCCGTATCCTTGGTATGGGCGATATGCTGACGCTGATTGAAAAAGCACAGCAGGAATATGATGAAAAGAAAGCCGAAGAATTAGCGCAAAAAATGCGTGAGAACAGCTTTGATTTCAATGACTTTATCGAACAATTAGACCAAGTGATGGGCATGGGTCCATTAGAAGATTTGATCAAAATGATCCCAGGTATGAACCAAGTACCAGGAATCGAAAATGTCAAAGTTGATCCGAAAGACGTTGCCCGCAAAAAAGCAATGGTCTTCTCAATGACACCAGCAGAACGTGAAAATCCTGATCTGTTGAATCCAAGCCGCCGCCGCCGTATCGCAGCAGGTTCTGGGAACAGCGTCGTAGAAGTCAACCGCATGATCAAACAGTTCAAAGAATCACGCAAAATGATGCAGCAAATGTCGAAAGGCGATATGAACATTCCAGGAATGGATCAAATGTTTGGTTCAGGGGTCAAAGGAAAACTAGGCAAAATGGCAATGAACCGAATGATCAAGAAAAATAAGAAGAAAAAGAAGAAAAAGAAATAAAAATAAAGAGGTTGTAAAAAAACTGTCCAGCCCCAAGCGATAAGACTCTTTTTTCAGAGAAAATAGCTTCTTACATTTTTTCTGAAAAAAGCTTATCGTCGCAGGGGCTAGCTTTTGAACGCCGTTTATATAGAGATGATGAAAACAATGTTCTGCTTTAAGAAATAAGGATAAAAAAGACAGAAATAACTTATCATATTTTGCTTTTTTAACTTATTTCCGCAACTTAACTTTGTGACCGCCATCTCCAATAACTGGCCGAAATCCGCAAAACAGGGTTTGTTTTGCGGTTTTTTTTGCATAGAGATAAAAGTAAAGTTTCCTTTCGTTCGTGTAAATCACTTCATTTTGATAAAATAAGTCAGAGGTGAAGAAAATGAAACGTTGTCCATGGGCTGAATCCACAGAATCAATGAAACAGTACCATGATCATGTTTGGGGCGTCCCAGAATACGATGACCAAAAGCTTTTTAGAAAACTGATGCTCGACATCAATCAAGCAGGTTTAAGCTGGCAGACGATTTTGAATAAAGAAGCGGCCTTTGATTTAGCCTATGATGGATTTGCAATTGATAAAGTCGCTGCTTACGACCAAAACAAAGTAGAAGAATTATTGACAAATCCAGGAATCATCCGCAACCGCCGAAAAATCGAAGCGGCAATCGTCAACGCACAAGCGGTACAAAAGATCCAAGCCGAATACACCAGTTTTTCTGATTATTTATGGTCTTTCACAGGTCATCAGCCGTTAAATAATCGTTATGAAGAACAAAGCAAGATCCCCACGACCAACGAATTGTCGGATAAGTTGACCAAAGATTTGAAAAAAAGAGGCTTTAAATTTGTCGGAAGCACGACAGTCTATGCTTTTTTAGAAGCAGTCGGTATCATCAATGATCACTTAGCGGATTGTTTCCGCCATCAAGAAGTAAAGGAGCGTATCCATGCGTAAAATCGTTTTTTATGGAGCAATCAGTCTGGACGGCTATCTCGCCGCAGCGAATCATGATCTTCAATGGCTGTTGGATACACCAACAGGAGAACAAACAACTTATGAAGCGTTTTTTGAAACTATAGATACAACTGTTATGGGAAGAAAAACATACGAAGAAGCAAAAAAACTGTTAGAAGCAGAAGCGCTTTATCCAGAAAAGAAAAACTTTGTCTTTTCAAGAAACCCTGAATTGCAAATGTCTGATGCAACAGTTATCCACGAAGATCCTGTGACATTCTTAAAGCAGCTGAAGGAAAAAGAGGGAGGAAATATTTGGATCGTCGGCGGAGGTTCCCTGATAAAACCGCTGCTTGAAGAGAACATGATCGACGAGTGGCAAATCCAAATAGCACCCGTATTATTAGGAAAAGGAATCCGATTGTTTGAGCCAGGAGACTACGAAGAACGGCTTGAATATATAGGTGTGGAACAATTTGGACAATTTGCTGAATTGCGTTATAGAAAAAGAAGTGATTCTTCTTTATAAAAAAACAAAAATACAGCGCAGGAAGTTATCCCGCGCTGTATTTTTATGTTAGTCGGTCAATTTTTCTAAGAAATCGATGTAAGAATTCATGATTGTTTGGAAGAAGTTCAATGTACCTTCGATGATTTCGCCATTTTCACCAATCAAGTTATTGATATTCCCAATATAGGCTTCAGGCTGCTGCAAAGTAGGAACATTCAGGAAGACAAGTGATTGGCGCAAGTGATGGTTGGCACCAAACCCGCCGATTCCACCAGGAGAAACAGAAACGACCAAACCTGGTTTCTTATCCCAAGCACTATGACCATAAGGGCGAGAACCGACATCTAAAGCATTTTTCAAGACAGCAGGTACAGAACGGTTGTATTCCGGTGTAACAAAGACAACACCATCTAATTCTTTGACTTCATTACGGAAACGCGTCCACTCTGCTGGTGCTTTTTCTGGGCTTTCCAGATCTTCATTGTAAAAAGGCAGATCACTGATTGTTATGATTTTACTTTCATAGCCGTCAGGAAGCAGATCAGCCAGAGCTAAAGCTGTTTTCTTGTTATAAGATTCTTCACGTAAACTACCAATAAAAAAACCGATTTTTTTTGTCATAAATAATTCCTCCTTCATTTTGCTACTATAATAAGCTTACAAAAGATAAGGAAACACGACAAATAATATGCATTTCAAGAAAAAAGTTAACTGTAAAGAAAAAAAGCTTTACAGGGTAAAAAAAACCTGTTAAACTACAACTTGTGATTAAATCAATGGAGGTGGAAATAAATAATGGCAGTTAAAATTCGTTTAAAACGCATGGGTTCTAAGAAAAGTCCTTTTTACCGTATCGTTGTAGCTGATTCACGTTCTCCTCGTGACGGACGTTTTATTGAAACTGTTGGAACTTACAATCCTTTGAAAGATCCTGCAGAAGTTGTTTTAAAAGAAGATTTAGTTCTTGACTGGTTGTCAAAAGGTGCACAACCTTCTGATACAGTTCGTAACATCCTTTCAAAAGAAGGCGTTATGAAAAAACACCACGAAGCTAAATTTACAAAGAAATAAGGTGAACGGATATGAAAGATTTAAGAGAGTTGATCTTAACAATCGTTCGTCCGTTAGTCACCCAACCAGATCAAGCCGAGATTGAAATCGTTGAATCAGATGATTTTTACGAATACAATCTAACGGTAGCACCGGAAGATATCGGACGTATCATCGGAAAACAAGGGCGTGTCGCAAAAGCGATTCGTACAATCGTTTATGGTGTCCGTACCAATGATTCGAAAAAAGTACGTTTAAATATCCTTGACGGGAAAAAATGATCATCAAAACTGTTTTGAAGCTTGCTTCGAAACAGTTTTTTTTGTCAAAATAAAAAAGACAGCGTATTCTTGAATAAAGAGGGGAGTGTCAAACGATGAAAAAAATCATGTTATTGGGAAGTTTTATCTTACTGTTGGCAGGCTGCAGCAATCCTGGCAGTAATGAACAAGAAAGTACAGCAGAAAGTGCCGCAACAAGTACCACAGAAAGCACGCAAACTACACAAAGCAGCACTTCTAAAAGTACGGAAACAACCAGTGAAGCAGGCAAAAGCGAGACACAACCAACAGGCGATGCGATGGAGCAACTACAGCAAAAATATCCCAATGTCCTGCTGCCGACAAAAGTACCTGTAGCTCAGAACCTGAATATTGCAGCTGCCGAAACGAAGCAAGGTTTCTCGGTGCTTTATTATGATCTGGGCCAAAAATTACCGTTGAATGATCAGCAGTTGAATCAAGAAACGCCACAAGCAACTTATCTTTACCGCTATGCATTTGCTTCAAGTAACGAAGCGGTGACGGCTATGCAGCCATTCACAGTGGATACCAACGCACAGCCAGTTGATTTAGGACATGACATCACAGGCTATCAGCAAGGCGCAGCCGGATCAAGCTATTTAGAATGGACAGAAGGAAACTGGCGTCTTCGTGTTCGTGCAAGTAATATCGATGGTCAAGATCCTGTACCAGCTGCAAAAGATATCGTCAATTATCTAGAAGAAAATACCTTGCCAGCTCCTGAAATCGTAGGGCTGATCACTTTAGATTTGGCGGATACCAGTAATAAAGCCGCACAAGTAAGCTGGCAAAACGGGACAGATCTTTATACCATCACTCATCATGATCCGTTAACTGCTCTGGAAATGGCTGTTTCGATGAACCGTTAGCGCAAAACTTCCAAACAAACCTAGAATTGCCGGTAGACAAATGCTAAAATAAAGCAGAGAAAAAAGAAATGAGGAAAAACGGTGACTGAATATTTGAATGTAGGTAAAATCGTCAATACACAAGGAATCAAAGGAGAAGTACGCGTAATCTCCATGACTGATTTTCCTGAAGAACGGTATAAAGCAGGCGAAACACTGACTTTATTCCAAGAAGGCAAACAGCCAATCGAATTAACGATCAAAAGCTCACGCAAACACAAGAACTTTATTATCTTGAGTTTTGAAAACCATCCAAACATCAATGATGTAGAAAAATATCGCGACGGCATCTTGAAAGTATCAAAAGAAAAATTAAGCGAATTATCAGAGGATGAGTTTTATTACCATGAAATCATTGGTTTAGATGTATTTGACGAGACTGGAGAATTGTTAGGGAAAGTAAAAGAAATCCTTTCTCCAGGAGCAAATGATGTTTGGGTCGTCCAACGTCCGAAGAAAAGAGATCTTTTATTACCTTACATTGCTTCTGTCGTCAAAGAAGTTGATCCTGAAAATGGAAAAATCATTGTTGAGATACCAGAAGGGCTGATCGATGATGAAGATTGATGTATTAACTCTGTTTCCGCGAATGTTTGAAGGACCGATGGACGAGTCGATCATTGGTAAAGCAGTAGATAAAGGACTCTTGGATATCAATGTCTCAAATTTTAGAGAATACTCAGACAACAAGCATCAGACGGTGGACGATTATCCTTATGGCGGCGGTGCTGGCATGCTGTTGAAAGTCCAACCCATCTATGACAATATCCAAGCAATCAATGAAGCTGCTCCAGACGTGAAAAAACGCGTGATCCTGCTTGATCCAGCAGGAAAACGATTCGATCAAAAAATGGCGGAAGAATTTTCGCAAGAAGAGCATCTTGTGTTCATCTGCGGCCATTATGAAGGGTATGATGAACGTATCCGTACATTGGTAACTGATGAAGTCTCATTAGGGGATTACGTCCTAACAGGCGGAGAACTAGGAGCAATGGTCATGATCGATGCGACCGTGCGCTTATTACCAGATGTTTTAGGTAATCAAACGTCTGCTCAAACAGATTCTCATTCCACTGGTTTGCTGGAACATCCGCAATATACACGTCCAGCAGAATTCAAGGGCCTGAAAGTACCAGAAGTCTTGATGAACGGCAACCATAAACTGATTGAAGAATGGCAGCTGAAAGAATCCTTGCGCAGAACCTATCAAAGACGTCCGGATATGCTGGAAAAAATCGAATTGACCAATCAAATGAAAAAAATGCTGGAAGAAATCAAAAAAGAAGGATAAAGAAAATTTTAAAAATAAATGCACCATTTTTTCTGAAAATGTCCGATTCTTTTTTTGAAACTGCTTTACAGTGTTCGTAACTTATGTTAGAATTTTTTGGTGAGTGTAAAACACTCAACTATTACGATATTCCGCTGTGACCAGTCATATGAATATTTGGAATAAGGAGAAAGATAAAATGAATCCATTAATCGAAGAATTAACAAAAGAACAATTACGTTCTGACATCCCTGCTTTCCGTCCTGGTGACACAGTACGTGTTCACGCGAAAGTTGTCGAAGGTACTCGCGAACGTATCCAGTTATTTGAAGGTGTTGTAATCAAACGCCGCGGAGCTGGTATCAGCGAAACTTACACAGTACGTAAAGTTTCTAACGGGGTTGGCGTTGAACGTACATTCCCATTGCACACACCACGTGTTGCAAAAATCGAAGTTGTTCGTTACGGTAAAGTACGTCGTGCAAAATTGTACTACTTGCGTGCATTACACGGAAAAGCAGCTCGTATCAAAGAAATCCGTCGTTAATCATTTGTTATCAGACAAAGGAAGAACCCTTGATCATCAAGGGTTCTTTTTTTGTTTTCGATTATTTTATAAATGTAGAGTCTATTGTTTGGTTTTGTATACATTCAATAAATGACATTAAAAAAATCCACCTGCTTTCACAGGCGGACAGTTATTTATTTATTCAGCTATCTTCTTCAGATTTATAACAAAAAGCCAAGCGTATTATTTAAAATATGGATAGCCATGACAAAAACAATTGAACGGTTTGCCGTCAAATAAGCAGCCGTTAACAAAATGGCTCCTGGTGCGTAGATCAAAAAATCGATTGGCTGCTGTACATGAAAGAATGTAAACAGAAAAATAGAAAGTAGAGAAGCGAATACTAGACCAATGTATCGAGAAAGCCAGTTGATCAAAAGATGTCGAAAAATAAGTTCTTCTATGATCGGTCCAAAGAAAGCAAAGACGATCAATATCAAAAATAATGGCGTTTGTTCACCTAACTGCAGCAAACCTTCTTGATTCTCTGCTTGATTTTGTACGCCTATCAAGTTCTGCATAAGAATATCCACGAAAAGAATAAGTGCTACCCAAAAGAAAATCCCAGCAATTCGCAACCAAGTATTCTTTTTAAAATAAGAAAAGCTTTGTATGATTTCTTTCCAAAATAAAATAATTCCTATAATCGACGGTATACATAAATTGGTTGCTAATATCAAGAAGTCTGAATTCACTAAATCAGTACCAGTCATTACAGATAGTGCATATAGCGGAAGAAGACCTAACTGCAACCCGATAAATAAAAAATAAATAATGAGCAGGGAAAGTTCCCTTTTGTTCGTACGAATAAATCCCAAAACGTACCTCCTAAAATTAGTATTGGACAAGCGTCCTTTAAAAAGGTAACAATAATGGGAATCTGATTCAATATATTTGCCTATAGAGGTTGTGAACGAGCTGCTCAGCTTCAAGTGATAAGACTCTTTTTTACTGGGAAATAGCTTTTCATATTTCTCAGTAAAAAAGCTTATCACCGAAGAAGCTAGCTCGTGAACACCGTTTAGATAGAGGTTGTGAGCCAAGCGTTTTGACCTGAGCGTTAAAACTCTTTTCAACGGGAAGAAAACTTTCCATGTTTTTACGTTAAAAAGAACGCACTTCTGCGCCTGCATACTTTTCTTTGATATCTTCAAAATGCACCTTGTATTTATGCGCAAAATTCTCCATATCCAGCAAGTGGAAGATAGTAAAAGCATCTGTTATCTTTTTTTCTCCTTCTGTTTGCATCCCTTTAGCATAATCGAGTAATCCTTCCAAATAAAGTCCCATCGTTTTCCCAAACAAGTCGCGAATTTCCAACATATTTTTGAATGTTTGGAGGTATGTATAACCTTCTCTTAGATAACCAGTATCGATACACATCAATACAGCGTTCATCAATATTTTACAGTAAGGAGAGTTAAAACCGTGAGATTCAGCATATAGATTTCTTTTCTTTAAAAGAACATTGACGACAACGAACAATGTCTCTATCGGCAGCTCATCCATGATAGTGATAAATACTCTTGCTTCGCGGCTGGTCCAATTCTCCAGCTCCATCAAGCGTTGAATAATCTGGTCTATATTTGTGTTAGTAGCGTTGCCGCCTAAGCGAGCAATGAATAAATCAATGATAGCTGTGAGAGTAGGATCGTTGTGTTCGCCATTTCCTTTTGAAATCGCATTTTTAGCGTCAACAAGTCCTTGAATATCACCTTTATGATAAAGTTCAGAAAGTTCAAACCATGTGCAATCGCTCAAAGGTTTTTTGTACTCGTTGTGGATATACATAAATTCTTCTAA
Organism: Enterococcus sp. DIV0210g; assembly: GCF_050559705.1. Classification (NCBI taxonomy): domain Bacteria; kingdom Bacillati; phylum Bacillota; class Bacilli; order Lactobacillales; family Enterococcaceae; genus Enterococcus; species Enterococcus sp. DIV0210g. The sequence continues at coordinate 1,592,766 of NZ_CP187903.1, read as the reverse complement.
ACCGACATTCAGATTTTTGATGAGTTTCTCAAATACATCGATAGTAGGGGAGCTGATATTTCTTTCGATACGACTGTAGTAACTTAAAGTAACAATGTTTTGGCAAACATCTTTTTGTTTTAACCCTTTATCTTCTCTTATTTTTTTGAGCGTTTGGCCATACATCAATAAATTCCTCCCTTCGTTTATTTTAAGTATAGCACGAGTAAAGAAAATCCAAACAAATAAAAAAATGACTTATAGTACATGTTTTTTTATTTGTGTTTCTTTTTTATGTTATTCTGTAAAAATAGTTAGAATTTAGTTATAAAAAACATCTTTATTTATTTGGTGGAATAGAGTTTTAATAGGGGATATGCCTTGTTAAATATGTGCTTAGTAACAAATTTAGGTATTTTTAAGTCGATATATCACCGTTTGAAATTTATAATGCATGTTTTTTTGTGTTTTTTATACTATATGTTATTCTGAAAATACAATGAGATATTTGTTATAAAAAACGCGCGAAAATAAAAGGAGAAATGGGTGATAACAAATATTGACGAAAGATACTAGAAAAATGTTGGACGATTTTTTTAGATGTTGGTAGAGCGTTTGTTCAAAGTAAAAAAGAAAAGGATGGGATACTATGAAAAAGTTTGCTTTATTGTTGTTGGTCAGCGGTGTTGGTTTAGTTGGAGGCGCTCAGGGAATCTCTGCTGTGGAAGCAAACCCTACAGCTGAATTAGAAAGTGAAGCTTCTTTGACTGTGCAGCCTGGCGTATTGAGCTTAGACACTGTTTCTAATTTCAACTTTGGTACATTATCGATTCAAGATATTGCGGAAGCAGATCAATCCTTGACAAGTACACCAGAGGCGACGACAGTTTCTGATTTTAGAGGACCGAATCAATCAGGATGGGCATTAACAGCTAAGCTTTCTCAAATCGAAAATGAAAATTCTGTCAGACTGCAATCTGTAAAATTGAATCTAGCTGCAACTGCTGCTGCAGGGAATGCAACAATTGGAACGATTCCAGCGCTTGATGCAGGTGCAACGGATCCAACGCTTGTAGCTTCTGCTGATGGAACAACTGGTTTAGCAAAAAATGAATTTGATTTCACTGCAACGACTTTGACATTTCCGAAGCAAAACATCAACAGCGGTCAATATTCAGGGACAGTTACTTGGACATTGACGAACGCTTATACACCAGAGTAACGGTAAAACAGCTCACATGTAATGAAAAGATTGCTTTACATGTGAGTTTTTTATAAAAGATTATCTTAAAGAATGGTGTGGTGATGAGAGATGTTAAAAAACAAAGTTCTGCTCTTGATAACTTTTCTTTCAGGGCTTCTTTTCTTATGTTTGACTATCAGTGATTTATCCGCCGAAGCAGAGTCAACAGCTTTTACGGTGATACCAAGTTTTCCCGAAAACCAAGTGTCAGAAGCTACATATTTCGATTTACATGTGAAAGAGGAAACAAAGCAAGAGTTGACAATAATTCTTCAAAATACGACCAATCAATCACTGGATATAGAAGCAGCTGCTTTGAACAGCTATACGACTTCTACGGGGATCATTGCCTATCAAAAAACTGAAACAGCTGAAAAAAACAAAGGACGTTCCTTCACAAAGCTGATTGAACCAAAACAGCAGCAGGTACGTTTGATGCCCAATGAAGCAAAAGCAGTTTCTTTTACCTTAGACATGAAAAAACAAGCCATTACAGGTGAAATCTTAGGTGCGTTTTCTTTTGCAGTAATTTCCTCAGAAACGGAAGAATCAAAGGATGCAATGCTCCAAGCACGTTACGAAACACAAGTCGGCGTTCGCTTAAGATCCGAACTGACCGATCTTCCTTCCCCGAATCTAACTTTAGAAAAAACAGAACCAATCGTAAAAAATGACCATGCAGCTATTCAAAGCACAGTAAAAAATGATCAACCAGTTGCGTTTGGCAAAGTAAAAGCAGAAATAACGATCCATGAAAAAGAAACAAAGAAAAACGTTGGCGAAAAAGAAGTCGAAAATTATCAGATTGCCCCAAATTCAACGATTCCCTTAGTGACAGAATTAAATACAGAACAATTAGAGCCTGGCGAATATACCACGCATATCGAACTGACTTCCCCAAAAGGTCATTGGATCTTTGATGATTCATTCACTGTTTCTGCAGCAAATGCAAAAACGATCAATCAGAAAACTGTCTATGCAGAAAAATATGAAAATAAAAATATGCTGGTTTATGTGCTGATTTTCTTTATCCTTCTGCTTTTGCTGGTCATTCTGTATTTGAGTTGGCGCTATTATCGATCAAAAAAATCCAAAGAAAGTGGGACTGGAAATGGCTAAACAAAAATTGTCAATTGTTTGTCGTGGATGGTGGCTGTTTTTTCTTTTCCTTGCTTGGTTGGTATGTTTACCTTCAGAAATAAAGGCAGCAGTGGTCGAGCCGCCCTTTGAAACATTGCCTGTGGACAGTACGATGATCACTACAGCGGGAAAAGCAGGTGCGCCTAGTGGATCAGCCAATCACCGCTATGTCCAAATCAACGACACTACAACAAGCTCAAGTGGTGCAGTGTGGTTCAATAACCCTGTGTCATTTACAAGTGATTTTAAGATGGATATGGCTTTTTTTATTGAAAATACCGCAAATGATAGTGACGGGTTGACTTTTGTGATGCAAAGCAGAAGTCCGACTGCAATTGCTGCAGAGACTGGACCGACAATCGGTGTTTGGGCAAATACAGGAAATTCAAGTCCGCTTAGCCAAGGAGCGATCCCCAATAGTATTGCTATAGAATTTGATACTTTTTATAACAATAACAGCAATATTATTGCTCATGACGGCATGATGGATCGGGATGTCGCCTCAAAAGGTCACCACATTGCCTGGGCTTATCCGGGATCAAATAGTTCCTATACGACAGATGGTTTTTTGATTATTGATAAAGTGCTTCATCACAATGATACAGTAGGTGTCACGGACTTGACAGATGGACAATGGCACCAGTTCACAGTTGAATTCAAAAAAAGTGCGAATACATTTACTTATACAGTACCTGACTATAATGTCAATGTAACGATTCCTGTTGATGATACATTTAAAAATAACTTAGGCTTAAATTCAGGAAAGTCTGTTTATTTTGGTTTTACTGGCGCAAACGGCGGTTACGCTCAAGCAAAAGCAGTTTCTTTCGTCGATGTCCAAGGACTGGTGGATCTGCAATTAAGAACAGGGATTTTCCAACCAGAAAACATGCAGATGATTTTAGATACGGGAGCAGTAAATCCAACGATCAACACAGTTGATAAAGAGCAGGAACTTACGTATCTTACCGCCCTTAGTTATCTTAATACGAGTGATTTGACAAGTTTAAAAGAAGGAACTGTTATCAGTGTGTTGGTACCTAGGACGCTTGATTTAGTGGGGGATACGGTCAAATTTGTAAAAGTAGAAGACTCGTCTTCGGTAGTGATTCCGACAGAAGGAGAATCAATTCCTTTTACAAGAGATGGGGATACTCTGAAAGTGACTCTGCCTGATTTAGAAAGAGGAAACATGTACGAAGTTTTTTTCAATGTAAAAAATAACTATCTGGAAATCGATAAAAATCTGGATTTAAAAGTGCCTGCTACGACTTCGTTTTCTGGGAACGCGTTTGCCTCGCCCATCTCATTAGGTAGTCCAGACACCCATTATTATAACGTCGTAGGAAGTTGGGCTCCGACCGTAGCAGACAGCTATACAACAACAGCAGAAGCACAAAGCAATGCGCAGATCGTCCGACAAAATCGCAAGGCTTATTTTCCGATAGAAATAGAGGATGAAAATTCAACTTCTGCGACATTATTCATGACACCATTAGTAACAGAAGATGAATTGCCGACAGCGGGATTTTCTGAAAAAGCAGTCCTTTCAAGAGAACAAGTAAGTGATCCTTTAAATACGACGATTGAATATGAAACAGATAACTTGCAGCCAGGAAATCTTTATTATGTGGGAATCTATACAGTCGATACAGAAGGAAACCAGTCAGAAATAGTTTATAAAGCTGTTGATTTTCGAGGAATCATCCAACTGAATACTGTACCAGGAAATTTCGATGGTCAGATTTTGACAGTCAATGACCTAGTCAATTCTCAGCAAGAAGATGGATTTTTTTATGTAAAAGTAGCCAATTTAGCGAATGCTGATTTAGACATAACAAATACAAGCGAAAATCGGTGGGTCTTGGATGGCCAGTTGAACAGTATTGCGGAACAGATAAATACATGGGGAGACAACCTTTCTCTTCGTTTTTTTGAAAAAGGGACCAAAAATCTGGTTTTCCAACTGACAAGCGAAAAGCAAAGAATACTTACTCAAGAAACAACAGAAGCAAATATGAATAAAAATTTCAATGAGTACGATATCTATTTTACATTCACAGCAAATCCTTTAAAGATTATCCCTGGGACATATGCTGGAACAGTCAATTGGACGCTGACAAGTACCGATTCTTGAAAAGTATGAATATCAAAGAAGTAAAAATACTGATTTTGGGCCGACTCTTTGTGCAGCAAAGAGTCTTTTTTTGCAACTGCGGATGCCTATCAGAAAAAGCTTTCTTGATTCATTTTGATTTCAGCATAAAAAATAGAATAATTATCTGCGCTGAAATCTTTGAGGTGTATCATCAGCTTCTTTATACTAAAAATTACAGTTTTAGTTTATTGGAGGATGATGAAAATGAAAAAGAGAAGAAGTTTTAGGAGTTATTTCATGGATGGAGAAGCGGGCGTCAATGTTTCCTGGGGAGCAGTTTTTGCAGGGGTGATCACCTTTTTATCTTTGTTTATGACGTTAGCATTTGTTGGTTCCGCAATCGGATTTAGTACACTGAAAATAACTTCAGATAATCCGCTGGAAGGTGTGGGTACAGGTTTGTATATCTGGCTGATCATTGCGCTAGTTCTTTCACTTATGGGCGCTGGATTTGTTTCTGGGACAGCAGCTAGAAGAATTGGATTGCTTCACGGATTCTTGACATGGGCGACAAGTATGTTGGTAGCGACTTTGATAATCACGTATACAACAGTCAGTGCATTTTCAGCGATGGGATCATTGTTAGGAAATGCAGCTTCTGGTATTGGAAGCGGCACAGAAACAGTGATTTCTACTGCTGGAGACGCAATCTCATCAGGTTTCGACAAAGTAGCAGAAGAATTAGAGACAGTGGACACGCAAGAATTACAAGCAAACATGAACAAATATCTAAAAGATACTGATGTCCCGGAATTACAACCAGATTACTTGAATAATGAATTAAATGCAGCAGGTGACACAATCAAAGAGGCTGGAAAAGAAATCTTGAAAAATCCTGACAATGCGGATGCAATCATCGATTCAACCGCTGATTCACTACAAAAACGAGTAGAAAAGATCGACAATGCTGCGGATAAAAATGCCATCGCAAATGCTGTAGCTAAAAATACAGAACTTTCACAAGAAGAAGCGCAGCAAGCAACAGAGAATATCTATAATCAATTAAAAACTGCGGCTGACGAAACGCAAAAGCAAATCGAAACAGTCAAAGAAGATGTAAAAAAAGCCAAATCGGATTTGGAAACGTCGATTGAAGAGGCCAGAAAAGCTGCAGACGAAGCAGCAGACAAAACAGCAAAAGCTTCAATCATGGGCTTTTTAGCAATGATCATTGGACTGATCATCACTTCTCTATCTGGTACGTGGGGTGCAAATTTTGTTAAAGAACCAAGACGAGAAATGAGAATGTAAAAGAGCATATAAATGAAAAGAAACTGTTCGGCAGATGCCGCAGTTTCTTTTTTTAAACTTTTACACAAAAGTATATTTTTTAGACATAAAAGTAACTTTGGCGTCAGAAAAAAATGCAAAAATTATCTACATAAAGCAGCATCAATCAATTCTTCCGCTGAAAACGATAAGGAGGTGAAGAAGGGAATGCAAAAATTTTTTCTAGCAATGTCTATTTTTATTTGCTGGTTTGGTCTTGCCAGTAAGCCGAAAGAAGTCGCCGCAAGTTCCGCTGTTTCCTTTTCTGTGGAAGCCTTAAATAAAGATGGGGAATCAAATGCACAAGGATTCTATCGGTTCGAAGGGAAGCCGGGAGAAAAGGAACAGGTAAAAGTAAAAATCACAAATGGCAGCAAACAGCCGATAAAAATAGCCGCCGAAGTAAATCCAGCCTTCACGAACACTAATGGAATACCAAGTTATCAAAAAAGTGAACAACTTGACAGTACGCTGAAATATCCATTAGACAGCTTAGTACAAATCGAGAAACAAGAAATTGATTTAGAAGCTGGCAGTTCTCAAATAATAGCAGCAGATATCGAATATCCCAAAGAAATATGGGAAGGACAAATTTTAGGAGGGATACGTTTTTCAGAAATAATCAACGCAGAAACTGCGCAATCAGTTACCCATCAAATCGCTTATACGATTGGTGTCTTGCTGACGATGGAAAATGGGGTGGTTCGGGAAAATAATTTACAGCTGAACAAAGTTGAAGTCGGTCAGCGAAATCATCGGAATTACATTGAAGCGAATATTCAAAATACTGCGCCAGCAATTATTTCTGCTATGGAAATCAAGGCAGAAGTCTATCAAAAAAATGATAAGAAACCTGTTTATCAGTATGAAGCAAATGAAATGCGCATGGCGCCAAATTCCAATTTTGATTTCGGGATTCCTACAGGGGAAGTACCGCTTCAACCTGGAGATTATAAACTGAAACTGAAAGTGGAGGCTGATTCAAAAAAATATGAATTTGAGAAATCATTTGAAATCAAAGCAAGTGAGTCAAAAAGATTAAATCAAAGTGCTGTAAATTTAGAAATAAAAGAGAACACAATGATTTATTGGGGGATAATCATTGCTTTACTCTTCATCATTGTTATTGGTTCAATGAGAAAAAAATATAAAAATAAAAGGGCAAAAATAAACTAATTAAGGTGGCAATTTTATGAAGCAAGCAAAGTTATTCACAGTCTCAATGATTTTAGCAAGTGGGCTTTTAGGAGCAATCCCGGCGGCAGCAACAGAGTATGAAAGTGCGACAAAAGTAATCACAAATGGCAAAGTAGAAATTTTAGAAGATGATAGTTCAGACAATAATATCCCAGACCCAGAGAATCCAGAAGAACCAATCGATCCGGAAGAACCGGTTAATCCCAATCCAGGGCAATTGAAAATCAATTATGTCTCAGCATTCAACTTCGGAAAACAAGCTAATGTATCCAATCGTTTAACAATCAACGCTGACTTAGATGCTCTTATTAGTCCCAGTGGTTTAGAAACAAGACGTATTCCCTTTATTGCTACAGAAGATCGCCGAGGAACTGATCGTACAGGCTGGGAGTTGCGAGTGAGCCAGCCGCAAGGATTTTATGATAATGAAGGGAACGAGTTAGCTGGAGCGACATTGACTTTAAAAAATCTTCGTTATGTCGATACGAATAATGCACCTGTACCAACAAATGGAGAAATTGTTTTAAATACAGAGGAACAGACAATCGCAAAAGCGGACGAAACACAAGGCGCAGGTGCTTGGTCATTAGCATTAGGAAATCCCACAGACAAAGGAACAACAGATGGTGTTGTTTTGGATATTCCCGCAAACACAATCAAAAATGTTACAACTTATTCAACATCGATCGTATGGGAATTGATCGCAGAACCAACAACATAGAACAGAATCATTACTAATAAAAAAACATATCTATTGCTTATAATAGAAAATTTCTGATTGTTTTATTGCCAAAGCAGTATTCCAATCAGTTGAACATAGATGATGCCAAAGAAGCAGCGAAATACACGTATCAGTAAACATACGTTGTGTCTTTTATGGCACAACGGTTTTACTGGTTTGACTAAAAGACAGACACAACTTGCTCAAGGAAAGTCTCTAACAATTAGACAGATTTCAGCAGCTGGTGTTGCATTTTAGAAAAAAGAGAGTGGTGAGAAATAATGATGCGCAAATTAATGTTGGTAAGTGTTCTTTTGATGTTTTTTTTAGGACAATTGCCGACAAATACAGTTGCAGACACTATAGTAAAAGCAAATCCAAATAGGAATGAGCAGATATTGAATACAGTAGATTCTAATGAGCTATCAGACACATCTGAAACTTCAGAAATCGTTCAGGAAACAGGTGAAGAAGCAGACACTGCTCAAACTCCTGAAAAAACAACGGAGGAAATGAAGGATACTCATCAAGTGAAAGAAGAGTTAGAGGACATGCATAGTGAAAAGATGCAAGAATCGGATGGGAATACTATCGGTGATGAACCAAGTGAAATAATAGGATCAGAAGATAGTTCACTAGAAGAAGTTTCCAATCAAGAGAGTAAAAATATTTCTGTTCTAGACGAAAATGGCAAACAAGTAGAGTACTCTCGCTGGTATTATTTAGGAGCAGGGAGCTTTGACGTGTCGTTTCGTACAGGAAATCATGATGTCAGATTATCAGCAAATAGCAGAAAAAGAGTACGGTTAATACCAATAGAAGTGGTTTCTCTCAGATATGTCACTTACGGAGATACTTTTAGAGTCCACATACAAACAGACTCAAGCGATTCAGCGGGAGTTCCTTGGAAAATCAATCGGTGGACAGATGGTATAGACTATATCACTTATGGCAATTCTGCTCCAGGCACTTCAGGGCTTTTTCGCTTAGTACAAGCAAATAACAATAGCAGAAAGGTGTATATAAATTATGTCAATGCTGTCAGTGGCGGAAGGCCAGGTACACATTATGTAGGCGGGGCTATGAATGAACTGGCTTCAGTCCTATTAAGACCGAATATTTCAGGAGCTGTTGAATTTGGTTTTTATCAATCATTAAGTATCAGGAACGTAGAAGGAGGGTCTATAACTGCAGATGAAACGGTCGATCGAAATGAATCAACTACGATTCGTGCTGTTCCGGACAATGGGTATAGTTTTGGTAGGTGGGAAACAAGACCTTTATTAGGGAATGGCGTTGTTTCTATAGCAAACAGCAATAATTCAATGACTACTCTTATGCCTTTGCTTGGCAGTCGATCTAACGAATTATCAGCAACTTTTACTCGTAATACGTATAGCTTAAATACAGGTATCATGCCCGGTAATGGCGGCACTGTGAGAGTGAATGCCACTAATATCGTTTATGGAAGTACAACGAATATAACAGCAACACCGAATGCAGGCTACCGCTTTGTACGCTGGGAAATCGTTGGATCAGGAAGCAGTGTAGCAAATCAAACCAGTGCATCCACGACTTTTACAATGGGAATAGGGAATGCAACAGCAACTGCAGTATTTGCGGAAAATTCTTATAGCTTAAATACAGATGTTAAACCATCAAACAGCGGCAGTGTTAAAACGGATGTTATGAATATGAATTATGGGAGCACAACAAACATAACAGCAACCCCAAACGAAGGACATCGTTTTGTACGCTGGGAAATCGTTGGATCAGGAAGTAGTGTAGAAAATTCAACCGATACAACAACGACCTTTAGGATGGGAACAGAAAATGCAACAGTAACTGCAATATTTGAACCAATTCCAACCATTTTAGAACTTAAAGAACTTAAAAACGCGGATTTTGATTTCGGATCCATTAAAAAGAGCAGTCATGCCCAAACGCTTGCTGCAAAAGGTGAAAGTGCACCATCGGTTACGATCAGTGATTACAGTGAATCCAATTCTTGGGAACTGCGTGTTTCGCAACCAGAAGGCCTAAAAGATGCCCAAAAGAATGAATTATCCGGAGCAGTCATTCGCCTAAAAAATAACCAAGTTGTAGACTCCGTCCATGAAAATATCCTTCTCCCTGCAAGAAATATCGAGCTTTCTTCTGTTCAGCGATCTGTTGCGCGAATGGTGGATCATGGCGGGGAAAAAGAGACCGGATTAACTATCCTGAAAATAGGTGATAGTAAAGATCAAACACTATCCGGGATCGAAATGAGTATTCCGAGAAACACGATAAGCAATGCGAGTACCTATCAAACAACAATTGAATGGGAATTGACAGGTGATCCTACATTGACCGAAGCAGAGCAGATAGGAGGGCAAGATGAAGCGTCTTAAACTAACAATCATTTTCTTGCTTTTCAGTATCGTTTGGTTTCAGCCAACTATATACCAAGCAGCAACAACAAATAAAGCGGTAATCACATTTAAAGAACCAGAAGAGAAGATAATGTCAGGTGAAGAAACTGAAAACGAAAATAACTCATCAGAAAACAAACAACAGCTGCCCAAAACAGGCGTTGAAAATCGTCCTTTTTTCTTTCTATTAGGTAGCGCCTTGCTTGTATGCAGCTATCTTGTACGTAGAAAAATCAAAAAAGGATGATAAAAACAATAGAAAAAACATAAAATAAAAGTTTATTTTATGATTAAGAGGACGGACGAATTTTTGTCGCAGTCCTCTTTTAAGTTGTTGGATTTTTAGGGAAACAGCATGAAAAAATAGTTTTTTCAAGAAAATTTCAATTGATTTGCATATGCTTATTGACATCAAGAAAATAATTGTGTATATGGAAAGAGACCTTTAATCGTGAAATTTAAAAGTAAGAAGAGGATGGTAGCAATTTAATGCGATATCATGTTATTTTAGCAATAGTGTTTTTGACACATGCGTATTTTAATTTATACATAGGCGCTCGAGTACTAACAACCAAATATAAAGCAGCTTGTTTGCTGATGATCCTGAGTATTTTTTCTTTAGTAGTCAGTTTTCCTGCAATTGAATTTTATCTGCTGCCCAGCGTCTATTTTTTTAACTTCTTGATTCTTTATGCTGCCACGAGAAATTATTTGTTTACAATCGTTTATATCCTAAGCGAGTATTTTATTATCCAAATGGGTCTGGTTGGAAGCGGCAGTGTTTATTTTGCCATCAATGATGTTCACTTTACTCAAATTGATCTTTTTACTTTTTCTATGATACTCGCAGGAATGTCGATCCTTTTTTTCATTGGCATCAAGGTATTGAATTGGGCTTATCAAAAGTTTGAAGTGTACGTTTTTCTTTATAAAATGTCAAATTCCAATAAAAGAGCGATGGCAATATGTTTGAGTATTTTTGCTGTCTTTGCTTATTATCAAAGGATTTGTGTGGATTTTACCAAAAGTGATTACTGGCTCGTCACAGCAATTCTTTTTTTGATGGCGATTCTGTTATTTGGCGGATTATATTTGGTTATCAAAGCGAGCATCTATTATGAAAATCTATATAATACTGTTGCTTTATATGATGAAAAGCTAGAAAAAATGAGTGATTTGAAATCGTTCCGACATGATTACGAAGGCATTTTACTCAGTTTGACCACTGTCTTAGAAGAAGGCGATACAAGAGCCGCTTTGGACCAGCTGCATAAAATCAAGGAATACTCTGAAGAAGTGATTGATTCAAAAAGCTATCTCGAAGAATTAGAACTGATTAAATGTTTACCATTGAAAAGTATTTTGTATCTAGAAATAAATAAAGCAAAAACTGCAGGGATAAAGATAGATATTCGTTTTGATCAAGAGGTCTCTGAAGTTTCGATGAATATGTTTGATCTGATCCGCTGTTTGACGATTTTGTTGAATAATGCAATCGAAGCAAGTCTGGAAACAAAGAAACCATATATAAGTGTGAGAATCAGGGAACAGAATGGAGAGCTGCAAATAACTATCCAAAATAACTATTCGACGCGTTTGCCGCTGCATAGCATTGAAAACAAAGGCGCTAGCAGTAAACAAGGACATTCAGGACTAGGACTTCAGAATTTAAAAAAAATCACTAGTATGTACAATAATGTGCAGTACACTATTTCTCGAAATGAGCAATTTTTTGAAGTCGTTCTTTCTCTGAAAAAAATTTAAATTATAGTATACAGTCTCCAATTATAACAATAATATATAACGCTTGATTTGCTGCCGAGAATTTTCTTCAAGGCAGTAAATCAAGCGTTTGTTTCACTTTGCTTAATATTTTGATACTAGCATAGATTTCTGAATCATTTTTAAAGGTGATAATGCCAAGTTTTCGATTGATCGATTTGATTTGTTTTAAATTTAAAATGTAAGATTTTAAAAACAAAAAGTATTGCGGGAAAGAAAGATCTTTTAATTTAGAAAAACTTTCATTCAGCAGATATTCCTGATCAATGGTCTCTAAATAGATAGAAAAACGATTCCCTTTAACTGTCTGTATGTAATTGATATCGGCAAAAGAAAAAATCTGACTCCCTTGTTCATTTTTTAAAATCAAAAATTTATCACGATTTGTATGCAAGTCAGTAAATACTTTTTTTAAGGTTGAACGTAACTGTTCTTTTGTTTGGGTGATATCCAATCCGGTTTTATGTATATAATCAAATGGCGTAATATTTCGCGTAATGATATCAATTCCTTTGTCAACAAAACTGGTGATAAAAATAACTTTGCAGACAGCATTTGTTTTTCGAATTCTTTCAGCAATATCAATACCTGAATATTGCGTATTTAAATCAATATCGATAAAAAAAAGATCCGTATCAACAATTTCCAGTGTTGGAAGCTGCTTTACAAATGACAGAGGAGAAGTAATAGGTGTCGTACGAACAATAAGTGAGTAATCTTTTGCGAACTCATGAATCGTATTTTCAATGAATCTTTGGTGCAAAAAGTTATCTTCAATAACGTAAATATTCTGCATGATTGACCGCCTCTTTTCAATAATGAACTAACTGAAAATGATTGTGTAAAAAATTGGATACAGCTGTATAGTTTAGCTAAAAATGAAAACAATCAAATAATCATTTATAAGTATAACAAATAAAAAATCGGTTATAAAGGATTTGTAAGGAGAAAGGTTTGCATTTATTTGCTTTTTTAAGTAAATGTTGCAAAAGAATGCAAAATAGGTTAACTTAGAAATAAGGAGGGGAAGTTTATGCTGGTCGCACAACGTTTAGAAAAAATAAAACAGATTTTGGAAGAGCAAAAAAGTGTATCTATCGAAGAATTGGCAGAAAAATTGCATATTTCAAAGGACACTGTCAGAAGAGATTTGATCAAATTGGAAAACAAGAAAGTCTTGAAACGAACACATGGCGGAGCTGTTTTAGCCAATAAAGAGGCGGAAATCTTTGATTATGTGCAGCGTTCTGCAAAATATTATCCAGTGAAGCAAAAGATTGCTAAAAAAGTACGACAAGTTATCCAGGATGGTGCATCGATTATTTTTGATTCATCAACGACAGTAGAAGCGGTCATTCGACAGCTTTCTGATCGGAAAATACATGCGATCACGAATTCTTTAACACATGCACAGCTGCTAGCAAGTTTTGAAAAAACAACGATTTCGATGCTGCCAGGAACACTACATAAAGAACAATTATTTCTTTACGGTGCAGATACGATCGATAAACTTTCCCAGTTCCGCGCAGATTACACTTTGTTAGGCATTTTTGCTTTATCCAAAGAGGGCTTGTTTATCCATACAGAAGAAGAAGGCTTGGTCAAACGGAAAATGATCCAGCAAGGCAATTTTGTAATTGCTGCGGCGGACCACACGAAATTAGGCACTACTGGATTTTTCAAAGTAGGTGATTTAAGCGACCTTGATTTATTGATAACAGATCGGAAGCCGGAAGAAGAACTATTAGCAAAACTAACAGAAGCAAATGTTGAAATCATGATAACAGAAGAGGAGAAAACCAAATGAAACCAACGATTTCTTTAGGAGAGGTAAAAGAACCGCCAGTATTTACAGAAGTTCCACCAGTTTTTTTGACAGATGAAACGATGGAAGCACGAAAAAGGAAACTGCTTCAACGAATGAAAGAAGAACAAATCGATACGGTTGTTATTTATGCAGACAAGGAACATGGCAGTAATTTTGAATATCTGACTGGGTTCATTCCTCGTTTTGAAGAAGGTTTATTGGTTTTGGATAAAGAGGGAACGGCTGCACTGATTTTAGGAAATGAAAACTTGAAGTTATGCAAACATTCAAGAATAACAGCTGAATTATTCCATTATCCGCTATTTTCTTTGCCAAACCAACCGATGGAACAGGAGCGCGCATTAGAAGAAATCTTCAAAGAGCTTCAACTAGATAAAAAGAAAAAAGTTGGTTTGATCGGTTGGAAAATGTTTACTGCCAAAATGAAAGCACCTTCTCAGTTATTTGATGTACCTTATTTTATTGTAGATGCATTAAAAAATACTCTTTCTGAAGGCGAACTAGTCAACAGTGCGTATTTATTGATTGGGGAAAATGGCGCTCGAACAACAAATAACGCAAATGAACTTGCACATTACGAATATGGGGCAAATCTTTCTTCTCGAAGTATGCTGAAGGCAATGAACCATATAGCTCCTGGCGTAAGAGAAATAGAAATCGGGGAACTGTTGTCAGGAGAAGGACAGTATCATTCGGTCGTGACCATCGCTGCAACGGGCCAGCGTTTCGAACATGCAAATATGTATCCTACGTATAAAAAAATCAAGCAAGGTGACCCGCTGTCGATGACGACGGGCTTTAAAGGCGGACTATCAAGTCGGACGGGTTTTGTGGTGGAGAACCAAGAACAGCTTCCCGAGGAACAAAAAGATTATTTGGAACGCGTTGCCCAGCCTTACTATGGGGCAGTCGTCACTTGGTTAGAGCAGATAAAAATCGGTCTGCGGGGGGAAGAGATGTATCAGCTGATTGAGGATGCTTTGCCTAAAAAAGACTATCACTGGCATTTGAATCCAGGACACCTAACGGCAGACGAAGAATGGATGTCTTCGCCTATTTATCCAAATTCTGAGGAACAGCTTCAGAGCGGAATGATCTTCCAAGTGGATATTATCCCATCGGTTCCTGGCTATGCAGGGGTAAGCGCAGAAGAATGTGTCGCTCTTGCCGATGAACAGCTGCGAACAGAGATCCAAACGGAATATCCAGAATTATGGGAACGAATCACCACGAGAAGAGCTTATTTAAGCAAGGAATTATCCCTTGCGCTTCCAGATGAGGTACTGCCGCTTTCCAATACGGTTGGTTATTTACGTCCGTTTTATTTAGCGAAAAATAAAGCTTTGAAAGTAAAAAGATAGTCTGCTTTGTTTTTTTGATTTAGTAAAAGCAGCTAATTGATTGGAGGAAAAAATGAAAGTAACTGAACAAAGCAAGAATGGCCAAAAAGTCATTATCATTGAAGCTGACACAGTTTTGATAAAGGACAGCCAATCAGCATTAGATCTGCTTTTATCATTGGCTTATGAATACCAAACAAATAAAATCATCCTTTTGAAATCTGTGATAACAGAAGATTTTTTTGAGTTGAGAACAAAGATAGCGGGAGACATCTTGCAAAAATGCACGAACTATCATATCGAACTTGCTGTTGCTGGGGATTACAGCAGCTATACAAGCAAAGCACTAAAGGAATTTATTTATGAAAGTAATCAGAGCGGTGTCTGCTTCTTTGTTGACACGCCAGAAAAAGGGCTGGACTTGTTGACGAAAAGCGGAAAGTAAAAAGTTTCAAATTGCAGAGAAAAATAGTAGATTTATCTTTATCTAAAGGATAGCTTAGAAATACAAAAAAGCAAATTCTCGTATGGAGAGTTCTGCTTTTTTGTATTTCTTTTTTAGTTTTCTTTTAATTTATGTTTGTTCTTTAGGAATACTGCTAAGACAATAATCGCCGCCAACATGATAGGGATACTAGCTAAATCTAGATTTTCAGCATTGCGTTCCGCTAAAGATGTGCCAGGATTACGAATCCCCATGTAGGTTACTCCAACAACAAAGAATCCTAAGTTATATGCACCGTGCAACCCAATAACACCCCATAAACTTTCTTCCCACAACGCATATAAAGCAAAGAAAATGGCCGCTGTGAAAACAAAAATCGCATATCTCCAATTCAACCCACTTAATCCATGTATTGCAACAAAAATCAATGCTTGAGCAAATACACCGGCAAGGATACCAAACCTAGCGCCAAATGTTTGCATCAAAAATCCCCGACATTGAATCTCTTCTGCGCCTCCTTGAATCAAATAGGTAAAAAAGGAGATCAATAGAACGATAATGATAGTAGCAATTGGAAATTTTGGTGCAGCTGCAATTCGTTCAGTCCATCCAAAGGCTAATGACATAAAAATACTTATCCCAATAATAATTGCTCCAATAAGATAACCTCTTATCAATTTAAAAAATATATTGTCACTATATAGCCCCAAGGAACGCCATGAGCGTTTTTCATATTTCTGTACCCATAGCATAACAAGAAGAGCAACCGTTCCAAATCCAATAACAGAGGCTATTAAAGATGCTCCAGCGTGTTTGATACTGCCGTATTCTATGTTTTTAAAGCCTATTAGCAGGGCGCTAGTAAAAGCACCTGCTATTTGTGTTGCTGCACCGATTGCAAACAATCCAACCATAACAAGTATTGCGATAATAGGGCTGGTCGCTCTTTTTTGTTCTTTTTGAAACATAAATAATTTGTTTTTCATATAAAAATAAAACCTTCCTTCTTTTAAAGTATCGTGCATCTTAACATCATGAAAATAATGTATTACATAAATTATATAAGCTGTATCAATGGAACTCAAAGTATCAGCCTAACCAAGTATGATACAATGGCCTAAAAAATAGGGAGGAATACTAAATGAGTAATTTAAAATGGTTTTCTGGTGGAATGGAACGGAGGAAAAGAGCCGAAGCTATTATTGCTGAGTTATTAGAGGATTTGAAAACAGATCATGGAAACGAATCACTTCGAAAAGTATTAAAATCTTATCTGGAAAATTTGAAAGATGAAGGAACAGCCGTACCTTTGATTTTAAGTCGCATGAATTTAGATATAGCTAATGCAATAAAAAAAGATGGTGTGTTTTTAAAAGAAAATCAATCGAAAAAAATTAAAGAATTGACCACCATATCGAACATTCGCCAGGGTTATTAATTATTTTTTATTTGCATAAAATGATTCTAAAGTTTAAAAACCATACAAATCTTTTTAAGGATTTGTATGGTTTTTTTGGTTTTAGGGAATCAAGATTTATTTTGTTGAAAAACTCTTCTTTCACCAAGCGATAAAACGACTGCTGCAACTAATACAACAGCCAGCAGCCGATCAAGATAATCGGTGCCTGCTTGGATTAGAATAATACTCGCTGTTTGGTCAAGACCCAATCCAGATAAAACCTGAACAAGAATACTTGAACCAGAAGAAGTGATCCCGCCAAACAAAAAGACAGTGATCAAAGAAGCAGCCACTGTTCCAGGAAATGAAATCAGCAGCGCTTGGAGCGGCAAACGAGATTTTTGGATTTTTCCGTTTAAGAGAAAACCAGCACACAAACCAGTAATGATTTGAACAGGCGCATAATACAGAGAAAAAAGATCTGCTGTGATCCCGCTAAGCAACGCACTGATTGTTCCAGTCAATGCGCCGAATCCTGGTCCTAGCAATGTGGCGGAAAAAATCGTTCCAATACTGTCTAAATAAATCGGCAGCCGCAAAAACAGGGCGATAGCACCGCCAATATAGTTCAAAGCGACGCTGAAAGCAATGATCGTGATTGTACGTGTCGTGAATTTTTTCATTTTTTTCATCCTAACTGCAGCATTTTTAGATCCCTAGCAACGGCTTCGGGTTGTGCATCTAAAATGACGGTCAAAAATTTCAGGAAGAATGATGAAACATCGACAGTTGTCAAAATCTTGCTGTTCGCAGGTTTTTGCCAAAAGTCAAAACGATCGACTAATGTTTGGCCCAGACTGATCCCAGTAGTTTCTACAGCAGTATAGCTTTCAAACCCGCTGCAAAGCGCCGGATCGATAAAATAAGCCACAGCTAAAGGATCATTGATCACACAGCCGAGGATTCGTTCCTGCTGCCAATGGAAATCATAGTAAAAGCGGGTGATTGCTTTCAAATAATTCCCCTCCTCATTGTTGGTTTGGCAGCAATACTCTAAAATCGTAGGCGTAAACACGATTTCTCTGGTCACATCCAGTCCGACCATTTCAATCATCTTTTCTAAATGTTTGAAGACATAAGCCGCGGCATCTGGATCACACCAATAGTTGTATTCAGCTACTGGCGAACAGTTCCCATGACTTTTATAAGTGCCGCCCATTGTAACGAAGCGAGCCATGTGGCGTCCTAAATGGGGATTCTTTTTCAGTGCCTGTGCGATATTGGTCAAAGGACCTAAAGCAATAACAGAGATATCTGTAGGAACAGAAAAGGTCTCAGCTAAAAAATCAGCTGCTGTTTTTTCTTGTGCTTGGTATTCAGAAGTACGGGGAAAATAGGTTTCACCCAATCCATCCATGCCATGGGTATCTTGTGCGCTGACAAATGAGCGGACAAGCGGTTTAGAAGCTCCGGCAAAGACCGGGATATCTAAACGTTGACATCTTTCTAGACAGCGAAAGGTATTTTCTACACCTAATTCGACAGGGACATTTCCGCAGACGACAGTAATACCGAGCACCTCTAATTCCGGCGATTGGACAGCCAGCATCAACGCCAGCGTATCATCGATTCCCGGATCGCAGTCAATAATTACTTTTCGCATTATTTCCAACCTCCTTTCTTTGGAATCCAAAAATAGACTGTTTTTCAAATGTTTTATTGATACAGTACTTTTTGGATCTATGAGAGATACTTAGTTTTTTATCCTGGGAAGTTTACGAACCAGTCCAAGAAATCTTCTTGTTTTAAATGCACAAATCAATCATAACTTAAAGTGAAGAAAAAGAACACGTTGTCAGAAGAATTTTATTTAAAAGAGTTTTTGCTGAGACATTTCTCCTCCTTTTTGAAATCTTGTTGTATAGTAGAGAAAATACGGAAAACGAGGAAAGAACCAAATGAAAAAATATGTCATTTTTCTCCGAGGAATCAATACCGGAGGCTTAACGATCAAAATGGAAGAACTGAAAAAAACGCTTGAACTGCCTGAATTCAAAACAGTCACGACTGTATTGGCGACGGGAAATGTAATCCTCGAAACGGATTTATCCGCGGATGAAACATTGGAAAAAGCGCTGGTTAGTTTGAGTGAGCATTGGCAGCGGCCGATTTACGGTTTGATTCGGACACAAGAAGAAGTCGAGAAAATCGTCCAGCATATGACCGAGATTCCTGAACACAATCAAATGGTTCTTTTTTCAGATCAATCTTTATATGAAGAATTGAGTGAGCTGTTTGAAGCATCGGAACATGATGAACAAGAAAAGTTGACGTTATTCGAAGGAAAAGATTTGGTATGGGTGGTTAAAAAGGGAATGACAACAAAAAATTTTGGCAAAATACTTGCTTCGAAAAAATACCAGCAATTCTTAACCTCCAGAAACATGCGGACGATAGAAAAAATCCATAAAAAATTGAGCTGAATCTACAAGAAAATAAGCGCTCTTCCACATGGCGGAGTCTTTCCGCCGCACGGAAGAGCACTTATTTTTGTTTGACTGGATCAATTTGATTTGACATCCAGCAGCGAATAGCTTCGGCTGTCAAATCGATTTCGGCTTGTTGAATACTCGATAGGTTTTCCATCTTTTAGGTAAACGACTTGCTGGACTTCCAATACAGGATCATTTTCTGCACAATGCAAGTATTTTTGATCATAAACGGTACTTTTGTCCGCAGAGATTGCACGATACGCGCCAGCAAAAGCAATGTTCAACGATTCGTGCAAGTAAGCATAGATAGAAGAAAGCAGGTGTTCTTTTTTCAATCCAGGAACAAGGTGAACGGGCATATATGTATGTTCCAAAATATAAGGTTTGTCATCTAAAATCCGTAAACGATGGATATTATAGACCGGTTGTTCGGCATCGATCATCAAGCGTTCCTGGATCATCTCATTAGGAAATTCAACAGTAAAGTCGATGACGGTGCTTTTTAATGAGCGATGCTGACGTGCCATTTGCTGGCTTAGCCCCTCGTATTCATTTGCTGGGGAAGTATCTTTTTGCAAGAAAGGGTGATTGAGGATCTTTGTTCCAGCCCCTCTTTGAGAATACACTAGTCCTTCCATGAATAAGATGTTCACTGCTTTTTTGATCGTCATACGGCTGACACCGAATTCTTTGACTAATTCTACTTGATTCGGCAGATAACTGTCGGGAGGATATTCTTTTGAACGAATTCTTTCCCGCAAAGTATTTGCGATTTCTTCATATTTTGGCATCTGATCCACCTCCATAGATTGAGTATAACGAAAGTCGGTACATGCGACAAGAATAGTCTCGATAATTCTGTTTTTTTATTTAAAAAGCGAAAGTATTCTTTGTTTAAAAAGAAGAAAAAAACAAATTTACGCAAAAGTTCAACTTTTGCGTAAATTAGATGATTTATTATTATGAAATAGCTTCTAAATCGACATCAGGCTGTTTATCTAAAACTCTTAAGAACGGATACCAGATCAAGCCGACGATGACAAAGTCGATGACTTGCAAGAGACCGCCAAGCCAAGAGTTGGTTGCTAAGACACCGCTTGCAATAATCGGCACAGTCCAAGGAACAGAGACGCCAGTTGGTGCAGGAACAAGTCCAGCTGCCATAACAAGATAGTTGAATGTTGTTACAACTAAAGGAGCAACTACCCAAGGAATCAAAATCGTTGCATTCAATACGATTGGCAGACCAAAGATCGTTGGTTCATTTACATTAAAGATCCCAGGAGCTAGGGCCAAACGACCAACGTCACGGTATTGTTTTTTCTTCAAGACAAATGCCATCAAAAGAACAACAGCAAGCGTCATCCCAGAACCGCCAAGACCTACAGTGAATGTTTCCATAAATGGTTTTGTGATGATATGAGGCAGTGCATCACCACGTTGGTAAGCTTCAAGGTTATCAAGCATCAATGTGTTCCAAATCGGGTCCATTACAGAGTTGACGATGATTTGGCCATGAAGACCGAAGAACCATAAAAATTGAACAAAGAATAATGCTAATAATGTCGCAGGCAAACTGCTGCCAAGACCGGTTAATGGACGTTGGATCACTTCATAAACGACATCATGGAGATTGGCATGGAAGACACCAGTCATGATTGCATTGATGATCAAGAAAACAGTTAGTGTTAATACTGCTGGGATCAATGCAGCAAATGATTTTGTCACTGCTGGCGGAACTCCGTCAGGCATTTTGATCTGCCAGCCGCGTTTTGTGATTCGGCAATAGATTTCTGCAGCAAGGAAAGCCGCGATCATTCCGATGAACATTCCTTTTGCGCCTAAACGATCAAGTGAAAGCACGCCGCTGACTTCTTCACCGCCGACAGTGGTCATGACAAACGGTGTAAGAATCAAGAAACTAGCAAAGGAAACAGCGCCTCCGAAAATACCTTCAACATCATAAGATTTTGACAAATAATAGCCGATACCAAATGTAACAAAGACGGACATGATACTCATTGTTGCGTTTTGCCCATTTCCAAATAACTCAGTTAGTGTTCCTTTGGTCGCATCGTTGAAAAATGGCAAGTTATTGATAACCACCACGATCGAACCGAACATCGTTAAAGGGAAAGAAAGCATGAAGGCATCTCTTAACACGGTGAGATAGCGGTTTTGCCCAAGCAAGTTTGCGAGGGGCATGATTTTTTCTGACAGTTTATCCATAAATCCGTTCATTATATTCACCTCAAGTTTATTTGTAATCGATTACATGAAAAATATATCACGGTATTTTTTAAATGTCTAGTCATTTTTCAATAAAAGTATTGATTTATTTTTTTGAGTTGGTTATGATAACGGTATCAAATGAAAAAGCGAGGAATAGAAAATGACAGTATATAACTTTCCAAAAGGTTTTTGGTGGGGCTCTGCAGCTAGCGGACCACAAACAGAGGGCAGAATTTTAGGAGATGGCAAAGGGGAGAGTATCTGGGACTATTGGTATGAAAAAGAACCAGAGAAATTTTTTGATCAAGTTGGTCCTGAAAATACATCTCAAGTTTATACAAAATATCGTGAAGACGTTCAATTAATGAAACAAACAGGTCATAATACCTTTCGGACATCTATCCAGTGGAGCCGTTTGTTCCCAAATGGCGCTGGAGAAGTCAACCAAACAGCAGTATCTTTTTACCATGATTACTTCACAGAACTTTTAGAAAACGGCATTGAGCCATTCGTCAATCTTTACCATTTCGATATGCCGATGGCGCTGCAGGAAAAAGGCGGCTGGCTCAATCGAGAAACAGTAGATGCGTATGCAGAATATGCAAAAACTTGTTTTGAATTATTTGGCGGGATCGTCAAAAAATGGTTCACCCATAATGAACCAATCGTACCTGTCGAAGCAGGTTATCTGTATCAATTCCATTATCCAAACCATGTGAATCTTAAAGAAGCAGTCCAAGTCGGTTTCCATGAAACATTAGCAAGTGCTAAAGCAATCAAAATCTATCACGAAATGGCACAAGATGGAGAAATCGGGATCATCTTGAACTTGACGCCAAGTTATCCAAGAGATGAAAATAATCCAGCTGATGTGAAAGCAGCCGCGATTGCGGATGCGTTTTTCAACCGCTCATTTTTAGATCCAGCAGTCAAAGGAACATTCCCAGAAGAATTGATCGAGATCGTTAAAGAATTAGATATGGTCCCTGAATTCAAGGAAGGCGACCTTGAACTAATCAAAGAAAATACAGTGGATCTTTTGGGAATCAATTACTACCAGCCTCGAAGAATCAAAGCAAAAGAAACACCTGTCGATCACAAAAACGGCCCAATGCCAGATGATTATTTTGATAATTACGACATGCCAGGCAAAAAAATGAATCCTTACCGCGGATGGGAAATCTATGAAAAAGGAATCTATGATATTTTAACGAATACCCGAGAAAATTATGGCAATATCAAATGCTATATCTCTGAAAATGGAATGGGTGTTGAAGGGGAAGAACGCTTCGTCAATCAAGAAGGCGTGATCGAAGACGATTACCGCATCGAATTCGTACAAGATCATTTGAAATATGTACATCAGGCGATTGAAGAAGGAACAAATTGTGTGGGTTATCATATGTGGACATGTATGGATAACTGGTCTTGGACAAATGCCTATAAAAACCGTTATGGCTTCATCGCTGTCGATTTAGACCAAGACGGCAAACGAACAATCAAGAAATCTGGTCATTGGTTCAAACAAGTATCTGAAAAAAATGGTTTTGAAGCATAAGGTTTATTGTTGTTTGATCAAAAAATATTTTTGATCGTTGATTTATTTGTCCGTTCTCTCAAACAGTGCTAAAATAGATGTAAAGGAGGCGGTTTCAATGGATTCTTATAACAATATTCTAATCGCGATCGATGGGTCGGAACAAGCAGAAAAAGCTTTTGCAGAGGCAATCGAGATTGCGAAAAGAAATCACGCGAAGCTTCACATTTTGTATGTAAATGAAATAACAGGGAATTTCTTTGGTGATTTTGCTTTTACAACTGCGAACCTTCAAGATGAGCTGGATGAAGTAGCGAAAAACCAAATGGATGCGCACCGTAACCTGGCGATTGAGAAAGAAGTAACGGATGTGGAGACCTATATCATGTATGGCTATCCGAAAACATTGATCGCAAATTTCAATGAGTCAAAAGAACCAATTGATCTGATCGTTTTAGGATCAACCGGACTGAACGCAGTAGAACGCGCAATCGTAGGATCAACGACTGCGTATGTCGTAAATCATGCATCGTGCAATGTATTAGTTGTCAAATAAGTAAATTTTGCAAAAACAGAATGAAAAGCAAAAAGCTCCGGCAGATGTTTGTCTGCCGGAGCTTTTCTACATATTCATCCAGTTTGGTTCTAAAATATTTCCATCTAAATCTTGCACTTCCAAATTATACATTTGCTCTTCGGGAAATCCCATATCGACATGGTAAACATTTCCGCCATTTGCTTCTGCTTTTTCACCAAAGGCTTTGACTTCCTCAACGCTGTTCATGCTGAAAGCAATCAAAGCACCGCTTGTTGTTTTTGTATCAGCAATCGTTTTATCACCGATAAACTTGCGATAAAAACCATGATCCAGCAGCATGACCATGAAATGTTCATCCCACACCATTGCAGTTGCTTCATCTGTTGAGAATTCAGGATTCATCGTAAACCCGAGTTTTTGATAAAATTCTGTGGACTTTGCGACATCTTTAACTGGAAAATTTACAAATACCATTGTTGACATTTTTTCTCCCTCCTATTTGAATATCAAAGAAATACACTGGGCATCTCTTTGAAAACGCTATCTTATATTCTATATCCAAGATAAACTGATACCGTTTTTTCGTCTAATAAGAGGAACTTTTCCACTAGAGCTTAATGAATAATTAAAGAATAGGTGAAAACAGGCGAGAAACTTGTTGCTTGAACAATAGCCATTTTGACATCTGGCTTACAGTTTCTTCAGTCATCATGGTAGAGATTGCTTCATCTTGGATAAACTTGTCCGCTAGTTTGTCTAAACATTCCGGGTCGTACAAAACAGCACTGCTTTCAAAATTCAAGCGATAACTGCGGATATCTTGGTTAGCGGAACCGACCATACAGATTTCTTCATCCATGATCAATGTTTTAGCGTGCATAAAGCCGCCTTCATAAATCAAAATCTCGATTTTATCCTTGATAAGCTGGCGTGCATAATACTGTGTCGCACGATAGATGAAGGGATGATCTGGCTTATTTGGGATCATGATTTTTACTTCTACGCCAGAAGCGGCTGCAATTCTCAATGCAGCAAGCACACTTTCATCTAAAACAAGGTAAGGTGTTTGGATCCAAAGGCGTTTTTTTGCGGAAGTGATCAACTTGATAAAAGCGAGTTTGATTTGTTCATTTTCACTATTTGGACCGCTGGAAACGATTTGGATCGATGTTTTGTTTTCTTTGACCGTATGACTGTCTGTTTTCTTGAAGAAATAATCCAAATGATAGCCGACTTTTCGTTCAGCAGGCACAGAAGCATTCCAGTCCATTAGAAAACGTAATTGCAGCAGCGAAGACGCAGCACCATAAATACGAAGATGCGTATCGCGCCAGTAGCCGAATTTTTTCGTTGTTTTGACATATTGATCCGCAATGTTGAAACCGCCGATGTAACTGTACTTGCCATCGATCACAACGATTTTGCGGTGATCATGATAGTTCAGACGAAAACGCATCAATGCTTTTTGCGAAGTAATGAATGTTTGCGCATGACCGCCGTTTTCGATCAGCTTTTTGAAGTCTTTTGCCTTGGAACCTTTTGAACCAAAAGCATCATAAAGCAGACGGACTTCGACACCTTCAGCTGCTTTTTCTTCCAGTAAACGAAGAACTTGCTGCCCAATGCTATCGGTAACGAATGCATAATATTCGATATGGATCGAGTGTTTGGCGTTTTTGATATCTTTTAGAAGAGCATCCAATTTTTCTTGACCATCTGTAAACAAATCAACTGCATTATTTCGTGTCAGCGGCATTCTGTTCAACGCAGAAAAAAAGTCGACGAACTGCTGATGATCGGGATTTTTCATTCCTTGATCGTATAATTCATCTGTATTGTCTTTAAAATCACGAAAGTTATCTAATTCCTTCAAATCGCTTTGTTGAAGATAGAATTTTTTCTTGTCAGTCAATCCTCGACCGAAGAAGAGATATAAAACAAAACCGAAACCAGGCAAAGCAAATAACACCAGCAGCCATGCCCAGATCGCTGCAACATCTCTAGGTTTCATCAAAATAGTAATTAATGCAATAAGTGCATTGATAAAAAAAATAAAAGAAATAATACTTCCTACCAACTTGTGTCCTCCTTTTTCAATCTCGTATAGTATAGCATGGCTGCAGTAAAAAATTCTAATTGAGGTGTTGAAAATCTTTCAATATTATTTCAAAAAAAACAATTCCGATAGTTGCGTTTTGCAAAAAAGTAAGGTAACATGAACTTACAGTTGAATAACCTCCTTAGGGGAGTAACCGGCAACCCAGTGTTGCGATAATATCAACAGTAAGTTAACCAATGGTTTTCTGGTATTGTATGAAATGGTGAGACCTAAGACAAATTGCTATTTGTCTTAGGTCTTTTTTTTATGACAGGACAGGAAAAAATTGGTGAAAAATAAAAAAACGGGGGATGACAAGTGGAAAACAAAGAACAGCATCAGCAAGAAATCTACAAAGAATCGGTTCAATCGCTGATGACTCAAACAGAGAGTTCTGAATCAGGGTTGAGTACAGAACAAGCACAAACAAGGTTGGAAAGAGACGGCTACAATCAGCTGAAGGAAGCCCCAAAGAAACCTGTCTGGAAATTATTTTTAGAAACATTCAAAGATGCAATGGTCATCGTTTTGCTGATCGTTGCTGCTATCCAGCTGGTAATGGGTGACTATATCGAGTTTGTCGTTATTTTTGCTGTATTGCTGCTGAACTCAGTAGTTAGTGTTGTACAAGCAAAAAAAGCAGAAGGTTCTCTAGAGGCGCTGAAAAACTTGTCCGCTCCTGATGCACGTGTAATCAGAGATGGCAAAGAGCGTACTGTTTTAGCAAAAGAATTAGTCGTAGGCGATATCGTCTTGCTGGATGCAGGGGATTATGTACCGGCAGATGGCCGTTTGTTAGAGGCTGGTTCGTTGAAAATCGACGAAGGTATGTTGACAGGGGAATCTCAAGCTGCTGAGAAATCAGTAGGAGACATCGAACAAACTGTACCAATCGGCGACCGTACAAACATGGTCTTCAGCGGAACGATCGTAACTTACGGACGTGGAAAATTACTAGTCACTTCTACAGGAAATAACACAGAAATCGGACAAGTTGCCGGATTATTAGAAAGCACAACAGAACAAGCAACACCGCTTCAAAGAGGATTAGACAGTTTCAGTAAAAAACTAAGCTTAGCGATCCTTGCGTTGTCACTTGTGATTTTAGGTATCCAATTATTACGTATCTTTACTGGTGAGGGCACAGGCGATCTTTCAAAAGATATCATCGACGCAATCATGTTTGCTGTCGCTGTTGCTGTTGCTGCAATCCCAGAAGCATTACAGTCGATCGTGACCATCGTTTTATCTTTAGGAACAAACAAAATGGCAAAACGCCATGCTATCATCCGTAAACTGCCTGCTGTTGAAACACTTGGTTCAACAAGTATCATTTGTACGGATAAAACCGGAACATTGACACAAAACAAAATGACGGTCGTTGATTACTATTTGGCGAATGGCGATACAGGCGACTTTACCAATGATCCGTCAAAATGGACAACAGATGAACGCCGCTTGATCGAAATCAGTGTGTTGGCCAATGATGCCTCAATCAGTGAAGATGGAAGCAAACTAGGCGATCCAACAGAAGTAGCATTCGTTGACTTCAGTGAGAAATTAAACCAGCCTTACCATGAGATCCGTCAAAACTATCCGCGTCAAAGCGAATTGCCTTTTGACTCTGATCGTAAATTGATGTCGACCGCTCATTCGATCGACGAAGAAAATGTTCTATTGGTAAAAGGCGGACCAGACATCGTGTTCGGACGAAGCAAATATGTTTTGATGAATGGCGAAGTCGTACCAATGACAGATGAAATCAGAAAACAATTCCAAGACCAAAATGAAGCATTTTCTAAACGCGCATTGCGTGTCTTGGCCTTTGCTTACCGCCCAATCGATTCATTGGAACTTTCATTCGATGACGAAGATGAGCTAGTACTTGTTGGTTTGATGGCGATGATCGATCCGCCAAGAAAAGAAGTAACAAGTGCCGTAGCAGAAGCGAAGAGTGCGGGAATCAAGACAATCATGATTACTGGTGACCACAAAACAACTGCTGTAGCAATTGCGCAAGAAATCGGTATTTTTTCTGAAGGCGACCAAGCATTGACTGGTACTGAACTAGATGCATTGTCTGAAGAAGAATTAACACAAGTTTTAGAAAAAGTAACCGTTTATGCACGTGTTTCTCCAGAAAATAAAATCCGAATCGTTCGTGCATGGCAAACAAAAGGTCATATCTCTGCAATGACTGGTGACGGTGTAAATGATGCGCCTGCCTTGAAACAAGCAGATATCGGTATTGCAATGGGTACAGGGACAGACGTAGCGAAAGATGCAGCAGCAATGGTCTTGACAGATGATAACTTTGCTTCGATCGTAAATGCGGTAGAAGTAGGACGTAACGTTTTCGACAATATCAAAAAAGCTGTTTCTTACTTGTTTGCCGGAAACTTAGGAGCGATCATCGCCATCATCTTTGCCTTACTTGCTGACTGGACAAATCCATTCACAGCGCTGCAATTGTTGTTTATCAACTTAGTAAACGACTCTTTACCAGCGATTGCATTAGGTACTGAAAAAGCAGAGCCGTCAACAATGGAACGTCCGCCAAGAGATCCTAATTCAGGTATCTTTACTGGCCGTACCTTGATTTCTGTAACATACCGCGGAATCTTGATCGGTGTCGCTGTTATCTTTGCACAATGGCTTGGTATGCAGCATTCACAAGAATTCGGTGTAGCGATGTCCTTCTCTACATTGATCTGGTGCCGTACGTTCCAAACTTTCCCAGCACGTTCAAATACCCAAACAGCGTTCCAAGCTGGATTCTTCTCAAACAAAGTTGTACTGTTGGCTGTCGTAGTCTGCGGCGCTTTGTTCAGTTTGACAATGATCCCTGGATTGAAAGAAGTCTTCTCGATTCCAGCTGCATTTGGTATTCAAGAAGTGTTAGTATCTATGGGTATTGCGATCGTAACGATTATTTTGATGGAAATCACAAAACTAATCATCTTGCGTGTCCAAAAAAATAAAGTAGTAAGCGAATAAAAAAATAAAGAAGTTGTCCAGCTATTCAGCAGTTTGCTGATCCTGTTAAATCGATGCAGGAAAACAGGCTGTGATAGCTTCTTTTTTTCCGTTGATTTCAAACGAGAAAGTGGTGAGAAGGATCGAAACAGAAGAGTTTTGGGATGACTTTGCGGAAACCTATTATGAGATCCAAGAAGAATCTCGACTGCCGATTGCAGAAGATGCGGCGGCATTTTTAGCCAAAGCAGGGATTTTCCCTACACAAACATTTGCTGATGCAGCAGGTGGTACGGGGCGCTATCTTAAAAATTTTGCTCCTCAAACAGGTCAATATGATTTGATCGATTTTTCGGATCAAATGTTGAAGTTTGCAAAAATAGAAGCAGAAAAGCACGCCTTGGAAAATGTTCATTTCATCCAAAAAAATATGGCAGACTTTTTTGCTGATGACCAGAAGTATGATGTTGTCTTTTCTGCGATGAACCCAGCGTTGACAGAAGAAAATCAGTTGCTTCAATTGATGAGGAAAAGTAAAAAATGGGTCGTTGTCTTGCGAATGATCGAAAACCATGATGATCTTTTTTCGCGTGCAGACCAACTGTTAGGAATTGCTGAAACAGACCCAAATGATGACAGTTCGCTGATGGATACATTTGAACGTTTTTTGACAGCACAGAACTTAGGATCTCATAAAAAAGATTTTACGTATCAGTACCAAGAAGAAATTACTCGGGAAATGGTGGAAGAATACTATGAAGAACAGCAGAACCATCCGCTGTTTCAGTCATTGCTTGAACGACTTTTTAAAGGAAAAACGACTATCTGCAGCACAACGACTATTACTTATCGATTGTTGTATTGGCCAGCGGGGGATAAAGAAAAGTGAGCCTAAAGGGGGACGCTTCTACAAACACTCTCCAGGGAATCCTGGACTAGCATCAATCTTCTCTCCGTTTTTGGCTGCTTCTTCAAAAATATTTTTTTTCTTTTTAATAAAAGTGATAGAATCATTTGTACCTTTGATTGCAAGATATTCAACATTTTCTTCAATGCCAAATTTTGAAGGAACAGTCAAAACGATTGCATTTCCTTGGCGTCTTGTTTTCATGATAGGACCTCCTTTGTAATGATGATGTATTTAAATTATACTCACTTTTTAGATGAAAAAGAAGACAAAAAAGCAGGAGCGTAATGCACGCTCCTGCTTTTTCTTATGCCATTCCGCGGTAGTAGCGGATATCATTTTCGATTTTTTCGATTGAAAATGTCATTGGATCTGAATAGACTGCCTGTTCACCATGTTCAGGTGCTTTTTCGCTGAAGATTTCTTCATATTCTTGTAAAGAAAGCTTTTTACGTGTGTCCAGCATTTGCTGATGGACATCGGAGAAAAGGTAGTTTTGGAATCCTTTTTCCAGTGTGCCGGTAAAGAATTCACTAACAGCGCCGGAACCATAACTGAAGAGTCCGATTCGTTCGCCGCCTTGTAGGTTTTGGCTGTTTTCAAGTAAAGAAATCAAACCAAGATATAAAGAGCCGGTATAAAGATTGCCGATTCGACGGCTGTAGCGGATGCCTTCTTCATAGCGGGCAAGCAAACGTTCTTGTGTTTCGCTGTCGGTATCTTCTAACACACTTTGTAATGCTTTTTTACCCATTTTTGTATAGGGGATATGGAAGCATAGCGCATCGTAATCAGCTAACTGTAATCCGCTTGTTTCCACGTGGTGGTACCACACTTTTTGGAAAGCTTCGATATAGGTTGCATTTGATAAAGGACCATCGACTACTGGAAATTCGCTGTAATCTGGTCGCCAAAAATCATAGATATCTTCTGTATGGAAAACATTGTCGTTTTCAAAAGAAAGGATTCTTGGATCTTTTGTCACCATCATCGCAACTGCACCGGCACCTTGTGTCACTTCGCCGCCGCTTTTTAGTCCGTAGCGGGCAATGTCGCTGGCGATGACCAATACTTTTCGATCTGGATGGTTTTGGATATATTCTTTTGCCATATTCAATGCTGCAGTTCCGCCATAGCAAGCTTCTTTGACTTCAAAGGCGCGCGCAAAAGGCTGTATTTTCAATAAACGGTGGATAATGACTGCACTCGCTTTTGAATGATCGATCCCAGATTCCGTTCCTACGATCACCATATCGATCGTTTCGCGGTCATCTTCTGTGACGATGCGGCTGGCAGCATTTGCACCAAAAGTAATGATATCTTCTGAAACTGGATTAACAGCCATTTGATCTTGTCCGATACCAATATGATATTTTGCAGGATCGTCCCCACGACCTTCTGCTAACTCTGTCATATCTAAATATAAATCAGGAATAAAAAAGGAAAGTCGATCAATCCCAATTTTCATTTCAACACCTCTTTGCTCAAAATAAAAACTCACGTATAATAAAGTATCACAAAATGAACAAAAAGACAGCGAAGAATACGAATATTTAAGTATTGTTAAAATTTATTTGTATTTGAAGGAAAGAGTGTTATATTTTTTTTTGGAGGTGGCTTACTTGAAAGAAGTCGTAATAATTGATGCAATCCGAACACCGATCGGTAAATATAAAGGAAGTCTAAGTGGCTTTTCAGCAACTGAATTAGGAGAAAAAGTATCCAAAGAGATTTTACATAAAACCCATGTAGCAGGAGATCAGATCGATCAAGTGATCTTTGGAAATGTTCTGCAGGCAGGCAGCGGACAAAACGTGGCACGCCAAATCTCGATCAACAGCGGTATACCTGAGACTACACCGGCAATGACAGTGAATGAAGTTTGCGGATCAGGAATGAAAGCTGTTATTTTAGCAAGACAATTGATCCAGCTGGGAGAAGCAGAAGTCGTGCTGGCTGGAGGGACAGAAAGCATGTCTCAAGCACCATTACTCCAAAAGTATGAGAAAGAGACCGACAGCTATGGTGATCCTATCTCAAGCATGATCAATGATGGTCTGACCGATGCATTTTCAAAGACACACATGGGATTAACTGCAGAAAAAGTGGCCCAAACATTTTCTGTGACCAGAGAACAACAAGATGAATTTGCGTTGCAATCGCAATTAAAAGCAGCAAGTGCCACAGAAAAAGGCATGTTCAAAGAAGAAATCCTTCCTATCCAATCAGGCGAGACCCTTGTGGACCAAGATGAAGGAATCCGCGGAAACAGTACATTAGAAAAACTCGGTACATTACGGACTGTATTTTCTGAAAATGGTACTGTTACTGCAGGAAACGCTTCGACATTGAACGATGGTGCTTCTGTGTTGCTGCTAGCTTCAAAAGAATATGCAGAGAAAAATGGTCTTTCCTATCTGGCAGTAATCAAAGAAACAGCGGAAATCGGGATTGATCCTTCAATCATGGGCGTAGCACCAATCACAGCCATCAATCGACTTCTCGAAAAAGCAGATCTGCCGCTTTCTGAAATCGATTTGTTCGAGATCAATGAAGCATTTGCCGCTTCTTCGATTGCAGTCAATCACAACTTAGGTCTAGATGAAGAAAAAGTCAACATTTATGGCGGCGGGATCTCACTAGGTCATCCGATTGGCGCAAGCGGTGCAAGAATTTTAACAACGTTAGGTTATGCATTGAAACGCGAAGACAAAAAATACGGCATCGCTTCGTTATGTATCGGTGGAGGTCTGGGATTAGCAATGCTCCTGGAATCTCCCAGGCAAAGCAGAGAGGGCCTAAGCCAAAAAAAGTTTTATCAGCTAAGTCCCGCTGAACGACGCCAACAATTGTTGGAAGAAGGCAAAATCACCAAAGAACAAGAAACTGTACTGAAAGAACAAGTTTTAACAGAAGAAATCGCCAATCATTTGATCGAAAATCAAATCAGCGAAATCGAGATTCCGTTAGGTGTGGCACAAAACTTTGTGATAAACGGCCAGTCAAAAATAATCCCAATGGCGACAGAAGAACCTTCCGTTATCGCAGCAGCTAGCAACGGCGCAAAAATCTGTGGAAATATCACGGCTTCTACACCACGCCGGCTGATGCGGGGCCAAATCGTTTTGACAGGTGATGCCGTTTACTTGGAAGTGATCCAAGCTGTAGAAGAGCGGAAAGAAGAACTTTTTGAAGCTGCTGCAAAAAGTTATCCTTCGATTATCAAACGCGGCGGCGGCGTACGCGAAATCTTGACACGAGAATTTATGGGCAGCAGCAGTGCTTATTTGTCGATCGACTTTTTAGTGGATGTAAAAGATGCAATGGGCGCAAACATCATCAATACGATCCTAGAAGGCGTAGCAGAAGAGATCCGCAGCTGGTTTCCAGAAAAAACGATTTTATTCAGTATCTTAAGTAATTTTGCGACAGAATCCTTAGCAACGGCACGCTGTGAGATTCCTTTTGAACGTTTAGGCAAAACAAGAGAAGAAGGTAAAGCAGCTGCTGAAAAAATCCAACAAGCAGGAGAATATGCAAAATTAGATCCTTACCGCGCAGCTACACATAATAAAGGCATCATGAATGGCATCGATGCAGTCGTCTTAGCAACAGGCAATGATACACGTGCCGCAGCTTCTGCAATCCATGTCTATGCTGCACGTCATGGACAATATGAAGGATTGACAGATTGGCAGATCAAAGGTGATAAGTTAGTGGGCGAATTGACGCTTCCGCTAGCAGTGGCTTCTGTGGGCGGCGCGTTGAAGGTTTTACCCAAAGCGAAAGCAGCGCTAGAGATGCTTGATGTAGACTCTGCAGAAGAACTTGCTCAAGTGATGGTCTCTGTAGGTTTGGCTCAAAATTTGGCGGCTGTTCGTGCATTGGTTACTTCTGGTATCCAAAAAGGACATATGGCCTTACAGGCGCGTTCGCTTGCTATTACTGTGGGAGCAAAAGGGGCAGAAATCAACGAATTAGCTGAAAAGCTGAAAAAAGCGAAACAAATGAATCAAGAAACAGCAAGAAAGCTTTTAGCAGAGTTGCGTAAAAAATAGAATCAATGATTTTTGATTTGCAAAAGGAAGAATGAAAAAGTTCATTTCTTCCTTTTTCGTTCTTCTAAAGTGCTGTTTTTTTGAACTTTTCTTAAAAACACCCGCAATTTGACAGAGAATTAAAGTTTTTTTGTACTTATACCTTTTCAATCCGTTGTTTTTTTTTTATAATCGAAAGGTATGAGTGAAGGAGAGTTCTTATGAAGAAAAAACAGAAACAAAAATTATTGAATCAATTCCGTCCATCTTTGGATGCGATCCGCAGTCAATTATTTCATTCTTTAGAAGATGAAAGTTTGCGTCGTTATGGTTTGCCTTTGCAAGTCTTATTAGACCCAACGAATCGAAAAATGTTAACGATTGGTTTGGCTGGCAAAGCAAACGAAAAAACACGTGTCAATGTGCCGATCGACGACAACTTTACAACTGTGTTGAAACGAATCCGTTCAGGTGAACAAGGGATCTTCGAACGTTTCCGCGACAATCTATTGATCGAGATCGTTTCTTACTGGAATGATCAAAGAATGGAAAACCAACCGCAGCAAGAAGTTTCAGAAAAACCAGAAACAGCGAAGCCAGCGGAAAAAGAACCTGTTAAAGAAGAAGCGAAAGCAAAAGAAGAAGTAAAAGAAGAAGCTGAATCAAAACCAGCAGAAACCGAATCAGAAACAAAATTAAAAGGTTCTCTTGATTTCGATGCTTTTTCTAAAGCAACAGCTGACTATCCAAAATTCTATCTTGAGAAATCAGATGAAGCAGTAGTTGTTTACGAAGAAACAGCAAAAGAACCACGTAAATTGGCTGAGATCTCAATGACAAAAGAAAATGACTTTACGATTGAAAAAGCTTTGGAAAGAAAATACAAAGTAAAATTGACTTTTGTTCCATTGATCGAGCAATTTGCAGCAACACCTTTAACAGAACGCTAAAAATAAATATTCGGAACCAGCAAAACATGAGAATGGTTTTGCTGGTTTTTTTGTTCGAAATAAATTGTATGAATACCATTTATTCCGAAAAGAGAAAAAACATAAAAACTTCAACACTTGAAATGATGCGCATAATGCGTATGATGATGAAAGAAGGATATCCGCCAGTTCCGATACCTGTCCATAATAAGGACTTAAAAAAAGGAACAGAGCAAAAACTGCTGAAGGATCTAGGACTTAAAAAGTCCTAGCCTTCAGCGTCCGTAGAAGAAAGGAATGATGGAAAATGAAAAAAAAGTTATCCAGCGATTTTTACGAAAGAAGATGACGGATTTTCGGTGGTGTTTCCTGATTTCGCGGGCGCCACACAAGGGGATGACCTAGAAGAAGCTATGTCCAATGCCAAAGAATTTCTGGATAGTATTTTAGCCTATTCGATCGACGAAAATTTAAAGATCCCTGAACCAACAGATATCAAGCAGCTGCAAGCAGAAGCGGATGAAACGATCATTTCTCTTATCCAAGGAGATCCGTCTCCTTTTATCAAAAAAAAGACCGTTCGGAAAAATGTAACGATTCCTGAATGGCTAGCGGCTAAAGGAGAAAAAGACAAGGCGAATTTTTCTCAAATACTAACGGATGCTTTGTTTAAAAAATACGGTTAAAATAGTTAACTCAACAACTCGCTGCATTACGAAAAATAAAAACAGTAGGATACCCAAGAACATGTGTAAAAAATGCCTGGGAATCCTACTGTTTTTCTATTTATGATTTTCTCGCGGAATCAACCCGAAACAGACACTTTCCTCTGTATAAACGATTTGATGACCATGCCAATTGGTCGTTTTCAGATTTTCCCCAAGTCTTTCCCTGAAAGCTGCCATTTTTTGTTCTTCTGTCCAGCCTCGAGCCGGGAAATGCTGGATTTTATCTGGATAGATCAGGAACAAAAAGTCGGGATGAAAAGTTTGGATAACTGTTTCTGGTAATTGATCCAAGCGTTTCGAATAATCGACCATTGATGAAACAATCCTTTCTTGCATCAAACGAGTGCGTTGCTGTTTTGATTAGAAAGAAGTTGTATCTGGATCTTTTGCTTTACCAACTACGCCGTCTAATTGGTCGATTTGTTTCATTTCTTCTTCTGAAAGTTCGAAATCGAATACTTGCGCATTTTCTTCGATCCGGCTTGGTGTAACAGATTTAGGTAATGGTAAGAATCCATGTTGCAACGACCAGCGCAATGCTACTTGAGCAATTGATTTGCCATGTGCTTCAGCGATTTGTTTCATTTCTGGTACGTCGAAAATTTTCCCTGTTCCTAATGGGCTGTATGCTTCAATCACCATGTCGTGTTGTTTGCCGTAATCGACAACAGCTGGCTGCAATTCGCCTGGTGCTAAGAAGATTTGGTTGACCATCGGCATGATTTTCGCTGTTTTTGCTAATTCATCTAAATGATGCGGTAAAAAGTTGCTGACACCGATTGATTTGATTTTTCCAGCTTCATACAATTCTTCAAAAGCTCTCCATGTCTCAGCGTTGGCTTGCTGCCAGTTTTCGCGGAACGCTACAGGATTTGGCCAGTGGATCAAGAAAAGATCCAAGTAGTCTGTTTGCAATTTTTCCAATGACTCTTCAAAAGAAGACATCACTAGATCATAACTATGGTTTGCATTCCATAATTTTGTTGTTAAGAAGATTTCTTCACGAGGGACGCCGCTTTCTTTGATAGCTTGACCCACGCTTTCTTCATTTTTGTAGCCTTGCGCTGTATCGATGTGACGATAACCAGCTTCTAGTGCTTTTTTGACAGAGGCCACTGCAACGTCTCCGTCAGGTGTTTGCCATGTTCCGAATCCAATGACAGGAATCTCGTAACCGTTTGCTAATTTATAGGTGCTTTTTAATGAATCCATTCTGTTCAGCTCCTTCGTTAATTTAATACATCTACTAGTGTAGCCTACTTTTTTGAAAAATGGATGAATTTTGCTTGTTATTTAAATAGAAATCGTCAAAAAATTCATTTTATAACTAGCAAAAATATTTTTTTTCGCTAAACTAAAACAGAAGGGAATGAAGAACGTGGATATTTATTTAAAAAAAGCAATCATGCATATTATTGATCGGGAAACAGGTTCACCGGTCTTTTCACAAAAAGAACTAGATTTGACGAAAGAATTCGTTCGCGATTACTTACAGAAAAAAATCCAAAAGATCTCATCAGCACAAACAAAAACAGGGACACTTGCCGCCGAAAACGGCTTTACAAAATTGATCCAAGCTTGTCAAGAAGACTTTGT
The DNA here is from genome assembly GCF_050559705.1 of Enterococcus sp. DIV0210g. Lineage (NCBI taxonomy): Bacteria > Bacillati > Bacillota > Bacilli > Lactobacillales > Enterococcaceae > Enterococcus > Enterococcus sp. DIV0210g. The sequence continues at coordinate 1,555,781 of NZ_CP187903.1, read as the reverse complement.
TCCAGCAAGTGAGCAATTAGTCCAACGCTGGTTTGAAGTTTACCAAGAAAGCGAAGAAGCGCCTAGTGCGGATGTCTTTTTGGTGCTTTATGAAGTGGACACAGTTATGCACCTTGCTTTGCTGAAAAACAATTATCGGGAAGCTTATACTCATTTTATCGAAGCCGATGAAGAAGGGATCGACAACAAATTGATTTTAAATCGTGCGATCTTAGGCTCGAAATCACAAAAAGCCGATGAAGCACTTGCTGTTGATCTAAATGGTCTTTCTTATGAATTGATTGAGAAAAAATATGAGTTTTCTGGAAAAAAACAAAATTATTTTTCGGAAAGAGTGATTGAAAGTGTTCCAGCACCTTCTCTTGAAGAAAATGTCAAAGTCATCCAAAAAGTAGCAAAATCATTAGGAAAAAAATTCGAGACAGAAGAATTTGATCTGATTGCTGATTTGAAAGAAGCAGTTTATGACACGATTGAAGAAAAAGGGCGCCTGGATCATGAAATGATTGCTGAAAAAGTCTTCAAAGATAACGTAACAGCGAAACTTGCTTTCAAAGAAGAAGTCCAAGAAAAAGGATTTGTGCCAGAAGCGGAACCTGTTAGAGAAGTCCAAGAAATCTCAGAGAAAAAATTCGGCAAACAGAAATTCAAACTTTCAAATGGAATCGAGCTGGTCGTTCCAGTCGATGTCTATCGAAACCCAGATTTAATCGAGTTCGTCAACAATCCAGATGGGACGATTTCTGTGATGATCAAGAATGTGGAAGAAGTGATGAATCGGATTTAGTGAAAGAGGTTGTTTTCTCAGTGTTCTGTCCCGAGCATTAAGACTCTTTCAGACTGGAAAATAGTTCTTCATATTTTTCAGTCTGAAAGCTTAATACCGAGGGGCAACTGAGAAAACACCGTTTAAGAAGAGGTTGTGAGAGAGCTGTCCAGCTCCAACGCGATAAGATTCTTTTCTCATGGAAAATGGCTTTTCACATTTTTCTGAGAAAAGCTTATCGCTAAGGAGTTAGCTCTCGAACACCGTTTAAAAAAGGTCGAGAGAGGGTCGTTCTGCTCCGAGCACCAAGTAGGTACTGTTCGACATCGAATCATTTCATTCTTCGTGTTTCACAGCATTAAGACTCTTTCAGACTGGAAAATAGTCCTTCATATTTTTCAGTCTGAAAGCTTAATACCGAGGGACAGCTTTTTTAACCTATTCAGTATGTTTATTGCGTCGATAATCACAGGAAAGCAAATAAAAAGAGCCGAGTTTTCCACTCGGCTCTTTTCGTTTATTCTAATTTATCCAATGCTGCATCTGGGACATCGCTTTGTTTTACTTCTTCCCAGCCCATGACACCTTTACGGGGGTTCACGCTGAGTTTCAAGTAAGCATTCATTTTCAGGGGCCGATCACGTTCTTCCCGCAAAGTAATATCCTTGGATTCGCCTTTTTCATTATATGCTTTTTGGTCATAGATATAGACATTATATCCTTCACCTTTATCTGTGTGACCTGTTTCTTTTTCGCCATTCGTCACGATTTTTGTATAGTAGGTTGAACCGCCATAAAAATAATTATAGGCACCCCAGCTCCCGCCGATAAAAATCGCAAGAACGATCAGTAAACCGATGATTTTTTTCATCTTTCTCACCTCGTTATTATTATTCCTTAAAAAAACGATTTCGTCTATCAAAAAAGGCTGAAATTAAACTTTCTATAAGATAATGTATGAGTTACTTTTTGCGAAACAAAAAAGTTATGCTACAATTATGTTAACGTTTTCAAAAAAGAGGTGTTGTTTTTGGCAGAAGAATATTTTGAGACCAGTTTCCGTTTCAAATGGGGCGTTGGTTCGATCATTGAGTTCATTACAGAAGTATTAAGCTATGTGGTTCCATCAGCAGGGATCGATTTTGCCTATGAATTAGAAGGGATCCGTTATGAATATTTGGTGCAGGAAAAACGATTTTCCGAAACAGGGGAGAATTTCAAGAATACTTATAGTACAAAAACCAATTTTGTATTAGAAGTTCCTAGTAAATCACTATTCGACGAATTCATTGTGACTTTTGGCAACCAGTATCTAAAAAAGGTCAAAGAGCGGCTTATCACGGAATTCCAAGAAGAAAATGGACGAAGCCGAGCGTTGCACGAAGTATACGACGAACTGGAAAATTTTGATGCAATCTTGACGTATACAGAACTAAATTTGGAATGGATGGATGATCAAACACTTGTCGTAAACGATCCAAACCCTCAGAGGATCAACGATGATGAGTCCTTTTTCATGGGCTGAAAACGACGAGCGTCTTTCTTGACTTTGACCAACTTTGACGTATAATAAAGTCAGATTTGATTCTTACATAAAGTAAGTGATACATATCCTTTTTGCTTTTTGGAAAAAGAGACTATAATGTATTCGTGAGAACTGAATCTATTCAGTGACCCAAACTATTTAGGAGGTTTGTAATTATGGCAAAAGAACATTACGACAGAAGTAAACCACACGTTAACATCGGGACTATCGGCCACGTTGACCATGGTAAAACAACATTAACAGCTGCGATCACTACAGTATTAGGGAAAAAAGGCCTTGCAAATCCTCAAGATTACGCAAGTATCGACGCAGCCCCTGAAGAAAGAGAACGCGGGATCACAATCAATACAGCCCACGTAGAATATGAAACAGAAAAACGCCATTACGCGCATATCGATGCTCCAGGACACGCGGACTATGTGAAAAACATGATCACTGGTGCTGCCCAAATGGACGGAGCAATCTTGGTTGTTTCAGCAACAGATGGACCAATGCCTCAAACACGTGAACATATCTTGCTTTCACGTCAAGTTGGTGTAAAATATCTGATTGTTTTCTTGAATAAAACAGACTTAGTCGATGATGAAGAATTGATCGATCTAGTTGAGATGGAAGTTCGCGAATTATTGAGCGAATATGGCTTCCCAGGTGATGACACACCTGTTATCAAAGGTTCAGCATTAAAAGCACTTCAAGGTGATCCTGATGCCGAAGCTGCAATCATGGAATTGATGGATACTGTTGATGAATATATCCCAACTCCAGAACGTGATACAGACAAACCATTGTTATTACCAGTCGAAGATGTCTTTTCAATTACTGGACGCGGAACTGTTGCATCTGGTCGTATCGACCGCGGTGCTGTACGTGTTGGTGATGAAGTAGAAATCGTCGGAATCAAACCTGAAACTCAAAAAGCAGTGGTAACCGGAGTAGAAATGTTCCGTAAAACACTGGATTATGGAGAAGCAGGAGATAACGTAGGTGTCTTGTTGCGTGGTATCACAAGAGACGAGATTGAACGTGGTCAAGTATTAGCAAAACCAGGTTCAATCACTCCACATACAAAATTCAAAGCAGAAGTTTATGTATTGACAAAAGAAGAAGGCGGACGTCATACACCATTCTTCAACAACTATCGTCCACAATTCTACTTCCGTACAACAGACGTGACTGGAACAATCGTTTTACCAGAAGGAACAGAAATGGTTATGCCTGGTGATAACGTGACGATCGAAGTTGAATTGATCCATCCAATCGCTGTTGAAAATGGAACAACTTTCTCTATCCGTGAAGGCGGACGAACAGTTGGTTCAGGAATCGTTACAGAAATCGAAGCATAAAAATCAGCTGCATACTCGCAACAATCGAGTACCAACTGAATATTTTTTAAAAGAGGCTTGATGACAAATGTCACAGCCTCTTTTTTTTGTTCAAAACAGGTAGCTTTCGCAAGACAATTCCATAAAAAATGCTAAAATAAAAAGAGGCGTTGTGAAAGCGGACTGCAAACATCGGTGTTTTTATAACGGAAAAATTTTTTCAATGAATGGATATTTTCAAAATGCTGGAAATAGAAAAAATCATCTGTTTCAAACTCAAAGAGAACGATTTGTTTGAAAAACTCTTCCAAAATTTCAATTTTTATTAAGGAACATACAGAAACTAGCGGAAGAAATAGCCAAGGTGAGCAAGAAATAGTAAGCTAAAGAAAGATGTCTGAAATTAGGTGATTTATATATGAAAAAAGTAATCTTCTTGATCTTTCGCCTTGTCGCATGGCTCATCGCATTTGCTGTGATCACAGCTGCTTTGGTTTGGCTGACCCGCACCTATCAAGCGGTCAAAAAAATCAATACCTACCAAGCAGAAATCACAGAAGCGGTCGAAAAATATGACATGGAAGAATACGAAGATCTGGTAAAAGCTGTTATTTTAACAGAATCAAAAGGTGAAGGTACTGATTTGATGCAAAGTTCTGAGAGTGCCTATGGTGAGCCGAACGTTATCGATACGCCAGCGAAAAGTATTGATCAAGGTGTCAGCTACCTGAAAAAAGTGATTCAAGAAACAGAAAAACAAGGATGCAATTTCTGGACAGCTGTTCAAGCGTATAATTTTGGGGTTGATTATATCCAATATGTAAAAAATAACGGAGGAACCAACAGTGTCGAATTAGCTGAGACTTATTCGAGAGAAGTGTTGAGTCCGTTACTAGGAAACGAAAATCAGTCCCAAGTCCGATACTGGAAGCTGCAGTCATTATTTTATAATGGAGGATATCTGTATCATAACGGAGGCAATATGTTTTACGCAGATATCGTAAAAATGAATCAATGGATCATCCAAAGAACGACTTGGATTTCCTAAAGAAAAGAAACAAACAAGATGAAAGAAGGAGTGCGTGGAAAGCAATGGAAAGAAAACAAGCAGAAGTCGGGAACTCAAAAGATTGGACCTTGCGTTTTGTCAAAGGAATGTTTATTGGATCAGGATTTATCCTGCCAGGAGTCAGCGGGGGCGCTTTAGCAGCGGTCTTCGGGATCTATGAGCGGATCATTTCATTTTTAGCTCATATCACAAGAAATTTCAAAGAGAACTTTTTCTTTTTCTTACCAGTTGGACTTGGTGGGATCACAGGCGTTTTTCTTCTGTCCTTCTTGGTCAGTTTTCTTTTAGGCGCGTATGAGACACCGATTTTATGGTTTTTTGTCGGTTGTATCCTAGGAACTGTGCCGGCATTATGGAATGAAGCTGGGAAAAAAGGAAGAAAATCTGCTGATTTGGTTATTTTGGCAGTAACATTTATTGCAGCTTTGATCTTTTTGATCTATGGTTCAAGATTGTTTGACAGCCACGTTGAAGAAAACTTCGTGACATGGTTGATCGCTGGTGGTTTGATTGGTTTGGGAATGATCGTTCCAGGTCTTAGCCCATCGAACTTTTTGGTTTACATGGGTATCTATAAAGCAATGGCAGATGGCTTCAAAACAGCAGATCTTAGTGTGATTTTCCCGATTGCGATCGGCGGGATCGTGTGCGTACTGACATTATCAAAATTGATGGATTTTATTTTTTCAAAAGCTTACAGCAGTTTGTTCCATTTTATTTTAGGTGTTGTTTTTGCTTCAACGATCATGATCATCCCGACTGATTATTCTGGTCTTGGTGTACTGGGAATAGGTGCTTGTTTCGTTTTATGCGGCGCAGGGGCAGCATTAGGCTGGTGGATGAGCCGTTTAGAGGAAAAATACAAATAGAGAATCTTTTTACTTTGGAAACAACTGTTTTTTTAATAAAAAAACAAGTTGTTTTCTTTTGCGGAAAACGCTAGACTTAATAGCGTGATTATTTATGAAAGTTGGCGGAAAATGGAAATGAAGAAATTGCGTGGGTTGACGACGCAGGAAGTAGCGGAAAGAAAAGCTGCTGGTCAGCAAAATGACTACCAAGAAGATGCATCGAAATCAACAAAACAGATATTCAGTGATAATATTTTGACATTATTCAATTTTTTGAATTTCGGAATCGGGATCTGTTTGCTGTTGGTAGGCGCATACTCGAACATGGTCTACTTAGCGATCATTCTTGTAAACATCGTCATTGGGATCTATCAAGAAATCCATGCACGAAATATGGTCAGAAAATTATCGATCGTCTCCCAATCAGAAGTCCAAGTGCTTCGTGACGGCAGCGAAAAAATGATTGCAACAACAGAATTAGTTTTAGGCGATATCGTTAAAATCGGCGCAGGAGAGCAGATTCCTGCTGATATGCGCGTCATCGAGGGCTCAGCGGAAGCAAACGAAGCTTTATTGACAGGCGAATCTGATTTGATCGTCAAAGAAGAAGGCTCAGAAATGCTTTCCGGAAGTTATTTGACAAGCGGTGCTGTTTTTGCGGAAGTGATTCGTGTCGGTGCAGACAATTATGCTGTGAAATTGACAAACGAAGCGAAAACACACAAACCAATCCATTCAGAATTAGTGGATTCGATTCGAAAAGTGTCAAAATTCACCAGTTATGTCATCATTCCGCTGGGGATCATTTTGTTCTTAGAAGCTTTCTTTTTACGGGATGCTTCGATGAAATTATCCGTTGTAGCTTCAGCGGCTGCTTTACTGGGGATGCTGCCAAAAGGATTGGTATTGCTGATCAGTATTGCTTTGACGACAGGTGTGACGAAGCTGGCTAAAAAACGGATCTTGGTCCAAGACATGTATGCAATTGAAACATTGGCACATGTCGACACGTTATGTTTGGACAAAACAGGAACGATTACTGAAGGAAAAATGACGGTCCAGCATGTTGAATCTTTACATCCTTTTTATGAAAAAGAGATTCCTGCTATTATTGGGACGTATCTAGCAGAAAGTGAAGACAATAATATCACGATGCAAGCGTTGCGTAACCATTTTGAAATCTCAAACCGTTATGAAGTGACGAATAAAATCGCCTTTTCATCTGATCGAAAGTGGAGTGCAATGGAATTTCCTGAACTAGGTGTCGTTTATCTGGGGGCACCAGAACGTTTAGTCGAAGAAGATATGCTTCCTGAAAGACTTTATCAAGCACAAGAAAACGGCTACCGCGTTCTGATGCTGGGGATTGCACCGCACCAGAAATTATCAGATGAAGCTCTTCCTCAGTTTGTCGAAGGAATTGCTTTATTTGAAATCGATGATCCTATACGTAAAAATGCAGAAGACACACTTGCTTATCTGCATGCTGAAGGAATCGACCTGAAAGTAATCTCTGGAGATAACCCGCATACGGTCTCAAACATTGCCAGAAGAGCTGGATTACCGAATTATCAATCTTATATCGACCTTTCTGATTTAAAAGAAGAGGAAGAAGTAAGAAATGCTGTCCATGAATATACAGTCTTTGGCCGAGTAAGTCCGCAGCAAAAGAAACTGCTGGTGAATGAGCTGAAAGCGAACGGACGCACAGTAGCTATGACTGGTGACGGTGTGAATGACGTATTGGCATTAAGAGAAGCAGACTGCAGTATTGCAATGGCAGAAGGTGACGGTGCAACACGTCAGATTTCGGATTTGGTCTTACTGGATTCAGATTTTACTACATTGCCAGAAGTCTTGTTTGAAGGTCGCCGAGTAGTAAATAACGTAACAAAAGTATCAGGTATTTTCTTTATCAAAACAATCTATTCCTTTATTCTTTCGATCCTTTGTGCAATTACTGCTGTCGGATTTCCTTTTATCCCGATCCAGATCACATTGATTGATTTAGCTATCGAAGGGTATCCTTCCTTCTTCTTGTCATTTGAACAAGATAAGCGCAAAGTAAATTATCGTTATCTTCCAACGGCCTTGATCAGCGCGCTTCCAAATGCACTGCTGGTAGTGATCAACACGGTGGCTGTTTACTTTTTGGGAAGAAATCTTTCATGGTCATCGATGGAAACAACCACGCTGATGTATTACCTATTGATCGGTATCAGCTGTTTAGCGGTGATCCGTGCTTGTTATCCATTCAATCCATTAAGAATCTTTTTGGCTGTAACAACGATTGGCGGTATTTACGTCGCGGCATTATTGTTCCACCACTTGCTTGAAGTCAATCTGGGCTTAGGCAGCACATGGCCGTTCTTCCTCGTATTTATGCTCATAAATATTGTCTTGCGGCTCCTTTATTGGCGGTTGGATTTCCAAACAAGCTTGTTAAAGAGATTTGCTTAAGGATTCTCTCAAAACTGTCAAGAGGTTCTACTTGAAAAAGAACAGAAATATGATACAATCAAACATGTATAATTGTGTCTTTTGAATCGCGCTGATTTCGGATTAGTGCGATTTTTTACCGATTATTCTCCTCGTGTATGAACAAGCGAGATAATGCACAGAACGGGGGTAAGTATAATGGCACAACGTATTCCTCAAGAGGTTATCGAAAATGTCCGCCATCAGACGAATATCGTTGATGTAATCGGGCAGTATGTCCAATTAAAGAAGTCTGGTAAAAATTATTTGGGACTATGTCCGTTTCATGAGGAAAAAACACCCTCGTTTTCCGTAGCAGAAGATAAACAGATTTTTCATTGTTTTGGCTGCGGCAAAGGTGGGAATGTCTTTACCTTTTTACAAGAGCTTGAAGGGCTGTCTTTTCCGGAAGCTGTCGTAAAGGTAGCGGATATGGAACAGCTCGAAGTTTCAGATCAATGGCGAAAACAGACGGCTGCTCAGCCTGCTGATTCACCAGTTGGACAAATGCTTGCGGCACACGCTAAAGCAGCGGAAGTCTATCATCACATGCTTCTGCATACTAAAGCTGGGGAACCTGCTTTAGCTTATTTGCTGGATCGCGGGTTGACGGAAGAATTGATCGAAACTTTTCAAATCGGATTCGCACCGAATGAACGCTCGTTTTTGAAGCAAGTGTTCAAAAACGAATCTTTTTCTGAAGCAGCTTTAACAGGTTCTGGCTTATTTGTCCAACATGATGATGGGAATCTATCTGATCGGTTTTATCAGCGGATCATGTTCCCGATCAACAATGCCCAAGGACAGATCATTGGTTTTTCCGGCCGCTGGCTAGCACCGGAAAAAGGCCGCGAAAAAGAACAGCCAAAATATTTGAACAGTCCTGAGACCGAATTATTCAATAAGCGTCAAGTATTGTTCAATCTGGATAAAGCGAGAAGCGAGATTCGAAAAAAAGGCGAAATTTTTTTATTTGAAGGATTTATGGATGTGATCGCTGCTTGGCAAGCGGGAACAAAAAATGGGATCGCATCAATGGGAACAAGCTTGACGAGCCAGCAAATCCAAACCATCGAACGGCTGACCAAAGATTTGGTGATTTGTTATGATGGTGACCGCGCAGGGATCGAAGCAGCCAACCGCGGGATCGAATTGCTGCGCGAAAGCAGTCGTTTGAGATTATCGGTGGTGGTTGTTCCAGAAAAACTCGATCCAGATGAATATTTCCGCAAATATGGAGAAGAAGCTTTCCAAGAATTAGTGCGCCATGCCAGAGAAACGATTTTCACATTTAAATCCCGGTTTTTAAAAATGGGAAAGAATCTGGAAAATGAAAAAGAAAAACTAGATTATCTAGAGAAAATCTTGTTCGAACTCAGCAAAGTAGTGTCGCCGATCGAACAAGACATGTATCTTTCACAAATCGCTGCAGAATTCCAGCTCAGCAGGGAAACCTTGCAGAAACAAGTGAGGGAATTCAAACGAGAAGTACAGCAAGAAGCAATGCCTGTACCGCAAACTTCTCCGGCAGCACAACCGTCCAAACAGAAAAATCGTCCGCTTACTCGTGTCGAAAAGGCAGAGCAGATTTTGCTTTATCGTATTTTCAATGAGACTGCGGTAAGAGGACTTTTGAAAGAACAAGAGTTTCAATTTGTTCACGATGAATATGCAGAGGTTTATTTTTTGCTTGATGCGTATTTGTCACAAGAAAACAATGGGTTCAACTTTGCAGAATTCCTAGATTTCCTGCAAGATGAAAAGTTGCGGCAATTAGTGGTGGAAGTTGCTTACTTGCGCGTTGCGAGTGAAAGTTCGCCTCGCGAAATCCAAGATCTGCTGGATGTTATCGATAAATCTGGACTAGCTGAAGAAATAAATATAAAAAAACAACAGCAGCAAGAAGCCAGACGAACAGGCAACAAACAGTGGGAATTGGAATTGGCAATCGAGATCATTGATTTGACGAAACAGTTAAAACAAGCCAAATAGCTACTTGAAGGGGGCCTTCTTTATGGCAAACGAAATAGACAAGAAAAAGTATGAAGCAGCAGTAGCAGCTTTTATCAAAGAAAACAAACCCAAAAGACAGGTTGTTTACGATGATCTATCAAATAAATTAGCAACACCATTCACGCTTGATGCGGATGCGATGGATAAGCTGATCCAACGAGTAGAAGATGCAGGTATCAGTGTCGTTGATGAAAACGGTGAACCTTCTGTACACAGCTTGAAAAGCAATGAGAAAAAAGCAGAGGAAGCAAAAGAAGAAGATCTTTCAGCGCCTACTGGAGTAAAAATCAATGACCCAGTGCGTATGTATTTGAAAGAAATCGGCCGTGTTTCGCTGCTGACTGCTGAAGAAGAAGTTGCGCTTGCGCTGAAAATCGAAGAAGGCGATCAAGAAGCAAAACAAAGATTAGCTGAAGCGAACCTTCGCTTGGTCGTAAGTATTGCGAAACGTTATGTTGGTCGGGGTATGCAATTCTTAGACTTGATCCAAGAAGGAAATATGGGCTTGATGAAAGCTGTTGAAAAATTCGATTACCGCAAAGGATTCAAGTTCTCAACTTATGCAACTTGGTGGATCCGTCAAGCAATCACTCGTGCGATTGCTGACCAAGCACGTACGATCCGTATCCCTGTGCATATGGTGGAAACGATCAATAAATTGATTCGTATCCAACGTCAATTACTGCAAGATTTAGGAAGAGAACCAACGCCGGAAGAAATCGGTGCTGAAATGGATCTCCCAACAGAGAAAGTTCGTGAAATCTTGAAGATTGCACAAGAACCAGTTTCTCTAGAAACGCCGATTGGTGAAGAGGATGATTCTCATCTAGGCGATTTCATCGAAGATCAAGAAGCGACGAGTCCTGCAGAACATGCAGCTTATGAATTGTTGAAAGAACAACTGGAAGATGTGCTTGATACATTGACAGACCGTGAAGAAAACGTCTTGAGACTTCGTTTTGGTTTAGATGACGGAAGAACAAGAACGTTGGAAGAAGTTGGTAAAGTATTCGGTGTAACGCGTGAACGTATCCGACAAATCGAAGCAAAAGCTTTGAGAAAATTACGCCATCCTTCCCGTTCAAAACAATTAAAAGACTTTTTAGAATAAAATCTCTGTTTTTTTCTTTCTTCAAGAAAGAAAAAATAGAACGAAAGAAGCTTGCAGTCAGCCGACCGCAAGCTTTTTTTCTGTCTCAAAAAATAAATTTTCCTTTGTTTCTCTAAAATCGTTAGAATATGCTATTGGCGGATCTCTAAGAATATGGTAGATTAAATGTTAGTGTAAAACTGAATCAAAGGAGCCGATCGCTAAGTGGTAAAGAAATGTCCGAATTGCGAAACTGACTTGCCAAAAGATCAAGAAACTTGTCCGGATTGCGGAAAAGCAGAAACAGTAAAAAACAAAGAAACAGAAACTGCTGATCCAAAAAATAACGTTGAGCAAACAAACTTTCCAGACACTGAGTTGAATGATCCTATCGAATGGTCAGAGTTGAAAGACCTCCCAGTAGAATCAGTCATGGAGTTATTCCATCAATCAGAGACTGCTGGAGACGCGACAGCAAATGAAAACGATAAATTAACAGAAGCTGATATCAAATTTTTGAAGAAAAAACAAAAGCAATCAAAGAATGATGACCCAAAAGAGACAGAAGATGATTTAGAAGACGATTCGATTTTAGCTGCGTACATACGGGCTCATCGCGAAGATACCGATAGAGAACATGCAGAAGAATTGTTGAAACAGATCCATGAAAAAGTCCAAACCGAAAACACAGCAGGTGAGGAAAGCAGCGTGGATACAGAGATTTCTCAAGACAATGAAGAACCAGCTGCGGAAATGACAGAAGAAGCACCAACTGAGACAGAACAATCCGCAGAAACAACAGAGAAACCAGAAAGTTCGGAAACCATTCCTGTTGAAGAACCGGAAGTACCAGCCGAAAAAGAAGAGCCAGCTCAAGCTGAAATCGAGGCGGAAGAGCCAATAGCTGAAGAACTGGCAGAACCGATAGAAGAAAACAACAAAGAACAAGAACCCGCAAACGTTGAATCTGTTGAAGAAGTTGCTCCTGAACCTATTTCAGAACCAGTTGCGGAAACTTCTGTTGTCGAAGAAGAAGCACCAACGACCGAAGAAGAACCAAGTATACCAGAAGAAAAAGTTTCAGAATCTAAAACCAGCAAGCAAGAGCTATCAAAAAAAGAAGTTCTTGAAACGAAAGCAGCTGAAACTGAATCGGAGCAAAAAACGCCGTTAAAACAGACAGAAATGAAATCTGCACCACGTAAAAGCAATCGCAAGAAGTGGTACGGGCTAGCCGCTGCAATCATTATTTTGAGTGCCGGCGGATGGGCTTTTTACGATAATCAGCAGAAAGTCCAAGCAGAAAAAGCTGCTGCCATCGAGCAAAGACAGCGTGAAATGGATCAAATGGAAAATCAGCTGCTTGCTTTTTATTACGATGATGCCCATGAATATATCAAGACAGATATGCTGGGACAAGATTTAACGAAATTAAAACAAGAGCTGGATACATTCAAAGATGAAAAAGAATATCCTGACATGGAAAAGACCTATCAAGATATCGAAGAAAAAATCAAAACGATCCAACAAACGAATGAGTTGTTTACCAAACCTGTCATCGAAAATGATCAAATGGCAGAGAATCCATTGCTGAAAGCTGATCAAGCCGTTGAAATTTCTGAAGAATCAGCGAACGCAGAGAATGGATTTGAGCAATTGATCAGCAAAGCGCAGACGGAAGCAAAAACGCAATATGAACAATTGCAGGAAGCGAAAAAACAAACAGCAGTTGTTTATAAAGACGATGTGCTTGAATCAGCGAACCGAGACCAATACAACAAAGCAAAAGAAGCTGTCGATAAAATCAAGAATCCTGACTTAGCAGAAGACTTGAAAACACAGCTTAAGAAAGTATCAGATACATTGACTGCCAAAGAAAAGGCAGAGAAAGAAAAGCAAGAAAAAGCTGAAAAAGAAAAACAAGAAGCAGAGAAAAAAGCGCAGGAAGCAGCGGCAGCTCAAGCAGCTGCACGAGCTGCGGCTGAAGCACAAGCAAAAGAACAAGCACAAAAAGCGTCACAAAGTTCTTCAGCATCGGCTTCACAAAGCAATTCAGCTAACCAGCCAATCATGGCTACAAGACAAAGCGACATCGCTGATTCATCAAATTCAGCATGGAATTGGGCGCCTGGTGTCAAAGAAAGCGTAATTGCTACAGCAATCCAAAGAGGGTATATCGTTGAAGGCGGTTATACGCTGGAAAAAGTCAGAATCGAAAACGGCGAAGGGTATTACAATCTTTTTGCCACTTCGACAGATTCTGCGTTGATGAAAGGGATCGCCAAAAGTGCTTTGCCATTTTATATCGTGACGATCAACTGTAAAACAGGTTGGTTTGGCGGAAACGGCAGCAACTAAAACGAAACGTATAAAATGAATAAAGATCTCGAAAAATCATTTGCTGATTTTTCGGGATTTTCCTTTTTTCGAAAACTGAAGAAGATAACTCATTTTTCCGCAGTTTTATAAGGAAACTCGCGCTTTTTCTATTCAGGTTACTATCAAACATCAAATTATTATGCTATGATGAATCGACGGATCAAAGAGATTTTTTTAAAAGGAGAAACAATGAATAATTTATTAGCAACGATTTTCACAGGGATGATCACTGACGAAAACGAACAAAGTTATTTTGTCCAAAAAAACGGTCAGACATTCAAATTAGATAAAACAGAAGGCGAGCATCAGCTAGGCGAAGCAGTCGAAGGCTTTGGTTATGAGAACCAAAAACAAGAAAAACGCTTCACGACAAACGTACCAAAAAGCCGGATCGGCCATTATGCATTTGGGACAGTTACAGCTTCTAGAAGAGATCTTGGTGTCTTTGTCGACATCGGCCTTCCAGACAAAGAAATGGCAGTGTCTCTAGATGAATTGCCAACGATGCACGAATTGTGGCCTAAAAAAGGTGATCGCTTGATGATTGCGCTGCGTGTCGATAGCAAAGATCGTATCTGGGGAACGATCGCAGATGAGAAGATCTTTAAATCATTAAGCAAATTCGGTACAGAAGAAATGAAGAATAAAGACGTTACAGGGACGGTTTACCGTTTGAAATTAGCAGGCACTTATGTCTTGACAGAAGATTTTTATGTCGGCTTTATCCATCCTTCTGAACGTTTCCGCGAACCGCGTTTAGGTGAAGTCGTTCAAGGGCGAATCATCGGTGCTCGTCCAGATGGCGTATTGAATCTGTCATTGAAACCAAGAGCCCATGAAGCAATCAGCGACGATGCACAAATGATCTTGACTATTTTAGAACGTTCAAAAGATCAGCAAATCGGTTTAACAGATAAATCCGATCCTGAAGAAATCATGCAAGCGTTTGGTATCAGCAAAGGAGCCTTTAAACGCGCGTTAGGAAACTTGATGAAGCAAAGATTGATCATCCAAGAAGATGGTGTGACAAAATTAAGTAAAAAATCGAATTGAGAATGACTTGCATGTTTCTTGCAGCTATCTTATAATTATTATAATTTGAAATGCGAGTTCTATCTTTTTGTTTATAATAATTATAATCTGTGAGAATTGAGGAATCACCTATGAATGCTCTTGCTGCAATGAAAAAAACAAAACAACAGCTGCACGAATCAGGGTTCAAGCTGACACCCCAGAGAGAATCTACGCTGCTGGTTTTATTAGAGAATGAGAAAGAACATCTTTCTGCTGAAGAGATTTTCTTTCTAGTTAAGAAAAAAAGTCCAGAAATCGGGCTGGCAACAGTTTATCGAACACTAGAAATTTTGACGGAATTGAAAATCGTCGATAAAATCAGTTTTGATGACGGGCTTGCTCGGTATGATCTCCGTAAAGAAGGCGCAAAACATTTCCACCATCATTTGTTATGTCTTGAATGCGGGAATATCGAAGAAGTAGAAGAAGATCTTTTGGGCGATGTGGAAAAAATCGTTGAAGAACGTTATCATTTTTTAGTTAAAGATCATCGGTTGACTTTTCATGGTGTATGTAAGGAATGCCAAGAAAAACTTGAATCAAAATAATAGGAGCGAAGCCGTTTCAAAAAGAAACACTTCTGACAACTCAAATTCAGTGATCCGCAAAACAAGTCCAATTGTTTTGCGGGTTTCTTCTTTCGGTGGAAATGAAAAGGTTTCAACGAACCAGCTTTCTCGGCATTAAATCGAAATTCCGCAAAATATGAGGAGCTATTTTACGAAATTCCTCTTTAATGCTCGGAGCTGAACGGTTCTTTCACGACCTCTATAAACGGTGTTCAAATGACTGCTTCTACGGAATTAAGTCTGAGCAATTAAAAATATGAAGAGCTATTTCTAATTGCTCATTCTTAATTCTTGAAGCAGAACGTCATTTTCACAACCTCTAATAAACGGTGTTCACGAGCTAACTCCTGCGGCGATAAGCTTTTTTTCTGGAAAATATAGAAAGCTATTTCCCAGAAAAAAAGAGTCTTACCGCTTGAAGCTGATCAGCTCGTTCACAACCTCTAAATTACAGACTACCGAAATACACCGGTATCTGTTATGATAGAATGGCGCGAGGTGGATTATCATGAATGAACAAATTACCGAATATCTGCACTACTTGAATATCGAGCGAGGATTGTCTGCAAACACACGCAAGAGTTACGAACGCGATTTGGAACAATACCTTGCCTTTTTGAAGGAACAGGATATCACGAGCTGGCAGCAAGTCGATCGTTACTTGGTCATCAGCTATTTAGAAGAAATGAACAAACAAAAAAAAGCAGCAGCAACGATCACACGGACGATTTCGGCCTTGCGAAGATTCCATCAGTTTCTTCGACAAGAACGAGTGACTGATCATGATCCAATGCAGCATATCGATACACCAAAGAAAGCACAAAAGCTGCCAAGTACTTTGACGTTAGCCGAAGTAGAAAAAATCATCGAAGCACCTGACACATCAAAGCTGCTGGGCATTCGTGACCGAGCGATCCTTGAAGTGATGTACGCGACTGGGATGCGGGTAAGTGAATTAGTCGGCTTGAAACTAGGCGATCTCCATCTTTCGCTTGGGCTTGTCCAAACGATTGGTAAAGGCGACAAGGAGCGGATCATACCGTTGGGAGATCATGCAATCCGCTGGTTGGAACGGTATTTGGATGAAGTGCGTCCGCTGCTAGTTAAAAATGATTCTGAAACACATCTGTTCGTCAATAACCATGGCACAGGATTGTCGCGCCAAGGAATATGGAAAAATTTGAAACAAATCGTGCGGGAAGCAGGCGTTTATAAAACAGTTACACCGCATACGCTGCGCCATAGTTTTGCTACCCATCTTTTGGAAAATGGAGCAGATTTGCGGACGGTCCAAGAATTGCTGGGTCATGCAGATATCTCAACTACTCAGATTTATACACACATTACGAAGAAAAGAATGACAGACGTTTATAAACAGCATTTCCCAAGAGCTTGATCAAAGGAAGGTGAGCCTAATGTTAACGTACTATCGCAAAGAAAATCGAAAAATCGCTATGGGACTTTTGAGTTTTCACAAGAAGATGAGTGAGCAGTTTTCTTTACTGAAAGAGATCGATACTTATGAAACAGATCCTGCGTTTGAACTATTTTTCTATACTCCTGAAGACTCAACGAATATTCAAGGAGTCATTGGTGTTGAATGGTTAGACAAAGAACATTTGATCGTGCATGATATTTCGCTGAATCCTTCATATCGAGGAGAAAAGATCGGATATCAGATGCTTGATGAATTACAAGAAAAATATCCAAATGTACAATTCGATCATACAGAAGCAACAAAGCTGTTTTTGACAAAATGGCAAACCAATAAGAAAGAGTGAATAGTTTGACTGAGATCAATATCAAATTGGATATCTTCGAAGGTCCGTTAGATTTGCTGCTGCACTTGATCCAGCAAATGGAGATCGACATTTATGATATCCCGATCACTGCGATCACAGAGCAGTACATGGATTATATCCATACAATGAAGCACTTGGAATTAGCAGTTGCCGGCGAATATCTGGTGATGGCCGCTACCTTGATGGCAATCAAGAGCAAGACGCTGCTTCCTGTCCAAGATTTTTCACAAGAAGAAGAGGAATTTTGGGAAGAAGATCCCCGTGAAGAACTGGTTGCTCAGTTGTTGGAATACCGAAAATATAAATATGCTGCAACTCAGCTATCCGAAAAAGCAGAAGAAAGAAGCTTGTACTTTACTAAAGAACCGATGGAAATCGATGATCTTGCTGATACAGAAGCACCGCTGAAAAGAGGACAAGTAAAAAAAGTCGATCTATTTCGAGCAATCCAATCGATTTTGGAAAAAAACAAGTTTTCGCAAACAGTCGAAAGTACGATCGCACCAGATGATACAACGATCGAAGAACGAATGGCTTTTATTGAAACCAAATTGAAAGTCAGTCAAGGCGGCTGTTCTTTTGAGTCCTTTTTTTCTGTTCCTTCAAAAAAAGAAGTGATTACGACCTTCATGGCTGTCTTGGAATTGATGAAAAATGGACAAATCATTGCAGAACAAGAAAATAATTATGAATCAATCATGCTTTACCCAGCAGTAGGAGATACAAATAATGGATAAATTGACTGAATTAGAAGCCGTTTTGTTTATCGTCGGCGAAG
The DNA here is from genome assembly GCF_050559705.1 of Enterococcus sp. DIV0210g. NCBI lineage: Bacteria > Bacillati > Bacillota > Bacilli > Lactobacillales > Enterococcaceae > Enterococcus > Enterococcus sp. DIV0210g. The sequence continues at coordinate 1,538,044 of NZ_CP187903.1, read as the reverse complement.
AAGGAATCGATGCGCAAGGTCTCAGCTATTTGCTTGATACAAATGAAGAGACTATTTTGACGCTGATCCAATCATTAGCAAAAAAATATCAAGAAGATGAGCATTCAGCGCTGCATATACTAGAAGCAGGCAGCCATTTCGTTTTGACAACGAAAAAGGAATTAGCACCCTTGCTGAAAAAGTATGCGCAAGCTTCATCAAGTACACTTTCGCAAGCGGCAGTAGAAACATTAGCAATCATTGCGTATAAGCAGCCAATCACGAGAGTGGAAGTCGAACAAATCAGAGGTGTCCAAGTTTCTGGACCTATCCAACGATTGGTCGTCAGCAAATTGATTGAAGAAAAAGGCAGAGTCGAAGGACCAGGGCGCCCGATTTTATATGGGACGACCGATTATTTCCTTGATTATTTCGGTTTGAAATCATTGAAAGAATTGCCGGATATTGAAAAAATGGAAATCGCTATGGAAGAAGATGCACCGCTGGATCTCTTTTATGACCGATTTAATGAAGGAGAAGAGTGATGGAACGAGTTCAAAAAGTGATCGCCCACGCCGGAATCACTTCCCGAAGAAAAGCGGAAGAATTGATTTTAGCAGGCAGAGTAAAAGTAAACGGACAAACAATCAGAGAATTAGGGATCAAAGTTGGGAAACATGACCAGATCGAAGTCGATGAAGTGCCGATCTATCAAGAAGAATACGGGTATTATCTGCTTTATAAACCAAAAGGCGTTATTTCAGCTGTTGCGGATGACAAAGGAAGAAAAGTTGTTACAGATCTGCTTCCTTCAGTCAAAGAGCGGATTTATCCTGTTGGACGTTTGGATTATGATACTTCTGGGTTACTGCTGCTGACAAATGACGGTGACTTTGCGCAGCGATTGACGCATCCAAAACACGAAGTCGACAAAGTTTACGTGGCAAAAGTCAAAGGAATCGCGACAAAATCGATGTTGCTGCCTTTAACAAAAGGAATCCGCATCGATCGTTACAAAACAGCGCCAGCAAATTTCCAGATTTTATCTGTTGATCCAAAAACCAATCATAGTATCGTTGAATTAACGATCCATGAAGGAAGAAACCATCAAGTCAAGAATATGCTTCAAGCAGTGGGACTTCCGGTACAGAAATTAAAGCGCGAACGTTATGGGAACTTGACGCTCCAAGGCTTGCGTCCAGGCGAATATCGCGAACTAAACAAAAAAGAAATCAGCAGTTTGTTGAATCAAGCAAAATAGTCACTTCCTTTTTGTAAGTAAAAATAATTGCGTTTCTTTTAAAAACATGTATAATAATCATTGTAAGAAAAATAATATATGGTTCGTCTTCAGGGGCAGGGTGAAATTCCCGACCGGTGGTAATAGTCCACGACCCGTTTCTTCGGAAATGGCTGAATCGGTGAAATTCCGATACCGACAGTAAAGTCTGGATAAAGAAGATAGGGCTTATTTGATTCGCTTTTGATCAGATAACTCTAACTCTATTTTCCCTGAGAAAATAGAGTTTTTTGTTTTTTGTTCAAAAGGAAATCAGATAGTTCGCTGAAGAAGAGTCCTAACAGGAGGATTTTAATATGAAGAACACCCGAGTACAAAAAATGGTTGCAGTTGCATTATTCGCAGCCATTGGATTGGTTTTGCAATACATTGCGTTCCCGATCATGCCAGCATTTAGTTTCTTGAAAATCGATTTCAGTGATATCCCCGTATTGATCAGTATGTTTTTATTTGGACCTTTAGCCGGAATCGTCACAGCATTTTTACGCTCCGTGCTGCATTTGATGACAACTGGGTTCTCACCTGACAATTTAGTAGGAGATACAGCCAGCTTTTTGGCATCAATGATCTATACGTTACCGATTTTCTATTTCTTCCGAAGCAAAAAACATTCTGTCGGCCGCAATAAATTCTGGGGCGTTATCTCTGGAACATTGGCAATGACAGCATTCATGAGTGTGGCAAATTACTTTGTTATCACACCATTATACTTGATGTTCTTCGGCTTGAATGCGCAACAAATGCTAGGAATGCCTTTAGCAAACTACATCCTGATCGGTATTCTTCCATTCAACTTGATCAAAGGATTTATCGTTAGTGCCGCTTTCCTTGTGCTGCATGCAAAATTGCTTCCATGGTTAGCAAGAAAACAAAATCAATTGGAACAAGCACGCACGATGCCTAAATAAAAGCAGAGTGCCCCAAAATTGGATACTATCAGTGAAACTCTCTCGTGTATAAAAACAGCCGAGAGAGTTTTTTTATGTGGTAAAAAAGTAAATATGACTTTTTTATTAAATTTTTTTAATGAAAGAACATACAATAACCATCATAATGAAAGCGTATTATTAATCGGATATGCGTATATTTTGCTAAAATGAATAAAAATAAATTTTCTGTTTATAAATGTGAAATTGCTCTCTTTATAAAAGATAAATATTTTTGTTTAGCATGAAACAGAAAACGCTACAATTGTTTTGAATAAAAGAATTTTATGAAGAAGGAGGAGGAGCAGGAAAGTCAGCGGTGTAAAAATTTCATACAAAAAATAGTTTTATTATGAGTTTTTTGTTTTGTTATGCCGTACTTTTTGATAAAATAACAGTAAGGCCGAATTTGGTCTAAAATGAGAAAAAGAAAGGGAGAATAAAATGGAACAAACAAAGAAAAAATTCCAAATGCCATCAGCGTATACGGTCTTATTCATTATTATCGCAGTAATCGCTGTACTTACTTGGTTCATTCCAGCTGGACATTACAGTATTGATGATGCAGGCAACATCATTGCTGGGTCTTATGAACGAGTAGAACAAAATCCACAAGGTCTGTGGGACATCTTTATGGCTCCAATCAATGGGATGCTTGGGGTACCAGCTGGAGAATTAACAAAAGAAACACCAGCGGCTATTCCGATTTCATTCTTTATTTTAGTTGTTGGGGGCTTCTTGGGAATCGTCAACAAAACAGGCGCACTAGATGCAGGTATTGGATCAGTCGTGAAGAAATTCAAAGGCAAAGAAAAAATGCTGATCCCTGTATTGATGTTCTTGTTCGCACTAGGCGGCTCAACTTATGGGATGGCAGAAGAAACAATTCCATTTTACGCGTTGCTGATCCCTGTTATGATGGCTGTTGGTTTTGATACTGTTGTCGCTGTAGCCATTGTATTAGTTGGTTCACAGGTCGGCTGTCTGGCTTCTACGGTAAACCCATTTGCGACAGGTGTGGCTTCACAAGCGGTCGGTATTTCTATGGGTGAAGGTATTGGTTTGCGTTTCTTGATGTTCGTTGTCTTGTTAGGCATCTCCATCATTTACGTTTACCGTTATGCTTCAAAAATCGAGAAAGATCCAACCAAATCACTTGTTTACAATCAGCGTGAAGAAGATATCAAACATTTTGATATCGATTCAATCGAACGCCAAGAAACAATCACGAAAAAACAAAAATATGTCAATGTATTATTCTTTATCACTTTTGGTATCATGATCATTAGTTTGATTCCTTGGACAACATTGAATGAAAACTTCACGATCTTTGAATCTTTTGCAAGCTGGTTATCAAACTTGCCTGTATTAGGTACAGTAATTGGTAAAGATTTGCTTCCTCTAGGTGATTGGTACTTCCCAGAAATCACTATGTTATTCTTAGTGATGTCAATCGTTGTAGCCTTCACATATGGACTAAAAGAATCTGAATTTGTTTCTGAATTCTTAGCTGGCGCTTCAGACTTGATCGGTGTTGCGATCGTCGTAGCTGTTGCCCGTGGTATCCAAGTAATCATGAACAATGGTCTGATCACTGATACTATCTTGCATTGGGGCGAACAAGGATTGAGCAGCTTGTCATCAAGCGTATTCTTGATCCTAACATTCATCTTCTATATCCCAATGTCATTCTTGATCCCATCAACTTCTGGTTTAGCGGCGGCTACAATGGGAATCATGGGACCAATGGGTGAATTTGCAGGCGTTGGTAAAGACTTAGTTATCACAGCTTACCAATCTGCTTCAGGTCTTGTTAACTTGATCACACCAACATCAGCTATCGTAATGGGTGCTGTTGCAATCGCTCGTTTCGACGTTTCTGTTTGGTGGAAATTTACAGGTAAACTGATTGCGATCTTGTTTGTAGCAATCTGTATCATCTTAGGTATTGCTGCGGTACTTTAATCTTAAAGATCACAGTAAATCCAGCTTGAAAAAAGAAGTCATTTTGTCAAAAGCACCTGCTTTTCGAAATGGCTTCTTAAAGCATTAAAAAGTAATTGTTTTCAACAAGAGGCTGAGGCCGTGAAATAGATGCGCTAATGCTAAGTTTGACGGCCCCCGACCCCTTTTATTTAAATAGGAGGTAGAAAAAATGAAACAATTTGTAACTGAACAACATCATGAAGAGGCGCTTTCTGCATTGAGCGAACTGATCCGTATCCCATCTGTGTTAGATGAAGCAGATTCAGGTGAAGGACATCCGTTTGGCTCAAAAGTAATCGAAGCGCTGGACAAAGTTTTAGAAATCAGCGAAAAATTAGGGTTCAAGACATTCAAGGATCCAGAAGGCTACTATGGCTATTCTGAAATCGGTGAAGGTGACGAACTTTTCGGTATCTTATGCCATATGGACGTAGTGCCTGCGGGAGACGAAAACAATTGGGACAGCAAACCATTTGAACCAACTGTCAAAGACGGCTGGTTGGTCGGCCGCGGTTCACAAGATGATAAAGGTCCTTCTATCGCAGCGATGTATGCTGTGAAAGCATTAATGGACGCAGGTGTGACATTCAACACACGTATTCGTTTTATTTTCGGAACAGACGAAGAAAATCTATGGCGCTGTTTAGAAAAATACAATGAAAAAGAAGAAGGAATCACACGCGGTTTTGCACCAGATGCAGAATTCCCATTGATTTACGCTGAAAAAGGTCTATTGCAAGCTTACTTGACTGGACCAGGAACAGATGAATTTTCTGTCAAAGCAGGGGGTGCATTGAATGTTGTACCTGATTCTGCACCATATTCAGGAAATAAATTAGAAGAAGTCAAAGAAAAATTATCTGCTCATGGGTTTGATTTCGAAGACAAAGGGGATTCAATCGTTGTTCTTGGAAAAAGCATCCATGCAAAAGATGCTCCACAAGGAACAAATGCTATCACGCGTTTAGCGATAGCATTGTCTGAAGTATTTGAATTTGGACCAATCGATTTCTTAGGAAAATTAGTTCAAGAAAATGCAACAGGCGAAAACGTTGTTGGAAAAACAGAAGACGAACCTTCTGGAGAATTGACAATGAACTTTGCCAGCTTAGAAATCACACCAGAACAAACAAAAATCGGCGTAGATATGCGTATTCCTGTAACAATTGAAAAAGAAGCAATCGTTGAGAAATTAGCAGAAGCTGTACAAAAATATGACCTTACTTACAGCGAATTCGATTTCTTAGATTCATTGTATGTACCAAGAGACAGTGAATTAGTCACAGCTTTATTAGGTACGTACCGCGACATCACAGGCGACATGACAGAGCCTTTTGTTTCCGGCGGCGCAACATTTGCCCGGACAATGAACCAGTGCGTGGCGTTTGGCGCAATGTTCCCTGATACACCAGACTTTATGCACCAAGCAAATGAACGCTGGGAATTAAGCAGCATGTATAAAGCAATGGCGATTTATGCTGAAGCTATTTATAGACTGTGCGGCAAAGAATAAGCAACCGTAGTTGATCAAAACAAAAAAACACCTGCAAAGTTGAGCTTTTCAACTCTGCAGGTGTTTTTGCGTATCTATAAATGAAGTCAAGATTGTTCTTCCAGAAGAATTGCACGAACCGGACATTTCTGATAAGCTTTTTTTACATCCGCTTCATCAGCTTGCTTTACAAATTGCTGATGGGCTTCGGGTTCTTGAGCAAATAAGACGATACCTTCCTCGTCATAATCAAAAATCTTTGGCGCAGCCAGCTGGCATAAGCCGCAAGCAATGCACCGCTCAGGAACGATTTTACATAATAATGCCATTTCAACCATCCTAACTTAAGGAGAATCATGATGTTTGATTACATTCTAACGTTATTTTCATCAGGTGACAAGCGAAGAATCAGTACGCTTTATCAAGTGCTGACAGGAAAACGAACAAGTTCTGTTCTTTTGTATAGTTTTTTTGAACAGCTTTTACCCGCCCACCAAAGCATACCAAAACTCAAGAAAACAGATTTTGAAAAAATGATCCAGCAATTAGCGGAGCAGCAGCTAATCAAACGAACAGAGAACGAAGCAGTTATTACCGAAAAAGGGCAGAATTATTTGCAAAAGCGCAAAATCTATCAAGTCGATTTTGGACGATACGGCCGCACAGCAGAAACTTCTTGGCGATTATTGAAATTTTCTGTGCAAGTGATCTCAAATCTTTCTATCCAACAGAAAGAATATGTACCGATCGAAACCAGTCCTTTTTATACAATGAAGATCAAAAGCTGGCTGGCAACGGAAGATAGAGATACGTTAGCAGAGCGTTTTTATGAAGAATGGCATGAGCTATTTCAACAATTGCCGAAAGAACAAGCAGATTTTTTGGCCAATCAGCTGACAGGAAGAGACCAGATAGGCCAGCTTCCTTATCAATTGACGGCGGCAGATAAAGATACTTTTGAAGTAAGTCTCATCCAAGCAGAAGCTGTGCATGCTTTGTTAGCGGCGCTGGAAACAAAAACAGATTTCGTTCTTTATGATCTTGTGAAGGATGTGCTTCGTCAGAATCTCAATCAAAGCATGCTGGTCACGCGACAGATGGTCTTGGCAGGAGAGACGAAAGAAATGATTTTGAAGAAACGTCAGCTGAAAGCAGGGACGTTGGCGGATCACTTGATTGAATGGGCGCTTTTTTTCTCTGATTTTCCCTATGAAAAATTTATTTCAGAACAAACGATACTGGTATTGGAAAAATTAAAAACGCCTATCAAAGACTGGCGCTATCAAGAAGTTTCGCCATCTGGACAATTGGATTATGGCGAATTCAGACTTTATCAAATCCAGCACCTGAAAGGAGAAAGAAAATGGAACGACTGAAGCAAGCCTTGCATCATTATTTCGGCTATGATTCTTTTCGGCCGGGACAAGAAGAAATCATTGATTCCTTGATAAATGACCAAGATGTCTCGGCGATCTTGCCCACAGGTATGGGGAAAAGTTTGTGTTATCAGCTATCGGGTTATTTGAAAGAGGGAATTGTTGTCATCGTTTCACCTCTGCTTTCTTTGATGGAAGATCAGGTATTGCAGCTGCAAAAACAAGGAGAGAAACACGTGGTTGCCTATAATAGTTTATTGTCAACTAGCGAGAAGCGTTATGTCCAAAAGCACCTTTCCGCCTATAAATTTTTGTTTCTTAGTCCTGAGATGCTTCTGCAATCCGATATTCTCCGGGCATTGAAACAACAAAAAATCGCTTTGTTTGTCGTAGATGAAGCGCACTGTGTCTCGCAATGGGGGGTTGATTTCCGCCCAGAATATCAGCGGTTAGGTGAATCGATTGCTTTATTAGGACAGCCGACAACACTAGCTTTGACAGCTACAGCAACTCCGAGAGTCCAAAAAGATATCGAAACCGTACTGTTCTCAGAAAAGCCAAAAGTCGTCAAACATTCTGTCAATCGCGAAAACATCGCGTTATTTGTTCAGGAAACGAACCAAAAAGAAACGGAATTGCGAACGATCCTTTCACAAACAAAAGGAGCAGCAATCGTTTATTGTGCGACTAAGAAAACAGTAGAAGCCGTGTATGAACAACTTCGGCCTTATTTTGCTGCCGGCTACTATCATGGTGGTTTGGATGCCAGCCAGCGGAGGCAGCTGCAGCAGCAATTCAACTCGAATCAGCTGCAAGTATTAGTAGCTACGAATGCATTTGGGATGGGGATCAATAAACCGGATATCCGCTTGGTCGTCCATTACGATCTGCCTGACAGCTTAGAAAATTATGTGCAGGAAATCGGTCGTGCTGGCAGAGATCAGCAGCCGAGTTCAGCAATTTTGCTTTACCAAGAAGGCGATGAGCGTATTCATTGGTTTTTCAATCAGCTGTCAAGAGAGCAGCGCCAAAGTTTCGAATTTTATCTGGAACATCTAAAAGGAGAAGATGCCCCTTTTGACGAGCTTCAGAAAAAATGGTGGGCTATCACTCAGCAGACAGACACGTCCAGCTGGTTAGATAAATTACGTGCGAATGAAAAAGAAAACCAACAGCGGCTAGAACAGATGATCCGATATATTGAAGAAACCAACTGCCGCAGAACTTTTATCATGGATTATTTTGGCGAAACACTTCAAGAAAAACCAGAACAATGCTGTGATTTGGATGGAGCAAAACGCAGCACAGAGAGACAGGAAGCAGAGAAAAAGAAAGAAACAGAAGACTGGGAAGTTATTTTGATAAATTTATTTAAAAAAAAGAATCCGAATTGATTTTTTAGTACAAGACAGATTTGACTATGGTATAATACAGTCGATAGCAATTAGGAGGTAAAAAAGTGAGCAGAAAAGACAGACATCATTCACCAGAAAATAACGAAACACAAGAACCATGGGAACAACCAATCTACGAAACAGAGGATGATGAGACTTCAAGAAGTTCTCAAAGAAAACAGAAAAAAGGAAATACACTTTTCCTTTCACTCTTCCTTGTTTTACTTGTTTTATGTATCGCGATTCCAGCAGGAGCATACTTCTGGATCAGAAACGGTTCTTCTTCCAATGAAGCAGCAAGTTCAACAGAACTGACTTCTTCCGTTGTAGAATCAAAAGAATCATCAACGAAAGAATCATCAACTGTTGAATCAACAGAAGAAACAACAAGTGATACAGTTGCGGAAACAGAGACAGCTGCGACAAACGAAGCAGCAGATACAAGTGTGGAAACAGCAGATACAAACGCTGCTCAAACAACACCAACATCAGAAGATCAAACAATTGCGGGCGGAACAACTGATAATACAGTTGCAGAAGGTGCAGCAACAACAGACGCAGCTGGCCAAACAGGCGAAACAACTGCTGCAGCCGGTTCAACAATCGCTGTACAAGCTGGCGAAGGTCCAAAACAAGTAGCAGCAAGAGCTGGGATCTCAATTGAGGAATTATTACAATTGAATGGTATGACTATGGATAACTATATGTTATATCCAGGACAAGAATTAAAAATCAAATAATCGAGCGCGTTTTTTAGAAAAAATAAAAGACAGCATTATTCTGATTAGAAGAGACTGGCCGGTAAAAGTCCAGTCTCGCTTCTTGTACAGAAGTATTTTCGGCAGCGGGCAAAAAAATTGCCTTTGCCGCGTAATGAAATGGTTTCACCATTTTTATGATTTTAGCAAGAAATAGAAAGAAGGCAGGAAGAAAACCGCATTTCAGCATTTGTTGAAGTTGGCTTCCGCCCTCTTTTTTTAACGAAGGGGTTTTTTGATGGAAACAATCAGTATCGCAATAGACGGACCAGCATCTTCTGGGAAAAGCACAGTTGCAAAAATTTTAGCAAAAGAATTTAATTATGTTTATACAGATACAGGTGCGATGTATCGCGCTGTGACCTATTTGGCGCTTCAGCATGATGTTGCTTTGAACGATGAAGCAGGTATCGTACAGCTGACGAAAGAACATGAGATCTCATTCCGACAGCAGGAAGACGGCCAGCGAGTGTATGCAGACCAAGAAGACATAACGGATGCAATCAGGCAACCAGAAGTAACAAATGCTGTTTCTGAAGTTGCAGCACATGGCAAAGTGAGAGCAGAAATGGTCGCGATCCAAAAGAGCATCGGTGCAAAAGGCGGCGTCGTCATGGATGGAAGAGACATCGGGACAGCTGTTTTGCCGAACGCAGAAGTGAAGATCTTTTTGGTTGCCAGCGTGAAAGAACGTGCAGAACGCCGTTACAAAGAAAATCTGGAAAAAGGCATCCCAACCGAGTTAGAAGTGCTGACAAAAGAAATCCAAGAACGTGATCATTTTGATTCAACCCGAGAAGTTTCACCATTAAAACAAGCCGAAGACGCGGTAAGAGTAGATACTACAGGGAAATCAATCACGGAAGTCGTCCAAGAAATCAAAAATGTGATTGCAGAAAAAGGCTATTTGAAGTAAGCAAGTTTCGTTAAACACGCAAAAATCAAATAAAACAGCGGTTTTTTAGAAAAAAGCGGACGAAATCGCTTTATTTTTTAGTAGAAATCAATTAAAATCAAATGAGTACTGTATTACTGTATTTTTATGAAGAATGTTGGTTAGGAGGACAAGTGTCATGACAGAATTTGATCAAACGCAAGCAGAAAATAATAACCAGTCAATGGAAGACGCAATGAAAAGCGTCCAAGAAGTAAGTGTAGGCGATATCGTTAAGGGAGAAGTCCTAGCGCTTGAAGATAAACAAGTGGTTGTCGGTATCGAAGGAGCAGGCGTAGAAGGCGTCGTTCCAGCAAAAGAACTTTCTACTTTGCCAGTTGAAGATATCCACGAACTTGTAAAAGTCGGCGATGTTCTTGACTTAGTCGTTATCAGCACAATTGGTAAAGACAAAGAAAACGGCAGCTATCTATTATCTAAACGCCGTTTGGATGCGAAAAAAGTATGGGAAGATATCGAAAAAGACTTCCAAGAAGGAAAAATCATCGAAGCCCCTGTTACAAATGTTGTCAAAGGCGGTTTAGTCGTTGACGTGGGTGTACGCGGATTTGTTCCTGCTTCAATGGTAGAAGATCACTTTGTTTCTGATTTCTCAGAATACAAAGGCAAGACTCTTACATTCAAAATCATCGAAATCGAACCTTCTGAAAATCGTTTGATCCTTTCACACAAAGCAGTCGTGGAAGGCGAAAAAGAAGAACAGAAGAAAGAAGTATTGGCAAATATCCATGAAGGCGATGAAATCGAAGGACGCGTGGCACGCTTGACAAACTTTGGTGCATTTATCGATCTAGGCGGTATCGACGGATTGGTCCATGTATCAGAGATCTCTCACAGCCATGTTGCAAAACCAAGTGATGCACTTTCAGTCGGCGATGAAGTCAAAGTGAAAGTTCTATCGATCAATCCAGACCAAGAACGTGTTTCTTTATCTATCAAAGATACATTGCCTGGACCATGGACAAATGTTGAATCAAAAGCACCAGTCGGCTCTGTTTTAGAAGGAACAGTCAAACGTTTGACAAGCTTCGGCGCATTTGTTGAAGTATTTCCTGGTGTAGAGGGACTTGTGCATATTTCTCAAATCTCTCACAAACACATCGCGACACCGCATGAAGTTCTTCATGAAGGCGACCAAGTACAAGTCAAAGTCTTGGAAGTACATCCAGAAGAACAACGTATTGCGCTTAGCATCAAAGCATTAGAAGAAAAACCTGCATCTGAAAAAGAAGAAGAACCTGCAGAAGAAACGTATGAAATGCCAGAAGAAAACACTGGCTTTACAATGGGCGACATCTTAGGGGACGCTTTGAAAGATGCAGAAGTAAACGACGAAGATTCTGAAAAATAAAGCTTGAATCATCCGTTTCATTGAAAGAAACGGATGAGGCACTTTTTAGGATATCTTTTTCTTCTGTGAATAGGCAGAGAAAAGAAAGACTCGTTTGTCTGAAGTTTTTAAGTATAGAATTTGAAAAAACAGATGATCCGAAAGCTGCTTATCAGATTTTCAGGATCATTTGTTTTTTTGATTAAGTTTTTTGTCTGATCTGCTGCAGTTTTCATTAGAAAAAGAAATACAAGCTTGAAACTTTCCAAGCCATTCGGTAAACTAAGTAAGATTGAAGACATGACTAGGAGGAAAAAATATGGCAAATCCAACTATAGCAATCGTTGGACGTCCGAATGTCGGCAAGTCCACGATCTTTAACCGTATTGCCGGAGAACGTATCTCGATCGTTGAGGATACTCCGGGAGTAACACGAGATCGCATCTACGCTAAAGGCGAATGGCTGGGTCGAGAATTCAGCATTATTGATACGGGCGGGATCGATTTAGGTGACGAGCCATTTATGGATCAAATCAAGCATCAAGCAGAAATCGCGATCGAAGAAGCAGATGTAATTGTTTGTGTTGTAAGTGGGCGTGAAGGCGTAACAGACGCGGATGAGATGGTAGCAAAGATCTTATACCGCAGTAACAAACCAGTGATTTTGGCTGTCAATAAAGTCGATAATCCTGAAATGAGAAATGACATCTATGAATTTTATTCACTTGGACTAGGCGATCCATATCCAGTTTCAGGAAGCCATGGTCTGGGAATCGGTGATATTCTAGATGAAGCAATCAAACATTTTGCTGAAGAAGCAGATGAAGAAGATGAAGATACGATCAAATTCAGTTTGATCGGACGTCCAAACGTTGGGAAATCCTCTTTGATCAATGCGATTTTAGGTGAAGACCGGGTGATTGTCTCAGATATAGAAGGTACGACACGCGATGCGATCGATACGCATTTTGTTTCTGAATCTGGTCAAAAATTCTTGATGATCGATACAGCAGGGATGCGCAAACGCGGAAAAGTTTATGAAAATACTGAAAAATACAGCGTGATGCGTGCAATGCGCGCAATCGACCGCTCAGATATCGTCTTGATGGTCATCAATGGTGAGGAAGGTATCAGAGAACAAGACAAACGTGTAGCTGGCTATGCCCACGAAGCAGGCCGCGGAATCATCATCGTGGTCAATAAATGGGACTTAGTAGAAAAAGAAACAAATACGATGCGCGATTTTGAACAAGAAATCAGAGAGGAATTCCAATATTTGGATTACGCACCAATCATCTTTGTATCAGCAGTGACAAAACAGCGTCTGAACCGTTTGCCTGAATTGATCGAGCAAGTTAGTCAAAACCAAACGATGCGTGTTTCTTCTGCTGTTCTGAACGATGTGATCATGGATGCTGTGGCAATCAATCCGACGCCGACAGATAAAGGAAAACGTCTGAAGATTTTTTATGCGACACAAGTGGCGATCAAACCGCCGACCTTTGTTATTTTCGTGAATGAAGAAGAATTGATGCACTTCTCTTATGAACGTTTCTTAGAGAACCAAATCAGAAAAGCCTTCGAGTTTGAAGGTACACCGATCCGCATCATTCCAAGACGCAGAAAATGAGCATTTTACCATAACTATGGGTTTTTGACAAAAAAAATCACGTTTTTTATGTGTTACGTTTTTATGACTAAAAAAAGCAGCTAAAAATCGGCAAAAACCTTGCTATTAAGCGATTCATATGCTATCGTGATAACAGAATATTGAATTTGATCAATATTTTAGATAAACATTTTGGACCACTCAAAATGTTTATAAAATCGATGTTTTACATCATATCTCTTTTGGAGGAGGTGAATCTATCCCATGGCAAACAAAGCAGAATTAATCGAAAAAGTTGCTTCAGCTACTGATTTAACTAAAAAAGATGCAACTGCAGCTGTAGACGCTGTATTCTCAACTATCCAAGATGCTTTAGCTAACGGTGAAAAAGTTCAATTAATCGGTTTTGGTAACTTTGAAGTTCGCGAACGTGCGGCTCGTAAAGGACGCAACCCGCAAACAGGTGAAGAAATCGAAATCCCAGCTAGCAAAGTACCTGCATTCAAACCAGGTAAAGCATTGAAAGACGCAGTTAAATAATCTTGCGTTTTAATCCCTTGTGGCTCTAAGCTGCAAGGGTGTTTTTTTGTTTGCAGAAGCCTGCAGGGACCGAAAAAAGGAGTAAAGCCATTCATACATAACCCTAACACTGACTCCGCTGTTATTTAAGTGACGCATTTGTTTGAGCGGCGCGCTTTTCTTTTTGAAACACTGGACTAATGGTAAAATAAGAGAAAGGAGGGAAGCAGATGAAAATGATTTATCGTTCGGCAAACCAGAAAACGAACATTTTTTACGGAAAGACATTAAGCAGTCAGCTAAAAGAAACCGAAAATGACACCCACATATTGTTCGTCACAAATCAGCGTTATTATGATTTATTTGCCGCGAAAATAAATCAGCTGTTTCCAGACCAGACAAAAGTCGACTGGCATATTTGTACGAACAGCCCTCAATGCAACCAGTTGTCGGAACTAGAAAACTTATTAGGCTTTACAAAAAAATTCCCTGAAAAAGAAGAGTATCTGATCGTTGGTTTCGGCAATGAAGGAATCATGGACCTAGCTGCTTTTTTTCAAAAGAACAGTCCGTTGACTTCCAAGCTGTGGCTGATACCCGTTTCGATCCGCTCAATGGGAAGAAGTCTGACAGAGAAACGAACGATCCTCCAGATGAACCAGCCAATCATGCAAACCAATCATTATCCAGAAACGATCTTTTATGATGGAACCATCAGTGAAAAGCAGAGAGACGGCAAACCAGTCGATTTTTTGACGTTTATCCGCTGCGGTATCGTCTGCGACTACTCATTTCTTCAAATGCTTTATAAAAATTATCCAGCAAAAGAGAACATCATGTCCCGGCCTTTGACTGGCATGTTAGAAAAAATGATCCGTTTTTACGAAGAAAGTAACGAAAACTTGAATAATTATGGTAAATTATTTGAGCAGGCATTTTATATGACAGAGAATGGGCATTTACTTTCCTATAACATGAAACAATTTTTAGGAATGGTTTTCCATTTGTTGTGGAGTATGGAAGCTGCACCTTTTTCGTTCAAAGAAAAGAACTTTTTGTGGTGGCTGGGAAAATTGGGCTACCCAATCGGCTGGACAGACCAGATTTCTTCAGCAGAATATCTGCAAAATGTACTTTTTTTAGCAGAACGGAGCAAAACAATTTTAGTTTTAGAAAAAATTGGTATAATCAAAGGATACCAAACGCCAACTGAAAACGAACTGCTTCAGATGATGGCAAACTATCAAAATATCGTTCGCGAGATAAGAGGGAAAAATGATGGAAACATATAGTGAAAAAATGCTGCGTGCATTGGAAGAAGAAGATTTAGCACAAGCACAGCTTATGCTGACAAAAGCATTGAAGGAAGATTCAGGAGATGTTTTAGCTGAGTTAGGAGAAGAACTGCTGGCACTCGGTTTTTTAGAGGAAGCAAAACAGATTTTTGAACAATTAGCCGTTCAATACCCAGAAAACGACAGCGTATATATTCCATTAGCAGAAATCGCCATTGAAAATGATGAAATTGATCAAGCTTTCGAATATCTGGAAAAAATCACCAAAGAAAGCGACTATTACCCACAAGGATTATTAGCACTTGCTGACCTTTATCAAGTCATTGGTATTCCAGAAGTAAGTGAAGCGAAACTAAAAGAAGCTGCAAGCTTGCTTCCTGATGAGCCGTTGATCCAATTTGCATTAGCAGAACTTTATTTTTCTGTTGATCGTTTTAATGAAGCTGCTGTTATTTACGAGACATTATCAAACAGTAATATCAAAGAAATCTCAAATATTTCTATGCAAGAACGCTTGGGAACATCTTTGAGCATGCAAGGTGAATTTGAAGCGGCAATCGAACCTTTGGAGAATGCGTTGGAAGAAGAACGTACAGATGATCGTCTATTCCAATTAGCTTTCACACATCTTCAATTAAAAAACAACGAACCGGCAATCAACTATTTGCAGGAATTGAGAACGATCAATCCGCAATATCAAGCACTTTACCTATACCTAGGACAAGCTTTGCAAGAAGAAGAACTGCTGGAAGAGGCACAAGCTGTCTTAGAAGAAGGAATCAAAGAAAATCCTTATCAAGTCGAATTGTATCATTTGGCTTCTGAAAATGCCTATCGTCTGCATGACAAGGTGCGCTCAGAACAGTTATTAGTTCAAGCACTTGAATTAGGGGAAAAACAAGATGAAACACTGTTGACATTAAGTAACTTGTACTTGAATGATGGAAAATATAAAGAAGTGATTACAGTCATCAATCAAATGGAAGAAGAAGGTAATCCTTATGCTGAATGGAATCTTGCTCACGCATACAACGAGCTGGAAGAATTCACTCATGCTGCTATCCACTATGAACAAGCGGCCCATGAATTACAGCACGAACCAGATTTCTTGAAAGAATATGCCTTTTTCCTAAGAGAAGAAGGAAGACTAGAAGAAGCAAGAACTCTATTACACCATTACCTGCATCATGAACCAGGAGATATGGAGGCAGCCTCCGTACTTGAAGACTTAACAGAGAGGTGATCAAGATGTTTATTGACGTAGAAGAGAAAAAACATTTCTTGAACTGGATGGTCAATCACGTGTCGTTTAGCCGCAGAGAAGTCTTTTGGATTTTGAATTATTTAGCAAATCATGAAGCGATTTTGAATAATGTCCATTTCATCGAAGAAGCGGATCAATCAAAACGCGGATTGCAGATCCGGGACCTTTCAAACGGCGGCGAACCGCTGAAATTATTTTTACAAGGAAAAGAATTCACAGATACGGATCAAATTTTCCATGAGATCCGGTTGAATTGGAAAGAACCGCTCTACGTCGAGTGTTTATTTGAAAATGCTTGGCAAAACGCCGATTATATGGCGATTTTAGAAGAAAATCCTTTTGTCAGCTGGGAAGATACCGTCAGCGATGAAAACAAAGAAAAAATAAACCAGTATTTTCTTGAAAAAGAATATGAATCGCAACTGAATGTTCTTTATGCACAAATTGATCAAGCGTTAGAATCGGGGGATCGAGATTCATTTTTAGAATTATCGAATGAAGTGAATCAACGAATCTTCGAGCACACATTGTCATTTGACAAAAGTCGCTAAAAGCAAAAATGGACTGTTTCTTTTCTTGAGAAGAAGGCAGTCTATTTTTGTAAAGAGGTCGTGAAAAAACCGCTCAGCTCCAAGCAATAACGAAGAAAAATAGAAAATAGCTTTTCATATTTTGTATTTTTTTGAATTATTGCCGAAGGAGTTGGTTTTTGAACACCGTTTAAGAGAGGTCGTGAAAAAAGCGTCTTAACTTGAGTATTAAGACTCTTCTTATCAGCAAAATAGTTACCTATATTTTGCTGATAAGAAGCTTAATACCGAAAGTCAGCTTTTGAACAGACTCTCACACACTCGATTTCTTGACCCTTTGTCTAGGAATAGTCATTGATTTTTGTTAAGATAACGAAGAAGGGGGAGAAAAATGGAAAAAGAACGTACACTAAAAGAGATGCAGCTGGAAGTAGATGCATACATCCAGCAATTCAAAACAGGTTATTTTTCTCCGCTGGCACAAATGGCTCGTTTGACCGAAGAAGTGGGGGAACTCGCACGGGAAGTCAATCACCATTATGGAGAAAAAAAGAAAAAACCAACTGAGAAAGAAAATACAGTCGCTGAAGAGTTGGGCGATGTGTTGTTCGTAACGATGATCATGGCGAACTCGATGGACATCGATTTGACCGCTGTTTTTGAAAAAAATATGGAAAAATTCAACCAGCGCGACCGCTATCGTTTTGAACGAAAAGATGGAAAAACAGAATGATTTTTTGACTGCCGTGTGATTTGTTTGTTCGTAAAACTTGGCAGAATTTATTGAGGGATTGGAAAAAGAGATGAAATTAGAACAGTTGCCTATAGAATACCAAAAAGCACTTCCTGTTTTGCGGAAAATCGAAGAAGCAGGTTATGAAGCCTATTTTGTTGGGGGAAGCGTCCGGGATACTTTGCTGGGACAGCCGATCCATGATGTGGATATCGCCACCAGCGCGTTTCCTGAAGAAATCAAACAACTGTTTCCGCGAACGATCGATATCGGCATCGAACACGGGACCGTTTTGGTTTTAGAAGATGAGGAGCAATATGAGATCACGACATTCCGGACAGAATCTGCCTATCAAGATTATCGACGCCCGGATCATGTCGAATTTGTCCGTTCATTGGAAGAAGATCTGAAAAGAAGAGATTTTACCATCAACGCTTTTGCTCTGAAAGAAGATGGAGAGATCGTTGATTTGTTCCACGGTCTAGAGGATTTAGAAAATCAGATCTTGCGAGCAGTAGGGAATCCTAATGAACGTTTCCATGAAGATGCATTACGCATGATGCGAGGTATTCGTTTTGTGAGTCAATTGGGGTTTCATTTATCGGAAGAAACAGCGGAAGCTATCCAAAAAAATCACGCATTGCTGGAAAAAATATCCATTGAACGTATCAATATCGAATTTGTCAAAACATTGTTAGGCAAAAATAGAAAGCGCGGAATGGAAACATTTGTAGAAACAGAATGTTATATCTATTGTCCAGGGCTGAAAGATGCGGGTGAAGCACTGCTGCGTTTTGGCGACTTGCCGGAAGATCAGTTAACTACAGAAGAGCAAGCATGGACACTGCTTCTTAGCCAAATGGTTATGGATGAATCTGAAATCCGCCCATTTTTGAAAGCTTGGAAATGTTCCAATCAAATGATCAAAGATGTCCAGACGCTTTATCATGGATTAAAAGCGAGACAAAACGGTCCGCTTTCTGCTGAACTGCTTTATCTTCTAGGGGAGAAAAAAGCGTGTCAAGTGGAAGAGCTGATTCGTTATTTTGGGGAAGAATCAGAAACCGAAACAGTGATGACACGCTACCAAGCTTTGCCAATCAAAGATCTTCGTGAATTAGCCATTGATGGAAAAGTGTTATTAGCAGCCATTGACCGCAAACCAGGAAAATGGGTCAGCGAAGCTTTGAAACAAGCAGAAGCTGCTGTGATAAACAATGAAATCCAGAATCAAAAAGAACAACTGATCGACTATGTAAAACAATCATTACCAAATGAATAATAAAACAGCTTTTCAGGAGATTTCCTGGAAAGCTGTTTTTTTGTTGTAAAAACGGATCAGTCGGCAATCAACACTGTTTCGAAATGGAATTCGCTAGGAATATGGTTAGCAATCGAAAATTCGAAAATCCGGCCGTCATCTAGATAAGCAACTTGTTCCACACGCATCAAAAAGTCGATTTCTGTTAAATTCAGATATTTTCTTTCTAAAGCAGAAGGGCGGATGCCGGAAATATTGACATGGGCACTTTTGACCGTCAAGTTCAATTTCTCGGAAATGTATTTATAAATTGAAGTTTCTAATTCTTTCATCGTCAAATCAGGAATGATCGAGACAGGCATCCATGTATATTCGATGATTGAAGGAATTCCTTTGATTTTTCGCATCCGAATGATCTTATAGACAAGAGAATCTCCATCAATACCGAGTTTTTCAGCGATCGACGGATCAGGAACTTCAGTGGTGAAACCGATAATAGTTGATTCTACTTTTCCTTCATGTCTCGAGAAGCTTCCAGTCAAAGGGGAGAATTTAGTCATTGTTCGATTTTGAAAATCTTTGACAAAGCTGCCTGAACCTCTTCGTCTGACGATATAGCCTTCTCTTACCAGAAGATTCAGTGCTTTAGTGATCGTTAATTCGCTGACTTGGTATTTTTCGGCTAAGATCCGCCCTTGAGGCAATTTTTCATTTATTGCATAATATCCGGATTCGATATCTTTTTTTATTTTTTTGTAAATATCTGTGTATTTTATATTTGTTCCCATCGCTTCTCTTCTCAACTCCTTTACTTTATTATAACATTAAACTTCTTTATTTAAACTATATAGTTTTTATTATATTTTGTTTTTTATTTCCTTGACAATAAACTATTTATCAATATTTTTGTTGACTTTTTGTTTTTAAAACTATATAGTTTTATCGAAGGATGCGCTTTCTTAAAAATTTGATAGAGAGGAAGAAAATAATGGAAGGTATGGAAGAAATCTCATTTCAGATCATCGCAGCAGCCGGAGAAGCAAAAACAGCTATCATGGCAGCAATCGCTTTAGCAGGAGAGCAGCAGTATGAAGAAGCAGAAAACCAATTGAAGCAAGCAAAGGAAAAATTTGCAGCAGCTCATCATGTTCATTTTGATTTGATCCAAAAAGAAGCAAGCGGAGAAAAAACGGAATTAGGGCTTTTACTGGTTCATGCAGAAGATCAATTGATGACGACAAGCATGTTATATGATGTAGCGGAACAAATGATTGGGATGTATCAAAAAATGTATGCGCTTTTTGCGGAAAAAGGAGTGTAGCAAAATGAAGAAAGACAAGGTGTTGCAGCGAATCAATGATTTTGCTCGGAAAATGGCATCGATGATTTACTTTCGGGCATTGAGAGACGGGTTTGTATCGACGGTCCCATTCCTCGTTTTAGCGGGTGTGATGATCTTGGTCAATAATATCATCATTGCGCCAGATACAGGATGGATTGCTGGTTTTGTCAGTGCAGATACATTAGGTACATGGCAAGAACTAGGAAATAAAATCATCAACGGCACATTGAATTGCTATTCCTTGATGATTGGTGCTTTGATTGCCAATAGTTTGGCAAAAAATCGAGGAGAAGAAAATCCCATTTTCAGTTCTTTCGTAACGATTGCAGTTATCATGATTTTCTTGCCGCTGACAAATGCGGTCGTGCCAGTGGGGGCTGAACAGCCAGTTGAAGTTGGCGGTGTTGCTGTTCTTTCTTATTTAGGAACATCTGGGATCTTTGTCGCTATTCTCGCTGCTATTTTTTCAACAGAACTTTTTATTCGTATCTCCCGCAGCGACAAATTGAAATTCAAATTGAACGGCAATGGTATCCCGCCAGCAGTTGCTCAAAGTTTTGAAGCGATGGCAGCAATTATGTTGACATTATTGACATTTGGCCTTATTTCATTTGGTATTCATCAACTGACAGGTATGGAGATCCATGAATTGATCAACAAGATTATCCAAGCACCGCTTGTCCATTTAACAACAAGTTTGCCAGGATTTCTTGTTCTTTGCTTCTTTACAAATTTGCTGTTTGCACTAGGTATCCATCCGAGCGGTATCGTCAATCCGATTTTAGAGCCGCCGTTGTTAGTTGCCATGAATCAAAATACGGAAGCTTTTGCCAATCATCAGGATATACCAAATATCATCGTTTTGCCTTTCCGTGATCTTTATGGTCATATCGGCGGAACAGGTTCGACGATTGCCCTGATCATTGCGATTTTTATTTTCAGCCGTAAAAAAGTCAATAAACAATTTGCTAGTATGTCTGGCCCATTAGGTATTTTCAACATCAATGAACCAGTTATCTATGGTTTTCCAGTTGTTTTTAACCCGATGATCATGATCCCATTTATTTTTGGACCGCTGCTTGCTTTTGCGATTGCTTACTTTGCGACATGGGCTGGATTGGTTTCTCGAATCGTTGTCTATGTTCCTTGGTCAATGCCGCCTCTTGTGAATGCTTGGGTAGCCAGCGGAGGAGATTTCAGAAATGTGATCTTGCAATTCTTGCTGATCGTCATGATGGTTGCCATTTATTTCCCATTCTTGCGAGCATACGAAAACAGCATGGCTGCAGAACTGCCAGCGACAGAAGATACCGCTTTTTCAGGACTGTCAGAGATTCCAGAACCAGCTGCTTTCGACAGTAAAGAAGAAACAAAACCTGCAGTAACTGGTGAATTTTCTGATTTTACAGATTTCATGTAGTAACGAATATTGAAGAAGATTTTTAGGTGAAAATTTGAATCAAGTTAGAGGAGGAAGAAACATGACAAATATTTTATTATGCTGCAATGAAGGGATGTCAACATCATTCTTGGTCAAAAAAATGCAGCAAGTAGCAAACGAGAACGGTTTGAAAGTGAACATTTGGGCGGTTTCAGAACCAAAAGTAGACACGGAAAGCCAAACAGCAGATATCGTATTATTAGGACCGCAAATTGCTTTTATGCGTGACACCATCGCAAAACGTTTGGGGACAAGAATTCCTGTCCAAGCCATCAATCCAGAAGATTTCGGCCGTTTGAATGCTGCAAAAATTTTAAAAGAAGGACTAATGATGATTCGTCAAAACCGCCAGAACTAAAAGAATAAATTCACGTTGCAAGAGAGGAAGAAAAAAATGACACTAACAATAGGCTTCATCGGCTTTGGAAAAAGCGCAAATCGTTATCACTTACCGTACATCAATACGAGAGAGACGATTCAGGTGAAAAAGATTTTTGATTTAAAAATCAATGAAACAGCAGCAGCTCCTTACAGAGAAAAAGGAGTGGTTTTCACGACAGACATCGAAGAGATTTTAACAGATGCCGATATCGAACTGATTACGATCTGTACACCAGCACATACGCATTATGAATTAGCCAAACGAGTCATCAATGCTGGAAAATCAGTCATTGTAGAAAAACCATTTTGCGATACTGTGGAGCATGCAAAAGAATTGTTTACTTTAGGAAAAGAAAAAGGTGTCCTGGTGATGCCTTACCAAAATCGACGTTTCGATGGTGATTACCTAGCAGTCAAACAAGTCATTGAGCAAGGATTTCTCGGAGATATCAATGAAGTCGAGACGCACATTGATTATTATCGCCCTGGAAGTATCACAGCAGAAGGCGAAAAAGAAAATGGTTCTTTCTACGGTTTAGGTATCCATACGATGGATCGGATGATTGCTTTGTTTGGCCGTCCAAGTAAAGTGGCCTACGATATCCGCAACAATGAGATCGAAACAGCAGTTGATAATTATTTTGATGTCGACCTGCATTACAATCACCGATTAAAAGTCAAAGTCAAAACAAATCACGTAGTTGCAAGCAGTTATCCACGGTTTATCGTCCATGGCAGTAATGGTTCTTTCATCAAATATGGAGAAGACCAGCAGGAAAATGATTTAAAAGCTGGCATCATGCCTGGCTCACCTGGATTTGGCGAAGATTCAGTGATGTATTACGGTATCGCAAAATATCGGAATGCAAACGGAGATTGGATCGAAAAACAAATCAAGACCCCTGTTGGCGATTACGGAAGATACTATGATTCAGTTTATAATACGTTGAAAAACGGGGCAGAAAAATTAGTCAGTGAAGAAGAAGCATTGACGAATATCCAGATTTTGGAAGCAGGTTTCAACGAACCAAGTCCAAGTGTCTATGAGATGGAGGAACAAGCATGAAACGAATTTTAGCATGTACAGCCTCTGATTTTGGTCAAGAAACCACACCAGCAGAAATAAAAGAAGCAATCAAAGCATCGGAAGGACGAGTATTGCTGACTGATTTAGCTGCAGAAGCTGCCCCATTGTATCCGGAAGTAACAAACGGCGAGATGGCCGCTGCATTTGGCGCAGATCTTTTACTGCTTAAAGGAATCGATGTCCAGAAAATGGCTGTTGACGGTTTAGGGAGCATCAAGTATCTTTCTGAACTTCGTCAGTTGACTGGAACAGGTATTGGCGTGAACTTGGAAATCGCAGATGATACAGCAGACTATAAACGAGTAACACCGCAATCCGTTCAAGAAGTCTTGACTAAAGGTGCTGATTTTCTTTCATTAACAGCTTATGTCAAACCAGAAGCAACGCCGGTACGCATCCTTTCAGATATTAAATTAGTCAGAGAAACATATAATGGCTTTTTGATGCTCAATCCAGTCGTCAGTCATGGGATGGATCTGTCTCTTGAGGCGCTGCTGAGTTATGTGGCCGCTGGTGTGGACATGCTGGTATTGCCAAGTCCGGGTGCAGTAGCTGGTGTCACAGAAGACAAACTTTCTGAGATTATTTCAGCCATTAGAAAAAAAGGTGCCTTGGTTTCCTGTACTGTTGGAACATCACAAGAAGGAACAGATAAAGAAACGATCCAGCAAATTGCGCTTGCAGCAAAACGAGCGGGGGCAGATGTCTTTGAATTAGGAGATGCAGGAATCTCCGGCATGCCAGCGCCGACCGCTATCTATCATGCGTCGATTGCCTTGCGGGGACAGCGACATACTTTCGTAAGAATGGCACGGTCTGCCAAACGTTAAAGAATAAAAAGGAAAGAAAAACAGCGCTATGGTGCAGTCCTTGTGAAAAACGTTATGGAAAGCCAAAAATGTTACCACTTTCATCTATTTGTGCTACACTTAAAGAGTAAATAGAAAAAGCAAGGAGCGTTTTTTATGGAAAAAGGAATGACAGCGTTAAAATTTTATTTTCGTAATGGCGAAACATGGACGATCGACCGCCGCCATATCGGAGACCTTTGGATCAAACAAATCACAACAAGTTTCGGAAGAATCAACGGTAGTGAATTCGTCGAAATCCGCCCGTGTGCTGGATTCAAAATCGAGATTTTCCAAGAAGGTGACTCTGTTGCCACTCATGATATCAATTTAGGCGGATTGGAAATGGGCATGTTCAGCCGTGCATTGAAATATGAAGATATCGAACGTATGGAAATCTTATATCGCAATGGTAAACCAGATCTTATCTATTTCCCTTACAGCGACAAAGGTGAAGAAGGTTTGGATAATGAATATCAATCAACAAAAATCAGTGAAAAAACTGGCAGTCTCTACATCGTGATCAATCCTGATCAGCGTGTAGAAGACGTATACGCAGAATATTTTGACTAAGAAGCAGGCAGCAGGTCTTGTTTCGACCGTCAAAGTCAAATAAATAGAAGCAGAGGCAAAAGACCGTCGGAATCGGTGCTTTTGTCTTTGTTTTTTCCTTAGAAAAGGAAGCAAGATTCCCTTTGAAATGAAAAGTAAATAAAGTTTTAAGGGAAAAGAAAAAATGAATAAAAACATTTTCCATTGCCTGATGAATCTGCTATAATGAGTCCAGTTTGTGTATAGGAGACCTGAAAAAAATGAGAACAGATTTCGAAGAAGGAAAAAGATTATTGTATGAACAATATGATGTATGTACAATGGAAGAACGCCGACGTATTCTTTGTCATCTAAGAAGAAAAAACGTTTTGCTGTATCGTCAGCTGGAACGTGTCAAACATGATTTGCTAAGATTGGAATCAAAACGAGTACAATTAGAACTTGCTGGAAATGAACAGCAAGTCATAGTTATTGAGAAAAAAATCTTGAAAAAGAAAGAACAATTTTTAAAGGCGCTCGCCCGAAACCGCGAATGAAGGAGCTGAGGCCATGGAGTTCGTCGAATTACTGATTGTTTTTGCTGTGACCATCACATTGTCCAATGTAGCTAGCAGGATTTTCCCAGCGATTCCTACACCATTGATCCAGATCTTTTTTGGGATCATTTTAGGATTGACTGAGTGGGGACAGTCTGTCGGTTTCGAACCGGAGCTGTTCCTAGTGATGATCATTGCACCATTGCTTTTCCGCGAAGGTGAAAAAGCAGATATCGCCTCTATTTTAAAGAATTTTGGCACGATTTTATTTTTAGCTTTCGGCGGAGTGTTGCTCACGCTGTTAGGCGTTGGCGCACTACTTTCTTTTCTGCTTCCAAGTATTCCGCTTGCGGCTTGTTTTGCTTTTGGCGCTGCATTAGGTCCGACAGATGCTGTAGCTGTTGGTTCTCTTTCTGGCCGAGTGTCGATCCCAGATAAAGCGATGCACATCTTGGAAGGAGAAGGATTGCTGAATGATGCATCTGGCGTTACAGCCTTCCAGTTTGCGATTGCTGCGCTGATGACGGGAACTTTTTCAGCTGTCAATGCTGGAATCAGCTTGATTTTCTCTAGTATAGGCGGTGCCGTTGTTGGTATTTTGCTTGTTTGGGGAAAACGGCGCGTGATCGGCATGATTGAAAAAGCGTCCGCCCGAGATGTGACAGGTTATCTTTTGATTGAGTTATTATTACCATTTTTAGCCTATGTATTGGCAGAAGTAGCTGGCGTCTCAGGGATTATTGCGGCTGTAGCGGCTGGTGTTTTGCAAGCAGCTGGTTTTAGAAAAATCACTGTTTTCGATGCAGAATTATCTGTTTTATCAGACACGACTTGGTCAACGATCGTTTTCACACTGAATGCACTTGTGTTCATTTTTTTAGGGATCGAATTGACCCAAGTTTTCTCACCAGTTTGGGAAAATAATATTTATCCTAACTGGCTTCTTTTAGTCACGATATTATTGATTTCTGCTGTTTTATTTGTGATTCGTTTTGTTTCCATCAGTCTTTTTTATCTTTTTAAAGACGGAAAAAGCAAATTTAAAGAACAGCTCAATGAAGTACTGATCTTGACGTTTGGCGGCGTAAAAGGAACCGTCAGTTTGGCAACGATTTTTATTTTGCCTATCTCGGTCAATCAGTTGACGTTTTATCAGAGACCGTTATTGCTGTTTTTGACAGCGGGTGTGATCTTGACCACTTTGATCGTTGGTATTCTAGTCTTGCCGATGCTGACAGAAGACGAAGAAGCTGATGGAACGGATATGAATGCACTGATGATCTTAGAATCGGTCGTTTCTCAAATGAGAGAGGATATGGCTGATATGGACAAAGATTCAAAAGAGTATTTAGCGACAGAAGCCGTGATTGATAATTATCAAGAGCGGATCAGAGAACTTTACTTAGAAGATTTGTCTGGAGATGAAAAACAAGAAGTACAAGAAATCCAAGCGTTGATTTTATCGATTGAAAGAGACAGTTTGGATAAACGCTACCGCGAAGGCGATCTAAGTATCAACAGTTATCGTTTTTATTCACGGTTTATGTCACAATTTGAAAAGTCTATCACAAGACAAATCTTGTCCTTTATGGGGTTCTGGCTGTTATTTGTACGTCGTATTTTCCGAATTGTTTTGCATCCTAAATTATATTGGGAACGAAGACAGTCGGATCGCCAGACAGTGATTACTCAAAAAGATATCGATGAAGTCAGAGAAGTTTATCAAAAAAATACTGATTTGATCATTGAAAGTTTGGATAACTTAACGGATGTTTATGATAACACGGTGATCCAATTCTTCATTGAACAAAGAAAAGCCCAGTGTCAGCGTATGATGTCGGGTTCCTTTATCTCGATGTTCATGATCCAGCAAGAAACGATCTTTACGAAACAGATGCTTCGCGGCTACTACTTAGAACGAAAAACGATCGATGAGTGTGAAGTATCGGAACAAATCACGACGTTTACTGCGAATACGTATCGAAGAAGAATCAATTTGCTGGAATCTTATACGATGAACCAGCCGACAAACGGGCAGACATTGCCGTTCGTTTTCCGAGAAAAACTCAAAAAAGGAAAAATCAATCGAAAAATGCCTTGATAATCGTTCGAAAGGTCAAGGAATGCAAGAGGATGGGGCATCGATCAGCCCAATCCTCTTTTTTTGTGCACCTTTTCAAAACGACTATATTTTTCGTAAAAAGAGACATTAATTTTCTGTTTTTTATGCTACAATATTTGAGAATAAGGAGGAGACAAGTTGAAAGAATTAAAAGTAACTGGCCTCAAAAAAACATATGGTGAAAAAACGTTATTTGAAACAATCAGTTTTATGATCCACGAGAAAGATCGGATCGGTTTGATTGGTACAAATGGTACAGGGAAAACCAGCCTGCTGAATATATTAGCAGGAACCGATAGCGGCGACGGCGATCAGGAAGCTGTTTTTTATCCAAACGATTTTCGAATCGGCTATCTTTCTCAAAATACCGATTTTCCTGGTGAGAACACCGTACTCCAAGCCGTTTTCCAAGGGACGAGCCCATTAATGCAAACAGTGCGCGAGTACGAAGAAGCGTTATTGGCTTTGGCGGAAAATGGCGAAGATCCTGCTGCACAAAAAAAATATACCCGAGCGGAAGAACAAATGAATAAACAAGATGCTTGGGCAGCAGATACAAATGCAAAAATCATTTTGCAAAAATTGGGTATCAGTGAATTGGATAAAAAAATAAGCGAATTATCTGGTGGACAGAAAAAGCGTGTTAGTTTAGCACAAGTTTTGATCGATGAACCAGATCTGCTTTTATTGGATGAACCAACGAACCATCTGGATTATGCAGCGATTGAATGGTTGGAAACTTATTTGAACCATTACCGCGGTGCGTTATTGATGGTAACACACGACCGCTATTTTCTTGATCGGGTGACTAACCGGATCTTTGAGCTTTCTTTTGGCAAACTTTATGAATACAAAGGAAACTACGAGGCGTATGTCTTAGCAAAAGCAGAGAGAGAACGTGTTGATGCAGAGCAAGAAGAAAAACGCAAGCGACTATACAAGCAAGAATTGGCGTGGATGCGTGCAGGTGTTCAAGCACGAGGCACGAAACAACAAGCAAGGATCAATCGTTTCGAAGATTTGAAAGACAATTTGTATCAAGTCAATCAGACGGAAGATTTGGAATTGAATATCGCAACACAGCGTTTAGGAAAAAAAGTACTAGAGATCAAAGACGGCAGCTATGCAATAAACGGCATGCCGATCTTAAAGGACTTCCAACTGCTGATCCAATCAAGAGAACGATTAGGAATCACTGGTAAAAATGGTGCCGGAAAATCGACACTATTGAATATCCTAGCAGGAAGAATACCGTTAGACAGCGGCATCTATACCATCGGAGAGACCGTTCGATTGGCTTATTATACACAAGAAAATGAAGAGATGGATCCTAACAAACGGATGATTGCTTATCTGCAGGAAGCAGCAGAAGAGATCCAAACCGCGGACGGGCTGCATATCGGAGTGGCGGAATTATTAGAACGATTTTTATTCCCTCGTTTCATGCACGGAACGTTGATCGGCAAATTATCCGGCGGCGAAAAAAGACGGCTTTATTTGCTGAAATTACTGATCCAACAGCCAAATGTACTTTTACTGGACGAACCGACCAATGATTTGGATATTGCCACATTGACGATTTTAGAAGATTATTTCAGACAATTTCCGGGAGCGGTCATCACCGTTTCCCATGATCGCTATTTCTTAGACAAAGTAGCAGATAAATTGCTGGTTTTCCAAGGTGCTGGCAAAATCGATCTTTATTATGGGAACATGTCTAGTTATCTGATGAATCAGAAAGAAGAACCATCGATTTCAGAAAAAGTAAAAGAAAAAGTGCCTGCGCAAACGGAGACAAAGAAAAAGAAACTCACTTATATGGAACAAAAAGAGTGGGAAACGATTGAAGACGATATCGCTGTGATCGAAGAACAGATCACACAGCTGCAAGAAGAAATGAACCATCAAGGAAATGACTTTACCCGCCTGCAGGAATTGCAGAAAGAAACGACGAAATTAGAAGAACAGCTCGAGGAAAAAATGCTGCGTTGGGAATACTTGAGCGAGTGGGCAGAAAACTAGGAGGATGATTCAATGGAGCAAGCATATCTTGACTTAGGACGAACTTTGTTAGAAAAAGGACACCGCAAAGAAGACCGTACTGGTACAGGTACATACAGTATTTTCGGCTATCAAATGCGTTTTGACCTGCAAAAAGGCTTTCCGCTTTTGACAACAAAAAGAATCCCCTTTGGACTAATCAAAAGCGAACTGCTTTGGTTTTTGAAAGGCGATACGAATATTCGTTATCTTTTAGAAAACAACAATCATATCTGGGATGAATGGGCATTTGAACGTTATATCAAAAGCGCTGATTATACAGGGCCGGATATGACAGATTTCGGACATCGCAGTTTGACAGACCCAGCGTTCAACGAAGAATACAAAGTACAAAAAAAACAGTTTTGCGAAAAAATATTGAATGATCCAGCTTTTGCTGAAAAATATGGGGATCTTGGTCATATCTACGGCTATCAATGGTGCCATTGGGAAACAAAAGACGGCGGATTCATCGATCAGATCAAAGAAGTGATCGAAGCTATCAAAAAAACACCAGACTCAAGACGTTTGATTGTTTCCGCTTGGAATCCAGAAGATGTTCCAAGCATGGCTTTGCCGCCTTGCCATACAATGTTCCAGTTCTATGTCAATGACGGACGCTTGAGTTGTCAGCTTTACCAAAGAAGCGGCGATGTTTTCCTTGGTGTCCCATTTAATATTGCCAGTTATGCACTTCTGACACATCTGATTGCACATGAGACTGGACTTGAAGTAGGCGAATTCATCCATACATTAGGTGATGCACATCTTTACAGTAACCACGTCGAGCAAATGCAGGAACAGTTGAATCGAGAAATACATTCATTTCCTGAATTGATATTGAACCCTGAAAAAACATCGATTTTTGATTTTGAGATGGAGGATATCACACTAGAAGGCTACGATCCTCATCCAACCATCAAAGCACCGATCGCTGTATAGCGGTCCAGAAAGGATGAAACTATGTTAGCAGCAATTTGGGCACAAGATGAAAAAGGATTGATCGGAAAAGACGACCAACTGCCTTGGTATCTGCCAAATGATTTGAAGTTTTTCAAACAAATGACAGAATTAAATACTCTAGTGATGGGGCGTAAAACGTTTGAAGGAATGGGCGGCCGTCCGCTGCCTAACCGCCAAACAATCGTGTTGACACGCGACTTGACGTATCAAGCAGACGGAGTGATCGTCATGCATGCAATGGAAGAAGTCTTGGCATATGAGAAAGAACATGACGGCATCGTATTCATCGCAGGCGGCGCAGCAGTTTATCAAGAATTTTTGCCTTACTGCGCGATTTTATATCGCACAGTGATCCATCATGGGTTTGAAGGAGATACTTATTTTCCGCCAGTTGATTGGGAAGAATGGTCTTTGATCAATTTAAGTACAGGGGAAGTGGATGAAAAGAACCGCTATCCTTATCAATTTGAAACCTACCAAAGAAAAAGCGACGTGGAATAAATACATCCGCATAATAAAAAACACATCGAAACCTTATTTAAAAGCGTTCGATGTGTTTTTTTCTTCATAGAAAGCAGAATCAAGTATAGAACAATACTGAAAAGTACATGAATCCTGCCCCTAACATAACAAAGAGATGCCAAACAACATGCATAAAGCGGATCGAATTCAAGCTGTAGAAAAAGGCTCCTACTGTATAAGAAACGCCGCCAAGGACCAAGAGCGAAACACCAACTGGTCCTAGTGAATGATAAAGAGGAACAGCGGCGATCAAACAAAGCCAGCCCATGATGATATAGATCAGTGTAGAGATTTTTGAAACTTTTTCTTTTTTATGAAGCGTCAGCGATTTATAAACGATTCCTGCAATCGCAAATAACCAGATCAATGCAAACAGTGTCCAGCCTAACCAGCCTTTTACACTCAAAAGACAAAATGGTGTGTAACTGCCGGCAATCAAAAGAAAGATACTGCTATGGTCAAATACTTGGAAAACTTTTTTTGCTTTCGTAAAAATCAGCGAATGGAATAATGTGGACGTAAGGAACAACAAAATCATCATTGAACCATAAATCGCATAGCTGACAATATGCAAAGGAGAATCTAACTGCACTCCTTTGATAAGCAAAATCACAAGACCAGCAATACTTAGACCCGCACCAATCCCGTGAGTGACTGCATTACACACTTCATTGACAATCAGATAAGTTCTGCTGAAACCTCTTTTTTCCATGAAACCGTCTCCCTTATTGTTTTAATTTGATGAAAAATTGATTTTTGTCTGTTATACTAAAAATAGAATGAGCCTTAAGAGTAGTTTACCACGAAAGAAGGCAGCTGTTAAAGAAAGAGTGGGGAAACAATGACAAATGTTAAGATTGTAACAGATTCTTCTTGCACAATGGAAAAATCCGTGCGAGATGCTCTGGATATCCATGTGATGCCATTGTCAGTGATGATCGATGGAATCGTATATCCGGATGATGATACATTAGACGGCGAAAAATTTATGAGTATGATGGCAGCGGCAAAATCTTTGCCGAAAACAAGCCAGCCGCCAATCGGAGAATTTATTTCTTTATATGATGAATTAGGAAAAGATGGTACGAAAATCATTTCTATCCATATGACAAAAGGATTAAGCGGGACTGTCGAGGCTGCACGTCAAGCGAGTAATCTGACACAAAGCGATGTCACAGTTATCGACAGCGACACGACAGACCAAGGACTTTCTTTCCAAGTGATCCGAGCAGCCGAAATGGCTAAAGAAGGGAAATCTGCAGAAGAAATCATTGCAGAAGTCGAAAAAATCAGAGAAAATACAAAGCTGTATATTGGGATCTCTACATTGGACAACTTGGTGAAAGGCGGAAGAATCAGCCGGACAAAAGGACTGCTTTCAAGTATCCTCAATATTCGCGTCGTGATGGACTTTGCGCATTCCGAATTAGTGCCAGTAATCAAGGGTCGCGGAAAGAAGACCTTTGACAAATGGTTTGATGAATTGAAAAAAGAATTAAGCACCATTCCAAATATTCGGCAAATCGGTATTTCTCATGCAGATGCACAAGAATTGACGATGGAATTCAAACAAGAATTGCAGAAAATGTTTCCTGACATGACGATCCCGGTCTTGCACACGAACCCGATCATAGCAACACATACAGGAAAAGGCGCCTTTGCAATCATGTATTACGTAGATTAGAAAAGCTGGGACAGTTGATTTATTCCGTTTCCTTATTTTCAGCAAACCTCGACGTTTCAACGATTGGATGCTGAGAATCGGAAAGAATAGATTTTCTGGTCCTGCTTTTTATTATTTCCCCTACCTTTTTAGCAAAACTTTTGTTAAGATAAAAACCAATCAGAGGTGAATAAAATGAAACGAATGAAACCAAGACTTCTTCTTTTGCTCCTGCCATTAGTTATCGCGATTGCGGTATATGCAGGACTCTCATTTTCTTTGCCAAAAGCTGAACCTCTGTTGAAGCCAGGAACTGCAGTGCAAGATGATTCGTCCAAGAAAGACAAAATCCACTACATAGCAATCGGCGATTCTTTGACAGAAGGCGTTGGAGACCAGACCCAGCAAGGCGGATTTGTTCCTTTAGTCGCAAATGATTTAAAGGACCGTTATCAGCTCACAGCAGTAGAAATCGAGAATTACGGGGTCAACGGCGAACGAAGCGATCAGATTTTAAAACGATTGAAGAAAGAAGAAAAGATCCAAAAAAATATTGCTTCGGCTGACTTTATTACACTTACTGTCGGCGGCAATGATTTGATGAAAGTAATCCAGAACAACTTTTTCGGCCTAAGCGTCGATTCGTTTAAAAAACCTTTAAAAAATTATCAAAAAAATGTCGCTTCTTTAATTGAAGAAATGCGTTCATTGAATAAAACAGCACCCATCTATGTCTTAGGGATCTATAATCCTTTTTATTTGAACTTTCCTGAGATAACAGATATGCAGACAATCGTTGATAATTGGAACAAGGGAACAGAAACGACTCTGTCAGAAGAACCGAATACTTATTTTATCCCAATCAATGATATCCTTTATCAAGGACTGGACAATCAAGTCGGTATCACAGCAGAAAGCGGCACACAAGACAGCGGCTCAGGCGATAATCTGAACCAATTGAAAAATAATGTGTTGTATGAAGAAGACCACTTCCATCCCAACAATCTGGGGTATCAGCTGATGGCAAATGTGGTCAGAGATCAGCTCATCAAAACACAAGAGAAGTGGCTGCTGAAGGAGGAGAATAGATGACGGAAAAAGAACCAGAAAAAAGAGTCTCCAAAAAAACACCAAAACAAGCTTCAAAAAAACCGTTCCGCGAATCGATGCGAAATCCTTGGAAAATCGCATGTTTAGTATTGATTGGTTTGATTCTTGGCACAGGGATCTTTTTAGGAACAAGGATCTTTGCGAATCGAGAACCAGACTATAAAGAAATCCCAGCAATCACTGCGCGTCAAGGAGAACCTGTTTTGACGATCAATACGAAAAAAGAAAAAGTCAATCAGCTGATTACCTTCTTTTTAGAAGACTTCCAAAAAGACAGTGATGTGAAATATAAATTTTATTTAGAAAACGAAGCTCTGTTAAACGGTGAATTTGAGATCTTAGGATTTCCGATAAACTTTTATTTATATTTTGATCCATATGTTATGGAAAATGGGAATGTACAATTGAAAGCAAAAAGCCTCTCAGTTGGGACGCTAAGTTTGCCAATCAAAGATATCATGAACATGATCAAACGAAATTATAAACTGCCTGATTGGATCGAGATCAATACCGATGATTTAACAGTGATGATCCGGCTTGATCAGTTCCGTATGCAAAATGGCATGTATATCAAAGCAGAACGAATCAATCTAGTAGACGATGATATCCAATTCAGCTTATACTTGCCTAAAACAAATGATACAGACAACACAACTACCACAGAAACAACAGAAAGCAATTAGAAAGAAGGAACGAAGATGGAACGTGCGATTTTTGCCGGCGGCTGTTTCTGGTGTATGATCCAGCCATTCGATACACTTACAGGAATCCATTCAGTGATGTCTGGCTATACAGGCGGACATGTGGAAAATCCTTCTTATGAGCAAGTGAAAAATCATGAAACAGGCCACACCGAAGCAATTGAGATCATCTATGATCCTGAAAAAATCAATTATGATGATTTACTGGAAATCTATTGGCAGCAAACAGATCCAACAGATGCCTTTGGACAATTCGAAGACCGCGGAGACAATTATCGCCCAGTCATTTTTTATTTTTCAGAAGAACAAAAGCGCGCAGCAGAAAAAAGCAAACAGCAGCTGCAAGCGAGTGGACGTTTTGATCAGCCAATCGTTACTTCGATCGAACCAGCACAAACGTTTTATTTGGCGGAAGAAGAGCATCAGGAATACTACAAAAAACATCCGGAGAATTTTGCTCGAAACCACGCTAGAAGAGCTGCGTTTATCGCTGATAATTGGGAGGAGCAAGCATGAGCCGCAGTTTTTACCATTATTTGATGACACTTCGAGGGCCGCAGCGTGATGCAGTGACGACATTTGCCAACGAAGCAGGAAAAGATATCCAATTTCCCAAACACACTACAGAATATGAAGAAGTTTCCGATTATTTAGAGATGAATGTCGATTACTTAGATTCCATGGACATTTTTGATGAAGCATGGGAAAAATACAAAGAGAACAGCCGCTGAGAAGCGGCTGTTCTTTTCTCATTAAAAAATATTCTTAGCAGTCGCATTTCATACCGAAATTCCTTATAATGAAAGAAGAGAAAAAAATGAGGGATAGAATTGACGAAAAAACAACGCTATATCGATCGCTTCTGGCTAGTAGTCAAATATTTTCTGAGTGCGGCTTTCATTGCTTTTATTTTACGCGGGTTTTTCCTGATACCGGTACCTGTTGAAGGAAACTCTATGGAAACGACATTAAGCCAGGGAAATATGATCGCCATGGAAAAAATAACTGAAATCAAGCGTTTTGACGTCATCGTTTTCCAATTAGCAGATGGAACGATCTACATCAAGCGAGTGATTGGTTTGCCAGGAGAAGAAATCAGTTATCAAAAAGACCAGCTTACAATCAACGGGAAAATAATAAAAGAGCCTTTTTTGCGTAAAAACATCCAACTTGACCATGAGGATGCTTCTTATACGACAGACTTTACGTTGCAGGAACTGATTGGAGAGGATCGGCTCGCCGACGACAGTTATTTTGTGATGGGGGACAATCGCCGTGTGTCTAAAGACAGCCGTTCATTCGGTACTGTATCAAAAGACGAGATCCTTGGCAAAGCGAGGTTTGTTTATTATCCATTCAGTGATATGAAGTGGATTCGTTGAGCAGTCAAAAATAATTATTTCGGTTCGAAGCAGACGGGACAGATAATTGTTCCGTCTTTTTTGTTATAGAAAATAGTTTTTTGGGGATCAAAAAATGATAAACCGATGAAAATATCAGTTCCATGAGCAAGAGCGGGCAAAAAACATAGGATAATAATAAAAGAACATCGACTTTTTCGTCAAAATAGAAGTATCTCAGACGATAAGCTCACATTAATCAATATGGGAGTGTTATGCAAAAAAATCGTATCAAAGAATTGGAGGGATTTATTTGTTAGTAAGCAATTACAATGCTGTCCAGCTTTTTGTCAGTATCATCGGTCTGTTAGGCGCAGGTTTTTATTTTTATCGAATGAATTTCCTGACAACGTATAATTATTTGATCCTGTGTTTTTTGTTTTTAGGGGAAGAAGCAGGTGTCTTTTTTATGCAGGAAGAAGCGTTGTTTCTTTTTATGCCGGCTAATTATCTGCTGGTTGCTCTATTTCTGACGATTTCTGGTCAGCTTTTCATCACAAGTGTGTTTTTGACGATGTTTGCTTTTGCCATTGATCAACTTTCGCGGATCGCTGTTGACAGTTTGTTCATGTTTTATGAGATGGATTTCTTTCCAACATGGAATGTTGTTCGCTGGCTGGCAGTATTTACAATGATCAGACTGCTTTTATTCCTGTTTCAAGATCGATTGTATAACTGGTTTATTTATAAGTCTCATATCCTTCAAATCACCGTGTTTCTCAAAAAGAAAAATGCCTTTATTTTGAGTATCCTCTTTTTTGCCTTCTTTTTGGGACTGAAGCTGTTTTTCGGGAGTCCGATCTTTGCGTTCCAGCGTTTTTACTTAACATTTAGTTCAGCTGTATTTTTCTTGATCCTGTTATTTGTTTCGCTGGCAGGGATACTTTTAAGTAAACAAAAACAACAATTGAGTTTGCATATCGAGAAACAAGCAGCAGCAGAGCTTTCTTTAGCGAATATCCAAACATTGACGCATGATTTCAACAATATCTTATATACATTAGCTGAGTTGATCAAACATAATGACAAGGAAGAAGCTTTAGCTTATATCTCAAGTATTTCAAATTATATCAATGAGGAAATCCCTGTCCGCAACTACCACAGGATCGAACAAATGAAAAATCATTGGCTGAAACATTATTTAGTTTCTGCTTTGAAAAAATGCCGTCAGCAAAACATTTCTGTTGAATTACAAGTGCAGGAAATGGAACAGATACTGGATGATTTTTTAATGATCGACGCGGTCAGATGTCTGTCTATCCTTTTTGATAATGCTGTTGAAGAATGTACGAATCAAGAGAAGACAACTATAAAAGTAGATCTTTATATAGAAAGCCGCTATATTGACTGTAAAATCGTTAATTCTCTTCATACTTCTAAAAAAGCAAAAATGGACTGCGCCAAAAATGGATTTACAACAAAACCTGGACATCAAGGGATCGGACTGACTAGTATTGATCGAATCGTTTCGAAATATCGTCAAGGAGAATTTTACTTTAAACAGGCAAAAAAGGAATTTACGACGCAATTCGTATTGAGGAAAAATGAATAAACAGATAACTAAGAGGTGAAAAGCGATAAAAAGAAAAATCTATGTCATTGGCGGGATTTTCCGTACACTTCAAACACATGCGAACGAAGGGGATATTGATTGGAACCCAGAAAAAAGTTGAGGCAAAAGCCGAAAACTTCTTTCTGGTTTTTTGCTAAACATAAAGAGTAAAAAACGTTATTTTTTGTGTATAAAATCGAAAACTTTGATCACTGAGCAGAAACTCATATTTCCATGCGTACTTTTTGGTGCTATAGTTACTAAAAGGTTCCTTTTTTGGCAGAGTAGGAAAAGAAAATATTGTTTTTTTAAAGAGTATTTTTTATTTGACAAGCTTTCTTTTTTTGGGATAGAATACGTAGCGCTAAGAAACAAAGACGTGTACCAATTTAGGAGGAAGAGCAATGGCAAATTTTAAAGAAACATTCCAATTCAAGAACGGAAGTACACTACGCAACCGTTTGATGCTGTCGCCAATGACAACGGAAATGAGTTTTTACAATGGGATCGTGACCCAAGATGAGCTCCGCTATTATGCAAATCGCTCACATGATTTAGGCGCTGTGATAACAGGAGCAGCGAATGTACAAGCAATCGGACAAGGTTGGAAAGGTGAATTAGGTGTTTATGATGACCGCTTTATTCCTGGATTGACAAAATTAGCTAAAAGCATCCAAGCAGGCGGTGCTAAAGCGATCTTGCAGATTTTCCATGGCGGACGTATGACACCAACAGCTGTGATCGACGGACAACAACCTGTTTCTGCTAGTGCAGTTCCAGCAGAAAGACCTGACGCACCAACACCTCTCGCGCTAACTGGTGAAGAAGTGCTTGCTGTGATTGAAGATTTCAAAAAAGCAGCGATACGCGCAGTAAAAGCGGGCTTTGATGGTATCGAGATCCATGGGGCCAATACTTATTTGATCCAACAATTCTTTTCACCACACTCAAATCGTCGTGAAGATGAATGGGGCGGAAGTTTAGAAAACCGATATCATTTTGTGGATGTTTTGGTAGATGAAGTGATTGCAGGTGTCAAACAAGCAACCAGCGAACCGTTTATTATCGGCTATCGTTTTTCTCCTGAAGAATTTGAAACACCTGGGATTCGTATGGAGCACACACTGTACCTTGTCGATCATTTAGCTGAAAAAGAATTAGACTATCTGCATGTTTCTTTAAATACGTATGATCGTGTGTCTGTCGAAGAAGCATACCAAGAAAAAACGATTTTAGCTTATATGCAAGAAAAAATCGCCGGACGTTTGCCATTGATTGGTGTAGGAAGTATCGAAACAGCCGACGATATCGAAAAAACATTACAATCCGCTGATTTAGCAGCTGTTGGCCAAGCAATGCTTGTTGACCCAGACTGGGCGAAAAAAATCTTAGCTGATCAGCCAGTAAAACGCGTGTCTGAGTTGCCTGAAGAAATTCGTGCACTTTTTCGTATAAGCATCTGGGATTATGTCGATGCAGTTCGCGGAGATAAACGTTAATATAGGAAAGAAAATAGTAATTACGAAATTTTCGTGATTACTGTTTTTTTTGTGCTGTTTTTCTTCTCAATAGCTGAAAATACTTTTTTTCAGAAAAAATAAGTATAATTAAGAAAAATGAGCATAGAGGGGGAGCACAGATGGAGGGCAGACAAAAAGAAAATCGTATTGATCTCAATGAAGTAGAGCCGAAGATCCGCAAGTACTTGCTTGATAAAAATCCTGAATTGAATGAAGATTCCACGATTTCATTTGTTGAATTATTGAACTATCGTCTGGAATACTTGCAGGAACAGATTCTTCAGGAACAAGATGAAACGAAGAAAATCAATCAAGAAATGATTGAAAAAATCAAAGAGAATAAAATCATCAGTACAAATCTCAATAGTTCGTTTGAAGGGAAAAAGACGCTAGGACAAAAAGCGGCTGATGCGATCGCAAAATTTGGCGGAAGCTGGCCGTTTATTTTTATATTCATTTGTGTTTTGATCATCTGGATCCTTTTGAATTCAATGACAGATTGGTTCCAACCTTTTGATAAGTACCCGTTTATTTTATTGAATCTTGCACTCTCCTGTCTTGCTGCGATCCAAGCCCCTATTATCATGATGAGCCAAAACCGGCAAGCAGCTCGTGACCGAAAAGAAGCAGACAACGACTACCGAACAAATTTAAAAGCGGAACTGGAGATTAGTTTGCTTCACGAGAAAATCGATTACTTGATGTCCGAACAATGGCAGCATATCGTCGAACTTCAGCAGCTGCAAATCGAATTATTGACCCAGCTCCATGAACAAATCACACCGCAAGAAGAGACGAAAAACTAATTTTTTATAAAAATAGTACGTAAAAGACCGGTATATTTTTATCGGTCTTTTGTCTTTTTCCAATTAAATTATTGAACAGTCAAGAATTTTTTAATCACTTTTTTCATTTTGCTCCTTTTTTGTAATAAACCTCTTTTTTCTTGTATATTAAATGATTGCGTTTTCATAAAATGCATATATAACAATAAGGAGGATATAGAATGAGTAAAAAAATGAACAAGTATGTATATGCGGCAGCAGCATTAGGAATGTTACTGGGAACAGTGAACCCAAGCCTTGTCAATGCGGTATCTAATGAGGATGCAACAATGACTTCGCAAGCTGATGCAGCAGAGAAAACGAGCGAGATAAGTAGCGCAATAACAGAGAAATCAAGTTCGGAAACACAGCAAACTGAAACCCAACAGTCAGAAACAACAACCTCAGAAACAACAGAACAAAGTACCACGACAGATTCAAGCACACAACCAAGTACTGAACAGACGACAGATCAGACAGCAGCTGCTGATACTGATCAGGAAAACAGTCAGTCGGCAGTAAATGATAACGACACCGATAAAGCAGAAATTGCTAAGATAGGAAAAGGCGATAAATTCAATCCGGACTTATTTTTAAAATTTACGGAACGCAAACTTCATGAAGCTTACAATAACAGCCTGCCCTCTTTTGTATTTAAAACGATAGCACTGAGAGGAGCGGTCGATGATTTGATCGCACCGGAAAACATCAAAGAAAGATTTGACGTAGCACCAGAGATCATTAACCATCTTGTAGCTGCTTATTTTATGTACGATGCCGCTTTTGCCAAAGACAGTGTTCTGTTTTCACTTTTGGCATTAGCCGATACGGCGGAAGTGCCTAATACAGGATTTTATCCGAACACGGAACAATTGGAAGGAACCACACTTAACCATGAAGATGGACAAATGATGACAGTAAAAAGTTATTATGTTGATCAGAAATCGGATAAAACGGTGATTATCCATGGAGGAGTTCGTGGAAATTGGACGAACGGAATCGTTTCTGATGAATATAAGAATTTCTATGATGCCGGTTATAATCTGTTGTTTGTCGACTCACGAGCAAGCGGTGCAAGCGGCGGCGATTATATCACTTATGGGGCCTATGAATCAGATGATGTGCTTTATTGGGTCAATAGAGAAAGCAGAGAACGTCCGCAACAAAAGATTTTATTATACGGCGGATCAATGGGCGCGGCTACCATGATGTCGACCTTGGCCAAAGATGTACCATCAAATGTAAAAGGCATCATCGAAAATTGCGGATTCAAATCAATCAATGAACAATTACGTTTCACCTATCAAACGAAAATAGCACCGGCTCTTATGAATCTTTTTGACAAGTTAGATGTAGCTGCTGACCAAGCACACGAAGATATGTACATGTCGATGCTTCAGCAATATTACAATGATCCTTATGTAAAAATCGATTTGACACAAGATCTTCCAGTTATCGGAATGACAAATTCTGCGATTCCTAAATTGATTATCCATGGCAGCGCAGATACAGTTGTTCCAGTTTCCAATGCGTCCGCTTTGTATGATCTTGCCAGCGGATATAAAGATCTGCTCATCGTTGAAGGCGCAGACCATGGGAAAGCACAAGAAGTCGATCCAGCAGCGTATGATCAGCATGTCACTGATTTCTTGAAAGTCGTTTTTGAAGATCATGTCCAAGTAAGATATCAAGATGAGCAGGGGAAAAATTTGCTTAAAGAAGATTGCCTGGTCTTGTCAGGTACTTACGGGGAGCCCTATAAAACAGAAGAAAAAAACTTTGCTGGATACAAACTTCTTTCAGTTGATGGATCAACGGAAGGAACGTTCAATGAAAAAGTACCGACAATTACTTATATCTATCAAAAGGAAGCAGTAAAACCGGATGATAATTCAGGAAATCCCACTAATAAAGACAATTCTTCTGGTACTAAAGATGACACAACTAAAAATGATACAAGTAAAACTGAACCTGTAAAAGATGAAACACCAAACGTACAAAATATTTCAAAAACAAACGTGAAAGTACAAGAGAACAAGCCCGTAACTGCAACTAAAGGATCATCCACGAACAACTTGCCAAAAACAGGTGACACAACGCATCCCGTATTGATGATCACAGGCGGTGTGATTAGTGCAGCAGCCGTGTTGTTCTGGTTCTTTCAAGCAAGAAAGGGGCTGAAAAAATGAAATGGGTAAAACGGATCTTGCTGACCTTGATCTCATTGATTGTTATACTGGTTCTCGGCATTTTTCTAATCAATCAACTTACACCAAAACCAGTCAGCTACCTAGTTAGAACTCAATTTGATACGAGTGATAAAAAACAAGTCTACCCACGACCTAAAGATTTTGATCAAAAAATAAATATGTTATCCGTAAGTGAAAATCAAAAATATCCTTCAAAATATGACAATAATGTATTAGATATCTATACACCGAAAGATTTAAAACAAAAAAGTGCCGTTTTGTTTTGGATGCACGGCGGAGGATATGTTGGCGGAGATAAAAGAGATTGTCAAGATTATTTGAAATTGCTTAGTGCAGACACAAATACTATCGTCGTCAACATCAACTATACACTTGCGCCAGAAACTGCCCATCCTGCACCAGTGCAGCAGCTGAATGAAGCAATAAAATTTATGAAAGAACATGACACAGACAAAATCGATTGGTCGAAGGTGATGATCGGCGGTGATTCAGCGGGAGCACAAATCGCTAGTGAATATCTAACAGCGCTTTATGACGAACAAATTCAGAAAATGGATCAAATTACACCAGTCATTTATGGAGAACAAGTCCAAAAATTCATTTCCCTGTCAGGTTTGCTGGAACCAGAAAAATTCACAGAAGTTTCAGATTCGATCTCAAGTTTTCTTTACAAACAATGCGGCTGGGCTTATTTCAATGATAAACAGTTTACAGAGTCAAAAGAAATTGCACAGCTTTCGCTTCATTCACAGGTCAAAAACTTTGACCAAAGCTTCTTTTTTACTGACGGAAACGAAAATACTTTTACAAAACAAATGATGGACGTTTCAAAAAAATTGACAGCGGCCGGACGCCGTGTGACTACTGTTTCTTATGACAAAGAGACTGCCACACTAGGACACGAATACCAATTTGATTTTAAAATCCCGCAAACACAAGAAACCTACAACAAACTAACAGCCTTTTTGAAAGAATGATTCTGTCTGCCAGCAGTGGGGAAATGAAAAAATATCGGCAATCGAACAATAAACGCCATAGAATGTGTTACAATAACTTCGGAGAAATTCAAGATCAAACGATCCGTTAAATAGATTATTTGAAGAAATCGAAGAACGTTGCACCATCTAAGGAGGAATTTTATGACCATACAGTGGTTTCCAGGACATATGGCGAAAGCCCGCCGTGAAGTTTCTGAAAAAATGAAATACGTCGATATCGTTTTTGAGCTGGTCGATGCTCGATTACCGTTATCTTCTCGTAACCCAATGCTAGATCAGATCATCCAGCAAAAACCTCGTCTTGTTTTGTTGAACAAAGCAGACCTCGCAGACCCGCAGCAAACACAAAAATGGCAAGCTTATTTTGAAAAAGAAGGACATGCTGCGTTAGCAATCAATGCGCAAGAAAATAAAGGAATCAAATCGATCCTTGCTGCTTCAAAAGAAGTCTTGAAAGAAAAAAGAGCGCGAGATGCCGCGCGCGGCTTGAAGCCGCGTGCGATCCGTGCCATGGTCTTAGGTATTCCCAATGTCGGAAAATCCACGTTGATGAATCGCTTGGCAGGGAAAAAAGTAGCGCAAACCGGAAATAAACCCGGCGTGACAAAAGGTCAGCAGTGGCTCCGTTCAGGCAGCGAATTAGAACTGCTGGACACACCAGGGATCTTGTGGCCTAAATTTGAAGATCCGGAAATCGGGAAAAAGCTAGCATTGACTGGCGCAATCAAAGATCAATTGGTCCATTTAGATGATTTGGCGATTTACGGCTTAGACTTTTTTGCCCGCTATTACCCAAACAAAATCAGTGAAAGATACAATCTGGAAGCCGATCAAGAACAGCAGCTGGCGCCAGAACTTTTGATGACGATCACTCAAAGAAGAGGATTGAGAGAC
Source organism: Enterococcus sp. DIV0210g (assembly GCF_050559705.1). Classification (NCBI taxonomy): domain Bacteria; kingdom Bacillati; phylum Bacillota; class Bacilli; order Lactobacillales; family Enterococcaceae; genus Enterococcus; species Enterococcus sp. DIV0210g. Next base: position 1,494,631 of record NZ_CP187903.1, on the reverse strand, counting down.
GATTATGATCGTGGAAGCGAACTAGTTGTTTTTGATATTCGTCAAGGAAAATTAGGCCGTTATACATTAGACCGTGCAGAAGAAATGGAGTCCGACGAATGAAAGAGTCGATCCAGCAAATCAAAACCAAACTGATGCAATGCACAGATTTGGCCGATCCTTACGTCCAAATGATCAGATTGGATGAAAGAAAAGGAGTTCAGCAAGCATTACTTGGTTTAGAAAAACGACTAGCGAAAGATCAGGCACTCAAAGAAAAATATCAAGAAATGCTTCTTTTTGAGAATCAAGGCTATGCAAACGGCCATCAATTTATCGCGGGTATAGATGAAGTGGGCAGAGGACCATTAGCTGGGCCTGTGGTCGCTGCTGCAGTTATTTTGCCAAAAAACTACGAACTTCTCGGATTGAATGATTCAAAACAGCTTTCTGAGAAAAAACGAGAAGAACTGTATGAAAAAATCACAGAGAATGCTTTAGCTGTCGGCATTGGAGTCATCGAAGAATCAATTATCGATCAAGTCAATATTTACGAAGCAAGCAAGCTGGCAATGATCCAAGCGGTTGAACAATTAGCCATCCAACCAACGTATCTGTTGATTGATGCCATGGTTCTTGATTTACCGATCCAACAAGAAAAAATCATCAAAGGCGATGCCCGCTCTGTTTCGATTGCGGCAGCTAGTGTTATTGCAAAAGTCTATCGCGACCGTATGATGAAAGAATATGAAGCACTTTATCCTGGTTATGGATTTGCCAAAAACGCAGGATATGGAACCCAAGAACATTTGAATGGATTGAAAGAAAACGGCATCACACCGATCCATCGAAAAACTTTTGCACCTGTCAAACAATACATTTAAAAAAAAACGTGTCATCTTTTGCGTATCTTATTAAAAAAGAGAAGCGAAAGGTGGCTTTTTATGTATAAAATAGAAGAGTATCTTCTGCGTTTAGCTTATGCAGAAGGAATCAGTGCGCAAGGGAAATGGCGAGTGTTCCAGCATCTCTTGCAATCTTCTCAAGAAGAGACTGAAGAATTATTTGACAGCGAAAAAATCATCAAATTAGCAAAAATCACTGCTTACAGAGAACTGTTCCGCAAAAGTTGGCTCAATACTGAAGAAAACTGGGAATCAATCAGTAAAGATAAACGGTATATCACCTGTTTGGACGCACGATATCCCCGACAGCTCCATCACTTGGCGTACCCTCCAACGGTTCTTTTTTATAAAGGAAATCTGGAACTGCTTGAAGCGAATATGCTGAGTATCGTTGGCGCGAGAGAACCTTCTTTTTTAGGAAAGAAGACCGTTTTTTATTTATTGAGACCTGTCATTGAAGCCGGCTATGTAATCGTCAGCGGCTGTGCAAGAGGGATTGATACATTTGGGCATCAAGCAGCCCTGGAGACTGGCGGGAAGACGATTGCAGTGATTGCAACAGGAATTGATCAAATCTATCCCAAAGAAAATAAAAAAATTCAAGAAATAATTGGAAAAGAGCATTTACTGCTTAGCGAATATCCACCGAATGCCGGTGCTTTGCGTCATCGTTTTCCTATGAGAAATCGAATCATCGCAGCGTTATCTAAAGGGACTTGTGTCATTGAAGCAAGGAAGAGAAGCGGTTCGCTGATCACTGCGCAGCAAGCACTTGACTTAGGAAGAGAAGTTTTCGCGGTACCTGGAAATATTCTTGCGGAACATTCAGAAGGGTGTCATCAGCTGATCCAAGATGGTGCAAAATGTACGATTTCCGGCCAAGATATCCTGGCAGAACTCCCTTAAAAAAACAACCTTTCTTGACAAACGTTTTCTGAATAGATATGATTAGCTACGATTTGTGTATGAATTTCGCCTAATTATATAGTAGGAACTCGACAAGTGAAAGGAGCCCATTCTAGAATGGCATATAAATACTTAGTGATCGTTGAATCACCTGCGAAAGCAAAGACTATCGAAAAATATCTTGGCCGCAATTATAAGGTTATGGCAAGTGTCGGCCATATCAGAGATTTGCCAAAGAGTAAAATGGGAATCGATGTAGAAAACAACTATGAACCGCACTATATTTCCATCCGAGGAAAAGGCGATGTGATCAAAAGTTTAAAATCTGCTGCAAAAAAAGCACAAAAAGTCTATCTCGCAAGTGACCCGGATAGAGAGGGAGAAGCGATTGCTTGGCATTTAGCTTATTTATTAGGTTTAGATTTAAAAGAAAAAAATCGCGTGGTCTTCAATGAGATCACGAAAGATGCGGTAAAAGCAGCCTTTAAAGAACCGCGTGTGATCGATGTCGATCTTGTGGATGCGCAGCAAGCCCGCCGCGCACTGGATCGTCTAGTAGGGTATTCGATCAGCCCTATTTTATGGCGCAAAGTCAAAAAAGGATTGAGTGCCGGGCGTGTTCAATCCATTGCATTAAAACTGATCATCGATCGTGAAAAAGAAATCCGTGAATTTGTTCCTGAAGAATATTGGAGTATCGACGGAAACTTCAAGAAAGCACGGAAAAAATTCAAAGCTAATTTTTGGGGAATTGACGGCAAAAAGAAAAAACTTTCAAATGCTGAACATGTAAAAGAAGTCACTACCCGAATCGACGGAGAAGATTTTGAAGTCAAGAAAGTCGAGAAAAAAGAACGCAAAAGAAATCCTGCTAATCCATTTACGACCAGCAGCCTGCAACAGGAATCTGCTCGGAAATTGAATTTCCGTACCAGAAAAACCATGATGGTCGCACAACAGCTTTATGAAGGAATCTCTTTAGGAAAACAAGGTACAGTGGGTTTGATCACTTATATGCGTACGGATTCGACTCGGATTTCTGATACAGCGAAAAGTGAAGCAGCTGAATTTATCGAAAAAACTTATGGAGACGAATTTTCTGCTCACGGCAGCCGCAAAGTAAAAAATGCTCAAGGAGCGCAAGATGCCCATGAAGCGATCCGCCCGACGAGTGTCTTAAGAACACCAGACGAAATCAAACAATATTTAGATAAAGATCAACTGAAATTATACACGCTTATCTGGTCACGCTTTGTTGCCAGCCAAATGACACCAGCTATTTTAGATACGATGAAAGTGACATTGGATCAAAACGGAGTGATTTTCGTTGCCAATGGTTCCAAAGTAAAATTCAAAGGGTTTATGCAAGTGTATGTTGAAGGACGAGACGACGGCAAAGAAGACAAAGAAAACATCTTGCCTGAATTGGCAGAAGGCGACATCGTCCAATCTGTCGATATCGAGCCGAAACAGCACTTCACGCAGCCGCCAGCTCGTTTCAGTGAAGCAACATTGATCCGGACACTGGAAGAAAACGGCGTGGGCAGACCTTCTACTTATGCGCCAACATTGGATACGATCCAAAGACGCTACTACGTGAAACTGACACAAAAACGATTTGAACCGACTGAACTAGGAGAAATCGTCAATTCATTGATTGTTGAGTTTTTCCCTCAGATCGTTGATGTCCATTTCACAGCTGAGATGGAAGGCGACTTAGACAAGGTCGAAGAAGGAAAAGAAGAATGGGTCAAAGTCGTTGACCGCTTCTACAAACCATTCGAAAAAGAATTGACGAATGCGGAAGAAAATATCGAAAAAATCCAGATCAAAGATGAACCAGCTGGCTTTGACTGTGATGTATGCGGAAATCCAATGGTCATCAAATTAGGGAAATACGGCAAATTCTATGCCTGCAGCAATTTCCCAGACTGCCGCAACACGAAACCAATCGTCAAAGAAATCGGTGTGGTCTGTCCTGTCTGTCACGAAGGGCAAGTCATCGAGCGGAAATCAAAGAAAAACCGATTATTCTACGGTTGTTCTCGTTTCCCAGACTGCGACTTTACTTCTTGGGATAAACCAGTCGGCAGAGATTGTCCAAAATGCGGCAAGTACTTAGTCGAGAAGAAAGTCAAAGGCGGCAAACAAGTGGTCTGTGTCAATGGAGACTACGAAGAAGACGTTCAAAAATAGAAAGAAAAGAGGCAATTCATTGAAAATAGTTAATGTTATCGGCGCAGGACTTGCAGGAAGCGAAGCAGCTTGGCAAATCGCACAAGCAGGTGTTCCTGTCCGTTTATACGAAATGCGTCCAGTAAAATCAACAGAAGCACATCATACTGATCAATTTGCAGAATTGGTTTGTTCAAATTCTTTAAGAGGCAACAGTTTAGCAAATGCGGTTGGTTTGCTGAAAGAAGAAATGCGCAGATTGAATTCAGTAGTAATCACTTCGGCAGACGAAACGGCAGTTCCTGCGGGCGGCGCATTGGCTGTCGACAGAGATTCTTTTTCTCAAACGATCACAGCAAAAGTCAAAGAACATCCATTGGTGACAGTCGTCAATGAAGAAGTAACAGAAATCCCAGAAGGTATCACAGTGATCGCTACGGGACCGCTGACTTCACATCCTTTAGCAGAAGCAATCAAAGCATTCAACGGCTCTGATGGATTTTATTTCTTCGATGCTGCTGCCCCAATCGTGGACAAAGCAACCATCGATATGGATAAAGTATACTTGAAATCTCGTTATGACAAAGGGGAAGCAGCTTATCTGAACTGCCCGATGACAGAAGAAGAATTCACAGCTTTCCACGAAGAACTTGTGAAAGCAGAAGTAGCCGAGTTGAAATCTTTTGAAAAAGAAAAATATTTTGAAGGCTGCATGCCAATCGAAGTAATGGCGCAGCGCGGATTCAAAACAATGTTATTCGGACCGATGAAACCAGTCGGCTTAGAAGATCCTAAAACAGGCAAACGCCCATATGCAGTTATCCAGCTGCGTCAAGATAATGCGGCAGCTTCGTTGTACAATATCGTGGGCTTCCAAACGCATTTGAAATGGGGCGAACAAAAACGTGTATTCCGAATGATCCCCGGTTTGGAAAATGCTGAATTTGTCCGTTACGGTGTGATGCATCGAAACAGTTTCATGAATTCACCAGAACTGCTTCGCCCAACCTATCAATCTGCAAAACGTGAAGACTTATTCTTTGCTGGTCAAATGACAGGTGTCGAAGGCTATGTGGAAAGCGCAGCTAGCGGCTTGTTAGCAGGTATCAATGCTGCAAGATTGGCAAAAGAAGAAGAGCCGATTGAATTTCCGCAAGAAACAGCAATTGGAAGTATGGCTTACTATATCACGCATGCAGAAGGAAAACATTTCCAACCAATGAATGCAAACTATGGTCTGTTCCCTGAACTGCCAAAACGTATCAAAGATAAAAAAGAGCGTTACACAGCCATTGCTGAACGCGCATTAGCAGCAAACGAAAAAGTGATCGAAGAACTATCAGAAGCGGCGAAAGCATAATTTTCGCCGTGCCTCTATGAAAAAAAGGTTTGGAACTGCGGCAAACGTCAGATTCCAACAAAGAACTTGCAACTACTTTACGGCCGCCTCGCTGGAAAAGCGAGGTGCCGTACCGGCTCAATCCCTGACTGATCGGTCAGGGATTGAGCCGGTACGAAGCGTCAAAAAGCAGAAATCGTTCATTGTTGGAGATGTTTTCGCCAGTCTCAAGCCTTCTTTCATTTCTGTGAATTGTTGCAATTGTGAACAAGCTTAAAAATATTGGTTAAATTCTGACAATTCATTTGTCTTTTTTGTATAGCTATGCTAAATTAATTTCTGGAATCAAAAAGAAGGTGAAACGATGACAGCAAACAGCTGGGAAGAGAAGTTTTTGCGTTATTTGATCGTTGAACGCGGGTACTCTGAAAAGACGCAGTCAGCGTATCAAAAAGATATCACCGATTTTAACAAATTTTTAAAAGAATCTGGAGATGAAGATTTTTTAAGTATCACACATTCCGATGTGCGGATCTACTTAGGCTTTTTGACAGAAAAAGAATACAGTCGGAATACGATCAGCCGAAAAATCGCCAGTTTGCGCTCTTTTTACCAGTATCTTTTAAAAGAAGGCGTTGTGGAAGAAAATCCTTTTTCCTACGCCCATTTGAAAAAGAAAAGTTTAAGGCTGCCTCGTTTTTTTTACGAAGATGAGATGCAGGCTTTATTTGACAGTGTAAAAGGCGAAAAACCGCTAGATTTGAGAAATCAAGCACTACTGGAAGTCTTGTACGGATCAGGTATCCGACTGAGCGAATGCAGCGGTTTGAAGATGTCTGACATCGACTTTGAAGCTGAGGTCATGCTGATCCACGGAAAAGGAAACAAAGAACGTTATGCGCCTCTGGGTTCTTTTGCGCAAGATGCGCTTCACGAATATTTTGAAAAAGGCAGAAATGTCTTGATGCAGAAATACCATAAAAATCACGAATTGGTCTTTGTTAATCATCATGGGGAACCAATCACACCAACAGGGATCGAATACGTCTTAAATCAGCTGATAAAGAAAAGCAGTTTAGACAGCGATATCCATCCCCATATGCTTCGCCACACGTTTGCGACACATCTGCTGAATAACGGTGCCGATATGCGTACAGTCCAGGAGTTGCTGGGACACGCAAACTTATCGACAACGCAAATCTATGCACATGTGACAAAGGAAAGTTTACAAAAAAATTACCGGAACTTCCATCCGCGAGCATAAACGCGAGATCATTTTTTGTTTAAGAAACAGGAGGAAAAAATAATGGCAGAATCACAATTTCATTCAACAACGATTTGTGCAGTCGAAAAAGACGGCAAATTTGCAATGGCTGGAGACGGCCAAGTAACAATGGGTGAACAAGTAGTCATGAAAGGTACTGCACGAAAAGTCCGTCGTATCTATAACGGAGAAGTCGTGGTCGGTTTTGCCGGCAGTGTTGCGGATGCCTTCACATTAGAAGAAAAATTCGAAGGAAAACTGAATGAATACAATGGAAACCTTCAACGAGCAGCGGTTGAACTTGCACAAGAATGGCGCACACAGCAATCGATGCAAAAATTAGAAGCAATGCTGATCGTCATGAACAGCACAGAAATGCTCTTGGTCTCAGGTACAGGCGAAGTTATTACACCAGATGACGGAATCTTAGCTATTGGTTCAGGTGGAAACTATGCCTTGGCAGCCGCTCGTGCGATGAAAAACTACTCAGGCGAGATGACAGCAAAAGAAATCGCTCAAAACGCATTGACGATTGCAGCTGACATTTGTGTCTTCACGAACCATAACATTATTGTAGAAGAATTATAGAGAGGTGCTCCGAATGAATGAGTTGAAGCAAACACCAAGACAAATCGTAAGTGAATTAGACCGCTACATCATTGGACAGCAAGCAGCAAAAAAATCAGTAGCTGTTGCTTTACGCAATCGCTATCGCCGTTTGCAGCTGGATGAAAAGATGCAGCAGGATATCACACCAAAAAATATGCTGATGATCGGTCCAACCGGTGTCGGTAAAACAGAGATTGCCCGCCGCTTAGCGAAAATCGTCCAAGCGCCGTTTGTCAAAGTCGAAGCCACAAAATTTACCGAAGTCGGTTATGTCGGCCGTGACGTGGAATCAATGGTTCGAGATCTAGTAGAAAATGCGATCCAAATCGTTGAAAAAGAACAATACAGCAAAGTCTATGCGCAAGCGAAAAAACGAGCAGAAAACCGTTTAGTCAAACGTCTTGTTCCAGGAATCAAGAAAGAACAGCGCCAATCCGGCAATCAATTTGAACAAATGATGAACATGTTCAATGCTGCGCAGCAACAGCAAACAGAGCCGCAAGAAGAAGTGACAGAAGAAATCCGAACAAATCGTAAAGGCGTTTTGGAACAATTGCAAAAAGGCTTGCTTGACAACCGTGAAGTGACGATTGAAATCGAAGAACCGAAAAAAACAATGCCTGCAATGAACAACGGCTTGGAACAAATGGGGATCGATTTGAATGAAACATTAGGTGCTTTAACACCGAAGAAAAAAATCGAACGCACAGTAACAGTCAAAGAAGCCATCGAATTATTGATCCAAGAAGAATCTGCCAAATTGGTGAAAGATGCAGATATCCACAGCGAAGCAATCAAACTTGCTGAAAGCAAAGGAATCATTTTTATCGACGAAATCGATAAAATCACATCGAAATCACAACAATCCGGCGAAGTATCAAGAGAAGGCGTACAACGTGATATCTTGCCGATCGTTGAAGGATCACAAGTTAATACAAAATATGGCGCGATCCAAACTGATCATATCTTGTTTGTTGCTTCAGGTGCTTTCCACTTGTCAAAACCAAGCGATTTGATCCCAGAATTGCAAGGTCGATTCCCAATACGTGTAGAATTGGAAGACTTAACAGCAGAAGATTTCGTGAAAATCTTGACTGAACCGGACAATGCATTGATCAAGCAATATATTGCGCTGATCGGTACGGAAAATGTTTCTGTGACATTCACAAAAGAGGCCATCGAACGAATCGCGCAAATCGCTTTTGATGTGAACCGCGATACAGACAATATCGGTGCCCGCCGTCTGCACACGATTTTGGAAAAATTATTAGAAGATCTATTGTTCGAAGCTCCTGACATGCAGATGGGAGAAATCACAATCACAGAAGCGTATGTTGACGATAAACTGGAAACAATTGCTGAAAATGAAGATCTAAGCCGTTATATTCTATAAAATGGAGGAAAGAAAATGACAGATTTGCTAAGCAAGACTCGACAAATCAATAAGCTTTTACAACAAAAAAATACCTTTGATATGAAAGCAGATTTGCCTTATGACAAAATGGCCGTGACCTTAGGCGAAATACTAGACAGCAATACGTATATCATTGGAAGCGACGGTGTGTTGCTCGGTTACAATGAACGCCATGATGTCAACAATGAACGCATCAAATCGATGTTCGTTGAAAAACAATTTCCTCTGTCTTATACAGATTCTGTGGATCAATTAGTGAAAACAGAAGCAAACGTACCTATTACCAGCGACATGACAGCTTTTCCTGTCGAGTCGCGAGAAAAATATCCATTTGGTCTAACAACGATCGTGCCGATTTTTGGTGCCGGTGAACGTTTAGGAACGATTATTTTATCTCGCATGGAACAAGCTTTCAATGTCGATGACCTGGTATTAGCAGAATATGGCGCAACAGTTGTTGGTATGCAGATCCTTTATCAAAAATCTCGCAGCATCGAAGCTGATGTCCGCAGCACGACCGCTGTCCAAATGGCAATCAATACGCTGTCTTATAGTGAATTGAAAGCTGTCCAAGCAATCTTCAGTGCGTTAGATGGAAATGAAGGACGTCTAACAGCATCAAGTATTGCGGATGAAATAGGGATCACTCGTTCCGTTATCGTCAATGCCTTGCGAAAACTGGAATCTGCTGGGATTATCGAATCTCGTTCGCTAGGAATGAAAGGCACCTATCTAAAAGTATTGAATGCGCGATTCAAAGATGAATTGGCAAAACATAGTTATTAAAAACTGGGGGGCGTAAACGATGACTGTCATCATCCAAAACAACCAGCTGATTGCTGAAATCGCAGAACACGGTGCAGAATTGATCAGCTTAAAATCAAAAGAACACGATCTTGAATATATCTGGCAAGGGGACCCTGAATACTGGGGCCGGCACGCACCGGTTCTTTTCCCCTTTGTCGGCCGTCTGAAAGATGACCAATATACGTATCAAGGCAAAACATATTCGATGGGACAGCACGGATTTGCCCGCGACATGGATTTTGAATTGATTGAAAAAGGCGAAGAGTTAGCAAGTTTTGTTTTGCGCAGCAGCAAAGAAACAAAGAAAAACTATCCTTTTGACTTTGAATTGGTGATTTCTTATGAATTGGGCGGGGATGGTCTGACCGTTCGCTACCAAGTAGAAAACACTGGAGAAGAAGAAATGTTCTTTTCGATTGGCGGACATCCAGCATTCAACGTTCCTCTAGAAAAAGGCTTGACGTTTGATGATTTTTATTTGGCTTTTTCACCAAGAAAATCTCGCCTGCGCTTGCCTTTGAATGGTCCATTTATCGATATGGAGCAAAAAACACTAGGCCAGACAAATACAAACCTTGCCTTGAATCGTGAATTATTCGATCAAGATGCTTTAGTTTTTGAAACAAAAGGATTGAATGCTTATTCGATCCGCAGTGAAAAATCAAAACACAGTATCACTTTGAGTTACAAAGATATGCCTTATGTCGGAATCTGGTCTCCTTATCCAAAAGAAGCGCCATTTGTATGTATCGAACCATGGTGCGGAATCGCTGATACAGTCAACAGCAATGGCCAGCTGATTGAAAAAGACGGTATCCATCAGCTTGGTGCGCATGAGCTGTTCCAAACGAAATACTCCATTACCGTGAAATAACAACGGGATAACAAAAAAGTTTGCTCAAGCGAAAATCTAAGCTTGAGCAAACTTTTTCAATCAATAAGAGTTATTTCTTTTTACTGCTTTTTAAGCCGAATGGGATACGGCTTTCTGTTCCTTCTTTGATTCGTTTGATGTTTTCTTTATGACGATAAAAAATGAACAGTGTGACACCAAAAGCAATCAATGTCAGCAGCCAGTTATGAGAAGGCAGGATTTGCGGTGCGATGTATGGTAAAATAATAGTAGACAGCGTAATCAGCGTTGCACTGATCATACTTGTCAAGCTGACTGTGCTGGTAATGTATAAGCAAATGACAAAAATCAGCGAGGAATAAATAAAGAATACAGGGCTGTAACCTAGCAGCATCCCAGCGCTGGTTGCAACAGCTTTTCCTCCTTTGAAACTAGCAAAAATCGGAAAGGTGTGGCCTAAGATCGCACAAACCCCGAACCAAAGCGGATTGATCGTTGTCACATGGAAAATCAAAGGCAGACAGGTAGCTAATGTTCCTTTTAAGATATCCATCAATAAAACAATGATCCCAGCATTTTTGCCCAAAACCCGGAAAGTATTCGTTGTTCCTGTGTTCCCGCTGCCGAATTGTCGAATATCTTTATTGAAGAATAGTTTGCCGACCCAGACACCAGAAGGAATCGAACCAAGCAAGTATGCGGCAGCAAATAATAAAATCAATTTCATTTTTTTACCTCTTTCAAATTAAAAACTAATATATATTTTAGCATGAATGTGCAAGAGGAACAATCTTAAAAATAAAGAGACAGAGGAGTGTTGAAAATGGCTTTTGAAAATCCATCACAAGAAAAAATCTTTGATTATTTAAAAACAGCAAAAAATATCGCAGTAGTTGGTTTAAGCAATAAAACGGATCGTACGAGTTATAAAGTAGCAGAAGTACTGCAAGAAAATGGGTATCGCATCCTGCCAGTCAACCCAATCCTTGCAGGTCAAGAAATCTTGAATGAAAAAGTTTATGAAAAATTAACAGATATCACAGAACCAATCGATATCGTCGATGTATTCAGAAGAAGCGAATTTTTACCAGAAGTGGCAGAAGAGTTCTTAAAAACAGATGCAAAAGTTTTTTGGGCTCAACTTGGCTTAGAAAACGAAGAAGCTGCAGAACTATTGAAAGCCGCTGGAAGAAATGATATCGTTATGGATCGATGCATCAAAATCGAGCTTGGAAAATTGAAAGACAAGTCATAACAAAACAGAATCAAGAAAACGGCTAGCGGTCATTTTTGTTTTATTGTACGCTAGCTCTTTTTTTTATTTCGGTTTTTTAGTATGATAATCGATGGTGCGGTACTACCGCAAAAGTATGGTTTAAGGAGCGTTTGCCTTGGCAAAAAAAGTAATGAATGAATACAATGACGCCTCGATCCAAGTATTGGAAGGCTTAGAAGCGGTTAGAAAACGGCCAGGAATGTATATCGGTTCCACTGATAGCCGAGGCTTGCATCATTTAGTTTATGAAATCGTTGATAATGCAGTCGATGAAGCATTATCTGGATACGGAAATGAAATCGAAGTAACGATCCACGAAGATAACAGTATCACTGTTGCTGACAGCGGTCGTGGAATGCCGGTTGGGATGCACGCATCAGGAATCCCGACTGTAGAAGTGATTTTTACTGTTCTGCATGCGGGCGGCAAGTTCGGACAAGGCGGATATAAAACATCTGGCGGTCTGCATGGTGTCGGTGCCAGTGTCGTTAATGCGCTGTCTAAATGGCTGACAGTGACGATCGTACGCGACGGCGTGGTTTATGAGCAAAAGTTCAAAGATGGCGGGAAACCAGCTGGAACATTGAAAAAAGTAGGCAAGACAAAGAAAACAAATGGGACAGCTGTTCACTTTTTACCAGATGATACGATTTTTTCAACAACAAAATTTTCTTATGAGATCCTTTCTGAACGTTTACGGGAATCTGCCTTTTTGCTTCGCGGTGTGAAAATCACGTTAACCGATTTACGCGGAGAAGAAGAAAAAGCTGAAGTTTTCCATTATGAAGAAGGAATCAAAGAATTTGTCGACTATCTGAATGAAGAAAAAGATACATTGACACCGGTTGTTTATTTTTCCGGAGCGAAAGAAGGCATCGAAGTCGAAGTCTCTTATCAATATAATGACGGCTATTCTGAAAATGTCCTTTCCTTTGTCAACAATGTTCGTACAAAAGACGGCGGGACCCATGAAGTCGGAATGAAGACAGCAATGACAAAAGCTTACAACGAATATGCAAGAAAAGTCGGTTTGCTGAAAGAAAGAGACAAAAACCTTGAAGGCAGCGACTTTCGTGAAGGTCTGGCTGCGGTCTTATCGATCCGCGTACCAGAAAACTTACTGCAATTTGAAGGGCAGACAAAAGGAAAACTAGGAACACCGATTGCTCGAACTGCTGTCGATAACGTAATTGGTGAACAAATGGGCTTTTTCCTGCAAGAAAACAGCGAAATGAGCCAAATGCTGATCAGAAAAGCAATCAAAGCTCGAGAAGCTCGTGAAGCAGCACGCAAAGCGCGTGAAGAAAGCCGAAACGGAAAAAAACGCAAAAAAGGCGAATCGCTTCTTTCTGGAAAATTGACACCAGCACAATCACGAAATCCTAAGAAAAACGAACTATATCTAGTCGAAGGAGATTCTGCCGGCGGTTCTGCCAAACAAGGGCGCGACCGTAAATTCCAAGCAATCCTTCCTTTGCGGGGGAAAGTAATCAATACCGAAAAAGCCAAAATGCAGGATATCTTGAAAAACGAAGAAATCAACACGATGATCTATACGATCGGTGCGGGTGTCGGACCGGAATTTTCATTGGAAGACTGCAATTATGACAAAATCATCATCATGACCGATGCGGATACAGATGGTGCCCATATCCAAGTCTTGCTGCTGACTTTTTTCTATCGCTATATGAAACCATTGATCGAAGCTGGGAAAGTCTACATCGCTTTGCCGCCTCTTTATAAAGTCTCTAAAGGACAAGGCAAGAAGCAAGTCGTTCGTTATGCTTGGACGGATGAAGAATTGGCAGACGAGATAAAAGAAGTCGGAAAAGGCTACATGCTGCAGCGCTACAAAGGACTCGGGGAAATGAACGCAGAACAACTGTGGGAAACAACGATGGACCCTCAATCACGGACCCTGATCCGTGTTCGAATCGATGATGCTGCTCAAGCAGAACGCCGCGTGACAACGCTCATGGGCGATAAGGTAGAACCTCGAAGAAAATGGATCGAGAGTCATGTCCAATTTTCATTGGAAGAGGAAGGCAGTATTTTAGACAAAAAAGAAGATGAACTTGTCCAGCCGCTTATGACTGAACAAGAGGCAGAAAACAAAATGGAATAGGAGGTCACCAAATGGAAGAGCGTCAAGAAATCCAAGAATTAACCTTAGAAGAAGTCATGGGTGACCGATTTGGACGTTATTCAAAATATATTATCCAAGAACGTGCGCTGCCGGATATCCGGGACGGGTTGAAACCCGTTCAGCGCCGTATCTTGTTTGCGATGAACAAAGATGGGAATACCTACGATAAAGGGTTCAGAAAATCAGCAAAATCTGTCGGAAATATCATGGGGAATTATCATCCCCATGGCGACAGCAGTATTTACGATGCAATGGTCCGCATGAGCCAAGATTGGAAATTGCGGGAAATCTTGATCGAAATGCATGGGAACAACGGAAGTATGGATGGCGACCCGCCTGCTGCAATGCGATATACCGAAGCACGACTGTCAAAACTCAGCGGTGAGATGCTGGCGGATATTGAAAAAGAGACAGTAGATTTTGTTTGGAATTTTGATGATACCGAAAAAGAACCCACTGTTTTGCCTGCGCGCTACCCAAATCTGCTCGTGAATGGTTCAACAGGTATCTCAGCAGGTTATGCGACAGAGATCCCTACGCACAATTTGGGCGAAGTCATCGACGGAACGATCTACATGATTGACCATCCCAATGTCAGCTTAGATAAATTGATGGACTTTATCCCAGGACCGGATTTTCCGACAGGCGGTATTCTGCAAGGAAAAGATGAAATCAAGAAAGCTTATAAAACCGGCAGAGGCAAAGTGATCCTTCGTTCAAAAACAAGTATCGAGAATCTAAAAGGCGGCAAACAGCAAATCGTGATCTCGGAAATCCCTTATGAAGTAAACAAAGCAACACTTGTCAAAAAAATGGATGAGATCCGTTTGAACAAAAAAATCGACGGTATTGCCGAAGTCAGAGATGAAAGTGACCGTACTGGACTGCAAATCGTCGTTGAATTGAAAAAAGATACGAATGCACAAGGGATCTTGAACTATTTATTCAAGAATACTGAACTGCAGATCAATTATAATTTCAATATGGTAGCCATTGACCACATGACGCCGCATCAAGTCGGCTTGAAAGACATCTTGAGCAGCTATATCGAACACAGAAAACAAGTCATCACAAAACGAAGCCGTTTCGAACTGGAAAAAGCCCAGAAGAGACAGCACATCGTCGAAGGCCTGATGAAAGCTTTATCGATCCTAGATGAAGTAATTACAACGATCCGGGAAAGTAAAGATAAAAAAGATGCAAAGAAAAATCTTGTGGATGTCTTCCAATTTACAGAAGAACAAGCAGAAGCAATCGTTACTTTGCAGCTTTACCGTTTAACAAATACAGATATCACAGAATTGCGTAAAGAATCAGAAAAACTGATTGCTGAAATCACAGAATTGAAGAAAATCTTATCTGATGAAAAAGAACTGTTTTCTGTCATGAAAAAAGAACTTCGTGAAGTCAAAAAATCGTATGCTTCTTCACGCATGACAATGATCCAAGACGAAATCGAAGAAATCAAGATCGATACAGAAGTCTTAGTCGCACAAGAAGATGTCGTTGTCAGTGTCACAAAAGAAGGCTATATCAAACGAAGCAGTCTGCGTTCCTTCAGTGCTTCCAAGCCGGAAGAAATCGGCATGCGGGAAGGTGATCGCTTGATGTATGCCGGCGAATTGAATACGTTGGATCATTTGCTCATGATCACGAACAAAGCCAATGTCATCTATCGTCCGGTCCATGAATTGCCTGATCTGCGCTGGAAAGAAGTCGGCGAACATATCTCGCAAACAATTTCGGGTCTGTCAATAGATGAATCGATTCTGGCAGTTTTCCCATACCATAAAATGGACGCTGAAAAAACATTTGTCTTTATCAGCAGAAACGGGATGATCAAACAAACCAGAATGACAGAGTTTGAACCTTGGCGGACATATAAGAGTCGTCCAACAAGCGGAATGAAGCTTAAAGGCGAAGATGACCAATTAGCTGCTGTATACTTGGCAAATGGCCAGGAAGATCTGGATGTCTTCCTTGTGACGAACCAAGGATTAGGATTGCGTTATCCATTGACAGAAGTGCCTGTCGTAGGAGCGAAAGCCGCAGGTGTGAAATCAATGAATCTGAAAGACGAAGATTATATCGTCAATGGTATGCTCGTATTGGCAGAGGGGGATACACCAATCGTTATCGTCACGCAGCGAGGCTCAGTCAAACGAATGCTTGCACAAGAAATCAGCCAAACAAGCCGTGCGAAACGTGGCGTCCTAGTCTTGAGAGAACTGAAAAAACAGCCGCATCGTGTCATCTACATGAGCGAAGGTATTTCAAAAGAATTGACATTGATCAACCAAAAAGGACAGCAAGCAGCCATTGATCCTACCGACTTTTCGATTGGCGATCGTACATCAAACGGGTCATTTGCCATGAATGAAAAAGAGGGTGGAGAAGTCATCGAAGTGATCGAAGACTATGTCATTACTTCGGATGAATAACTGTTATAATATTTTTAACTACAAAAGGTGTTCTGTATTAATACAGAACGCCTTTTTTTGTGGCGAAAAGAAATGAAAAACTATATTATTTACAGAAAATTAAACAATTCACAAACAAAGAATCCTTATATGAAAGCATAAATAACGCATGTTTCTTAAATAACCGAAAATTTGTTAAATAAAAAACAAGAAAACCCTTGCAAAGACGTCTTGCTGTGTTATACTAATCACGTAAAAGCTGTTACATAAACTTAAGGAGGTCCATGAAATGGAACAATGGAATGGATTTAAAGGCACAAAATGGAAAGAAGGCGTTGATACACGCGACTTTATCCAAAACAACTACACAGAATATCGTGGAGATGACAGTTTTTTAGAAAAGCCAACTGAAGCAACTGAAAAACTATGGGAAGAACTACAAAAGTTAAATGATGTACAATTCGAACGCAACGGCGTTTATAACATGGACACAGACATCGTCTCAACAATTACTTCGCACGATGCTGGGTACTTGGACAAAGATTTAGAACAAATCGTTGGGTTACAAACAGATGAGCCTTTGAAACAAGCATTCATGCCATTTGGCGGGATCAACATGGCAAACAATGCCTTGACAAGCAATGGCTACACACCAAACGAAGAATTAACACATATTTTCACAGACTGGAGAAAAACACATAATCAAGGCGTTTTTGACGCATATACTGCTGAAATGCGTGCAGCGCGTAAAAACAAAATCATCACAGGTCTGCCAGACGCTTACGGCCGCGGACGTATCATCGGCGATTACCGCCGTGTTGCTTTATACGGTATCGATTACTTGATGGAACAAAAGAAAAAAGATCATGACATGGTCGGCTTCCACACAATGAGTGAAGAAGTGATCCGTCTTCGTGAAGAAATCACAGAACAATACCGTGCCCTTGCACAAATGAAAGCAATGGCTGCAAAATACGGCTATGATATCTCTAAACCAGCTGGAAACGCAAAAGAAGCTGTTCAATGGTTATACTTCGGCTACCTAGCAGCAATCAAATCACAAAATGGTGCAGCAATGTCTATCGGACGTGTTTCTGCATTCTTAGACATCTACATCCAACGCGACTTGGACAATGGCGTGATCACTGAACAAGAAGCACAAGAATTGATCGACCACTTGGTAATGAAACTGCGTATGGTGAAATTTGCTCGTACTCCGGATTACAACCAATTGTTCTCTGGATTCCCGATCTGGGCAACATTGTCGATTGCAGGTATGGGACTTGATGGACGTTCATTAGTAACGAAAAATGACTTCCGTCTATTGCATACATTGACAAACATGGGACCATCTCCAGAACCTAACTTGACTGTTTTATATTCTGAACATCTTCCAGAAGGTTTCAGAACATATGCAAGCAAAATCGCTATCGAAAGTTCTTCTATCCAATTCGAAAACGACAACTTGCTTCGCGAACAATGGGGATCAGATGATTGTGCGATCGCTTGTTGTGTATCAGGAACCGTTGTCGGAAAAGACATGCAGTTCTTTGGCGCACGTGCCAACTTGGCGAAAGCATTGCTATATGCGATCAATGGCGGGGTAGACGAAGTAACAGGCGCACAAGTTGCACCTGAATATCGTCCGATCACAGCAGAGGTCTTAGACTTTGAAGAAGTAAAACACAGATTTATGAATATGATGGATTGGTTAGCAGAACTGTATGTGAATACATTGAACATCATCCATTACATGCATGACAAATACTCTTATGAAGCAGCACAGCTTGCTTTGATGGATTCAGATTTGAAACGTACTTTTGCAACAGGGATCGCTGGGATCTCTCATGCTGCGGATAGTTTAGCAGCCATCAAATATGCAACAGTGAAACCAATTCGCGATGAAAAAGGCGTAGCAGTCGATTTCGAAGTGGATGGCGAATTCCCTAAATACGGAAACGATGATGACCGTGCAGATGAATTGGCAGAATGGATCTTAGAATACTTTATGACACAAATCAAACGTCATAAAACATACCGTGATTCAACGCCAACAACATCATTGCTTACAATCACTTCAAACGTTGTTTACGGAAAGAGCACAGGGAACACACCTGATGGACGTGAAGCTGGAAAACCTCTTGCACCAGGAGCAAACCCAAGTTATGAAGCTGAACAAAACGGCTTGTTAGCAAGTTTGAACTCAACAGCTAAAATCAACTATGCTTACGCACGTGACGGTATTTCAAATACACAAACAATCAATCCTTCTGGTCTTGGAAAAGACGAAGAAACAAGAATCGGCAACTTGCGCAATGTTCTAGACGGCTACTTCTCAAAAGGAGCATACCACTTGAACGTCAACGTATTCAGTAATGACTTACTACGTGACGCAATGGAAAACCCAATGAAATATCCAAACTTGACGATCCGTGTATCCGGCTATGCCGTTAAATTCCGTGATTTGACAAGAGAACAACAATTGGATGTCTTGATGAGAACATCTCACGACAGAATGTAATTTCAAGAATCAACTTGATCTAAAAAAGACAAAGGACAGAGGGACTGTTACATG
The DNA here is from genome assembly GCF_050559705.1 of Enterococcus sp. DIV0210g. NCBI lineage: Bacteria > Bacillati > Bacillota > Bacilli > Lactobacillales > Enterococcaceae > Enterococcus > Enterococcus sp. DIV0210g. Next base: position 1,475,963 of record NZ_CP187903.1, on the reverse strand, counting down.
TCAGCTCTGTCCTTCTGACTATCAAAAACGGGCAAAATGGTTTGGCGAGAGAAATACTCGCCAGACACTTCTGTTCGATTTACAGCATTAAAGGTTGGACCACGTGTTATCAGCCTCCTAACAGAAATTAAAGAAAAGATGTGAATTCTAGTGGAAGAAAAAATGATTGGTTATGTTCATTCCATTGAAACGTTTGGCTCAGTAGATGGTCCAGGTGTGCGATTTGTGACATTCATGCAAGGCTGTCGTATGCGATGCGAATTCTGCCACAATCCAGATACATGGAATATGGGCGGCGGAAAAGAATATACTGCAGAAGAACTTTTAGACCAGGCAGAGCGTTTCCGTTCCTATTGGGGAGAAAAAGGCGGGATCACAGTCAGCGGAGGAGAACCTCTTCTGCAAATCGACTTTTTGATCGATTTATTTGAAAAAGCAAAAAAACGCGGGATACATACGACACTTGATACTTGCGGTCAGCCTTTCACGTATGAAGAACCCTTCTTTTCTCGTTTTCAAGAATTGATGAAACATACCGATTTGCTGTTATTTGATATTAAACATATCGATAGCGCAGAACATAAGAAACTGACAAAATGGGGCAATGAGAATATCTTAGCGATGGCGCAATACCTTTCAGAAATCAACAAGCCTGTTTGGATCCGCCACGTGCTTGTACCAGAACGCAGCGACTATGATGAATATTTGGTTCGTTTAGATCAATTTATCAAAACACTCAATAATGTGGATAAAGTAGAGATCCTTCCTTACCATAAAATGGGAAGATACAAATGGGATACATTAGGATTGAAGTATCCTTTAGAAGGAATCGAACCGCCAACAAAAGACAGAGTAGAAAACGCCCAAAAGCTTCTGCATACGGAGGATTACCGCGGTTATGTAACCAGATGATGGCCAAAAAGCAGAAAGTAGCTATTGCTTCTTTCTGTTTTTTTGCTATTATTAAAGAGGAAAGAGAACAAAGGAGCGAATCTCATGTCAAAAATTTTAGTCTTTGGACACCAAAATCCAGATACAGATGCAATCGGCGCAGCAATTGCGTTTTCTAATCTTCAAAATTCATTAGGAAAAGAAACGGAAGCAGTTGCGTTAGGTGAGCCTAACGAAGAGACACAATATGCATTGGATCATTTCGGAATTGCTGCTCCTCGCGTAGTAGAAAAAGCCGCTGGAGAAGCTGAAGATGTTATGTTAGTAGACCATAATGAATTTCAGCAAAGTATCTCAGATATTTCAGAATTGAATGTTTTAGCTGTGGTGGATCATCACCGTATCGCAAATTTCGAAACAGCAAATCCATTGTATTACCGTGCAGAACCAGTTGGATGCACAAGTACGATCATTTTGAAATTATATAAAGAAAACCAAATCGATGTACCAAAAAATATCGCTGGTATCATGTTATCAGCTATCATTTCTGATACATTATTGTTCAAATCACCAACATGTACTGAAGAAGATGTGAAAGCAGCAAAAGAATTAGCAGAAATCGCTGGTGTAGATCTTGAAGGATACGGCTTGGAAATGTTGAAAGCCGGAACAAAACTAAGCGACAAATCAGCAGCAGTCTTGATCGATCTTGATGCGAAAAGTTTCCCAATGAACGATAGCACTGTACGTATTGCACAAGTCAACACAGTTGATTTCGCAGAAGTAATGGATCGCCAAGAAGAATTAGAGAAAGCGATGCAAGAAGAAATCGAAAAAAACAACTATGATCTATTCGTATTAGTTGTAACAAATATCTTAGAAAGCAATTCAGAACTTTTAGCAGTAGGGAACAAAAAAGAAAAAGTCGAAGAAGCTTTCCAAACAAAATTAGAAAACAACCATGCCTTTTTAGAAGGTGTTGTTTCTCGTAAAAAACAAGTTGTCCCTCAATTGACAACGGCGTTCAACTAAGAACAAACGGTTTAAGGAAACAAAAAGAGAACAAAACAGATTTTTAAAAACGTATAATTGATCCCGTTTTTTCGGTGTCAGACAAAAATCCGTAAAACAAGCTGTTTTACGGATTTTGTTTTTGAAAATTATGCTTTGTTCATCGTTTTATCAAAGGATGTGGAAGATTGAACTATCATTATTATTCGAAAGAAAAGGCGCGCGTGCTCTATAAGCTGACCCAAAACGAATTGTTTTCTCCGCTCGTTGAATATTTGGCAGAAAACAAAGAGAAACGTGTAATCTTGAGAGAACTAAAGCAGCAATTCCCTCAGAAAAAATTTGAACATTTTTTGGATCAGCTGATTGAACATGGGTTGATCATACGTCATGAGCGGGCATATGAACTCGGATTTCCTGTTTTTGGCAAGGCGTACCAAGAAGAACACGCAGAAGAAATCAATAGGGCGGCAGAAATACTGTTGGAGCAATTGGAGGCTGTTTCGCCAATGATGCAGCAGCAGTTGATTGCAGAAACGATTTGGGCATGGCGTTTTACAGAAAATGAGTATTTTTATGGGCAAACAGCTGGAAATACTGCTGAAAAATATGAAGCCGGCAATGAAAAATACAGATTTATTTCTGATGACCAGCAAGATAAGGTTTCTCTTGCAGTATATTTTGCACACCAGAGAGAACAGCTGCCATTACCAGAACGTTTCCGCAAACTAGAAAAACTGATTGGCGACGTGGATGAAGAGTATTATTTCAACCAAGCAGAAGTCATCATAGAAAAAGTCCTTGCCGGAAAATATAAAAAACGGCGTCCAAGTATTTTTCATGATTCGTTGATTGAAGCAGGGGTCATAGAACAGAAAGAAGAAGTATATTCATTGATGTATCCGTTGATCCAAGAACAGGAAGTTTCAATTGATTTCCCAGAACTGACAGGTTCGTCCAATCACCAAGCGTTTATGAAAAGCCAAATCTATGGATGCTTATTGGAACAGCTGCCAGAAGGATTTTGCTATATAAAAGAAATCGTATAGTTGCAACATAAAAAAGAAACTGTTTGACGTCTGTCGCAGTTTCTTTTTTTATATAAAATTAAAAAATGATGAGCTTTTCTTTTGGTTAAATGATAGAAAAATGATAAAGTCTATTTATCAACGAAGAATGGAGTGTTCAAATGGAGACTATCAGAAAAGACGAACTTGTCGCACAGCCAACTTGTCCAGCAAAAATCATCCCATTTGTTTCGCTAGCTGAGATCCAGAAGATAAGAGATCAACTGGTTTTAGCCGGCTTTCAGACAGAACATTTTTCAGACACGGAACTGATTATCGTACTCCAGCGAAAGAAACAAGCGGGCAGCCCAACTGTCCTTACATTTCTTTTGGATTGGTTCCTTGAGAAATATTATATACGGATGAATGCTGGAAAAAAACAGCTGATCAGCGAAGAAAAAAATCCATACAAAACCAGCGGCATCTCTTATCAGCAAGTAGGAGAACTCGATCAAGATACTTACGGCGAGTACTACTTGATGGCAGCTTCTGTTCCAGGAAAGAAGTTAGCTGGATTATATAAAGTTTATACAGATGGAAAGATTATGGAAATGAGGATCTAAGATTGAGAACTGAAAAATCAAAAAAAGCGGCTGAGAAGAATTCGTAAACTGGCTTCCAAACAATTGGAAAAAACCAGTATCGATTCCTCTCAGCCGTTTCTATTTTCACGCTTTCGCTTTGCAGCGCCACATGAAATAACTCAGAAATCCGACAAAGACGATATTTAAAAGATCATTTAAATTCCGGCACAAATCAATCTGCATGTTCGGCATGATCGAAGTCAGGAAGAAAACGCCAGTGCTGAAAAACAGACAGAAAATAGGGAAAAAGCGCAAAAATGCAGGCAATTTCAATTTCACAAAAACCATTGCGAAGAAGAAAAATGTCAAGATCCCTGAAAGCACCGCCAGTCCATTCAAAATAAAATAGAAAAGCGACTGATGATCGACCGCGTAGAAAAGGATCAGCAGCAAAGAGATAGCTTTCATGATGATAAAGACGCCCGATGCTTCGCCCATAACACCTGGATATCTGGTTACAGAATATTTTGCGAAAGAAATCGCAAAAAACAAACTGCATACACCAGCCAGAAAGATGAACAGGGCATTTTGTTCTAGTACGACCGCGCCTGTGTCGATGGAGTATTGGATTGACGGATCATTGTTTGCCGGAATCTCCACAAATAAGTGGAAAAGGAAAAAAAGGATCGTCAATAATCCGAAAACGAGTCCGGATTTAAGGTGATTTGTATATTTTAATTGGGTTTCCATAAGCTCTCCAGTTTATAAAGTAATAATTCGCGTATATTATAATAACAAATCGATGAGGAGAAGTCGATAGTTTTTATAAAAAAGAAGAGGATTTTATTCATTTTTTTGAAACCGTTTTTTTTGTATTGGTCATCTATTTTTCAGTAAACGTTAATCTTTGGCTGTTTGTTATAGTTTGGAACGGCGTTTGCGGATTTTTTTCGTCCAAAAACCACCTGAGATATATTTAGGTTCATAAGAAATAATAAAGGCGCGTTCCTCGACTTCTTTGATCAAACGATAAAGATCTCGCTCGCTTTTTCGCGGAGAAAGGATTTCAAGGACCATTCGTTCTCCTTCTAAGCCCATGGCAAAGGTTTGTGTGACGCCGTAACCATTTTCCCGCAAAATCCGAGGCATATTTTTTTCTTCTGGGGTATGGGCAGGGAGGATCGCAGTAACCATGATGTAACCCAAAGCCAATTTGTCCTCGATCATGATCCCAACGCTGATACCTACAGCATAACCTAATGCATATACAAAAAGATTGATTGGATTATCCAAACGATCCAAGACCAGAGACAATCCAACGATGTAAATCGTGATCTCTACCATACTTACAAGAGGTGCAGCCAATCGATAACCCTTCATAGTGAGCATGAAGCGAAGTGTGTTCAAAGTGATATAAGCAAAATTGATACCAAAAATCATTAAAAGCATTTGAAAATCCAACATAATAAAACCCCTTTACGATATATTCCTTTCTACCATAGCAGATAAGTGAAAAAAATTAGAATTAAAGCAATTAAATATTTGATAAAAATTAAAAATAGATTATAATTAAATTATAAAATTAAATTAGGTGATGAAAATGAAAATGGTAAGCCAAGTGATTTGTATCAGCCATCTTTTTAGTGTAGGATTCAGTATATATTTAGGCAGTTACTCGATTCAGCAGCCAATTGAGATGCATACTTCGATCTTTCAGCTATCGATCATCGATAGTTTTATTTTAAGTTTACTGCTATTCTTATTTTTACTTATGGGCAGCATTTTTGGAAGTGCCGCAAGTTATTTCTCCTTTCAGTTTTTTCCAGTTTTTTCACTTATTTTAGGACTGATGGGATTAAGTGTCTTTCTGTTTTTTGATGTACCAACATCAAATTTCCAAATTCTTGCTTCATTAAATAGTTTACTTCAGATCTTTTTAAGTATTTGGCTGCTTTATCGGCATTTGTCGGTTGTTGAAGCGGAGGAATAAAATGAATCCAGTTATTTTGAAACGTACCATTAAAAACATTCCTGTTTTGGAGGTCGTTCTGGAAGAATATAAAACAAAAGCAATACCTGTCGTCATTTATTATCATGGCTGGCAGACAAGTAAAGAACTAGTACTAACACAAGGACGCAAGATTGCACAAAAGGGATTTCGGGTCATTTTGCCTGATGCCATGAATCATGGGGAACGCAAAGCGCCTGTTTCGCCAATCCCGTCCTTTACATTTTGGGAAAGTATCCATGCGAATCTTTTTGAATTTTCAGCTATTATCGATAATCTAAAAAGAAGAGAAGTGTACCATCCAGATTTGGGTGTAGGCGGCGTTTCTATGGGCGGTATGACTACTTGTGCATTATTGACCAAACATGAAGAGATTCGCTGCGGAGCGTGCATTATGGGCTCACCAGCTCCTCTTGCATACGGAGAAGAGGTCGTTCGTCGATCAGGAGAATTCAAGATGAGTTTGCCAGAAGATTATTTTGATTTGATTTCTTGGGTGAAAAATTATGATTTATCTTTACAACCAGAAAAGTTGGCAGAACGCCCGCTCTTTTTCTGGCATGGCGAAGCGGACGAAAAGATTCCGTATCGCCATGTTTTTGATTTTGTGAGGGAGAACCACGGAACAGAAAATGGAAAAAATATTTCTTTCCTTTCCTCTGCAGAAGATCGGCATTTGGTGAAAGTACCAACGATGGTCGATACAGCAGAATTCTTCCTGCGTTCTTTGACTAAATAAAAAGGAATGATCCGTTCTCATATTAGAGTAAATTGAACAGACAAAACAATCTGTGGTATGATTACGAAGAGTATCTTTTTGAAAAGGGTGAGCTAAATGAAAGAAGTCAACCGAAAAAATTTTCGTTTCCCTGCCTATGATGACGAAACAGGTGTGAAACTGAATTCAACACAAAACCGTGTTTTATTTGAAGACGAAGCAGACTTTCTAACAAAGAATGATGATTATCAAAAACGCAACAAACGAACGGCTGCAGTGCCTAAACCTAAAATCAGAACAGAAGAAAAAAGCTATCGCAGAAGCAGCACAAAACGCTCTGCACAGCCAAAAACCGGCTTAGAGAAACATAAAACCAATCTTCCGGGGTACAGTTCTAATCCAATCAAGAAAGCAGAAGAGACCCGCAGATTTGAAAAAACTTCAAGTCCGGCAAAACGTACAGAAGAAAAAAGGGCCGCAAAGCCTGGGCGTTCTTATTTTGTTCCGAAATATATCCCAGCTTCGATTATTCCTGACCCGAAAAAAAGTATGGTCACAGAAGAAGAATTACTTCGTTCAATGGAAAAATCAGCGGATTCTTATTTATTGTTTGATACAGAACCAACACCCTTTCAAGAAAAGAAGGATGGGGACCCGACTGTTCGAGCGTTTAATCGCAAAGAAAAAGAAGAATCCCGAAAAGCGGGTGTACTAGAACGGTCATTAGCAGGAATGATCGAAGAACAAAATGATAAATTTGAAGATACAGGATACTTTAAATAAACAAGTGATCGATTCTTTACGTGTGTTTTCAAGGAGGCAAGAAAGATGTCAGAAAAACAAATGAAAAGAGTAGGTTTTTATGAAGGGCTTCCTATCAAGGACGAAAATAGTTTCTTGGATGAGACCGGTTCGATCCCAGTACCGAAAGGAAAAGATCTTTTAGTAGCTGTCCATGCTGTTTCTGTCAATCCAGTCGATACGAAGTTCAGACAAATTGCGCCAAAAAGCGAAAAATTCACTGTTTTGGGCTTTGATGCGGTGGGAGAAGTCGTCGCAGTTGGAGAAGAAGTTGAAAACTTTAAAGTCGGAGATCGCGTTTACTATGCAGGTTCCTCTAAAAGAGATGGAAGTAATCAAGAATTCCAACTCGTTGATGAACGGATTGCTGCGATGGCACCCAAAACGTGTACAAATGAAGAAGCTGCTGCTTTTCCATTAGTCTCATTGACGGCATATGAACTGCTTTTTGAAAAGTTCCAACTAGTACCTGAAGAAGGTGCGAATGCTGGACAATCGATTTTAGTAATCAATAGCGGCGGCGGTGTAGGAACAATGATGACGCAGTTGGCCAATTGGAGCGGTTTGACGGTCTATGGAACAGCTAGTCCAAAAAACTTTTCTTGGCTGTCCGAACATGGTGTCCATCATCCGTTAGATTATCATCATGATTTAGCAGAACAGCTGGAAAATTTAGGCGGAAAAGTCGACTATATCGCAGTTTTACATGATCTTACAACTTATGCTCCGCAAATTACCAAGCTGATCAAACCATTGGGACACGTGGGAGCAATCGTAGGCACAAACGAGCCCATAGCCATCGGAGAATGGAAAAATCTTTCCATCAGCTTTCATTGGGAGTATATGTTTGCAAAAACAGACTATGACAGAAACGTCGAAACACAAGGGCAGATATTGACGAAAATCGCTGAACTAGCGGATGCAGGGAAACTGCACAGTCCTATCAGCAAAGCAGATACGTCAGGCATCAATGCCCAATCGCTGAAAAAAGCAACGGCAGCTGTTGAAACCGGACATGAACAAGGGAAAATCGTCATTTCTGGAGGTTTTAAATAACAAAAAAAGACTGAGGAATCAGTCTTTTTTTGTTTATATAATTGAGAGTCTAGGCTGCATATAACCTATTTTTATTGTTCAATTTAAGAAGCAACTTTTGAAAAAGCATTCTTACTGCTCGGAGCTGAGCGGCTCGTTCACAACCTCTATTTCCACGGTTTCTTCACTTGTCTGCACAGCAGATAATACTTCGGCTGCTTGATCCGCGCGGAAATATTTCACTTTGTTCAAGACGTAAGAAAGGAGCGCTGAACTGATCAATGTATAGAAGAAATGGCGCAAATCTAAGTAAAGCAAGGACACTACTAAAATAACAGCAGTCACAAGCAGTAAGCTTTTTCCTATTTTGACATGGAAGTATTTCTCAATCGCTTGATAAATGATATCAGTTCCGCCAGTGCTGCCGCCAAAACGAAAGACAAGTCCGCATCCTAGACCAGAAAGAAGACCAGTCATCAGACTATTGATCAGCAAATTGTCTACAGCAAGATTTATATGAAAACTTTCCCAAAAACGCAAAAAGAAAACCAGAGCAAATGTACCAACGATCGTCCGTAGAAATGCTTGTTTTCCGAAAATGAATAATGAGATAAGTAATAAAGGTAGATTGAACAGCAGAGAAGTAATAGACGGTGCAAAACCGAATAAATTTTTCAAAAGCAGTGCTATACCAGTGACACCGCCATCTGCTAGTTTTGATGGGATATTGATTCCAGTCACCGCCAAGCCATAGATGCCTGCTCCTAGAATGATTCCACCGAAATCTGTAAATAAACGTATTTTTTTCATTTCTAACCTCTTTCCTGTTTGAAAATTTTCAGCAACTACATCATTATACTTATTAATTAGAGGAGTTCAAGAGATTAAGCAGATTTTTTTTTGATTTTATGCTATTTTATGGAGGAGCGAAGGGGGAATAAAATGAGAGCAGCAGATTTGCTCACGATCATGACAGTGAGCCCGCAAAAAATGTCTTATGAAAAAATTTGTCTTAAAAAAAATGACAGATTCCTTCCTTTAACAGGAATCGAAACGATCCAAGATCAGCTTGTGTTCTTATTTGAAGAAAAGAAACCATCGATTTCCATGAGAGATGTTATGGTATTCCTCATGAAAAACCGAGAAAAAAATATCTGTTATTACGACGGAAATGAGAAACAACCCGTCTATGGAATCAAGGAAACAGAGGGTGTTTTGCAAATTTGATTTGCAGCCTCTGTTTCTTTTTGTATTCAAATACTGCATCAGCCAATGGTTTAGACCATTGGCTGATGTATTTTTATTTTTTTCTAAAATATGAAAAAAAGGGAAGAAACGATGTATTTTTTTGAGAAATAATAAAGAAATTTCTTTTGAAACCTTGACGTGTTTTTTAATGTTCGTTATGATTTATTTATAGATATTATTTGTCCTCAAAAGGAGAAAGGGATAATGAAATTAAAACGCAGCTTAGAAGAAGCAGTTTGCATCATCTTGGTTTTAGCCTCAGAAGCAGAAGGTACACCAGTGAAAAGCGCATTGCTAAGCGAACAGCTTGGAGTTTCTGATTCTTATCTGAAAAAAATCGTACGGAAACTTGTAGTCAGCGGAATCGTCCTTTCTTCAGTCAGCAAAGGCGGCGGCTTTCGTTTGGCAAGGTCGCTTGACCAGATCAATATGCTGGATGTCTACCATGCGATTGAAGGAGAAGAGTCTTGTGTACAGCTGAAACAGCTTGCAAAACGTGTCTTTTCCTCAGAGCAAGAATCCAACACAGTAGAAGAAAACTTAACTCATTTGTTAAGAGAAAGTGAACAGCAGTTTTTAAACCGGCTGAAAGGTTATCCGCTAAGCCGTCTGTTCATCCAAAAGCATTGACAGTTATTTTTTGTAAAATATTTTTGTCAGCGCTTTAAAAGGAAAAAGAGCATAAAATCAACGTTTTAGTTACTATTTAAAGGAGTGTGAGGCATGAGTGTAAAAGCGATCCAACAATTGATGGAAGCAGAAGAAACAGCGAGACAACTGATCGAGGAAGCAGAAAATGAAACGCTGAAAGAAAAAGAAGCAAGTCAGATCAAAATCAGCCAATTCAAAAAAGAACTCTTGGAAAAAGAAAAGAGCGAACAGCAGAAGCTGCGTCAGCAATATGAATCAGAATTCCAGGAAATCAAAGCACCTTTGACACAACAAATGCAAAAAGAAGCAGAAAAACTACGTACCATCTCTCCAGAAACCCGCAAAACAGCACTTGAAATCATCATGGACAAGGTTGTGAACTGATATGGCGATCGTAAAGATGCAAAAATTCAACCTGATTACCTTTCGCGGCTATCAAGAAACCATCATGGAAAAACTTCAAGATTTTCAAGAAGTCGAACTATTCTCGGCAGAAAAATTCGCTGCCGGCTCCCCTAATTCTTTTAAGAAAATGAAAGAACATCCGAATTTGGAAGAACTGGAAAACCAGATCGCACAGCTGACATGGGCAAGAAGCTTTTTGGATCGCTATCTTTCTTCTTCAGGGATGATCAAACGATTAAAAGAACCATTACAACGTTATACATTAAGTCAACTTTCGGAACATGCAGATACATACGATTGGCTGGCTGTTTATCAAGAGCTTCGAGCAGCAGATAAAAGACTTCGAATCTTAGAACAAGAGCGCCGAGAACTCTCTGAACAAGAGAATGCGTTAAACATCTGGCGTTATTTTGACGAGCAGCCTTCGATTTTAGAAACGTTCGAACAGGCAGGAGGAATGCTGGGGACGATCCCAAATTCTGAATTGCCGAGTTTGTCCAAAAGAATCGGCGAACTGCCGAATACCTATCTCGAAACGATCCACCAAACTACTACAACCGCTTATCTTCTTGTTCTTTTCCACAAGGACAGTCGCAAAAAAGCAGCGAATACATTGCGTATGGCTGGTTTTGAAGAATATCAATATCCATTCGACGGAAAGCCGTCACAAGATCTGCAGGAAATCAAACAGCAATCAGAAAAACTTATCCATGAAGAAACATCACTCAAAGAATCTTTGAGAAAAAAGAGAGAAGACTATCACTCTCTTGGCATTGCAGCAGAGTACCTTGAAAGCAAACTAGCACGTATCAGCCGCAACAAGGAACTGCTGGAATCGGACTACACGATCAATTTATCAGGCTGGGTGCCGATCGAAAAAGCTGAACGTTTAGTCAAACAAATCGAAAAAGCAGTTGGCCAGGAATATTATCTGGAATTTAAAGAAATCACTGAAGAAAACACCGAAGAAATCCCGATCCTTTTGAAAAACCATCCATTAGTAGCACCGTTTGAAGGTCTTGTGGGGATGTACAGTCTTCCGCAATATGACGAACTTGATCCAACGCCATTGATGGCACCGTTTTATGCCATTGCTTTTGGGATGATGGTCGCGGATTTTGGTTACGGTCTGCTTTTGTTTGCCGCGATTTTTATTGCGAAACGCATTTTCCACTTCAAACCAAGTATGAAACAAAATTTGACCTTTTTTGAGATTTGCGCGATTCCGACGATGATGTGGGGACTGATTTACGGAAACATTTTTGGATTTGAATTTTCGTTCCAATTGCTCTCAACCAGTTCTGACATCACCCAGATTTTGATACTTTCTGTGATTTTTGGGTATTTCCAAGTCCTATTTGCGCTAGGGTTGAAGTTTTATATTTTATGGGGGAAGAAAAAAGAGAAATCGAAAGCTTTCTTCCAAGCGGGATCATGGATCTTCTTCTTGTTAAGCGCACTTGTCTTAGTCATTGGGATGATGCTTTTACCGGATAGTCCTTTACAGCAAATTGGTCTGATCGGCATGATTGCCAGTCTCGTCTTGATCGTCGTTGGCGGTAGTTTTGATGGTCAAACGATCGTCGGAAAAATCGGAGCGGGTCTTTATGCATTGATGGATGTCACTTCTTATCTTGGCGACTTGATCAGTTATACCCGTTTGATGGCTTTAGGCGTCGCTGGCGGAAGTATTGCTGCGGCATTCAATCTAATCATCAGTTATTTACCGGTATATGCGCGTTTTACGTTTGGTATTTTATTATTTATAGTGCTGCATTCCTTGAATATTTTCCTTAGTTTCTTAAGTGCTTATGTTCATGGCATCCGATTGCAGTATCTTGAATTTTTTGGAAAGTTCTTTACTGGAGGCGGAAGGAAATTTGATCCGTTAAAAGCAAAAGAACAGTATGTAGAAGTTATTTCGGAAGAAAAACAACAACAGGGGGAAGAAAACTAAATGGAAAATTGGATTACATTTTTTTATGAAAACGGCGGATTACTTTTTGCAGCATTAGGAGTAGCCACTGCTACGATCTGCGGCGGTATCGGCTCAACGATTGGCGTCGGTATGACCAGTGAGGCAGCCGCTGGATTAACAGCCGAACAGCCGGAAAAATTTGGTCAGGCATTGATCTTAGAACTGCTTTCAGCTACTCAAGGATTATATGGTTTCGTTATCTCCTTTATGATCTTTCTGCAAATCACCGGCGATATTTCTTTCCAACGCGGTTTGTTCCTATTTATTGCTTCATTACCCATTGCATTCACAGCGATCGTCTGCGGAAAATGGCAGGGAAGAGCAGCTTGTGCGGCAATGCAGATTTTGGCGAAGAAACCTGAACATGTAACAAAAGGGATCATTTATGTAGCCATGATGGAAACTTACGGGATCTTAGGATTTGTTATCTCCTTCCTGCTGGTTATGAATTAGGAGGAAAATTATGTCTGATATCACACAGTTGACGAATAAAATCATTCAAGATGCACAAAAAAAGAAAGAACAACTGCTGAAAGAAAGCAAAAAAGAGATCCAGCAAAAAGAAGAATTAGATAAAAATCGATTGGCAGAACAAAGCCAAGAAAATATAAAACGGTATGAAAAAGAACTGCAAACAGAATTGAGTCTGAAAGTTTCAGATCTGCATGTCACATCCCGCAACAAAGTTTTGGCTGCAAAACAAGCAGTATTAGATGAACTTTTTTCAGAAGCTCGTCAACAACTGCAGGAGCTTCCAGCAGAAAAATTTGAAGCATTCGTTCTTAAAAATCTTCAAAAAGCGCAACTGACCGGACCAGTTGAAATGGTATTAGGTGAAAACAGCCTTGTGTATGCAACAGAAGAAGCGATCCAAAAATGGCGGAAATCTATCCAGCCGCAAGCGGATTTAACAGTGGCGAAACAATCGATCCCAAGACGCAGCGGATTTTTGTTAAGGCAAGGAGATATCGAATTCAATTTTATTTTTGAATCTTTACTCAATGCCTCAGAAGAAGAGTTGAGCAATCAGCTGCTTCAACTGATATTTGAAAAAGGATAAGAGGTGTCAGAATGAAGGATATCCAGTTCAACGCCGTCAATACCCGAATCAGAACATATGAAGGCCGGCTGCTCAGCAAACAGTTTTATGAGCGGATGTTCGCTGCAAAAGAAGCCGAAGAGATTTACCAGATCTTGCAAGAAACAGCTTATGGCGATTTCATTGATGAAACAACAAAAGTCCATGATTTTGAAGAAGTACTGATTGCAGAACTGAAGCGGACCTATGACACTTTATATGAAATCACACCAGACCGCAGCATTATCGATTTGTTCACGGTGAAGTATGATTACCAGAATCTGAAAGTGCTGGTGAAAGCTGCCTACACGAAAAAGGATCTTTCAGACTTGCTTGTGCCGATTGGTTCTTTGCCTTTGAAAACATTGAAAGAACTTGTCAATGTCCGTCATAGTGAGGAAGCATCAGAGCAAATGAATGCATGTATCGAAGAAGTTTTCCAATACATCGAAGATTACCACGAAAGCCAGTCCATCGATATCATTTTTGACAATTATTATTGGGAACAACAATCAGCCGCTGCCAAAAAAGAAAACCGTCAAGAAATCCAGCAATTGATTCAGCGGAATATCGATATCTTCAACATTTCCACAGCACTTAGAAGCCATTTGATGGGACGAAAAAAAGGGTTTATCAGTGCGGTTTTGGCTGATGGCGGAAATCTTCCATCAGAAGAGATCCTTTCTGCAATCACCGCTTCTTTAGACGAATTCGTTGAGTATCTTAGGCAAACACGTTATCAAAATCTTATCAATAAGAGTTACGAAGAAATCACAACGAAGAAAACGCTGAATGATTTTGATTTACTGAAAGACAACTTTTTGATGGCGCGATTCAAAGAACAGAAAATCGTTCCATTTGGGCCAGCTGCTGTTCTTGGCTATATCAATGCCAAAGAGATGGAAATCAAAAATCTGCGGATTCTTTTGATTGGGAAAATAAACAAGATCCCAGAAGAAATTTTACGAAAACGGGTGCGTGATAGTTATGTATAAAAAAATCGGTATGCTAGGCGGCAAAAATTCCATTCTTCCTTTCAAAGGATTAGGAATCGATGTTTTTCCTATCACTGATTTGGAGGAAGCACAGCTTTTGCTAGAAGAAATCGCAGATGATTACGGTGTGCTTTTCATCACAGAACGGCTGACAGAACAGCTGGAAGAAACGATTGCACAATATGACGGAAGACAAACGCCTGCCATCATTCCCATACCCAGCAGTACAGGCAGCTTAGGCATCGGCATGGAACGTATCCAAAAGAATGTCGAAAAAGCAGTAGGAATGAATATTTTAAACGATTAAATAAAAAGATTGCAGTTGGTAGGAGGAGATTTTTTGGCAATAGGAACAATCACAAAAGTTTCTGGACCATTAGTTACTGCGCGCGGACTTCAAGGTGCGAAAATACATGAAATCTGCAAAGTCAGCGAAAAAGGGCTGATTGGTGAGATCATCGAATTGAAAAAAGGAACAGCATCGATCCAGGTGTATGAAGAAACAGCAGGTATCGGTCCTGGCGAAATCGTAGAAACAACTGGGCGTCCGTTATCTGTTGATTTAGCACCAGGCTTGCTTTCTCAGATGTTTGACGGTATCCAGCGCCCATTAGATAAATTTATGGCTCAGACAGAAAGCGACTTTTTAGAACGCGGGGTCACGATCGATCCATTAGATTGGCAAAAAAAATGGACATTCGTACCGAAAAAAACAGCGGGTGAAGTCGTTGAGGCCGGTGATGTGATCGGCGTGGTCCAAGAAACAAAAGCAATTGAACATCGAGTAATGATCCCAGCAAACGTTTCAGGAACCATCAAGGAAATCTATGCCGGCAATTATACAATTACTGAACCTGTGTGTATTTTAGAGACAAAAGAAGGCGAAAAAAAGATCCCTATGCTTCAACGATGGCCGGTGCGTGTGCCGAGACCGTTCCAAACCAAATTGAAGCCTGGTGAACCCTTAGTCACTGGACAGCGTGTCATCGATACCTTTTTCCCTGTTGCAAAAGGCGGTTCAGCCGCTGTTCCTGGTCCTTTCGGTGCTGGGAAAACGGTCGTTCAGCATCAAATCGCAAAATGGGCAGATGTAGATATCGTTGTCTATGTCGGCTGCGGCGAACGAGGAAACGAGATGAAAGATGTCATCAATGAATTTCCTGAATTAATCGATCCGCAAACCGGTGAATCGATCATGGAACGAACTGTATTGATTGCGAATACATCGAATATGCCGGTAGCAGCACGGGAAGCTTCGATCTATACAGGGATCACGATTGCCGAATACTACCGTGATATGGGCTACAGTGTAGCAATCATGGCTGATTCTACTTCACGCTGGGCAGAAGCTTTAAGAGAAATGAGCGGACGTCTGCAAGAGATTCCGGGGGATGAAGGTTACCCTGCTTATTTAGGCAGTCGAATCGCAGAATATTACGAACGAGCAGGACGTTTCCGTTCATTGGGAAGCGAACCAAGAGAAGGCAGTATTACAGCAATCGGCGCTGTTTCACCGGCTGGAGGCGATATTTCAGAACCAGTGACTCAAAACACGTTAAGGATCGTCAAAGTCTTTTGGGCGTTGGATAGTTTGTTGGCACAAAAACGGCATTTTCCGGCCATTGATTGGCTGACGTCATATTCGTTATATGAAGATGAGATGAATGCTTACTTAGATGAAGTATTGGGCAGCGAGTGGTCAAAACAAGTCACAGAAGCAATGTCGATCTTGCAGGAAGAAAATCGCTTGGAAGAAATCGTCCAGCTGGTAGGTATTGATTCATTATCACAAAAAGATCGGATCACCATGCTGACAGCCCGTTCGCTAAGACAAGATTATTTGCAGCAAAATGCTTTTGATGATGTGGATACGTATACTTCCCGCATCAAACAGTTCAAGATGCTGACGAATATTCTGTCTTTGAATCAAGAAATGCAAAAAGCGATTCGTTTAGGTACATATCTAGATGAAATCGTCAAAGGGACAGTTAAACTGCGCGAAAGAATTGCCCGTAGCAAATATATCCCTGAAGATGATATCGGTACATTTGACGCAATCAGCCGAGAAATCAAAGAAACGATCCACAGCATCATCGAAAAAGGAGGAATGAGTTAATGTTAAAAGAATATCGTTCCGTATCAGACATTGTCGGTCCCTTGATGATGGTCGAAAATGTTGAAGGAGTCAAATACGATGAGTTGGTAGAGATTCGTTCAGAAAATGGCGAACTGAGAAGAGGACAAGTGTTAGAAATCTCTGAAGACAAAGCGGTGATCCAGATTTTTGAAGGTACCAGCAATCTAGGCGCAGAAGAAAGCCGCGTTCGTTTTTTAGGAAATGGGCTGACATTAGGCGTATCTCCGGATATGTTAGGTCGAGTATTTGATGGACTGGGCCAGCCGAAAGATGATGGACCGAAAATCATCCCAGAAAAAAGACTCGATGTAAATGGAGAATCGATCAATCCAATGGCACGGGATTTTCCTGATGAATTTATCCAAACGGGAATTTCAGCAATCGACCATTTGAACACTTTAGTCCGCGGCCAAAAATTACCGATTTTTTCTGCCTCTGGACTTCCCCATAAAGAAATTGCTGCGCAAATCGCGCGTCAAGCGACAGTGCCTGGACAAGAAGGCAATTTTGCGATTGTTTTTGCAGCAATCGGAATCCCTTTTGAAGAATCAGAATTTTTTATTGAAGAATTTCGTAAAACAGGTGCACTAGACCGATCGATTTTATTCTTGAACCTAGCAAATGACCCAGCGATTGAACGGATTGCTACGCCAAGAGTTGCCTTGACAGCCGCAGAGTACTTAGCATTTGAAAAAGACATGCATGTATTGGTGATCATGACGGACATGACCAACTACTGTGAAGCGCTGCGTGAGATTTCAGCAGCCAGACGAGAAATTCCGGGACGGCGCGGGTATCCAGGATATCTTTACACGAACCTAGCGACTTTATATGAAAGAGCCGGAAGATTGATGGGGAAAGAAGGATCAATTACCCAGATCCCGATATTGACGATGCCAGATGATGACAAAACGCATCCGATCCCTGATTTGACCGGCTACATAACAGAAGGGCAGATCATCCTTTCAAGAGAGCTGGACAAACGGAATATCAATCCGCCCATCAATATCCTGCCAAGCCTGTCGCGGCTGAAAGATAAAGGAACAGGTGAAGGTAAAACAAGAAAAGACCACGCTGCAACGATGAATCAAATCTATGCAGCATATGCGGATGGAAAAGCAGCCAAAGAACTTTCGATCGTTTTGGGCGAATCTGCCTTATCTGATGTAGATAAAAAGTTCGCCCGCTTTGCTGATCTTTTTGAAAAACATTATATCAATCAGGGATTCTATACCAATCGGACGATCGAAGAGACATTAGATTTAGGCTGGAAGCTTTTGGCAACATTGCCAAGAGAAGAATTGAGCCGAATCAAGGAATCGTATATCGATGAGTATCTTCCGTCTGAAGAGGAGATGGCTGAATGGCAATCATGAATGTCAATCCGACAAGAATGGAACTCAGCAGGCTCAAAAAGAGATTAGAGACGGCAACAAGAGGTCATAAACTTTTGAAAGACAAACAAGACGAGCTTGTCCGCCAATTTATTCGGCTGATCAAACAAAATCAAGAATTCAGAATCCGTATGGAACAAGCGATGGAAGAGGGAATGAGGGAATATGTGCTAGCTTCAAGCAGTATACCAGACCATGTGCTCCAAGAAGCTTTTGCCATTCCCTTGAATCAGATCTCTTTGGATATCCAGCATAAAACCATCATGAATATGGACGTTCCTGTCATGAATGAAGTGTATGAAGAAGAACGCTCAGAAGATGTCTTTTCTTACGGATTTGCCAGTACCACAAGCGAGCTCGATCTTTCTTTAAGACATTTGGATACCATTTTGCCATTGATGCTTCAGCTTGCTGAAATCGAAAAAACCTGTCAGCTGATGGCCGATGAAATCGAAAAGACGAGAAGACGTGTGAACGCTTTAGAATACATGACGATCCCAAAACTAACAGATACGATTGCTTATATCGAACGAACCTTGGGAGAAAGCGAACGCTCGAATCTAACGCGGTTGATGAAAGTTATTGATCTGATCGAAGAAGAAAGTTAAAGAAACACCTGAATGAGCAAAAATAAACAGATAGAGGTTGCGGCAAAAGGACGAAAACTTTTGCTGCAACCTCTTTTAATAACAAAGTTTTGTATTGACCCAAAGAAATATGTATGGGAAAATTATTTTGTAAGCGTTAACAAAAAATACACAGGAGGAACCGAGTTTGAGTAAAGTTATTGCAAAAAGCCTATCGATTCTATCTATTGTGTCACTTTTAGGAACCCCGTCTGCCGCTTTTGCCGAAACAATCACAGGAGGAGCAACGATTTTTAATGAAAATGCACACGTGAACAATTTGGAAGAAAAGAATGACTCCGAAGTTCAAAAACAAGAAGATCAGCCTGAAATGAAATCAGAAAATCTGGAAGTCGGTTCTTGGCAAAGTGTGGTATTTGGTGAAAGTACAAATGCCAATCGATTCAGCGTTGAACCGTTAGAGAATGGCGTCCGATTGTCTTCTACACAAAATGGCGGCAAATTCCAAGCAAGCGGTTCAGACGGACTGACTTATTATTATCAGCAAGTACCTAAAGATGTGAATTTTCGGCTAAGCGCACAAATCGATGTCGAATCTTGGACATATACAAACGGACAAGAAGGATTCGCCGTGATGCTTCGTGATTCTGTACCAGCAGAAAACAGTTTTGGCCGCGCTTTTTTCTCTAACTCCTTTTCTATTTTAGGCAGCAGGATACAATATACTTGGAATGCCGAAAATCAGGAAGTAACGAATGGAAATGGCACAAATTATACAATGCGTCTTGGTTTAGGATCAAGGACCATCACCGGCGTACCAACAGGCCAGCCAGAATTAGCACCGCCAACTGGAAGTGTGTCAACGACGACTACTACTTTTGAGACCTCTGCCGGCGAAAAAGGAAAAGAATCTGGTTCTTACAATATCATGGGAAATGGGAACGGGAATCTTTTTCCAGCCACAGATGACCTTACGACTTTCCGCCTAGAAATGAAAAAAACGAATACTGGGCTTGAAGCCTATTATTATGACCTTGAAACAGGTGAGGAGCTTGCTTCGGAGATTATGTACGACTGGGAAAAACTGTATCAATCTGAAAGTGATCAAGTCTATCTAGGATTTGCAGCTGCACGAAATATGACGATCAAAGTGACAGATATCGATTTGACTTACACAGACCCAGCAACTGACCCTCCCGCCAAAGAACGGCCAAACAGAGTGATCGAACCTGTCTATACGGTGACTTCTAGAGAACAAACAGGCAGCTCTTCTCACGAACTTCGCTTTCGAGCAAATGCGGACGGTTTATTAAACATCAAAACAGCGGATGGCGCTTTGCTGGATGGCGCAGAAGCAATCAGTGTTACAGCAAATCGGGAAGTTTCGTTTGAGACCTCTTTGATACCAGGCGAAAACAACTTTATCTTCGCTTTCACCCCTGATCCGAATTTCCCGCCAGAAGACTATACGGTCATGGCGGATTATGATACCCGTGAAATCAAACATTCTGTTCACTTTGCAGCGCCTAGATATATGACTGTTTATGTAACACCAGAAGGACAGGATTCTGGTACGGGGAGCAGACAAAATCCGCTGTCTTTAAGACAAGCACTTCGTTATGCTATTTCTGGACAGACTATTGTTTTGGCTGGCGGTACGTATTTGATGGATGAGGGGTTGATGATTGCAAGCGGTGTGGATGGGACAAACGAAAATCCAATAAAATTGATTGCAGATAATAGAGAAAATAAACGGCCGGTACTAGACTTTAATGGACGAGGCAGCGGATTGACACATTGGGGAAATCATTGGATCATGCGAGGCTTCGATGTGACCAACACTGCACCGATGCGGCAAGGATTGCAAGTTTCTGGCAGTGAGAATTGGATAGAAGATATCCATGCATACAGAAACGGCAATACTGGTATCCAAATCAGCGGGCGCTCCGCAGACCCTTTTGAGGAATGGCCAGCAAACAATATGGTAAAAAACTGTACTTCCTTTGAGAATGCCGATCCTGGATTTGAAGATGCAGACGGTTTTGCAGCAAAATTGACGGTAGGCGAAGGAAATGTTTTCGACGGATGTATCGCTTATCATAATGCTGATGACGGCTGGGACTTATTTGCCAGAAACGAAAATGGACCCATCGGAAAAGTCGTGATCAAAAATTCTGTGGCATACAGAAACGGCTGGGTTCCTGGAAAAGAAGGTACCGGGAACGGAAATGGATTTAAAATGGGCGGTTCTTCCATGCCGGGCGCCCATGAACTTATCAACAGTTTGGCTTTTGAGAATCTTGCAAAAGGGATCGACTCAAACAGCGGGACCAATATTTTTGTTAAAAGCAGTTCAAGTTTCAATAATCAATCTTATAATGTCGCTTTCTATACGTCATCTGCGCCTCAAACTGATTTTAACGCAGAAGGGGTACTATCTTTTCGGACAGAAGATCTTGGCGTACGCGAGCAGATTCGACCAATAAACCAAGACGAAACACAAATTTATGGACCTTTAAATTACTATTGGAACGAAAATGTCCAGATTTCTGAAAATAGTTTAGGCTATCAACTCAAAGAAGACTGGTTTGTTTCGTTATCTGCTGGGGAGAAGACAAGAGCTGAAAGTGAACCTATCACTCGTTATGAAAATGGTAGTATCAATGTACACGGATTGATGCAGGTCAAAGAGGAATACCGCAGCGAAACAGTCAATGAACAGACACTCCATCGAACAGTAGGGGCAAATTTTGATGGGCAAACTTCGCCTTCTTCTGAGTATCCTGAATTTGAGTTAGCGGAAGAACGCGGACCCGTCCAGACACGCCCGACACAAGAAAATAATCCAATCCATATTATTGCAGCAAATGGCCAAGAAGAACAAGCAGAAGAGAATATCGTTGAAAACGGCTCGCTGCGCTTTGGTGTAGCTGTCTTTACTCCTTATGCAGAACACGGCGAAGCGATAACAGGAGATGCCCGCTATACACCCATGGATTGGCAAATCAAAAATACAAATCAAAAAGGAACATTTGATACAACACCCCCAACAGCGGAAACCAAAGCGCCAACAGCAGGTGCCTATGCACTTGAAGTGAGTTATAAAATGGAAGTATACGATGGTCAAAATTGGCAAGTCGCCGAAGAAACGATTCTTCAAGAACGAGAAATCCGGGTTCAAGAAGAAAACAAAGAATCAGCGCCAACACCTGAACCAGCACCAGATGATGCAGCTGATGATCCAAATAATCAAGAGAACAACGAACATCCAGAAAAAGAGCCCAAGCCAACGAACAACGATCGTACAGCACTTCCCAAAACAAATGCAGTGAGAAGTACGATGCTGCCGGTTTTAGGAATCGGTTGTTTGGTGCTTTTCGCAGGGTATATCTACAAGAAAAAAACAAAATAATCTAAAAGAATCCCCAGGAGCAGTTTCAACACAGACCATAATCTGCGGTTGAAAGCTTCTGGGGATTTCTCTAACATTTTAAATGATTTTTAAGCCCAAACATCCTGTGCGATTTCATGAAGAAGCTGGATTTTTTGCCATTGCTGTTCTTCTGTTAATTTATTTCCTTCTTCCGTAGAAGCAAAACCGCATTGCGGACTAATAGATAAGTGAGAAAGAGGAATGTATTCTGCTGCCTCCGCAATTCGCTGTTTCACACTTTCAGGATCTTCTAACTCTGGGAATTTTGAAGTTACTAAACCTAAAACGACTTTTTTATCTCCAGACCAGTAGCGTAAAGGCGCAAAATCACCTGCACGATCAGAGTCATATTCTAAAAAGTAGCCATCATAATTTGTGGCAAACAATTCTTCTGCAATCGGTTCGTATCCACCGGAAAACAGCCAAGAAGAAGCATGGTTGCCGCGACAGATATGTGTCGTGACCGTCAAATCATCGGGTTTGTTTTCTAATGCACCATTGATGATCGAGGTACAGATAGCAGCAACAGCTTTCGGATCAATTCCTCGTTCTTTTAATTCTTCTTGTTTGTTCGCATCCGCCAAGAATGCCCAGTTTGTATCATCAAATTGAAGATAGCGGCAGCCTAGTTCATAAAACTTCGCCACTGTCTGCTGGTAAACATCCGCTAAGTCAGCAAAAAATTCTTCGATATCAGGATAGATTTCATGGATATTGGAGTCGCCGATGTTTGCCAACAACTCTTGGCGAAGCAGCATCGTTGGACTAGGAATCGTTGCTTTTGCTGTGTATGCAGGTTCTGTTTCGACTAGCTCTTTCAAATAAAGAAAATCTTCAAAAAAAGGATGCTCTTCGTTAAAAGATAGTTTATCTACTACGCGGATATTGTAAGCTGGCGCTGCTTTTCCATGGAATTTTTGATTATAACCAGTTGAAGGAACATAGCCTTCCACGCCTTGCAGATTTTCTAAAAAGTCGATATGCCAGAAACCGCGGCGGAACTCGCCATCTGTGATCCCTTTTAACCCCGCAGCTTTCTGTTTGTCTACTAATTTTTTGATTTCTTCGTTTTCGATACTTCTTAATTCATTTTCAGTTAATCTGTTTTCAGAAAATCTTTGTCTCGCTTCCTTTAGTCGTTCTGGACGCAAAAAACTTCCTACATGATCTACCGTAAACGGTTTTCTCTCTTTCTCCATCAAAACCCTCCATTCCTTGTTTCATTTATTCTAGGACGAATGTGGCAGAAAGTAAATCAATCTGTATAAGAAGCTGGGAAAAGAAGCATGAAAATAGCCAGAAATTTTGAACTTCTCTATACTGAAAGAAAAGGAAGAAAAAGGAGCGGGAATGATTGAAAAAAGTACTATTAGTTGTAAATCCAAGTTCAGGCGGAGAAAAAGCAAAAGAATACGAAGAACATGCTAGAACGAAATTAACAGAATTGTTTGATGAAGTCGAAGTAAAACATACTGAAAAAGGCGGAGACGCTAAAAAGTTTGCCCGTGAAGCAGCAGAACAACAATACGACAGCGTTTTTGTCATGGGAGGCGATGGTACCGTCAACGAAGGAATCAGCGGTATCGCCGAACAGCCTCACAAGCCGAATTTTGGCTTCTTTCCGTTGGGGACGGTCAATGATTTAGCGCGAGCGCTGCATTTACCTCTTGATCCAGAAGAAGCCATTGCACAACTAGATATTGATCAGAAAGAAGCGATTGATATCGGCAAAGTAAACCAGGATTATTTTATGAACGTCGTAGCGGTTGGAACAATTCCTGAATCTATCAATAACGTTGATCCTGAACAAAAAACCAAATTAGGCAAACTCGCTTATTTTGTTTCTGGAATCAAGCATTTGGCCAAAGCAAAAACCTATCATTTCAACATCGTGCTGGATGGAGAAGAACGAAAAATCGAAAGCAGTACACTATTGATTGGTTTGACGAATTCCATCGGCGGGTTCGAGACGCTATTCCCGGAAGCAGAAACTGCAGACGGAAAATTACATTTTGTTTATCTCAAAGATCAATCCCTGCTTGATTCGATCAAAGCAATCCCTGATTTGCTGAAAGGAATCGATGCTTCCACAGAAAATTTAGAGTATTTGACGTTTAGAAAAGGAAGAATCGAGTTAGAAGAAGGAGAGCTTTCAACAAATGTTGATGGAGACGAAGGCGATCCACTGCCAATTGACGTAGAGATTTTGCCATGCCATATTACGGTTTATCATGGGAAAGCAGAAACAACAAAAGAATAGATCAAAAACTGTGCAGAGTGAGCGTAGGAGCCAGCTCATCCTGTACAGTTTTTTTGCGGTCTCTTGTTTTTTCTGTGTAATTCGGTATCATAAAAAAGAAATCGCTTTAAAAGGAGAGAGGATTTTGAAAATAAATGAGATTATCGTCGCCTGTGATTCAGGAATTGCGACTAGCGCAATCGGTGCCAGTTTACTCCAACAGATGCTTGCCGCCGAATCCATGGATCTCCCTGTTTATTACCGAGCTCTTGAACAAGTGGAAGAGGGCAGCAAAACATTACTTGTTATCCAACACGAAATGAACGAGCGGGCAGAGAAAAAAGTACCGCAGATGGAGAAATATCTATTAAAAAACTTTTTGGATAAAGAAGAATATCGCCGATTAGTTGAAAAGCTGAAAAACTAACAGGAGGTTCTTATGCTTTTAACTCAGAGGGAAACACTTATATTAAATGAATTGCTGGAACACACAGAGCCGGTTTCCTTGGTCCATATGATGGATCTTCTAAAAGTCAGCAAGCGGACCGTTTATCGAGAGTTAGCCAACTTGGAGACCTCGTTACAATCTTTTGATACGAGTATTGTAAAAAGCGGACGAGGAAAATTCAAGCTTTCAGCAGATACAGCTGTTCAAGAAAAGTTGAAGAAACTCGCTGCTCAAAATTTATCAAAAGAATTCGCTGTCCAAGAACGGCAGCATGCTATACTTATCGAGATGCTTTTGGCGATGAGACCAATCTCTGCTGAATATTTTATGGCTGCTTATCAAATAAGCCAGACGACATTTTTTTCGGATCTCAAACAGTTGGAAGAAAAAATTTCTCGGTTATCTTTGTCGATCGTCCGCAATCGAGGATATATCATTGAAGGGTCCGAAAAAGCCAGGCGCTTACTGATCGCCAATCTTTTTGTCTCTGAAGTCAATGAATATCGTTTTTTTCATCGCGACAAACACAGCGAACAGGAACAAGTCTTTTTTCGGTTTCTTGATCATGAACATTTTCTTTTTGCGCAACAACTGATCCAAGAACGTTCAGAACCTGAGTTTGCCGATTTAAGTGATCGGAAATTGGTATTTATCATTACTATACTCACATTAGCAATGGATCGTGTCGAAGCTGGTGTTTCTTTGGAAGAAGAAACTTACCCTCTTGCCGTTAATAAAGAACTTTTAAAAGTCTCTAAAAAGATTTTTTATGCGATCGGTAAAGAGACTAGACAGCTGTACTCAATTAAAGAAATCACCTTTTTTGCAGTCTTGATGGGGAATTTAGCCAATTCGTTTGATCGGGATTTTTTTGAAGAAAATTTTGATCCTGACTTAGCGTACCGTGTCAAACGAATGATCGAAGAGGTGAGCGAAGAAGCTGAAGTTGCTTTTTACGAAGATGCAAAACTGTATAAGCTCTTATTAACTCATATCTCCGGGGTGCTTGCCCGTGCTGTTTTTGAAGAAACAGTTTTAAGAAATCCGATCCTTGAAAAAATCATGGAACAATATACAGAAATTGCTTCTTCGATCCAGCGAACCTTGCCGAAAGTTTTTCCAGAACAAACATTTTCTCAAGAAGAAGTGGCATACATGGTCTTGCATTTTGCCAATTCCTTGGAGAAGCATCCAAAAGTAATGGAAATCAATATTGCTGGAATTTCGCCAAGTGGTCTGGCTTCTCTTCATTTGCTCGAGATCCAGCTGAGAAAACATTTTCCTTTTATCAATGAAATCAATTTCTTCCGCGTAGGAGATATCCATCGGTTGAACATTGAAGAAAACTATGACTTAGTGGTTTCGACTGCCTTATTACCTGGCTATACAGGAAAATACAAATTAGTATCTCCAATGCTTCTGACGGACGAAATCAGAGAATTAAAAGAAAGTTTCAAAAACATCAGTCAGAAAAAACGCACGATCCAGAAAAAAGAAGCAGCAGCGGCAAATTATGGTGAAACGCTTGAATTTCTTGAGGAAATCAATCAGCTTTTAGCGTTGCTGAGTGTTCAAACAATCCAAAATCCGCCTGATTTGTCTGAGACTTTGCATCAGGTAATGACTTTTTTTGAAAATGACCTCGTCTGTGAAAAAGAAATAGTCGCCGAAAAGCTGCTGCAACGCTCCTACCAGGCACCAATTGGTATTCCGGAGACACAATTTGCTTTATTTCATGCCTCAAGTAAAGAAATCTTGAGACCTGTTTTTCGCGTTTTCGATTTAGTGCAATCATTCGAAATGCTTGCGATGGACAAACGGCCGATAACTGTCAAACGTCTGCTAGTGATGCTGGCACCTGCACCGCTCGACGAAAATACGAGCAGGATATTAGGAAAAATAAGCAGTTCTATCATCATAAATGATTTGAATACCGAGATTTTTAATTCAGGAAACCAGCAAATCCTCTATCAATTGTTAGCCTCTTTGCTGATTGAAGAAGTGAAAAAGTAACAGTTAAAAGAGTGTTTGACTTTAAAGAATCGCTATTTATTCGAAAGAAGAGAGAATAATCATTTTAATAAACAGTACATCAGCTTTGGCACAAACTTTCGTGCCAAAGCTCTTCTTTTTTTATGTAAAGAAAGCGCATACAATGAAATCAGATAAAACAAAGGGGGAGTAAAAATGGAAGCAAAGATCACACAGAAAAAAACACTAAAAGCAAAAGTCCAAAAGTTAGGAAGCACCCTTTCAAGTATGGTTATGCCGAATATCGGAGCTTTGATTGCTTGGGGCGTATTGACAGCATTGTTTATTCCAGACGGGTATCTTCCAAATGAAGCACTGGCAGAAATGGTTGGACCAATGCTGACCTATCTGATTCCGCTGTTGATTGGTTATACAGGAGGGAAAGTGATTGCGGATCAGCGAGGTGCTGTCGTAGGAGCAATTGCTACCATGGGTGTGATCGTGGGTTCTGACATTCCAATGCTTTTAGGGGCCATGATCATGGGTCCATTAGGCGGATATGCCATCAAGAAATTCGATCAGTTTTTTCAAGAAAAGATCCGTCCCGGTTTTGAGATGCTGGTCAATAACTTTTCTTCGGGACTGATTGGCTTTGCTCTAGCGTTATTAGGTTTTGCAGCTATCGGTCCAGTAGTGAATATGCTGACAGAAGCCATGGCATCCGGTGTCGCGGCCATCATCAACGCGCATTTGATTCCATTAGCAAATATCTTTATCGAACCTGCAAAGATCCTGTTTCTGAACAATGCGATCAATCATGGTATCTTGACACCGCTTGGGACAGAACAAGTCAATGAATTCGGAAAATCGATTTTGTACTTGCTGGAAGCAAATCCGGGCCCCGGTCTAGGTGTCCTGCTTGCTTTCACGTTATTTGGTAAAGGCGCAGCAAAATCTTCTGCCCCTGGAGCCATGATCATCCATTTTATTGGGGGAATCCATGAAATTTATTTTCCCTATGTCATGATGAAACCGCTGCTGTTTTTATCGGTGATAGCAGGTGGTGTTTCTGGAAGTTTTATTTTTCAACTGCTTGGTGCCGGACTTCGAGCACCAGCTTCTCCAGGGTCGATTCTTGCGATTTTAGCGATGACACCAATGAATTCCGCAATGGATGTGTTTTCTGTTATTGCCGGGATCACAGTAGGCGCTGCAGTTTCGTTTGCCACAGCTTCGTTGATTTTAAAAGCCGATGTGAAAGACACGATAGAAGACGATTTTGAAGCAAAAGTCAAAGAGACGCAGCAAGCAAAAATAGAAGCAAAAGCATCTCTGCAGCCAACAACAAATCTAAAAGACATCAAGCATATCATTTTTGCATGCGATGCTGGGATGGGATCAAGTGCGATGGGAGCTGCAATCCTTCGTAAAAAATTGAAAGCAGCTAATCTGCCTCAAAGCATCACGAATTCTGCTATCAATAATTTAAAAGATGTCCCGCATACATTGATCGTTACACAAGAAGAATTGCAAGAACGAGCGAAACAAAAAGCACCAAATGCAACCTTTGCTGCTGTGGAAAATTTCCTGCATTCACCAAAATATGACGAGATCATTGCTTCGCTATCAGGGAAAAACCAGTCAAAAACACAAGAAAAACAATCTGTTATTCCAATAAATGAGACCATCAACCAGTATGCTGAATCAGTAAATGAAATCATTTTTACACATGATGATCGAAAAGGTTCAACCACAATGGCCAAAAAAATCTTTCAAGATTTATTGAAAAAAGAATCGTTGTTTTTTCCGCTCAAGCAGATTCATATCGATGATCTGAAAGCAAATGCATCAACACTTGTAGTAACGAAAACAGAGCTGGCAGAACAAGTGCAAGCCGCAGCACCAGAAGCAGTACACCTGCCTATGGACGATTTGCTGCGAACATCAAATTATCAAAAAATCGTGGCAATGATCAAAAAATCGAAGGAAAGAGGCTGATGAGTATGGAATTATTGACAAAAGAAATGATTGAATTGGACAAAAATTTTACCAATAAAGAAGAAGCTATCCGATATTGCGGAGAAAAGTTAGTTCAAGCTGGCTGTGTCGAACCTGAATATATCGAAGCAATGATCGAAAGAGACAATGCATTATCTGTATACATGGGAAACTTCATCGCAATTCCTCACGGGACAGAAGAAGCAAAAAAATATGTCAAAAAATCGGGTATATGTATGGTTCAAGTTCCAGACGGTATCGATTTCGGGAAAGAGGGCGAAGAAAAAATCGTTACTGTTTTGTTTGGGATCGCTGGCTTAGGGGAAGAACATTTGCAGCTAGTCCAACAAATCGCTCTTTTTTGCAGCGATATCGATAACGTGGTGGAATTAGCAGATGCGTTGAGCAAAGAAGAAATCACTCGCTCGCTAACAGCGGCGTAAGGAGGCAGAAAACATGAAAGCAGTCCATTTTGGCGCAGGAAATATTGGCAGAGGATTTATTGGGGAGATTTTAGCTGCAAACGGCTTTGAGATTCTCTTTGTCGATATCGATCCCAAAGTAATCAATGCATTGAAACAACGAAAATCTTATATGATCGAACGAGCAGATGAAACCAAAAAACAACTTCAAATCCAGCATGTTTCTGGTGTGAATAATCAATCAGAACCCGAAAAAGTGATTAAAGCAATCAAGGAAGCAGACCTTGTCACAACAGCGATTGGGCCAGTCATCCTCCCGCATATTGCGGAACTTATCGCCAAAGGAATCGATCAGCGCCAAGAAGCAAACAATACTCAGAAACTAGATGTGATTGCTTGTGAGAACATGATTGGCGGGTCAACATTCTTAAAAAAAGAAGTAGAAAAATACTGCCGTTATCCTGATTACTTATCAGCAATGATTGGTTTTCCTGACGCAGCAGTTGACCGAATCGTTCCTTTGCAGAAACATGAAGATCCATTATTTGTCCAAGTAGAACCATTTTGCGAATGGGTCATCCAAGAAGAAATGGTAAAATCCAGTATTCGGTTGAATGGCGTGAAATATGTCAAAGATTTGGAACCATATTGTCTGACACCACCTTAGAAAAAAATGATTCTTTAATAAGTGAAACAGATATGTTAAGAATACTTGCTACACAAGGAATTATTATGTCTACTTTCGCTCATCAAATAAAAAACGATAGATTATTTTTTAGAAATTCTTCAAAAATATTGAAAAAAATGGGGAATTTCTACAGGGACGATTTTGGAGTAGATTTTGATAAAATTAAAAGTGACTTGAATATTTTTGATTTTTCCGAATCTGTTGAAAGAAAAAACAATAGTGTGCTTAGTTTTATTGAAAGTGCCATTAAGAAACCTAAGAAAGCCAAAAAGAAAAGTATACAAATTGTTCCTTATATTATACAAATATTTGAATGGTGGTCTAATTCTATAAGAGACAACTACAACGAATATACGTATGTAATTAATAATGAAACGGACTTTAGTAAGCTATCGCCAGAACTAAATAAGTTTTTTGTTTATGGCGATGAACAACAATTAGACTGCATATTTTTGAATCTTCTTTCCAATACTCATAAAAGTTTCGAAAAAGGTAAAATTAACAAACGTAAAATTGATGTAAACCTATCGTTGGAAACTGCTGATAAGATAAAAATTATTTATAAAGATAACGGAATAGGACTAGATGAAAAAATAAAGAATAAAAAAGATATTTTTGAACCTTATAAATCATATGGGGGAGGAAATCAAGGCACCGGTATGGGTATGTGGATTCTAAGCTCTATTGTAGAAAGTTTAAACGGAAAAAAACAAATAGTATCTGATGTAGGGAATCCTGGTTTTGAAATAGAAGTTACTTTACTAGGGGGAATTATTGATGAACTTAAAAACAATTAATATCGTATATATTGATGATGAATCTGATGCACGGTATGGACCATTTTTTGATTTGGAAGAGTACGTAGATAATTTGCAGAATGAATCTTATAATATTGAAATTTCGTTTTTTCAACTTAAAGATGAAAAAACGCAAGATATTTTTTGGGAGCGCCTGATGGAGAATGAATATCAAGGTATAATTCTTGATTATAGGCTGCTTGATAGCGGTATTTTTGAAGATGCATCTTCTATATGGAAAAAAGTTAAGTTAAACAATAAATGAAGCGAGACAAAAAGAGATGAAACAAAGAGAAAAAGGAACTTTTATAAAGACGTATCAGCGAAAGAACCAGACTTCTTATCACAAAAAAGTGAGGGCTTCTGAACAATTTCTTTTCTCAACTACGATTTTCCAAACACAAAATGGTACGCCAGTCGTTTATCATTCGTTTAATGAGTTTATGAATGGACGTGGTAGCAATAAAAAACCTGTGAAATGTGTGAAAGATATCTTAAGAGAAAAATATCCTGCGTTTAATAAGCATGTTACTACGCATACTTTTCGCTACACACATATTTCTCTCCTGGCTGAAGCTGGCGTCCCCATCAAAGCCATCATGGATCGTGTCGGCCATTCTAATATGAAAACAACCCTGGAAATTTACAATCAGGTGTCCAGTGCAACAAAAGAAAAAGTGATCCAAGAAGTCGATTCTTGGATTTTTTAGTGGATTTGTTTGCCAAATACGTTTAGTATGCGTATATAAGAGTGGTCGAAAATCGGTACGACTTTTCGACGTAAGGAGAACGAAAACAAATGAAAGATTCAACCAAATACACAGGAAGCAAGCTTTCTGCGTATATCCATATCCCGTTTTGTGAGCATATTTGCTATTACTGTGACTTCAATAAAGTATTTTTGGAAGGTCAGCCGATAGATGAATATATCGAAATGTTATTGAAGGAAATCGAATTATCAAAAGAAAATATGGCAGTCGATGCTTTAGAAACATTGTATGTGGGCGGCGGTACGCCAACTTCTTTGTCAGCGGCACAACTAGATAAATTGTTAGCGGGGGTTCGCGAACGCTTGCCTTTTAATCCAGCGGTAAAAGAATTTACTGTAGAAGCAAACCCAGGTGATTTGACGAGAGAAAAATTGCAAGTAATGAAAAACTATGGTGTTAATCGTTTGTCGATGGGAGTACAGACATTTGACAACAAGTTGTTAAAGAAAATTGGACGGAAACATACTGCAGAAGATGTCTACCAAACAATGTCCTTTCTAGAAGCAGAAAACTTTTCGAATGTAAGTATCGATTTGATCTATGCATTGCCAGGGCAAACATTAGAAGGCTATCGGGACACGTTAACAAGAGCCCTTGAACTTGATTTGCCTCATTATTCACTGTATTCGCTGATCCTTGAAAATAAGACGATGTTCATGAACTGGGTGAGACAAGGACGCTTGGAGCTTCCAGACCAGGAAACAGAAACAAGGATGTTTGAAGAAACAATTGCAGCAATGGAAAAAAGCGGACACCATCAATATGAAATCAGCAACTTTGCTTTAGAAGGCCATGAATCAAGACACAATCTGATGTATTGGAACAATGAACATTATTTTGGATTTGGTGCAGGAGCGAGCGGTTATTTGGGAGATAGAAGATACCGGAATAAGGGGCCGATCCAGCATTATTTGCAGCCTTTACGGGAAAACCAATTACCTGTACTGGAAGTTGAAGAATTATCTCGAAAAAATCAGATCGAAGAAGAAATGTTTTTAGGTCTGCGGAAAAAAGAAGGCGTCTCAAAACAGCGATTTTACGAAAAATATCAGACAGAGTTAGAAGAATTATATGGCGATGTTTTGGCAGAGTTGGAAAAAGAAGAACTTTTGATTAATGACAAAGAAAATGTCTTGCTGACACCAAAAGGAATCTTTTTAGGAAACAATGTTTTTGAGCGTTTTTTACTATAAAAGAACCTTTGGATAAGTTTGGATCAAACGCAGAATAAACGGATTAGCACTCTTTTATATAGAGTGCTAAAATGCGTGGTTTTTTTCTTGACAATAATGACAGGTATTGTTATATTTATACATGGGTTAGCACTTAGAAGGCAGGAGTGCTAACGAGAGGTGATGAAGATGTTAACGCAACGACAAAAAGATATCTTGCGTCTGATCATCCAGAACTATACAAGTAACGGCGTACCTGTTGGCTCTAAAGCGCTGATGGCTGAAGGAGTCGAAGCAAGTTCTGCAACGATCCGGAATGACATGAAGGCGCTGGAAGAAGAAGGGCTTCTTTTGAAAACTCATTCTTCTTCAGGCAGGATTCCTTCTGCGGCAGGCTATCGTTACTATGTGGACAATTTACTAGAGCCCGCTCGAGTAAATAAAGATGATCTGCAAACGATTCGACAGTCTTTAAGCAAAGATTTTCATGAAATCAATGAGATTATCAAACAATCTGCAGAGATTTTATCAAATTTAACAAGTTACACTGCTTTTTCATCCGGTCCGGAAATCAAAGACCGGCGATTGACAGGGTTTCGCATCATTCCTTTAAATGACCGACAAATCATTGCGGTGATCGTTACAGACAGAGGAAATGTAGAAAGCCAAGTGTACACTTTGCCTGCTGCTCTCGGCAGTCAGGATTTAGAAAAAATCGTTCGTATCGTCAATGATCGTTTAGTTGGTGATCTGCTTGTCAACGTGTACCATAAGTTGAGGACAGAGATCCCGATGATCCTGCATAAGTATTTCCAAACCACAGATGGCATGTCTTCATTATTTGATGCGATATTGGGTCAGGTATTTGAAGATAAAATCTATGTGAGCGGGCAAATGAATCTTTTGGATTATGAGCCTTACCAAGATCTGCACCAATTCAAGTCTATGTATTCTTTCATGAAAGACAGGTCGGAATTGACTCAGATCATCGTACCGATGGATAGCGATATCCATATCAAAATCGGTTCGGAAATCGGAAATGATCTTTTGCAAGATATGAGTATCATTCAAGCAAGTTACGAGATTGATGGCCACGGAAGAGGTACAATTGCATTGTTGGGTCCGACGAATATGTCATATTCACGAATGTTTGGACTGATTGATGTTTATCGGAAAGAACTAGCAAACAAGCTGGAGGAATATTATCGTTCGCTTGACATGCCTGGTTCTTAAGAGAGAAGCTATGAAAACCGTATGTTCAAGTAAATTTGACTAAAGACGGGTTGAAACAAACGAAAGGAAGGCGAGATCGTGAAGGAAAAAGAAGAATTAGAAAAAGAAATCGTTGATGAAGCAGATTTCGATGCTGAAGCGGCAGAAGATTCTGGCGTATCCGAAGTTGAAGCAGAAGCGACAGAGATCCAAACGTTGAAAATGGAATTAGATGAAATGGAAGACAAATTCCTGCGCGCTCGTGCGGAAATCGCTAATATGGCAAATCGCGGCAAAAACGAACGGGAACAGCTTCAAAAATACCGTTCCCAAGATTTAGCGAAAAAACTGCTGCCAGCGATCGATAATCTAGAAAGAGCACTAGCAGCGGATGTTTCAGACGAACAAGGCGGCAGCTTGAAAAAAGGTGTCGAAATGGTCTTGGAAAGTTTGAATCAAGCATTGAAAGAAGAAGGCATCGAGAAAATCGCTGCAAAAGGCGAAGTCTTTGATCCAAATCTTCACCAAGCAGTCCAAACGATCCCAGCTTCTGACGAGATCCAACCAGAAACGATCGTTGAAGTATTGCAAGAAGGATATAAATTACACGATCGCGTATTACGTCCGACGATGGTCATCGTCGCACAATAGTCATTAAGATATTTAATATAATAGAAACAAATGATAAGTGAAGGAGATAGTTCATATGAGTAAAATTATTGGTATTGACTTAGGAACAACAAACTCTGCTGTTGCTGTATTAGAAGGCGGCGAAGCAAAAATCATCGCAAATCCAGAAGGCAACCGTACAACACCTTCTGTTGTATCATTCAAAAATGGCGAAATCCAAGTTGGGGAAGTGGCAAAACGCCAAGCTGTAACAAATCCTAACACGATCTCATCTATCAAACGCCATATCGGCGAAGCTGGTTACAAAGTAGAAGTAGAAGGCAAAAACTATACACCACAAGAAGTCTCAGCAATGATCTTACAATACATCAAAGGTTTTGCCGAAGATTATCTAGGTGAAAAAGTAGAAAAAGCAGTTATTACTGTTCCTGCTTACTTCAACGACGCACAACGCCAAGCAACAAAAGATGCTGGTAAAATCGCTGGCTTAGAAGTTGAACGTATCGTAAACGAACCAACAGCAGCTGCGTTAGCTTATGGTTTAGACAAAACAGACAAAGACGAAAAAATCCTTGTTTTTGACTTGGGCGGAGGTACTTTTGACGTATCGATCCTTGAATTAGGTGACGGCGTATTTGATGTATTGTCTACAGCTGGAGATAACCATCTAGGTGGGGATGACTTTGACAACAAAATCATTGATCACATGGTTGCTGAATTCAAAAAAGAAAACGGCATTGACCTTGGCCAAGACAAAATGGCATTACAACGTTTGAAAGATGCTGCTGAAAAAGCGAAAAAAGATCTATCAGGCGTATCAAGCACACAAATCAGCTTGCCGTTTATCACTGCTGGTGAAGCTGGACCATTGCATTTGGAAATGACATTGACTCGTGCGAAATTCGATGAATTGACTGCTGATTTAGTAGAACGTACAAAAATCCCAGTTCGTCAAGCATTGAAAGATGCAGGCTTGTCACAATCTGAAATCGATGAAGTGATCTTAGTCGGCGGTTCTACACGTATTCCTGCTGTTGTTGAAGCAGTACGTAAAGAAACTGGTAAAGAACCAAATAAATCAGTTAACCCAGATGAAGTTGTAGCGATGGGTGCTGCTATCCAAGGCGGCGTTATCACTGGTGATGTGAAAGATGTTGTCTTGCTTGACGTAACACCATTATCATTAGGTATTGAAACAATGGGCGGCGTGTTCACTAAATTGATCGACCGCAACACAACGATCCCAACAAGCAAATCACAAGTCTTTTCAACTGCTGCGGACAACCAACCAGCTGTTGACATCCATGTTCTTCAAGGAGAACGTCCAATGGCTGCAGACAACAAAACATTAGGAAGATTCCAATTAACGGATATTCCGCCAGCACCACGTGGAATCCCTCAAATCGAAGTATCCTTCGATATCGATAAAAACGGGATCGTTAATGTATCTGCCAAAGATCTAGGTACACAAAAAGAACAAAAAATCACAATCAAATCTTCTTCAGGTTTGTCAGATGACGAAATCGAACGTATGGTGAAAGATGCAGAAGCAAACGCTGAAGCAGATAAAGCACGCAAAGAAGAAGTAGACTTGCGTAATGACGTGGATGCTTTACTATTCACTGTTGACAAAACATTGAAAGAATTAGAAGGCAAAGTCGACGCAGAAGAAGTGAAAAAAGCAGAAGCTGCTCGTGACGAATTGAAAGCTGCTGTCGAAGCAAACAACATCGAAGAAATGAAACAAAAACGCGATGAATTAAATGAAATCGTACAAAATCTTACAGTGAAATTGTACGAACAAGCAGCACAACAACAAGCACAAGAAAATCCTGAAGCGGCTCAAGGCGGAGCGGATGATGTCGTAGATGCAGATTTCGAAGAAGTCGATGGCGACGATAAATAATCCATTCTTTTAATGGAAAAACAGTGAAAGAGATGTGCGTATCACGCGAATCTTCTCAAATGAGTAACAGATGACGCATATGCGGCAAGCATCTCTTTCTGCTGTTTTTAAACAGTAAGAGCCATGAACTGAAAACAGCATCTTATGTTTTCTGGTTCATGGCTCTTATTGATGTGGTAAATCAAAGAAGATTTTCCGCAAAGAAAGAAGAGGTTTATTTTTTCTTAAAAACGAATAGACGTGCGGCTGTTTTAGTAAATCTGTTTTTGTCACGGCTGTGAAAATGTGATATGATTACAAACGATGCGGCGAACGCACATGAACCAATAGGAGGAACGCCTATGGCAACGAAACGTGATTATTATGAAGTCTTAGGAATCTCAAAAGGGGCTTCAGACGATGAGATAAAAAAAGCTTATCGCAAACTTTCAAAAAAATACCATCCTGATATCAACCAAGAACCTGATGCTGAAGAAAAGTTCAAAGAAGTATCAGAAGCTTATGAAATTTTAAGTGACGCGCAAAAGCGTGCTGCGTATGATCAATATGGTCATGCAGGGACAGATCCAAATTATGGCGGCGGAGCAGGCGGTTTTGGCGGCTTCAACGGCGGTTTTTCTGGCGGCGGCTTTGGCGGTTTCGAAGATATTTTCGATTCTTTCTTTGGCGGCGGCGGTCGTTCTGTTGATCCAAATGCCCCAAGACAAGGTGCGGACTTGCAGTATACAATCGATTTGAGCTTTGAAGAAGCGATTTTTGGTGTCGAAAAAGAAATCAAATACAATCGTGAAGAAGTTTGTCATACTTGCGGCGGGAACGGCGCGAAATCTGGTACAGAACCAGTGACATGTCATAAATGTCATGGATCAGGATCAATAAATGTTGAAAG
Source organism: Enterococcus sp. DIV0210g (assembly GCF_050559705.1). NCBI lineage: Bacteria > Bacillati > Bacillota > Bacilli > Lactobacillales > Enterococcaceae > Enterococcus > Enterococcus sp. DIV0210g. The sequence continues at coordinate 1,438,860 of NZ_CP187903.1, read as the reverse complement.
ACAAACACCGCTTGGTCGTATGATGAGTCGTCAAACATGTGATGTTTGTCATGGAACAGGGAAAGAAATCAAAGACCCTTGTCCAACTTGTCATGGTTCTGGCCATGAGAAAAAAGCACATACAGTGAAAGTAAATGTTCCTGCAGGTGTGGAAGAAGGCCAACAAATGCGTTTGGCAAACCAAGGAGAAGCCGGCACGAACGGCGGACCTTATGGCGATCTATATGTTGTCTTCCGTGTAGAAGATAGCGATATCTTCGACAGAGACGGTTCAGAGATCTATTATGAATTGCCGTTAAGCTTTGTTCAAGCAGCTCTTGGCGATGAAGTCCAAGTGCCTACTGTGCATGGTGATGTGAAATTGAAGATTCCTGCTGGTACACAAACAGGTACGAACTTCCGATTACGCGGAAAAGGTGCCCCACGCTTAAGAGGCGGATCAACAGGGGATCAGCATGTCAAAGTGAAATTGATCACACCGAAAAACTTAAATGATGAACAAAGAGAAGCGTTGCGTAAATTTGCAGAAGCTGGCGGACAAACAGTCAGCGAACAGCAAGAAGAAGGTTTTTTTGATAAAGTCAAAGATGCTTTCAGCGGCGGAAAAAAACGTAAATAAAAGAAACCCAGCCATCCAATCACTTAGATTGGATGGCTGGGTTTTTGTAAGCTCTCAGATATTTAATACTTTATCTAAGAAGTCTTTTGTACGATCGTTTTGCGGATTGTTGAAGACTTCTTCAGGTGTTCCGTCTTCAAGGAAGTTTCCGCCATCGATAAACATGACACGGTTTGCAACTTCTTTCGCGAAGCCCATTTCGTGGGTAACGATGATCATCGTCATTCCTTGTTTTGCTAACTTTTTCATAACGTTCAATACGTCGCCGACCATTTCTGGATCAAGCGCAGAAGTTGGTTCATCGAACAACATGATATCAGGGTTCATCGCAAGTGCGCGAGCGATAGCGACACGCTGTTTTTGTCCCCCAGACAAGTTATCAGGATACATGTCTTTTTTATCGGCTAAGCCAACTGTTTCCAGTAATTTGACAGCCATTTGTTCTGCTTCAGCACGTGGTGTCTTTTTAAGATCCATAGGTGCTAAGATGATGTTTTCTAAAACAGACAGGTGAGGGAAGAGATTGAAGTGTTGGAACACCATTCCGATATGCTGTCTTGTTAAGTTGATGTCTGTGTTTTTGTCCATCAAGTGGGCGCCGTCGATGATGATATCGCCGGAAGAAGGTTCTTCCAAGCGGTTCAAGCAGCGTAAAAAGGTACTTTTTCCAGAACCAGAAGGACCGATGACGCAAATAACATCGCCTTCGTTGATTGAAGTATTGATGTCGTTTAATACAGTGTTCTCTCCGTATTTTTTTACAAGATGTTCGACTAAGATTTTTTCAGCCATGTTATTTCACCTTCTTTTCTAAAACTTTTGCTAATTTCGTCAATGCTGTGATCAAAATCAAATACATCACTGCGATGATCAAGTAAACATACGTACTTTGTGTTGTTCTTGCGACGATGATTCTTCCTGCTTGAAGCAATTCGACCACACCGATTGCTGAGATGATCGTTGTATCTTTCAATGAGATAACGAATTGGTTAACAAATGAAGGAAGCATGATTTTTGTTGCTTGCGGTAAAATGATTTTTTGCATCGTCCGATTATAAGAAAGTCCTAAACTTCTGGAAGCTTCCATTTGTCCGACTGGCACGGCTTTGATACCGCCTCGGACGATTTCAGCGATATAGGCGCTGGCATTTAGTGTCAATGTGATGATTCCGGCAGTAAAGTCTGGAATAGTAAAACCGACGATTCCTGGCAATCCGAAGAAAATAAAGAAAGCAAGTACCATCATCGGGATACCACGAATCACGTCAACGTAAATAGTAGCTAATGTACGCAATGCACGGACAGGTGATACGCTGAATAAACCGAAAATCACACCGATCACGATTGCTAAAGCAAAGGAAACGATCGAAAGGACGATTGTTTGCCATAAACCATTTAATAGCGCGCGATAGTTATTTTTGATCAAGCCGATAATCGACGACTCATCTGGCTGATCTTCGTTTTGAGCTGGGCTGTCGTCCGTGCTGATGTAGCGGTTGATGATTTCATCATAAGCGCCTGTGCGTTTTAATTCTTTCAAACCTTCATTGAACATTTGAAGCAGTTCAGGATTTTGACCTTTTTTGACAGCGAACGCATATTGTCCGCCAGATTCTTTTGCGATAGGGGTAGCAATTTCTTGCCCTTGTTTGATTGCGTAACCGATCACGGGATAATCATCCATCAATGCGTCGATAGCGCCCACTCGCAAGCTATCGTAAAGCTGATCAGCTGCATCGAAGAATTTGACGTTGAAGCCGTATTTATCTGCATTTGCTGTTAAGAAATCTGCACTTTCTGTACCAACTTTTGCACCGACTGTTTTTCCATCGAGATCTTCATAAGACTTAACGGAAGTATCGTCTTTTTTGACACCGATTTGAATCCCGCTGTCGAAGTAAGGGTCAGAGAAATCATAGCTTTTCTTTCTTTCGTCAGTGACCGTCATTCCGGCGATCATTCCGTCTGCTTGACCAGATTCTAACGCTTGGAGCGCTGCTGAGAAACCGCGGAAGTCCATTTGGATATTGAATCCTTGGAGTTTTGCGATTTCTTCCATCAAGTCAACATCGATTCCTACATATTCGCCTTGCGCATTCTGAAATTCGAAAGGTGCGAAAGCAGAGTCGCTGGCGATGACATATTTATCTTTTTTAGGCTCGATTTGTTTCATCGTCTCGCCTGCGGCTGAACTTGCCGTTGTATTTTCCGCTTGTGCCGGGCTGCTGAAAGCAAATGTCACAAGTCCTGTCATTATGAAAATCAATGAGTAAAACAAATGGTTCCTTTTCATAATTAACCTCCTAATATTTCCAATATTTTATTATTATAGGGGATACTCTGTTGAATAGACAAGTTTCTTTAAACGAAAAAAGAAAAAAGTTCTCAGAATGTTACATTTGATGTCACAAAACATAACATAAGTATATAAGAGTACAAAGAACTGGCGAAAGTATGTTCGGTGTGGTATAATTTGATATAAATGCCATGACTGAAAACTACTTGTTCAGCTGGCTTCTATAATAGTAGAAAAGTGCGCAGTTTTTGCGGGGAGAAGAACGGAAGATGGAAGAAATGATCATTTTTCGTTTTTTCGTCCGTGGTCTTTGCGACATAGACTTGTCTGCTCAAAGCTTGATAAACGATAAGGAGGATGCAGGATGATCGAGAGAGATACCTCCCGACAATTTGAATTAGTTTCGAAGTACCAGCCATCTGGCGATCAGCCGCAAGCCATTGCGCAATTGGTCGAAGGCATCGAAGAGAAAAAGAAAGCGCAGATTTTGTTAGGTGCGACCGGTACGGGGAAAACGTACACGATTTCAAATGTTATCAAAGAAGTAAATAAACCGACATTGATTATTGCTCATAATAAGACACTCGCAGGACAATTATATGGAGAATTTAAAGAATTCTTTCCTAATAATGCCGTCGAATACTTTGTTTCTTATTATGATTATTATCAGCCAGAAGCGTATGTGCCTTCTAGCGATACGTATATCGAAAAAGATTCAAGTATCAATGATGAAATCGATAAACTGCGACATTCAGCTACAAGTTCATTACTAGAACGAAATGATGTGATTGTTGTTGCCTCTGTTTCGTGTATCTTTGGTTTGGGCTCGCCGATGGAATATCAAAAGAAAGTTGTTTCCATTCGAAAAGGAGCAGAACTTGATCGAAGCCAATTGATCCGCGATCTAGTCAATATCCAATTTGAACGAAATGACATCGATTTCCAACGAGGACGTTTCCGTGTACGAGGAGATGTGGTGGAGATTTTCCCTGCTTCTCGCGATGAGCGTGCGTTGCGTGTTGAATTTTTTGGCGATGAAGTGGAACGTATCCGTGAAGTAGATGCGTTAACAGGGGAAGTGTTAGGTGAAACAGAACATGTAGCGATTTTCCCGGCAACTCACTTTGTTACAGATGAGAACAACATGGAACATGCTGTAGCTAATATCAAAGCAGAGCTGGAGATGCGTTTGAAGATTTTGCGCAGCGAAGAGAAATTATTGGAAGCACAGCGTTTAGAACAACGGACCAATTATGATATAGAAATGATGTTGGAAATGGGTTATACCTCTGGGATCGAAAACTATTCTCGTCATATGGATGGTCGAAAAGAAGGAGAGCCGCCGTATACATTGCTGGACTTCTTCCCGGAAGATTATCTGCTTGTCGTGGATGAATCCCATGTGACGATGCCGCAGATCCGCGGAATGTACAATGGCGACCGCGCACGAAAACAAATGCTTGTCGATTACGGGTTCCGTTTGCCGTCTGCACTAGATAACCGTCCGCTGCGTTTGGAAGAGTTTGAACAGCATGTCAATCAAATCATTTATGTCTCAGCGACACCGGGTGATTATGAGAACACTCAAACAGATACAGTGATCCAACAAATCATTCGACCAACAGGATTGTTAGATCCAATCATCGAGGTACGTCCGATCATGGGACAAATCGATGACTTGGTAGGTGAAATCAACGACCGTATCGAAAAAAATCAGCGTGTATTTGTCACGACTTTGACGAAAAAAATGTCTGAAGACTTGACTGATTACTTCAAAGAATTAGGAATCAAAGTCAAATATCTCCACAGTGATATCAAAACGTTAGAACGGACAGAGATCATTCGTGATCTGCGTTTAGGAGAATTCGACGTTTTAGTAGGGATCAACTTGCTTCGTGAAGGATTGGATGTTCCTGAGGTATCGTTAGTTGCGATTTTAGATGCCGACAAAGAAGGATTTTTGCGAAGTGAGCGTTCCTTAGTCCAAACAATTGGCCGGGCTGCCCGAAATTCAGAAGGTAAAGTAATCATGTATGCCGACAGAATGACTGATTCAATGCGCTTGGCGATGGAAGAAACTTCAAGACGTCGTGCCATCCAAGAAAAATACAATGAAGAACATGGAATCGTTCCGAAAACGATTATCAAAGAAATCCGTGATTTGATCTCGATCACCAAAGAGGCGGATAAAGAAACAGATACCTCTCTTCAAGAGTCTTATGAAGATATGTCTAAAGAAGAGAAAGAATTGCTGCTGATGAATATGGAAAAAGAAATGCGAGAAGCTGCCAAAGCATTGGATTTCGAAACAGCGGCAACGCTGCGTGATACCATTTTAGAATTAAAAGCAGCAAAATAGGAGGTTAGGAATGGCTAACGATAAAATTACGATTCATGGCGCTCGCGCGCATAATTTGAAAAATGTAGACGTGACGATTCCCCGCGATCAGTTTGTGGTCGTCACTGGTCTTTCTGGTTCAGGAAAAAGTTCATTGGCATTTGATACGCTATATGCAGAAGGACAAAGACGTTATGTCGAAAGTCTTTCTGCGTATGCACGCCAATTTTTAGGTCAAATGGATAAACCAGATGTCGACAGTATCGACGGATTAAGCCCTGCGATTTCCATTGATCAAAAAACGACCAGCAAAAATCCCCGTTCAACAGTCGGTACGGTAACAGAGATCAATGATTACCTTCGCTTGTTGTTTGCACGAGTGGGACATCCAATTTGTCCAAATGATCATATCGAAATCACAAGCCAGTCTGTGGAACAAATGGTCGATAAAGTATTGGAATTGCCGGAGCGGACAAAAATCCAAATTTTAGCACCAATCGTTTCAAAGAAAAAAGGGCAGCACAAAAAAGTATTCGAACGTATCCAACGTGAAGGATATGTTCGGGTTCGTGTTGACGGCGAGGTCTATGATTTAAGCGAAGTGCCAGAATTAGAGAAAAATAAGAAACATGATATTGCAATCGTTGTTGACCGAATCATTGTAAAAGATGGCGTTCGTTCACGTTTGTTCGATTCTTTCGAAGCTGCGTTGCGTTTAGCTGAAGGCTATGCGATCGTGGATGTCATTGGTGAAGAAGAAATGCTGTTCAGCGAACATTATGCATGCCCTTATTGCGGGTTTACAGTCGGTGAATTAGAACCGCGGCTTTTTTCATTCAATGCGCCATTTGGAGCTTGTCCAGATTGTGATGGATTAGGTTTGAAATTGGAAGTCGATCCGGATTTAGTAATTCCTGACAAAGAAAAAACATTACGCGAGGGAGCAATCGTTCCTTGGAATCCAATCAGCTCGCAATATTATCCGCAAATGCTTGCACAAGCTTGCGAAAGTTTCGGGATCGATATGGATACACCTTTTGATGCATTGCCAGAAGAACATCAGGAAATCGTTTTGAATGGCTCAAATGGTGAAAGCTTCCATTTCCATTATGAAAATGATTTTGGCGGTGTCCGTGACGTGGAAGTGCCTTTTGAAGGTGTTTTGACGAATATCGCAAGACGCTACCGTGAAACAAACAGTGATTTTACCAGAGACCAAATGCGTCTTTATATGACGGAATTGACGTGTCAAACGTGTCATGGGTTCCGTTTGAATCCGCAAGCACTTTCTGTGAAAATCAATGGCACGAATATTGGCGAAGTGAGCGAATTACCGATCCAAAAAGCTGTTCGTTTCTTCTCTGAAGTAGAATTATCCGAACAAGAAAAAGTGATTGCCCGTCCGATTTTGAAAGAAGTCAACGATCGTTTGAACTTCTTAGAAAACGTTGGGTTGGACTATCTGACATTGAGCCGTGCTTCTGGTACATTGTCTGGTGGTGAAGCACAGCGGATTCGTTTGGCTACGCAAATCGGTTCAAATCTTTCTGGTGTTCTTTATATCTTAGATGAACCGTCAATTGGCCTTCATCAGCGTGACAATGATCGTTTGATTGGCTCGTTGAAAAAAATGCGCGACCTTGGCAACACGTTGATTGTTGTAGAGCATGATGAAGATACGATGCGTGCAGCGGATTATTTGATCGATGTGGGTCCTGGTGCAGGTCATCAAGGGGGACAAATCGTTGCAGCTGGTACACCAGAAGAAGTAGCAGCAGACGAAAACTCATTGACTGGACAATATTTATCTGGTAAAAAAGTGATCCCAGTACCTGAAACGCGCCGTCAAGGAAACGGGGAAGCAATCAAAATCACTGGTGCAGCCGAAAATAACCTGAAAAATGTTTCTGTTTCGATTCCTTTGGGTGAATTCGTAGCAGTCACAGGCGTTTCTGGTTCAGGAAAAAGTACATTAGTGAACCAAATCTTGAAAAAAGCTTTGGCGCAAAAACTGAACCACAATTCAGCAAAACCAGGGAAATTCAAAAAAATATCGGGGTATGATTCGATTGAAAAAATCATCGACATCGACCAAAGTCCGATCGGAAGAACACCGCGAAGCAACCCTGCTACCTATACAAGTGTGTTCGATGATATTCGCGACCTCTTTGCGCAAACAAATGAAGCGAAGATGAGAGGATACAAAAAAGGACGTTTCAGTTTCAACGTCAAAGGCGGACGCTGTGAAGCTTGCCGCGGAGATGGAATCATCAAAATCGAGATGCATTTTCTTCCAGATGTCTATGTTCCTTGTGAAGTTTGTCATGGCAAACGCTATAATTCAGAAACGTTAGAAGTCCATTATAAAGGAAAGAGCATCGCAGACATTTTAGAAATGACTGTCGAAGACGCTGTGGTATTCTTTGAACCAATCCCTAAGATCCGCCGCAAATTGCAAACGATCGTTGATGTTGGTTTAGGCTATATCACAATGGGGCAGCCGGCAACGACTTTATCCGGCGGTGAAGCGCAGCGGATGAAATTAGCGAGCGAACTGCATAAATTGTCGAATGGGAAAAACTTCTATATCTTAGATGAACCAACGACTGGTCTGCATACAGATGATATTGCTCGTTTGTTGGAAGTCTTGCAGCGTTTAGTCGATGCTGGGAACACTGTCCTTGTTATTGAACACAATTTGGATGTTATCAAAACAGCGGATCATATCATTGATTTAGGTCCTGAAGGCGGAGAAGGCGGCGGCATGATCATTGCTGAAGGAACGCCGGAAGAGATTATCAAAGTCCCTGAAAGCTATACAGGAAAATACTTAAAGAAAATAATGAAGTAATGTTGCGTGAACGCAGATAAATGTCGCTATTTGTTTAAAATTAGTTAAAGAGACGTAATTTGCTTGTTTTTTTAAAAGGTATCTTCTAGAATATGGACATGGCAGTTCTATTTTTACTCCTTTGGTATAGATAGAGACTTCCTATAAGTTCAATCCGTTCAAAAAAGAATTGAGCAATCGGAGGAGTCCCCTTTGATTGCTTTTTTCTTTATGGTATGATGTTCTTTGTATAGTTAAGTAACTAGAAGATTATGAATAAGTGAGAGATTGTGATGAATAGTAATGAAGAATTTGTTCCTATTTTATTAGGAAGCGATATGAATGTTTATGGAATGGCTCGGTCATTCAACGAAGCTTATGGGAAAGTAGCCCAAGCTTATGCTTCTGATCAGCTGGCACCTACACGCTACAGCAAGATCGTTAATGTAGAAGTGATCCCAGGGTTTGACAAAGATCCTGTATTTATCCAAGAAATGCTGCGTCTGGCAAAAGAACGATATTCAGACAAAAGCAAGAAATATTTGTTGATTGCTTGCGGAGACGGCTATGCAGAATTGATTTCTCAGCATAAAGAGGAACTGTCTGAGTACTTTATCTGTCCGTACATCGACTACACGTTATTCGAAAAAATGATCAACAAAGTAAGCTTTTATGAAATTTGTGAAGAATATGGGCTCCCTTATCCAAAAACACTGATCGTCAGACAAGAAATGCTGAATGAAGGAAAACTGGACCAAGCATTGCCGTTCGATTTTCCTGTAGCGTTGAAACCAGCGAACAGTGTAGAATATTTATCTATTCATTTTGAAGGACGGAAAAAAGCCTTCATCATCGACAACCAAGAAGAGTTTGACACGATTTTAGGTCGAATCTACGAAGCTGGGTATACAAGCGAAATGATCGTGCAAGATTTTATCCCAGGTGATGACAGCAATATGCGTGTGCTTAATGCCTATGTAGATGCGGATCATCAAGTACGAATGATGTGCTTAGGTCATCCATTATTGGAAGATCCTTCTCCTGCTTCGATCGGGAACTACGTAGTGATCATTCCTGAATATAATGAAAAAATCTATCAAACAATCAAAGCCTTTTTAGAAAAAATCGAATATACAGGTTTTGCAAACTTCGATATGAAATACGATCCGCGTGACGGCGAATATAAATTATTTGAAATCAATCTTCGTCAAGGAAGAAGCAGTTTCTTCGTTACGTTGAATGGGATGAACTTGGCGCGCTTTGTGACGGAAGACCGTGTATTTGGCAAGCCGTTTACAGAAACGCAATATGGTCAAGGTCAAACAGACAAAGCTAAGTTATGGCTGGGTGTGCCTAAAAAAGTCTTTTTAAAATATGCTCGTGACAACGAAGACAAAGCAGCTGCGGAACGTTTGATCAAAGAAGGACGTTTTGGAACAACTGTTTTCTATGAAAATGACAAGTCGATGAAACGCTGGTTATTGATGAAATATATGTTCCACAATTATATTCCTCGCTTTAAAAAATACTTTTCTACGAAAGAGGGATAGCAGATGGAGAATTTTTTTAGTATCCTAGGCGGCATGGGAACGATGGCTACTGAAAGTTTTATTCGATTGGTCAATCATCGGGTAGAGGCTTCGAAAGATCAGGATTATTTGAACTACGTATTGTTCAATCATGCGACGGTTCCTGACCGTACAGCATATATCCTTGATCCAGAAAAAGAAAATCCAATGCCTTATTTATTGGATGACATCGAAAAACAAAACTTGCTGCAGCCGGAATTCATCGTGTTGACTTGCAATACAGCGCATTACTTTTTTGATGAGCTTCAAGCAGCAACAGAGATCCCGATCCTGCATATGCCTAGAGAAGCTGCCAATGAGTTGGTTTACCAAAAGACGACTGGAAAAGTAGCGATTTTAGGAACAGAAGGAAGCATGAAAGCAGGTATTTACGAAAAAGAGATCAAAAATCTTGATTTTGAAGTCGTGAAACCTGATCGAGCTCTGCAAGATAAAGTAAACCATTTGATTTATCATGATATCAAAGAAAATGACTATTTAAACAAAGAGTTATATTATGAGATCCTGGAAGAAGCAATGGAGCGGCTTGATTGCGAAAAAATCGTTCTTGGCTGTACAGAACTATCGTTGATCCAAGAATTTGCTGGAGAAAATCCTTATCCAGTCATCGATGCGCAATCGATTTTGGCTGATCGGACGATTGAAAAGGCAGAAGCGATGCGCAAAGCAGTGAAATAAACAAAACAAACGAAAAGGTTCAGCAAAGGGGCTGTTTGACATATGTCGCAGTCCCTTTTCCTTTCGTTATCGTTAAAGGGCAGAGTGATGAGCTAAGGAGCTAAAAAGTCTGGCAATGATACGCCCGGGATGATATAATAGTGATGAGCAAGAGAGGAGTTTTGATAAAATGGCTGAAAATTTACAATTAGTAATTATCACAGGGATGAGCGGTGCTGGAAAAACAGTAGCCATCCAAAGTTTTGAGGATATGGGCTATTTTTGTATCGATAACATGCCCCCTACATTGATCCCTAAATTCTGGGAATTGATCAAAGAATCAGGAAAAATCACCAAAATGGCGTTAGGCGTCGACTTGCGTTCACGTTCATTTTTTGAAGAAATCCAAAATATGCTGGTGGAAATCGAAAATACAGACTTCATCGACACATCGGTATTGTTCCTCGATGCATCAGATGAAGAATTAGTTGCCCGCTACAAAGAAACACGCCGTACACACCCAATGGCAATGGATGGATTGGTAACAGAAGGGATCCGTAAAGAACGTGCGATCTTAAATGATTTGAAAGTGCGTGCTTCTGTCGTGATCGATACCACGAAATTGACTCCTCGCCAATTGAGAGAAAAGATCAATCATATATTCAAAACAAAAGAAGACAGAGGTTTTCGGATCGAATTTGTTTCTTTCGGATTCAAATATGGTTTGCCGATCGATGCAGATATCGTGATGGATGTCCGCTTTTTACCAAATCCCCACTATGTGCCTGAATTGCGTCCATTAACAGGTTTAGATAAACCCGTTTATGACTATGTGATGTCATTTGATGAAACAGGACTGTTTTATGACAAATTCCTGGACTTGCTGAAAACGATCCTTCCCGGGTATGTAAAAGAAGGAAAAAGCAGCTTGACAGTAGCAATCGGCTGTACGGGCGGACAACACCGGTCAGTAGCACTTTCTGAACGTTTAGCTAAAGCGCTTGGGGAAGAATATAAAACAAATGTTACCCATCGCGACAAAGATAAGCGGAAAGAGACGGTGAATCGTTCGTGAAAATGAAAACTTACCGTATCCGCAAGCCTAAAATCGTTGTCGTGGGCGGCGGTACTGGTTTGCCAGTCATTCTTAAAGGGCTGCGTAACCAAGGCGCGGACATCACAGCTGTGGTAACCGTTGCAGATGACGGCGGCAGCAGCGGAACGATCCGTGAATCGATCCAAATGGCGCCACCAGGAGATTTGCGTAATGTCTTGGTAGCCTTGTCAGATATGCCTCAATTTTATGAAGATATCTTTCAATATCGCTTTAAAAAAGAAGACCAGTTTCTTGCCAATCATTCGATCGGAAATCTGATCATTGCGGCCATTTCAGAAATGCGGGGCAGTACGTATGAAGCGATCCAGCTGCTGTCAAAAATGATGCACGTAGACGGCCATGTTTATCCTTCTTCTGAAACACCGTTGACACTGCATGCTGTTTTCAAAGACGGCACAACAGCAATCGGCGAGTCCAAAATCGCTTTAGATAGAAAAACGATCGACCATGTATTCGTGCGGAATACGACAGATCAAGGGGAAGCGAAAGCAGCCCGAAAAGTAGTTTCTGCTATCATGGATGCGGATATGGTTGTTTTAGGACCAGGAAGTCTATTTACAAGTATTTTACCTAATCTTGTTATCCGAGAAGTAGGTGAAGCATTAGTTAAAACAAAAGCAGAAGTTGTCTATATCTGCAATATCATGACGCAAAAAGGCGAGACAGAACATTTTACAGATGCAGACCATGTGCGTGTGTTAAATGAACATCTGAATAAACCTTTTATCGATACTGTACTAGTCAATACAGAAAAAGTACCAGACGGATATATGGACCCTGAGATCTACGATGAATATCTTGTTCAGGTAGGCCATGATTTTGCTGGTTTGCGCGAGGCAGGCTGCCGTGTCATCTCAACAGACTTTTTACAGCTGAGAGACGGCGGTGTTTTCCACGATGGAGAAAAAGTCGTAGCTGAATTGTTCCAACTCGTATTCGGCGCGAAATATTGAAAGCAGGAAGGGGGAGGATAGACCATGTCATTTGCGGCAGATGTCAAAAAAGAACTAACAAGTTTGGAAGTTCATCGTGAACACGCAAAAGCAGAACTAGCGGCTTTATTACGAATGAATGGTTCGTTAGGAATTGTCAATCAGCAGTTCATCTTGAACGTCCAAACAGAAAATGCGGCAATCGCAAGACGTATCTATTCTCTTTTGAAAGATCATTATGACGTCAGAAGCGAGCTTCTCGTCAGGAAAAAAATGAAATTGAAAAAGAACAATGTATATATCGTTCGGTTGAAACAAGGAACGAAAAAAGTCCTTATTGATTTGGATATCATGGATGGAATGATGTTCAATGGTCATGTTTCAAAAGAAATCATGGGGAACGCCCAAAAAATGCGTTCTTATCTTCGCGGTGCGTTCATGGCTTCCGGATCAGTCAATAATCCAGAGACCAGCCGTTATCATTTAGAAATCTATTCCATCTATGAACAGCATAACCAAGATATCTGCGACATGCTCAATTATTACGGACTGCATGCGCGGACATTGGAGCGCCGGAACGGATATATCTCTTATCTGAAAGGTGCCGAAAAAATTGCTGATTTTCTGACATTGATCGGTGCAACAAACTCAATGCTGCGTTTTGAAGATGTGCGGATCGTCAGAGATATGAGAAATTCGGTAAATCGTTTAGTGAATTGCGAAACGGCGAATTTGAATAAAACAATTGATGCTGCCTCAAAACAAATCGAGAATATCGAGTTGATCGAAGCGAAAGTCGGTTTGCAATCCTTGCCTGAAAAATTACAGGAAATCGCTGAATTGCGCTTGCAGCATCCAGAAGTAAGTTTGAAGGAATTAGGTGAGATGATCCCATCTGGTGCGATCTCAAAATCGGGAATCAATCATCGCATCCGTAAAATCAATGAATTTGCTGAAAAATTGAGAGAAGAAGCAGTGTTGTAAAAATAAGTAAAAATTATTCAACATAAAATCACTGTGTCTCGTAAATGCAGAAATGCGTTGTGATTGGCTGAGCAGCTTTTGCCTCAGCCTTTTTTCATACATAAAATAACTTTAGTTCTTATGAAAAAACGCTTGCTTTTTCTTTTGAGTTTTGGCAAACTATAATTTCCGGCTGCTAACGGCAAGGGTCTTTTGCCGAAGATTCTACTAATCTATTTCAAAAGGAGAAAGCGATGAAAGAATACATTGAATTGATCCATGCAAGGGAAAATAATCTGAAAAACATTGATTTGCGTATCCCCAAAAACAAAATCACGATTTTTACAGGAGTCTCTGGTTCCGGAAAATCATCAATCGTGTTTGACACGATTGCACAAGAAGCAGGACGACAGTTGAACGAAACATTCAGCAGTTTTGCCCGAATGTTTTTACCAAAATACGGCAGACCGGATATCGATGAAATCAATCATTTATCCACTGCTATCATGATCAATCAGAAAAAACTTGGCGGGAATGCACGTTCAACATTAGGAACAGTTACCGATATACAAGCATTATTTCGGATTTTATTCTCTCGTTTCGCTACTCCAAGTCTAGGCTATGCCAATGCCTATTCATTTAACGACCCGCAAGGAATGTGTCCAACATGCCAAGGAATCGGGAAAACAGTGACATTGAATCTTGAAGCAGCAATCGATGCAGAGCGTTCATTGAACGAAGGCGCTATTTTACTACCAAATTTCTCTACAGGTACTTGGTATTGGAAGATGTACGCAGAAACAGGAATGTTTGACCCTGATAAAAAAATAAAAGATTACAGTCCCGAAGAATATCAGCGTTTGGTTTATGGGAAAGCAGAAAAAATCACGCTTGCAGATACTGGTGACATGAATGTGACGTATGAAGGAATTGCGACACGCTTTATGCGGACCCATGTACACACAGAAAAAGAAACAACGAAAAAATCAGCGAAAATCCTCGAAGATTTCACAGTGATGGGCGTTTGTCCAGAATGTGAAGGGAAGCGGTTCGCTGCAGAAGTGTTAGATTCACGGATAGAAGGATACAATATTTATGATTTGACGGCTATGGAACTAACGCTGTTGATCGACGTATTAGAAAAGATCGACGAACCTTCAAATCACTCGATTATTGCAAATATCAAAAAACGAGTGCAGGATCTAATCGATATTGGATTAGGTTATGTGACTTTGACACGGGAAACAGGCAGTTTATCTGGAGGAGAGTCGCAGCGGGTGAAGATGGTCAAACAGTTAGCCAGCAGTTTGACCAATCTGATGTATATCTTTGATGAGCCTAGTACTGGTCTGCACCCAAGAGATGTCCATTTGCTGAATGATTTGCTGCGGAAAATCCGTGATGAAGGAAATACCGTTTTGGTGGTGGAACATGATCCAGATGTTATCAAAGCAGCAAATTATATCGTTGATGTAGGTCCGCATGCCGGGAGCCGCGGAGGCGAGATCATGTACACTGGTGATTATGAAGGGTTATTGACTTCAGGTACGCTGACAGGAAATTATTTGAAACATGAACTGCCGGTGAAAAAAGAAGTACGTTCCTTTGACGAAACCTTCAGCAGCAGCAAAAGTTCCTTGCATAACCTGAAAAATGTCTCTCTGGAAATTCCTAAAGGTGTGTTCACTGTGATTTCCGGTGTTGCTGGTTCCGGTAAAAGCACCTTGGTCAATCAGGTGTTTGCAAAAGATTTTCCAGAAGCGATCCGAATCGACCAAAATCCGATCCATACCAATAAACGATCGAATCCAGCAACCTATACTGGGATCATGAACAGTATTCGAAAAGCATTCGGCAAAGCTAATGATATGGATGCTGGGTATTTCAGCTACAATTCCAAAGGCGCCTGTCCAGAATGCGGAGGATCTGGTGTAATCGAGTTGAACCTTTCGTTTATGGACAAGTCAGAAGTCGTTTGCACCAACTGTAATGGTAAGCGATATGACCCAAATGTGCTGCATCACCTGTACCGCGGCAAGAATATCGTGGAAGTCATGGACATGACGATCGAAGAAGCACTGGCATTTTTTGAAGAAAAAGATATCCAGCGCAAATTAGGAAATCTGCAAGAGGTTGGTATTGATTACTTAACACTTGGTCAACCAATGGATACTTTATCAGGTGGGGAAGCACAACGTTTGAAACTGGCAAATGAGCTGAAGACTAACGGCAATCTTTATATTTTGGATGAGCCGACGACGGGTCTTCATATGTCGGATGTCGAAAATGTGATCCGGATCATCAATAATCTGGTAGACAAAGGAAATACTGTAGTAGTGATTGAACACAATGTAGATGTCATCAGAAGCGCAGACTGGATTGTTGACCTTGGACCAGAAGGCGGTTCAGGAGGCGGTCAGATTCTTTTCGAAGGGACGCCAGAAGGTTTGAAAAAATCAGAAACGATTACAGGCCGTTATATATAAGAGTCAGATCCAGATAAAAGTATAATAAAAAAGCAGCAGATCAATCCTTGATTTGCTGCTTTTTCTATTTAGAGATAAAATTTCTGGCTATTCGCCATCAAATACAAGCTGATGTAATTCTTCGTAAGTGATTGACTCATCGAAAATCGATTCGCCGATAATCACTGTTGGCACGAAGCGGATCGTTGCAGCGGCAGCTTCGTCGATGATTTCTTGAGCATCTGACTGTTCTTGTTTTTTCAAACCAAGGATTTTTTCTGCGTATTCAGCAACTTCAGCAAGGCTAAGTTGTTTCCAATCAGGTTGTGTTTGGTAGATTTTTTTGATGTCTTTGATTGCTTGTGCGCCGTCGTTTTTTGTCACATAACGGTGCATAACGTTCCCTCGCTGCAAGCTTTCTTTTTCTTTGTCGAAGAGTTTGAATACTCTTTGGGCTTTTCCCTCTGCAACAGCTTGTTCAAGCAGTTCATAAGATTCTTCAAACCATTGGCGAGAATAAGGGCATGCCAAGTTCACGAATTCGATCAC
Source organism: Enterococcus sp. DIV0210g (assembly GCF_050559705.1). NCBI lineage: Bacteria > Bacillati > Bacillota > Bacilli > Lactobacillales > Enterococcaceae > Enterococcus > Enterococcus sp. DIV0210g. The sequence continues at coordinate 1,422,505 of NZ_CP187903.1, read as the reverse complement.
TTTTTTCGGTGCATCTTCTGCGCCGTATTTGATCCCAAATTCTGTATTGGTTTTTGAAGCATCGATAATTGAAATATCCATTTTGTTTCCTCCTTTGTTCTTCGGTACTCATTGTACTCATTTTTTGACGAAAAAGGTAGTTTTTTGTTTGCAATAAATAAAGTCTGCCCTTTGAACAAGACAAGTGAATAATCGAATTTGCTTTGGATTTATTGATGTAAAATAACATACTAATTACGGTTCTTTTAAGGTATAATGAATGAGAAAATCTGAACAAGGATGATGAAAAATGCGAAAAATGAAGACAATGGATGGCAATACTGCTGCAGCGTATATCTCTTACGCATTTACAGAATTAGCAGCAATCTATCCAATTACGCCCAGTTCAACGATGGCGGAACTAGTAGATCAATGGTCAGCTGCCGGAAAAGAAAATCTTTTTGGCCAGCCTGTCAAAGTCGTTGAGATGCAATCAGAAGCAGGAGCGGCAGGAGTCGTCCACGGTTCGTTGAAAACAGGTGCATTGACTACAACTTATACAGCGTCGCAAGGACTGCTTTTGATGATTCCAAATATGTACAAAATCGCGGGAGAACTGCTGCCAAGCGTTTTTCATGTAGCCAGCCGAGCTGTAACAACAAATGCGTTGAATATCTTTGGCGATCATGGTGACGTGATGGCTGCCAGACAAACAGGCTTTGTCATGTTGGCAGAAAGCAGTGTTCAAGAAGTAATGGATTTGGCTCCCGTAGCACATCTTGCATCCATTGAGGCAGAATTGCCTTTTTTGAACTTTTTTGACGGGTTCCGTACTAGTCATGAGATCCAAAAAATCGAAGTGCTGGAATACGCAGAATTAGCACCATTGATCAATCAGGAAAAACTAGCAAAATTCCGCCGCAGAGGGATGAATCCTAACCACCCGACAGTTAGCGGAACAAATCAAAATCCAGATATCCATTTCCAGCAAAGAGAAACAATCAATCCATATTACCAAAACGTACCAGAAATCGTGAAAAAATATATGGACGAAATCAACCAGCTGCGAGGAACAGATTATGACTTAGTAACCTATCATGGTGCAGAAGATGCAGAAGAAATCATTATCTCAATGGGTTCAGCAGCCCAAACGATCGAGCAGACAGTAGATCATCTCAATCGTTCTGGTCGAAAAACGGGGTTCTTGAATATTCATTTGTATCGGCCATTCCCAATCGAAACATTACTGGAAAAATTGCCGCAAACGGTACGCTCGATTGCGGTATTGGATCGCAGCAAAGAACCTGGAGCGGGTGGTGAACCTTTATTATTAGATGTGCAAAGTGCAATCTATGATGCAGAGGTTCGTCCGACGATCATTGGCGGACGCTATGGGCTGGGCTCAAAAGATCTGACACCTGATCAAATCGTCGCTGTTTATGATGAATTGAGAAAAGAAAAAGCGGCAATGAAAAAACGATTTACTTTAGGGATCGTTGACGATGTGACCTATACTTCTTTAGAAACAAAAGGAAAGTTGGATCTGACACATCCAGATACGTACCAAGCGAAATTTTGGGGATTTGGTTCAGATGGAACAGTAGGGGCCAACAAATCAGCAATCAAAATCATTGGCGACCATACAAATAAGTATGCACAAGGTTATTTCTATTATGATTCCAAAAAATCTGGCGGATTGACTGTTTCTCATTTGCGTTTTGGGGATTCGCCGATTCAATCGCCGTATTTGGTGGAACATGCTGATTTTATTGCTTGTCATACGCCGGCGTATCTTCATAGTTATGATTTGACAAAAGGGTTGAAGCCAGGCGGAACGTTTTTGCTTAATACGCTTTGGAGCGATCAGCAGCTAGAAACACATCTTCCAATCAAGTTAAAACGCTTTTTAGCAGAAAATGATATCCAATTTTACACGATCAACGCCATGAAACTTGCGCAAGAAGTTGGTTTAGGAAGACGGATCAATACCGCGATGGAAACGGCCTTTTTCAAACTTGCAGGCATTATCCCATTTGAAGAAGTATTGCCGATTCTAAAAGAAGAAGCCTTGAAAAGTTACGGGCATAAATCAATGAAAATCGTAGAGAAAAATATCCAGGCAATCGACCGAACAGTAGAATTGCTGCATAAAGTTTCTGTGCCAGAACATTGGAAAGAATTGGAAATGCCGGTGAAAAACAATCGCCGTTCAAATAAATATATCCAAGAGATCTTAGAACCAATCAACGCACAAGAAGGGGACCAGCTGACAGTTGGCACTTTGGCAGCAAACCATATGACAACGGGTGAAATGCCCCTGGGAACAGCATCTGTTGAAAAACGCGGGGTTGCTTTAGAAGTACCTGAATGGATCAGCGACCGCTGTACGATGTGTAATGAATGTGCATTTGTCTGTCCGCATGCAGCTATTCGCCCGTTCTTGGCAGATGAAGAAGAAATGGAAGAAGCGCCAGAAGGATTTATCGTACGTAAAATGCGTGGCGCGGATGGTTTAGACTATCGTATCCAAGTTTCCATTGAAGATTGTACTGGCTGTGGTTTATGTGTCGAAGCTTGTCCGGCAAAAGGTAAAGCATTGGTCATGAAACCATACGAGGAACAAAAAGAACAAGCAGTCAACTGGGCTTTTGCTATGACATTGAAACAAAAAGAAAATCCGGTAAAAGGCAAAAATACTGTTTTATCGACCCAATTCAATCAACCACTATTAGAATTTTCTGGTGCTTGTTCCGGATGCGGCGAAACGCCTTATGTAAAATTATTGACGCAAATGTTTGGAGATCGAATGATGATTGCCAATGCTACAGGGTGTTCTTCGATTTGGGGAGGTGCTTCGCCGGCATCGCCGTATACGACGAATGAATGCGGACAAGGGCCTGCGTGGTCGAATTCACTATTAGAAGATAATGCAGAATTCGGTTATGGCATGCTTTTAGCTGCCCAAACAAGAAGAGAAGCTTTAGCAGAAAAAATGCAGCAAGTATTACCAAAAGTTTCTTTAGAGTTGCGTGCATTGATGGAAGATTGGCAAGAACATCTTTTTGACAGCGAAGGAACACAACAGCGTGCAGCAAAATTAAAAGCAGCGATTGCGCAAGAAATGGCAGATGTACCAGAGCTGCAGCTGATTTATCAAGAAAATGATATTTTTGTGAAAAACAGTCAATGGATGATCGGCGGCGATGGCTGGGCATATGATATCGGATTTGGCGGTATCGATCATGTCCTTGCCAGCGGAGCAGATGTGAATATCCTTGTCCTGGATAATGAAGTTTATTCAAATACAGGCGGACAGACATCGAAAGCAACCCCGGCATCAGCAATCGCAAAATTCTCTGCCAGCGGAAAATATGCGTCGAAAAAAGATCTTGGGATGATGGCTATGACGTACGGAAATGTCTATGTTGCCCAGATTGCTTCAGGAGCAAATCAAATGCAGACGATCAAAGCGTTTGAAGAAGCAGAAAAATTCCCTGGACCATCATTGATCATTGCGTATACACCATGTATCACACACGGATTATTTGGCGGGATGCGCGAATCGATCAAAGAAGCACAAGAAGCAGTATCTTCTGGTTATTGGTCCTTATACCGCTACAATCCATTGTTGCGGGAAAAAGGGAAAACCCCAATGTCTCTGGACTTTAAAAAACCTGCTTTTTCAGAGATGGCAGATTTCATGAGAAAACAAGTTCGTTTCTCTTCTTTGGAAAATACCCAACCAGAAGCAGCAAAACAATTATTTGAGAAAACAGTCTCTGACGCCAAAACGCGTTTTTATAACTATGCAGCACTTGCAGGAGAAGCAGAAAAGATTCGCGCAAAATTAGAACCAGAAGCAGCTCCTGCGGCAAAAGCTGAAAGAAAACCAAGAGAAAAAACAGCGGACCCTGAAGCAGAAGCCCGCAGAGCAGCCCGTAGAGCAGAAAGAGCAAAAAAACGAAAAGAGAAAAATGCAGCAGAAGAATAAACCCAGTAAAACTTCGAGTTGGAAATAAATGTTATTTTCTTGAAAATTACGTACTTTTTCTCATAAAAAGTGGTCTGGCAGACCTTTAAACTCTCAACATATGATATACTAAAAGAGAAATCTCAAAAGAAAAGAGAGGCTTTTTATGTCATTTCAAATCGGAGAATTGTTCAATTTAGACTATTGGCAGCAAATGTTTTCCGGTGACTTGTTCTCTCTGAGTTCTTTGGTCAACATACTTGATATTTTAGTCGTCTGGTATCTAGTCTACAAACTGATCCAGCTGCTAAGAGGGACAAAGGCGATCCAGCTGTTGAGAGGTGTAGCGATTTTCATTGTCATCCGAATCGCTGCTGAGCTGATTGGTCTGCATACGTTGTCTTGGTTGATGAACCAAGTCATCACGTATGGAGTAATCGCAGCGATTGTTATTTTTCAACCTGAGATCCGTCGAGGCTTGGAGCATCTTGGCAGAAGTTCATTCTTTAAACAATCGAAAAATGAACGCCGAGAAGATGAAAAAATGATCCTATCTTTTGATAAAGCCATTCAATATATGTCTAAGCGGAAAATCGGTGCATTGATCACGATCGAACGCACTACAGGTTTAGATGAATATATTGAGACTGGGATTGCGTTAGACGCAGATATCACCGGTGAGCTTCTGATCAATATTTTCATTCCCAATACGCCGCTGCATGATGGAGCGGTAATCGTCAAAAATGGGAAAATCGCTGTGGCTAGCGCATATTTGCCCTTATCTGAAAGTATGCTGATCCCTAAAGAATTCGGTACACGTCATCGTGCGGCTGTGGGTGTCAGCGAAGTCAGTGACGCGATCACGATCGTTGTCTCTGAAGAAACGGGAGATGTAAGTATCACATTAAATAATGATTTGATACCAGGATTATCCCAAGAAGAATATTTAACGATCTTAAAAAGAGAACTGATCGTTGAAGAAAAACCAAAAAGCAAAAAAAATCTGCTCCAATCCTTCCTGGACGGTATGACCAAGGGAGGGGATCAAAAATGATCTCAAAAGAAAAGAAATCAAACATTTTTTATGGATTTGTCGCATTTCTTTTTAGTTTAGTTCTTTATTTCAATGCCAATGGACAAACAGTCCGAAATACACTGTCAGGTTCTGAATCTTATGAGCAGACAGTGACGAACGTAGTGATCCAGCCTTTGTATGATACGGATAAATACTATATCCACGGCTTTGAAAATGCAGCGACTGTCAAACTTACAAGTGCGAACCGAGTACAATTGAACGCAGAAGCAAATGCAGATACACGGACGTTTCGAGTAACGGCAGATTTGAAAGATCTTTCAGAAGGGACACATGAAGTAGCGTTGAAAGTCCAAAATCTAAGCAGTGCAGTCACTGCGAAGGTCGAACCTTCAACGATCACAGTGACGATCGAAAAGAAAGTAACAAAAGTCTTTGACGTCGAACCGATCCTTACTTCACAAACAACCCCTTCTGGATTCGAAATCACTTCGCCGACTGTCTCACCGAAAAAAGTGGAAATCACTACGGGGGACAAAACGTTGAGTGAAATCGACAAAGTAGTCGCGAAAGTCGAAGCAAAGGCAATCACAGATGATGATCTTAATACAGAAGTACCCGTTCAAGCACTGAATGACGCGGGCGAATCATTAAGTATCGTAGCTGATCCGGTGACAGTGAATGTTCAAGCGCAAGTAGAGAGACCGTCTAAAACAGTTCGTCTATACGGTGTACAGCAAGGAACACCAGGAAACAGAGTCAAAAGCTATGATTTCCGTTTCTCGGATATCCAAGCGGTTGTTACCGGAACAAATGAACAGTTGGCAAATCTCGAAAGTATTTCGGTGCCGGTAGACATTTCAGGTATCACTCGGCCAACGACACGAACGATTGAAATACCTGTAGAGGAAGGAATGAGCGTCTCACCTCAAAAAGTAGATGTGGAAATCACGCCAGTCATGGAAACGACTTCCGGGACGACAACTACTCGTTCTGGTTCAACCGACCAGACGACGAACGGCACAACTACACAAACAGAGCAAACGCCCGCTTCAAGCGAACTTTCTTCTGGTAATCAAACAGGATCAACAGAAGAAACTAGCCAAACAACAAGCTCGGAGGATGCAACAGATACTACAGACACAACGAGCGAAGGAACCTCTGCAACAAACTAATGGATAAAGGAGTCATTTTATAACTATGGGTAAATATTTTGGGACGGATGGCGTCCGCGGAGAAGCAAATAAAGAATTAACACCAGAATTAGCATTCAAATTAGGCCGTTACGGCGGTTATGTTTTAAGCCAACATGAAGAAGAAGGCAAACGACCTCGCGTATTAGTAGGGCGCGATACACGCATCTCCGGTCAAATGCTGGAAAGTGCATTGATTGCCGGATTAGTTTCAGTAGGGATCGAAGTTTTCCAACTAGGAGTGATCTCTACACCAGGTGTTGCTTATTTGACACGATTGCAAAAAGCGAGTGCAGGCGTTATGATCTCTGCTTCTCATAATCCAGCACAAGACAACGGTATCAAATTCTTTGGTGCAGACGGTTTTAAATTGGTAGATGACCAAGAATTAGAAATCGAAGCACTTTTAGATAAAGAAACAGATGAACTGCCACGTCCTTCCGCAGAAGGATTAGGAACGGTTGAAGAATTTCCAGAAGGTCTTTTGAAATATTCTCAATTTTTAGTTCAAACAATCAATGGCGACTTATCTGGTTTATCCGTCTGTGTCGATGCAGCAAACGGAGCAACAGCGACATCTGTCAATCGTTTGTTCGCGGATCTGGAAACAGATTTCTATACAATGGGCACAAGTCCAAACGGGTTGAACATCAATGATGGTGTGGGATCAACTCATCCAGAAAAATTAGCTGAAATGGTTGTCGAAAAAGGGGCGGATGCAGGTCTTGCTTTCGATGGCGACGGTGACCGAGTGATTGCTGTTGATGAGTTAGGTAATATTATCGACGGTGACAAAATCATGTATATTTGCGCGAAATACTTAGCAGAAAAAAATCGTCTGAAAAAAGATACGATCGTTACAACAGTCATGAGTAACCTTGGCTTCCGTAAAGCTGTAGAAGGCATTGGCTTGAAAGACGTGATCACACAAGTTGGTGACCGTTATGTAGTGGAAGAAATGCGTAAAAATGATTATAATTTCGGCGGCGAACAATCAGGGCACATGATTTTCTTGGACTTCAATACAACAGGTGACGGTATGCTTTCAGGTATCCAACTCTTGAACGTAATGAAACAAACAGGAAAAAAATTGTCTGAACTTGCTTCAGAAGTAACAATCTACCCGCAAAAATTAGTGAATATCCGTGTATCAGATAAATATGGTGCCATGGATGTACCTGCAATCAAAAAAGTGATCGAAGAAACAGAGCACGAAATGAACGGTGAAGGAAGAATCTTGGTTCGCCCTTCAGGAACAGAACCATTGCTTCGTGTCATGGCAGAAGCGCCAACCGATGAAAAAGTAAACTACTATGTTGATAAGATCGCAGCAGTAGTCAAAGAAGAAATCGGAATCGACTAAAACAAAAAAACAGTCAGAGAATTTTCTCTGACTGTTTTTTTGTTGAATAAAAGACCGCAAAACAACATTGTTTTGCGGCTTCCTGTTTTTGATAAAAAGGTATTTGGTGTCTATTCGACTGTGACAGATTTTGCCAGATTTCTTGGCTTGTCGACATCAAATCCTCGTGAAAGTGTTGCGTAATAAGCGAATAACTGTGTTGGAACAACAGTCGTCAATGTAGTGAGCAATGGATGGACAGAAGGTAAGATGAGCTGATCGCCTTCTTTTGCCATTTCCTCCGTAGCAATCACTAATGTTTTTGCACCGCGGCTTTCAACTTCTTTAAGGTTTCCTCTAGTGTGAGAACCAGAAATCTGGTCACTGATGATACCCACCACTGGAACGCCTTCTTCAATTAATGCAATCGTACCATGTTTCAGCTCGCCTGCAGCAAATCCTTCTGCTTGGATATAACTGATTTCTTTCAATTTCAAGGCAGCTTCCAGCGAAACAAAATAATCATTACCGCGTCCAATAAAGAAAGCATTGCGGCTGCCTTGGAAATAATCGGAAGCCAATTGTTCCAGCTCTTCTTTTTGAGAAATAACTGCTTCCATTGCAGCAGCAGCTAATCCCAGTTCGTGGGAAAGATCAAAGGCAGCTGCTTGCGGGTTCATTTTTACATCTCCTGCAGCTTTTGCCAACACAGCGAGAACAGCTAATTGTGCAGTATAGGCTTTTGTTGAAGCGACGGCGATTTCCGGTCCTGCATGAAGAAGCAAAGTAAAGTCTGCTTCTCTGGATAAAGTAGATCCAGGAACATTTGTGATCGTCAAAGAAGGATAGCCGAGCTCTCGTGTTTTGACTAATACTTGCCGACTGTCTGCTGTTTCGCCGCTTTGGCTCAAAAAGATAAAGAATGGACGCTCAGATAACAGTGGTGTATGATAGCCGAATTCGCTGGCCAAATGTACTTCGACAGGGATATTCGTTAATTGTTCTAAGGTGATTTTGCTTGCTAATCCAGCATGATAGCTCGTACCGCAAGCAACGATATACAAACGGTCGCTTTCCACAAGGCGATCGAGCAGTTTGTGGTCTACATCGATGCCGTCTTCTTTGAAATAGCGTGCTGCGATTCGACGCATGACAGCAGGTTGTTCATCGATTTCTTTCAGCATGTAATAAGGGTAAGTTCCTTTTTCGATATCTTCTGCATCGATCTGTGCTTCATAAGAAGGGCGTGTGACGAAACTGCCGTCTAATTTTTGGATGACTACATTTTCTTTTGTCAAACAAACCATTTCTTGGTCTTCGATTTCCACGAATTCTTTCGTCAGATTCAGCATAGCCATCGCATCGCTCGTCACGACATTGAATCCATCACCCAATCCAATCAGTAGAGGGCTTTTGTTTTTTGCAGCATACAATGTATCAGGATCTAGTCTATCGATCAATCCAAATGCATAAGAGCCTTTGATGACTTGAAGGGTTTGAGCAAATGCATCCGCAACGGTTTCTTGTTCCGTCATAAAGACTTCGATCAGATGAGCGATGATCTCTGTATCTGTTTCGCCTGCAAACGTATGTCCTGTTAGATACATTTGGCGAAGTTCCTCAAAGTTTTCAATCACGCCGTTATGGACAAGAACAAAACGTCCGCTTTGAGAAACATGGGGATGTGCATTTGTTTCTGAAGGCTTCCCGTGAGTCGCCCAACGTGTATGGCCAATCCCGATGTGTCCCCTGATTTCTGGTGTCAATTTATCTTTTAAATTCTGGATTCTTCCAGAAGCTTTGATCAAATAGTCTGTTTGATGATCCGCCGTAAAGATCCCTGCAGAATCGTATCCTCGATATTCTAATTTCTCCAAGCCGCTGATCAATACTGGTACCGCATTTTCCGTTCCGATGATTCCTACAATTCCGCACATAAAAATAACCTGCCTTCTTCCGTGATTTGTTTTAATGTGCTTCCAGCTGCGCAAGTATTTCTTTGTTCTATCTTTGCAGATAGTTTTTAAAATACTTTGTAGAGTGCAGTCCCTAGAGCCATCCGCCGAATATTTCGATGAGCTCTTTCCTCGTCATCTGCTGAACACAGATCAGGCGCTATCCAATGGTATAACTATCCTCCTTTTTTTATTTTTCCTGGAAACAATTAAAATGATAACCTTTTTCGTAGTTTTTTGTCAATACAAAACAAATGAAAATAAAATTGGTCTATATGTAACGGCGGTTTTTTATTTAAAAAAAGGAAGTAGGGTGGTGTTTCAAAAGTGGAACATAAGTAACTAAAACGACATGCTTTGAACAGTGTATCCATTGCTTAGGTTATAGTTACAAAGATCTGTGTATGAAAGAACAGGTTCCAAAATAGAATCCCATTTTTGACTATCTTCTTTTTCGCGATTTCGGTACAATAGAGGGCAAGAGGAAGTAAGGAGGGAACAAAATGGAATCAAAAGTTGAAATCTTGACTTTAGGAGAATTGAAAAAACAGATTCTTGAATTAGAAAAAAATACAGATGTGACAGATGAGACAAAATTATTCTTAGATACCGGCTGGGATAGTATCCAAGAAATCGCACCAGATGCGCTGAGTGTCCAAAAAGCACAAACGTTCACAGTTGAGGATGTTTTGACAAACGAAACTTTTTCAGGCTACAGCTTAAGTGAAAAAGCAGAAAAAATGAATGCTTCAGGTGAAGAAGAAACAGTCATTATTCTGCAAAATCTATATTAAGGGAGCGTATAAATGAATAAAAAACGTTGGGTTGCTGTTGCGATTGCAGCAGGGTTATTAGTGGTTTCGCTTGTATCTTCAGGATTGTCTTCTATTGGGAGAGAAGACAGCCAAGATCAAATGAGCAGTTTTGACCGCTTTTTGTATGGAGAGGATGAAATGACGCCTCAAGTGATCGAAGAAGGAGATGCGGACCAGAAAATCGTTCGTTTGTCTGTAGATGGCTCGATCATCAGCGGTGGTTCGTCTGGTTTGTTTTCTTCAGGGTACGATCATGAAGGGTTCATGGAGCAGTTAAAAGCAGCAGAAGAAGATCCGACAGTCAAGGGACTTTTTCTAGAAGTGAATTCTCCAGGCGGCGGCGTATATGAAAGTGCAGAAATCGCACATGAACTTCAAAAAATCCAAGAAGAAAGAAATATCCCGCTGTATGTAAGTATGAAAGGAATGGCAGCCAGCGGAGGATACTACATCTCGGCAGGAGCAGACAAAATCTTTGCGACGAATGAAACAGTGACAGGTTCTATCGGTGTCATCATGTCAGGATTGAACTATTCAGGCTTACTGGAAAAAATCGGTGTAGAAGACACAACAGTCAAAAGTGGTGCGCTGAAAGACATCGGTTCAAGCTCGCGCCCGCAAACAGAACAAGATAAAGAAGTGCTGCAAGCATATATCGATAGTGCATATGGACGCTTTGTCGATGTTGTCAGCAACGGACGGAACATGCCGAAAGAAGAAGTCAAAAAAGTCGCTGATGGGCGGATTTTCGACGGTGTTCAGGCAAAAGAAAGCGGACTTGTCGATGCGATTGGATTTCCCAAAGACGCTTTAGCTGCAATGAGAAAAGAACAAGGGCTGGAAAACGCACAGCTTGTTGAATACTCGACTGCCAGCACTGGTTTTGCCAGCACATGGCTAGGGTCGAAATTAGCCAGCTTCACAGGCGGAAAAGCTTCGGAAACAAATCAGATCCTGTCGATCCTCGAAAACTTCGGTACAGATTCAGCGCCAAAAGCGATGTACTTTTACGGAGGTGAATAGCGATGAAAGAAACACCAGAACAGCCGCAAGAAGCAAAGCGTCCGGCTGTAGGACCGAATAAAGAATTTGCTCAAAAAGTTCTTCACGGGTTTCAAGAACAGCCGTTAACGGAAGAAGAAATAAAAGCAAAGCAATCGGACTGGAAAAAATACACCACAGATCCTTTTGAGGAAAAAAAACCTCGAGCAAACGACTTTCCGGAATACTTTTATGCAGGTTTTTGGATTCGTTTATTCGCATTTGTTATCGACTTAGTTTGTATCAGCGCAATCACCAATATCACCATAGGCTCAGTTTACAACATCGCTGGAATGGAGCGTACAAGTGCTTATTGGAGTATTTACGGCGGAGTCAGTCTATTGATTTACCTAAGCTATTTTATTTTCTTAACAAAGTTGAATCATGGTCAAACCCTTGGTAAAATGATTTTCGGGATTCGAGTGATCAGCTTTGACGAAAAAGAACTTAGCTGGCCGACCGTCCTTGTTCGTGAAGGTGCTTGTCGCTTTATCTTGAAATTCCCGCTGCTGCTGGTCGGTTATCTGCCTGTGATTTTCAGCAGAAAAAAACAGCATATCGGTGATTTCTTCACGAATACCAGCGTCGTGACGATCAATTTGATCAAAGCCTTCAATCAAGAAGTCAACCGTTGATTATCATAACGTAACAAATCAATACATCAATCAAAAAAGAACCAGCTGTCACTTCACCTATAACATGATTTGACGCGGTTGGTTCTTTTTATTTCGATAAAGTGAGGTAAAAGGATGGGGCCAATCGAGTTTCCAGAGAAATATGAAAATGTCATGCGCCTTGCCCAGCAAGCATTAGCAGAACAAGACTACCGAAAAGCAGAAACGCTTTTCAAACGGGCGTTTACATTGTCTCCCGGTTTTGAATGCAACAGTCTGCTGGTCTTTTGTTTGTTTGAGCTTGATGAGAAAAAAGAAGCCTTGCAGCGGGCGATGGATTATGAATCCGATTATTTGCAGCAAGAAGCATTTGCTTCCTTCTATTTTGATTTGCTGCTGCAGACCCAAAACTATTTATATGCACGAAAGTTGATTGCAATGAATGATTTTCCTGAGACTTTTGAGCAGGAATTGTTGGAGAAAATCAAGCATATGGAATATTTTTCTGAACAAATGGAAAGGCAAAAACACACAGATGCTCAGCAGCAGCTGGAACATTTTACAGAAGAATCTCCAGCAGAACAGCTGCGTTTGCTTCAAGTGATCCAGCAGCTGACCTATGAAGACCTGCTGCATCGTGCGAGGCAATACATGACAACTGCTTCTGTCCATCCGATGGTTCGCGCAAAGCTGTTAGAATTGCTTGTCCAGTTGAAAACAGATGAACCTGTTTCTTTTTTGACAATAGAAAATGAGAAAGTGTCCCTGATACCCAAAAATCTGCTCCTGCCTGAATATCAGCCAGGTTATCTTGAACTGCTCAGGCTTGCAGAAGACTATGAACAAGAAGATTCTTTGCTGGCTATGAGTTTAAAAGAGGAGTTTGCGATGCAATCCGCGTTAGTCTATCCTTTTTTCGATCGATTTATCGAAGAGCCTGAATGGTGGTTTCAAAAGACGGTTAGTTATTATAAAGAACTGATTGCAGGAAAAGAATCGGCAGGCCTAGATCAAGGTTTCTCGAAAAAAAGAGAAGAACTTCTTCGGCAAACACTAGGCTTTTTCTAGAATAAAAGATAAAAAAGTCATGAAAATAAAGGGTTTAAGGCTCTTAAAATGTTTACAATTCGTTAGGGTTAGTGTACTATTTAAAGGTATGCATAAAACATTTTTGATGTATAAAATTATTTTTGATAATTCGGAGGGAAATCAATGACTGCAACATGGGAAAAAAAAGGCACCAATGATGGTGTATTAACATTTACAATCTCACAAGACCAAATCGAAAAAGGTTTGACAACTGCATTTAATAAAGTAAAAGGAACTTTGAACGTTCCTGGATTCCGTAAAGGAAAAGTTTCTCGTCAAGTCTTCAACCGTATGTACGGCGAAGAAGCATTGTACGAAGATGCATTGAACGCAGTTTTACCTGAAAACTACGAAGCAGCTGTAAAAGAAGCAGGAATCGATCCAGTTTCTCAACCAAAAATCGATGTTGAAAGCATGGAAAAAGGACAAGATTGGGTTATCACTGCTGAAGTAACAGTAAAACCTGAAGTGAAATTAGGTCAATACAAAGACTTAGTTGTTGAAAAACAAGAACGCGAAGTAACAGAAGAAGACGTAGAAGCACGTTTGAAACGTGAACAAGACGCTCAAGCTGAATTAGTGATCAAAGAAGATGCAGCAGCAGAAAACGGCGACACAGTAGTTATCGACTTCGAAGGTTTCGTTGGTGACGAAGCATTTGAAGGCGGCAAAGGCGAAAACTACTCACTAGAATTAGGTTCAGGTTCATTCATCCCTGGATTTGAAGAACAACTAGTTGGCCATAAAGCTGGCGAAAACTTGGATGTAACTGTAACATTCCCAGAAGACTACCAAGCAGAAGACCTAGCAGGTAAAGAAGCAGTCTTCAAAGTAACTGTTCATGAAGTAAAAGCAAAAGAAGTTCCTGAATTAGACGACGAATTCGCAAAAGACGTGGATGACGAAGTTGAAACATTAGCAGAACTTAAAGAAAAATACCGTAAAGAATTAACTGAAACAAAAGCAAAAGCTGCTGACGATGCAAAAGACGAAGCTGCAATCCGTATGGCTGTAGACAACGCTGAAATCGTTGACTTGCCATATGCAATGGTCCATGAAGAAGTTCACCGTTCAATGGAAGAATTCTTGAACAACATGCAACGTCAAGGAATCTCACCAGAAATGTACTATCAATTAACTGGTTCAACAGAAGAAGACTTGCATGAACAATTCGAAGGCGAAGCAGAATTGCGTACAAGAACAAACCTTGTTATCGAAGCAATCGCTAAAGAAGAAAACTTGACAGCGACAGAAGAAGAAATCCAAGCTGAAATCAACGAATTGTCAGAATCATACAACATGCCTATCGAACAAATCAAACGTGTGTTGACAGAAGACATGCTGCAACATGATGTAACAATGAAAAAAGCAATCGAATTGATCACTGGTACAGCGAAAGAAGCTTAATCAGCGGATTCGATAAAACTTTTCACAAAAAATAAGAGGGCGGGACAAACAGTTGTCCCACCCTTGTTTTTTGTTTTGTAAAGCAATGATGGAAAAATTTCATGATGCTTTTGCTTTTTGCTGAAATATGATATGATAGTAGAAGACTATAAAGTCAAAGATATTTACTTGCACTGATTTTTTTATGCAAGTCAAGGGGTGAAGACCATGTATGATAATCCAGAAGGAAACGAGACTGTACGTTGTTCTTTTTGCGGAAAAACACAAGAAGAAGTAAAAAAAATCGTTGCAGGTCCAGGAGTCTACATCTGTAATGAATGTATCGATCTATGTAAAGAGATCATCGACGAAGAATTTTACGAAGAAGCTGTACGAGAATTTACTGAGGTACCTAAACCACAAGAGATTCTTGATGTATTAAATGATTACGTGATTGGCCAAGATCGTGCGAAACGCTCATTGGCAGTAGCGGTGTATAACCACTACAAACGCGTGAATCAGCAAACACAAGCAAATGACGGCGAAGTAGAATTACAAAAAAGCAATATCTGCTTGATTGGTCCTACAGGTTCCGGTAAAACATTCCTTGCACAAACATTAGCGAAAACATTGAATGTTCCATTTGCGATCGCTGATGCTACAAGTTTGACTGAAGCAGGGTATGTCGGTGAAGATGTAGAGAATATCCTATTGAAACTTCTTCAATCTGCTGACTACAATGTAGAACGTGCAGAAAAAGGGATCATCTATATCGACGAAATCGACAAAATCGCTCGTAAAAGCGAAAATGTTTCAATCACGCGTGATGTTTCTGGTGAAGGTGTCCAACAAGCATTGCTTAAGATCCTTGAAGGCACAGTAGCTAGTGTGCCGCCTCAAGGAGGAAGAAAACATCCGCATCAAGAGTTTATCCAAATCGATACGACAAATGTCCTATTTATTGTCGGCGGTGCTTTTGACGGCATCGAAACAATCGTTAAAAACCGTATGGGCGAAAAAACGATCGGATTTGGCACAAATAACAAAAAATTAGCAGAGAATGAAAGTGTGATGCAACAAATCATTCCGGAAGATCTGCTGAAATTTGGTTTGATCCCTGAATTCATCGGACGTTTACCTGTGATGGCTGCGTTGGAACGATTGACAACTGCGGATTTGGTACGTATTTTAACAGAACCAAAAAATGCGTTAGTGAAACAATACCAAAAACTGTTATCTCTAGATGATACAGAGTTGGAATTTGAACCAGACGCATTAGAAGCAATCGCCAACAAAGCGATTGAAAGAAATACAGGGGCTCGCGGATTGCGTTCGATCATCGAAGAAATCATGATGGATGTGATGTTTGATATCCCATCAGACGAAGCAATCGAAAAAGTGATCATCACAAAAGATGCAGCCGAATTAACTGGCGAACCAAAACTTGTCTATAAAGATAAAGAAAAGAAAGCCGGATAATCTTTAAGATACGACCCTAAATCGTATCGAGGAACATTCGATTTTACGGTCTGGGACAGTCCGAGTTTACGGCTGTTCCAGACTTTTTTTGATGAAGGAGGAAACAATGAAAGTCAATCAAGCGGAAATCGTGATCAGCGCGGTAGCACCAAAACAATACCCAGAGACTTCGCTCCCTGAGATTGCTTTAGCTGGCCGATCAAACGTGGGGAAATCTTCGTTTATCAATACACTGATCAACCGAAAAAATCTAGCACGTACCTCTGGAAAACCAGGGAAAACCCAAACATTGAATTTTTATCTGATTGAAAATGCACTGCATTTCGTGGACGTTCCTGGATATGGGTATGCAAAAGTCTCTAAGACAGAACGTGCGAAGTGGGGACAAATGATCGAAACGTATCTGACAACTCGAGAACAGCTGAAAGCAGTCGTTTCACTTGTCGATGTGCGCCACAAACCATCACAAGAGGATATCCAAATGTATCATTTCTTGAAATACTACGAAATTCCAACAATCGTAGTCGCAACAAAAGCGGACAAGATCCCAAGAGGAAAGTGGAATAAACATGAAAGTGAAATCAAAAAAGCGTTGGACTTTGATAAAAATGATCAGTTCATTTTATTTTCATCTGTGACAAAACAAGGTAAAGAAGAAGCATGGCAAGCCATCGAAAAAGCAATTCAAGCTTAAGCGGCGCCATTTGAAGAGATTGGCCAATCATCCAGTCTCTTTTTTATTTAAACTACCATTTATTCCGAAAAGTGAAAATCTATATAAACTTAATTAAAAAATCAAAAAATAATAGGGGAGTGAAAATAAAACAGCCAGAAAATCATTTCTTTTCTGACTGTTTTTTCTTGTCTTTTGGTTTTGGATTCAAGAAGCGATCGATATCTTCTTTGGGTGCTACTTTTTTCTCAGGATCTACTGCAAATGATTCAAATAGTTTGTCTAGATTATCTGTTCTTTCGAATTTTAAGCCCATTATTATCACCTCGATTTTAGTTTATCATGATTTTTGAAAAAAACTAGTCGAAACGACGAAAGTCATATAATTTTAGCTTTTTCTTTATTTTAGTTATAATTAAATTATAAAAAGATTTAAAAGAGGTGAGAAAATGATTGGCGAAGATAAATTATTGATGTCGATGCAGCTTGGCCCACTAAACGAAACGGAACAAGAACTTCAAATCCAAGATTGGCTGGTTTTGGCTCGTTTGCTGATAGAGCCAACTTTTTTTCAACCTTTTGAACAGGAACCGCAGCAGTTTGATCTTTCTGTTTTCAAGCAGCAAGTAGCAGATTCTTTGAAAAAGGAAGACAGCTGGTATGTAGTAGGTGATTCGCTGAGTGAGTTCAGTTTTCGCTATGCTAATCAGCAGCTTGTGATCAAAAATATCTTAGATCGTGATTTGTTTGAAAAGAAAAGAGAGCTGATCGAGGACTATATTCAATTGAAAATGTCTCAAAACGGGGTTTTTGCATACTTGAGAGCCTACGACGAATATATTTTCAATAATACGGAACATATCGAACAGCGCCAATTGTTTGAATCTGCGGAAGCTATTGAAAAATACCCGAAAATCAAAAGTATGGAAGATGAGATCGTGGTAGATTGCAATCAATTCCCGGGCTATGATCTATATTATCGTGGATTGTGTCTCACGTCTTGCTGGGAAATGTATTACAGCGCAGAATATTACCGGATCATTCCCAAACCGATATTTCTAGAAGTGCAACAAGTGGAAGAAATCCAACAAATCAATGACCATGTTATTCGTGTCCGCTTATATCGTGATCCTTTTAACTGGAAAGAACGCAGTAATGTATTATTTCAGCAATATTATCGCGATCAATTAGGATTCGACCATATTGCATGGGACAACGGAATCGGACTTTTAAAAGAACCTTTTGTAGAATATGCCTATGCGGAAAATACGATCCAATCGGTCCAATATCAAAATGAGAAGATGCAGCCTATCCAGAAAAAAGATGCTTCTTTTTTTATTACCAGAAGCTACAATGTAGAAAATGAACGCTCGAATGAACGGCGCATTCGAGGCACATTGAATGCACAAGCGTATTTTCCTTGGGTAGATGAAACACGTTCCCAGATGATGAATTATAAAGTAATCGATCCGACAGCGTCTTTAGATAATGGTGTGGAGGCCTATAATTATTATATAAGAGAATATCTGGAAATAAATGTCGAAGATCCTCATTATCAAGATTACTTAACGATTCTAAGGATATATGTACCTGAAGAAGCGTTTGAAACATTTCCAATCGAACAGCTGAAAGAAAGATGGAAAGACATAACGATCAAACGTTTGAAAAAGAAGAACAACACCATTAGAGTTGATCTGAAAAAAGGAGAGAATCATTTAAGGGTCATCTTTATGGACTTTAAAAAATTGGAGCAATTAACAAGTCAAAAAATATGAGGTGAAAGAAATGGATAAAAAATTATATTATCGTATCATGATCCCAGCTTCGCTTTTAGCTATTGTCCTCTTGTTGGTTCCGCGATTTCCAGTTGGTGTGCCTATTGGTTTTCTCGTGATTTTCTCTGGCTTCTTTTTATACTATCGACTTTCAAAAAAACAAGAAATAGCTGTACAGCCTGTGTATATCAAAAATGAGCAAGAAAAAAATTAAGAAGACGAATAAAAAAAGCTGCAGTTCTCAAAAAGAGAAACTGCAGCTTTTTTGCCTAATTATTAGACACGTTTTTTCAATAGTCCGTAAACCACACCAGAAATCAGTGCACCTACAGCAATGAATAAAAGATATAAGACTGGGTGGCTCAATAAGAAGACCACGAAGATTCCGCCATGAGGAGCAAGAAGTTTGATACCGAATGCACCAACTAAACCACCAGTAATCGCAGAACCTACGATAAAGCTAGGAATTGTACGAATTGGGTCAGCAGCTGCAAATGGGATCGAACCTTCTGTAACGAATGAAAGACCCATAACGATGTTTGTCAAACCAGCATCTTGATCTGCTTTGCTGAATTTGTTTTTGAAAAGTCGAGTTGCAACAAAGACTGCTAGAGGAGGTACCATACCACCAGCCATAACAGAAGCCATCACGACACTACCGCCGCTTGCAACTGTTGTAGCTAAAGTTGCTGTACCGAATACATAAGCTGCTTTGTTGATTGGTCCGCCTAAGTCAGCAGCCATCATACCTGCTAAAAGAGCGCCAAGTAATGCAGCATTTGATCCGCTCATACCAGTTAAGAAGCTATTTAGTGCATCATTGATAGCTTTCATTGGAACGTTTACTAACAGCATCAAGAATCCGGTGATCAATAGTCCAAAAACAGGGTAGAAGAGAATTGTTTTGATTCCATCTAATGATTTTGGTAAACCTTTGAATAACTTACGTAAAAAGACGATAACGTAACCAGCTAAGAAACCGCCGACTAAAGCGCCCAAGAAACCAGCACCGCCTGTATTTGCTAACGCACCAGCAGCAAAACCAACGATCAAACCAGGACGATCACCAATACTTGAAGCGATAAACCCAGCTAAAACAGGAAGCATGAAACCAAAAGCAGCTTGTCCGATTTGGTTGAACCAGCTTGCAGCTTGGTTATAATTCCCTAGATTTGCTAATTGATCTTGAGGAACACCCATAAATTGGTCGATCATGAATGATAACGCAATAGCAATACCGCCGCCGATAACAAATGGCAGCATATGAGAAACACCATTCATCAGATCTTTATAGATTTTTTGACCAACAGATCCTGAAGCATCGTTATCAGAAGCATCTTCTGTGTTTCCTTCACCATGGAAGACAGGAGCGCTGCCGCTTAAAGCCAAGTCGATCAATTCTTCTGATTTTCGGATACCGTCACTGACTGGACGATTGACTAAATGTTTGCCGTCAAAACGATTCATTTCGACTTTTTTGTCTGCTGCGACAATAATCCCGTCTGCTCTGGCAATATCTTCGGCTGTCAATCGGTTTTTGATTCCTTCTGAACCGTTTGTTTCGACTTTGATATCAACGCCCATTTCTTTGGCTTTTTTCTTCAAAGCATCCTCAGCCATATACGTATGAGCGATCCCAGTTGGACAAGCCGTTACAGCAACGACAAAACGGTTTGAAGAAGAGGGAGCTGCTGTTTCTTCAGCGGCTTCTTCTTTGGCTTTTTCATCTTCAGCCGCTTGGAAAAGTCCTTGTACTTCATCAGGTGTTTCTGCTTGTTTTAATTTGCCTACGAAATCAGGATCGATCAATAGGCGTGAAAGAGCAGCTAAAGCTTGTAAATGTGTATCATTTGCGCCTTCTGGAGCAGCAATCATGAAGAATAGGTAAGTTGGTTGTCCATCTAATGCTTCATAATCTACACCGTTTTTACTTTTTGCAAAAAGAACTGTTGCTTCTTTTACCGCAGCATTTTTTGCGTGAGGCATTGCGATACCATCGCCTAAACCAGTTGAAGTTTGTGCTTCACGAGCTAAAATTCCTTGTTTATAAGTGTCGATGTCTGAAATTCTTCCAGCATCGTACATTTTTTGGACCATCTCATCAATTGCGCTCGCTTTATCTGTCGCTTGAAGGTCCATGATCATTGCATCTTTGATCATAAGGTCTTTGATATTCATTACGAATCCTCCTGATAAATTAATTTAATTTTGTGATTTTTACTTCTGGAAGCAGTGTGTCGATCAATTCTTTTGATGCTAAGTCATCTGAAAAGGCAGTAGCACTGCCGCAAGCGACGCCCCATTTGAAGGCTTCTACAGGATCTTGATTTTTGCTGAAAGAACCAATGAAACCAGCAATCATAGAATCGCCTGCTCCTACAGAGTTTTTTAAAGGTCTTTTTAAAACGTTTGATTGATATGCGCCATCTTTGGTAAACAATAATGCGCCGTCGCCAGCCATGGAGATCAATACATTTTGTGCGCCTTCTGCCAATAATTTTTTACCATATGGCAAGATATCTTCAATAGAATTGAATGAAGTATCGTAAAGCTCTGCTAATTCATGATTATTTGGTTTGATCAGCAAAGGTTGTTTTGGCAAAGCATTTTTTAGGTCTTCGCCCGTAGTATCGATCACGAAATCTGCTTCTTTTTCACGAATGATCTCGATCAATTCTTGGTAGAAGCCTTTACGCAAACTTGCAGGTGTACTTCCAGCTAGAACAACGATATCGCCTTTTGTGACAGTACTTAATGATTGTTTCAATTGTTCGATTTCTGCATCTGAAAGGGCAGGGCCTAAGCCGTTGATTTCTGTTTCAGAATCTGATTTCAGTTTGATATTGATTCGAGTATCCTCAGCGATTTCAGTAAAAGCGGTCTTGATTTGTTCTTTTTCTAACCAGTCAGAAATAAACGTACCGGTAAAGCCGCCTAAAAATCCTAAAGCTGTCGAAGTTGTTCCTGTGCGTTCCAAAATTCGCGAAACGTTGATTCCTTTTCCGCCAGGTAGTTTCAAATCTTCGGTCATTCGGTTAAGATCACCGACTTTTAATCCATCAACACGGACGATATAATCAATCGACGGATTAAGTGTTACTGTGTAAATCATCTAAATTGCCTCCTTGATGGTCGTTGCTTCGCGGTATCGTTCAAGATATTCAGCTGGGCAACGCTCGGTTAAGATTGTGGCACTGCTTATGGAAGCGACAGTGGTAAAAGTCAACTTGTTGAATTTTGTCTGATCTGCCAAGACGAATGCTTCTTCGGTGTTCTTCATCGCTAAACGTTTCAATGCTGCTTCTTCAGGATCTGGGGTAGTGAATCCTTGTTCATAGTGAACACCATTCATGCCCATAAATGCTTTATTGAAATGAAGCATTTCCAACTGTTCAAAACTGCTGGAACCTAAAACTGCGTTCGTTGACAGTTTGACTGTACCGCCAAGAATGATAGTCGGTACGGCTAATTCCACTAAATTAGCTGCATGTTTCACTGAATTAGTAACAACAGTGATTGGTTTTCCTTTTAATAGCGGAATCATTTCTAAAGTAGTAGAACCAGCATCCAGATAAATGACATCATCATCATCGATTTCATCTACAGCTAAACGAGCGATTGTTTGTTTCTCTTGAATGTTTTTGAGCGTTTTTTCATTCATGGACGGTTCGAATCCTAAATGCTGGACTTTTTTAGCTCCGCCATGGATACGTTCAAGAAATCCTTCGTTCTCCAATTCTTGGAGATCACGTCGTATAGTGGATTCAGAAGCATGAAGAAGTATCATTAATTCTTGGGACTTGACGATATTCTGTTGATTCAATAAGTGCAATATTTGTTGTCTGCGTTCTTCTGTAAGCATTTCCACAACCTCCTTCGTTGGTAATAATAACACAAGAAAAAACGATAATCAATAAAAAACAGTCAAAAACGTTCGATTTCGTTTTTGTAAACAGTCAAAAACTTTCATGAAAGCAAAAAAAGCTGATCTAACAGCAATTGCTGCCGATCAGCTTTTTCATTAAAAGGCTTGCTTAAATGAATTTACAGAAGAACGATCAGTGATTTCTCGTTTGATATGGGAAACACTGTTTTCATCTGTCAGAATCACAAGGATATCGCCAACATTCATCACGGTGTCGCCATGGGTCAAGATTTCTTTGTTTCCGCGTCGAATCGAGATCAAAAGCATATTTTTTGGCCAATTAAAGTCGCGGATCATTGCCCCATCCAGTGTACTTTCAGCTGTTACAGGGTAGTCGACAACGACTTTTTTACCACTGATATCGGATGTTTTTGTACCGACAAGACGTTCTAGTAAGGATTCGTAGATTGGATTTCCGCCAAGCAGATCATTCACAACATAAGCCACTAGCGCAGCTAAACCAAGGGGCATCAAGTGATTCAGCGAGCCGACCATTTCAGTTACAAGAATGATCGCAGTGAGCGGTGCTTTTCCGATTGCGGTAAAATAACCAGCCATCGAGATGATTACAAAATCTTTTACCAATACAGGGTCCATTCCAAAGTAAACAACCAGGATCTTTCCATAAATACTGCCGATCAGTGCACCTAAAGTCAAAATCGGTAAAAAGATACCACCAGGCAGACTTGCGCCATAAGAGACCATTGAAAAGACAAAACGTAATAAAAACAGTCCAATCAATAACGAAAGTGCTGGCGAAGTATTTCCTAGCGCAATTACGATTTGGTTGCCGCCGCCTAAAATCGTAGGAGCAAAATACCCAATTGGCAAAATCAACATGAAGGGCACGAATCCGTAAAAACGGCTGGGAATCGGCAATTTGCTGTACCATTTCGGCAAAGCAAGCAGCACGATTTGATAAATATAACCTAAAATACCTAAAATAATACCAAGAATAAGTAAGGAGCCGTAGTATTTCAACGGCAATGAAGGAAGTTCACCTAGATAAAGGACGGGCCGCAACCCAAAAAAGTTTAATGAAATAAAATTAGCGGTAATAGCTGAAGCAAAAGAAGTCAGCCATACTAAAGGAGAAAACGAATGATGGATCTCTTCTAAAACAAAAAGAAGTCCAGCAATCGGTGCATTGAATGCTGCGGCTAAACCAGCACTGGCGCCGCTGGAAATCAAGATTTTTTCTTCTGATTTCGGACTTTTCAAATAGTGGCTGGTTCCTTGACCAATCGCAGCCCCTAACTGGATCGAGGGACCTTCTCTGCCAAGAAAAAGTCCTAAACCAACAGAAGCGATACCGCCTGCAAACTTTTTCCAAAGTACAGAAAACCAGTTCATATGCAGCTCGCCGTTCAATTGGCCTTCCACTTGCGGAATACCGCTCCCTTTGATGTCTGGTTCATTGTGTATCAGCCAGCCGACAAAAAAGGTTGCAGCTAGTGACAACGCAAGCAGCCAGACAAGCAAAATCGGATGCGCATGGCTTTGTGCATACATCCATTGAATGCCTTCGCCTGTTTTTTCGATGGCCAGCCGAAACAAGCTGACGACAACTCCAACGATCAATCCTACAAGTATCCCTTTAAATATAAAATAGATCCGGGTATCGTCTAAATATTTGTACGATTTTTTTCTTCTACTTTTATTCACATTCTCACACTCCTATGATAGGGTAGCGCTAATTTGGCGAGCTTGCAAGGGTCTTTTTCAAATTATCGAAGGATTTTAAGTTTGCTAGTTTAATGAGAAGAAGGATAATGCTATAATTAAAAAGATTGATAATAGAAAGGATGTTGTTGATGCCATCCAAAGCAGATTTACTAAAAGGGATGAATCCACGTCAGAAAGAAGCCGTACTTTATACAGACGGACCGTTATTGCTGATGGCTGGAGCCGGAAGTGGAAAAACGCGTGTACTGACGCATCGAATTGCCTACTTAATAGAAGAAAAAGAAGTGAATCCTTGGAATATCCTAGCAATCACTTTTACGAATAAAGCAGCAAGAGAAATGAAAGAACGGGTCAACGGAATACTAGGTGCTGGAGGCGACGATGTTTGGGTCTCTACATTCCACTCGATGTGTGTCCGTATCTTGCGGCGAGATGTCGATTTTATCGGTTATAACCGCAACTTCACGATTCTTGATTCTTCAGAACAATTAACATTAATGAAACGAATCTTGAAAGAATTAAATATCGATCCGAAAAAATATGATCCTCGTTCAATCTTGGGAACGATCTCTCAAGCAAAAAATAGTTTGCTGACACCAGAAGACTACAGCAAGATGCAAGGCAGTTACTTTGAAGAAGTCGCAGCAAAATGCTATGACGCGTATCAAAAAGAATTGCGTTACAACCAATGTATGGATTTTGACGATTTGATCATGAATACGATCCGATTGTTCCAAGAGCACGAAGAGTCTTTAGTTTACTATCAAAATAAATTCCAATACATCCATGTTGATGAATACCAAGATACGAACCATGCGCAATATACACTAGTCAACTTGCTGGCAGGACGATTCCGCAATCTTTGTGTCGTTGGAGATGCTGACCAAAGTATTTATGGCTGGCGCGGTGCCGATATGCAGAATATCTTGGATTTCGAAAAAGATTATCCAGATGCACAAGTCATCTTACTTGAACAAAACTATCGATCAACGAAAACGATTCTTGATGCAGCCAATCAAGTGATTGAAAATAATTCGAATCGAAAACCTAAAAAACTATGGACAGAAAACAACGACGGAGAAAAAATCACTTATTACCGTGCAGATAATGAACGTGATGAAACGCGTTTTATTGTCGACCGCATGCAAGAAGAGATCCGCATGAATCATCGCAATTATGGGGATTTTTCTGTTCTTTACCGTACAAATGCGCAATCACGTGTCATGGAAGAAACACTCTTAAAAGCAAATATTCCATATAAAATGGTCGGCGGACATAAATTCTACGATCGAAAAGAAATCAGAGACATTCTTGCGTATTTAAATGTGATCGCTAATCCGCAAGATTCAATCAGCTTTGAGCGAGTGGTCAATTCGCCCAAACGCGGAATCGGTCCAGGTTCTGTCGATAAGCTTCGTCAATTTGCGACAATGCATGAATGGTCCTTGCTTGAAGCAGCCCAAAATGTCGATTTAGCTAACATCGGCGGCAAAGCGGGCCGAGAATTAGAAAAGTTTGGCCAAATGATTGATGAAATCACTCAAATGATCCCTTATTTGACAGTTACGGAATTGACGAAAGAACTTTTAGACCGCAGCGGGTATCAAGAAGATCTTAAAAACCAGAACACCTTAGAAGCTCAAGCGCGATTAGAAAACTTGGAAGAATTCTTGACAGTAACACAGGAATTCGACAAGCGTTTTGCTGAACGAGACGAAGAAGAACAAGATGCACCGGAAGAAAAACTAACGGTCTTTCTAAATGATTTAGCACTTGTTTCAGATATCGATAATCTGGAAGAAGATGGTTCTCAAGTGACATTGATGACCCTCCATGCAGCAAAAGGGCTGGAGTTTCCAGTTGTTTTCCTGATTGGGCTAGAAGAAGGGGTTTTCCCGCTTTCTCGTGCATTGATGGAAGAAAAAGAACTAGAAGAAGAACGACGCTTAGCTTATGTGGGAATCACACGTGCAGAAGAAAGTCTTTATTTGACCAATGCGTTTTCCCGCACACTATACGGAAGAACACAATACAATCGACCTTCACGTTTTCTTGAAGAAATCGATCAAGAATTATTAGATATCCAAGGTATGCGTCCTACACCGAAGAAAGCAAATCCATTTTCTTCTCAAAGCTCAGCAGGTTCTTATAACCAATACAAGCAGCCGGCGAATGCGTCTGTGTCATCCAAAGCAGCGACTGGCGGAGAAAAAGAAGGCTGGAAAGCCGGCGATCGAGTGCAGCATAAAAAATGGGGCGTTGGTACTGTCGTCCGTGTCAATGGGACAGCGAAAGATCTAGAATTAGACGTCGCGTTTCCAAATCAAGGTGTGAAGCGTCTGCTAGCTGCATTTGCGCCAATTGAGAAAGTATAAGATGCGAGGTGACTGAATATGGATAAAGAATACGAATTGACGATTGATGACGCTGCGAAGCGTGCCGAAGAATTACGAGAAAAATTGAATCGCTGGTCTTACGAATATTATGTAAAAGATCAGCCAACAGTCGAAGATTATGTTTATGACAAGTTATATGCAGAATTAACAGCAATCGAAGAAGCTTATCCAGAATTGATCATGTCTGATTCTCCGACGCAGCGTGTAGGGGGCGAGATCCTTTCTGGTTTTGAAAAAGCAACCCATGATATTCCTTTATATAGTCTGAATGATATTTTCAGTAAAGAAGAATTGATTGCTTTTGACCAGAGAGTGCAAAAAGCAGTTGGGAAAACCGTCTCTTATTGTTGTGAATTGAAAATCGACGGTTTATCAATCTCATTACGTTATGAAAATGGGCTATTTGTTCGCGGAGCAACACGAGGAGACGGCACAGTTGGTGAGAATATCACTGAAAACTTGAAAACCGTTCGCTCGATCCCGCTTCGTTTAGAAGAACCGATCTCAATCGAAGTCCGCGGCGAATGCTATATGCCGAAAAAATCTTTTGTTAAATTAAATGAAGAACGAGAAACTGCGGGACAAGATATCTTTGCCAATCCGCGAAATGCGGCCGCAGGTTCATTAAGACAATTGAATCCAAAGATAACGGCTAAACGTAACCTGGATACATTTTTATATACTGTAGCAGATTTTGGTCCTTTGACAGCTCAAACACAAGATGAAGCTTTAGATGAGCTTTCTCGTATCGGCTTTAGGATCAATCCGGAAAAACGGCTTTGTCATTCGATCGACGAAGTTTGGTCATACATCGAAGAATTCCATGAGAAAAGAATCGACTTGCCTTATGAAATCGACGGAATCGTCATCAAAGTCAATGACTTTGATCTCCAGGACCAATTAGGCTTTACCGTCAAAGCACCGAGATGGGCGACAGCTTACAAATTTCCGCCTGAAGAAGCAGAGACGAAAATCCAAGATATCGAATGGACGATCGGTCGTACGGGAGTCGTTACACCCACAGCTGTAATGGTTCCTGTCAGAGTCGCAGGTTCAACAGTCAGCAGAGCAAGCCTGCATAATGCTGATTATATTCGAATGAAAGATATCCGACTAAATGATACGGTTCGTATTTATAAAGCAGGCGACATTATCCCTGAAGTAGCACAGGTCATCCTAGATGAGCGTCCAAAAGATAGCTCACCTTACGAAATACCAACCCATTGTCCGATTTGCGACAGTGAGCTTGTCCATCTTGATGAAGAAGTTGCGCTGCGCTGTATCAACCCGAAATGTCCTGCACAGATCAAAGAAGGTTTGAATCACTTTGTTTCGCGGAATGCCATGAATATCGATGGATTAGGACCAAGAGTGTTGGAACAGATGTATGAGAAAAAATTAGTCAAAGATGTCGCAGACCTTTACTTCCTCAAAGAAGAAGAGTTATTGACATTGGAGAAAATAAAAGAAAAATCTGCTTCAAATATCTTGAATGCTATTGATAACAGCAAGGATAATTCAGTCGAACGGTTGATTTTCGGCCTCGGCATCCGACATGTCGGTGCAAAAGCTGCAAAAATCTTAGCAGAACATTTCGGTAATCTTGACACATTGAGCAAAGGCGGCTTTGAGGAAATCGTGTCACTAGATACCATCGGCGATACGATTGCAGACAGTGTGGTTGCGTACTTTGATAATGAAGAAGTCCATGAATTGATGGAAGAACTGAAAAAAGCTGGTGTCAATTTCGAGTACAAAGGAATTCGTGCTTCTCAGTTGGAAAAAGTTGAATCGCCCTTTAAAGACAAAACAGTCGTCTTGACTGGAAAATTAACTCGTTATACAAGAGAAGAAGCAAAAGCGATGATCGAAAATCTAGGCGGAAAAGTCACAGGCAGTGTCTCTAAAAAAACAGACATCGTCGTTGCTGGTGAAGAAGCAGGCAGCAAGCTGACAAAAGCACAAGATTTAGGTGTCGATGTTTGGACGGAAGAAGAAATGAATGAAGCATTAGCAGAGAGTCATCCTGCTGAGTAAGCATTTCTTGATTCTTTTTCAGAGAAATTTCACTAAATAATTTCACAAAATAATTTCAGACAAAGAAGTCTTATGTTAAAATAGGGAGCAAAGTTTTTAGCTCGTTAGGAAAGAAGGGGTATTATGGCGATTAGCGAAGAGCAAGCAAAACACGTTGCCAGATTAGCAAAACTTAAATTCGATGACCAGGAACTCGCAAGTTTTACAGCGCAGCTTGGAAATATCATCGATATGGTAGAGATGCTTGAAGAGGTAGATACAGAAGGAGTACCATTCACATCGAATGTCGTAGAAACAATCAATGTGATGCGTCAAGACCGTGCGCAAGCCGGATGGGACCGTGACGAATTGATGAAAAACGTACCAGAATCTGAAGACGGATTTATCAAAGTGCCGGCAATTATCGATAATGGGGAGGCTGGTGCATAATGCCAGAGTTATATAACCGTTCACTAGAAGAACTGCATAGTCTGCTAGTATCAAAAGAAATAACAGCGCAAGATCTGACAAGAGCGACGATCGACCGCATCAAAGAAACAGAACCAGAAGTTGAAGCGTTCATCACAGTCAGTGAAGAACAAGCTTTAGCACAAGCAAAAGCAATCGACTTGAAAGGAATCACAGAAAGCAATGTCTTAGCAGGTATCCCAATCGGTATCAAAGACAACATCGTCACAAAAGATATCTTGACAACAGCTGCTTCAAAAATCCTTTCAAACTTTACACCAATCTATGACGCAACTGTTATGGATAAAGTCTATCAAGCAGATATGATCCCTGTCGGCAAATTGAACATGGATGAATTTGCGATGGGCGGAAGTACAGAAACTTCTTACTTCAAGAAAACAAAAAATGCTTGGGATCATTCAAAAGTTCCCGGCGGTTCTTCTGGCGGTTCTGCAGCAGCAGTTGCAGCTGGACAAGTGCCAGTTTCTCTAGGAAGCGACACAGGTGGAAGTATCCGTCAACCAGCATCATTCAACGGAATCGTAGGGATGAAACCAACATACGGACGTGTTTCACGTTTTGGTTTAATCGCCTTTGCATCTTCACTTGACCAAATCGGACCAATGACACGTACAGTCAAAGATAACGCTTTGGCTCTTACAGCAATCAGCGGATACGACGAAAAAGATGGTACTTCTTCAGGTGTTTCTGTGCCAGATTTTGCAGAAGGACTAACAGGAGAAATCAAAGGAATGAAAATCGCTTTGCCAAAAGAATATCTTGGTGAAGGGGTAAATCCAGATGTCAAAGAAGCTGTGCTTAAAGCAGCAGAAACTTTCCGTTCTTTAGGTGCTGTCGTTGAAGAAGTCAGCCTGCCATATTCAAAATACGGTGTTGCTGTGTACTACATCATTGCGTCTTCAGAAGCAAGTTCAAATCTGCAGCGTTTTGACGGCATTCGTTACGGCCATCGTTCTGAAAATGTCAGCAACTTAGAAGATGTCTATGTCAACTCACGTTCAGAAGGATTTGGTGATGAAGTAAAACGCCGAATCATGTTGGGAACATTCTCATTGAGCGCTGGACATTACGACGCACACTTTAAGAAAGCTGGACAAGTTCGTACATTGATCAAACAAGATTTCGATAAAGTTTTTGCAGAATACGACTTGATCATTGGTCCTTCTTCTCCAACCGTTGCATTTGGTATTGGCGAAAACATCAATGATCCAATCACGATGTACATGAGTGATATCTTGACGATCCCAGTGAACTTAGCGGGTCTTCCAGGTATGTCAGTACCAGCTGGATTCTCAGAAGGACTACCAATCGGATTGCAGATCATCGGTAAACACTTCGACGAAAAAACAATGTATCAAGCAGCTTATGCATTTGAACAAGCGACAGAGTTCCATAAACAATTACCAGTGATTTTAGGAGGGAAAGACTAATGAACTTTGAAACTGTCATTGGGCTTGAAGTCCATGTTGAATTAAAAACCAACTCAAAAATCTTCTCTCCAGCGCCTGCACATTTCGGGGCGGAGCCAAACAGCAATACAAACGTTATTGACTGGGGTTACCCAGGTGTTTTGCCAGTAATGAACAAAACAGCTTTGGAATTTGGGATGAAAGCAGCACTAGCTTTAAACTGTGAAATCTCAAAAGATACACATTTTGACCGTAAAAACTATTTTTACCCAGATAATCCAAAAGCATACCAAATCTCTCAATTCGACCAGCCAATCGGACATGACGGCTGGATCGAGATCGAAGTAGAAGGCAAAAAGAAAAAAATCCGTATCGAGCGTGTTCACTTAGAAGAAGATGCTGGGAAAAACATGCACGGTATCGGCGGTTATTCTTATGTTGACTTGAACCGTCAAGGAACACCTTTGATCGAGATCGTTTCAGAAGCAGATATGCGTTCACCTGAAGAAGCTTACGCATACCTTGAAGCATTACGTTCAATCATCCAATTTACAGAAGTCAGCGATGTGAAGATGGAAGAAGGTTCTATGCGTTGTGATGCGAATATTTCTTTACGCCCATACGGACAAGAAGAATTTGGTACCAAAGCAGAACTTAAAAACTTGAACTCAATGACATTTGTTAAAAAAGGACTTGCTTTTGAAGAAAAACGTCAAGCAAAAGTCTTGCTTTCAGGTGGAGAAATCCAACAAGAAACAAGAAGATTTGACGAAACAACAAACAAAACAGTCTTGATGCGTGTCAAAGAAGGTTCAAGTGATTACCGTTACTTCCCAGAACCAGATATTCCAAAATTCGTCATTGACGACGAGTGGATCCAAAAAGTCAAAGCTTCATTACCTGAAATGCCAGCTTCAAGACGTGCGCGTTATATCCAAGAATTAGGATTGCCTGAATACGATGCAATGGTTCTGACTTTGACAAAAGAAATGTCTGATTTCTTTGAAGAAACATTGAAAAACGGTGCGGATGCAAAACAAGCATCGAACTGGCTGATGGGTGAAGTTTCTGCTTACTTGAATAGTGAAAAACTTGAATTAGCTGAAACAAAATTAACACCTGAAAACTTAGCTGGTATGATGACCTTGATCGCAGACGGAACAATCAGTTCTAAAATTGCGAAAAAAGTCTTCCGTGAGTTGATCACAAAAGGCGGAGATGCAAAAACAGTTGTTGAAGAAAACGGCTGGGTACAATTATCTGATCCATCTAAATTATTGCCGATCATCAATGAGATTCTAGATAACAATCAACAATCTGTCGATGATTTCAAAAACGGTAAAGACCGTGCTGTCGGCTTCTTAGTAGGACAAATCATGAAAGCAACCAAAGGACAAGCAAATCCGGGAATCGTGAATAAACTGCTTACAGAAGAATTGGCAAAACGCTAAGAGGGATACAATCATGAAAAAAGCACGTGTCATTTATAATCCAACTTCTGGAAAAGAATTGCTGAAGAAAAATTTGGCAGATATTCTACAAGTATTAGAAGATTCAGGGTATGAGGCGAGCGCCTATGCTACTACTCCAGAGGAAAA
Source organism: Enterococcus sp. DIV0210g (assembly GCF_050559705.1). Classification (NCBI taxonomy): domain Bacteria; kingdom Bacillati; phylum Bacillota; class Bacilli; order Lactobacillales; family Enterococcaceae; genus Enterococcus; species Enterococcus sp. DIV0210g. The sequence continues at coordinate 1,390,642 of NZ_CP187903.1, read as the reverse complement.
CTCTGCTAGAAACGAAGCAGAACGAGTAGGTAAGCTAGGTTTTGATCTGGTGGTAGCAGCTGGGGGAGACGGAACGATCAACGAAGTAGTAAATGGGATCGCACCATTGGAAAAACGTCCTAAAATGGCGATTATCCCTGCTGGTACCACCAACGATTACGCTAGAGCGTTAAAGATTCCTCGAGACAACATCAAGAAGGCTGCAGAAGTCATCAAAAAAAATCAGACAGTGAAAATGGATATCGGTCAAACCGATGACCAATATTTTATCAATATCGCTGCAGGCGGCTACCTTACCGAACTGACCTATGAAGTACCATCAGAATTGAAAAGTATTTTCGGCTACTTGGCTTATTTAGCTAAGGGAGCTGAAATGCTTCCGCGTGTGAAGCCGATCAAGATGCATCTGAAATACGATGAAGGCGAATATGTCGGCAATGCTTCGATGTTTTTCTTAGGTTTGACTAATTCTGTGGGCGGGTTCGAACAAATCGCTCCTGATGCAAAATTAGATGACGGAAAATTCTCCTTGATCATCGTTAAAACAGCCAATATTTTTGAATTGCTGCACATTGCTGCATTGATGATCAACGGTGGACGGCATACAGAAGATCCTCGAGTGATCTATACAAAGACAAGCGAACTTTACGTTGAGACGGACGATGATATCAATCGACCAGTCATGATCAACTTAGACGGAGAGTATGGCGGCAATGCCCCAATGCACTTCAAGAATCTGCACCAGCATATCGAATTTTTTGCCAATACGGATCAAATCCCCGATGATGCAATCACCGGTCCAGAAGAATTAGAAGAAGTCAGCAAAGAATTCGTCAAGGAAGTTGAAAAACTGACAGATGAAGACATCGACGGCGATGGTAAAATCGGCGACGAAGAGAAAAAATAGACAAGAACTGCGGCATCTGCCCAGTTTCAGCAGATAACTGATCTTTTAGTGAAAATGTTTTGAGAAATCGAGTATTTTCTCATGCGTTTTTGATAAAAAGCCGGAATATCCGAAATTTGCTTTTCAAATTTTTGTGATATTCCGGCTTTTTTATTGGTAAAGGAATCTGTAAATTTGGACGAATCTGAAGGAAAGGAACACAGCTCCTTTATTTTCGTGCAAAAATGTAGTAAAGTCATTAAGACAAACTAATCTATGAGGAGCAATTTATGAACGAACCAGTAAAGAAAAATGAACGATACACCGTCGATATCATCGACTTGAGTTATGAAGGACTAGGTGTTGCGAAAATCGACGGCTATCCGTTATTCATCGAAAATGCCCTTCCAGGCGAAAAAGCAGAAGTATTAGTCGTGAAAGCAGGCAACAAATTCGGTTTTGCGAAAGTAGAAACGTTGCTGACTGCATCACCTGACCGAAAACCTGTCGACAATCTTTCATTGATCAGAACAGGCATCGCACCGCTTGCCCATTTAAGCTATGAAAAACAATTAGCGTTCAAACAAAAACAAGTAGAAAACGTAATGACTAAAATCGCAAAAGAAACAGAAGTGCCTGTACTTCCAACAATCGGGATGGAAAATCCAGTCGGTTATCGGAACAAAGCACAGATTCCTGTTCGCCGCGTTGACGGAAAATTGATGACTGGTTTTTACCGCAAAAACAGCCACCAATTGATCCCAATCGAAGACTTCTATATCCAAGACCCTGCAATCGACAAAGCAATCGTGGCTGTCAGAGAGATTTTGGAACGTTTTGAGGTACGTGCATATAACGAAGAAAAACACGAAGGCCAAATAAGACACATCGTGATTCGCAGAGGACATTATTCACATGAGATGATGGTCGTGCTTGTCACAAGAAAAGAGAAATTCTTCAAAGGCAAAGAAATCGCGCGCGTCATCCATGAAACATTGCCAGAAGTTGTTTCCGTGATCCAAAACATCAATGACGAGAAAACAAATGTTATTTTAGGTGATAAAGAAGTTGTACTTTACGGCACTTCAGCAATCAAAGACCAATTGCTAGGAAAAACATATCAAATCTCAGCGAAGTCCTTCTACCAAGTAAACACAGAACAGACAGAGCGTTTGTATGAAACAGCAATCGACTTTGCTAACCTAACAGAAGAAGACGTCGTGATCGATGCCTATTCTGGAATCGGAACAATCGGTTTATCCCTTGCAGACAAAGTAAAACACGTTTATGGAATGGAAATCATCCCGCAAGCGGTAGAAGATGCAAAATTAAATGCCTTCAATAATCACATTGAAAATGCAACTTATGAAGTAGGCAAAGCAGAAAAAGTGATGCAGAAATGGCAGAAAAAAGGCATCCAGCCAACAGTTATCTTAGTTGACCCGCCTAGAAAAGGCCTAGACGAAAGCTTTATCGAGTCAGCAAAAGAAATGGCACCAGAACGCATCATTTATATCTCATGCAATCCAGCGACTTTTGCCCGAGATGTGAAATTGTTCTCTGACCAATACCAAGTCGAAAAAATCCAACCAGTCGATCTATTCCCACAAACGAACCATATCGAAACAGTGGCTTTATTGACAAAACGCTAAAACCAAACAAAATAAATCCCCTGCAAGACCAGATGGAATCATCTGGTCTTGCAGAGGAGAGCTGCTTTTAAATATGGCTTCGCTAATAAATGATGAGAAATCTCTGAGTTTGTTTGCAATTTGTTTCTAAAACTGGAATAATAGTTGAGCAGTGTGCAAGAAAAAAGGTGGTGCAAAAATGGATTCAAAAGAAAAAATGTTGGAACTAATCAAAAAGAAACAAAGCGGCGGCAAAGCAAAAGACTTTGCTACACCAAAAAATGACCGTAAAAACATGCGCAAAGGTCCGAAAATCTTCAATAAATAATGGAAACTTGCTATGATTGAGCAATCTCAAAAGCCCATTCAACACAGAAATGATTTTTCTGTGTTGAATGGGTTTTTGTCGTATTGTTTATTGAAGAAAAGATTTTTGAATCAAAAACATTCTTTTTATGTGATTCCATAAAGTTTACATAATAAAATTATTTAACACTAATGTTTTGCACGTCAAAAAGCGTTCATTAAATGAGCGCTTTTTTGGTACACAAAATTAAAATTTTTACCAAAATCTTTGTTTGTGCCAGACAGCCCTTACAAAATATGTTATTTTAAAATGGGATGAATAGGAGGAGAAAAATGAATTATTTAATTGTTTTAAAAGATGAGATTCTTGAACGTTCGACGTTTATCTATTTACAGCTGACTGACTTTAAAACACTGCTGCATTTTTCACCAGAGTTCCATTTAGAAGGACTGACACTGGGGGAGATCTATCGTTCAGGAGGGAAGGCCTCGCTAGAACACTTCTTTGAAAGAGATCTCGATTTAGCAGTGGATGGCTATGTGGAACTTTCTTTAGCAGAATGGCATAAAGTCATCAATGAAGAATTTGCGCAAGGTTTACTGATTGAAACAGCAGAAGGGCAGATTCAACTAGCAGGAACTGAACTTCAGCAGTATACCCGTTATCAAGTAGATGATACAAATGGTTTCTCTGTCTTTCAGCGTCAGCAAAAAGCTTTAAAGAGTTTTTTTAAAAACTTTGAAAGAAAAAGAGATTTCTTGAAATTGCTAGCTATCTTGAAAAAATATCCAGCTTTAGTCAGCACAACGATTCCGTTTTCGCAAATGGCGCGTTTGTTCCGTCGCTATTTTCAAACACGGCAATTGCCTTCAAAGAAATATGCGCTGCCTTTAGAAGAGACTTTTCGTGTGGTTGAACGGCCAAATGAAAAGAAAGTTATTGTTGTTGATTTTACTAAAAACAGAAATACGATCCATCAAATCGCCTCTGGAAACTTAGGCTAAAAGGAGAAAAACATGGCACAAATCTGGCTTGAACGAGTTATCAAATGGCAAAAAAAATACCAACAAATCATGAACGGGCGCTATGCTCGATTCGATGAATTAAACCGTTTTTTTCTGATTGCAGCGTTACTGTTCAATTTATTTGGACCGTGGATTCCTTGGCATTTAGGAGAAATCATCAGCGGTGTATTGATCGTTCTTCTCGGTTATCGTTTTTTCTCTAAAAAAATCTATCCGCGCTTGAACGAGAATCAAAAATATTTGCAAAAATCAGCGAACTTTAAAAAATTTTTTAAAAGTTTTTCGAAAAAAGAACCGCAATCTGCAGAAAAAGTAAAAAATCAAACATATATTTACTTTGCTTGTCCTAATTGTCGTCAAAAATTGCGCGCACCTCGAGGAAAAGGAAGAATACGTGTAACTTGCAACAGCTGCAAGCAAACGTTTGAAAAGAGTGTCTAACATGGAAAACGTAACAAACTATATTTGGGATTTCGATGGAACATTATTCGATACTTATCCAGGGATGGTGGAAGCTGCTCAAAAAGCTCTGGCTGATCATGGGTATTATCCATCGCTAAAAGAAATCACCTTTATTATGAAAAAAGAATCGACCAAAAGCCTAAGAGAAAAATTTGGTTTGTCCGATGAAGCTTTTACACCGCTGTTCCATCAATATGAAAAAGAAATCGGGAAAATCGCGAAGCCTTTTCCAGAAGCAAAGACTGTACTGGGACAATTGAAACAAGAAGGGAAGAAACACTATGTTTTAACTCATCGTCTCACTCAGTCAACGTGGGATCTTCTTGCACATTATCAGATGGCGGATTTGTTTGAAGAAGTAGTGGGTTTGGATAAAGCATTTCCGCGTAAGCCTGATCCTGCTTCATTGAATTATTTGATCAAAGCACATAAAATGACAAAAGAACAAACAATCATGATTGGTGATCGTTCGTTGGATATCGAGGCAGGAAAAAGAGCAGGTATCAAAACTTGTCTATATGATAGAGATCATTTTTTAGGTTCCGCAGGTGCTGACTGGACAGTGGCTGATCTTCGTGAGATTTTGACAATACAAGGCTTTGAATAATATTTCAAATGACGTATGAGAAGACCTTTTTTTGCTGATTGAGAGAAATATTTAGTGTTTTTTTTCAATTTGTGTATGGTATAATTTGGGGTAAAGGAGTGATAAAATGGAGATCAGAAGACAGAAAGAAGTAGTGGAAGCCTTCCATTATGATCAAAAAGCAGCAGATCAAAAAATCGAATCAGAACTAAGTGTCGGCTTTGCCCCTTTGAAGGCAAATGATGAAAACTATCCCAAAGAGCATAGCATCATTGGCGCACGCCTAGAATTCCAAATGGTTTTTGATACATATATCTTATCTGGGAAAGTCAGCCAAATCAATCACGTGCTGAACCGCCAAATCGCGGGAAAAGATGATGTGACACAAGAAGAAGTCGATCAGCTTGTTGCACCATTGTTTGAATTGGTTCAGCGCTTAGCATATGAAGTAACCGAAATCGCTTTGGATGAACCTGGTGTGAAATTGAACTTCCAATCAGAGAAACCTTAAAACCATAGTAAGCGTTTGTGATAGCCTGGAGTTATCGCAAATGCTTTTTTTTATTACTAAATGTAAGCAAAACTAATGTAAATTATCAGCAAATAGGCTAAAATGAACTAGTCACTGAAAAAAATGATCTTTTTCAGGGGAGCTGCTGAAGAGCAGCTGCCAGGAACCTTTACTTCCTTTGATGGACTTGTCATAAAAATTAAGGAGGAGAAAAATGACAACACTCATCACAGTTTTAGTGGTTCTAGTTTTTGCAGCCATCTTATATGTATTTTATCGTTTGCAAAAGCGCCATATAAAATTCTCAACACGCGTATTTAGTGCACTAGGTGTCGGGGTGATCTTTGGAGGACTGCTCCAATTGATCTTCGGTCTTGACAGCAAGGTAGTGACACAATCTTTAGAATGGATCGGGATCGTTGGTTCAGGTTATGTATCGTTCCTTCAAATGCTGATCATGCCTTTAGTTTTTGTTTCTATCGTGGGCGCTTTTACAAAAATGAAAGTTTCCGAAAAACTAGGAAAAATCAGTTCGACTGTTCTAGCCAGTTTGCTTGGAACAACCGCAATCGCAGCTCTTATTGGTATTGGTTCAACAATGTTGTTTGGTTTACAAGGTGCAAAATTTGCTGAAGGAGCCGCAGAAACAGCACGTATCGCTGAATTAGCGACACGTCAAGAGACTGTAGAGAACTTATCGATTCCTCAACAGATTTTGTCTTTCATCCCAACAAATTTCTTTGCTGATTTATCTGGTTCACGTGCAACAAGTACGATCGGCGTTGTCGTTTTTGCAGCGTTTGTCGGTGTTGCTTATCTAGGTGTGAAACGTAAAGCACCGAAAGAAGCAGAATTTTTTGCAAACTTGATCGACAGTTTATATAAAATCGTTATGCGAATCGTGACACTTGTGTTGCGCTTGACTCCATATGGCGTGTTTGCATTGATGATCAACGTTATGGCAACAAGTGATTTTGCTGCTATTGTAAACTTAGGAAAATTTGTTATTGCTTCTTATGTTGCGTTATTGCTTGTATTGGTCGTTCATTCATTGATCTTGATTTCAGTGAAAGTAAACCCAATCCAATACTTCAAAAAAGCATTTCCAGTTCTAAGTTTTGCCTTTACTTCACGTTCAAGTGCGGGCGCTTTGCCATTGAACATTGAAACGCAAACACAAGCATTGGGCGTAGATGAAGCCACAGCAAACTTCTCTGCCAGCTTTGGATTATCGATTGGTCAAAACGGATGTGCGGGTGTTTATCCAGCAATGTTAGCTACGATTGTTGCCCCAGCTGCTGGAATCAATGTTTTCAGTTTAGAATTCATCTTGATGCTTGTAGCCATCGTAACGATTAGTTCGTTTGGTGTCGCAGGAGTCGGCGGTGGTGCTACATTTGCTTCATTGATCGTTCTAGGTGCGATGAACTTGCCTGTAGCAATCGTTGGTTTAGTTATCTCGGTTGAACCATTGATCGATATGGCACGTACAGCAACAAACGTTAGCGGAAGCATGGTCGCTGGTGTTGTAACAAGCGCTAGAATCAAAGAGCTTGATCGATCAGCTATCTCTGATGACTCAAAAGTTATCGATGTGAATGCGTAATTTAATTTATAGTAAGAAAAGCAGGACGATTCGAACGTTCTGCTTTCTTTTTTTATAGCTGTTTTGGGAAAAATCTGCTACACTTTCAAAAAAGGAGTGGTTGTATGTTTACAAATGAAGTAAAAATCATGTTATATGTCGATGATGTCGAAGCAAACAGTAATTTTTGGCAATCTATCGGTTTTACAGAGCTTGAACGTGTTGAGATGGAAGGAACGCTGATCATCGAAATAGGCGCCTCAGAAAACGCTCAAGCAAAATTGGTGCTGTATGATCGCGAATTTATTGAGCAGCATTCACCAGAAGTTGCGTCAAATTCACCATCATTGATGTTCCATAGTGAAGCGATTTTTGATCTTTACAAAACAATGAAAGAAAATAATGTGACTGTTGGTGAAATGGTTCAGCTTGGAGAAGAATATGTGTTCAATTTCTCTGACCCAGATGGAAATTATTTTGCAGTGACAGGAAAATAGATACGTTTATCAAAAAACACTTGCTTGACAGATAGAGTGCCAAAAATCATTGGTGCTTTCTTGCTGAGTTGGTGTTTTTTTATTAATCAAAAAAATAATGCAGGAAAAGACTTGTGCGGGAAAACACAAGCAGAACAGTCGTCTTTTTTGCTTCTTTTTTCATATAATGCTTAAGTAGCACTATGCTGGAAAGGAAGAGTAAGATGAACTATCAAGTATTACTTTATTATAATTACACACCAATCGATGAACCGGAAGAGTTTGCCAAAGAGCACCTTGCATTTTGCAACTCGTTAAATCTTAAAGGACGGATCTTAGTTGCAAAAGAAGGAATCAACGGTACACTTTCTGGAACGATTGCTGAAACAGAACAATACATGGAAGCAATGAAAGCTGATCCTCGTTTCGCTGATACGACTTTTAAAATCGATCCAAGCGAAGGACATGCGTTCAAAAAAATGTTCGTTCGACCTCGTGAAGAAATCGTTTCGTTGAAATTAGAAGAAGATATTGATCCTACAGAATTGACAGGACAATATTTGGAACCAAAAGAATTCAAAGAAGCTTTATTAGACGAAAACACTGTTGTCATTGACGCAAGAAACGATTATGAATATGATCTAGGTCATTTCAGAGGAGCCGTTCGTCCAGAAATCCGCAGTTTCCGCGAATTGCCTCAATGGATCCAAGACCACAAAGAAGAATTTATGGATAAACGTGTAGTTACTTATTGCACAGGCGGTATTCGCTGTGAAAAATTCTCTGGCTGGTTAGTCAAAGAAGGATTTAAAGATGTAGGTCAGTTGCATGGCGGAATCGCTACTTATGGAAAAGATCCTGAGGTGCAAGGCGAGCTATGGGATGGCAAAATGTATGTTTTTGACGAACGTATTGCTGTTGAAATCAACCATGTAGATAAACAAGTGATTGGGAAAGATTGGTTTGACGGTACACCTTGTGAACGCTACATCAATTGCAGCAATCCAGAATGCAATCGCCAAATCTTGTCTTCTGTCGAAAATGAAGAAAAACATCTAGGTGCTTGCTCCGTCGAATGTGCGCATCACCCAAGAAATCGTTATGTAAAAGAACATGGCATTTCTCAAGAAGAAGTACAAAAACGTCTAGCTGCTTTAGAATTAGTCAATAATTAATGAAAAGGGATGTGTTTGCCGTTAAACGGTTTGCACATCTTTTTTTATATTGTAGTGAGTATACAGGTTCAGCTGTTTTCTTACTTACGATATAATGGATAAAAAGGAGTGTGGATGATGAAATCAATGGTTTATGCTATCGGAGATGTTCACGGAAAATACGAATTGTTTCAAAAATTATTGAACGATTATGATCCTCAGCTTCATCAACTAGTTTTGTTGGGAGATTTAAATGACCGCGGCACGCGTTCTAAAGAATGTTTACTGATGGGAATGAAATTGGCCAAAGAGTCAGATGCCATCTATCTGCGGGGCAATCACGAAGAATATCTGCTGCAATTTTTGCAAGCGCCAGAAGACTGGTATGAGCCCTACGTTCGCAATGGCGGAGGCGAAACATTTGCCAGTTTGCTTCATCCAGGGGCAACAGAAGAATATTCGCCTACGGAAATCGCAATGATGATCCGTTCGCATTATCCGGAATTAGTTGACTTTTTGACACAGCGGCCGCTTTATTATGAATGGCAGGACTATTTATTTGTCCATGCTGGGGTGGATTTAGAGAAAAAAGATTGGCATGATACTGAACCAAGAGATTTCATCTGGATCCGCGAGCCCTTTCATGAAGGAAAGAATCATACAGGAAAAACAATTGTCTTTGGTCATACGATTACGCCAATGCTTCATGGAGATATGCAAACGACAGATTTGTGGATCAGCGACCATAAAATAGGGATCGACGGCGGCGCAGTTTTCGGCGGTTCGCTTCATGGTGTTATTTTCGATAACAAAGGAATCGTCCAAGATATCGAATATCAAAATAACGAAGGACCTTGGCAGCCTGATTTTTAACCAATCAGAAAATATGGTAGAATAGGTAGACTATTTTTTAAGAAACGAGGCTTTTGCATGTCGGAAAAATTAAACTCAGAGATTCTCCAATTGATCCAAAAAGAAACAAATGATTACTCACCAAAGCAATTGAAAACCGTACTGACTTTATTAGGTGAAGGGAATACTGTTCCTTTTATCGCACGTTATCGAAAAGAAATGACAGGCAGTCTGGATGAAGTCCAAATTAGAGAAATCGAAGAAAGATACGCGTATCTTGAAAATTTGGAAAAGCGCAAAACAGAAGTGCTTCGCCTGATCGACGAACAAGAAAAATTGACCCCAGAATTAGCGGCTGAAATCAAACAAGCAGCAAAAATGCAGCAGGTAGAAGATCTTTACCGCCCTTATAAACAAAAACGCAGAACAAAAGCAACGATTGCGAAAGAAAAAGGATTAGAACCACTTGCAGAACTGCTTTTAACACTGCCTAACACTGACATTACTGCAGAAGCAGCCAAATATATCAGTGAAGAAAACGAAATTTCAGATGCCCAAGCTGCATTGGACGGTGCACATGAGATTTTAGCAGAACAATTCAGCGACAACGCTAAATTCAGAACCTGGATCCGTTCTTTTGTCTATAACAAAGGCAGTTATACTAGCGAAGCCAAAGACAAAGAAAAAGACGAAAAAGGCGTTTATGAAATGTATTACGATTTTTCAGAACCCATCCATAAAGTCGTTTCTCACCGTGTGCTAGCAACCAACCGCGGGGAAAAAGAAGGGATTCTAAAAGTTGAATTGACAGCTGATGATTCTAAAATCATGGATTACTTTGAAAGACAGCTTGTCCGAAACCCGCAATCACCCGCAGCGCCGATGATTCGTGAAGCTTACCAAGACAGCTACAAACGGTTTATTCGTCCATCGATTGAACGGGAAATCCGTAATGAATTGACAGAGAAAGCAGATGAACAAGCCATTGCTATTTTTGGCGAAAACCTGCGGAATTTGCTGCTGCAGCCGCCTTTGAAAGGCAAAGTAGTGCTTGGATTTGACCCGGCTTACCGTACAGGCTGCAAATTGGCTGTCGTTGATCCTACGGGAAAAGTTTTGGCTATCGAAGTGATTTATCCCCACAAACCAGCACCTCAAGCAAAACGAGCAGCTGCTGGGCCGGCTTTTTCTGAGTTGATTAATCGTTACCAAGTGGAAATGGTGGCTATCGGAAACGGGACAGCCAGCCGAGAATCAGAAGTTTTTGTAGCAGAACAATTGAAAAACGCAGATCATGAGGCATATTACGTAATCGTCAACGAAGCAGGTGCTTCTGTTTATTCCGCCAGTGATATCGCGCGAAAAGAATTTCCTGAGCTGCAAGTTGAAGAAAGAAGTGCAGTCTCTATCGCACGCCGATTACAAGATCCCTTGGCAGAATTAGTGAAAATCGATCCAAAAGCTGTAGGCGTAGGGCAATATCAGCATGATGTATCCCAAAAACGTCTAGCAGAACAGTTAGCCTTTGTGGTTGAAACAGCTGTGAACCAAGTGGGAGTAGATGTGAACACAGCAAGTCCGCAACTCTTGCAGCATATCTCTGGTTTAAATAAAACAACTGCTCAAAATATCGTGACATACAGAGATGAAAATGGTGCATTTACTTCAAGAGCGCAGTTGAAAAAAGTACCACGCTTAGGGCCCAAAGCCTACGAACAAGCAATTGGCTTTTTACGTATCCCAAACGGTAAAAACGTTTTGGATAATACCGGTATCCATCCAGAAAGCTATGTTTACGCAAAAGAAATCTTAGCTGCAAACGGCATTTCTGAAAAAACATTAGGAACACCGGAAACCGCTGCGAAATTAACAGCATTGAAACCAGCAGAATTAGCTGAAACGATGAACGTTGGGGAAGAAACGTTGACAGATATCCTAGCAGGATTGACACAGCCTGGACGTGACATGCGTGAAGAGATGCCTGCACCGCTTTTACGTCAAGATGTCTTGTCGATCGGTGACTTGAAACCTGGAATGGAATTAAAAGGTACTGTTCGAAATGTAATCGATTTTGGTGCGTTTGTTGATATCGGTGTAAAACAAGACGGATTAGTCCATTTGTCAAAATTAAGCAAAAAATTCGTGAAGCATCCAACAGATGTTGTTTCTGTCGGTGATGTCGTTACCGTTTGGATTGAAAATGCGGATGAGAAAAAAGGACGAATCAGCTTAACGATGCTATCACCATTTGAGGATAAGAAATAACATGGATCAGAAACAGTTGCAGGAATTAGTCGAAGAAATTTCTTTGCGCTATTTTGGGCAGCCTTTCATGCACCAAGCAGCATTCAATAAGCGTTTAAAAACCACTGGCGGCCGCTACCATTTGAAAGACCATCATCTGGATTTTAATCCGCATTTGTTTGCAGAATCGTCCAGAGAAACCGTTGCTGGTATTATTAAACATGAGCTTTGCCATTATCATTTGCACCTTGCTGGAAAAGGCTACCGGCACAAAGACCAAGATTTCAAGAGGTTATTGGCTAAAACAGGCGGGCTCCGCTATGCACCGTCTTTAGGTCCAACAAAAATAGAGTGTTATCAATGTCAAGATTGCGGGACGCTCATCCAGCGAAGAAATAAACTAAATACTAAAAAATATTTCTGCGGAAAATGCCGGGGTTCCCTCGTTTGGCGTGAAACGCAGCGAAGAGCGGGGTAGGGAGCAAAGAAGTTTGCAATAATAGATGGATTTTTCTATTTGTAGAAAAGAGTCTTATTGCTGTGAGACACGAAGAATCAAATGATTCGATGTCGAATAGTACCTGCTTGGCACTTGGAGCTAAACAGCTCGCTCACAACCTCTCTGTAAACGGTGCTCACTCAGCTGTTTTTCGGCAGTAAGTCAAATTTTTGCAAAAGTCTGAGAAGCGACTTCCGAAAAATCTTTCTTACTGCTCAAAACAAAACGCTGAGTTCACAACCTCTCTATAAAATAGTTGAAATTTTTATTGATATATAAGATAATGGTCAACGTGTTGAATAAAAACCGATGTGGTTGATAGATAAGAGAAGAGGATTCGAATGGAAAATCAAGAAAAATTATATCATTTTGTCGGTATCAAAGGTTCAGGTATGAGCTCTCTTGCGCTTGTCCTGCATGAAAAAGGCTTTAAAGTCCAAGGTTCAGATATCGAAAAATATTTCTTTACACAAAGAGATTTAGAAAAAGAAAAAATAACAATTTTACCGTTCAGTTCGGAGAATATCAAACCCGGAATGATCGTTATCCAAGGGAATGCTTTCCCTGACACCCACGAAGAGATCCAACGTGCGAAAGAATTAGGCCTAGAAATTATCCGTTACCATGATTTTATCGGTCAGTTCATTCAATCATATACAAGTATCGCTGTAACAGGTTCTCACGGAAAAACAAGTACAACTGGTTTATTATCACACGTACTTTCTGGCGTTCGCCCAACAAGTTACTTGATTGGCGATGGTACTGGACATGGCGATCCTCAAGCAGAATTTTTTGCTTTTGAAGCTTGTGAGTACCGCAGACATTTCTTAGCATATGCACCTGATTATGCAATTATGACAAATATCGACTTTGACCATCCAGATTACTATACAAGTATTGAAGATGTGTTTACTGCTTTCCAAAAAATGGCAAGCCAAGTGAAAAAAGGGATTTTTGCGTACGGGGATGATCCATATCTAAGAAAACTAGAAGCAGATGTGCCGATTTACTATTATGGTATTTCAGAAGATGATGATATCCAAGCAAAAAATATCGAGCGTACAACAGAAGGTTCAGCTTTTGATGTGTATCATGGCGAAGAATTCATTGGCCGTTTTGTTTTACCAGCATACGGCAAACATAACATCATGAATGCGCTAGGTGTTATTGCTGTGGCTTACTTTGAAGAATTAGACATGAAAGAAGTAGCAGATGAAATGCTGACTTTCCCTGGTGTAAAACGCCGCTTCAGCGAAAAAATCGTTGCCGATATGACCGTTGTCGATGATTACGCACATCACCCTGCAGAAATCAGAGCAACAATCGACGGCGCACGTCAAAAATATCCTGATAAAGAAATCATTGCTGTGTTCCAACCACACACATTCACTCGTACAATCGCATTGATGGATGAGTTTGCGGAAGCCTTGGATCTAGCAGATAAAGTTTACTTATGTGATATTTTCGGTTCTGCGCGTGAAGAACAAGGAAATGTGAAAATCGAAGACTTAGGCAATAAAATCAAAAAGGGCGGCGAAGTGATTACTGAGACGAATGTTTCGCCACTATTGGATTACCATGATGCTGTAATGATCTTCATGGGAGCCGGAGACGTCCAAAAATTTGAACAAGCCTATGAAAAATTGTTGAGCAGCACAACAAAAAATGTTTTGTAATCAGAGGTTGTGAAAAAGCTGTTCAGGCTTAAGCATTAAAGAAGAATCAGAAGTTATAACAAATCCCCTTAAACAGCTTTCTGTGTTTAAGGGGATTTATTATTTATTTTTTAGGTTTTACAGAGAAAAAGTAAGTACGCTTGCCTTTTTGCGCCTTTTTGGTAAAATTACTTTTATAAAGAATAACTGGAGGGTTTCTATCTTGAACATAGGTAAACCGCGGAAATTAGGAAAAACAATCAACGAACTAGAAGAAGGCGACTCGTTATCTTTAACGGAATCGATCGAAGACAATCAGCTGCTGCTGTATCTTGGTTTGACAAATGATGCGAATCCGCTGTATATCCAGCACGATTTTGCACAACAAACTGACTATAACGCACCGATCGTACCATCTGTTATGCTGATGGGGATCATCACCAGCGCAATCTCAAAACACTTGCCTGGTCCAGGTTCACACGTCGTCAACTTTTCAGTTAATTTCATCGAACCGGTTTTTCATTATGAAACACTGACTTTTCAGTTTGAAGTGATGAAAGTTGATAAAATGAAAGATGTGGTAACAATTTCTGTGGAAGCAGAAAATAATGAAAAAAATCGCGTATTAGATGCGGTAGTTATGGTACAACCGCCTAAACATGCGATAGAAAGCGAAGGTGCTCTAAATGAATAATCAACAAGCAGTATCTCAAGGATTAAATCGTTTTTATTCTAAAATATATGGATATTTGGGTCTTGGATTAGCGCTAAGTGCTATCGTGTCGTATTTGACACTGGAAGTATTTCCCGTGCAAGTGGGCGCTTTTATCAATAACTTCCCGCTAGGATTCATGGGATTGTGGATCATTGAATTGATCTTAGTTGTTGTTTTAGGTGTCAAAGCACAAAAGAATCCAAGCTTGGCAGTCGGCGGTTTCATCGTTTACTCCTTGCTTAACGGATTGACACTTGCCATAACTTTATCTTTTTATGACATCGGAACGATCACTCAAGCATTCGTAACAGCTACAGGAATGTTTATTGGGATGTCAGTTGTCGGAATGGTGACGAAAAAAGACTTAAGCGGTATCGGTCGTGCAAGTACAGCGGCAGTGATCGGCGTGATCATTGCAATGTTTTTGAATATGTTTATCTTGCATAGCGGACCAGTAGATTTCTTTATCTCGATTTTGATGGTCATTATCTTTGCTGGAATCACAGCTTACGATAACCAAAGTATCCGTACAATCTACAACCAATCGAATGGCACAGCCAACAGCGGTGTCGCAGTATTTATGGCATTGAAACTTTATTTAGACTTTATCAACTTGTTCTTAGCGTTCTTACGTATCTTTGGACGGGATTGATTTCAAAACAAAGCATATTTTTTAAATAAAACCAGAAACGAGTGAAAAAACTTTCGAGTATTTTTCACTCGTTTTGCTGTTAAAAAAGGAACTTCTTTTCGCTTTCCCTGTGATTGTTTGTTAAAATAGAGAAGAACTTTACAGTGAGGGGTTATGAGAATGGCAAAAAATAAATTATTATTAGTGGATGGAAATAGCGTGGCATTCCGTGCGTTTTTCGCACTCCACAATTCGTTAGAACGTTTTAAAACAAGTAGCGGACTTCATACAAATGCGATCTACGCTTTTAATACGATGTTCGAAAATGTGATGCAAAAAGAAGAACCAACACATGTATTGGTTGCTTTTGATGCTGGTAAAACAACGTTCCGTACAGAGATGTACCAAGATTACAAAGCGGGAAGATCAAAAACGCCAGGCGAATTCAAAGAACAAATGCCTTATATCCGCGATTTATTAACTGGACTTGGTGTAAAGTATTATGAATTAGAAAATTACGAAGCTGATGACATCATCGGCACATTAGCAGAAAATGTGGATAAAGAACAATTTGATGTCGTTGTGTTATCTGGAGATCGGGATTTAACACAGTTGGCTAGTCCAGAAATCAAAGTCGATATCACGGTAAAAGGTGTCAGCGATATTGAATCGTATACACCAGAGCATGTAGCTGAAAAATATGACGGTCTTTCACCAAAACAAATCATCGATATGAAAGGTTTGGCAGGAGATGCATCTGATAATATCCCTGGTGTAACGAAAATCGGTGAGAAAACAGCTATCAAGCTCTTGAAACAATATGGTTCAGTTGAAGGCATCTATGACCATATCGATGAGATGAAACAAAGCAAAATGAAAGAAAATTTGATCAATGACAAAGAACAAGCTTTCTTATCCAAACGACTAGCGACTATCGATACGTCAGCTCCTGTAGATGTTTCCATTGATTCATTGAAATATGACGGAAAAGATCTGGATAAACTGATTCCTTTTTACAAAGAAATGGAGTTTAAACAGTTTCTTGCTAAATTAGATGTTGTAGAAGAAATCCCGGATATGGAAGATATCTTATTTGATGTAGTGTCAGAATATGACGAATCAATGTTCGACTCAAATATGGCTTTGTATGTCGAAATGCTGGGAGACAATTACCATCAAGAAGATATCGTAGGCGTAGCTTGGGGAACAAATAAAAAAATCTACGTGACCAATGATTTGGCTCTTTTTGAAAATGACGCGTTCCGAAACTGGCTGACAGATGAAACGCAACGGAAATTCGTTTATGACGCAAAAAGAACCTATGCAGCATTGAATCGTTATGTTGGAAAAACACAGGGAATCGATTTTGATATTTTATTAGGTGCCTATCTCCTTGATACGAATGAGAAAAGCAGTGATATTGAAGGAATTGCTGCCCATTACGGTTATAGTGATATTCGTTCCGATGAATCAGTTTACGGAAAAGGGGCTAAAAAAGGTCTGCCGGCAGATGAAGAAGATTTCTTTGCGCATCTTGCACGGAAAGTAGCGGCGATTGACGCTTTGACACCAATCTTAAATAAAGAATTAGAAGAAAAAAACCAAGCAGATCTGTTTTACAAAATGGAATTGCCTCTGTCTCAAATACTTGCTGAAATGGAAATCACTGGAATCAAAGTCGACGCGTCTCGTTTGCAAGAAATGAAAGGCGAATTCTCAAAACGTCTACAAGAAATCGAGCACAAGATCCATGAAGAAGCAGGTGAGGAATTCAACTTGAATTCTCCAAAACAATTAGGCGTTATCTTGTTTGAAAAAATGGGGCTTCCAGTCATAAAAAAAACAAAAACAGGCTATTCCACAGCTGTTGATGTTTTGGAGCAGTTACGGGAACAAGCACCAATTGTTGATGATATCTTGACCTATCGCCAAATCGCAAAAATCCAATCAACTTATGTGGAAGGACTCTTGAAAGTCATCCAATCTGACGGAAAAGTCCATACCCGTTATGTCCAAACATTGACGCAAACAGGAAGATTAAGTTCTGTCGATCCGAACTTGCAAAATATCCCGATTCGTTTAGAAGAAGGCCGAAAAATCAGACAAGCCTTTGTACCAAGAGCGAAAGATTGGTTGATTTATTCTTCCGACTATTCACAAATCGAATTGCGTGTCCTTGCACATATCTCGAATGACGAACATTTGAAAGAAGCATTCTTAGAAGGTCAAGATATCCATGCTAGTACAGCAATGCGCGTCTTCGGTATCGAAAAACCAGAAGATGTGACACCAAATATGCGACGCCAAGCAAAAGCAGTCAATTTCGGGATCGTCTATGGTATCTCGGATTATGGACTATCACAAAATCTTGGGATCAGCCGAAAAGCAGCCCAACAATATATCGATACGTATTTCGAAAAATATCCTGGAGTAAAAGAATACATGGAGCGTATTGTTCGCGAAGCAAAAGATCTTGGATATGTTGAAACGTTATATCATCGTCGCCGTTACTTACCAGATATTAACTCCAGAAATTACAATCTGCGTTCGTTTGCAGAGCGTACAGCGATCAATACACCTATTCAAGGAAGTGCCGCAGACATCTTGAAAATCGCAATGATCGAGTTGGCGCAACGCTTGAAAGAGGAAGATTTAGAAGCAACCATGCTGCTTCAAGTACACGATGAACTTGTCTTTGAAGTCCCTGAAAAAGAATTGGAACGTCTGGACAAACTTGTTAGCGAAGTCATGGAACAAACAGTACAGCTGCACGTACCATTGATTACCGAAAGCAGTTGGGGCAAAACGTGGTACGAAGCAAAATAACCAAATAAATCACAGTTTTGAAGGTGAAAAAATGCCAGAATTACCAGAAGTAGAAACAGTCAGAAAAGGTTTAGAGCAATTAGTCTCAGGAAAAACGATCCACCATGTCCAAGTCTTGTGGCCTCGAATCATCGAACAGCCAGAATCAGCGATTTTTGAAGCGCAATTAGCAGGAGAAACGATCGAATCCATCAGTAGAAGAGGGAAATATTTGATTTTTCATTTGACACATTTTGATTTGATCTCTCATTTGCGCATGGAAGGGAAGTATGAATTTTTTACAGAGGAAGCGCCGCTAAGCAAGCATACGCATGTCATTTTTTCTTTTGATGATCGCAGCCAGCTTCGTTACAATGACGTACGAAAATTTGGCCGTATGACATTGGTTGAAAAGGGCAGCAGCAACCAGTATAAAGGAATCATGCTTCTGGGGCCTGAACCGGTAAACGATACCTTTGAATTGGCTGCGTTTGAACAAGGACTCAAACGTTCGAAAAAAGCGATCAAACCTCTCTTGCTAGATCAACGACTTGTGACAGGGCTAGGAAACATCTATGTAGATGAAGCGTTATGGGAAGCAAAAATCCATCCAGAACAGCCAGCCAACACACTGAAACCAAAAGAAATCGCACGGCTTAGAGAAGCAATCATCGCTGTTTTAGGAAAAGCGGTGGAAGCTGGCGGTACAACGATCCGCAGTTATTTGAACGCCTTAGGAGAAGCTGGAACCTTTCAATTGATGCTCCATGTTTATGGACAAACCGGCAATCCGTGTGTACGTTGCGGGACACCCATTGTTAAAACAAAAGTGGCGCAAAGGGGGACGCACTATTGTCCAAATTGTCAACAGCTGAAACGATGAGTTCTTTTGTTTTGGGTCTGACAGGCGGAATCGCAACAGGAAAAACAACCGCCGTCCACGTATTTGAAAAGTATGGATTTCCTATCGTTGACGGCGACAAAATCGCCCGAGAAGTCGTAGAACCTGGAACGCCGGGATTGGCAGCTGTGGTTCAGCATTTTGGTAAAGATATCTTAAATGAAGACGGCACACTCGACCGAAAAAAATTAGGGAAAATCGTCTTCAGCGATCCTGAGAAACGCGAACAGCTCAATCGCATATTGAATAGCTATATAAGAACGAGCATCAAAGACAATATCCAAAAAGCGAAACAAGCCAGCCCATTAGTTATTGTAGATATTCCTTTGCTATATGAAGGTCACTATGACAAATATATGGATCAGACAGCTGTTGTTTATCTTCCGGAAGAAAAACAGCTGCAACGTCTGATGGCACGCGATGGTTTTACGAGAGAAGAAGCAATGCAGCGGGTCGAAAGTCAGATGCCTATCGAAGAGAAAAAAAGAAAAGCGGATATCCTTTTTGATAATCAGCAAACAAAAGACAAGTTAGCAGAACAAATCATCTCATGGCTCCAAGAAAACAAGTTTATTTCTTAGAAAGTACTTTCTTTGTCTAAGCAGCAGGATTCTGCTATGCTGAAAGTAGAAAGCAGAGAGCGAGGGACATGTTATGGGAACGATCAAAAACCAAAAAGATAAAATTGTCGGAAACGCAAAAGAAAAAATCGGCGAACTTTTAGATAATGAAAACTTAAAGCAAGAAGGACGCGACCAAACAGAAATCGCAGAAGCACATGATGCAAAGTACAAAGAACGTATTGAAGAGCTTGAAGACCAGCAAGCGGAAAAAGAAGCACGTCAGCAAGATCTGACACAAGAACGAAAAACGGCGGAGCCAAAACGCAGGAAAGAACCATTGCCAGAACAAGAACATATTTCTGGCGAGCAGAGAATCGAAGAAGAACGAATGAAGCACTATACAGGAATCGAAGAAAAACTATAGTTTAAAGAAAAACTGGAGCCTATCCTAACGATTGGTTCCAGTTTTTTCTCACAACTGAAAAAGTAGTACAGCAAAAAGAGCCTGCTGTTTTCTTAAAAAACAGCAGATTATGTTAAAAAACGCGAGTGTTTCGGCATTTTTTGTACCGGAACATCGCGCTTCTACAAGGTTTCATGTTATAATACAACTAATCATAGCAATGATTTGATAAATCAGAAATGAAGAGGTGATAGTTATGCGATGCCCAAGATGCCACCATAATAATTCGCGTGTTATAGACAGCCGACAAGCAGATGACGGACGCGCAATCCGCCGCCGCCGTGAATGTGAGAATTGCGGCTTTCGTTTTACAACATTTGAACGAATCGAAGCTGCGCCGCTGCTAGTCATCAAGAAAAATGGCGAACGCGAAGAATTCAACCGTGATAAGATATTAAGAGGATTGATCCGTTCAGCGGAAAAACGTCCTGTTGCAATGGAACAAATGGAACAAATCGTCAACCATGTGGAGAATCGTGTCCGCAGTTTAGGCGAGAATGAAGTATCAACAAACTTGATTGGTGAATACGTGATGGAAGACCTTGTCAACTTAGATGAGATCGCTTATATCCGTTTTGCCAGTGTCTACCGTCAATTCAAAGATATGTCTGTTTTCTTAAAAGAATTGCAAGACATCGTTGATAAAGCCAAAGAAAACAAATCTGAAGACGACAAATCAGAAGAGAAGGAATAAGGAGGCATTTCGTTGGAAAATGCTTGGAAAGAACTTCAGCCTAAAAATATTTATCAAGGCAGAAAAACATTTCCATTAACAGAAGAAGGACAGCAAGCGCTGCTTTATCTTTATCAGCCGCTGATCGGAGGAGAAGCACTTAGTCTCTATTTCACGCTTTTGTCAGAGATTTCGAAAGAAACAGGCATCGGATCAGAAGCGCTGCACGCAGATTTGCTAAGTGGATTGGATTGCGGTTTGCCGCAGTTTTATGAAGCAAGAAAAAAATTAGAAGGAATCGGTCTGCTGGATGTCTACTTCAAAGAAGATCCAAGTTTAGGACCTTGTTTCCTCTATGAATTGCTTGAACCTTTAGCGCCCGATGCGTTTTTTAAAGATGCTGTCTTAAGTTTTATGCTGTTGGAAAAAACCGGCGAACGCCGTTGGAACCAGCTGAATGAGAAATTTCAATTCAAAAGATTTTCTTCAGAAGGCTACCAAAAAGTTACTAAAAAGTTTTTAGATGTTTTTCGTTTCAACGAAGCATCTTTTGAAGCAGACAAGGAAAAAATCGAACAAAGCCAATCCGCGTTTGAAAAAGAAAAAACACCAACTTTGATTGACGATGCGATTCAGGTCGATTGGCCGTTTTTAAGCGACTTGCTGCAGAAAAAACATATCACTTCACTGGAAAAACCAGTGATAGAGCAAATTGAACTCTACCATCGATTGTATGGCTTTGATGAATTGACGCTTGGGGAACTTATTGCTTCAGCGTATGATTTTACCCAGCAGACGGTGTCATTGAAAGATCTGCAAAAGCAAATCATCTACCGCCAAAAAACAGTAAAAAAAGAAGAAGTACCTGAAACAGCTGCTGCACAGCAGCTCCCAGCAAAAAATGATGCAGCCAGTGCGTTGATCGCTGACAGCAAAAACAATCCGCCAATGCAATATCTTGAAGCTGTGAAGAATGCAAAAGGCGGGTTTGTCTCCAAAGAAGAAAAGTGGCTGATGCAAGACTTGGTCAAACAATCCAAGTTGCCTAACAGCGTTATCAATGTTTTGATCAATTATGTGCTGGTCATCAAAAACCAAGCATCATTAAAAAGCAACTATGTCAATACGATTGCCAACGAATGGCAGCAGGCAAATATCCGTACCCCAGAAGAAGCCGTTGAGCATGTTCGGGAACTGAGTGAGCCCAAGCCGAAAACAGCCAAAACAACCTATGGAACGGCGAAAAGAAACGTACGCCGCGAAAAGCTGCCTGACTGGGTGAATAAACCAGAAGAAGAAAAACAAATCAGCAGCGAAAAGCAAGCAGAAATCGATCGCCGATTCAAAGAATATCTTGCTAAAAAGGAGGGAGATAACTAATGGAAGACGTAGGAAAAGAATTGAAAAAAATCATCAGCCGGAAAAATTACCAGGAAAAATACGCAGAAATGATTGCTGCTGTCCTAGAAGACACCGATGTCCAATCTTTCCTAGCTGCGCATCGTGAGCAATTGTCACAGGAAGATATTGAAAAAAGCTATGCGAAACTCTATGAATTCGTTCAAGAAAAGAGAAAATATCAGAAAAATGATCCGACAATGATCGCACCTGGATATGAACCGAAACTGACATTGAATTTCCATTATGTAGATGTGACTTACGTTCCTACTGAAGCCCTTCTTGCAAGACAAAAACAAGAAGAGATCCGCAGTCGGATTCGTGCAGTCGATATGCCGAAAGATATCCAATCTGCTTCATTTGAGAAATTTGAACAAACTAGCGGACGAAGCGAAGCATTTTTAGAATCCTTTAGTTTTGTGCAGGAATATGCTTCTGATCCAAAAGGCTACCACAAAGGATTATATCTTGTCGGCAGTTTTGGTATCGGCAAAACCTACTTGCTTGGCGCAATTGCTCGTGATTTAGCAGTAGCAGGATACACAACGACGCTCGTGCATTTCCCAACATTTGCTGTAGAGATGAAACAAGCCATCGGAAAAGATCAAGTAGCCGAAAAATTGGATGCAGTCAAACGTTCGCCTATTTTGATGATGGACGATATTGGTGCAGATGCCATGAGCAGCTGGATCAGGGATGAGATTTTTGGTGTTATCCTTCAATACCGAATGCAGGAACAATTGCCGACGTTCTTTTCTTCAAATTTTACTATGGAAGAATTGGAACAGCATTTATCTGTGACGCAGCGCGGAGATGAAGAACCGTTGAAAGCAAAACGGATCATGGAACGTATCCGTTATTTGACCAAAGAAATAAAAATGACTGGACAAAACCGCCGCAATACGAATTGATGCCAACGGAGGACATTTTTTGATGAAACACTTATGGAAGTTTGCTGTTGTCGGAAGTCTGGTGTTTGTTGCTGCTGGTTGCGGAACGTCTAGTGAAGCAGAAGAAAAAACAGAAGAAGTCAGTATTTTGACTGCGGTTCTTGCAGAAGATCCCGTAATAACATGGCGACTATCATCAGGAGAAGTGTATGCAGACATAACCTTGAAAGATACGGTGAAACTAAAAGGAGAATTTAATCCGCGTGTCTTACGTATACCAAATTTAAAGCTAGAACAAATCAATGGTGACTTCACCGAGTTGACGGAAGGAACAAAAATCCGCTTAGTTACAGAATTACGTCCGATAACAACAAGATCTTATCCTGGACAAATGGGCGGCAACAGTGTCAAAGAATTCACTATTTTGGATTAGCAAAAAGACCTTACTATAAACCAGCAATCATGGAGGATTTTTGTATGAAATATGGATTTATTGCTGTTGTCGGAAGTCTGCTGTTTGTTGCTGCCGGATGCGGAACGTCTAGTGAAGCGGAAGAAAAAACAGAAGAAGTCAGTATTTTAACTGCTGTTCTTGTAGAAGATCCCATAATAACATGGCGACTATCATCAGGAGAAGTGTATGCAGACATAACCTTGAAAGATATGGTGAAACTGCAAGGAGAATTTAATCCGCGCACCTTACGAATACCAGCTTTAAATATAGAAAAAATCGAGGGTGATTTCCCAAAGTTGACGGAAGGAACAAAAATCCGCTTGGTTACAGAGTTATCACCGCCTACAACAAGATCTGAACCCCCTCAATTACTATCGTTCGATCCCAGATTCAAAGATAACGTCAGAGAATTCACTATTTTGGATTAGCAAAGTTTGAAATAAAAGACCTTACTATAAACTCACGATCATGGAGGATTTTTGGATGAAGTATGGATTTGTTGTTGTCGGAAGTCTGCTGTTTGTTGCTGCTGGTTGCGGAACGTCTAGTAAAGCGGAAGAAAAGGTCCTATCAGGATCGGATACGATTTTGCAAGACAAGATGGACAAAAATGTCAGTATCTTAATTGCGGTTCTTGCAGAAGATGCTGAGATAATAAAGAATGAATCATCAGGCAGAGACTATGCCAGGGTGATCCTGAAAGACATGGTCAAATTACAAGGTGAATTTGATCCAGGCGCTCTTTTTATACCGAATCTAGATTTTCATCAAATTAATGGAGATCATACCGCTTTGAAGGAAGGAACAAAAATCCGCTTAGTTACGGGATTACTTCCGCCAACAACACGATCTTTTCCCCCTCAATTAGTCGGGAACAGTCTCAAAGAATTCACTATTTTAGATTAGCAAAGTTTAAAGAAGCTTTTACTATAAACCCACGATCATGGAGGATTTTTGTATGAAATATGGATTTATTGCTGTTGCTGCAAGTTTGCTTTTAGTTGTCGCTGGCTGTGGAAACCGCGCGGATGCTGAGGATTCGTCTACGCAACCAACACAAGAAAGTGTGGCTAAAACAGGAACGAGTTCTTCAGAGCAAGAACCGGAAGGAGTACCAGAGATGTCAGATATCACTTATACTGCTGTATTGGCAGAAGATGCGAGAGTCGAGCAGGATACAGTTTCTCTTTCTTTAACCGATGTTTCTTCTGAAGACGAAGCAGGACTTCAAGAAGATTTGATTTTGAATTTGGAAGATACTCAAGTGAGCGAAATCCAAGATTCACTCCAAAAAGGAACGAAAATCGAATTTACTTTGGCAGGAAATGCGGTCATGACTTTCTCGATTCCGCCGCAAATTCCTGGCAGTTCTGTTTTAGCGATCAAAATAGCGGACTAAAAATAAGAACATTTAAATCAACTTTGTATTGAATCAGTCAAAAGAGCGGGTCTTTCTTTTAACCGGCTCTTTTTCATGTGTCTGAATAGTGATACAATAAAGCGTCGTAACAATAAGGAGATGGGAAATAAATGACAAACGCACTGGAATTACACGCGTTGAAAAAAATATATGGAACAGGTGTCGAGGCATTACGCGGTATTGATTTAACCGTAGAAGAAGGTGATTTTTACGCGCTTCTAGGACCAAATGGCGCAGGGAAATCTACCACAATCGGGATCATCACTTCACTGGTCAACAAAACCTCTGGAAGCGTCAAAGTGTTTGGTTATGATTTGGATAAAGATTTGGTCCGTGCTAAACAGCAAATCGGGCTTGTTCCGCAAGAATTCAACTTCAATCCTTTTGAAACAGTCCAACAAATCGTCGTAAATCAAGCGGGGTATTATGGTGTTTCACGCAAAGAAGCGTTGAAACGCAGCGAAAAATATTTGAAACAATCCAATTTATGGGAAAAACGTCATGTACGTGCTCGCATGCTTTCTGGCGGGATGAAACGCCGCTTGATGATTGCCCGCGCACTGATGCATGAACCAAAATTGTTGATTTTAGATGAACCAACTGCTGGTGTTGATATCGAGTTGCGCCGTGAGATGTGGACGTTTCTAAGAGAATTGAACGAAAGCGGGACGACGATTATTTTAACAACTCATTACCTAGAAGAAGCAGAGATGCTTTGCCGTAATATCGGAATCATCCAGTCCGGTGAATTGATCGTCAATACAAGTATGAAAAAACTTCTTTCAAAATTACAATTTGAAACGTTCATCTTCGACTTAGCACCTTATGAAAACGCACCAGAGATCACAGGATATACAAGCATTCTTGAAGACGAAACGACTCTAGCAGTAGAAGTCGCACGAGATCAAGGTGTTAATGCGATTTTCGAACAATTGACGGATCAGGGAATAAAAGTACTTTCTATGCGTAATAAAAACAATCGTTTGGAAGAGCTGTTCCTGAAAATCACCGAAGACAGTCATCAATTGGAGGAAAAAAATGTTTAATCTGTATCTAACTGCTTTAAAAAGTTTAGCATTCAAAGAAACTAATCGTTATTTGCGTATTTGGGTCCAAACACTGGTGCCGCCAGTTATCACAACATCGTTATATTTTGTTATTTTTGGGAAAATGATTGGCGGGCGAATCGGAGAAATGGGTGGTTTTTCTTATATGGAATTTATCGTTCCCGGTTTGATCATGATGTCTGCCATCACTAGCTCTTACTCGAACGTCTCCTCGTCCTTTTTCTCGCAAAAGTTCCAGAAGAACATTGAAGAATTGCTTGTAGCACCTGTACCGACACATGTCATTATTTGGGGCTTTGTACTTGGCGGCCTTGGAAGAAGTGTTTTAGTGGGTTCTTTAGTAACGATCATTTCGTTATTTTTTGTGCCGTTGCATGTTTCTTCCTGGTTTATCGTAGTAATCACATTATTGATGACAGCTATCTTGTTCTCATTAGCCGGATTGATCAACGGGATTTTTGCCCAATCTTATGATGATGTGTCCATCGTGCCGACTTTCGTCTTACAGCCATTGACTTATCTAGGCGGAGTATTTTATTCAATCTCTATGCTGCCTCCGATTTGGCAAGCAATTTCTAAAGTCAATCCAATCGTTTACATGATTTCTGGGTTCCGCTATGGGTTCTTAGGGACGACAGATGTGCCGATTGGTTTATCGATTTCGATCTTGGTTTTATTTATTGTTGTTCTTTACAGCGTATGCTGGTATTTGATCAATAAAGGCCGCGGATTAAGAAGCTGATTTCTTTTACTAAAAAAAGATAGTTATTGTAACATGAAGCATAGAATTTTGCTTATACTAAGCAGATTTCTATGCTTTTTTTATTACCTGGGATTTTAACAGGATTTTAAAAGAGTTTCTCTTTTGCGCTCGCTTATTTCGTTGTGGAAATGCTATAATGATTGTCGAAGGAGTGAAGTTATGAACCATCTTGAATTATCTAAACGGCTGGAAAAAGTGGGCGAATTCGTTCCCGAGGCAGCACGTTTAGCAGATATTGGCTCAGACCATGCTTACTTGCCTGTTGCATTGATGTTAAAAGGGAAAATAACATTTGCTGTGGCTGGAGAAGTTGTACAAGGACCATTTGATTCTGCACAAAAACAAGTACGGAAAAATGGACTTGAAGAAAAAATCATCGTTCGTCTAGCAGACGGTTTGGCAGCAATCAAACCCGAAGATCAAATCAATGCAGTCACGATTGCTGGAATGGGCGGTTCGTTGATCAAAGATATTTTAGAAGCAGGAAAAAAAGACCGGCTTTCTGGAAAAGAACGGTTGATTTTGCAGCCGAATATCGGCGAAAGAACCTTACGAATCTGGTTGCAAGAAAACAGCTATCAAATCATTGATGAAGTGATTTTGGAAGAAAACAAAAAAATCTATGAAATCATTACAGCAGAGAAAACAGATGTGCCGATTGACTATACGGAGGAAGAATTGATGTTTGGACCTATTCTTTTAAAAGAGAAATCATCCGTATTTGCTCAAAAATGGCAGCGTGAACTTCAACAGCGCAAAGCAGTCGTAGCTCAAATGGAACAAGCAAGCAAAAAACCAAATGAACGACTACAAGAAATCAAAGAAGAAATCTCACGAATCGAAGAGGTGCTTAGCGATGAGAATCACCGGTAAAGAATTTATTCAAAGATTTGAAGAATACTGTCCTCAATGGCTCGCTGAAGAAGGTGATCCGGTAGGGCTTCACATCGGTACATTAGATAAGCCAATCAAGAATGTCATGATGACGCTGGATGTTCGTCCAGAAGTTGTTGCCGAAGCGATCGAAAAAAACGTTGATCTGCTGATTGCCAAACATCCGCCGATTTTTCGCCCAGTCAAACGTCTGACAACTGACACACCGCAAGAAAAGATGTATGCTGATTTATTGAAGCATGACATTGCGGTCTACGCTGCCCATACGAATATGGATATTATCTGGGATGGTTTGAATGACTGGTTTTGCGAGCTGTTGGATATCGAAGTAGAGAATTATTTGACTGAAACGCACGAAATTCGCTATAAAAAACTAGCGGTTTATGTTCCTATTGATGCAGCTGGCAAAATGCGGCAGGCTTTAGCAGATGCGGGAGCAGGGGAGCAAGGTGACTATCAAGCGGCAAGCTATACTTCAACTGGTCAAGGTCGTTTTACACCGACTGCCGGTGCAAATCCAGCCATCGGTTCGATCGGCACGCCAGAAAAAGTACAAGAAGCAAAAGTCGAAGTGATTTTTCCTGAAACGATGGAAAACCAAGTGCTTTCAGCAATGAAGGCTGCACATCCTTATGAAGAGCCTGCGTATGACTTGTTTTTCATCGAACATCCCACAAAAAAATACGGTCTTGGACGTGTTGGCAATCTGAAACAGCCCATGACAGTCGATGCTTTTGCCAAAAAAATCAAAGAAGTCTTCCAATTAGACGGTCTTCGAATCGTCCAACCGCAACAACCTTTAGAAACCATTCGTCGTGTGGCTATTTGCGGCGGCAGCGGTGAAAAATTCTACCCAGATGCAATCAAACAGGATGCAGATGTTTATATCACCGGAGATGTCTACTATCACGCAGCGCATGATATGCAAAGTAATGGACTGACAGTGATTGATCCAGGTCATCATATCGAAGCGTTATGTGTACCAAAATTTATCGAGAAATTTGAAAATTGGAAACAGGAACTGGGTTGGGAAGTCGAATTTTTGCCTTCTGAAACAAATACAAACCCATTTCAATTTAAATAAAAGGAGCGAACAACATGTACGAAAATCTTTTACCTCGTTTTTTACGTTATGTAAAAATAGAAACACGATCCAATCCGAAAAGCGAAACGACCCCTTCAACGGTTAGTCAAATCGCTTTTGCAAAAGTCTTGCAAAAAGAATTAGAAGAACTTGGCATGTCTGACGTTTCTTACAATGAATCAAATGGTTTCGTCACAGCTGTTTTGCCTAGCAACGAGGACCACGAAGTACGTTCGATTGGTTTCATTGCGCATATGGATACAGCCGATTTCAATGCAGAAGGCGTCAATCCTCAAATCATTGAAAACTATGACGGCGAATCAACGATCATCTTAGACAAAGAAGGCGCGTATACGCTAAATGTCAAAGATTTTCCTAATTTGAAAAACTATCCAGGCCATACATTGATCACTACAGATGGTTCAACTTTATTGGGTGCTGACGACAAAGCTGGGATTGCTGAGATCATGACAGCGATGGAGATCCTAATCAAAAATCCTGAGATCCCTCATGGTACGATCAAAATTGCTTTTGGTCCTGATGAAGAAATCGGTGTCGGCGCTGATAAATTTGATGTAGAAGGCTTTGATGTAGACTTTGCCTATACGATCGACGGCGGTCCATTAGGGGAATTGCAGTATGAAACATTTAGTGCGGCACAAGCAAACATCACGATCCAAGGGAAAAATGTTCATCCCGGAACGGCCAAAGATACGATGATCAACGCATTGCAGCTGGCTATTGATTTCCATAATGAACTTCCAGCAGATGAAGTACCAGAAAAAACAGATGGCTACGAAGGTTTCTTCCATTTGATGGCATTAGACGGCAATCCGGAAGCGGCAGAAATGAGCTATATCATTCGCGATCATGATCGTGAAAAATTTGAAGCTCGAAAAGCAAAAATCACAGAGATCCAAGAAAAATTAAATGCACGTTTTGATCAAGAAAGAATCAAAGTCGAGATGTACGATCAATATTACAACATGAAAGAAATCATCGAAAAAGACATGAGTATCGTAGAATTAGCAAAACAAGCGATGCTTGATTTATCGATCGATCCAATCATTGAACCTGTTCGCGGCGGTACCGATGGATCAAAAATCTCTTACATGGGTATCCCAACACCAAACATTTTCGCAGGCGGCGAAAACATGCATGGCCGTTTTGAATTTGTTTCGTTACAAGTGATGGAAAAAGCAACAGATGTAATCGTGAAAATCGCTGAATCGAATACAAAAGCAAAATAAGCGACAAACAAGAAAAAAACAGGTAAAGTCGAGAAATGGCATTGCCTGTTTTTTGAATGGAGTGGAAAGTAGTGAAAAGAGTACTAGTGTTATACAATGAATCATCTGGAAAAGACGAAGGCGAAAAGATCGCACAACATTTTCTTGACTATGCAAAAGACAAGAAACCTGAATTGATGATCAAACTTCAGCCAACTGGACCTTCCATCAGCAAAGACTACGTGAAAAAAGCAAAAGAAGAAAACGTAGACACACTGATTATTATTGGCGGAGATGGAACGATCCACCATACAGTTAAAGACTTCGAAGAGAATATCACGAAATATTCGATTGGATTGATCCCTGGCGGTACGGTAAACAATTTAGCAAAAGTTTTAGAAATTCCTCTAGAAGAAGAAAAAGCATTTGATACGATCCTAGAAGGAAAAAAACGGTTGATCGATTACGGTAAAGTCAATGATGAAGTCATCATTTCAACGTTGACAGTCGGGATTTTAGCGGATACAGCAGTAAAAATCAGCCAACAGGAGAAACAGAAATTTGGCCCAATGATCTTTATCCACCGCTTTATCGAATTGCTGTCTAAACAGAAAAAATATCATCTCAGCATCAAAACAGAGGACGGGATCTGGGAAGGAAAAACACAGCTTTTAGCAGTTACGATGTCTAACTCTGTCGGCGGATTCACGAATTTTGATGATTCTGCAAAACCAGATGACGGAAAATTCCATGTGACGATCGTTCCCAAATTAAATTTTTTACGTTATGTTTTTTACTTGCACAAAATCGTACGCGGAAAATTTTACGAGATTCCGGGAATCAATTATTTAACATCCAGCGAATTAGAGATCGAATCAAAAGAATCAAAAGTCGGCACACGAACGGACGGGGATGATACAGGTAATCTTCCTATCAAGATGACGATGGTTCCTAAAGGTTTGACGATTTTTGTCCCATAGAAAATACACTTTGCATCTCATAACATTTTAAGGTACTCTAGAAAGGTACGCTTTTTAGAGGGGGAAACAGAAGAAAATGAACGTGTTCATTCATCATCCATTGTGGGTCTATTTGATTATTGTTAATTTGTATCTATTCGTTTTGATGGGGTACGACAAACATCGGGCCAAAACAGGCGGCTGGAGAGTCCCAGAAAAAAATCTGCTTTTTGTCGGACTTATCGGAGGAGGACTAGGCGGAATGGCGGGTCGTCAGTTTTTTAGACATAAGACCCAAAAGAAAAAATTCGCAGTTGGCTTTCTAGCAGGAATCGCAGTGGCCGCAGTTCTCGTTTATTTTTTTCATTGAGGGGATCGAGATGAAAAACAAAAATACAAAAACAAAATTATTTTTGAATATTTTATTATCTGCTATTATTCTATTTGTTATTTTTTATTTAGTGGAACATTCTTTAGGAGCGATTTTTGCCGAACTTCTTTCAACCAGCTGGTGGGTCCTGATTGCTGTCGTGGTGTTAGGAACGGTTTATCAGATCACAGAAGGAAAGGTCATCGAATCGCTTGCTGAGATTTTTACGCCTGATTTTTCTGTCAAAGATGGTTTTTGGACTTCATGCTATATCGCATTTTACCGAATCGTTTCTTTTGGTACAGGAACCTTGATCTCAGAAATTTATTTTTATAATAAAAAAGGAATGCCTTTTTCAAAAGGGATCGGCGTGACGACGCTGCACATGATCATTTACAAGATTGCGGTAATTACTTACGCTGTTGTAGGAATAATTCTCCAATTTCTTTTATTTCCTGACCGACCGTCCAAGCTGTTTCTATTTATCTTGGCGGGGATTGTTCTGACGATGATCATCATCGCTTTTTTGCTGATGTTATCCATGAGTTTAAATCTGCAAGTCCTGTTTGTTTTTCTAACAGATAAATTCATCAAGCAGCCGGCTATTCGAGAAAAAATCGATAATTGGAATCTCCATATCTATTCGCTGCGGGAAGCTATGGCTGCTGTTATCAAAAACAAGACGACTTTTTGGCAGATCTATCTATGGAATTTATTGAAATTGGCAATCTGGTATATCATTCCTTATATCACGTTGATTGAGAACCACCCGAATATCGATTTCTTGCTGACATTTTCTTATATCAGTTTTGCTGTCGTTCTTTCAGGTGTTCTGCCAACACCTTCAGGAATCGGATCGTTCGAGTTTGTTTATATGCTGTTATTTCGCCCAATCGTGGGAACAGTAGACAGTGCTTCATCCTTACTGCTTTATCGTTTCAGTACCTTTGTTTTACCGTTTATTTATGGTTTTTTCTACGTATTAGGGGAAAAACGAAAAGAAATCCAGTTGAATATCAGCGAAGCAAAAAAAGAAAAAGCCTAAAAGAACAAAACATCAGACGAAAGACTGATGTTTTGTTCTTCTTTTTTTGGAAAAATAAAGGAAAGAAACAGTGTATATTTTTTGACCATTACTGACCAAAAGAGTATAATAAGAATCAAGGAACGATAGTACAAGGAGAAATAACCCGTCTTGACTATTGTTTGACTCTTTTTTACAGGAGGAGACTTTCTATGAATATTGAAAAAATGACAACCACGCTTCAAGAAGCGATTGCCGAAGCACAGCAAATTGCCGTGACTCGAAAACACCAAGAAATCGACATTGCTCATCTTTGGAAAATCTTTTTGCAGCCGAACCACTTTGGCCGCAACTTTTACACTGATGCAGGATTAAATGTCGAAGATTTTGAACATGAAGTTGACCGCATGCTGGATGAATATCCAACAGTAGCTGGGAGCAATGTGCAATATGGGCAGAATCTAAGTCAAAATCTGTTTAGTTTATTAAATGAAGCAGACCAAATCAGACAAAGCTTTGGCGATGAATTTCTTTCAACAGAAGTTGTTTTGCTGGCTTTGATGAAATTGAAAAATTATCGTTTGACAAAATATTTGAACCAACAAGGATTGAACGAAAAAGAACTCCGTCAATCCATCGAAACAATGCGCGGAGGTGAAAAAGTGACATCACAAAACCAAGAAGAACAATACAAAGCATTAGAAAAATACGGCGTTGATCTTGTTCAACAAGTCCGCAGCGGCAAACAAGATCCGATTATCGGAAGAGATGAAGAAATCCGCGACGTGATCCGTATTCTTTCACGTAAAACAAAAAATAATCCTGTGCTGATCGGTGAACCTGGTGTAGGGAAGACAGCAATCATCGAAGGGTTAGCACAACGGATCGTTCGCAAAGATGTACCGGAAAACTTGAAAGATAAAACGATTTTCTCTTTAGACATGGGTGCGTTGATTGCCGGCGCGAAATTCCGCGGCGAATTTGAAGAACGCCTAAAAGCCGTTTTAAAAGAAGTCAAGAAAAGCGATGGCCGCATTATCTTATTTATTGATGAAATCCATAACATCGTAGGCGCTGGCAAAACAGAAGGCAGTATGGATGCCGGAAACTTATTGAAACCAATGCTTGCTCGTGGTGAATTGCATCTGATCGGTGCAACGACATTAGACGAATACCGTCAATATATGGAAAAAGACAAAGCATTAGAACGCCGATTCCAAAAAGTATTAGTCAAAGAACCAACAGTTGAAGATACCATTAGTATTCTTCGTGGACTAAAAGAACGCTTTGAGATCCATCACGGCGTAAATATCCATGATAACGCGCTAGTCGCAGCTGCGACATTATCGGATCGTTATATCACGGACCGTTTTTTACCAGATAAAGCAATTGACCTTGTCGATGAAGCCAGTGCAACGATTCGTGTCGAAATGAATTCGATGCCGACAGAATTAGACCAAGTCACACGTCGTTTGATGCAGTTAGAGATCGAAGAAGCGGCTCTGAAAAAAGAATCCGATGACGCAAGTAAAAAACGTCTGAAAAACCTGCAATCCGAACTAGCTGAACTTCGTGAAGAAGCAAATGCCATGAAGATGCAGTGGGAAACTGAAAAAGAAGAAGTCAACACAGTATCTGAAAAACGGAGCGAGATCGACAAAGCAAAACACGAATTAGAAGACGCAGAAAACAACTATGATCTTGAAAGAGCAGCTGTTCTGCGTCATGGAACAATCCCTAAACTGGAAAAAGAACTGCAAGAATTAGAAGCAAAAGCCAAAGACAGCGACGTTAAAATGGTTCAAGAATCAGTTACTGAAAACGAAATCGCACAAGTCGTCGGTCGTTTGACAGGGATCCCAGTAACCAAACTTGTTGAAGGCGAACGCGAAAAACTGATTAAATTAAACGAAACATTGCATAAACGTGTGATTGGTCAAGATGAAGCAGTGGATGCAGTAAGCGATGCAGTGATTCGTTCCCGTGCGGGACTGCAAGATCCAAATCGCCCACTCGGTTCCTTCTTGTTCCTTGGTCCAACAGGGGTAGGGAAAACAGAATTGGCAAAAGCTTTGGCAGAAAATCTCTTTGATTCTGAAGATCACATGGTCCGTATCGACATGAGTGAGTATATGGAAAAACATGCCGTATCACGTCTTGTTGGAGCTCCTCCAGGCTATGTCGGTTATGAAGAAGGCGGCCAATTGACAGAAGCTGTCCGACGCAATCCTTATACAATCGTTTTGCTCGATGAAATCGAAAAAGCCCATCCAGATGTCTTTAACATTTTATTACAAGTGTTGGATGATGGACGTCTAACAGACTCAAAAGGTCGTCTAGTTGATTTTAAAAATACTGTTTTGATCATGACAAGCAATATTGGCTCTCAATTGTTGTTAGAAGGTGTCACAGCAGAAGGAACGATTCCAGAAGAAGTGGAAGAACAAGTTCGGACGATTTTGAGAGGCAACTTCAAACCAGAATTCTTGAACCGAATCGATGATACGATCCTATTTACTCCACTAAGTCTGGAAAATGTCAAAGGTATCGTCGAAAAAATGATACAACAATTGGCAAAACGTTTAGAACATCAAGATATCCAGCTAGAAATCAGCGATGAAGCTGAAACATGGATTGCAGAGAATGCGTATGAACCAGCTTATGGTGCGCGACCATTGAAACGATTTATCACTAAAGAAGTAGAAACGCCTTTAGCAAAAGAAATCGTTGCAGGACATATCTTGCCAAAATCCAAAGTTAAAATTGAGTTATTTGATAATCAATTAAAATTTGAAACAAGCGAATGGACAGAACCAGAATAAGCTTATTTCACCGTAAGACGATTTTACTCAAATAATCAAATAAACCTTTCCTTTGAGTGTCCAAGTGATGTCAAAGGAAAGGTTTTTGTATTGTTAAAATTAAAAGAGCCTGGCATATTTTACATGCCGGGCTCCATTTTTTGGTACTCTTTATTGGTATTTGATCGTACGATTCTTTTTCCCTTTTTTCAAACGATAGCTTTCAAAGTAAACAGCTTTTTTACGACTTTGCGACCAAGCAAATATTCCCATAATCAATGCGCCGATCGTATTTGTCAGCAAATCGCCCATTGTATCCATCAAGGCAGCACGACCAACAAATAACTCACCAGATGAACTTGCAAAACGTTGTAGATTCATACCTAAGAATTGGTCGCACAAGAATTCCCAGAACTCCCAGAAAACACCGCAAAGACCAGCAAAGGCAAACCCGAAGAGTAAGAATAACCAAGGACTTGTTTTTTCTAGGTCAGCATCCTTTAATAGATAGCCAATCAAACCATAACCTAGTGCAGTCAATACCATTGGACTAACCGCGTGCAAGATTTTGTCCCAGAAGGAAATCAGGCTAATCAAATGAAGTCCTGTTCCCAAGAAAACAGAGATAAATAAGAAAAACCAATAAAATAAAATAATTGCGCTGGGAATCTCGATCCGAAAAACACGCCAGATGATCTGAGGCAAGAAAATCAAAACGATTCCTAGAAGTGATTCGACAATAAATGTTACACCTTGAGTGGTAGAATATTTACCTGTAACAAATTCAAAAATATTATAACCAACAACAAAAATACCGAAAAGAAGTAAAGCAAACTGAACTTTTTTTGTTTCTTTAAACATGTGATTCCTCCAATAGACGTTGATTGATTTCTTCGAACAACGATTCTTCTGAGTCAAAGATATTACCGTTTAATTTGATCAATCCGACAGTATAAAGATTTAAATAATGGAACTGATTTTCTGCTAAATCTTGAAGCGCAGCAAGCTTTTTAGGATGCGTACCGCCTTGCTGACGGGTATCCGTATACAAACCAAGAACTGGGATATTTTTTGCATAAGCGACCCCGATTTCCGAAGCGACGCCAGCATCGATCGTCGGTCCATCCAAAAGGGCGATCATCAAATCGCTCTCCAGCACTTTTTCCGTATCTGCCAAAGCAATCATCTGACTATCTGCATAGGCAGTTTTATCGTTGATCGATTCGTTTTCTTGTGGAAGATAAACCGTTATTTTTGGTGAAAGTTCTCTGATTTTTTTTACAAGCATCTCATTATATAAAAGATCACTTTTCGCAAACATTGGACCAGCAAAATAGATATTCATTTACAACCATCCTTTTCTAAATCGATTATGAAACTATAAAAAACATAGAGAGACAAATCAAGTATAACAAAACTTTCCTAAAAAAACTTCTGCTGGATACTTTAAAATGCTTTAATTTCATGCTTTTGGTTGGTATAATGGAAAGTGCTGATTAACTGAAAAGAGGAGACGCTATGGATATAAATGAAATGAAACAACGCCAAGAGAAGATTCGAAATTTTTCGATCATCGCTCATATCGACCACGGAAAATCAACTTTGGCCGATCGTATTTTGGAAATGACGCACACTGTGACGTCTCGTGAAATGCAAGATCAGCTTTTAGACTCAATGGATTTAGAACGTGAACGCGGCATTACGATCAAGTTGAATGCTGTTGAATTGAACTATACTGCAAAAGATGGAGAAACTTATATCTTCCATTTGATCGATACACCGGGGCACGTCGATTTTACGTATGAAGTGTCAAGAAGTCTTGCTGCCTGTGAAGGTGCTGTTCTTGTCGTGGATGCTGCCCAAGGAATCGAAGCACAAACACTTGCCAATGTTTATTTGGCTTTAGATAACGACCTTGAGATTTTACCTGTTATCAATAAAATCGATTTGCCTGCTGCTGATCCAGAACGCGTCCGTCAAGAAATCGAAGACGTGATCGGGATCGATGCCGAGGAAGCCGTTTTAGCTAGTGCAAAATCTGGTATCGGGATCGAGGACATTTTAGAACAAATCGTTGAATATGTACCTGCCCCAACAGGAGATCTTGATGCACCATTGAAAGCCTTGATCTTTGACTCTGTCTATGACAGCTATCGTGGGGTCGTATTGAATGTCCGTATCACAGACGGCATCGTGAAGCCTGGCGATAAGATCAAACTGATGAGTAACGGAAAAACATTTGACGTGACAGAAGTCGGTGTCTTTTCGCCAAAAGCGATTGCCAGAGACTTCTTGATGGTTGGTGATGTAGGTTATATAACAGCAAGTATTAAAACAGTACAAGACACGCAAGTAGGGGACACAGTAACACTTGCAAACAATCCGGCAGAAGAAGCTTTGCCAGGTTACCGAAAAATGAATCCAATGGTTTATTGCGGTCTTTATCCAATTGATACTTCTCGTTATAATGACTTGCGTGAAGCCTTGGAAAAACTGCAGCTGAATGATGCAGCACTGCAATTTGAACCAGAAACATCCCAAGCTTTAGGATTTGGTTTCCGATGCGGATTCTTAGGATTATTACACATGGACGTTGTACAAGAACGCTTGGAACGCGAATTCAATCTTGAATTGATCACAACAGCGCCGTCCGTTATTTATCATGTGAATAAAACAGATGGAACAATGGTCGTTGTGGACAACCCAGCAGACTTCCCAGAACCAGTAACGATCCAAGACGTGGAAGAACCGTATGTAAAAGCACAGATCATGGTACCAAATGACTTTGTCGGTGCTGTAATGGAACTTGCCCAAAGAAAACGCGGAGACTTCATCACCATGGATTATTTGGATGAATACCGAGTAAATGTTGTGTACAATATTCCTTTATCTGAAATTGTCTTTGACTTCTTCGATAAATTGAAATCCAGCACAAAAGGCTATGCCTCTTTGGACTACGAAATGTCTGATTACCAAAAGAGCAAGCTAGTGAAAATGGATATCTTGCTGAATGCAGAGAAAGTCGATGCACTAAGTTTTATCGTTCACCGAGACTTTGCGTATGAACGCGGGAAAGCCATCGTTGAAAAACTGAAAAAACTAATCCCAAGACAACAATTTGAAGTGCCGATCCAAGCAGCCATCGGTCAAAAAATCGTTGCACGTTCAGACATCAAAGCATTGCGTAAAAACGTATTGGCTAAATGTTACGGCGGAGACGTCTCCCGTAAACGCAAACTTCTTGAAAAACAAAAAGAAGGTAAGAAGCGCATGAAACAAATCGGAAGCGTTGAAGTACCGCAAGAAGCCTTCATGGCAGTCTTGAAAATGGACGAGGACGAACCTAAGAAGTAGCAAGGGTTTGTTTGAAAATACTGAAAAAAATATACCATGTTTACATGGATTTGCCACCGGATTGCCACCGGTGGTTTTTTTCGGTGGCAAAACTTAAGAATTCTTTCTCAGATTCTCCATGATATCGACTGTTTCATTTCTCATCTTATTTGTGACATGAGAATAAGTATCCATCGTAATGGAAATTCTACTATGTCCTAATCGATCAGAGATTTCTTTCATCTTTGCTCCATTTTCTAGAAGAAGGGTAGCATGAGTATGTCTTAAAGAATGGAAATTGAAAGAGATGGACAAGGCATTTGAGACACGTCTTGTATTCCACTTTACAACATTTGGTGTAACTAGTTGCCCGTTTTCCTTTGTGCACACTGCATTTGAATCAGTATAGAATTTCCCGTATTTCATTCGATTTTCTAATTGTTGCTTCTTATGTTTCTTTAGAATTGATAGAAGAGTCTGTCCGATAAAGATCGTTCTATTTGAACTTTTCGTTTTTGGTGTACCATATACCCATTCTTGTTCTTTTTGAACCATTTGCTTTTCTACAGTAATTGTTCCGTTCGAAAAGTCTACATTATCCCAAGTCAATCCACAAACTTCTCCTACACGCATACCGGTGTAAAATCCTATATTAAGTGGAATATAAAAAGGATGGCCTTCAGGAGTAATGGAGAGAATCCGTTCGAAATCATCAATAGTAATAATTTTTAAATCTTTTTTTGTCGTTGGTATATCTTCATACTTAGGTATCTTAACGTATAACATTGGATTTTGTTTCAACAAGCCCCAAGGATAAACAGCCATATTCAAAGCATTTTTTAGGACAGAGTGAGTAATAGTCATTGTCTTTTTTGAATATCCTTTTTTAAATTCATCATTAATAAAATTTTGAAGTAGGGCAGGAGAGAGGCTAGTTAGTTTCTTCTTGCCTAAATAACCATTGATATGATTTTTTATAGTATAACGATAATTTTCGTATGTGTTGAATTTCAAGTTTAATTTGACATATTCTTCCATCCAAAAATCAAGATATTGTTTTACTCGAATATTTGTACCTAAAAAGTATTGTCCAGTTTCATCAATATCAGATAAAACTTTACGTAAAGCAGTTTCAGCTTCTTCTCGAGTGTCTCCGCCAACTTTTTCTACTTTCTTTCTTGAGCCGTCTTCATTGATATCTTCAAAATAATAATACCAGCGTTTTCCACGTTTTCTAACTCCGCCACGCATGTTACATCAACCTTTCTTATTACTAAGTAATTAATACGAAAATATTTAAACTTTTATGATATACACCTTGTGAAGGAGAAGGGTTTCGTATATATCACGCAAAAATACGAACGCATGTTCTTTTGTTGCTGAAAAGAAAAGCCCGAAGGCCATCCTTTTAAATTAATACTTGTTTTAAACTTTCTATGTTCAATATGATATACTTCAATTGAGGTGACTGAATTGTCTATGAGAAATGAATACATAAAAAACAAAAGAAATTTTGAAATAAAAAAAAATAAAAATAAACTTAAATCTCTTCATTTTAAAAATCAATTCCAACAATCAAAAATAAAGGTTGAGGAACAGACAAATAGAGTAGAAGATAGATTGAAACGTTTTAGTCCTGATCGAAATAAATAGCTATTGGGCGAATGTAATAATCTCCCATCTCAATTAAATGGAAACTATCTAAAATTATGTCTGTAAAAATAGCTGGTGCTTGAGAAGCTATAATATCTGTTGGTAACTGTACTCCTGGTTCTGGCACCAATTTTTTATTTCTTTTTGCAATTACAATCCCAATAAGTTTAACTTTTCTTTTTGTTTGAGATAAAAATGTAAGAATTGGGGTATTAATCCTAATATTATTTTTTGCACACATAGATAATGTATTGCCAATTTTAAATAGTATAGTTTCTGGAAATAATACTTCAGAATAACTAGCGAAACGAAGAATATCTCTGAAAGATGCATAAGGATCATTGTTTTCTAACCATTCTTTTATTTCCTTGATTCTTCCTTTATGTTTTATTCTAAGTTGAGGTGTTTTTGTGATTTTTTCAAGTTCTACAAAAGCTTCATCTAATTCTTCTTCAGGTTCGAGTACATTATCCAAATTTTTCTTATCAACGCTTTTTTTTAATTGTTCAAAGTTGAAAACATTGAAATTATCTTGCGTAAAAATAAAGTTTCCATCATTCCAATCAACTGTATCTTCTTTTAGCATTTCTTTTTCTTTTAATTTATCAAACAAAATGTCTAATGAATAATCTGCTAAGGCAGTTTCAACAAGCTCACTATTAGCTACAGAATAAACAGTATTATACTTATCTATTTCTGTTGTTGAATATTCATGACTACCATTTAAAAAGCCAATACCGCCAGATCCCTTTGTGGCATTTGTTATAGTTTCTCCACCTTCTTCCTGGTTAGAATCGGTTGTATTTTGTCCTGTTACCATTTTTGTTAAAACACCTTCATCTAATTGAGCCAAGTAAGAGTTGACCAAATCCATGTCTAAATATACATATT
The DNA here is from genome assembly GCF_050559705.1 of Enterococcus sp. DIV0210g. Taxonomy (NCBI): domain Bacteria; kingdom Bacillati; phylum Bacillota; class Bacilli; order Lactobacillales; family Enterococcaceae; genus Enterococcus; species Enterococcus sp. DIV0210g. Next base: position 1,349,788 of record NZ_CP187903.1, on the reverse strand, counting down.
CCTTCATCATTATATTCGTATCCTTTCCGAAAATTTTTAGTGCAATTAGTTAATAACTTCTGTTTCATAAATTAAACAATTTTTTGAAAACAAAAAGAAAAGACTAAAATCCATTCTGCAATTATTTCGAAATGCTTTCTGTATCAATGTCCCATTGCGCATTAGCAAGTTTTGAACCACCAGAAATAATTTTTCCAGAAACTGTAACGCGATCACCCATCTCAAATAGAGAAGTTTGTTTTTTATCAATATTTTTAGCGAAAAATACATAAGGGCGTAAATCATCTGAAAGGTTTGACCATGTTGTTTGATTATATTTATCGTCAGCTATAATAGCGATTCGAGTACTCATTGGTTCGATAACTGTTCCTGTCCAAGTTACTTGAGCATCTGTTAGAGAATCTCTTACTTCACTAGCTTTTCCTTCAGCCTCATACGTATAATACTTATCTGTAAAAGCTGAGAAATCTGGTTTTGAGTTTATAAATGCTTCAAAATCAGAAGTACCTGGATTCTCTGAATTCTCTGTGCTACTCGCTTCTAAAGATGTATCTTCTGAATAATTTTTATTTGTAGAATCATATGTGGATTTATAACTAGATTCAGAATCATCTGTCCCAGTATTATAAGTTTTTTCAAATCCAATTACGCTAAGTACGAAAATAATGACGGAAATAATGACAATCATAATGCTTGTTTTTTTATTTTTCTTTTGGAATAAATTTATTAAAAACCAAGCTAAGCCAACCAGAAAACATATGAGACTAGCAAAAATTCCTACCAAAAATACATTTGACATCTTCTACATGTTCCTCCAACAAAAAAATATTTACTCCCACTTAACGGCAGGTAGTGATAGTCGCCGATAAACTATTGTAAAGCTCTCTTTTGCTTGCGTTCTTCAGCTAATTGTTTTTTTGTCATTTCATGTGTATTTTTTAAAAGGGCATATATTTCAGAGCGAACTACAGTTGATTCTGAAATATCTGGTATCAATATTTTTTTAGGCATATTGATTTTTATTGACATGGCAAGTTCGGAATTAATGTTTACTTTGGTTATTTCTGGATCTAGAGAAATATTTGAAAGTATTAATTGGGTTGTAGGGACTTTTCCTAAATTGTCAGGAATTCTATAGTATTTTGTCTCCCAATTTATTTCCATGATATATTCCATATTATCTTTGAATTTTGAGTATGCTTGTTTAATATACCGCTGATTGTCCCATAGGAAGCTACGAGACATTTTTATGATATCTTGACTCATGAGCTTTCTATCTAGCGAAGCTTTAGCAAGGACAAATAGAGAAGCATTTTTTGTATCTAAATCCATCATTTTGAGGTAATTGCTATCTTTTAATGTTAAAGCTAAATATATAAGAGCGGCATTTGAATAGTAATTAAACGAATTATTTTTGTGAGCTTTCTGTAAAATAATAATTTTTTTGACAGCTTCATCATATTTGTCAGTCATAAGATATCTTTCCAAGCCGTAAAAAAATGTAAAAACATTTCCCATATCTGTTGGTTGAGTTATATCCTTGAGCCAATTTAAATAATTATATCTTTGAGCAGGAGTCATTTGCGAGTAGCTTGGCCAATAATTTAATTTATCGGCGGCTCCTTCTTTTACAGGTAAAGAGAAGGAGATACCAGATGGTTCATCTGAATCACTAGAAATATTCTCTAAAGGTCCATCAAAAAACCATAATAAATCAATGATATCTGATGGAATTCCATTTATTTCTACAGGCAATGTTCGAGTACGTTGCGTTATTTTTTCTGATGCTGTAGTAGTATTTTTCTTTTTGAAAATATCGAAAATTCCCATATTAACCTCCTGAAATTTAAATTAAAAATCTATATGTGCTTTCAGGAAGTCCATAAAGATTTTTGAGTTCTTCAATGTGTTTAGGACGTTGATTAGTATCTTCTTTATAAAGAGAGATGATAAGGTTTGCAGCAAAACAGTTTGCTTCGCTTTCTGATTTACTGCGAGACGTTCTTGTTGATACATAATAACTAGATAAGCCTTTATGAAAAATCGCATGGCCAAGCTCATGAGCACATATATAAAAACGTTCAACAGAATCCTTTAAGTCGTGGTTTAAAAGAATAATTGAACGACCTAGCAACTCTTGGAACTGTCCTTTCGGATTATCTAAAAAAGGTACGTACTTAACTTGTATGCCCATCTTTTCACAAATGACAAAAGGATCAGCGGAATTATATTTCCGCTTTAATTCCCCAACTAGAATGATTGTATCTATCTCCATAATAAATCACTTCTCTTTACTTCTATCTTCTTTTCTAAATTCCCAGAATAAACCAGTGAGTACATCTTTAACTCTTTGTTTTTCTTCATCTGTTAATGTTTCTCCACCATAAGCCATATTAACATTTGATTCTAACATTTTATCGAGTTCAACTAAGTCATCTTCATCTGCCCATTCTGGAATAGTAGATGATTTTTTTTCTTCAAAATAAGAAATAGATACACCAAGCGCAGACGCTAATTTTTTTAGAGTTTCTAAAGTAGGGTCTTTGCGCTCTCCTTTTTCAAATCTTGAAATTTGTGAAGCACTTACTCCTGATTTTATTGCTAATTGGTTTACACCTAGCCCCTTAGAGGTTCTTAGCTTCTTTAATTTTTCTCCAAATTCCATACAAAAACCCCTTTCTTAATTATATGTTATAGCCTATTGGCAATAATTGCAAAAAAAATTGCAAAAAGGCAATAAAAAGTGTTGCCAAAAGACAAAATATGTATTATATTATTGTCATAAGGCAACGGAGGTGAAGGTTATGAAGACATTGCTTAAACAGAATGAGCTTAGCTCTTTAATGCAAGCAAAAGGGGATGATCCATATTCACTTGCTAAAAGAATGAATGTTGCTCCATCAACAGTATACAGAATTTTAAATGGAGACCGAGGAATCGGTGGTGAACTTATCCCGAAATTACTTAAAGCTTTTGAATTATCTGAAAAGGATTTTGATAAGCTTTTTATTTTTAGTGAAACATTGCCAAAAAGCAACAAAAAGGAGACAGCCGAATGATTAAGGACAAACCACAGACAATAAAAGTAGTGATTCATTCAGAATTTTTTAAAATTTATCTCAGTCATTTAACTAAAGCTATTCAGAGAAAATTCAATATTTCCATTGGGATCGAAGACGATCTTTTCACTAAAGAAAAAGGTGGAACATCAGAAATCATGATTCGTTTTCTAGCAAATGATACAGACGCTTCAAATATCCTCAACTATATTACTGAAAAATGGGAATTTTTGGAAACGCCAGTATTTGTCTAACTAAAGTTATTATATACAGCTTTGAGTCGTATATAAACTGACCAGAATAAGAAAAGGAGCAATAAGAAGTGTTAAAACAATCAATTGTTATTCGCGAAACACTAAAAAGAACTATTAGCAAGTATGGAAAAACAAAAAAAGAAATCGCGAAAAGTATTCACGTATCACAGCAGACTTTGAGTGACTGGACATCAGAAAGCAAACCGATGCCCGTCACATTAGAAAATGCGCAAACCCTAACTGATTATTTTAGGGATTCGGATTTTACCTTACAAATAGTTCATGAATTTTTCGGATTATTTAAGTCAATAGACGGCAACCTTGTATTTAAGGAATCAGATTTAGCAGATGCCAAAAAAGCTCGGGCAGAACTCAATAATATTGTCAAACTGATCGATGGAAAAAGAAAAAATGTGAAAGCTAAATACAATGAACCACTGAAAGCCTTCGAATCTACAATCAATGCATATCGAAAAGACATTGAAGATGTATCTCAAAAAATAGATGTACAAGTTAAAGAATTTGAAACTAATCAGAAAAAAGAAAGGGAACAGATTGTCCTTTCTGCTATCGAAAAAATAGTAACAGAAAATGATATTGAACCTTCTCGCATTGAGGTAGATAAAAAATAATGTTCCGTCGCACGAACGATAAAGCAGGAAACACAGCAGGTGGTGCAGTAGATTTTCATTTCAAAGATTTAGCGTTAACAATTCCAAAGCGATAAGCTATAGACACGTTTCAAACAGTATGAGATAATTTTTATGACATCTAGTCCGCTAGGTGTCATTCGTACCCTTAGCTCAGTTGGTCAGAGCAGACGGCTCATAACCGTCCGGTCGTAGGTTCGAGTCCTACAGGGTACATAAACAGAATGTACGTTCCGTATTGTTAATATATATAAACAATACTATAATTTTTTATATATTATTGACAAAATGAAATCAGGTGAGTAAAATACGAAAAGTTGCGAATTACTTGGGAAGAATTCCGAATGGGATAACTCAACCTGTCAAGGTACAGGCCGATGACGGAAAAATATATATAATGAAGTTCATACATAATTTTTGTAGTCCTAAAATTTTATATAATGAGTTAATAGCATATCGACTTGGCAAGTTACTTGACGTGCCGATGCCTAGTTGCAGTTTAGGAGAACTTTCCGAGTCGGTAATATCTAAGGTGCCTCAATTAGTTGACATGAAAGCTGTCGCTGGTACATGTTTTTTAAGTGAATACAAAGTAGGTTCTGTGAAAATTTCTCCTATGATGGCCCGTAATACTGTTAACGGGCAAGATATTTCTAAAATTTTATTTTTTGATCAGATTATATTAAATAATGACAGAGCTAAAAATGATGGGAATTTATTCTATGATAGAAAAGAACGAAAAGTTCTGGCAATCGATCATTCCCATATATTTATAAATGGAGAAATTTGGACTACAGAAGAACTTGAAAATTTGAAAGGGCGGAGTCCGATTGTAGTAGCAAATTTATTGGGAAGAAATTACCGAGCATTTTCTTCACATCTTAGGGGGCATAGTTGTTATAATGTAACAAAAGAAAGACTTGGGCAATTAACAAAAAAAGATGTTCAACAAATATTTCAAGAAATCCCTGAAGATTGGGAAATGACAAAAGAGGAGATAAAGGCTTCTTTTGAATTAATTTGGGAACAATTGAATCAAGCAGAAGGAATTTTTATTAAACTTCAAAACGCTTATTCAAAAAGAAAAGGAGGGTAAAAATGAACGATATAATAAAAATTAATTATTCCATATGTAATTATGTTCCGAGCGTAATTCGTCAAGAATCTGTAATTTTTGGCATAGTTGTTCACTGCCCTTCAGAAGAATATTCTCAGTTTCACAGAACAAAAAATATTAATAGAATTAAGTCTTTTGACGATGAATATGACAAAGATTATATGGATTTAATGAGCGAAACTTTTTCTTATTATTTTAACTATCCTTCGTTAGACGAAGAAGACTATGATATTAATAGATTTGACGATATTAAAAATGATAATTTTATTTCTGAGATAACAAAATACTATGTTAATGAATTTAAATTTTCAGAAGTAAGAGAACTTATGTCTTCGCGAGAAAATTTAAGAAACGATCTCGAAGATTTGATTCGTACGTATTTATATTATGATAGACCTAAAGCAGAAAGGATTACAACACCAGAAGTTAAAAGGTTGTTAAGTAAAGAACTTACACATTTAAAGCTAAAAAAATATGTTAAAAAGCCAGAAATTCAAGATTTAGCAGAAAGAGAAATAGCTGATTTTGAATATAATGATACTTTAATTAAAATACTGAGTTTTGACTATAAAAGGAAAACAGATATTATTGATCAGATTAATAAGCTCCAAATTGATATGATAGATCATCAAGAATATTTTTATTCAAAAAAATTAAAGATAGTGATGGGAAACTCTGAGTTTTATGATCAAAAATTTATGGAATCAGTTTTAAACAAACTGTACCAACTCAACTCAAATATTGAAGTCGTTCCTATTGGCGAATATACTAATAAATTGATTTTTGAAGGTTTAACTTAGGTCGTCTTAATAAAACCTCGCTCATTAATCCTGGGCGAGGTCTTTTTTACGTTCTGCAATCAATTGTTCCAGCTCCTCTAAATCATCAATAGTTGCCTGATTCCTAATGAACGATCGAGAGCGTGAACGATTGCTAAGATATTTAGCATGTTCCTTATTTTTTTCTTGCCATTTCTTGTTGGCTTCAGTTTGCTTATTTTTTTCGGACATTTTGATTTCTCCTTTTTTCAACTTGTGTCAAAGCACCGACGACTAGCAGAATAATAAAGTAGGTCAGCCAGTTGATAATGTTGAATATCATCAATCCTAGCCCGATAAAAACAACTAGCATCAAAACGATAAGATATGCTTTTCTTTTCATAATTGACGTGATAAACTGATGGAAAGGGAGAGAAGCCTTTCGGCTCTCTCGTCAGTCGTCGTTATCATCTTTTAGTAATTCTTTGAGTATCTTAGCAGATTGAAGAATTCCTAAAACGATAGCGACGGCTTTTCCTATTTCATCAAGTCTCACACATTTCACCTCCTCCTTAACTATATTTATATCATACTATGCATAGTATAAAAAGTCAATGCTTTTGCTAAGAATAAATCAAAAAAAGTTAAAATATTTATGTTGCGTTCGCCATATTTCCGCCTTAATAAAAAATATTAATAAGTCTTTCTAAGCATCCGATAGTTTCAATTAATAAAGAACAATCGTATGAAAACATTTATATGAAAGTATTTATAGATACATATTAAACCTCATAAGACTTTGTGAATAACAAAATTATACAAGAAGCCTTCATGGCCGTTCTGAAAATGGACGAGGATGAACCTAAGAAATAGGAAGGGTTCTAGAGTTTGGACTAGACCAATATAAAACTATTTTCCCACATTTTTCCCACAAAAAAATAAAAAGTCTCTGTTAACGTCTTTGGATAGATATTAACAGGGACTTTTTATTTTTTTGAATATAAACATCCATTTTTAAATACTTATGGAATAAATAACTAAAAATAAAAAAACAGGTACTAACTAGTACTTATCACTTATCCTTAAGATATTTATTTACTAAATTTGAAATAGTGGTTGAGAATAAAACAAATAAGAGCCCAAGAATAGTTAAAAAGAAATTGAAATCAAAAAATAGTGCATTTGCTACAATAATAATTACGCCCAGGTAAAGAAAAGTCCTAGAGGTAATATTTTTGATGATCATACATTATTGCTCCTTTCAATTGTTATTCTAAGCAATTTTTGCATACTTAACACATACAATAATTATAACGCAAATAAAAAAATTTGTAGTATCTATGCAAATATAGATTAAATAAAAAACAGCAAGCCATCTCTGACTTGCTGTTCGTGACAAAATAGATTTGCCCCTGCCAAGGTAATTTCTATTATAACATAGGAGAAAATCAGAATGCTAAGAGAAATTGAATTGATTTTGATCTTTTGAAGTGTTATTTCTTAGAAAAATACCGCAGAACGAAAATGAAAAAGATAATCGATAAAAATAAGCCTAAAATATAGTAGCCCAACATCAATAGAGGTTGAAAAAGTGTGTGTCCGATTATTTTTGCTATAAAAAATGCTGTTGGACAGAAAGAAAGGAATAAAATGATTGTCTTTCTGGAACGTTTGACAAAGTAAAAAAAAGAAAGAATGCCAAAACACACTGGTATCCAAAATAAAAGAATGCTAAATGTAATCACCGTATTACCTCCTGATTCCTCTTTTGTGAAAATGATAACATGTTATATATGCATAGCAAAGAGAATTTTGAAGCAAAACAAATGAGAACCAGCTCACTTATTCAAGGAAACTTATCTTTTTTCTTCTTTGTACGGCTAAAATACCGCAAACAGGTAATCAAAATTATCAACGAGATAAAAAGTCCCAGTAAATATAAAACAAATAAGTGAAGTGGATTAGTGTATGTATAATTACACGTCTTGACGGCGAAAAAAATCGTAGGAACAGAAGCTGCGGCAATCGTCAAACGCTCTTTGTTCCAATTCGTATGTAAAAGAAAATAGAGTGTACCTGCAAAAACCGGAATCCAAAAAATAATCAAACTGAGAATAAACACGTAAATCCCCCACAGTAATTATTCGTTTATTTTTTCGAGGTTATTTTACCAATTTTTCTGAAAAAAATCATGTAATTTTTTAAAATTAAGAACGAAAATTTGACTAAAAATATTAAAACAATCGTTATTTACGAAACGAAGATAACTCCCTATACATTTTGAGTTTCTTATGGAAGACAAATTTATCTTTTTTGTTTCTTTTCCCTTTGTTATAATTTAACTAGCAAATTGAATGGAGGAAGCTTGTGAAGAAGATTGTAGAGTTAGTTGGTTTAACGGCAATTGTTTTTTTATTTTCCGCCTGCACGGGCAAACAAGAGCAAGTTCAAGGATTCAACTGGCTAAAAAACGAAGAAACTATTTTATCCGCACACCGAGGAGCCCATACCGCAGCGCCTGAAAATACACTGGAGGCGATGGAAGCGGCGATTGATATGAATTATGGAGCTGTCGAAATCGATCCGCGCATGAGCAGCGATGGAAAAATTTATCTTATGCATGATGATACAGTAGATCGAACAACTGATGGGACAGGCCCCTTAGAGAAAATGCCATCGAAACAAATCGAGAATCTTAAAATCGAACCCACAGATTATCCTAAGTTTTCAAATAAAACAGTAAAAGTTCCCACTTTCGACGAAGCAGTGAAGGTTACTTCTAAAAGTGATCTTATCTTGAACGTGGACGGGTCAAAAGGAGACTGGACAGATGAAGAATTTGTGGATAATATCGTTAATACAGTGAAGTCGCATGATATGTTTGAACAAACATTTTTTGTATTAAGTGATGAGAAAGAACGCGAATTTTTCAATAAGCTATATCCAGAAGCCTGTGTTTCGTGGTTGTTTGATTCAAGCAGTACGATTGAGAAAGAAATTGAAAAGGCAAAGGCTTATAAACACGCTATGCTTTCTGTTTCGAATGATTTTGCGACAAAAGAAGTGATAGAAAAGTTGAATAAATCCAAAGTCTATTATCAAGTCTACTCTGTCAACAACCAAGACAGATATGATGAATTAAAATCTTGGCATGCAAAAATGATTGAAACAGATACAATCACTCCTTAAAAACCGCTGACTCAGCGGTTTTTTATTTTTGGGGAATAAAATCACTCCTAATTGCAAGAGACATCCTCAGCAACTAAAAAAACCAGCTTTACGCTGGTTTAAGAATCAATTATCGATTTTCATCACATCGATGAGCTGCTTGACATCTTCTGGATTTCCAGTAGGGATACTGATTACCGTAGCTTCGTCGATTATTTTTTGAGTCTTTTCTTGAACGAGTTCAGGATGATCAGATGTTTCATCGTGCTGCCAGTGTGAAGGGACATTGTATTGAGTAATTGTGCCGTTATGATTGCTGGAGTAGACAACTAAACCTTGAAAACTAATGGCTCCGCTAAGTGTCACAGTTTCAGTAGGAAAAGCTGCACTACCTGCATCATAAGGATCAACTGGTGTGCCCGCTGGAGATTTTGTGACATGGAGCTCGAAACCAGTATCTGGATCAGTAAGCCATTGTTTGTATTGCGTGCCCATTACAGCTAACCAAACTCTCGCATATTCGATTTGCAGATCAGAATAATTACTTAATAAATCCGTTGAGCTATCTGCTGGTTGCATTGATTGTGTACTTGATGTTTCGCTTGTAGGAGCTGAAGTCTCACTACTGCTTGTTGTCTGTGCAGATGATTGAACAGCAGAAGAGGAAGTGGTTTGCGCCTCTGTTTTGCTGCTTTGGGTAGTTTCGCTTGATTTATTCGTAGACGTGCTGTCTGTTGCTTTTTTACTGGAAGAACTGCTTTGAGCAACCGTTGATTCAGCTGTTGATTGACTAGTATTTTCCTGATTGCAGCCAGCGATAAAAAATGCAACAGGGAGTAAAAGGAGTATTAATTTTTTCATGAAATCGACCTCTTTTCATTTTTATATTATTTTTAGTTAAAGGACCTTACCACAAAAACTGTGTGAATATTCATATTGAAAAACAAATAACAAATACAAAAGAGTATAAATAACTAAGTTTTCTTTTAAAATAATTTTACCTCTTTACAATTGAAAAGGGAAGTGAAAGCCATAAAACGGCAATTACTGATGAAAAATGGAAAATCAACACAAAACAGCTGACATAAAAACCCGTTGTTACTTGTTTTTACGCCAGCTGTTTCCTCTATATTTTCTTTTTCGGATACATACTTTTTTCAAATTCTACGATGATTTTTGTCTTCCCTGTCACGTGATAATCACGGACAACAAATTGTTTACGGTCATTATAGTTGCCCAGAACAGTTATCTTCATACCTTCGTCGACTTCTGCTAAAAAATTCAAACTATGGCCAGCAATCAAACAATTTATACCATCTAAGCTAAAACGAAGCAAAGGACGTACGCCAAGCTGCAGTAATCGGATCTTGCTGACTGTTCCATATTTTCTTTCCATGATCATCACCTCATAACCATTATACGAATGTATGTTCGGTTTTGTAAAGCGAACAGTTTGTAAAGTTTTTATTTGGATAGAAGAGGAGACCGCAAAAAACTGCTGAAAATAGTTAACCATTTTCAGCAGAATTCTCAGAAATCAATCGTTGATTCCATATTTTGTATATCCCGTTTGTAATTCACCAGACGTTTTCATCTCTCTGGGCGTACTGCGTAGTGCTTCTTCCGCGGACATTCCTTCCATTTGTATTTTATAAGCAACAGGTGTCATCCCATACTGATTGATGAATTCTGTTAACGTTGCTGGTTCTGAAGTTTCAGCTGTCTGTTCTTCCGAAGATGACGCCTCTTGATAAGAATCTGATCGGCCATCTGCATAAGCAAGAGCTGCTTCTTGACTAGCGCCATTATTGATTGCTTCCCAATAACGATCTTGAGCTGCTTGCTCGTTTTCTGCGTTACCCGGTTGAGGGTCGGCAGAGGATGTGGAAGAATCAGCCGTTTCTTGCGTTTGTGTATTTTTCAGGTCGTCTAACTTCGTCCGAATTGCCTTCAATCTGCTGGTTAACTCGATGACTTTATAAGGAACAACATCCAACGCTTTTTCAGCAGATAGATAGTTTTCTTCAGTAGGTGTTTCTTCTGCGTGACTTAATGCAGTATCAGCCGCTGCTGTTTTTTCTTTTATGTCTGTGTAGGTTGGAACCACTTGCTTTTTGATTTTTGTGAGAATAACATTTTTATTATTTGATGATGAATCATTCTCCGTTTGCTGATTTGATGAACACGCAGAAAGGAGCATAATCATCCCAAGTGTTAAAAAAATTGCTGCCTTTTTCATAATTTCCTCCGTTTTATAAATAAGCAGAACCAAAGAGTACCCGCTCTTTGGTTCATTGTGTATATTATTGAAGTTTGAAGAAGACACCTGGGTCCAAATCGGTAAATTCAACCAACGTATCATCACCAGTTGGCACAAGTAAAGCGACTTTTCCTGTTTGTTCGCCGCCTTCATAGATGTCTTTATAGCCAAATTCTTCGCCATCACCTAACGTACCGTAATCCTCTTGGGAAACTTCTTCACCGGATGAACTGATTGGTGTAAAGCTGTTGCTTATATAATAAGGTTCGTCTTGGCTTCCTTTGTTAAGTTTTAAAGTAACATCGAATACGACCCATTCTTTTCCTTCTGGAGCAGCTTCATTGAACTGATTCGCATTCAGCAGATAATTATAAGCATCTGCTCCACGCATAACATTAGAAATCGTCATAGAAACATTCGCTGGGATAGTGTCAGAATCACCATAATATTCTGTATCAAAAGTAACGGTTGTTCCTAGTGGTACTGGATTTGATCGCTTGCCAATTGTAAGTTCTTCACTTGAAGATTCTGTTGTTTCTAGGCTGCTTTCTTCACTTGAGTCGATATCTTCCGCTAGAACAGAGGAGCTGCTTTCCTCGCTGCTCTCTGCTTGTTTTGGACGTTCTTCAGCCGGTGTCAATGTTAGTGAATGGCTAGCATCATCTTTTGCCTCAAAAATGATATTATCACCATCTTTTTTGACTGTAAACGAATCATCTAAATCCAGATCTTCACTTTTCAAGTGGATCGTGTCGTCTTTTAATGTATAATCTGCTGTAAACGTCATTGCCTCAACAAATTGTTTACCAAGCTCTTCTCCCAATTGTTCCCACTCATCGGATGCTGTTGTTCCAGTTTCTTCAATCTCAGGCTGCATAAGCATTTGATCATCTGTAAAATGAGTATTCAACGTCATTTTCATTCCGTCTTCATCCATTTTGATATCCCAATAATTCTTTTTCAGGTCGTCCTGTGTGACCTTATTGCCGCAAGCAGCGAAAAGTAAAACTGAAACTAAAATAACTCCTAACCCTAAAATCTTTTTCATTTTTTCCTCCGCAAAAAAATATTTACTCCCACTTAATGGCAGGTAGTGATAGTTGCCAGTTTTTTGGAGTTATGAGTTAGGGAGAGAAAAGGATACAAAAATCAAGTAATCATGATTTTTTAAAATAAAAAACAGTGTTTCAATAAATTACTAATTGATTTATTATTTTTGTTATGTGTTAGTGATTCTGTTGAATATTCTAGCATAAAGCGTATACATAGAATAGTTTTTTTTCGCCAGATTAAAAATAACGTTTGTTAGAAAAATATTTGTTTATTATTTTTTCTCCAGAATTTAAAGAATAAAAATGGTTTATGGTTTAGCTTTTGTAATCGCTATCTATAAAGTATACTTAAAGTAGCAAGAAGATGCTTTCTGTTTTTTATATGCAAGGAATGATTGAAGAGCTGTGTTGATGTTTTTATTCAAACAGGAAGGAAGATGGCTATGAAAATCGGTATTCCAAAAGAAATCAAGAGTAATGAAAATCGGGTGGCGTTACCGCCTGCAGGTGTCCTTGATTTAATAAAAAACGGTCATGAAGTGTTGGTTGAAAAAGGGGCCGGAGCTGGGGCAATGTTTTCTGATAAAGCTTATGAAGACGCAGGAGCCGCTCTTACAGAAAATCCAGCGAAAGTATGGCAAAGTGAACTGGTAATCAAGGTGAAAGAACCCTTGCCAGAAGAATATCATTACTTTTATGAAGGGTTGATTTTGTTCACTTATCTGCATATTGCAGCCAATAAACCGTTAGCTGAAGCTTTGACAAGGGAAAAAGTGACAGCAATCGCCTATGAAAATGTTCAATTGGCCGATGGAAAGCTGCCATTGTTAACACCAATGAGTGAGATTGCTGGAAGAATGGCCGCACAGCTTGGCGCGCACTACTTGGAAAAAATAAATGGCGGAAAAGGGATTTTATTGTCAGGTGTTCCAGGTGTCAAAAAAGGGAACGTTGTGATCATCGGAGGAGGAATTGCTGGAACCAATGCTGCAAAAGCCGCTTTTGGCCTGGGAGCAAATGTTACATTACTGGATGTATCGATACCGCGTTTACAAGAATTAGAAGACCAATTTGATGGAAAAATACAGACGTTATTTTCAAATCGATACAATTTGCAGGAAACGATCAAGTATGCCGATCTTTTGATTGGTGCTGTATTGATGCCAGGGAAAAAAGCCCCTCGTTTAGTCGATCGCAACATGGTCCAAACGATGCCGGCAGGAGGAGTAATCATTGATATTGCTATCGATCAAGGTGGGATCTTCGAAACAGGAGAACGGACAACCTCACACGATGATCCAGTCTATGTTGAAGAGGAAATCCTTCACTACGCAGTACCGAATATGCCGGGAGCTGTTCCGCAAACAGCAACCGTTGCGCTAAGCAATGCAACTCTTCCATATATCAAACAACTGGCAGACCAGCAATTATCGGCTTTGATAGAAAACCAAGCATTGGCAAAAGGAGTCAATACTTACAAGGGTTATTTGACGTTGAAAGAAGCTGCAGAAGATTTGGAAATGGAATACAAAACACTGGAAGAAATCAACTGATTGTTTTTCCAGAGCGAACAAAAAACCTGAAACAGCTACGGCCGTTCCAGGTTTTTTGTTATGCAGAAAATTCATCACTGATTTGACTATCAACAGCAGGTTTCTTGTAAAAGAAATAACCTAGTAAGCTGACGCCAAGACAGAAGGCGAAAAATAATAGACTGAACCATGGTGAAGTAATAAATGAACCGAAAAGAATGATCGAGCTGCCCATCATCCCGAAAATCGGTGAAACCAAACCATAGAATTTACTCGTAATCGTTTTGTTTTTATATAAAGTGATCACACGAGCGTAAAGCAATACATAACAAGCATAGCTGAACGTAATAGCAAGTTCACTGATATCTCCACCCTGGAAGAAATCGAATCTCACAGCAAGATAATGGATTGCCATCCAGAATAAGCAGATGCCGTAAGAAAGCATAACATTGCTTGTTTTAGATGCTTGTTTCTTTGTTTTAGGGAGCATGTTTTTCATTCTCAATACTTCAGGCATTTTTAATGCACCGATCGTCATGCCGTTGCAGACGCCCAAGATAGAGATCAAAACAAAGATCAAGATGATTTGTCCGCCTAAATTCCCGAAGATTCTTTCTCCAATAGCGAAAATCGAATTTTGACCATATTCAAGAACGGCATTTACGCCCAGAAATTCTGTCAGGCCAATAAAGTAAAGGATATAAACGAAGAAGACGATCAATGGACCGATAATCAGCGCTTTCGGAATGTTTTTCTTCGGCTTATCGACATCTGAAGAGATATTCAAGATAACTGTCCAGCCATCGTAAGAAAAAGCGACAGAACCTAAAGCGGCCAGCCAGCCGAAACGCCCAACATTCGCAAATTCCGGCGTTGTATGTACCACTGCTTCAGTATCAACATTCATTGTTACGATTCCTAAGACTGCAACGAAAATAAGAGGGATCAGCTTTACGAATGTACTGAATTTTTGAAATCTTGCACCAAGGATCATTGAAAGGTGATTCATGACATGGAAAAAAGTTAAATAAAAAATAGCAATAATGATTTGAAGCTCTAATGTCCCTTCATAACCTAAAAGCTGCAAAGTATAGATGCCAGCTACCCAAGATACAATGACATTGATCGTTGGAAGATATAGAAAGAATTGGAACCAAGCAAAAGCCGTGCCCATTTTTCCTGAATAAAATTCTTCAAAATACCCAACAAGACCACCCGATTTTTTCGCACGTGTCGACAGCTGCGAAAGTGTCAAACTTCCGAAGATGATACTGAACGCCCCGATGAAAAAAAGCAGGATACCAATAAGCACGTTCCCTTGTGCATCCCTTAGTACGTTATCCGCTTTAAAGAAGATACCAGATCCGATACAGATCCCTACGATCATTGAGATAGTAGTAAGCAAATCAAATTTCTTTTCGACCATAAACACACATCCTTTATCCTTGTATAGTTGCTTTCCAAAACGAGTTCCTGCAAATAGCACGCGGCTATTTTCCACACCGCCGAAATTAGAGTTGGAAATATTATAATTATACCAGCTAAAACATCGTTATGTTTTTCAGAATTTTCGTCGCTGTGTGATAAAAAAGTTAGTGCATATGTTTTTTGATTTTTTACGTTTTATGCTTATGCTCAACGTTGCAAAAGAAGGTTTGTTCCAATCGGGGTGACATTTGTTATTTAAAATTTGCCAGAAAAGTTATTTTAAAATCCGAAAAACCGAAATAATTCAAGAGTTATTTTTTCTTAGGGCGGTGAAATAATAGTTAAAAAAGAAAGCGATAAACCAGTATAATTAATAGGAGACAAACTGTTTCTTCATAAAAGGAACAGTAGTTGATTTTATTCGTATGGAGGAATTTGGATTGGGGATCACAAAGAAGTTAGCTCAAGTTATTTTAGGAACATTTATGATTGCGTTGTCAATCAGTTTGTTAATAACTGCACATGAAGGATACGATACAATCAGTACATTTTTACTAGGGATTTTAAATATTTGGCCGATACCGTTTTGGGTAGCGAGTCTTAGTTTTAATGTCATTGTGCTGATTATTGTCTTTTTGATCAATAAAAGTATACTAGGGATGGGCAGCATCATTAATGGAATTGGATTAGCACTTATGATCGGCTTTTTAGAACCGATATTTATAGAGATCTCAATCAGAAGCGATATTTATCATATTTTTGCTCTTATCTTAGCACCACTGTTATTTGGGGTCGGAGCGGCTGTATACGTTGCAGCTGATCAAGGAGCCGCAGCGCTTGAAGCGTTGACGAGTGTGATTTATGAGAAAACTGGTTTTAAACTGAAGATGATTCGGATCGCTTTAGACGCATTGTTTGTCTTAGTTGGACTTTTACTAGGGGCAAGTATTGGTATCGGTACACTGTTATGTGTTATCTGTATCGGTCCTATTTTTGAGTTTACTTTAAAAAAACTGAAAACTAATTAAAAAAATATTAAGAGTGGGATATCTGAGAAAAAGGCACTGCTGGTCTCGAATCTACTTTTGAATCGCCGAAAAATCTTGTTTTGATAGCGGGCTACGGGAGATCCAGCAAAATTGGATGTCCTGCAGCCCGTTTTTTGTTTGTGCGCTTGCGCGTGATTTCACAGGCACAGGAAAAAAGAGATACGAAAAGCAGCGGCTAGTATTTTATGATTAGAAACAGAGTATTTATAATTAATTATAACGATGCAATTTGTTCAGCAACCATTGAAAAAGATGTTTGAAGGCAGCAAAGATGCAAGTAAGTACAGAAATGAGGGCTCAATTTATGATAGATAAAATAAAACGGAATCCCAGGATCTTCTTTTTTCTCGGATTGACACTTTCCATTTGGGTGAAGAGTATGTTCGCCTATGCAACAGATTTTCAACTAGGGATCGATAGTGTATTCCAAGTGTTTTTATTACTGCTTAATCCATTTGCAAGCACGATGTTTTTGCTGTCATTGGGATTATATATCAAGCGTACAAAGCTTTCAGTTTTAGTGATGATGGCAATTTATACTGCGCTTTTATTGCTGACGTATTCAAATGTACTTTATTATAGAGAATTTTCGGATTTTTTGACGGTCAACTCGATTTTAGGTTTCGGCAGTGTGTTTAATGGGCTAGGGGACAGTTCATTGAAATTGATGGATATCGGGGATATATTTTATGCGCTGGATCTTCCTTTGTTTGTTTTGCTTTATATCAAGACAGCAAGACCAGATAAACAGGTAATGAAGAAAAAGTTCGCATTTGCTGTTACTGTTTTCTCCATACTTTTATTCTTTATCAATCTTTCTTTGGCGCAGATCGATCGGCCGCAGCTTCTGACACGTACGTTTTCCAGAAATTACTTGGTCAAGTATTTAGGTCTGGCTTCTTATACTGTATATGACGGAGCAGTAACGTATCAAGCGAATCAGATCCAAGCCCAAGCCGATGAAAATGATTGGTCTTACGTGCATGAGAAGCTGGATGAGCGGCGAATCGCGCCAAGTGAAGAGCACTTTGGTTTAGCAAAAGATAAAAATGTCATTTATATCCACTTAGAAAGTATCCAGCAGTTTTTGATCGACTATGAGTTGATTGATGCAGACGGCGAGGCGCACGAGGTATTGCCGTTCTTGAATGCATTATTCCATCATGAGGATACGATCAGCTTTGAGAATTTCTTCCATCAAGTTGCTGGCGGAAAAACAAGCGATGCAGAGATGTTGCTGGATACTTCGATGTTTGGTTTGCATCAAGGGTCGTTTTTCAGTCAGCTTGGCGGTACTAATACACTTGCAGCAGCTCCGCACTTGGTCCAACATCATTTAGGGTACACAACAGCTAGTTTTCACGGAAATGCCGGGAATTTCTGGAATAGGAATGAAGTATATAGACGTATGGGGTATGAATATTTCTTTGATGCTTCGTATTACGATCTGACTAGAGAAAATTCTTATCAATACGGCTTGCATGACGAAGCATTCTTCCAACAATCGGTTCAATATCTGGAACGACTGCAGCAGCCTTTCTATACTAAATTTATTACCGTTACGCACCATTTTCCATACAATCAGCTGCCAGAAGGAGAGATGGACCGTTTTCCTCAAGCAGAAACTTCTGACAATACGATCAATGGTTATTTCGAAACAGCAAATTATGCCGACCGCTCGATTGAGAAATTCTTTGATTATTTAAAAGAAGCAGGACTTTATGAAAATACGATGTTCGTTTTATACGGGGATCATTATGGGATCTCTAATTCCAGAAATCCTGTATTAGGAGAATTATTAGAAATCAACGACGGCGATTGGGGTGCGTTGGATAATATGAATCTTCAACGGGTGCCGTTCATGATCCATCTTCCTGGCAGCGGAAAAGGGGAGATCTTACCCACTTACGGTGCGCAAATCGATATTTTGCCTACTGTGCTGAATTTGTTGGGTGTACCAATAGAGGAGCTGCCGTTTATCGGTCATGACTTATTCTCAGAGGACCATCCGAATATCGTTACTTTCCGTAATGGTAATTTCATTACGCCAACGTATGCAGGAACAAGTGGTACAGTATTTGATACCGCAACTGGCGAAGTAATCGAAGAACCGACAGAGAAAATGGATGAAACTAGGGAATGGGCAAATACAGCTTTAACACTATCGGATGCGATCCACCATGGCGATCTGCTCCGTTTTGCAGCGATTCCCGAGTTGGAGACACTTGATCCTAGTTCGATCAATTACAATAATGCTATGGAAAAAATGCAGCAGATCGAAGAATATCTAGGGGATGAATCTACGAGTTTATTCTCCTTGAATCAAAATCAAACCACTGTAGATATGTTTGGCAAAGAATAACAGAACATTCTCAAAAACTTCAAATCATTAAAAACTGGTCACGCATGCTCCTCTTATTGCAGACCAGTTTTTTTGCTGTTTTTAGCACTTTGTGAAAAAATGCATTTTACATTTTAAATAATACAAGCTATGCTTATAAGTGGACGTCACATGATTGAGGAGGAAAACACATGAAAAGATTTCAGCTAGAGTTCATTACGGATAAAAAAACGACGCGATGGTTGAAAATATTAAATGAATTTGAACGCCAGCCGATTTTGTCTGGGAGTGTCCTGGCAGCATCTGTCGACAGTACGAAACGAACGATCGTGAATGACATCCAAGATATTCGTGAGCATTTTGGTGAAAGCATCAACTTGACGATTTCTAATATCGGTTATCATTTCATCGAACTAGACCCAGTTAAATATCATGAGGCAAAAACAGCTTTAGTAAAAGAAGAGCCTGTATTTATTATTTTGGAAGCTATTTTCCATAATGAATTGTATACGCTTAATGAGTGGGCAGATAAATTATATCTCGCAGCCATTTCTTTAAGACGTTTTCTCAATCGATTAGATAGTATACTGGGAAGATATGATCTGACACTTGGGTCTTCTCCAGTGGATCTTATAGGGAAAGAAGTCAACATTCGCAAATTTTTCCATGATTTTTATTATGAATCAGAAATCACTCCGCACACGGTCCATCCTTCAGTACAAGTACAGGAGATGATTCGCGGCTTGTCAAATGATGCCAAGCTCAAAAAATTCGAGTTTACTTCATTCGGAGATTTCAGTTATATTTTACATATTTCCATTGAACGGTATACACGAAATAAAGGTATCCGAATGGAAAAAGCGATTTTGGAAAAGTTTGAAAAAGATGAAGGTTTTTTAGCGTTTTGCCAATTTGATCGATTGGTGGAAAAATACGCTGCTCTTTCATTGAACAAGGACGAATTGCTTTATATCTATCTGAATATCATCACGGACAGAAATATCAAAAGCCGGGAAAAAGAAGCGGCTTTTTGCGAATCGTACACTTTTTGGCCAGAGATCGAACAGCTTGCAGATGATTACTTCTCCGAGGTTCTTTTCGACACAGAAGGAGCCAAAGAAAAGGAAAAAGTTTTTTTAACGTCTTTTCTTACAACGGTCAAGTTAAAAGAACTATTGTCGATCAATGCCAATCAAAACATTGAAGACATCAATTATTTTGCCCAAAACAACTTTCCGAAAGACTTTGAAAAAACACTTGCTTTTTTACAAAAACAGCCTTTTTTCAAAGAGTACAAAGAACAGGATCTATTCACTGACTTAAGTGCTAGTTTGACGATCTTTATCCAAACGATCAAAGAACTGTATTGGAGAAAATCAAAAAATATCTGTTTTATTTTGGAGGGGAATCATCAGATCTGTCAGTATATCCAGTCATTTGCTATTCGTCGTTTAAGTAAATTCCATCAATTGTTTTTCCCGACCTCTGACGAATTTGTTCCTGATTACGTAAAGAAAAATAAATTAGATCTTGTCGTGACCAATCATCAAAATGAACGCACAGAATGGCAAACAGATATCGATACATTGTTGATCAAATCCGTACCGAATCACGCGGATTGGGAAAGTCTGCTGGAAAAAATCGATGCAGGCAGCTGGCGCTCTTTTGGTGTAGGACCTGAATAATAAATGAAAACAGAAATTTTTCAAACAACCGCTTTTAGCGGGGAATGAACGGAGGTACACTAAGATGAACGAAAAAGCTTTACATTATTTGAGAGAGAAACAGACAAGCAAACTGAAAGCTCTTCTTTTGGCTGCTGAAGACTTAGAGATCATCCAGCTGCTGAGTATGGTTTCGCCGGATGAACAAGTGATTCTTTTCCGCTTGCTTTCCAAAGAAAAAGCCTTGAATATCTTTGAACAGCTGGATACGACATCACAATACAATCTGCTGCGTTCATTTACAGATGAACGGGCAAAAGATTTCGTCAATGAGCTGGCACCAGATGATCGTGTACGTTTGCTAGATGAGCTTCCTGCTGGTGTAGCAAAAAAACTTTTAGAATCTTTATCCCCTGAAGAAAGGCAATCAACCAATCTGCTGATGGGCTATGAATCTGAAACTTCTGGAAGAATCATGACAACGGAATTTATTTCGCTAAAAAAAGAAATGACCGTATCAGAAGCGCTGGATAAAATCAGACGCCAGGCAAAATTCAAAGAAACGATTTATATTCTTTACGTGACGGATCAGCAAAAAGTCCTGCAGGGTGTTCTTTCTCTGAAAGAGCTGCTGATTGCGGAGGGTGATGCGCGTATTGAAGACATCATGCTGCGGCGGGCAATCAGTGTGTCAACAGATACTGACCAAGAAGAAACAGCTAATTTGTTAAAAGAGCTTGATCTTATTGCTTTGCCAGTCGTTGATAAAGAAAATCGACTGGTAGGAATCGTAACAGTCGATGATGCATTGGATATCTTGGAGCAGGAAACGACTGAAGACATGTTCAACGAAGCTGGATTAGTGGATGTTGCCTCGACTGAATCTGACCGAAGCAATGTGCTGATCAACGGCAGTTTTAAAGAAATATGGAAAGTACGTTTGCCATTTCTAGTGATCACACTAGTTGCAGGGATGTTTGCAGGAGCTGTGATCGATGAGTTTGAGCAAACGTTAGAAGCTGTAGCAGCGGTAGCGATTTTCATTCCTTTGATCATGGATATGGGCGGCAATATAGGAACACAATCTTCCACTGTTTTTGTTCGAGGCATGTCATTAGGCCACATTGATCTTTCTTCCTTCATGAAGTACTTTTTGAAAGAAACAGGGGTTGGTTTCAGTCTAGGGATCATTGTTGGGATTTGTTCAGGGATCATAGCGGCGGTATGGCAAGGAATTCCTTTGCTAGGTGTCGCTGTTGCGATTTCTTTAGTTTTTGCTATGACATTAGCAGCAGCGTTAGGTTTTCTGATCCCATTTTTGTTGATCAAACTGAATATCGACCAAGCAGCAGGGGCAGCTCCAATCATTACATCTATTAAAGATATTGCAGGTTTATTGATTTATTTTATTTCTGTGAATCTCTTGCTGGGGCATTTATTATAAAAAGAGTGCGA
The DNA here is from genome assembly GCF_050559705.1 of Enterococcus sp. DIV0210g. Classification (NCBI taxonomy): domain Bacteria; kingdom Bacillati; phylum Bacillota; class Bacilli; order Lactobacillales; family Enterococcaceae; genus Enterococcus; species Enterococcus sp. DIV0210g. Next base: position 1,328,001 of record NZ_CP187903.1, on the reverse strand, counting down.
AAACAAAGAGGCAAAGGCATAACAGCTTTTTGTTTCTTTGTTTTTTTATATCACATTAGTTATTGAAGAATCGGGTATCCAAAGCGGAAAAAATACGGTATGATTAAATTTAGCTGATAAAAATGGCTTTATTTTTAAAATAAATAAAGGGTTTTATCATCAAAATTCTCTTTAACTGTTCAAACAGAAAGAACGCCTATCAGTTCTAAAAGCTAAGTGAAGGTGGAGATATATGTGAAAAAAGTACCTGCTGTTTTGATTGGATTATTATGGATCAGCTTATCGCTGAACTTCTTTTTGCTGCCGCATAATATTGCTTCAGGCGGCGTAGGGGCAATTGGGTTTCTAGTAGAAATGATTTTCTCAGTTGACCGGCATTTGATCGTGACGGTTGTCAACTTTACGATGCTTGCGTTAGCCTTTCTCTTTTTGGGAAGACAAACATTTGCCAAAACGTTGCTGGGAAGCCTGCTTTTTCCGGTATACTTGCGGTTTCTGCCGGAATATCAGCTGCTTTCTTCCTATACGTTGTCATTACTTGTCGGCAGCTGTTTATTCAGTTTTGGTATTTATTCTCTTTACCGCGTAGGCGCATCGAATGGCGGAGTGACAGTACCGCCGCTCTTATTTGAAAAATATTTTCGAATGGACAAAGCAATCGGGATCTTTGTGACGAATTTGATCATTATTGTCCTGAATTTTGTCGCGTTAGGAATGAGAAAAGCAGTTATCGCTGCGTTATCGATCGGTCTGATTTCATTGTTTATGAAAGTGATGGTGATGTATGCGCAGCGGAGAAACAAAGAAATTCCAGAAAATGTTGAGAAAAAAATCATCAAAAAAGCGGTTTGATTTTCTCTATAAACAAATAAAAAACGAGGCTCCTCCTGTTATGGAAGCCTCGTTTTTTCTATTTAAGCGGTAAACGAATCTGGAAATCTACCCCTTTTGGCAGGTGATCCTTCACTGTGATTTGTCCTTTATGTTGTTCAATGAGTTGTTTTGCGATGGCCAGCCCTAATCCATAGCCGCCAGTCTCTTTTGATCTCGATTGATCTTCTCGATAAAAGCGGTCAAAAATCTTTGGCTTTTCTTCATCTGAAATCGATGGTCCTGAATTGCTTACGTTGATTTGCCATTCTTTTGGCGTTACATGAGAAGAGAGTTGGATCGAGTCACCTGTTTGGGTATATTTCAACGCATTATCGAGCAGGATGACTAATACTTGATGGATTCTTTTTTCATCAATAACGACTTTTGCGTTTCCTTCTAATGAAAGTATGAATGTCTTGCCGTCTAGTTCTGCCATTTCTTGGAAGGGACGAGCAAGCTGTTTGATAAAAATCTGCGGTTCGATCTCTGTTTTTGTTAATACTTGCTGCGCAGAATCCCGAGCGAGTGTCAGCAGATCCGAAGTGAGTCCGGTCAATCTTCGTGTCTCTGTCAGCGCCTGTGCGATACTTTCGGACTCTTCGATGATCGTGTGGTCTGGTTTAGTAAAAAGATGCTCTAAACTGTTCTGAATGATCGTCAGAGGCGTTCGAAGCTCGTGGGAAGCATTCTCTACGAATTCTTTCTGTTTGCGCCAAGAAACGATTATAGGACGCATATTTAAATTCGATAGATAATAACTGATACCAATCGAAATCAACCAAAACACGATCATACAGCCAATCAAAATCGATTGGAAGGTCTCCATTGACGCTTTTACTTGATTAACGTTCGCAACAACTTGGACATAAGCGATCTCTTGGTCATTTTCAGGTGCTTTAGCGGTAATCGAACGAAAGGAAAGCGGGGTAGTATCTTCTTGGCTGTTCAAATTGATCATTTGGATAGTATCTAAGTTGTCTTTGTCTAAAGTCAATTCTTCCAGCTGATCAAAACGCCCGCCTAGCGCTTCTTTGTTTAATATTTCGCCCGAAGAAGACCAAAGAATCACTTGTGTATTGAAACGATCGTTTTCCGGTTCTGCTAAAGGACGGTTATTCTCTGTATTAGGGTCTAAGCGTAAAAAAGGATCACCTTGCTTGTAACGGTTGATTTCCAGCTGGACAGTACGAGAATCCGAACTGATCCGGTTTAACGAAAGATCGGTCTGCTGATAAGCTGTTTGATCCAACAGTTGTAGGATGATCAAACTGAGCAAGAAAAAGATAATCGCAAAAGCTGTGACATTGGCAGCAAAAAAGCGTCCTCTTTGTTTACGAGTGATTTCATCCATCTTGTTTTTCTCCTTGCATCAAATAGCCGACATTTCGCAACGTCTTAATTTCTTTATCAATCGATGTTTGGCGCAGATGTTTTCTAAGATTGCTCATATAAACTTCGACTACCGTGATCGTCGTGTCCGAGTCGAACCCCCAAATGCGGTCAAAAATCTGTTCTTTGGTCAAAATGATTCCTCTGTTTTGCAAAAAGTACGTCAGTAATTCGAATTCTTTGCCTTGGATGGGTAAGATTTCTCCTTGGTAAAGAACTTCATTTTTATTTAAATCACAAACCAAACCTTTGTATTCAATCTGGTTTTCGCTGAATAAACCAAGGGAACGCTTCAATAACGCTTTTACCCGCATTGTTAATTCTTCACGATAGAAGGGTTTGGTCAAATAATCGTCGGCCCCTTTTTCAAATCCTTCGATCTTATCGTCCAACGCATCTTTCGCAGTCAAAATAAGAACAGGTACGCGATTTTTTTGTTTCCGGATTTCTGCTAAAACTTCGTAGCCGTTCATCTCCGGCATCATCAAGTCCAAAATCACAAGATCATAAACACCGGTCTCAATCTCATATAATCCTTCACTGCCGTCGTAAACTTGTGTAATCTCGCCAAAATCATTTAAAATCTCTTTGATATTTCTGGAGAGTAATTTATCGTCTTCTACTATCAATAACTTAATCATTTTTTACCACCTCTTTTTTTAGTATCACATAAGAAGCATAAACCAACCTTAAAGAGGCGGCAATTCAGGACGATATTCTGTCAATAATCCTTTTTGCATGACTTCTTGTTTTTCTTTGAGATCCAGGATGTTTTTTTGGAAATCTTTTGCATACAAAATCGAAAAGAGCGTGTTCAGTATGTAATCAAAGCTGATTTGGGAAGAAAATGTCGCCACTTTTGCGAAATCATATTCCTCTTGTGCTGTAATGATTTTGTGTTTTGCTTGCTTGGCCAATGTAGAACTAGGATTACCTGTCAAAAGAAGAGCCGGAATCCCTTTTTGGTTGAAATAAGCCATCAATTTTTCGTAATGATGGACACGTCCGCTGTAACTGACAAATAAGGCACAGTCTCTTTGTGTCAGATGTGCGGCATTCCAAGAAGAATTACTGTATTCTTCGGCTAAAATAAAGAATTTATTCAATTTGACTAACTTGCTTTGAAAGCTTCGAGCAGTGACTTGCGAATCGCCTTTCGCAAAAATAAAAACCCGTTCAGCTTTATATAAGTAATCTGCAAATAACCCTAGATCCTGCGTTTCAATCTGGATTTGCGTGCGTTTGATCGTTCGCGTCGTTAATTCTGCGATTTTTTCAGCAATGATTTTCGGGTCATCTTCTTGCGAAAAAGGGAAATTAGGATCAATTGACTCATTCAACTGCTGCTGCAGACGATAAACTTCCCGACTTAATTCATGTCTAAATGTCTTGAATCCAGAATAACCTAGTTTTTTGCACATACGAATAATTGCCGAATGCGAAGTATAGGTTTTTTTAGCGAGTTCTTCAATCGTCATATTTACTGCTGTCTGGAAATTTTTCTCCAAATAATCAGCAATCCGTTTTTCTGTCTGCGTAAAATTCTCCTGCTGTTTCAGCTGGTCTCCAATCAACATAGCATCATCTCCATGTCCTCTATCATAACAAAAAAAGAGACTGATTGAACATAATGAACAAAAAAGCTGGGAGCTGTATAAGAAAAATGAACATTTTTACCAATAACTGGCAAAGATAAGACAAAAGACGTTGTCACAGATATACTTAGGTTATCAACATTTTAGGAGGAATTTTTATATGTTAACTATTGCTTATCTCGGAAACGGAAAAAGTACGAACCGTTATCATTTGCCATTTTCTGGTAAATTAAAGGACAAAATCAGAATCAAAACCATCTTTTCTCCAGTAGAAGACACATCTTGGGAAAAAATCGAAGGAGTCAATTATACGACTCGTTTAGAAGACTTATGGGAAGATCCCGAGATTCAATTGGTTGTTATTACAACGCCGCCTAAATTCCATTATCAATATGGAAAAATGGCTTTAGAAAAAGGGAAAAATGTATTGATGGAAAAACCTTTTGCCGAAACCTCAGAAGAAGCCAAAGAACTATTTGCTTTAGCAAAAGAAAAAAATCTATTCATCCAATGTTATCAAAACCGCCGCTTTGACTCGGATTTCTTGACGGTTCAGAAGGTCATCGAAAGTGGTCGTTTGGGCGATATCCTGGAAGTAGAGATGCACTTTGATTACTTTAGACCTGAAGTACCAGAAAACACCCATGAATTTTCTGTACCGAATAGTTATTTGTATGGCCATGCTTGTCATACAGTGGACCAAGTATTATCTTATTTTGGCAAACCAGATGATATCCATTACGAAGTACGTCAGCTTTTGGGTAAAGGACGCATGAATGATTATTTTGATCTTGATTTTTTCTATGACGCAATGAAAATCTCTGTAAAATCGAGTTATTTCCGTATCAAGGAACGACCAAGCTTTGTCGTTTATGGCAAAAAAGGAATGTTCCTAAAACAGACAAAAGACCGCCAAGAAGAACACTTGAAAATGTTCTATATGCCCGATCATGCAGATTTTGGCGTCGATACACCCGAACAATACGGTTTACTGACTTATATGGATAATGATGGCGTTTATCATGAAGAAAAAGTCATTTCTGAAGTAGGAGATTACAGCCGTGTCTATGAAGGAATCTATGAAACACTAATCAACGGCGCAGAAAAAATCGTCAAAGATGAAGAAACAATTCTGCAAATCGAGATTTTAGAAAAAGGAATCAGCCAGATCAAAGAATAAAAAGTAAAAAGCGTTTACTTTTATATAACAAGGCTTTCTACTTGTATAGTTTGGTCTGTATTCGTTACTATAAAGTAAAGATAACTTTATAGGAGGAACCATTATGACAAATTATGACGGTGAAAAGCACGAACGTTTAAGAGGATCGATGGCACCTAAAACAGATAAGGATGTGGCTTTAGCAGGTACAAATTCCGGCGAAACAGAAGAAAAAGAAGAATCGTTAGCTGGAACAAACTCTGGTGAAGAAAAAGAAGCTGCTTTGTCTGGTTCAAACGCCGTAGAGGAAGATGCCCCAGAAAAGCATAAAAACAAACTTGAAGAAGAAGCAGAAGAGTTTGTGGAAGAAATCAAAGAGAAATTCCACCACAAAGACAAAGAATAAGCGAAGCTTGGTGTTCTGATAAAACAGAGCACTAGGCTTTTTTTATTTTCGGATATCTATTTTTTCTACATCAAGAAAAAACTGTTATTTTTATAAGACAAAGCTATACTATCATAACCTATAGAACCCATCATTTTAGTAAGGAGAAAATGACAGCGTTTAACGTTGTAATATGTTTGGCGCTTTTTTTCAAAAGACATATATAGCGGTTCTGAACGTTTTTTTACAGGTAGAGGAGGGAAGAAATACTTAAAAAGAATTGGAATACCTTATCATCTGTGTTTCAAAAAAATAAAAGGCAGGTTAGTTGGAAATGGTTGATTATTATTTAGGTGTCTATGAAGGACTGACACAGTTTCAAAATCTAGAACTCTTTTTTACTTCTTTATTAATAGCAGCAGTCTCGGCAGTTGGGTTCTTTTTTTTCCTGTATATTATGCTTTTCTGTATAGGGCGACTAGGCAGTTATTGGCGTATTCGTTCAAAAGGCAGTTATAAACAAAAAAGTGGGCTGCCGAAAAAGCCGCAAGCTCAAACCAGTTCAAATAAAGAGTTCTCTAATACAGCAAACAAAAGAGACATGTATCTGAAAAACAAATAAACGTGTTATTTAGGTGATCTATTTATTTGGAGAAGGGGGATATATGGGTATTAGCGTAGTAAACGAAACAATTGCTGCAACAGGCATCATTGCTTTCTTGCTTTGATTTGCTGTCTTTTCTCTAATCATTTTTTCTATATGGTACAAACCAAAGAAGACCTACAGTTTTGAGAAGCGGAAGGGCGCGAGTATCCCGCCGCTGATCATTGCTTTGATTATTTTGGTTGTTCTAGGAGGATATATCGGTGTGCTCGTTTATCAGGTAGCTGTCTTTCGATTTTAAACATAAAAAAATAAGAACCTAACACCAGGTTCTTATTTTTTTATGATCATATTGATGGCTTGTTCAATTTTTTCTTGTTGTTCTTTCGTGTTGCTTTGCGGTTGTTCTAAACAATGTTTCAAGTTTTCCGCAACAATGATACCCATGACACGGTCAATACTTGAACGCACTGCACTTAATTGTGTCACGATATCGATACATTCTTTCTCATCGTCGATCATGGCCTGGATGCCGCGAAGCTGACCCTCTGCACGCTTTAACCGATTAATGACTTTTTTCTTTTCTACCAACTCGCCACGCTCCTTTTTTTGATATTATACTCTATAAGGGTATTTTTTTCAAATATCCCGTGATTAATAATAAATTGACAAACTTCAAAAAGAATCGTATGATACCCCTATAGGTATAAAAAGGAGAAGGATAGAATGTTTAATTTATTTAAAAAATCTGATTTATCAAGTGTTTCAGCCGCGGAATTATCAGTAGTAATGAAAGAGCAAGATTTATTGATTGATGTAAGAAGTCCGGAAGAATACTACATGGGGCATATAAAAAAAGCAAAAAATGTACCATTGGATAAATTAACAGAGTATCAGCCTGCTGAAAATAAAAAAATATATGTTATTTGCCAGTCTGGCATGCGAAGCAAACAAGGTGCAAAAATTTTACAGCGCAGAGGTTATGATATAATAAATGTAAAAGATGGAATGAACGCCTGGAATGGATCAGTCAAAAGGGGGAGATAGTATGGCAAAATTCATTATTGTCGGCGGTGTAGCGGCCGGTATGTCCGCAGCTACACGTTTGCGCCGATTGCAGGAAGATGCAGAAATCATTGTTTTAGAAAAAGGACCGTATGTTTCGTTTGCGAATTGCGGACTACCCTATTTTATTTCCGGTGAGATTGCCGAAAGAGAACAGCTGTTGGTACAAACACCAGAAGCATTGCACGCACGTTTTGAATTAGATGTTCGTCCAAATCACGAAGTTATCAAGATCTTTCCTGAAAAGAAACAAGTAGTGATCAAAACAAATGGCGAGGAAATAGAAGAGACCTATGATTCGTTGATTTTAGCGCCCGGAGCTAAACCGTTTGTTCCAGCTATCCATGGGCTAGAAGCCGCTAAAAATGTGTACAGCTTGCGAAACGTACCTGACGTAGATGCAATCTTGTCTAAAATAAACACGATTGATCCGAAAAATGCAGTAGTTGTCGGTGCAGGATTTATTGGTCTAGAAATGGCTGAAAACCTTCATAAACGCGGGTTAAAAGTGACGATTGTCGAGAAAGCAGACCATGTATTGCCAACTTTAGATAAAGAAATGGCTGCTTATGTTGAAAAAGAATTAGAAAAACAGGGAGTAGCTGTTCATTTATCACAAGCTGTCACAACTTTTGAAGAAGAAGGGCAGAAAGTGGTTTTAGAAGACGGAACCGTACTTCTTTCTGACTTGACGATTTTATCTGTGGGTATTCAGCCAGAAAACACATTAGCTGCAGAAGCAGGGATCAAGACAGGGATTCGCGGTGGTATTTTGGTGGATGAAAATTACCAAACAAATCTTGAAGATATCTATGCAGTTGGTGATGCCATAGTGGTCAAACAGCAAATCACAGGAGAAGAAGCGTTGATTTCTTTAGCTTCGCCTGCCAATCGCCAAGGAAGACAGGTGGCTGATGTTTTATCTGGGCTATCTCGCAAAAACAAAGGAAGCATCGGAACAGCTATCGTTCGAGTCTTTGATTTAGCTGCCGCTGCTACAGGATTGAGCGAAAAAGAAATACGTCAAAAGGGATTGGATGTCCAAGTTGTCCATGTTTCTGGAAAGAGCCACGCAAGTTACTATCCTGGTGCTTCTTCAATCCTTTTAAAATTAGTTTTTGATCCAACGACTGGAAAAATCTATGGTGCACAAGGAATCGGTGGAAAAGGGGTCGATAAACGAATCGACATCTTAGCAACAGCAATCAAAGGTGATTTAACGATTTTCGACTTGCCTGAGTTAGAATTCACCTACGCACCGCCGTTTGGTTCAGCGAAAGACCCTGTAAATATGCTTGGTTATGCTGCAGTCAATCTTGCGGAAGGCATTAGCGAAAATGTGCAATGGTATGAAGTAGAAGAGGCTTTATCACAAGGATCTGTTGTGCTGGATGTACGAACGGAAGAAGAATTAAAAGAAGGCCGTTTTGAAAAGGCCGTCTATATCCCGTTAAATAGTTTGCGGGAGCGTTTAAACGAACTAGATCCGCAACAAGAATATATTGTTAGCTGCTACAGCGGATTACGCAGTTATATAGCGGAAAGAATCTTGAAACAAAATGGATTCAAAGTGAAAAATCTGGATGGCGCATTTGCGCTTTACCAAACCGTTTTACCAGAAAAGCTGTTATATCAATAATGTCTGAAATTTAATATTCATGGAAAAAGCGTTTCAAAGCAATCAATTTTTCTCTTTTCTTTTTGGTAAGATATAAAGAAAGAAAGGGGGAGAGATTGATTGTTTTTTTACTATAAATTTTTCAGGGGGATGAAGCAATGATAATTCGAACTACATTCAAACAAATAAGTAACCAATTAACGAAGCTATGGAATCCCAGTCATTATTATTATGCGAAGCAACAAGAAGTGTGTAAGGAGAAATTCAAACTTTTGGAAACAACCAATTCGAAAAAATTTTTGACTGACCCTACGTTTAGATATTCAACAAAATTACAATTAGAAATCTTAGATAAGAAAATCGATGTTCTTTCGAATAAATGGAACGAAACGAAGACTCATATTTCCAGTAAACAACAAAAGAAATTAACGACTCAGCAAGATATCTTGAGAAGCTTGGATTGGGAATTCAAGACACTAAATAACTGGAATTCGCTTTCGCCGTTAAATGATACTAAAAAGAAAAATATAAGCAAGTACTTGAGCGGCGTTTCTGAATCTATAACTCAACATATAAACTTGATAAATAAACAATTGAGTTTGGAAAAAAGACAAATAAATCAGTATATTGATAATCCTGTAAGTTCTATAACTAAAAATGAACAAACGATGCCAAAAGATATTCAGCAAAAAAACAAGGGATTGGATTCTCCTAAAACGAAAAAACGCTTTAAAGATATCGTTATAAATGAAACAGCTGTTTATAACGAAGCGTTTAAAAAACTGGAAACCGTTCAAATGTTTAAAAATATCAAAATATCGTCAGCAGAAAAATGCCGATAGTAAAAAGAATATCACCATTCAAAAATGGACTGTTCATTTTAATTTCTGATATATACAGATGCATGAATCGAAAAAATAAAATAAAAACCTAAATTTTCAACGCAAAATTTTTTTATAATTTTGCATGAGGTCAAAAATGGTGATTTTGGATAAATTAGGATCAAGAGAGGTTCATTCTTACTTTGAATCTACTTTGTATAATATATATTATGTAAACTAAAATATAAAATTTTATCCCTTCTTTAATCCAGCACCTCTCTTTTGCTGATTTTGTCTAGTATATTGTTGATTTGCTGCGTATTTACGCATTTTTTAAAAAAAAGTTTTTTCTTTCGCACAATTCTATTGTGTTTATCTAGCGAATGACGAAACCACTGTAAGAATCTTCGCGCATACGATTGATTTTACAGTGGTTCTTTATAGTTATCCGAAATATTGATGGTATGTTTGTGTGATTACTGGTAAAAAGTAAATAACTAAAGCTGCTGCAATAACGAATAACAGTTGTTTACGCTGTTTTTTACGTTTGACCATGCTTAAAGTCTTGTGGTAGAAATACATACCGCTTTTTGTTAATGCTGTCAAAGTAGACAAAATGACAGTTGGTGAATAAGAAGTCTGATGATTGCCAGTTAATGATAATAATTTTGTCCCATATTCAGGATATTTGAAGAATGCTTGGTAAGCAGCAATCAAAACGAAGGCGCCCATTAGATAATTAAGTAGCGAGTGGATCTTTTTCATTGTGTAAAACTCCTGTTCGATCAATTGAGAAACGATCAATAAAGTGCCAGGAATCCCAATAAAATGCTGATAGTTATCAAGAAAATACCAGAAAATCAATCATTTCTCTGCTTAAAAGTATACTTGGTTCTGCTGCGGGGAACAAGAAGACTTTCATTAGAATTCGAATATATGTTCACTTTTTTTGGGTGTCTGCGCACGGAAAGTCAAAACCAATCGCAAAATCGTCTTTCATAACAAGAAAAGCGTCAAATTTTCCTTTTTTACCCGTAAATCCTTTAACGACTTTCGTGGTTTTTCCTTTCGTTAAAAGTTCTTTCATGGCTGTTTTTGTCAATTTTTTCTTGGCGATCGTCGGCCATAATTTAAAGTCGCATTCTTTGTTCGAACAAGCAGCGACTTTTGGATAAAGATAGATGTCGCCTTTTTTACATTTGGGACACTTGCCAAGCTTGCTGCTGGTATGTCGGCTGTCAGTCATTTCTTTATTAGCAACTATTTCTTCACTTAAATCTGTTTTTGCTACTTTTTGCGGTGTGTCTTCTAAAAGGTGCAAAATGAATTTTTTGATATTTTGCAAAAAGACTTCAGGCGTTCCTTGGCTGTTCCCGATTTTTTTCAAATAAGATTCCCATTGTGCTGTCATTTCTGCACTAGATAATAAGGGTTCTTCTGCTACTGCTTTGCATAAAGTAATGCCTTTAGGGGTAACTGAAAGCGCATGGTTTACCGTTTCGATATACTGTTTTTGCTTCAGGGTTTCGATGATAGAGGCTCTAGTAGCTTCTGTCCCTATCCCCTCTACTTCTTTCAATATACGTTGCGCCTCCTCGTCATCGACTGTTTTACCAGCTGTTTTCATAGCAGTGATCAACGTACCTTCTGTATAAGGTTTTGGCGGCTGTGTTTCTTTTTGGACAGCTTTCAACGCTACTAGTACTTGCTCCCCTTTTTCTGCTTGCGGCAAGGTAGGTTCTTTGTCCTTGCTCTTTTCTTTCATCTGCAAAACAGCTTGCCAGCCAAGTTGTTTCGGTGTCTTTCCTACACTTTTTAGTTTTAATTGTTCAACCGCTGTATAGATAGTCGTCTCATCATATTTATAATTTTCGGCAAACATTGCTACGGTGGTCTTCATCACCTGGAGATAGACAGCTTGCTGCAATTTGGACAATTTCGCGAATCTTGCACTCGTTGGTACGGACTTTGTCGGAATGATCGCGTGATGTTCTTGAACCTTTGAAGCATCTACATAGCGTTTTTTCGGTCTTGTTTCTGGTGTTGGAACAGCTTCAATGCCTAGAAATCGTTTGTATTCTTCTAAATGTTCCCTCAGATACGTATGCTCATTTTCTGTAATATGCACAGTGTCGGTTCTTGGATAGCTAAGCAGTTTGCTTTCGTACAATTTTTGGACAGCTTCCAAAGTAGATTTGGCACTTGCTTTCATCAACTGATTCATTTTTGACTGCAAACTGGATAAAGAAAACAGTAACGGACTTTTTAGTTGTTTTTCTTTGGTCTCTATTTTTGTAATGACCCCTTCTTGCTTTCCGATAACTGCGCCGAGCTTTTTGATATGGGCATCCAGCTCTTCGGTTGTTTTGAACTTCTTGTTTGGTACCATTTTTCCTTTGAATTGCCCATTTTTATTTTTGATCATCGCTTCTGCTTCAGCGTATGGTTCTTTTTTAAACAGTCGAATCTCTTCTTGCAGCTGATAAATCATGTATAAAGTCGGTGTTTGCACTCTTCCAAGGGAAAAACTGCCTCTGATCCCCTTTTTTTGAAGCAGCAAACTATATAACGGACTTCCGTTCATGCCAATTAGCCAATCTGCGTGTTGACGCGCTTGAGCTTCTTTGAATTTAGGAAAGTATTCTTGTCCTGACTTCAGCTGTTTGAAGCCATTATAAATAGCTTCTTTTTCCAGTGAATTGATCCATAAACGCTGGTAATTCTTTTCTTTTGTGTAGGCTTTGGCCTGCCGAATGATCGACCACGCAATCAATTCGCCTTCTCGATCACTGTCGGTAGCGATAATGATCGTGTCAGCGTCTTTTAATTCTTTTTTGACGATATTGAATTGTTTTCTTTTCTCTTTTGGTACTTGATAGCGGAATTGTTCTGGAAAGATCGGCAAGTTTTCTAAAGACCATTTCCCCCACCGCTCTTCATAGTCTCCGGGCGGTGCCATCTCCACTAAATGACCAAATCCATAAGTAATTGTCACTTGACCATTGAATAACGGATCTTGGATCTCATAATAACCGTTTTGTTTTTTCGCTTGGCGGAACGTCTCTGCGTAAGCTTTGGCCTGTGAGGGCTTTTCAGCTAAAATCACTGTCTTCATTTTCTCACCTCATCCTTCTATTATATAAAATAATCCGCTGAAAACAATAAAGAGCTTTTGTATTCTTCCTTCTAAGGATATAAAAACAAAAAGAAGACTGACAGTCTATTCCGTCAGTCTCCTAAATGATTATTTACTTAAAAACTCATTGATCGCTGTTTGGTTCATCTGGTTGTCAATAACTAAGATGCTTCCTGCATAATCACTTTGACCGTAACTCCAAGAACCTTCTACAGGAACGCTCAAAGAATCGATTCCTGCCGCGCCGCGTGCGATAGAAAAGAGATTTTTAAGAATAAACGTACTGGTGATCGATGTGGAAGTGTAACCCAGAGCTTTCCCAGCTGCATAAGGTGCTCGAATCAGATTCAATGGGTTTTTCAACTGGCTGAAAACAGCATGCATGACTTGCTGCTGCCTTCTGACACGACCGAAGTCTCCTTCTTCATCCATTCGGAAACGCGCATACTGTAAAAGTACATGTCCGTCCATTCTTTGTTCTCCTTTTTTGATATCGACACCATCTAGATTCAAATCTTTTTCAGCATCGATCTTCACACCATTCATAAATAGCGCATCAACGACTTTCTCAAACGATTTGAAATCAACTTTGGCATAATACTGGCAATTGATCCCAAAGTTCTCTAACAGCGTCTGACGGACCAAATCAGCACCCCCATAGGCATAAGCGGAGTTGATCTTGTTTTGTCCGACACCAGGAATCGTCACAAAACTGTCTCTCATGAAAGAAATAAGTTTTGGTTTATGACTAGGACCATCTAGTTGAAGGACCATGATCGTGTCTGCTCGTCCTGAATCTTCCCCTCGTGTGTCACTTCCTAAAATCAAGATATTGCGGGAACCATCCGTTGAAGCAGCACCATTAAATGTTTCTGACCCTGCACTTGGCAAGCTCGTATCATGTTCAGCCATGAATTTTCCAGCAAAGAAAGCACCGATGGAATAGACGATCAGTACAAGCAGAATCGTAAGCAAGATTCGCTTCCAAGAACGTTTTTTTCGCTTTTTAGGAGGTTTCGTTCCTTTTAACGGTGAAAATTTTTTGCCTGAACCAGTGGGCCGTTCTTGGTATTCTTGATACGGCGTCTGAGAATATTCTCGATTGACGTGATTCCGCTGATTGCTTTGGTACTCTTCTTCCCAATGATCTTCTTGGGAGGAAGATGTATTCTTTTGTGTATTCTTTTGTTTACGTGCGCGTCTGGCAAAAATACTGCCAGAATTCTCTTTTAGAGGTTTCGCTTTCTTATGGATGTCCTTGTAACGATCCATCCGACTCATATTCTGCTCCTCCTTGTGTTTGCTTTAACGAATTCAGCATACGTTATCTTAGAAGAAAAATCTCGTTTTTTTCAGTAATTTAATAAAATAACTAAAAATTCTTGTGGACTTTCTTCTGGCGATAAACAGTTGCGATTTCTTCAGCAACAGCTTGAGGAGACTTTCCTTTGGTTAAAATTATATGATTCGCTGATTCTTTGTAAAATGGATAGCGTTGTCGGTAAAGTTCAGTGAATTCATCGATGGTTTTGCCTAAAAATAGCGGACGGACTTCATGTGAGTGCTTTAATCGATAAAAACTTTCTTCTACTGGGGCTTCCAGAAAAAAGACATGAGGCATCTTCCGCAAGATTTCACGATTTTTCGCATTTAAAATAATCCCACCGCCAGTTGATAAAACTTGATTCTTTTTATAGACATTCTTTTTCAATAATTCCGTTTCTTTTTGACGGAAGGCTTCCTCGCCGAAACGTTCGAAAAAAGTTGGGATCGCCATTTGATGCTGACGTTCAAATAATCGATCAAGATCTCGATGTGTATAATCAAGTTTTCTGGCTAAACGTCTGCCGATTGTCGTTTTCCCGGAACCCATGAAACCAATCAAAATAATCGTCATCTATCTATAACTCCCGTCAATTGTTTCAAATCAGCAAAAAAATTCGGATAAGAGATATTGACTGCTTCAGCACCAGTCAGTGATACTTCTCCATCTTTAACTAACAACGCAGCAATTTGCAGCATCATCCCTATCCGATGGTCGCCATGACTTGAAACCACTCCGCCGTGAAGCGGTGTCGGACCGTTGATGATCATCCCATCTTCCGTTGGCATGATATCCGCGCCTAATTTTGTCAATTCTGCTGCTACTGCGTCGATCCGGTTCGTCTCTTTTACTTTTAGTTCTTCGGCATCTTTGATAACGGTTCGACCTTCAGCTTGCGTGGCCAATAAAGCGATGATCGGCAATTCATCAATCAAACGCGGGATAATTGCCCCGCTAATCGTTGTTCCTTGCAGTCTCGCTGATGAAACCAGCAGATTAGCTGATTGATTTGCTGAGTCGACAGCAGATTGCTGGATTTTACCGCCCATCGCAGCTATTACATCTAAGATACCTGTCCGTGTTGGATTGATTCCGACATTTTCTAATAGGATCTCGCTTTGTTCGCAAAGCAGAGCTGCAGCAATGAAAAAGGCAGCAGAAGAGATATCGCCGGGAATTGTGATTTCCTGACCATAGAGTTGTTGTTCACCAGGAACTGTGATTTGCTTACCATCAATTATTATTTTTCCGCCAAATTGCTGGATCATTTGTTCTGTGTGATTCCGAGAAGGTTCTTTCTCAATGATCGTTGTCGTTCCTTTCGCAGATAATGCCGCAAATAAAATAGCAGATTTGACTTGCGCACTCGCAATCGGCATCTCATAGGTGATTGCTGCCAGCTGTTCTGTAGGATGGATGTGTAATGGCGGATACCCATTTGCCTCTTCTCCGTGAATCACTGCGCCCATCTGACTTAACGGATCAATAATACGTTTCATCGGACGTTTACTTAAAGAAGCATCCCCGATCAAAGTAGTTGGAAATGGACAGTTCGCTAAAATCCCAGAAACCAACCGGATCGTTGTACCAGAGTTTCCGGCATTTAACGGTTTTATCGGCTCTTTTAATGCTTGGGAACCTTTTCCATGGATAACAATACGGCCATCTTCCTCTTCATCAATCAAAACACCTAATTCTTTAAACAGATGCAACGTAGACAAACAATCTTCTGAACGAAGAAAATGATGGATCGTTGTCTGACCCGTACTGATTGCACCAAACATAATACTTCGATGCGAAATCGATTTATCTGCTGGCACACGTAAAGAACCGTGCAAAGCCGTTTGATTTGTCAGCAATTTCATAGAAATGTCTCCTTTGTTTGTCATTTAGTAATTAAGAATGCGCGCACGATAATCTTGTACCGCTTGCTGTAATTCTTCTAACGTATCGGCAGGGAATTTATCTAAAAACGCTTTTGCGATCTCTGCCGCAACGACACTTTCACAAATCACACTAGCTGCAGGAACTGCCGTGCTGTCTGAACGTTCGACACTGGCTTTATACGGTTCTTTGGTATCGATATCTACACTTTGTAATGGTTTATACAGTGTAGGGATCGGCTTCATAACACCTTGGACAAGAATCGTTTCTCCGTTGGTGATTCCACCTTCAAAACCACCGAGATTATTTGAGCGGCGGGTGAATCCGCGGTCTTTGTCCCAAAGTATCTCATCCATTACTTTGGAACCAGGCAAATCTGCCATCTTGAATCCGAGACCAAATTGGACACCTTTGAACGCATTGATGCTAGTTACGGCTTGGGCGATTTTTGCATCCAGTTTTTTGTCCCATTGAACATAACTGCCTAACCCTGCCGGCACATTGGCTACAAGTACTTCGACAATGCCGCCGATCGTATCTCCAGCTTTTTTTGTTTCATCGATCAGCTTCTTGGCTTTTTCTTCCAAAGATGGATCAACCATACGAACTTCTGAAGCTTCAGAGCGTTCTTTGATGTCCGACACAGTCAATCCTTCAGCTAGCTGCGCTTCAAGTCCGCCGATTTTTAAGACATGCCCTGCGATATCAACGTCTAATTCAGCTAAAAGCAGTTTGCATACAGCCCCAATTGCTACTCGAATCGTTGTTTCTCTCGCAGATGAACGCTCTAGTACATTACGCAAATCATGATGTCCGTATTTCATTCCTCCGACTAAATCCGCATGCCCCGGTCTCGGTTTGCTGACACGACGTAATGTGCGGTCTTTTTCTTCTACCGGTTCGACTGACATGACCGTTTGCCAATTTTTCCAGTCTTTGTTCGCAACAACCATTGTCACAGGAGAACCCAGCGTATAGCCATGGCGCACACCAGAAGTAATACGGACCTGGTCTTTTTCGATCTTCATTCGGCCGCCGCGGCCATAACCAGCTTGACGGCGCGCAAGTTCTTTATTGATATCTTCTTGTCTCAAAGGTAATCCAGCTGGTAATCCTTCGATAATAGCAGTCAATTCGGGACCATGAGATTCACCTGCAGTCAAAAAACGCATATTTTTATTCTCCTCTCTGTAAAAATTCTTTCATTTCCGTTAAATGGATCGTATGGATATAAGCTTCGCCGATTTCTTTCAAAAGAATAATCTTGATGGATTCTCCGCGCGCTTTTTTGTCATGGATCAGCGCTTGGTATAACAACTCTTCATCCCAAGGTTCTGTAGTAGCTGGAAGCTGAAATTTTTCCACCATTTTTATTAATTCATTTGTAGTTCCGATCGGCGACAAATGCTTTTGCTCGGCAATTCGATTGATTTGGATCATACCGATTGCTACAGCTTCACCATGAGTGATCGTTCCGTAACCGGCTGTTTTTTCGACCGCATGTCCAATTGTATGTCCAAAGTTGAGTATCAGGCGCTGGCCGTTATCAAATTCATCTGTTTCGACTACCGATTTTTTGATTTTTAAGCAAGAAAGGATAATTGCTTCTGCATCTTCTATAAGTTGTTCCCGATTTTCCAAAAGCGTTAACTTAACCCAAAGATTACAGTCTGCAATTGCCGCATATTTAATGATTTCTGCGATTCCTTCACTGATTCTTCTTTTTTCTAAAGACAGCAATGTATTTGGATCGATCAAAACCCCTTCCGGCTGCCAAAATGCTCCAATGATATTTTTAGCTTCTTTCATATTTACTGCTGTTTTTCCGCCAATACTGCTGTCTACTTGCGCTAAAAGCGTTGTAGGAATCTGCAAATAGTGGATGCCTCGCATAAATGTTGCTGCTGTAAAACCCGCAAGATCTCCGATTACGCCACCGCCTAAAGCGATGATCCCGTCACTGCGGGTGAAATTGTGTTGGATCAGCAGCTGATAAAGTTTTTCTGTTTGCCGCAGTGATTTGCTTTCTTCGCCTGGTGGAAGAACAGCTTTGATTACTTCAAACCCGTGAATGGTTAACTGATTCACAAGTTGGTCTCCGTAAAGTGCATCAACTGTCTCATCAGTGATTAGACAGATTTTTTGTTTGTTCCAAAGCTTACTTACCCAGCTTCCTGCTTCCGAAAATCCGTTTTTTTGGATCGTGATCGTGTACGAATGATTTGGTAATTGAATGTCTAACTCCATTGTTTCACCTACTTATGCAACGCGTTGATTTCCCGCATGGCTTTTTCTAAGATATGGACTTCTTCCATCATCTTCAAATATGTTTTTTCATTTAATGATTGCGGACCGTCAGACCAAGCATTTGCAGGATCGGGGTGGATTTCCACGATCATTCCGTCTGCGCCAGAAGCAACTCCAGCTCTAGCCATTGGCGGCACAAGATCCCAGACGCCTGTTCCGTGACTTGGATCAACGATGATTGGGAAATGACTCAATTTTTTGATCAAAGGAACAGCACTAAGATCGAACGTATTTCTTGTTGCGGTTTCATACGTGCGGATCCCGCGCTCGATAAAAATGATGTTGTTGTTGTTTTGGACGGCGATGTACTCAGCAGCATTCAGCCATTCATTGATTGTTCCAGAGATTCCTCTTTTCAGTCCGATTGGTTTCTGGGTTTTACCAACGGCTTCTAATAAACGGAAATTCTGCATATTTCGCGCACCGATTTGTAAAATATCACTATAATGAGCCACCATATCGATATGTGCTTCATCCATGACTTCTGTAATGACCTGCATCCCAAATTCGTCTGCTGCTTGACGGATATATTTCAAGCCTTCTTCTTCTAATCCTTGGAAAGCATAAGGTGATGTACGAGGTTTGAAGGCACCGCCGCGCAAGATTTTGGCTCCGCCAGCTTTGGCCATTCGTGCCGTTTCTCTGATTTGGTCTAATCCTTCGATGGAACAAGGACCAGCCATTGTGACAAAACTGCCGTCGCCTATTTTCACACCATTGACATCAACGATCGTATCTTGCGGATGGAATTCCCGGGAAGTCAATTTGTATGTATTGGTGATTCGCACGACTTCTTCTACACCTTCGTATCGTTGGAAAGCTACATCTTGGACATTTCTCGTATCGCCGACAACGCCTAAAACAAGCTGGTCATTTCCATGATTGATTTGGACATCCATTCCCTCTGATTTGATGCGTTCGATCACTTGATCGACTTGTTCTTTTTCAGCTTCTGTTTTCATTATGATGATCATTGTTTTGCTCCTTTTGTTCAAGTTCTTTTCTAATTGTTTCAATAGGCATTTTTTTACCTGTCCATAATTCAAATGCTGCTGCTCCTTGATGAAGCAGCATGCCTAATCCATTTAATGTCACAGCTCCCGCATGTTTCGCTTCTTTCAGCAAACGTGTTTCGCTAGGTGCATAGATCAAATCCGCAACAGCTAATTTGGCAGAAAACATTTCAGGATGTGTTAAAGGTGTTTCATCTTTTTTTGAACCCATACCGATATCTGTTGCGTTGATTAGCAAGCGGCTTTCAGCTAAATCTTTTGCCAGCTGTTTTTCATCCGAAAAATCAATAACACGGATCGGGCAACTGGTTTGTTTTGCGATGTCTTCAAAAAAGCAGACTGTCTGAGCAAAGGTCGCGTTTTTCCGCTTGTAAATAGCGATTTCGCCAATACCATCTAATGCCGCTTGGACAGCAATCGCTTTTGCTGCTCCGCCAGCACCTAAAATCACGGCTTTTTCATTTTTCCACTGGATACCTGCTTCATCTGCACTTTGCCAAAATCCGCGTCCGTCTGTGTTATAGCCAATCAGTTTGCCGTTTTTATGGACGATCGTGTTGATCGCTCCAATCAGCTGCGCTTCTTCACTGATGGCATCTAATAAAGGGAAAACAGCTTTTTTATTGGGCATCGAAAGATTTGCGCCGAGCATATCAAATGTTCGGATGCTTTCAACAGCTTGCGGCAGTCTTTGATTATCCACATCGAAAGCAAGATAGACTGCGTTGATCTCATTTACTTCAAAAGCTTTGTTATGGATGAATGGCGATAAACTATGTGCTGCTGGCGAGGCAAAAAGTCCAGCAAGTTTCGTACTTCCTGTAATCAAGGATCGTTCTCCTCTCTAAGATAAAAAGGGGCTGTGACATAAGTTGATGTCATAACCCCTTTTCTGGATAGTCGTCTTCGGCATCAAGTCAAAAAGTTGAGCTTCGGGCGCAATCGTTATAAATAAACGTACAGCTGCAATAGCCTGACAGCTCCTTGCCAGTTCTGCTTGTATGAAGCAGAAGAAGAACATTCATGATTCCTCTGTTTCTTTGGCAGCATTTTGACGATCGTACATAGTATAGGCTGAATCAGCGGAAATTGTCAATGCTTTTCACGATTCACAAATAACGCAGCGGAATGAAGAAAAAAGAAAAAATGCCACAGATTGTTTTTTGAAAGTCGCTATTCTATTTATAGATAGGTATTCGTCTTTCTACGCTGTTTTTTCTGCATTCGTATTAGACAAAGATTTTAGCTTGTATAAATTGCTTTAGAAAATTTCCTATTATTAGGTTATAATAAAAATAACATTATTTTTTAATAATAAATCTTATACTTGGGATGTGGATAGATGAAGAAATTGGTTTGGAGTTATGCAAAAATATTATTTGCTTTAGTTATATTAGGTGTGAGTATCAATATGTTCCTCGGGCCTCATCATATTGCCGCTGGTGGTGTTAGCGGATTAGGGATTTTGTTAGAATCTGCTTTAGGTTTCAATCGAGCGTTGGTTATTTTCGTTTTAAATGCTGTTATGCTTGTCCTTGCCCTTCTTTTTTTAGGGAAGAATCTGTTTTTCAAAGTTCTCTTTGGCAGTATCATTTTTCCACTGGTGATTGCTGTTGTCCCTGAAACAATGGTCACGAGCGATCGACTGCTTTCGGTTATTTTCGGCAGTGCGATTTTTGCGCTAGGTGTCGCTATTCTTTACAAAAACAACTCTTCTAGCGGAGGTACAACGATTCCGCCGCTGATTTTCAAAAAGTATTTTGGGCTGAATACATCGATTAGGCTTTTAGCAACCGATGCAGTAGTTGTTTCTTTGAACCTATTTATCTTTGGTTTTGAAGAATTTCTTTACGCAATCTTGTCTATCGTTATCACTTCGATGGTCATGACCTATATCGAAACAGGGATGAATCGTAAAAAATCAATCATGCTGATGAGCGAGGATCATCTAGAAGAAATCCGCGAACGCTTGAATCAAGAAATCGACCGAGGCTTAACATTGCTTGATGCAAAAGGCGGCTTCAATAAAAAAGCCAAAGAAGTCCTGATGATCATTACTACGGATCAGGAATTTTTAAAAATCAAAGCTATTGTTGAGGAAATCGATCCGGAAGCATTCGTTGTCGTCAGCAACGTAGCAGAAGTAATGGGAAGCGGCTTTACTTACCACCCTATCGAATAATACAATGAAACCGAAAATATTGGGAAAGGAAGAAAATAAATGTTTCAATGGATCCTGACTTTTTTATCTGTTTATGAGACCCGAAGCTTTACAAAATCTGCAGAGCTGCTGTTTGTCTCACAGCCTACTGTTTCCATGCAGATCAAGAAATTGGAGCATGAGCTGGGCAGCCAGTTATTCGTCCGTCGCGGGAATAATGCGCTATCTCCTACAAAAAGTGCGGATTATCTTTACCCGAAACTTCTGCATATCAAAGAAGAATGGCGGGATGCGGCCAATAAAATCGCCAATCAAGAAAATTTCAGAGAAACATGTACGATTGCTTGTTCCAACACAAGCGCAACCCATTTGATGCCTCAAGTCATGCAAGAGCTTTTGACACGATTCCCCCAATGCGATTTTCGTTTGGAGATGATGAATTCTCATGAAGTGATCCAATCATTGGAACAACATAAAGCACAAATTGGTATCACTGAAAATCGCGAGACGAATCCAGCGTTGGAACGTAACTTTTTATTAGAAGACGAACTAGTACTAGCTGGTGATCCAGAATCGGAGTTTTGGTTGCTGCGGGAAGAACATTCAGGCCTGCATTATTTTAATATGCTTTATCTGAAAAAGAACGATCTCTCGCCCAGAATCATCTCTGTCAACAACAATGATGTGATTGCGCAATTGCTCAGTGCAAAAGTAGGACAAACGATCATCTCGAAACTTTCATTATTGCCTGGCATCCCCTATCACCAAATCGACGAGCCAAATAAACGCGAATTTTACCTGTTCCAGCGAAAAAATCTGGAACATCCGCTTTTTCTAAAGATAGCAGCTGCTATTCAGCATTTTTTTCAAAATCAATAAAAGGTTGTTTTCTTAGTGAGTTGAACTTTGAGACGACGAAACAACGCCCATCGAAAACAAGTTTCTCTTGTATTTGATGGGCGTTATTTTGTCTCAAAAGTCGACTGAGAAAACAACTTTTTTAAAATTTTTCCGTATAAAAATAGACCGGATTTTTCAACGCGGAAAAAAGAAGCGGCAGATCTTCGACTTGAAGAACCATTGTACGATCTGGTCTGCCAGGAGCAAAAACGATTTTTTCTGATTGGAATAATTCTTCATCGATAACGAGCGGGATTTCTCTTTCATAACCAAAGGGAGAAACCGCCCCTTTTTCCTGCCCAGTCAAGTCTTTCATTTCTTCTGTATCGACGACTGAAACACGCTGTCCGACTAATTTGCTGATTTGTTTGAAGTTGGTCCGCTTAGTTGTAAATGTCACAAAAATAAAGTACTGTCCTGTTTTGCCTTTCAAAAACAGGCTTTTTGTTTCTGTTCCTGAAAAACCTTGTTCTTCTTTGATAACTAATGCGTCTTCATTTGTGAAAATCGCACGATGCGTATAAAGCTCATAAGTGATTCCAGCTGCTTTTAATGTTTGTTCTAGTTTAGCCAAATCGACCATTTTCATCACATCCTTATTTTCACTTTATAGCAACCTTTAGGCAAATTCAACTATAACGAAAGGGAAAAGCAGAACGATTTTAAGCAACCATTTTTTTGAAGTTTAAGCACACAGAAAAAGCCAGCACTATTTTTGATAGTGCTGGCTGCTTTTTATTGAAAAACATTCAATTGCTTGTTCTTAGAGAATCCATAGGCTGAGATACCGAAAAATAATAGGACAAACCCTAATAGTAAAACAATGTTCAAACCAATCGATGAAAAGCCTTGATTATTCTGTAATTTGGCTAAAGCATCAATGGCCCAGTATTGCGGCGTCACTTTGGCAATCTGCTGCATAAAATCAGGCATGATCGCTAGCGGGATAAATCCGCCTGAAACAAGGCTGGTCACCGTGAATAGAATCGCTTCAAGCGCTGACGCAACCCCTCTGTTTCTGGCACTAACCCCGATAGCAATCGACCACATGACCGCAACTAAGGAGAAGAAAAACAGGATAGTTATCAGTTCAAATGCCGAAACACCCGTATCGATGTTGAAGATCCAAGTCAAAGCTGCTGTAGTCAGCAAAATCTCAAAAATCATCGCAAACATCGCAAATGTTGCTGTACCGCTGAAATAAGCTGTTTTTGAAAGAGGGGTGCTCATCAATCGATAGAAAATTCGATCGCTGCGTTCTTGCTGCAGATTTTTCGAGCCAAAATTCCCCGCTTGATATAACAGCATCATCATCAAGAAACCGACGATTTGGACCGTCAACATTTTTGAAGCATCTTTTTGATTATTTGTTTTATATTCCGTTTCGATCCGATTTTCTGATAGTTGTTCATGGTCTGCTTTTGTAAATGTCTCGCCATAGATTCGTCGGACTTGGATACTGTTCCCTAGAGACTGTTCGATCAGTTGAAGAAGTTGCTGACTGACCTCCTCTCCTTGAATCGACTGGACTTGGATATGTTCTGAAGCTTGTTCTTCGATTGTTTCGCCAAAACCTTTATCTAGCGTAATCACACCGCTCATTGATTGGTTTGCCAAAGAACTTGAGACCTCTTCTTCTGTTTCTAAAGGAACCACCGTGACACGATGTCCTAAATATTCCGTAAACACTTTGCTGTAAGCTGAATCGTCTTGATCCAGAAGCCCGATTCGCAAGGAGTTTGCTGTTCCTGCATCATTATAAGCAAACAAGTACAGAAAAATACTCAAGAAAGGAATACCTAAAAGAAACAAGACTTGGATAGGTTTACTGATCCATAATCGAAATCGATGTTTGATGATCCAAAAAAAGTCTTTCATTTTAGAATACCTCCCTTTTGTTCAATATCAATGAAGCTGCAGAAAACAAGATGACAACTAATGCAAGATTTGCTGCAATCGGCCACCACGTCAGCTCGTTTGTCGTCCATAAAGCATTTTGCAGAGCTGTAATCACCCAACCAAGAGGCGAAAAATTGGTCATCCAATTTGGTACTGGAAAATAGGCACCTCCGAAAAATGCGAATATCTGAATCAAGATCTGCATCAAACCAGAGCCCAGCGCTCCATTTCCTACACTGTCAAAGAAGAAACCAAGTGTCAAAAACAAGGCCATCAATGACGACAGCATCAAGAAAGAAAACGGCAGTTCATTTCCCCAAGGTGCATTGAATAACACGCCCGTAATCAGCATCAATACGGTGACGATTACCAATCCAACAATCAAATGTCCTAAAAATGTCCCGTTGATCAGCATCTGTCTGCTGATGGGTGATTGCAGTTCTCTTGCCACTGTACCTGTACGCGCATTTCGGCTCCGCCCGAACATATCTAAGCCTATCTCGCCAACATACAAAATAAACAGCCCCATCATCGCGATGGCAAAATATTGGAAAGATGTCGGTAATTGGCGCACTTGTGCTGTACTGATCGTTAGCTCTTCTGACAAGTCAGGTAAAGGTACTTGCAATTGTTGCAGCGCATCGTGAGTTAAAGCGCTTTGATAAAGCTGATAATGATCGGAAAAAGCTTCAAGATAGGTGCGCAGGATCGTCATTTGGATAGAATCCAGCTGGTTCACTGTGACATCGACTTTTTTATCGATATCTATCATGACACTGTTGTCATCAAGTTCTGTTTTCTTTTCTTTTGTTTCTTCAAATTGGATATAATCGTCCTTTATCGTGCCAAAAGTCTCAGCAAAATTTTTCCCTAAATCAGAATCCGAATGCATAAAGTACGCATGGATCGGTTCGATCTTGTCGGCTGCTTCTGTCTGAAAGGACTCCTGGTTTTGTAAGATTGTCCCTAAAATCATCATCATCAATACAGGAAATGCCAAGAAATATAGATAATTCGAGCGTTCCCGCAAACTTTGTTTCAATATACGTAAGATAATCACTTTCATCATGTCCACCTACTTATCTCTGAGCGTGCGGCCAGTCAGATTCAAGAATACTGTTTCCAGATTGATTTGCTGCTGTTCGATACTTTCGACAATCACTTTTTGTGCTAACAATACTTCTAATACTTGGTTCAGTACGTTGTTTTCCACGTTGGCTGTGATCATCAGCTGGTTTTCGTCTAGGACGATTTGTTTCACGCCGATGATCGTCCGAAGATGTTCTGGCCTTAATGCATCAGGGTTTACAAGTTGGATCAAGATATTTTTTTGATCAGTAATCAAGCTGACTAATTCATTTTCAGACCCTTGTGCAATCACTTTTCCATGATCGATAATAACGATGGTATCAGCTAAACGCTCGACTTCTTCCATGTAATGGCTTGTATAAATGACTGTAGTGCCGTTTTCTCTCATTTGTTCGATCGTTTCCAAAATGTAATTTCTAGATTGCGGATCAATACCAACAGTTGGCTCATCCATGATAACCAGCTCTGGAGAATGGACGATGGCCATAGCGATATTCAACCGCCGCTGCATCCCGCCAGAAAATGTATCTGGTTTATCTTTTTCACGGTCTTTCAAACCAACTGCTTCAAGCGCTCGGTCAACAGCTTGATTCAATTCCTTTCCTCTTAGACCGTATAATCCGCCGAAGAAAGCCACATTTTCACGAGCTGTTAAATCAAAATACAACGCGAGTTCTTGAGGGACCACCCCAATATGTTTTCGCATTTTTCTGTTTTGTTCGCTAACTGTTTCCCCAAAAACCTTGATTGTCCCTTTAGAAATACGCAATAAACCTGTGATCATATTGATCAATGTTGATTTTCCAGCACCATTTGGACCTAAAAGGCCTAAAATCTCTCCTTCTTTTACAGAAAAGTCCACATCATCCACAACGAATTTCTGATCGAATTTTTTCGATACATTCGTGATTTCAACTATATTGTTCATTGTTCGCAACTCCTTTCATGCTTCTAGTATATAAAAAAGCGAGAAAGGCCAATAGTGGACTTTCTCACTTCTTACACATGAGATTTCTCATGTTTTTTATCCAACGGCAGGATCGTGGTGACTTTAAAACCATCTGTTCCGTCAAACAAGACGTTTCCGCCAAGTTCGGCTACACGCTCTTCCATTCCCAGCATGCCCAATCCTGGATGGAAGTATGGATCGCTTTTGCCATTGTTATGGATAGTAAAGCGAATGATTTTATGATAGACCTTCAACTCGATATCTACTTTTGTCGCTTCAGCGTATTTCAGCGTATTCGTCAACGTCTCTTTCAGATTTCCTGCTATCACTTGCCAATGCGTCAGGTCCAGACGTTGGAGATCACCTCCATATAAAAAGATTGTATCGATCCCATAACTTTCTTTGAACTCCGCCAATTCTTTTTGAAGTTTTTTTATATTCAAGGTTTCTTTTGGTGCAGCTTCACTTCGCAGCATATTTCGGATTTCTTCGATTCCCTGACGGTTGATGTCGATGGCTTTTTGAAGAAGCTGTTCTGCTTTCTCCGGATCTTTTGTGTATAGAGTCTTGGCAGCTTCCATTTGGATCAATCCGCCTGTCAGCTGGTGGCCCAAGTGATCGTGGATCAAATTTGTCAGCCTTTGTTTCTCTGATAAAATCAATGCTTCTTCGCGAATTTGCTGGTTCGTAAAGCGTTGATGATATGATTGGCTCAATCGATCTTTTTCACTGCGAAACTGATCCGAATCATTCCGCGACTTTTCAGCTTCGTAGTGGAGGTTATTCATAAAACCATAACTCAGCAGACTCAAAATGGAAAACAAACTAAAAATAATACTATCTGTTGCCGTGCGGAAAATCACGAATGCTCCCGACAAAAAAAGAAGAGAGATAAGCCCCATCACTAAATAATGTTTTTTATAGTTAAAGACCGTAGATATATTCAGTAAACTCAAAACAATTAGATAAAAGAAAAAAGCGCTCTGTGTCAGACCAAAAATGACCGCTGCAAGCATACCAACGGCGCTCCCCCATTTGAAATGCGGCAGCGAGACCCAGATGAACTGGCAAGAAAGCCATAGCAGCAAACACAGGATACTGAGATTTGTATGTACTTTGTTTGTATCATTTAAAAGAAAAAAGGCAATCAATCCACCTGCTGAAACTACGCTGTAACTTAACTGAAAATCTTTCAACTACATCCCTACTTTCCCAGTAAGGTAAAAAATAGCTAATTGTGTGCGGTGTTCTAAACCTAATTTATTCAAAATAACGGAAAGATTATTGTTGACGGTTCCTTCCGATAGAAACAACTGCTGGGCGATTTGCTTATTCGTCAACCCTTTTGCCACTAATTCTGTGATTTCCATTTCCCGAGGTGTCAATCCGCTTAGATTTGGCGCATCAGTGTGGACGAAAGACCGCTTTGCTTTTTCCCAAACATCCCCCGAAAGAACTTGCTGATCGGCTAAAACAGAATGAATCGAATGGATCAGTATCTTAGGTTCCGTATTTTTCAGCAAATAACCGCTAGCTCCGTTTTCGATTGCTTGGGCAATATATTCATCTTCATCAAAAGTAGACAGGATCAAAACTTTAGCCAGTTGTTCATCTGTGATGATTTTTGCTGCTTCTACTCCATTCATTTCTGGCATCCGTACGTCCATCAATACAAGATCTATTGGATGATTTCTGCAAAAAGTGATGCCGTCTTGGGCGTTGGAAAAACAATGGATTTCTTCGAAGGATTCTTCCATGTTCAAAATAACTTTCAAACCTTCTGTAATCAATTCATTATCGTCAACGATCACGAGTTTTGTCATATCGCGCTCCTTTCGCTTGATACTTTATTCTAGCTTGCAGATGCGGCAGAAGCAATGTGTTTTTTCAGAAAGACAAAAAGCCGAGAAAAAGGCGCATGCCATTCTCTCAGCTTTAGTTGAAGAAGTTCGATTTACTAGACAGCTTACGCTTTTTCTAATTCATCATCTGTCAGCCATTTATGATTTTTCACTTCTTCGCCGCCCGTAGTTGGTTGATAGTCAACCATATAAGCAGTTCCTGGAACAGCCTTTTCGATAGTTGCTTCCGCTCCATCCATGCCTTCCATGTGATCAGCTTTCAATGTTACTTTGTCGCCTTTTTTCAAATCCGTTTTGTCTGTATCCAATTCTTCCTGAACGACCCATTTGTGGTTTTTGACCTCTTCGCCGCCATTCGTTGGCTTGTAGGATACTTCATACAGCGTTGTGTCGAATGCTCCCGTTACAGTGGCTTCTGCGCCATCCATCCCTTCCATATGATCGGTTTTCAAGATGACTTTTGTACCGACCGGGAATTCCGGATCTTTGTTTTCGACCATTCTGTTGATGTCGCTTGTGTCAGATGTGCCGTCCATATCCATACTACCCATTACATCGCTTGAGCCAGCTTCATCTTCCATGCTCTCCATGTTATTTGAAGTGACAACGGTTTTTTCTGATGATTCTGAAGATGATTCTTGGTTATCAGATGATTGTCCGCAAGCACTTAAAAGCAAAGCTGCTCCTATACTAATACCAAATAATAGACTTTTTTTCATCATGCTCCTCCTTAAACTGTTCTTTTCATTAAATACTCAAATGATAAAACACTTTCCTTATTTCCATCATAACGAAACTATTTGTAATTTAAAAACCAAACGCTCACAGATTCAAATGAAAAAAACAGTTTTTGATTAGAATGATTATTACTAAAGCATTTTGTTATTCTACTGCTTTTTCTGCAATAAAAAATGCAATGATCCCAATAGATTGGATTAGTAATCTATGAGTAAATTATTTAAATAACGCTTGTATTAATAAAATTAATCTTTGTTTGCCTAATGTCTGGTACAGCTGGTGCTACAATAAAATGCACGAGAAAGGATTGAGAAGTTTGCTGCTTTTGAGTAATTTGATATTTTGGATACCAGTTAGTATTCTTCTGGTCATCCTTTGTGTATTTTTGAAATGGACGAGAGAAAAGGTGTTGTTAGCTTTTTGTTCACTTCCAAGTTTATTTTTCATCTTTCAGATATTTATCCATCCTCCTCACAGCTCACCGCAAAGTTTTGTATGGAAGCTTATCGGATTAAGTATATCCATCTTGCTGTTTCTAGGTGCGTTGATCCATTTAGTAAAAAAATAATTGTAAAAAGCTGAGACGCTTGCGTTTTCTGGAATACCAGATACGATCGTCTCAGCTTTTGTTTTATTTTTGAGGAACCAAATATCTTTTTTGGAAATAAAGTTCCAGTTTCTTTTGAAGGTAACCGATGAAAATACACAAAAGCCAATAAATGATTGCTACCAGTACATACATCGACATATAATCGAATGTTCTTCCACCCACGATTTTGGCTTTTTGAAAAATATCCGGAATCGTGATCATCGCGGCTAATGAAGAACCTTTTACTAAATCCATGGCTACATTGCTTAACGCAGGGATTGAGATCCGAAATGCTTGCGGCAAAATGATGTATTGCATCGTTTTAAAAAAGCCGTGTCCTAAAGCATATGCAGCGTCCCACTGTCCTGATTCCACGCCGCTGATTGATCCGCGATAGATTTCCCCGATAAATGCACTGCTGGTCAAACTGAAACAAATGATTGAAGCCGAAAGTGCGTTTAATTGATAAGGTAATCCAAAATAGAGCAGAAACAATAAAACCAATGCGGGAACCCCACGCAAAAAGGAAATATAAAATCGAACAAACAGTTTAATGATCCGTAAAGATGAGTAACTTAAAATAGTCAATAAAATACCAATCAGATTACCAAACATAAAGGAAAGAATGCTGATTCCTAATGTATAAGATAGTCCGCTTAAAATAAACGGGATCGACTGCAGCATCAGTGAAAAATCTAAAATCGGAATATACATTATTCTGCAGAAACCGTTTCTTCTACTTTTTGCTTGGGTTTGACAGAAACATTTTCACCAAAATATTTTTCGGCGAGTTCTTTCATTGTACCGTCTTCTTTCATTTCTTGCAGTTTCTCATCAACTTTTTCTTTCAGCTGTTCATTTTTCTTGCTAAATAAAAATCCAGAATGATTGGCATTGAAATACACGTCATCTAAAATTTTCACTGGGATATCCGGAAGAGCTTCAACAGACATTTTCTGCAAATAGTAGTCATTTAGGATCACGTCTGTTCTTCCATTCGCTACATCTGTCAAATACTGATCATTTGTTGCGTTATCATAAGTTACAGGTTTTGCACCATATTTTTCGGCGATTTTCATATAACTGGTGTTTGGCTCCCCTGCTGCTTTTTTTCCTTTCAGATCTTCTAAAGAAGAAATGCCGGAATCATCTTTTTTGCGGACAATCAAACTGTCAAAAGAATATTTGATTGGTTCTGAAAGAATAAAGTTCTTTTCTCGTGCTTTCGTTAATGTGTAATCATTTGCAGCTAAATCTGATTCACCACGCGTAACAGAACTGATTTGCCCATCTACATTATATTCTTTGAATTCAACAGAAAGTCCTAATCGTTTTGCTGCTTCTTTGATTACGTCGACATCGTAACCAATCAATTCATTGTCGTCATTATAATATGAGGCAGGGAAAAGCGTACCAGAAGTTGCTACTGTCAATTTCTCTTTTTCCTGTACAGTTTCCCAGCTGTTATCGGATGCCGCACTTCCGCTTGCGCAAGCCGTCAACAAACCTCCTGTTATTACTGTCATCAACAACATTGTCCACTTTTTCATTTTTTCTTCTTCCTCCTACGAACGATAATACTCAGGTAATTCGAATTTTTGGTGTTCTTCAAATATCTTGCCTATTTGTAAAAGTAAATCTTCACGGCCTTTTCCTGCCATAAATTGGATTCCTAATGGCAGACCTTTTTCCGAAACAGCTGTTGGTAAACTGATTGCCGGCAATCCAGTCAAGTTTGCTAATTGCGTATGCGGTGTGATAGCCAAACTTTTCGCAAACATGCGCTGGATCAAATCAGAAAGCTCCTCATGTGAGAAATCTTCTGCGTGTGCAAGCTGTTCTCTAATCAGCGGGCTTTGCAGATCAGCCGCTCTTTCAGGTGCTGTCTGTGCCGTTGTAGGACTCAAAAACAAATCATACGTATCAAAGATTCTTTCCATTTTATTTGCTGCATGATCCCAAAGTTCCAGTGTTTGGATATAATCACTCGCTTTGATATCTAAGCCGTAACGATAAATCGCCCAAGTCATAGGTTCCATGTCGTTTTTCATGACTTTTCTGCCAATTCCTTGCTCAATCCCATGAAACATCGCTGCGGTTTCGGCACCATTCATATCATAATAACTTTGGATCAGCTGCTCTCCGTTTAATGGATAAGACAATTCTTCTACTTCATGTCCTAATGTTTCTAAAAAAGCAGCAGCTTCTTTGACTGCTCGTTCTGCTTCTGGAGAAACAGGTGTCCCAACAGGCGAATCCATTACTAAAGCAATTTTTAGTTTTTCTTTTGTTGCTGCCTGATTGTGTGCCCACTCATTTCTAGAAACTTGATACGGTCCAGCAGGGTCCATTCCGCGCATCGCGTAAAACAAGGCCTCTGTATCTCTCATGGAAGTAGTCAGAAAGAAATGAACAGCAGCTCCTTGCCAACCACGCCAATAAGCGGGTCCATCAGGCATAGCGCCTCTACTTGGTTTCAGTCCTACTAGGCCGCAAAATGAAGCAGGAATGCGAATTGATCCTCCACCATCACTGGCTCCTGCAATCGGAACGATACCCGACGCTACAGCAGCTGCGGCACCCCCGCTTGATCCGCCAGGTGTATGCGCGGTATTCCAGGGATTGCTGGTTTCCCCATAAAGCTGCGGATCGGTAATATTCTTAAAGCCAAACTCCGGCGAATTCGTTTGCGCAAATGGAATCAAGCCCGCCTGTTCTGCTTTTTTGACAAAATTGCTTGTGTAACTTGAACGGTGGTCTTTCAGCAAACGAGAACCAGAAGTTGACAGCCAGCCTTCCTTTTCTTGTCCCAGCATCTTCAATGGAATCGGCAATCCGCAAAAAGGGCTTTCATTTAGTTGTGTTCGTTGCTTGTAGTCCGCTAAAGCCGCAGCTTCTTCCACTGTGATGATACTGTTCAATGAAGGATTCTTCACTTCGATACGCTTTTGGATATCTGCCAAGAGTTCAGGAAAACTGATTTCTTTTTTTCTGAGTTTTTCTGCCCAATATGTACCATCTTTCATCGTTATCCACTCCTTTTTACTATTTATATCATAAAAAAACAGCTATTTATACTTTTATGCCTATCCGACTTCGTTTTATTTGCATGAAAAACAGTTGTTATAACAAGATTCTCTGTAATAAAACAACCTTTTATATAACAACAAAAAAAGACGAAGCATTTGAAATGCTTCGTCGCTGTTTTATTCTGTTCCTATTTTTACAGAGCGGTCGATTACTGCTTTGCCTGTTTTATAGTCAAATTTAACATTTGGTTGGACATTGTATTCATAGACATTGAAGTCCAATGTGCCTTTTGTATCTTTGGCTTGAAGCCAGTAACCGCGAGGCATTTTTTCATCCCCTCTAAAGACTGTAACGATTTGGTAAACGACTTTATTGCCTGTGATTTTTTGTGCTTCCCTTACCAAAGCTTCATATTTGGTTTGGATTCTCTGATTGGAATAAGCAGATTGTGTCGCTAAATTTTTAGGATTGTCTTCACTGCCTTCTTCACCTTTTTTATAATTGCCGTCTACATCAAAATTGAAACTAGAGGTATAAGCCAAAAGGTGTCCGCGATTATAGATCATTTCTCCATCCACTTTTTTTTG
This sequence comes from Enterococcus sp. DIV0210g, assembly GCF_050559705.1. Taxonomy (NCBI): domain Bacteria; kingdom Bacillati; phylum Bacillota; class Bacilli; order Lactobacillales; family Enterococcaceae; genus Enterococcus; species Enterococcus sp. DIV0210g. Next base: position 1,295,024 of record NZ_CP187903.1, on the reverse strand, counting down.
ATTCCAACCAGTTGGCTGCCAAACTTGACTGGATCTTCCTTCTGATTTTCCTAAATTGTTTTTGTCGATATAAGCTGTAACAGAAGTTGTGCGATTCAGTTCATCCAAATCGCCGTAATAAACCCTATTTTCTTTCCATAATGAAGTGTCTAGCGTACTCTTGCCATTGTTCACATCGATTACAGCTAACTCTCCACTTTTGAAATCTAGTGCTGCTAATTGATCATACACGCTTTGGTCGATCTTATTGCCTGTTAACTGGCTTTGTCCATTTAATGTAGAAGTTATTTCTGGGGAAGAAGAATGATTGTCTAAAATTTCAGTGGTAATAAATTTATAAGCCCCCATGAGGACGACCGCTATCGTAGCGATAGAAGCGGATATTTTTTTTATACTTGGCATGTGCTGTGATTCTCTCTTTCTTTTCTGGAATAGATCAGTACGTCGCTTTTGCTGCGCTATTTTCTGATCAGTGAATTCTTTTTTTGCTGACCCTCCCAACATTACGAAAGTTATTATAATATGGATATCCATGTTTTGGAAGAAAAGAAAGAAATTTTACAGGAAATAAATCAGGGGAACGCACTTTCTGGTCCCCTTCGACAAAGCTTAGAGCGGCTTGCTCTTTTCGAATGCCCTAAAATGCGCTAAAATACGGAAAAGGACTCATTCTGCCGCCAAATGGAAGAAATAAGAAAAGGAGAAACAGATGGATACGAAAACAAGAAAACAAATGCAAGAAAAATTGAAGCAGCGTATGCATCTGCTGCCAGATATTTTCCAACGATTTTTAGAAGAAAACCAGGAACATCTTTCGTTGAGCAGTCGTTACGAATACGCAAAAGATTTTGTTTTATTTACTGATTATCTAAAAAAACATTATCAAAAAGAAATGATTAACGATTCATTGATTATCAGTCTGGAAAAACAAGTTTATCTGAACTTTTTGCAAGCTGTCCATCAGCATACTCGGACATTCCAGACCACAGCTGCACAAGACACGAGTCAAGTCTTCTCCAACAGTTATTATGGGATTTCAAGAAAGCAATATGCACTGAACCATTTTTTACGCTTTTTACATGCACATGGTTATACAAAAGAAGAACTTTCTCTTCTTGGGAAAAATGTCTTGCCGGAAACTACTGCACCAGCTCCTAGATACCTTTCTGCAGAATATTTCGCGGATATGCGACAATGGTTTATCCCAAAACAAGGATTTAAAAACGAACGAGAATCAAGCTTTGAGCAAAAAAACCGACCGCGGAATCTGGCTATTTTAGCCCTGCTCTTCTACTGTGGAATCAAAGTCCATGAATTAGTGGAACTGACTTATAATGATCTTGACTTGAAGAAACAGCAACTCCATTTGCAAAGAAAAAACAGCCGTTTGAATCAAGTCCCGATTCCTAATGAAGCATTGCCTTACTTAAAAGAATATCTTGCAGATTATAAAGGTGCTCCATCAGAACTGCTTTTCCAATCTTCACATAACCAGCAGATATCACCGCGTACGATTCGCCAAATCTTAGGCAAAATCGAAGTATACAAAGGTCTTTCACCTGAGCTGTGCCGAAAAACGTATCGCTACTATGTTGGTTTATATTTAGATAACGCAGATGCTGTTGACTATTTATGCGGTAATCGGTATTTACAAAAGCATGATTTTCACAAACTTTCGCTTAAAATGACAGAATTCTCCTATACTTCTTTTGATTGAGTTTATAGGGGAATATATTTTCACTTTTCGGAATAAATAGAATGTTATTATTGAATATTTTTTCACAAAATCATATACCCTTCTTTTCGACTTTGTGCTAACATAGGAACAGCATTTGTTTGTATTTGAACAAATGGTAAACTTTCCTATTGGAGTGTGACTTATGGACGAATTATTGTATACCCCGCTGAATCTTTTTAACAATTATCGTGATGCTGCTTTGGCTTACCCAGATGTAGCAATCATTCATGATGAAGTTCTTCCTGCTTTTCCAGAACTTGGTTATGAAAGCACTTATTCTTCTAGTTATCAAGCGATTTTGACACGTGCCTATCAATTAGCACGATTAGGTGTCTCTTCTGGGGACAAAATCATTCTTTACAAGAGTTCAACATTCGATACGTATCTTTTAGCTGTTGCTGCTTCTTATCTTGGTGCTGTGCCAGTCATGGCTTCTTACCATTTACCTGCAACGACGATCGACGTTTTCGTCAGTCGTTTAGAAGATCCTTACATTTTATTTGATGAAGTGACAGCTGAACGTGTGGCGAAACTTGCAAATACACCAAAAGAGAAACAGCTTTCTGTTGCACATCTTCTGCAGCAAGCAGCTGAACCTGTCGAACAGCATGAATTACCTAAAGATGAAATCGCTTATATGACACATACTTCCGGTACGACGGGTATCCCAAAATTGATTTGCCACTCTGCGAATTCTATGGGCTGGCGGACGAAATGGCAGAAAACGGTCTTTACAAAAATCATTGAACGCAAATTAGCAGCTTTCCATATCTCCCCTGTTCACTCTCGTTTTAATATTGGTGTCTCTTCATTGATGGCTATGGGATTCCCTATGATGCCTCTAGCGAATGGTCAAAGTGAACATGTAGCAAAAATGCTGGCGAAACATCAGCCGATTGCTTTGGAAACTCATCCAAACAATTTTGTGCAATGGACTTTTATGGCGAAAAAACAGCCTGAAGCTTTCTCAAGCATCAAGTACTATCACTCAACGTTTGATGCCATCAACAATCAAACAATGGCAACTTTTTTACAAGCGTCTGAAAAACAGCAGCCGATCTTCCTGCAAGTTTATGGACAAAGCGAATGCGGACCGATGATTCTTAAAGCGCATACGAAAGAAAGTATAGAATCCAATGATGCGCGAGATATGGGTGTTGGTTTAGGCGACTTGACACGGGCACGAATCGCGGATGAAAATGGTGAACCTTTACCGCCAAATACAGATGGCCATATCCATTTCTTGTCAAAAGGTCGCGCGCTTACCTATTACAAAGAAGACCAACGCTTCCAAGAGAATGTCTATGGCGACTGGTGGGACAGCGGAGATTACGGCAGCATGGACGAAGATGGGCATCTTTTTTTGAAAGATCGGCAAGTCGATTTGATTGAAACGATCAACAGTACACTAGCGATTGAAGATTTTCTGCTTGATTCTCTTCACTTTTTAGCTGAAGTCGTGATCGTCAGAGATCCTCAGGGTGCACCGCAACCCATTATTGCTTTAGCTCCTGACCAAGAAATGGATTGGGAAGCTTGGTGGCAGCAAGTTCATGAACTTCCGCGATTGAATGAACCAATCATTCGCCCATTTGAAGAAATTCCTCGCACAGCGACAATGAAAGTCCAACGATTGAAAATCGAGCAAGAATTATTTTTAGCACACACTGCTGAAACAGGACTGGTTTAAAAATTACAATTATCAGATATAGAAGGCTCGGTTTTTGGCCTTCTTCTCTCGCAACTCGGAAAAGACAACAGTTTCTTTTCCGAGTTTTTTTGTTGTTTTCAGACAATTGTTCTTTCTTTTCCAGGCGGGATTTTTGCAAAAATTGGATGGTTTTTTTATAATCCAATTGGCTCTTTTTATTTTTTACGGTCTTTTGTATACTTTTATCATTGGAGGGATGGCATGGTTAAGAGAATTTTGACAATTGGCGGTTCTGATCCTTTTGCAGGAGGGGGAATCCAAACAGATCTTAAAACATTTGAAAATCATCAGTTATTTGGCTTGAGCGCATTAACCAGTATCGGAATCTTAGACGCTTCCGGTGAGTTCATTCTTCAAGGAGTTGCACCTGAATTACTAGAAAGACAACTCGCATCGATCCAGCAGATGTCTTCATTGGATGGTATCAAAATCGGCCTGCTTCATTCTGTCGAAAATGTGAAAATCGTCGGTGAGTTTCTAAAAAGCAAAATGAATATGCCCATCGTTTTAGATCCAGTACTTGCGTTTAAAGAAACCCGATCTACAGGTAATCAGGAGTACATAGAGGCAATGATCCAGCACGTGTTTCCTTATGCGACAATCATTACACCTAATTTAAGAGAAGCTGCCTTGTTATCCGGTCTAGAGATCCATACACAAGAACAAATGCAGCAAGCAGCTGAACGAATCTACGCGCTTGGAGCAGAATCAGTGGTCATCAAAGGTGGTGCCGGTTTCCCTGGTCAAGAAGCAATCGAACTTTTTTATAACGGCAGTCAAACAACGTACTATCAGAAAGCAAAGTTAGATGCTGTGACGGTAAATGGTGCAGGATGTGCCTTCTCCTCTGCAATCGCGTCAAATCTTGTCAATGGGCAAGAATTAGAAGAAGCACTTAAAAACAGCAAGGATTATGTCTATCAATCTATTCTTAACGGTGTTCCGATGTCAGATGGCAGCGGCAGCGTTTGGTTTGGGAACAAGGAGGGAAAAACGATTGGCTAATATCCGGCATTTAACGATTTATGCAGTTTTGACTGCTTTGACAGTCGCAATTTCTTTACTAGTGATTTTTCCAGTACCTGCAACTAACGGGTTTGTCACGTTATGTGAAGCCGGCATTTATACCACAGCCCTCTTGTTTGGTCCAATTGGCGGCTTGGCGGTGGGCGGTCTTAGCGGTCTGCTGATCGATCTTCTTTCCGGCTATCCGCAGTGGGCGATTTTCTCTTTGGTTATCCACGGTATCCAAGGATGGATCGTCGGTTATCTGATTCAAAAAAACTGGAACAAATTTGCCGCGATGATCATTGGGAGCTTGATCATGATCATCGGTTACGCACTTGCTGGCTGGCTCCTCTATGATTGGCCCGCTGGTATCGCGTCTGTTCCAGGAAATACGATTCAAAATCTATTTGGTATCATCGTAACGCTCCCTCTTGTCTCTGGGCTGAAACGAGCATTACCGAAGCTTCAAAAGTGAAAGGAAGTCTTTTTGTGGAAATAACAGAAGAACAATTAAAAGCAGAACTAACAAAAACGATGCACGAAATTTTAGAACAAGCCAATCTGGAAGCCGGAGATATCTTCGTTCTAGGTTGCAGTACCAGCGAAATCGCTGGCGGCCGTATCGGCAAGAATTCCAGTGCAGAGATTGGTCGATGGGTGATCCAGACAATGAAGAACGTCTTAGATTCTTTAGATATTTATTTGGCGGTCCAAGGTTGTGAACACATTAACCGTGCATTAGTTGTCGAGAAAAAATTGGCGAAACAACAAAACTTGGAGATTGTCTCCGTCATTCCAGCATTACACGCTGGCGGCGCTTGCTCTGTAGCAGCTTTCGAACAATTCGAACAACCTGTAGAAGTGGAACATATCACCGCGCAAGCAGGTATCGATATTGGCGATACATCGATTGGGATGCACGTTAAGTTTGTTCAAGTTCCTGTACGCCCTTCTTCTACTACATTAGGCGGTGCTCATGTCACTGCGCTTCGCTCACGCCCTAAATATATCGGCGGTCCTCGTGCTGCCTACGCAGAATAAAATACGCAAAACAACAGCGAAAAATTTTTAAACAAAAAAAGACCCGTTTGAGAAAAGTCAGATCAAAAAGTTTTTGGTCTTTCTTCTTCAAACAGGTCTCTTTTCTTTTATCAAAAATAAACGCGGTTATCTTTCAATGTTTATTTCAGCGCCTCGACGATTGCTTGGTCAAATGCTTCCAAATCATCAGGGTTTCGGCTCGTAATCAACTGTTTGTCGATCACTACTGGCTCATCTTTGACAGTTGCACCAGCGTAGCTCAAATCAGGTTGTACAGTCACATAAGAAGTCAATGTACGTCCTTTTGTCAAACCCGTTTGGATAAACAATTGCGGACCGTGACAAATAGCAAACAGCGGCTGATCGTTTTCTAAAAAGTATTTAGTAAACGCGACAAAGCGCTCATCTGCTCGTAATTGATCCGGTGAGAATCCGCCTGGAATCAATAAAGCATCAAAGTCTTCAGGAGAAACATCATCAATCGATTCGTCGATCGTGAATTCTGCTCCTTTTTTTCCTTTGATCGTCTTTCCGGCTTCTTTTTCGATCAGAACGACTTCATGCCTCGCTGCTTCTAATGCTTCTTTGGGTGAAGAAAGTTCCACATCTTCTACGTTATCTGTTACGATTGCTGCGATTTTTGCCATGTTCTCACATTCCTTTCTAATATATCCTCTTATTTCAGGTTAAAAGAAAGTACATAACTTTTCAACTAATCCGCACTCCGTAACAATTGATTAAAGATATCTGGCAATCAGCTGGATCATCTGCCGTGGAAATTCATTCAGATCGGTAATATCGATAAAACGGCTATCTCCATAGATTTCTTTGATCTCTTCTTTGTCCTGCCCAATAGCTGCTGCTAAAACAAGCACTCCTTGACGTTCATATTGCTGAAGGACTTCTTGAATGTCTTGTTTTGCTTTTTCACCTGTATAGTCCGGCAAAGCTTTGGGCTGTCCATCACTGATATTCAGCAATAATTTTGCTGTTGCTGTTTGCTGGCTCAATTTTTCGGCGATGACTTTCAACGCAGCGCCGTCCCGATTGTTTTGGCGCGGTTTCATGGTGATGAGTTTTTCATCAACAAAGTCAAAAGAATCTTGGAATTCTTTATATGAATAAAGAGACGTTTTTTCTCGTGCAGATGCATCGGCAGTATCGCCATAAATCATCAACGGGATCGATACACGTTCTGCAAAAGCTTTGATCGCTAATACGGCTTGTTTTGCCGCATCGATCCTGCCCTCGCGAATCATTGAACCTGATTCATCGATTCGCACAGCCAAAGCTAGTGACGGCTGCTCGTGAGGCGGATTCTTTTTATCAAATGTCCGAAGATCGCCATAAGCGACACGGCTTGCATCAAATCTCTGACCTTCATATTTGCCTTTAGAATATTCACTTGAACGTTCATTTTCCAGTAAATCTAAGATCTGCCGACTCAACGTATCGACGACAGGCATGACTTTCGCTTTGATTTCCTTTAATTCAGGATCATTCAAAACGATTTTTGGACGATGGACGATCAAGCCTTCTTTTTGGTGAATCGTCTCTTTCAAGGCTTGCCGCGCTTCTTTATTCAGTTCTCTTTTGATTTTTTGGTCATAAGCTTCCATATCTGAAACCGACATTTCTTGGCTTTCTTCATCAGCCGGCTCTTCTTGTGCTAGCTCTTGTTTGCTTTGCCCTTCTACGTCACTGCTTCGTTCTGTTTCTAAAGTATCGATCGTATCGGATTCAGCCGTTTTTTCTTGTTTCTCTTGCGCTTCTTCGATCGTTTCTTCTTCTGCTTTTTGCTCAGATTCTGAAGCAATCAGGTTCGAATGTTCGGATTCATCTTCTATCCCCCGTTGCGCTGCTTCATCGCTGCTGATGCGTCTGGCCTGTGCCTTTTGCGCGCGCCGATTTGCTTTTTCATTCACTAACAGTTCTCTTAGCTGAACAAGCAGTCCTGAATCATCTAGCGCTTGTGTCAATAAAGTCAGTTCATCAGGGTCAGTGGTCAATTTATACAGTACTTTCGGATAAATTGATTGCAAGAGATCTTGACCATTTTTGAACGTATTGACCCAATAAAAATAAGAACGCATCCCAGCGACACCTTTGATTGCATTTGCTTTTGCTGTTTCGTCTAATAAACGGATGATTTTTGCCATTTTCATCAATAGCGCCTTATTTTGAACGGCTGTTTTCCCGACTGCACGCTCCACCATTACTTCAAGTGAAGGCAGATCCATTTTTTCTGCATGTTGCATACGATCTCGCAACGATTCATTCAGCGGACGGTTTCCTTGATAATTCCGGTTCGTTGTAATGACAACGACGCAATCTGGATGTCTTCTAACGATTCCAGCAGGCAAATTGAGCATACCATTTGGCTCTAGTGCTGAATTGAGCGCAACCAAAACAGAAGCATCTCGGATAACAGTTGGCTCCTGTATTTCCAGCAGATACCCTTTTTCCATGGCTCGCACGATCTCAGAGGGATAATATTTGTATTGGATTGGTTCAGTTTCTCTTTTTTCGATTCGCTGGATAAATGACACCAAGCGTTCTTTTGCTGCTTCAGGCCCGACACTGTAATGACTTTGGATCAATTGCAAAACAGCCTCTAAACTCTCGGTTTGATAGATGGCATCCAGCAATTCTTGATCATCTTCATCATCCGTTGCTATCACAGGCAGCAGTGCACCTAACACATCTGATTTGTCCATATCGGCAAAACAAGTGACTTTTGTATACGGCAACTGCAAATCTGCGGACAATGCTTTAGCTAATTGTGTCTTTCCTGAACCCGCATCCCCTTCCAGCAGAACGTTCATGATCTTCATTTCTGGATCTGTCCAGTTGCTTTTGATTTCAGAAGCAATTCTTAGTTCTTCTGTACTTGTTTGATGACTGGTTGGTTTTTTCCAAATCATCGCTTGCTCCAGTTTGGAAAAGTTCCGTCCGCTAGTCAACGAAAATTTCTCCATATTTAACGCCTTCTTTCTTAATACCCTAAATCATCTAACAAACGTTTCAAGATTCGGAATCGTTCACCTATCAATTCGCCATCTTTTTGTAATGTATCGTAATAAAGCAAGATATCTTCATCTATTTTAGGATTATTGGTATCGACTTCCACTGTCATACGGTTTCCTTGTAAACCAATGATATCTACCACTGGATTTTCAGGATCGTAAAATTTTTCATGGCGGTACGCATCTTGAAAGTAAAGATTACCTTGTGCAACAAGGATTGCTAAATCCAAAATACGTGTGATTGGTAATTCTTCTGATTGGCGTGACCATTTTTCGCCGGTATGACGCCATACTTTTCCAGAAATATCGACTTTTCCTCGGTCGTTCCATTGCGCTAAACCTAACGAAAGCCCTTTTGCATCTGTATCTAGTGCTCTTCGTCCATCGACTTTATCATAGTCTTCTACCACTAATACAGGTTTATGTTTTAAATTTGTTGGGATTTCCATCCAAAACACTCCTTTATTTTTAGTAAATTAGTAGCGTACTAATTTAGTAGTTTAGTAATTTACTAAAGATTGATTTTGATAAATTATAGTACAATTATGTTTTAGAAACAACTATTTTGTTTGAATATCCCATTTTGAACCACAAAAAAAGACGCGTTGAGAAACTCAATGCGTCTTTCGAAAGATTGAATAAACGGTATCCGAATAATTGCTTTTATTAAAAACTACAAACATGTTGAAACTGGTTTGCGAAAACCTTCTACTCTTTCTTTTTTGGCCAAACAAATACGGCTGTTCATTACTGCGCCGATATCGCCAATCCGATCGCTTTTTCACCTAGATGCGTACCGATGACCGGACCAAAACTGCCGATTTCGATCTCTGCTTGCGGATATTTTGCTTGAAGTTTTGCTTTCTCTTCTTCTGCAGCTTCCAGGTTATTCGCATGGATCACATAAAGTTTTACTGGCGGTGCGATTTCTTGGTTGCGCTGGCCAATTATTTTTTCTGCTCGAGCAAATGCTTTTTTACTTGAACGGATTTTCTCAAATAAAACGATCTTACCTTCAACAAATGTTAAAATCGGTTTTATTTTCAACAATCCGCCGATTAGCGCCGCGCCATTTGTCAACCGGCCGCCTCTGACTAAATTGTTCAAATCATCAACGATCAAGTACGCATATGTATTGTCGCGGATGCGATCAACACGTGAAAGAATCTCTTCTAAAGAAGCTTGCTGATCATTTAGATCCAACGCGGCTTCGACCATGTGACCCATTGGCATACTTGTAATTTTAGAATCATAAGGAATGACTTGAACACCTTCGATATCGTCCTTCATTGCAAACAATGTATTGACAAAACCGGAGATACCTGAAGATAAATGGATACTCAAAATCGTATCATAGCCCTTTGCTTTCAACTCTTCATATAAAGCGATCACTTCTCCCACAGCAGGCTGTGAGGTCGTAGGGAACTCTTTACTGTTTTTTAAAAGTGCATAATACTCATCTGCTTCGATATCGATGCCTTCATTATAAATTTTCCCATCCAGGATGACCGGAATAGGAATCACGTACAAGTCAGGATGATTCTTGATTCGTTCCGGCAGATACGCCGTACTATCGGTAACTACTGCAAGTTTCATTTACTTAATTTCCTCGTTTCAAAGAATTTTTCCAGACAATATTACTATATCATAAGTATCTTTCAGAAACAAAAGCATTTTTTTGAAAAAAATATCCGAGTGAATCCGCTTTCCGAACGTGGTACAATAAGTACAAAAATATTTTTTGTCAGGAAGTGATATAATGAAAAAACGTCTTCTCTCCTCTTTTTTCGTAACGATTCTTTATCTGTTTGTCTCAAATATGGGGAATCTATTTTTTGGTGTCACTCGAACTTTCAGTTGGACAACGACTTTATGGGAATCTGCTTTTTTCTTTTTATTCGTATTCCTGCTCCAAAATTTTCGAAAAAAATAAAAAACAGGAACTTAGCACATTCGCTAAGTTCCTGTTTTTATATTTCAAGTTAAACTTCCTTTGATCTTCTCAATAGTCGATTTTTCATCTGCATTACTTGCGCAAGACCTGAGCGACCGAATTGTGCCGCTAAGAAAACGACGCCTCCTACTGCCGCGATGACGGCGCAATAAATGACTGCATGTCCTTTTGATGCAAGCGACAAGAATTGATTCAATCCGAAAAAGACCACAAAACATGCTACAAGCATGATCATCGTTGAACGGAAGGTTTTCAAGACAAAATGCTCGATTTTAACCAATGGAGCAATACGATATTCTTTACATAGATAAGAATAGCCGCGGACGAACACGATACCGAACGCTAAACCATTCGACAAGCTCATTCCATATCCGCCAAATAATCCTAAAAAGACCACCTGGAAAATCACCTTCAAAATAATACTCTCCACTGTTAAACGGACAGCAAAACGATGGTGATTCAAAGATTGAAGCATTGTCGCTAAAATCGTGAATAAAGCAAAGAACAAGGATGCTAACAAGGCTAATTGGAAATACCCCGTGCTTTCTGGGTCATAACCGAAAAACAAGGTGTATAAAGGCGAAGCCAAGATCGACATTCCTGCCAACGAAGGAAGCAGGATCAAGATAGCAATCGAGAAACTATCCCCTACTGTTTTTTCGATTTTTCCTCGCTCTGATTTTTTCAATGTACTCAACAACGGCAAACTGCTGATAGCAACCGTTCCGACCATTGAGATCAAAATCAATGTCAATTTATTTGGATTAACGGACGCACGACTGAAAAGAAATTCCAGCTGCTGGTTGGCAATATCCGGATGAAAAAGATGTAATAAAGGTTTCATCGTTACTTGATCGATCATTTGAACGATTGTAATCACTGAACCCACAAAGATAAATGGCAATGTTTCTCGAATGATCGAAGCTGAAGCAGAACGATTGTCACGCGCGAAATACCGCGGAGAGATCAAAAAGTCTTTTCCGCCAAAATATTCCTTACGTAAACCAATAACATACATATGAAAAATCGCAGCTAAACCACCAAAAAATGAAGCAATCGTACTTACTAAAACAGCTTCTACAATCGTTCCGTTGGTCAAGACCCGAAGATAATACGTACCACCCAAGATAACTAAGACGCGGACTGCTTGTTCCAAAATCAAAGAAGTACCGTAAGGACGTAAATCATTCTTTCCTTGGAAATACCCTCTCATCGCACTTAATACCGGAATCGCGATCAATGATGGACATAAACTGCGGATAGCAGCGATTCCATTCTCTACATTTGCGATCGGACTGATTCTTGCTAAAAACGGCGCAAATAAATACATAAACAGCGCAGAGAAAATCCCGATCATAAACATGATGTTGATCGTACTTCTAAAAATCGACCGGCAAGCCGCTGCGTCATTGTTCTTAGAAGCCACTGCGACTTTTTTGGCGATTGCATTTGGAAAACCAACTGTTCCCAACATCAAAAACAACCCATATGGCAGATAACCGACATTGTATAATGTAGTCGCCAGCATCCCGTCTTGATTACTCCCCATCATGCTTAACCACGGAATCAGGTAAACTACTCCAAGGACTTTACATAATAAATTGGCAAAAGTCAGCCAAAAAGTCCCCTGCATCAATTTTTTATTCATTCGTCTTTTTCCTCGACTATTCTTTATTTTCTTACGTTCAGATTGTGTTCTTTAAGCTGAACAGCTTATTTGCGAGCTCTGTAAATGGTATTTTCGAGCTAGCTCTTGCGGCGGTAAGCTTTTTTACTGGAAAATATAGAAAGCTATTTCCCAATAAAAAAGAGTCTTACCGCTCGGATCAGGCCACTGGGAAAACGACCTCTTATCAAAACGGTATTCAAAAAACTAAACTTCGGTATTAAGTCAATCTCTGCAAAAATATAAGAAGCTATTTTACAAAATTCTTCTTTAATGCTCGGAGCTGAACGGTTCTTTTACATCCTCTTATCAAACGGTGTTTTCCCAGTTGATTCTCGGAATTAAGCTTTTCAAATGAAAAACATGAAAAGCTGTTTTCCATTTGAAAAGAATCTTAATTCTCGAATCAGGGCACTGGAAAAACAACCTCTTATTTAAAAAAGGCCGGTCAGACCACTCACGCAGTTCAACACAACCTTTTTTGTCAAATCATTGATAATAAAAATACGGACGCTAAACCAGTAATAACGGACAACGCCATCGAATGTGTCTTGTACGCCACTCCAGCCACCAAGAGCATCGCTAAGATCTTGATATTCCATCCAAGATCCAAATGCTCATGCGTGATGAATACATCTTTAAAAGCTAACGCAGCAAACAATGCTACCGGCACATATTTCATCCATTCGCTGAACCAATGAGGGACTTTTCGATGAGTAAAGTAAAGCATCGGTACTAGTCTAGGAAGATACGCTGCTAAAAATAAGCAGAACACTAACACAATCAAATATTCTTTAGTCATTATTCTCAACCTCCTGCTCCGGGAAATTGAATAGCGGTTCGTTGATTTCTTCGCTGCGGGATTTTCTTTGAGAATCTTTTTGGAATACTTTTTCCAAAGAATAACCAGCAAAAGAAGCTAACACTGTCGCAACGATCAATGCAAAAGTATTTTGGAAGATCATCATGAAAGCAACTGCCATAACGCCTGAAAACAATCCGGTCAAAATCAGCAATTTGCTCTTCATCTGCATGATGAACATAAAAATAAACATCGCAGTCAAAGCAAAGTGGACAAGATCTGCATCTACCCGGATCACTGAACCAAATAGATTGCCGACAATATTGCTGCCAGCCCATGCAGCCATTGAAAACCAGTTGACATATAACGCCTTGATTTTGTTCCAAGATGGATCGGTTGAGTACTTCAAGTAATTGACAGCATAATTCTCATCATTCAACGATTGAGAAAATACTGCTAAAAATGACCGTTTTTCTTTTTTCATAAAAATCGACAAACTTGATCCTAACAGTGTGTAGCGAAGTTCCAAGAAAAACACCATCAAAATCGTTGTTGCAAAAGGCGCTTGTGTAGCTAGCATCGAGGCAACCAAAAACTGCGCGCCGCCGGAAAATACCAAAATCGATAAAAGCCCAGTCAATATTGGATCAAAGCCGACCTTCTGCAATAATACACCACAAGCTAGTCCAACAGGCATATAACTCAAGCATAACGGCATTGCTGCATGGAGTGCTTGAAGCCAGGGTGCACTTTTCTTTTTACTCATTAAAATGTCTCCTTCGATTACAACAAATAAACAGCGCAACCATTGTAACATAAATTTTCTCAATTGTAGACGTTTTATAAAAAAACAATTTATTTTTTCTTAGAATCACTTTTCTACTATAAAAGACCGCTCATTTGAGAAAACTTTTAAAAACGAAAGAACAAACGATATCTGCCCAAATTCATTCGGTTATTGCCGTTGATAGTTTGGATCATATTTATCTGTTTCGATGTAGATATAGATTTTTTTATCTGAAAGCGACTTGCGGATCGTCCGCTCAATGTCATTGACAATGTCGTACGCAAGGTCTTCTTTCGTATCCAGCACATCGATTTTTGCAGCAACTAAGATTTCTGTCGGGCCTAAATGAACTGTTTTGACATCGATCAATCGTTCGACATCTGGTCGTTCAAAGGCTTGTTTGATTTTTAGTAAATCACTGGTTGTCACACTTTCTCCAATAATCAAACTATAGAATTCTTTGGCTAAGAAAATCGCAGCACCCATCAATAAAATCCCGATCAACAGTCCGCTGATCGCATCAAAAGCAGCGATTCCTGTGAATTTCGTCAACAGCGTTCCCGCTAAGGCCAATAACAGACCAATAACAGCACAAAAATCTTCTGTAAAAATAATCAAGATTTCGCTATGACGGCTTTCACGTAAAAATTTCATCAATGATAATTTTTCTGTATTCAATTCATGGATTTCTTTAAATGCAACGCGTAAAGAGCTTCCTTCTACTAACAGTCCAAAAATCAGAATCAAGATTACGATCGTTGTATTTTCAACTTCGTGGGCCGGATGCGTCAATTTTTCAAATGATTCCATCACTCCTAGTGCGCCCCCGCCGAAAAACAGCATCATAGCAACAATCGTACTGAAAAAGTATTTCGCGCGGCCTTCACCAAATTGATGAAGTTCGCTTTGCCCTCTAGCGGCTCTTTTGTTTCCAAATAATAAAAGTATCTGGTTGCTGCAGTCAACGACACTGTGGATACTTTCATTCAGCATCGCCGCACTGCCGCTGATTGCAAAACCGACAAATTTACTGATTGCAACTAATATATTCGCGCCTAAAGCTGCGATAACGGAAAACATTCCGCTTTGTTTTAGATTTTCCATTTTTATGCAAATCCCTTCATTGTTTGCTTCCAACTAAAGCACAACTTATTATATCGGCTTTTTTCTTTTTATCAAGTCAACTTCTTAAACATACCGAACATCTGATATTTCTATGTCAAAGAAAGCTGTATCTCTCGCTATACTTTTTCACTAAATTCTTTTGACATACGATGAATCACCGGCGCGAAAACAATAAAAAAGGCCACATTTCCTACACTGTGCATCAAATCAAAACTTACCCCTTGCAAATAATAAACCCACAAGTGCGGCAGCTGATAGACGACCGTATCATAACAAGCAGTAAAACCACCATAAAACATCCCTGCAAAAAAGAATAGACCCGCCATCAGCCATTGGTTCTTTCCTGCTTTCAGCTTTAGGCTGCAAACGCTGAATAAAATCAGGACCAAACTATAACTGATCAGCTGACCGAACAGCCAAGGCCCCATACCAAAATAAAAATTGCTTAAAAGAACAGATAAACTCATGACAAGCAGTCCATCTGCGATTCCTAAATAATAAACAGTAAAGAGGAAAATTGCAGTCATCGGCTGGACATTAGGAATAAACTGAAACAAGATCCGACCAATGACACATGCAGCAATCAGCAATCCTAACCGTGCAATTTTTCTTGTCGACATAATAAATTATAAGCTCCCTTTACAAATTAATAACACATACACAGCTAAAGGAGGCTGTACTGGACTTTTTCTATCAGCTGAAGTTTTCTCGCTGTAATAAAAAGTTTCAGATACAACCTCTCACTGTGTTTTCAAAGCTCGAGTATTGGAGCAGAAATCAATTTTGGGTATTTCTGTTCCGTGTTTCTACCATATGATTTTCGAAATAATTTACGAAAAATGTTTCTTACCGCTTGGAGCTGAACAGCTCGTTCACAACCTCTATTCTTCCCTTACCATCAATGGCACTAAAAACTCATAGTTGACAAAGAAATCGATGACCGATCGATTGTATTCGCCAGAAGAAATTTCCAAAACAGTTTGATCTTGACCATTTTCAGAGACTGTCAAAGATTGCCCTTTATCTAGAAGGATCTCAAATCGGTTTTCGCCTAATTTTTCCATATCGTAAGCACGTTCATTCATCGTGACAATAAAGATCTCATCCAAAATAGATTCATCCAATTCAAATTCGCTTTCTAAACGCAGATCAATTGGTTTTGTATTGTCCAATAATGTTTCGTCCATTGAAAAACCTAATTGGCGTGCATGTTGCAGCAATTGATTAAGCTCATGGTTGAAGATCGTCAGCTGACTGGCAGAGAAAAGTTTATCTACCGACCAATAACGAATCAATGCTAATACTTGGTCATCTTGCACTTCCACCTTCATTTCTTGTGGCGAAACTTTGATCAGCGGCATCGGCGTTGTTTGATACCTTTGATCGATCGTTGGTACGATAAAAGAAAAGAACAGATCATTTTGATCATCTAATAAATAAGTCACATCAAAATATCTTGTTTTCCAAGTATCGTAGGTTGTGTCCGATAAACTTAACCCGATTCGATTCAATGGTTTCAACAATTCATACGTAAAATATTCAATCAAGCTGGAACGTCCAATCGTCGAAATCGGTTCTTGATGGAGCAAATATTGTTGGTACGATTCCAACAACGCCGGAAAGTCTGATTCCATCAAGTATTTTCGTAATTTCAAATCTGCCAATTCTTCTTCCGCAGATTGGATCAGATTAACAACGTCTTGACGGTCTTGTTCTTTTGTTTCCAGATAAACTTTGTTTTCAGAGAGCTCCTGCTTTTGTTCCTGCTTCGGCGTGTCCGTATTTTGAGGCACGATCACTTCTTTTTCATGGATTTTTGTCTCATCCGTTGAAACGTCTTCGGAAGTTTGTGCATCTGCAGTTTCTAACTCATCGATTCGACTCATCTTCTGTGCCTCCTTCTTCAACAAATTCTGGTTGTTCATTTCCAAGATAATCCATCAAAAATCGATGGATCGATTGGCTGAAGCCTTCCATGCTGCCAAAATAACGGTTGATTTGCCGCTTTTCTTTTTCAACGATTGCTGCACGCAGCTGTTCCGCTTTTGCTTCTGCCATCAGTGCTGATTTTTGTTCTTGGATTTTTTCCGGCTCTTCCAAATAAGGCTGCCAGCCGAGTTTTTCATTTTCTAATACTTGTTTTTGTTTTTCGAGTGCTTCGATTTCTTCATCCATTTTTTTACGATTGAGAAATCCGCGATTATCAGCTAATTCGGTGATCTGTTGAGATAATCCCTCAATTTCAGCATCGATTCGGTCGATCTCTGTTTGGGCAGTGATGACTTTTGCTTCTAATTCATTGATTTGGTGGTCGTAATCTCTAGGTTGTTCTTCTGAATATTTCTGCCATTCTTCGTCAATCGAAGGTAAAACAAAAATCTCCGGTAAACTTGCATCGATCCCGATTGTGGGCCGTTCATGATAATACGTGCCGATCTGGTAATAATTCATTGTCGGTGTGACATCTTCGGCTAATTCCATAAATGGAAACTCCTGCAAGAAGCGATCATGGATCTTGCGCATCAGAAGCTGATCAATCTCGTGGTTCTCATTGGAACTTCTTTTTAATTCATCATTCAGATGACCATTATATAATTGATAGATTTCTGGGATATTTTCATCGCGAACTGCTTTTTCGAATGCTTGCAGATCTCCCAGAAGCTGAGAAAGATTCGTACTCGCTTTTTGTTTGATATGATCAAAAGAATCAACATTCTCATTTTCAGAGGATAAGAAGACATCTGTTTGTTCTTCAGTCATTTCTTCTGATGCAGTTTCTGTTGTCTCATCATACTGCTCTTCGTTTGTTTTCGATTCATCCATGGTGATACCCCTCCCTGCTTTTGCTTATAAATATATAGTATCATTTTATAATGAAATTTGTTATCGAAATACCATTTATAGACCATTCAGTCCAAAAATTCAATAAAAAGTTAACCATCCGTTCTCTTTTTTACTTTAAACAGATGGTCCTGTAACCTGAAACAGGAGTGAGACTTCCTTAAAAGCTTCACCCCTGTCGATCGTCATGTACAGACGAATTATTTTTTTGGCAAATCTCGTGATGTGAAATGGATACGCTGCTGATCATCGCGATTCAACACTGTTTCCTCTTGCAAATAAGAAAATCTCAATTCTCCTACTTCAGGATCTTCTAACATTTTTTCATATCCTGAAAAGATATCCTTGATATATTGTTTATATGCATTTTTCTTTTTTTGTCTTTTGTTCATGGGACACCTTCCTTATCAAGACTATGATACCAATGAATCCCTGATGACACAAGGTGAATTCTGTGAAGTTTTTCCGAAAATAATAGAAAACGCCTTCTTTTATTTGATAGCGTTTTACTCTTAAAAACCAATGAAAATTCGTTTGTTCCCTTTGTATTTCTCTTCTAATACATGTAAAATAAAACGGAATTTTGTAAGGAGTGATAATTTGAATTATATTTTAGGAATCATTGGTTTATTTGTTGTTTTAGGTCTCTCATTTTTATTGAGCAGCAATCGGAAAGCTGTTCGGTTGAAGCCGCTGATAATTATGTTTTTACTTCAGCTAGTACTTGGTTTTATTTTGCTTCGTACGACATTTGGAACGTCACTTGTCAAAATGCTGGCTAAAGTGTTTGAACATCTTTTATCTTTTGCTGGCGCTGGTGTTGATTTTGTCTTTTCCGGCGTGGCAAACGAAGGAACTGCCCCATTTTTCTTAACAGTTTTAATGCCGATCGTGTTCATTTCTGCAATCATCGGAATCTTGCGTTATATCAAAATCTTGCCATTATTCATGAAACTGGTTGGTTTAGGTTTGAGCAAAATCAACGGCATGGGAAAACTGGAATCTTATAATGGGATTGCTTCTGCTATCTTGGGACAATCGGAAGTATTTATCTCTGTGAAAAAAGAACTGCCGCTTTTATCAGAAAAACGCCTGTTTACGATGAGCGTTTCTGCGATGTCGACTGTTTCAATGTCCATCGTCGGATCTTATATGGCTTTGATCAATTCAACGTATGTTATTACAGCGCTTGTTTTGAATCTTTTCGGCGGCTTTATCATTGCTTCGATCATTAATCCTTATGTTTTGGAAGAAACAGAAGATGAATTAGTTATTGAAGATGCAAAAGAACAGACTTTCTTCCAAATGCTGGGTGAATATATCTTAGACGGTTTCCATGTAGCAATTACTGTTGCCGCTATGCTGATCGGGTTTGTGGCGCTGATTGCCATGATCAATGCGATCTTTGACGGTATTTTCGGTGTGACATTCCAAGAGATTTTAGGCTATATCTTTGCACCGTTTGCGTTCATTACAGGAATTCCTTGGAAAGAAGCAGTTGATGCCGGCAGCTTGATGGCAACCAAATTAGTAACCAACGAATTCGTTGCAATGACAGAATTAGCTAAAGGAAGCTATCATTTCACTGAAAGAACAACAGCAATCATCTCTGTATTCCTTGTTTCTTTTGCCAATTTCTCATCAATCGGGATCATTTCTGGTGCAATGAAAGGATTGAATGAAGAAAAAGGAAACTTAGTGGCAAAACATGGGTTGAAAATCCTGCTTTCTGCTACTCTGGTAAGTTTTTTAAGTGCAATCATCACCGGATTGTTAGTATAATAAAAAAGAGGTTGTGAACTCAGCGCTCTGCTTTGAGCAGTAAGGAAGATTTTTCGAAAGTCGCTCTCAGACTTTTGCGAAAAGTTGATCAGCCTCAACCATAAAAAAATCCGCTAAAACACCTTTTCATGTTTTAGCGGATTTTGAGTTAATACAACATGACTTGCTTCACCTTCACCACTACTTATCAAGGAGGACTGCCCTATGCACAATTGTTATGTATTTATAGGTCCATCTGGTTCAGGAAAAACGACGATTGCTGCCAAAGCATTTCTGCCTGAACAAAAAATCATCACACATACTAGCCGTTCTCCTCGAAAAAATGAGCAGGAAGGCATTGATTATTTTTTCGTTTCGAAAGAAACATTCCAAGAAATGATCCAGAAAGATCAACTGGTTGAGTGGGATTGTTATGCAGATAATTATTACGGTACAAGTAAGGCAGAATTGACAGAAAAACTAGCAGAAAATGACTGCTACGCTGCTTTGACCGCTTCTGGTTTTTGGCATTTCCGTAAACAATACGGCGCAGCCATTGTTCCAGTATTCATCCAAATCTCAGAAGAAACATTGGAAAAACGCCTGGAAGCCCGCGGTGAAACGGCAGCGACAATCACCAAACGTGTCGCACTTTTTCAAAATGATCAAAAACAGCTGGAAAAATTGCGGAAAATCCCCGAACTTATCCTATTAGATAATAATGGAGAATTTGAAGAAAGCGTCGCTGCATTTAAAGCAGCGCTGCAAAAGAAAAAGTGAAAAGAAAAAAGCCAGCACCGAGAATTTTCTCGGTGCTGGCTTTTTTGTTTGTTCTCACACTATTTTTTGATAAGCTTTTCTTTCTCCGTGAGGAATGGGAAAATGAACCATTCCTTGATAAGCAAATCCCGCAGTAAATATGGCCCCTTCCATCGGTTTATTTTCTGGAAAGGTATCGATTCGAAGATCTTTTATCCCTTGATAAGCGGTAATTGTTTGCAAATGTTCAAGTAATTGCTTGGCTAGTTTTTTTCCTCGAATCGTTTGATCCAATGCTACACGATGAATGGAAAGATATCTGGTCTCACATTCTTTCCATGCTCCATCGATATTTTCATAGACAGGATCTGTGCCGCTGACTAGCGCTGCTGTACCAACAATCCTATCATCAAGTATCAAGACGTAGCTTTCTTTGCGTTCAATATCAGCCATGATCATTTCTTTGGTTGGTCCATAGCCGTTCTGCCACTGGGGCGACTGCTGCTGTGCCAAATATTTTTTAGCATCTTCAATGATTGCCATAACTTTGTCTAGTTCTTCTGTTTTTGTTCTGCGAAGATAGATTCCCACTTGCTCACCTCATTTTTTTCGATGAATCAATTTTGCCGTTTTTTGGCTTCTTTATCAAGCATTTTACGTGCTTTTTTTGATCCACGTTTTAAATCGCGCGCTTTTTTTCTTTCCTCGAATGAGACGAATAAGCTTTCTAAATCGTAATCTGCCGGATACAACTCTTCCCAAGGCACACTTAATTGGACTCTTTTTCTGAAGACTTCTTTCATCTCGTTATTTTGATATACAAGGACCTGATCTTTGCCCTCATCTCTGTAAAGAATCCCGTAACTTTGGTCATCCGTCAATAAGACACGATCTCCTGTATGCAGCAATTTGACTGCTTCCTTCTCCTGAACAGCTGCTTGTTGGGCAAATTCTTTCCGTTTGGTTGAAAAGGTCTTGTGCTGCAAGTACTCTTGACTTTTCTTGATGATTCGATTGTCGATATTCATTTTTTGAGCAATCCAAAGTGCTTGACTTTCCCCAGTTTCACCAATCAAAAGCTGATATAAAGGCTGCAATTTTTCTTTGTCGAAACGCATCGCTGCAGGAGAAAAGTCCTCATGCTCTTTGGCAAAGCGCTTGATTTCCCCATAGTGGGTTGTAGCAATGATCAACGCGCCTTTTTGATAGAGCTCTTCCATCACTGCAATAGCCAAGGCTGCTCCTTCATTTGGTTCCGTCCCGCTGCCGATTTCATCTAACAAAACAAGCGTGTGCCGTTTTGTTTTATTCAAGATACCTGCTAGGTTGTGGACGTGTCCTGAAAATGTACTTAACGAGTTTGCCATACTTTGCTGATCGCCGATGTCTGCAAAAATCTGTTCAAATACCGGGATATCGGAGTCCGGTTCAGCTGGGATCTGAAGACCGAACATGACCATCAAACAAAACAATCCAGCTGTTTTCAAAACAACTGTTTTCCCACCAGCATTTGCTCCAGTAATGATGATTCCTCGGTACGTGCTGCCCATACTTAAATTCAGCGGCTTAGCGTCAGAACCAAGTAAAGGATGCTTGCCGTTTCGAATCACTAATCGCTCTTCTTTATTTACGTTTGGCGAATGTCCGCCGATTTCGCGGCTGTATTTTCCTCTTGCGAAAATCAAATCCAATGCAGTGATCGTATCGATCATTTGTTTCACTGCTGTGTCTTGTTCAGCGATTCTTCCCGTTAATTCGGCTAAGATCTGATATTCTTCTGCCAGCTCTTCCTGATGTAAATACAGGATTTCTTCATTTAATTTTGCCGCCGAAGCAGGTTCGACAAACACTGTCGTTCCTCGACTAGATTGTTCAATGATCGTGCCTTTGATCTGGTTTTTGTAGGCAGCTTTAATAGGAACGGTGTAATGTTCGCCTTTTTTCACGACCATATTTTCTTGGATCTTTGTTTTGTTTTCCGGATGTCTTAAGAACTTCCGCAGTTTTTCTTGGATCTCTTTTTCTTTTTCTGCAATGCTGCGGCGTGCTTTTTTCAGCGTACGAGAAGCTGTATCGGCTACTTTTTGATGCTGGATCGTTTCATAGATCGCGTCTTCGATCGAATCAAGTGATGGCAAGATTTGTGTATATTTGTATAACAAAGGTGTTTGAAACTGATTTTTCTCAAAAAAGCGGCGGATCAGCCGGCTGCTTCGTAAAAAATCAGCATAATCGATCAATTCGCTCGGCATGAGAATCTGTCCTTTGCTGATTTGGCTCGTCAAACGTTCGATACGGTCTAACCCCATAAAAGGTACATGCTGCTGGCTTTCTAAAATCACTCGTGCTTCTGCTGTTTCCTGCTGCCAAGTTTTTACTGTTTCCAAACCTGTCGCGGGCTGAATCGTTTGTAATGTTTGTTTTGCATAATCGCTGCGAGCATAACGTGCTGTTTGTTCTCTGATTTCATCAAATTGTAATTGTTTAAAAGTTTGTGTATTCATTGGTTCCTCCTAAATTATATAGGACACCTGTTCACAAAAATAAAGCAACCAAAAAAATAAGGACTGCGACATTCTTCCATGTCTCAGTCCTGTTTCCTTCTTTTGACGTCTGATAAATACAAGGATCTTCAGCACAAAATAAGCGCTGGAGCGATCCTTCCCACCGTTTACGAAGGAATAAATTTATCTGTTCAACAGGTATCACTGAGTGTACACCAAATAAACCCTAAGATTTACTGGTCTATTCAACTAACGGATTAGTTGCTCACTACACTCACAAAAATACCTCGCTTTAGTCGTTTTTGGTTACTTTATATTTTAACTATAACAAATTGTTTCAAGGGCGTCAATTCTCGAATGATTTCTCAACCAATCAGTTGGATGATCCAATAAGATACTAACTAATTCAAGATGATGCATCAGTGTCCATTTCTTCAATACACCAAGTCCTGGGAACTTTTTATTTTCGTAAAGCATCAATAGTTCCAACAACCCTTCTGTGATCATCAACTGATCCTTGTTTCGAAAGACCCAACGCTTCAGCTTTTCTGCCGCTTCAAAAAATTTCCCGGCTTGATCTTTGGCAGATTCGTTATTATCTGAGACAAAATGCTTCACTCTCAAATTGCCATACGCATCAATATAGGTGATATGGAGCGCTAATGCACGGCTAGGAAATCCTTTGTCGAAATAACGGCTGCTTTCGATCGTAAAATCAGAAAAACCGATATAGCCTTCTTTTTGATAGAAAAGATACGCATCACTAAAAAAATCATCGTTTTTTTCTTCATAATCTTCCACGTGCCGCCGCGCTTCAAACGCTTCGTCCAAAATAATTTTATTTTGAGGGAACGCGAGACGAAAACGGGAACTGTCAGGCACTAAAAACTTGATTTTCTTCTGCGTCAATTCTTTCCAAATCGCTTCTCGCGGAACAAACTGACCATCAAATACTGCTAATGCAGGCGGAGCGCTGAAAAGCTGCGGCAAATTCTCTTCTTTGATGATCCAAGCATTTAATAATGTGGTGTTTGCGTGGACTTCCCACTGATGGAGACGTTCTTCGAATTGCTTGAACTGACCGACTTGCGGATTCTCGATCATGTACAAAGAATGTTCTTTTTTTTGAAAAAGTTCTACTACGTTTTTTAAAGTTGCAGAATCCCGTACTGGTTCGATCACTGGATGTACCGAAGATGATAACAGACCTCGGTTCAATGATTCTTTTAATGCAAGCAGATCAAATTGTTTTCCTCTTAGATAAGGATAATACATAGCACTCACTCCAAAGGCTCAGTCGGCAGACGATAAATCCGCTGTTTTTTGAGATAATCATATTCTTTTTGCAAGATCTCTAGAGATTCGCGTAGTTCAGTGATTGTTTCATCCGCCGCTTCTTCCATAAATCGATCATAAAAGCGTTCGGAAGAAAATGGCTGCTGCTCTTCTGAACGGCGCTTCAATTCTTTGTACAGTTGTTCTGTAGGAAAGTATTTTACCCCATGTTCCATCCGTTTTGCTTTCCGCACTTCCCGGAACAAAGAGGCCATAAAACGATTCGTCAATGCTTCTTCTGGCACGGCTAATTCTTTTTTAGCTGCTTTTTTAATGATCGTGAATGTACCAGAAACCGGTGCCTCCTCTTCTACCGCATAGGGACGGTAAACCAGTACACCAATTTCTGGCAGTATTTCATCCTTTACATT
This sequence comes from Enterococcus sp. DIV0210g, assembly GCF_050559705.1. Taxonomy (NCBI): domain Bacteria; kingdom Bacillati; phylum Bacillota; class Bacilli; order Lactobacillales; family Enterococcaceae; genus Enterococcus; species Enterococcus sp. DIV0210g. The sequence goes on along the minus strand of NZ_CP187903.1, from coordinate 1,270,595 downwards.
TTCATAAAGATCTTGGGGCAGGACAAAATAATTATAATGGCCGATAAAAGAGAGTTTCGCTGTCGAACGAAAATCTGCTTTGGTGACTTTCAATTCATAGCAGCGCCACTCACGGGTTCCATCTGGCTTCATTGTACAGCTTAAAGTATCGACGATTCCTTGTTCTTCGGGCATCGTCACCTCTTCCACTACTACAGCTCCTTGTTCAATGCAGTACTGATATAACGAGTTTTCTATCTCAATCGTTAATTGTGTTTTCAATTTTATTCCCTCACATGCGAACATATTTTCGATATTACTTTATCATATTTCTGTTCAGAAAAAAAGAGGTGTATCTGGAAGACGACGGAGCTTGAGTTCCAGATACACAAAAAACGGCTGGTCGTTGAATGACCAGCCGTTAAAACAGTATTTATTTTAAAAATCACATCGTATGCAATTTCCCTTTGAATTGGTCAATGGATGTGTATCCTTTTTGTTCCATGATCTCTGATAATTCTTTGGCCACTCTCGTAAAGATACTTGGACCTTCTTTGTGCAATTCAGTTCCGATCTGTAAAAGTGAAGCACCGCAAAGCAGATGTTCAAAAGCATCTTGACCATTACGGATTCCGCCTGTTCCGATGATTTGGATTTCTGGATTCAATCGTGTATAGAATGCGCGAACATTCGCTAACGCTGTCGGTTTCACATATTCGCCGCCGATTCCGCCAAATCCTTCTTTCGGTTTGATGACTACCGCTTCTTTTTCCACATCGATATAAAGACCGTTGCCGATACTATTGATCGAGTTGACATATGTCAATGGGAATTTGTTCAAGATTTCTGCCATTTGGTCAAAGTGCGCCAAATCAAAATATGGCGGAAGCTTGACCCCAAGCGGTTTTTGGAAAACCTCAAAGGCGCGTTCCAAAATAGCTTCTGTTGCTTCGAAATCATAAGCCATCTGTGGTTTTCCTGGAACATTTGGGCAAGATAAGTTCAATTCTGTGATTCCTTGAAATTCGCTTTCTTGGATTTGTTTCAGCATGTTGACATTTTCGTCGCTGCTCATTCCTGCAATGGAGAAGAATAAAGGAGGTCGCTCTGCATCTTTCTTTTCGTATTGGATCGCATAATCCAGATAATATTGGATACCTAGGTTAGGCAGTCCCATCGAATTGATACTGCCAAGAGGAACATCTTGATATCTTGGCTCTGGATTCCCTGCTCTTTCGGCTTGTGTAGCACTTTTTGTAATAAATGTCCCAGCATCAGATGCCGCAAGTTCATCCAGCTCTGTTGTGGTCATACAATGGACGCCGGAAGCATTCATCAATGGATTTTGGAATACGTGATTTGAAAATACAGTTTCTAAACTCAATACTATCTCTCCTTGCAAAGGTATTTTTACTAGTATATCATGCCGCCAATAAAAAGCAAAACCTTTTTTGTCTTTTAATCATCCTGTTCTGAAGAGAGGACTTTACCTGTCTCAGCATTGATTTTCACCTGAAATTCCCGCTGTCCTTCTCTTACTTTTACTTCCCAGTAAGTAATGCCAAGATCTCTGTCCAAATCCCACTCTTCTGCATTGCCGAATCCAGCTTCTTCAACGGCGATTTCGCCCGCTCGTTCAATTGAGATCAAACCAGATGTATCAATGCCGTCTTCATTCTTTTTCACACCATTTTGTTCATCATTATCCAACGTTTCTGACCCTGTTTTCTGCATCTCACCTGTTTTTGCATTGATGGTTGCTTCATACTCTTTCTGATCATCAACACCTTCGATTTGGTAGAAGTAGCCGTTCAGTTTTTTGTCCAATTCTAATTTTGTTATCTCTGTGTCTGGATGGGCTTGTTTGAACGTATCGATTGCTTCACCCGCAGAAACAGAAATACCATCTGGCAACGCATTTGATGCATTAGACGATGTTGTTTCTGATGTACTGTTCTGATTTTGTGTTTCGCTCTGGCTGCTTGATTGAGCGCTTGTTTGCTTTTCTGATGTCTGGCTGGACGCGGAACCAGAGTTGTTTCCGCTGCCTTCATTTTGCTGATTGTTTTGACAGCCAGCAACAACCCCTAACATGACAAGCATACTTGAATAAAAAATAATTTTTTTCATTTCTATTCCTCCTCTCATAAAAAGTATACCGAACAACAGAACGCATTGCTAGCGCTTTACTTGTATTGAAACATTGTTATTTAAAGAGACGAAGAATTCTACAAAGCAAAAAACCGCAGAATCTGCTTAATTCTACGGTTTCCTCTTTTTTTATAAAGCTGGGCGATGCATAGGAATATCGTTATTTGCTGGTTGGACCAATAAATATTGTACAACGTCGATATTGCTTGATTCAAAAGAAGCAGCACATGCTTGCAAGTAAAGATCCCACATCCGATAGAATTCTTCGCCTTTGCTGTCGATGACTTGCTCTTTTACCTTGTGAAAGTTTTCTGTCCATTTTTCTAATGTCATTTGATAGTCTCTTCTTAAACTTTCCATATCGATCAGCTGTAACTGATTTTCTGTGATATGTCCGACTAATTCTGTCACACCAGGGATATAGCCGCCTGGAAAAATATATTTATCGATCCAAGCGTTTGACGCGCCCCCTTGTTGACGGCTGATACCATGGATCAAAGCCGTTCCTTTTGGTTTCAGTGCTTTTTGGACAACGCCAAAATATTCTTCCAGATTTTCGGAACCTACATGTTCAAACATCCCAACACTTGTGATGTGATCGAAGGTTTCTCCTTTTAGTTCACGATAATCCATCAAAAGTACATTGCAGCGGTCTTCCAAATGTTCTTCTTTGATTTTTTGATTGATATAGTCAAACTGTTCTTGACTAAGTGTGATGCCTGTTGCTTTTGCGCCATATTCTTTGATAGCTGTAAACATCAATGTCCCCCAGCCGCAACCTATATCAAGCAAGCTGTCGCCTTCTTTGATAAACAATTTATCCAAGATATGGTGGACTTTATTGATTTGTGCTTGTTCCAGTGTGTCTTCTGGTGTTTTGAAATAAGCACAAGAATAAGTCAATGTTGGATCCAGCCACATTTCATAAAAGTCATTTCCTAAATCGTAATGGGAATGGATATCTTCTTTATTTCTTTTTTTCGTATGCTTTTCTTTTTTTGGCAGCCATTTTAAATAGTTTTTGCCTCGTAAAAAACTGTCAGTTTGACGATACGCATCATTGATCAATGCTTGGATGCTGCCGTCGATCTCGATTTTTTTAGACATATAGGCTTCGCCTAAAGCAAGTGATGCATTGTTCGTGATATCTTTCATTGGTATCTCTTCGTGCATGGTTATTTTTATTTGCGGAGGGTTATTTGTATCCCCGTATTGTTTAATCGTGCCATCCCAATATTCGACTTCGACAGGAAGTGAAAAAGAATGAGAGAATAATTGATTGTACAACGTTTTTTCTAACATGATGTGCCTCCTTAAATAACATTCACATTTACCTTATACCTATTTTTCGATTCTTGCAAATCATGTGCATAGTTCTGTAATAAGAAAAAGGCAAGTTGAAAACGCTATTTAATAAAAGATGGTTTCTTGCATTTATTTAGTAAAACAAATAAATTTTTAACTTTATAAAAAAGTTGTTTTTATTAAAATAACAAAAAAGGAAATACGTGATTACGTATTTCCTTGCTTTTCGAAAAAGTCATTCGCACTGCTTCTGCTTTTTTTATAGGTGTATTTCTCGATTTTATCCATTGCTAGTTCTGCTCCGATCCCTTTTCCTGTTGGTACCTTGATCTTTCCTTGCTGGATCAAAGCAGGCTGCTGGACGATATCTTCTGGATAATAGCGATCTGCCCCAGAAATATCTCCCGGAAAATGAAACATCGGCTGGCTTGCGAACTGCAAATTCAATGCACGCCCGACACCCGATTCAAACATCCCCCCTAACCAAACAATCAAGTCATTTTTTTGGCAAAATGAAGCAATGTCCATCGCTTCTGAAATCCCCCCGACACGAGGGATCTTTAAATTGACGGCACAGCAGCTCTTTAATGCATAGGCCGTTTTGACATCATCCAAGGTTCGGATATTTTCATCTAAACAAATCGGTGTTTTTATCTGTGCCTGCAGTCTGGCATGTTCAACAAAGTCTCTCTGGCTAAAAGGCTGTTCGATCATTGCAAGCCCTAATTGATCGATTTTTTTGAACAAAGGAATATCAGCTGCAGAATAAGCAGAGTTCGCGTCAGCCATCACTAATAATTCTGGAAATTTTTTGCGAATCAAATGCAGCGGCTGGATATCATATCCTGGTTTTATTTTTAGTTTGATTCTGCGGTACCCTTGGCTTTGATAATCCGCAACCAAAGAAAGCAGTTTTTCATGCGAAGGCTGGATTCCTACACTGACGCCTACTGCTATCTCTTCAGCAGAAGGATAAAAATACTCTCTTAGACTTTTTCCATTACGACGGGCAAAAAGATCCCAGACAGCTGTTTCCAAAGCGGATTTTGCCATAAAATTGCCTTGGATTGTTTGAAATATTTCTCTGATTTCCTTTGGGTGCGCAATTTCTGTTCCAAATAGAAGCGGCAAAAGATGCGTATTGATGATTTCACGGGAATTCTGAAGCGTTTCTTCGATATATTCCGGTGCTTCAAAGGATACAAGCTCGCCAATGCCGTAATTGCCTTTTTCGTCATACAAAACGAGCAGATCGAATGCTTTTTCCGTTAATTCGCCATAGCTTGTCTTAAAAGGAGTTTTTAGCGGAAGTTTCATCTGATAATGGTCAATGGCAGATATTTTCATGTATTTCTTCCTTTCAGCCAGGTTTCTATGATTGCTGCCACTATTTCTGGTTTTTCTGCATGGACACAGTGTCCAGCATCTTTGACGATCTGCAAATCCAGCTGCGGCATTTCTGTCTGCATTTTTTGACCGATTTGTGCAAATTTTCCATCCAACTCTCCTGCTATATACAATGTGGGCGGCAATTTGGATAAATACGGCCAGTAATTTTTTTGCGCACCGGTCCCCATATAAGCAAGACTCATCGCTAAGCCAAAGCTATTTTGACTCAAACGTTCATTTCTGATTTTTTCTCTCACTTCTGTAGATAGCTTCTTTTGAGTCGCAAATAACGGCAAGTTTTCCCAATAATCGACAAAATCTTTCAAAGGATTTTTAAGGATTTTTCCAGCGAGAAGCTGATCTGCCTTCTCTCTTTCCCTCCGCGCTTTTTTGTTCTCAATCCCTGGCGTGCCACTTTCCAGTATCAGCCCTTTGAGTCCTGCGGGTTCCTGTAAAGCAAGACTCAAAGCGGTCCTCGCGCCCATTGAGTAGCCGAATATATAAAAGTTTGACAGCCCCAGTTGTTTGACTAACTGGCGCAAATCCTGCACCACAGAAGACATCTGGTAGCGAGAAGGGGGAACAAAGCAGACTGTTTTTCCGTGTCCAATCAAATCGACAGCTAAGTAATTATAAGCTCTTGCATTAGCCAAAAAATCGAAACTTCCAGTAGTTCCTGTAAAACCATGTAAACAGATAACTGTTTCTTTTTCTTTATCATAACCATTGAGCCATTTTGAATAATAAACTGTCCCATTGATTGTGTTAAACATTGCCTTCTCCTTGTTTTTGATGATAGGTTGTTAAGATTTCTTGCCACAAACGGACAGGTTCTTCCTGTTTACCATTGACTTCGATCAATGTCCATGAGCGGGTTTTCCGGCTTTCTTGAATCGATTTTTTGAATTCTGCTGCTGTTTTTGGATTTGCATATTGTCCATCATACAGCGCTGCGGCTTTTTTCATTTCTAAATTTAAAGGTGTAGAAAATAAGGGCTCAAAGTCAGTTTCGTCTAGCTGTCGCTGAGACAAGAAAGAAAAAATACCGCCGCCGTTGTTATTCAATAAAATGATTGTTACAGGCAAGTTCAACTGCCGGATCATTTGCAGTCCATTCATATCATGGAAAAATGCCAGATCTCCGATTAATACATATACACGTTTTTCAGAAGCTGCCGCAATCCCTGCTGCTGTTGATAAAATCCCATCAATACCGTTGACACCCCTGTTCCCATAAATTTCATAGGTTGTTTTCACGGGCAAGGATAAACGATCAATGAAACGAATCGCATTGCTGTTGGATAGAAATAACACTTCATTTTCTCTAATTTCTTGTGTTAAAAGAACACTTGCCTTGCTTTCGCTCAGCGGCTCTGAATCAAGGCATTTTTGGATCGTTTTTTGTGCAGTACGCTGCTTTTTCTGCCATTTATTTAGCCAGTCAGCGGATACAGGCTGAAAGTCAATACCTCGAACAGCTTCGCAAAAAGAACAGATCGACCATGGAAGCAGAAGGTTAGCCGAATAGAGCTGATCCTGCCACTGCTCTCCTTTATCCACTAAAACTATTGTTGTTTCTGTTAAGGGAAGGTATTGGAGATATAACAGTATCGTTTTCGTGACTGGAAGTTTGCCGAAACGTATAATAACTTCTGGTTGTTCTGGTAATTGTTTACTGAAAATAAGATCTGCTTGTTTTAGATGGTTTTTGCTTTCTTTTCCGCAACTCCCTAGATTCGTCAACGGATCACCAAGAATCGGCCAATTCAGCTTTTCGGCAAGTTGAAGGAGCATTTGGGCTTCTTCAATCGTACATTCACCGCCAATGATCAACAGTCCGTGTTTCTTTAATAATAAGTGCAATTCTGGTGTCATATCTGGTAAAGATGGTTTCGTTCCTTGATGCGTATAGTACGCAAAATCAAAGGATGTTTCTAAGTCTGGCAGTAAAGGTTCACGCAATGGAATATTGATATGGACAGGTCCTTTAGGTGCTTTTTGCGCTTCAAGTGTCATGCGCATCCCTTGCCAGTAACTATAGCGAAGCATTTGCTCTGTTCCTTCAGGTACGGCTAGTTCAACGAATTTTTTTACTTGTGTATGGTACATCTGGTGCTGATCCATGGTTTGAGGTGCACCTACGTCCTGCAGTTCTGGTGGTCGATCTGCCGTTAAAACAACTAACGGAACTTCTGAAGCTTTAGCCTCCGCGACCGCAGGATAATAATTTGCCGCCGCAGTACCTGATGTACACAGTAATCCGACTGGTTGTTTTGTTTCTTTTGCCAGCCCTAAAGCAAAGAATCCTGCTGAGCGCTCATCCACATCAATATAACAATCAATGTTCTTTTCTCGATGCAGCAATAAAGCAAGTGGCGTTGATCTTGAACCTGGACTGATCACAACTTTTTTGATTCCGCTCATTTTCAATCCATGGATAAACGCAGCTAGATAATGCGTCATTCCTTTTTGATACGTCACTTTCCTCTCACTCCTCTAATCATCGGTTGAAACTTCAATTGTGTTTCGTTTCGTTCTTCTTCTGGGGTAGATTCTTCAACGATTCCGCAACCGGCGTAAAGAAGTGCTTTCTCTTTACCAAAAATACCCGAACGAATCCCAACAGCAAGTTCGCCAATATCTTCTGTCAAACTGACCCAGCCAATTGGCGCACCATAAAGACCACGACCCTTTTTTTCTTTTTGGGAAATCCACGCTAAAGCTTCTTTTTTTGGTTCGCCTCCTAACGCTGGGGTAGGATGCAAAGCATTGATTACTTCCAGAAAAGAAGTATCTGTCTTGCGCTGTCCTTTAAAAGGAACAAACAGATGTTGAATATCTCGGTTTTTTAAAAGTCTTTTTCTATCTGTACGCACTTCTTCCGTAAAAGGTGCAAGTTGTTTTTGGATTCTTTCTACAACCACTTGGTGTTCATAGCTGTTTTTAGAATCTTTTAAAAGACTTTCACCGATTTCTCTATCTTCTCCTTCGTCTTTTCCCCGGGGTGCTGAACCGGCAATACTTGCTGTTTCAAAGTCGTCTCTTGATGCCTTCAGCAGTCTTTCAGGTGTTGCTCCAATGAAGGTTCGTTTTTCTGATTCTAAAGCAAAAATATACGTATTTGGCTGTTGCTTCAGCAAATGACTAAGAATAGATGCTGGATCAAAAGATGAAGCTTCCAACATCATTTGACGTGCTAATACGACTTTTTTTAAGTCTTTCTCCGCTTTTATTTTGGCTGTGGTTTCTGCGACTAAAGACAGAAAATGCTCTAGGTCTTGCTCTTCCATGCGAATTTCAGCAGTTTTTACAGGTGGAATTTCTTCTTCAAGAATCATGGACACTTTTTCTTTCAGTTTCATCATTTTTTGGATGGCTTCTTCTCTCTTTGAAGCTTTGACAGTAAGTGTTACATGTAATTTTGAGGCATCCATAGTAAATAAAATCTCTGGCAGCACAAAGAATCCAGCTTCCATTTCGCCCCAAAATGGTTCTTTCGGTCCTGAAAAATCGAAAGGAAGACCACCAAAAAGGATTGGATTGCTTTTTTCTGAGGGACAAACCAAAAGTTTTTTAAAAAACTTTTCCTTCACTTTAGATAATTCTTCTGCTGTTTTTGCTCTATATTTTTCGACATGACCGATACCAACAAATCCATGATTTCTGTCAGGGATTTCCCAAAAAAAGCGTGTGCCTTTGTAATTTTGGCTTTGTTGAAAAATAGTTATTAGTTTTTTTGATGGGACAGAATAGCTGAAAGATAAATAATTGGTTTCTTCTGTCCAATTTTTACTTACATACTCATTTAATTCGATAATCAATATACTTCCCTCTTTCTTCAGTGAGAAATACTCTTTTTAACGGTTTTCCGCTTGCAATCTTAGGGATTTCTTTTACCGCAAATAACTTTGTTGGCCGTTTATAATCCGCTAAACCAGACAAGCTTTTTTCCAGATTTTCTTCGTTGATTGGTTCTATTAATTTCAAATAAGCAACAGGACGGGCGCCCCATTTTTGATCTCTTTCTCCTACGACTGCTGCTTCAGCGACAGCATCATATTTTAATAAAGCCGATTCAACTTCTGCAGGGTAGATATTCTCCCCGCCTGAAATAATCAGTTCACTTAACCTGCTGACGACATATAAATAGCCCTCTGTATCTAGATAACCTAAATCTCCTGTGCGAAACCAGCCGTCTGCGGTAAACGAATCCTTGCCTCGATCATTGAGGTAATTAGAAATAATTGAAGGACCCTTTACCAAAATCTCGCCAATCACCTTCTTGTTTTCGGTTTCGATCTTTAACTGGATACCAGATAAGGGACGACCAGATGAGCCGACTTTTTGTGCAGCTTTTCTTGGCGGAAGTGCTACGATTTGCGAACAAGTCTCCGTCATACCATAAGATTGGATCACGGCTAGATTTTTTTGCTGGCACAGATACAGCGTCTCTTTATCGATTGGTCCGCCGCCTAATAATACATAGCGGAAGTTATCCGGATAGCCTTTCTCAGAAAGCAAAGGCAGTAAATCTTTCAACATTTTTGTTACAACGGAAAGATAGGTCCCTTTTCCTTCGATTAAATCTTGATGAATCACAGCAGGTAAAAATGAGGGATAAAGCCGAACACTGATTCCTAATACCAACGAACGGAATAAAATCGATAACCCGCTGATATGATAAAGCGGCACACAACAAAGCCATGTCTCCTCAACAGTTTCATTAACACAGATCGACATATTTTTTTGGGTCGCCAAACTGCTTGCTCGATGATGAACAAACGATTGCGGCACTCCCTTTGGCGCACCAGTCGTTCCAGAAGTATACATGATTGAAGCAATACTTTCTTCATTGTATCCTTTATCAAAAAAATCAGCTTCTTTTACTTGTACAAGTTCTTGCAGCTTTGGAAAAACAAGCGTTTGAATTTGATCGGCTAACTTTCCCGGTTCTTCTTTGATTAAACACATAGTTCCAGCATCAGATAATTGAAAGAGAATCTCCTTTTCTTTCAGACGCCGATTCAAGAATTGGATCTCGATCCCTAACTCCCAAAGCGCCAAAATCGTAAAGTAAAACCGTTCATTGTTTCCACTGTAAATAGCGATTCTTTTGGTTTCTGGTAGTCTTCTTTGGTAATATACGGCGTAATTTTGAACAGTTTGGTTCAGTTCAGCGAAAGTCCAGCATTGGTTTTGCCAATAAAAAGCGGGACGTTCTGGATGAAGCGCTGCTTGCTGCTGAAGCCAACTGTTTTTTTCTTTTTTATGGGAATTTAGGGAATTGATCAAAGTCTGGTTCTCGTTTTTCTTTAAAGGCATCACGGCCTTCTTTTGCTTCATCCATCGTATAATAAAGTAAGGTAGAATCTCCTGCCAGCTGCTGGATTCCTGCTAAACCATCTGTGTCTGCATTGAGTGCTGCTTTAATCATACGTAATGCAAGCGGACTTTTTTTCAGCATTTCCTCTGCCCATTCCATCGTCACGTCTTCTACTTCTGCCAATGGAACGACGGTATTGATCCAATTCATTGCTAAGGCTTCTTCTGCGGTGTATTGTTTCGTCATAAACCAAACTTCTTTTGCTTTCTTGTGACCGACAACTCTTGCTAAATAGCCAGCGCCATATCCGCCGTCAAAACTGCCCACATTAGGTCCTGTTTGTCCAAATTTTGCATTATCTGCGGCAATCGTGATATCACAAACGAGCTGCAAGACATTTCCCCCGCCGATCGACCATCCTTTGACCATCGCAATAACTGGTTTAGGAATCACACGAATTAATCGCTGCAAATCAAGGACATTCAAACGAGGCACTTGATCTTCACCGATATATCCGCCGTTTCCGCGGACTTTTTGGTCACCACCGGAACAGAATGCGTTATCGCCAGCGCCTGTTAATATAATAACACCTATATCTTGACGTTCTCGGCTAATCGTAAACGCATCCATCATTTCGAACACTGTTTTAGGTGTGAACGCGTTATGTACTTCTGGACGGTTGATCGTGATCTTTGCTACCTTTCCGTTTTGCTCAAATAAAATCTCGTCATATTCTTTTAACGTTTGCCATTCTCTCATAGATAGTTCCCCCTTTAACTTTAACACTCCCTTATTATACACAAGAACAAAAGAAGCGGTTAGACGATTTGCCAAAATAATTTGCTTTGTTATACTAAAAAAGAGAAAAATCGGAGGAAAATAACATGGATCTTTTAAAATATCTCAATATCAAGACAACTCGCGCTGATAAAAATGAAGTCATTCTAGAATTAACGATCAAGGATGAACACAAACAACCCTATGGCTATCTTCACGGTGGAATGAATGGCGTCCTGATTGAAACAGCCTGCAGCATCGGCGCAAATATGCAGCTGGAACCGCCTCATTTTGCTGTCGGTGTCGATATGCAAGTCAACCATTTAGCCCCAGCGAAAAGCGGTCTCTTAAAAGTGATTGCTGTACCAGACCGTATCGGCAAACGAATCCAAGTATGGCAAGCGTCGATTTATTTAAATGACGAAACAAAAATCGCTGTCGGGCGTTGTACGCTGAGTGTGAGTATTTAGGTGTTTGGAATATAAGCAAACTATCTACCGCAATCTGTCGAATGAAAACGAATCTACTAATTATTGTTATTCTCCATTATTTTTAACAAGAAACAATAGTACGATAACATAACTGACTACTCAAGTTAAAACACCTCTTATGAACTAATAGTATTGGTCAGCAAAAAAGAAGAGCTCATACATTTAAGGAAAAAACCTAGAGAATTAGTCCTCTCTAGGTTTTTTTGCACGAATAAACAGTTAGACATCAAGGTACAAAAAAATATTTCCCATCTGAAATAGTCTATAAAAAAACAAAAGTTGTAATGTCTTGACAGTATTTTGGATTCAATATAAGATTCATCTAACGTTTTGCTAGCAGCGTTCACAAAACGAATTGGAGTGATTCACATGTTTAAGAAAAAATATGATTTGCATTATCCATATACGTATGGCGAGACCTCTTCTCTTGATATATTTGCTTGGTTTAAGGTACTCTCTATTACTACTTTTGCTTTATTTTTCCTAACTGTGTTTTCTAAGGACTTTATGGATAGTGTTTTTCCTCACTTATACAACAAATATCTGATAGAATTCACTGTTTTCTTTGGGATCATTTATTTATTGCTGAATATTGCGGGTCTTGAATGGGCATCAAAAGATAATTGGAAACTTTTATTTAGAAAAGTGACTTGGAAAAATGTCTGGATGGCGATTGGTTATTCAATTGCAGCCGTAGTTCTTTCGATTATTTTCGCAGAAATTTTAGTAAAAATCTTTGGTACTTCAGGCCATGCCAACCCTATCGCTACAAATACACACACCCTTCTAGAATATGTAACAAATCAGTTTGAAAGCATTTTCCAACTCATGGGTGAGGAGATTTTGGCAATCGTTCCTTTTTTAGCCTTAATTAGTTTAGGAAAATACCTAAAATGGAATCAGACACTTGTAACTGTCTTAGCTATTATCTTGTCTTCGATTCTTTTTGGAATGGCTCATACTTGGGCTTATGGAGGGGTTCTAGCAGGCATTGAGGCTACTTTTGTTGGTCGTATCATTTTGACACTAACTTTTGTCAAAACAAAAAATATTTGGGTCAGTTATTTTGCTCATTATCTTTATGATTTTATTGTTTTCACCGTTGCTTTCCTTGCAGCATAGACAAAATTTGTCCGATTTATGAAATGTAAATTTATTCAACGTAAAAAATCATTTAAAACAACTTATTTACGCGCCCCCCTAGAGAAGGAATATGCTCTAGGGGGTTCGTAAACTTGAGGTTTAGAGACATTACTATTCCTGTGAATGATCAATGTCTATTTCTCAGAAAAAATAGTGAAATCAGAAGACCAGCCCAAATGCCTTAGTATCAAGGATTTAGACTGGTTCATATGTTAGTAAAAATCAGGAAACTGCATAAACGCTCCAACTTAAATGCTTATCTTTGCTTACATTCTTATGCAGAATCGAGGGAGTTATATCAATTGCTGCTAATATTTTAAGGTTAATTTACCTGTCCATTATCCTTCTGAACACTCATTCCAATATCCGTTAATTTTTCTAATTCTTCTACGGTCAAATAAGCACCAGTTTTTACAATTTCACCATCAACGACAACAATCGGTAAACTTTCCAGATCTTTCGTTTCCAACAAATAAAGAATTTTAGGATTATTAATAAAAGGCAAGATAGAGTCATTTAAAAAATATAAATTCGTTTCTATCTGTTTATTTTTTGTTCGATTATAAAATTCCTTTAACATCGTATCCTCGTGTAATGATTGAAAAACGAAAAGATTTTCATCATTATTTCTATTTAAAACATAGTAAGAAATTATCATCTTCCTATCGTCAATCCTCCCGCACTACAAGAAACTGTTCCTACACCAAATGTATTATAGACTTGCATAACTAATCTTACACTGTAATATTGTCTCTTTCCAGTAAACGTAAAATTGATTATAAGTTATCAAAATCGAAAGTATCAAAATCGATTTCCTCTTCTTCTTGTTCCTCTGCCTCTACTTCTTCTCGCAAATACTGGTCATCCATCACTCGGATAAATGGATAGTATAAGAAAAAGAGAACAAATCAAAACGATTTGTTTTATCAGATGTCCTTTAAATCACTTCTTCAAAAAACAGCAGCAAATCTGCCATTGTCAATTTTTCTTTTTCTTCTTGATCCAAGTCTTGGACGATTTTTCCTTTTTGCAAAACAATCAATCGGTTGCCGTATGTCAGTGCATCTTCCATCCGATGGGTAATCATCAAGCAAGTCAATTTTTGTTCTTGGATACGCTGATTTGTCAATTTCATCAGCATTTTTGCCGTTTTAGGGTCAAGAGCTGCGGTATGCTCATCCAAAAGCAGTAGTTCTGGTGCTTGAATCGTGGCCATCAGCAGACTTAATGCTTGCCGCTGCCCGCCAGAAAGTTCACCAGCAGGAGTATCTAAATGCTGCTCGAGGCCGTTTCCAACTTCTTGGCAGAGTGAGTAAAAGAAATCACGCTGATTTTTCAAGTTACGCAATCTCAAGGGACGTTTTTGACCTCTTTTTTGTGCCAGCAGAAGATTTTCAGCAACGGTCATTCTAGGTGCTGTTCCCATTTTTGGATCTTGGAAGACACGAGAAAGGAAAGAAGCACGTTTTTCTTCCGACATTTTTGTGATGTTTTGATTTTTAAAAGAAACAGTTCCTTGTGTAAGCTGAAGCGTACCAGCAATCGTGTTGAACAATGTACTTTTTCCAGCACCATTTCCGCCTAATACAGTAATGAAGTCTCCTTCATTGATTGTTAAATCAATCGTATCCAATAAGACTTTTTGCTCATTGATACCGTTGTTAACAACTTTTCGGCCATTTTTGATAGTTAAGATCTCTTTCATTTGTCTTCCCCTTTCTCAAAGCCAGTCGTTAAACGCAGTGCTTGTTTGATTTGCGGAATCATTAGACAAACAGCTAAGATGACTGCAGAGAATAATTTCAAGTATGTTGTATCGAAACCTAACTTGATTACGGCTAATATCAGCAGCTGATAGATGATACTTCCCACTACGATAGCTAATAACCGTTCTGCTAAAGTCAGTTCATGGAACACGACTTCTCCGATAATGATAGAAGCTAATCCAATCACGATTACACCGATTCCTTTATTGACATCTGCATACCCATCGTTTTGTGCAATCAACGCACCGGATAATGCGATGACACCATTGGACAATGTCAAACCTAAGATTTTCATTCGATCTGTTTTGATACCCAACGAACGAGCCATTACCTCGTTATCACCTGTCGCGATATAGCCTTGACCAAGATCTGTATTGAAGAAAAATAAAAGCAAGGCAATCAACAATACCAGTGTAAGAATCCCTAATAGAACGATATCAAAGTAATTTGGCAGTCCTAACCCCTGGAATACTTGTTGCAGCGCTGGCTGGTTCAATAAGGAAAGGTTTGGAGTTTTCATAACAAACAAGATAACAGAATTTAACCCAGACATTACAAGAATACCTGCTAAGATCACTGGGATTTTCCCTTTTGTATAAAGCAGACCAGTAACAAGTCCCGCTGCCATTCCAGCTAAAATCCCCAAGAGTGTAGCAATAACTGGTGAAACTCCGTGCGTGATTGCTGTAACACAGACGGCTCCTCCTAGTGGAAATGAACCTTCCGCTGTCATATCTGGGAAATTCAAGATTCGATACGTCATGAAAATACCTAAACCAAGTATCGACCATAACATTCCTTGTGCAATTGCTGATACGATCATTTTCCTTCCTCCTTGTTTTGCGCTTGTTCTTTCAGTGATTCAGGAATCGTGATCCCTAATTTCTCTGCTTGCTTTTCATTGATCACTACATCGCCTTTGTCAAATGTGTAGACTGGTGTTTTTGCTGGGTCTTTATGATTCAAAGCGATGTCTGCGGCCATTTTTCCGCTTTGCTTCCCTAATTCATACTGATTGATCCCGATTGTCGCTAAACCACCTTGTTCAACCATCGTATCAACCGATGGAATCACAGGGATACCTGCTTTATCGGCTTCTTTGACAACCGTCTGCATCGCATTCGCAATCGTGTTATCTAAAGGAATATAGATCGCATCTACGCTTTGGCTCATCACTTGAACTGTTTGTGCAATCTCATTGGTTGAAGGGACTGCATATTTCGAAGCTGTCAATCCTTCTTTTTGGGCTGCTTTTTCAGCTTGTTCCACTTGGTATTTTGAATTGTCTTCTGCGGAAGAATACAAGATACCGACCGTTTTTGCTTCTGGAAGCAGCTGTTTCAACAAACTGATTTGTGCGGCGATTGGCGGCTGGTCAGACACACCGGTCACATTTCCGCCTGGTTTATCCATCGATTGGACAAGTCCAGCGCCCACTGGATCAGTCACTGCGCCCAAGACTACAGGAATTGTCGTCGTTGCATTTACAAGTGATTGAGCTGCCGGTGTCGCGATCCCGATCAAAACATCTGGGTCTTTTTGAACGAGCTGCTGGCTCATCGTTGAAAGCTTGCTTTGATCTGCTTGGCCATTTTGGAACTCGATTTTCAAATTTTCTCCTTCGCGCAAGCCAGATTCTTTCAATCCATCTTTGATCCCGCGATAGATTTCATCAAGAGCGGGGTGGCTGACGTATTGCAGCACGCCGACTGTTTTTATTTCTTCTTGACGTGGATTTGTTTGTATATCTTTGTTTTTCTCAAATACAAAAGTACCTGCTAAGTAAAGAAAAATTATTGCTATCACTGCTATTAATCGTTTATTTTTCATCTTTTCTCCCCTTTTCATCAAAAAAAAGACAACTGCCGGAAACGGCAATTGTCTTCACACAAAAACCGCATAGTCTTAATCTATGCGGTCGATCGTCTCGTTTAGCCAGCATAGACACAATTTTTTAGATCATACTCTAAAAAGCTGTATCTATGGAAAAAATCATCCATCAATACAACTTATCTGTGCCAGCTGCGCCATGCTTGTGTTTTCTCTGCTAGTAAGTGTGATAAGTTGTTCATCGTGGATCATCCTTTCGTTCTGTGATTACTTATGAGTTTAACGGAAAAGCGTTTATCCGTCAACAACATTTTATTGGGGCGTTGTTTCCGCTTGAGCTGCTGCGTTCTCTTCTGTTTCGTTTTGCTGATTCAATTCTTGCTCAAGTTGTCTCAAATTCCACATCGGCAGCCGATTCAGTTCAGGAATCAGTTCTTTCTCAAGATTCGGGATATCTTCTTTAGAGATCTCTACGCGATTTTTTTCTTTTCCGTCATCAAAAAAGAGAAAGGTTACTTGATTTTTTGCAATCTTGTATTTGCTTTCTAAATTTTCCGAATCATAAACAAGTGGATAAAAATAGATTTGACGGTTCATTTCTCTGGACTTTTCTGGATCACTCAGCAGCTGCTGGACTTCTTGATACAACTCACCATGAGGGACGCTGAACATCACAGAAATCGCTTTTCGATCGTTGATTTGTCGGTCCACTGCTCCGTAATCAATAGGATTGAGTTTTTCGGAATCGATTCTGGAATAAACCAAGCTGTGCAATTGCTGGTTTTTGATTCGCGCTGGGATAATAAACATTGTACTTGTAAAAAGCAGTACAACGATCAAAAACAAAAAAAGACGTACAAAATATTTCTTTGGCCGTTCAGAAAAGTCATCAAGAAATATCGACCAGTTTTTTTGGATAGGATCCATCAGCTTTTTTCCATCCATCGTTCACCCTCCTACTCTCTTCTTTTTTATTATACCTGTTCTTTTCGCTTATGACGATACTTATGCCAAGAATTTCTGATTTCAGCAAGAAACAGGTCTTTCTTTCCAAACGTGTTGTTATTTAGTAGAATACAGATAGCTGCAAGCAATGATAAGGAGGTTTCAACAGTGGCTGATTTTTCAAAAAATCTTACGGAATCATTTGTTCCTTATTTTGACTTAATCGTTTTTATCTTGAATGTACTGTCGATCATCATTTTGATCTGGGGCGTTATTTTGGCGGTCAAAGACTTTTTAACGACCGAACGTGCTCATCTTTCCAGAATTGAACTTGCGGCGCAGAACAACCTTATTAAAAATTTTCTAGGAAGTTATGTGCTGCTAAGTTTAGAAGTACTGATTGCGGCCGACATTATCGAATCGATCATCAATCCAACCTGGGTCGATATCTTGCGTTTGTCCGCAGTCGTCGTTATCCGAACAGTGATTTCTTATTTTCTGCATCAAGAAATCGAAGACGCGAAGAAATGATCCAAGCGGCCGATTGGTCTTTCCGATGTTTTTCGCTATAATGGAAATATTATGAAAAGAAAAGAGGGATCTCAATGTCCTTTGATGGCGTCTTTACCCATACTATGGTCAAAGAACTTCAACAAACTTTGACTTCCGGGCGTATCTCAAAAATCCACCAGCCTTATGAAAATGAAATCATCCTGGTGATCCGTGCCCGCGGAAAAAATCATCGCCTGCTCCTATCTGCACATCCAAGTTATGCGCGTGTCCAAATTACACAAATCGATTACAAAAATCCTGATAATCCGCCTAATTTCGTTATGATGCTGCGAAAATATCTCGAAGGTGCGATTTTAGAATCCATCGAACAAATCGACAATGATCGAGTGATCCATTTTCAATTTATTAAACGAAATGAATTAGGTGATCTTCAAAACATCATTTTGATCGTAGAGTTGATGGGTCGTCATAGTACGATCGTCCTTGTCAACCAAGAAACTGGCAAGATTTTAGATGCGATCAAACACATCGGCAGTTCGCAAAATACTTACCGCTCTCTGCTTCCTGGTGCAGAATATATTGCACCTCCTGCTCAAGATCAGATCAATCCATTTACAGCAGATACCGAAAAAGTTTTCCATCGGATTTCTCAAACACCGGAACTGACCGCAAAATACTTGCAGCAGCAGTTTCAAGGGCTTGGTTTCGACACAGCTCAGGAATTAGTTTACCGATTCAATGAGCAGCCGAATGAAAAAATGACCATCTGGAAAAATTTTTTTGAAGCTTTGGAAAACCAACTTGTACCTTCTTTTTATCAGGTAAATGGAAAAGATTTCTTTACACCAATCAGCTATCATTATTTAGCGAACCATGCAGAGGAACAAACGAGTTTCCCGGATCTAAGTGCGCTTTTAGATGCTTTTTATCATGATAAAGCAGAAAAAGACCGTGCCAAACAGCAAGGCGGCGAATTGATCCGGAAAATCGAAAATGAGCTGAAACGAAATCAAACCAAATTGAAAAAAAGAGAACAAACATTGAAAGACTCAGAAAGTGCCGAAAATTATCGACGCGATGGCGAATTACTGACTACTTTCATGGCACAAGTTCCTAAAGGCGCAAAAGAAGTTACACTTCAGAACTATTATGAAGAAAACGAACCGATCCGCATCAAGCTTGACCCTGCTTTGACGCCAAACCAAAATGCGCAGAAATACTTCCACAAATATCAAAAGCTGAAAAATGCAGTGAAACTGATCCATCAGCAAATCAAAGAAGCAAAAGATGAGATCGATTATTTGGAATCTGTATTGTCGCAATTGGAAATCGCCGGACCAATGGACATCGAAACAATCAAAGAAGAATTGATTTCCGAAGGTTATTTGAAAAGAAAAACAGGCAAAAAACAGAAAAAAGCAAAACCATCTCAACCGGATCGTTATATCGCTGCTGACGGAACGATCCTCTTAGTCGGCAGAAACAATCTGCAAAATGATCAATTGACGTTGAAGACTGCGAAAAAATCGGATTATTGGCTGCATGCGAAAAATATCCCAGGCTCGCATGTTATCATCAAAAGTGATGATCCTTCCGATGAAACCATTACGCAAGCCGCAGAATTAGCCGCCTATTTCTCTAAATATCGGCAATCTGCTCAGGTCCCCGTGGATATCGTGCAAGTGAGACATATCCGCAAACCAAATGGAGCAAAACCAGGCTTTGTTAT
Organism: Enterococcus sp. DIV0210g; assembly: GCF_050559705.1. Lineage (NCBI taxonomy): Bacteria > Bacillati > Bacillota > Bacilli > Lactobacillales > Enterococcaceae > Enterococcus > Enterococcus sp. DIV0210g. The sequence goes on along the minus strand of NZ_CP187903.1, from coordinate 1,251,254 downwards.
CTACGAGAACCAAAAAACGGTATATGTCACACCAGAAGAAGAACGAATCGCCGCAATGAAAAAAGAAGAATAACAAAAAACGAGGATACGCTAGTTGCTGCGTACCCTCGTTTTTTCTATTTGTTGAATAATAAGTGCAGTTTATTGATAAATGCCTTTGCAATTGGACTTAATGGTTGTTTTTGTGAACAGATAACACATAATTTGTTTTCTTCGCTGCCGGCTAAAGGAATCAGCTTCAGATGATCTCTGATGCCGCCAATGACGATACCTGATCCAGAAGCATATGCATCGGTCTCAATAACCACATTCATCAGCGTTCCGCGATCACTCGTGTAAATGACCGACTCTTGTTCAGGTATCTCAATCAGATCTTCGTAAAAATAAGGAAAATTACTGCCATCTTGCGTAAATCGGACTTGCGGAAAAGCCGAAAGTTCTTCTTTGGTGATTTCGTCTTTATCTGCTAATGGATGTCCTTGCCGCAAAAAAATATGTGTTTTAAACTTGCCAATCACTTTTGACGTCAAGTCTCCTTGCTGCAAATAACGTGTGATCCCTGCTTGATTTCTTTCATTAAAATACAAGATGCCGATTTCGCTGTATTGTTCTCTGACCTCTTCGATCACTTTCGCTGTCGTGGTTTCATTAATTCGGAACTGTTTGAATTCTTTTTGGAACTCGACCATCAGCTTGGCGGTCAATGGTCCTAAAAAATCATAATGCTGCGAAGCAATCGAAAAAATCTCTCTTTTTTCCTGCGTGTGATAATGAGTTTCAAGAGCGTCAAGCTGTATCAAAATCTTTTCAGCACGCTGTAAAAATTCTTGACCTGCTTCTGTCAAATAGGCGCCTCTGTTCGTTCGTTTAAATAATATGATCCCTAATTCTGCTTCCAGTTCTTTGATCCCGTTTGATAAGCTGGGCTGAGTGATAAATAATTTTTTGGCTGCTTCGCGAAAACTGCCGTTATTTGCCACAGCTACCACATATTTCATTTGTTGGATATTCATTCATCGACTCCTTTAAAATGCTCGATCGAACGTTCTTTCAATGGCTGCAGCGGACGATTATTTGGCTGCGCATATTGTCCTTTGAAAGGTTCTAAGAAACGTGCGTCAACTTTCCCGATACGATCCATCACAAACCATTGGATAGGGCCGCTTGTTGGTGGTGTCGTCAGTGAACCGACATAATGGAAATGGCTTTTGACTTCTGGCAAGAAAATAATTGGATCAAACCAGTGTTCATGAGAAGCTAAGTTCCAGTTCTCATTGTTTTTCCGGTCAAAACACCAGCCGCCTTGTTCAAAATGCGCCAGGACACCAACAACCAAGTTCTCCCCTTTTTTGCTCATGTGAACGAAGTGGAATTCGATATCTTCATGTTCGCCGTCGATGATATGTTCAGACGGCATGTGGAAATGGATATCATTCAAATAAAACCGCTCGCCTTGATAAACAAGATAGCTCAATTGATCATAAGGCACTAAATGGATCGTATTTTTAAATTCCTTGTCTGTAAAACGCTGGCGCTGATAATGGAAAGTAATTGGTGCTTCTTTTCCCTCTGTCAGCGGAGAATCAGCAGTCGCAGTGGTCAGTGGGATTGGCGACTGCAGCGGAAATTCAGCTCCTTTTTTGAACCAATCGCATAAGTCTGCCCAATGTTCCGGTCCTGTTTCTCCTGTGTATCCCCATTTTACATCCATGTTCTTCTTCACAACTAATTTCCTCCCAATAAAGCAGCTGGACGATCGCTATTTTCGTCTTTTTCAACTCTGTTTTCCAATTTTATCTCTGATTTTTTAAACCATGATTTTATTTTGTGTGTTCTTTGATGATTTCTTCAATGATATCTAAAAAGTCCGTTTTTCCATAAAATTCCTGATTCAGCAATTCCGGGAAAATATTGTCAAAGAAATATTGGACAGAAGGACGATGTTCAAAACTCTTGATCGTCATAACTGCTTCAATAAACATTTCCCGATAGACTTTTTCTGGATTGTTTTTGATTATCTCTTCAAAAGACTCATAAAGCAAATCGACTTTGTCCGAAATCGCCAAGAGCTCACCTTCTACCGTATCATCTTTTCCTTCAAAGAGTCTCCGACGATATACTTCTTGAAATTCAGCAGGGATTTCTTGATGGATGAATTCATCTGTCATTTTTTCTTCCACTGTCTGCAGCATGCCGCGCAGTTCTTTGCTGGCATATTTGACAGGTGTTTTGATATCCCCGATAAAACGCTCTGTATAATCATGGTTCAACGCTTTTTCGTAAAGGACTTTCCAATCGATCGTCTGCCCATTTAGTTCTTCGATATCCCCTAATACTTGTGCAATAGATGCAACACGATAGGAATGAGCAGCCACTGTATGTTCTGTGAATTTAAAGAAGCCAGGTGCTCGTGTGATTTTTTCCAAATTGTTTAATCCAAGAATGTACTCATTCAATCCCATTCCATTTCGCCTCCAAGATATTTTTCTAGTAATCATAGCATTGAATATTCATAAAGTGCAATTATTTTACCCCAAAATAAAAAATACAGAAAAAAAGCTGCATAAAAACTGAAAAAAGAGGCTGCGGCTTAAAACCGCCAGCCCCTCTTCCAATCATTGGTATTTTTAGCTGGCAGACCAGTTTTCTGGGTCTTTTTTCCATTCTTTCAGCAAATCCAGCTCTTTTTCATCGATATATTCTGCTTCCAAAGCTGTTTCGATCAATGTTGAATAGTTGGTCAATGTCAGCAAAGGCAGTTGTGCTTGTTCAAAATTTTGTTTTCCTTTTGGCAGTTCATAGGTAAAGATAGCTGCTACACCTAAAACATCTGCACCTTCTCTTTTTGCCGCTTCTGCTGCTTCCAAAACGCTGCCGCCTGTTGAGATCAAATCTTCGATCACGACCATTTTTTGCCCCTCAGTGATTCTTCCTTCGATTTGGTTTCCTTTGCCGTGGTCTTTGGCTTTGCTGCGGATATAAACCATTGGCAAGTCTAAGATTTCAGCGACCCAAGCAGCATGGGGGATCCCAGCCGTTGCTGTTCCGGCGATTACTTCGACTTCTGGGTATGCTCCTTTGATTTTTTCAGCGAGACCTTTTGCGATTTCTCTGCGTACGTTCGGATAGCTCATTGTGATTCGGTTATCACAATAAATCGGACTTTTGATGCCGCTTGCCCATGTAAACGGATCATTTGGACTCAAAAATACCGCTTTGATTTCTAATAAGTCTTTTGCAATGTTTTGTTCAAGTGTCATACTATTTCCCGCTCCATTCTGCTTTGATTGTTTGATACGCTTGGTAAGGATCTTCTGCTTGTGTGATTGGGCGTCCAACAACGATAAAACCCGAACCGATTTCTCGTGCCCGTTTTGGTGTCACGACTCTTGTCTGGTCTCCTGCTGCAGTACCTTCTGGACGAATACCTGGTGTTAAGCATACAAATCCTTCGCCTGCTTTTTCTTTGATTGCTGCTACTTCCCATGCGGAGGAAACGACGCCGTCTAGCCCAGCTTCTTTGGCACAGCTGGCATAGTGGATAACACTTTCATCTAGTGGCACTTCAATCAATTGATCTCGGTGCATCTCTTCTTCACTTGTTGAAGTAAGTTGAGTAATGGCTAATAAACGTGGACGCTTTTTGCCTTCTGGGGTGCCTTCTTCCAGCCCTCTGATTGCTGCTTTCATCATACGTACACCGCCCGCTGCATGGACACAAGTCAAGTCTACACCTAATCGTGCCAAACCACGCATGGCTTTTTCAACTGTATTGGGGATATCGTGTAGTTTCAAATCTAAAAACACGTCATGACCAGATTCTTTCAGCCAATGGACGATCGATGGGCCTTCTTGATAAAATAATTCCATACCAATTTTGACAAATAATTTTTCTTCTGGGAAAAGCTGTAAAAATTCTTCTACTTCCTGCCGACTAGAAAAGTCTAAGGCAATAATCGGGCGTTCATTCATTTTATCCGTTCCTCTCTTACCTCTTTGATCAATTGTTCCAAAGAGCTGATATTTAATTCTTTCATACGTACCGGCAGCTCGTCAATCAGTTTGGGACAAATATATGGATCTGTAAAATTCGCTGTCCCTACCGCCACAGCACTTGCTCCTGCCATAAACATCTCCAATACATCATCAACGGTCTGGACACCGCCCATTCCAATGATTGGCAGATTTGAGACCGAAGCCACTTGATGGATCAATCGAATCGCTACTGGTTTGATTGCTGGACCAGAAAGACCGCCTGTTTGGTTTGCTAAAATCGGACGCCGGGTTTTCAAGTCGATCCGCATGCCCAATAATGTATTGATCATCGTAAATCCATCTGCTCCGCCTGCTTCAATGGCTTTGGCAATCGGAACGATATCGGTGACATTGGGGGATAATTTTACATAGACCGGTACTTCTGAGACTTCTTTGACCGCTTTTGTCAGTTGATAAGCAACATCAGGATCGGTACCAAAAGCAATACCGCCGTGCTTGACATTTGGACAAGAAATATTTAACTCGATAGCTTTGACATTTGGTGCCGAACCGATTTTCCCGCAAACTTCTACGTAGTCTTCTTCGCAAGCGCCGGCCACATTTGCAATGATCGGCAGGTCTGGGTATTGCTCTAATTCAGGCAGCAATTCGCCCATGACAACGTCTAATCCTGGGTTTTGCAGACCGATGGCATTTAGCATGCCAGAAGGTGTTTCAGCAACGCGAGGAGTCGGATTACCGAACCGAGCTTTGGGCGTCGTTGCTTTGACCATGATCGAACCTAATTTGTTCAAATCGTAATAGGCGCCATATTCTTTTCCAAAACCGAAGCAGCCGCTTGCCGGCATGATTGGATTTTTCAAATCTAACCCTGGTAACTGGACTCTTAATGGATTACTCATAAAACCACCTCTCCTGCTTTGAAAATCGGTCCTTCATCACAAACTTTCACACTTTTTGTTCCTGTTTCATCGTCTGCTTTGTGGCAAACACACGCATAACAAGCACCAATTCCGCAAGCCATTCTTGATTCTAGGGATAATTGGACGTTCGCGTGTTCTGGATAAAGCTGTTCTACCATCCGCAGCATTCCATTGGCTCCGCAGGCAAAAACGGCTTTCGGTTTTTCTTCTGTTCCTAAAAGAAGATTCCCAACATTTCCATAGACACCGTATGTACCATCATCTGTTGCAATACGTGTTTCGCCCAGTTCTTGGAATTTTTCTGTGTAATACATGACTTCTTGTGTCGCAAATCCTAGAAAATGGATCACTTTGATTCCTTTTTTATTCAGCTGCTTTGACAATTCATAAAGAGGCGGGATACCGATTCCTCCGCCGACGACAAATACTTCATCCCCTGCTTTCAAGCCAGTAAGATCAAAGCCATTTCCCAACGGACCTAATACATCCAATGTGTCTCCAGCTTTTAAAGAGGCGAACATTTTTGTCCCGTCTCCTTCTACTCGGTAGATGATCCGGCACGTTCCTGCTTGGTGATCAATATGATTCAAGCTGATTGGTCTGCGCAAAAGCAAATCTTGTCTTGGTACTCGGATATGGATAAACTGTCCAGGCTTTTTCATTTCCTGTACCAATTCCCCTTTGAGCGTCATCTCGAAAATCCGCGGTGCTAACTGGATTTGCTGTTTGATTTCCATTACTTCTTGTTTCACACGGGTTCCTCCTTAGTCATTGCTGCAGCTGACAAGCAGCTTTCGATTTGCTGCAAACGATTCAATCGTCGTTTTTTTTAAAGAACGCCGCTGACTCGTTCTCTTAAAAGATTGGAGACAGCGGCGCAGCGGACAAACTCAGATTTCTTTGTCCCTAAATCGCTTGTGTTGAAAAGGCACGTGATTCCATCACTCTTATGATTGCCTCTGCTGTGTCTAGAGAGGTAAACAGCGGTGTGCCATGTTCCACGGCTTCGCGGCGGATGATGAATCCATCTTTTGATGCTCTGCCGCGATCTTTGTCGATAGTGTTTACAACTACTTGTGCTTTTCCTTCACGAATCAACTCTACGACATTTTTTTGGTCTGTCGTTTCAGAGATTTTGGCAACTGTTTCTGCCACTAACCCATTTTGACGGAAGAATTCAGCTGTATTTTTTGTTCCTAATAAACTGTAGCCGATTTCTGAGAATCGTTTTGCCAGCTCTAACGCTTCTTGTTTAGTTTCATCTGCGATAGTAAAGAGTACCGCTCCATACTCAGGCAAACGTAAGCCAGCTGCTTCAAACGCTTTGTATAACGCTTTTTCCAAGTTCTGGTCAGAGCCCATTACTTCACCTGTCGATTTCATTTCCGGACTCAAATACGTATCGACTTTTTGCAGTTTTGTGAAAGAAAAGACGGGCGCTTTGACATGGACTTGCTCACTTTCTGGGTAAAGCCCTGATTCATAGCCTAAATCTTTCAATTTTTCGCCCAAGATCGCTTTGGTTGCGATTTGCGCCATTGGGATACCGGTAACTTTACTCAAAAATGGTACTGTCCGGCTGGCTCTTGGGTTTACTTCAATGACATAAACTTTTTCTTCATGGATAACGAATTGGATATTCATCATGCCAATACAGTTCAACCCAATTGCTAAGCGTTGGGTGTAATCAGCAATCGTCGTCTTGATTTCTTCTGACAAAGCTTGCGGCGGATAAACGGCCATCGAATCGCCAGAATGGACACCGGCACGTTCGATATGTTCCATGATACCAGGAATCAATACTGTCTCACCATCGCAAATCGCATCCACTTCACATTCGCTTCCGATTAAATAGCGGTCGATCAGTACTGGGTGTTCTGGTGAAGCTTTGACAGCATGTTGCATGTAATCTTCCAGATTGTTTTGATTTTCGACGATTTCCATTGCGCGGCCGCCTAATACATAACTTGGTCTGACAAGAACGGGATAACCGATTTTTTCAGCGATGACCACTGCTTCTTCTTTGCTTGTTGCTGTACTTCCTAGTGGCTGAGGAATGTTTAGTTCTTTTAATGCTTGCTCGAAAAGATCTCGATTTTCTGCACGATCCAAGTCTTCGATTGTTGTTCCTAAGATTTTTACGCCTGCTTTAGTTAATGGTTCTGCTAGATTGATAGCAGTTTGTCCACCAAATTGCACGATGACGCCAATTGGTTTTTCCAGCTCTACGACATTCAGCACATCTTCTAATGTCAGCGGTTCAAAGTACAATTTATCCGAGATTGAAAAGTCTGTTGAGACTGTTTCCGGATTGCTGTTCATGATAATGGCTTCATAGCCGGCTTGCTGGATTGCTTTTACCGAATGGACCGTTGCATAATCAAATTCCACCCCTTGACCGATGCGGATCGGACCAGAGCCTAAAACCAGAACGGAAGGTTTTTCTGAAGGCTGACTTTCATTTTCCCATTCATAAGAACTATAGAAGTAAGGTGTGTTTGATTCGAACTCTGCGGCACAGGTATCAACCATTTTGTAGACAGGAACGATATTGTTTTCTTTGCGCAAAGTTCTTAGTTCGTTTTGTGACATTTGCCATAACTGGGCGATTTTCTTATCCGTAAAACCATTTTGTTTGGCTTCTTTCAGCAAACGAAGATTTCCAGGTTCTTTTTTCAATGCTTCTTCTAATTCGATGATATGAAGTAATTTATCTAAGAAAAACAAGTCGATTTTTGTTCGTTCTGCTAATTCTTGGATCGTGTAGCCTCTTCGGATTGCTTCTGCGAGATAGAATAAACGGTCATCTTGGGCATGGACAACTTTGTTCATCAATTCTTCATCGTCAACGGTTGTCAGTTCTTGGATTTCTAAATGATGGGTACCGATTTCTAATGAACGAACTGCTTTCAAAAGCGATTCTTCGATTGTTCGACCAATCGCCATGACTTCACCGGTTGCTTTCATTTGCGTACCTAGCAAGCGTTCGCCATCTTCAAATTTATCAAAGGGCCAGCGCGGGATTTTTGCAACGACATAGTCTAATGCCGGCTCAAATTCAGCGTAAGTCGTTCCAGTCACGGGATTTTTCATTTCATCCAGTGTTAGTCCAAGTGCGATTTTGGCCGCTAGTTTAGCAATTGGATAACCTGTTGCTTTACTTGCTAAAGCAGAGGAACGGGAAACACGAGGATTTACTTCGATTACATAATAGTTGAAACTGTGGGGATCAAGAGCTAATTGAACGTTGCAGCCGCCCTCGATTTTCAATGCACGGATGATCGATAATGACGCATCTCTTAATGTTTGATATTCATGGTCCGCTAATGTTTGGCTTGGGGCAAAGACGATGGAATCACCAGTATGGATGCCGACTGGGTCAAAGTTTTCCATGTTGCAGACAACGATTGCGTTATCTGCGGAATCCCGCATCACTTCATATTCGATTTCTTTGAAGCCAGCAATACTTCTTTCAATCAGACATTGCGTAACTGGAGATAAACTCAGACCATTCTCAGCGATTGCTCGCAATTCTTCTTCAGTGTCGCACATACCGCCGCCGGTTCCGCCTAATGTGAAGGCTGGACGAACGATGACTGGGTAGCCGATCGTATTCGCAAATGCCACCGCTTCTTCAACCGTTGTTACGATTTCTGATTCTGGAATCGGCTGGTCTAATTCTTCCATCAATTTTTTGAATAAGTCGCGGTCTTCTGCTTGGTCGATTGCTGATAGTTTTGTTCCAAGGAGCTCGATACCAAGTTCGTCTAAGATGCCAGAATCAGCTAATTCCATTGCCATATTCAATCCTGTTTGTCCGCCTAATGTTGGAAGCAGTGCATCTGGACGTTCTTTGCGCAAAATACGTGAGACGAATTCCAGTGTGATTGGTTCGATATAAACTTTATCTGCAATTTCTTTGTCAGTCATGATCGTTGCTGGATTCGAGTTGACAAGCACGACCTCATAGCCTTCTTCTTTCAAAGCAAGGCATGCTTGTGTACCTGCGTAATCGAATTCGGCTGCTTGCCCGATAATGATCGGTCCAGAACCGATCACCATGATTTTTTTGATATCTGTGCGTTTTGGCATTTACTGCTGCTCCTTCCATGCATCCATCATTTCCATAAATTCATCAAATAAGTGCAGTGCATCGTGCGGACCAGGTGCTGCGTCCGGATGGAATTGCACACTAAAAGCAGGATAGTCGCGATGACGGATACCTTCAACTGTGCCGTCATTGACCTCCTTATGTGTCACGAATAATTTTTCAGGATCGATACTGTCCTCATCCACTGCATAGCCGTGGTTTTGGGAAGTAAAATCGATTCTTCCAGTAGCGATTTCTCTGACTGGATGATTCAATCCTCGATGTCCGAATTTCATTTTGTACGTATTTGCATCGTTCGCAAGAGCAAACAGCTGATGTCCCAAACAAATACCAAAGATTGGCACTTTTCCTTGGATTTTTTTGATCATTTCGATTGCTTCCGGCACATCTTTCGGATCGCCAGGTCCATTCGTCAACATGACGCCATCTGGTGATAATGCAAGGATCGTTTCAGCATCTGTATCGTAAGGCAAAACGGTTAGATTGCAATTCCGTTTTGACAGTTCCCGCAAAATACTATGTTTCAATCCAAAGTCGATCACTGCTACATTTCTTCCTGTTCCTGGACTTGGATATGGTTTGTTTGTCGAAACTTGCTGTACCTGATTTGTTGCCAGCACTGTTGCTTTCAATTGATCATACGCATGTTCAAAACTGTCGCCAGCGTCGACGATACTTGCTTTCATTGTTCCGAATTCACGGATTTTTCTGGTTAATGCTCGTGTGTCGATCCCTGAAATACCAGGAATCCCTTTTTGTTTCAAAAATGTATCTAATGTCATTTGGTTCCGCCAGTTTGAGGCCACTCGTGCATGTTCTCTGACGACGACACCTTTGCAGGTCGGCGTAATCGATTCATAATCGTCACGATTGACGCCGTAGTTTCCAACCATTGGATAAGTAAAGGTGATGATTTGTCCGTTAAAACTTTGGTCTGTAATGGTTTCTTGATAGCCAGTCATACTTGTTGTAAAAACCAATTCTCCGAAAACATTGATTTCTGCGCCAAACGCTTTTCCTTCAAAAACAGTGCCATCTTCTAAAATCAGCAGTCGATCCATCTTATTTCTCTTCCTCCTTCTGCCAGACAACTTTGCCATCGACAAAAGTAAGCAGTGTTTCTCCTTTGACTTTCCAGCCGACAAATGGTGTGTTTTCGCCTTTTGACAAGAAATCTTTTTTGTCTATTTCATAACTGTTTTCCACATCGAACACAGCAATATCTGCTGGTGCTCCGATCGTTAATGTTCCAGCATTTAATTGGAAGATTTCCGCTGGTTTTACTGCAAGCCATTGAATCACTTGTTCTAAAGTAAAGATCCCTTTTTCAACAAAGTGTGTGTAAACAAGTTGGAAGGCTGTTTCGCTGCCGACGATCCCAAATGGTGCTTTTAAGAAACTTTGGCTTTTTTCTTCTAATCCATGAGGGGCATGGTCTGTGGCGATGCAGTCGATCGTTCCGTCTAACAAGCCTTCGATCAACGCTGCTCGATCATCTTCTCCTCTTAATGGCGGGTTCATTTTCCAAAAACCGAAGTCTTCAGGAATATCTGTGTCTGCTAGAATCAAATGGTGCGGTGAAACTTCTGCAGTAACATGAACACCTGCTTTTTTCGCTTCTCTGATCACTCGGACACTTTCTTTTGTTGAAACATGACAAACATGGTAATGGACTCCAGTTTCTTCGGCTAAGATCAAGTCTCTAGCAATTTGGGAAGATTCTGTCGCACTTAAGATACCAGGCAAGCCTAATTTTTCTGCTTGCTCCCCTGCGTGCATCACTCCGCCGAAAAGCAGTGATTCGTCTTCTGTATGAGCAACGAGTGCTTTGTTGTTTTTTGCTGCTTCTTTCATTGCCAGATACATTGTTCCTGCTGTTTGGACGCCGACACCGTCATTTGTGAAAGCAAATGCGCCAGCTTCGATCAATCCTTCTTGATCCACTAATACTTCACTGCGTAATTTTTCGGTGATTGGTGCATATTGCAGTACTTTTACTACCGCATCTTTTTCGATAATGTCATAAACTTGACGCAGTTTTTCTGGTGTATCAGGAACTGGGTCTAAGTTTGGCATGGCACACACAGTAGTGAATCCTCCGTGTGCTGCTGCATTCGTTCCATCTTTGATCGTTTCTTTGTAGGTGAAGCCTGGTTCGCGCAGATGGACATGGACATCTACAAGTCCTGGTGTAATCAGTTGTCCTTTTGCATCAAACACTTCATCAAAATCAGCTGATGTAAATCCTGTTCCGATTGCTTTGATTTTCCCGTTTTCGATCCAAATCTCCGCTTGTGTTGTTTCGTTTCCTTTTGTTACTATACGACCGTTTTTAATGAGTGTTTTCATTGCTGTTCCCTCCTACGCTTTTCCGCTTAATACGGCTTCTAAAATAGCCATTCTTACATATACGCCGTTTGTCATTTGCTGTACGATACGTGATTGAAGACTTTCAACCAGCGAATCTGCTAATTCAACATCTCTGTTGACTGGTGCTGGGTGCATGATGATGGCATGTTTTTGTAATTTTTTCGCACGTTCGACCGTCAATCCGTGTTCTTGGTGATAGCTTTCTTTTGAAAAACTTTCTTTTCCGTCATGTCTTTCGTGCTGTACACGAAGCATCATCATTACATCCACTTGATCCACTAATTCATCAAGCGGTTGATAGTGTCCATAAACTTCAAATTCTTTGTCATACCATTCGCTTGGACCAGAAAAGAATACTTTAGCGCCTAAACGTTTCAGCATCTGCATATTTGATTTTGCTACGCGGGAGTGTGTGATATCTCCAACGATGGCTACTTTCAAGCCTTCAAAATAACCGAATTCTTCATAGATCGTCATCAGATCCAGCAAACATTGCGTTGGATGCTGGCCGCTTCCGTCTCCGCCGTTGATGATAGAGCATTGGATCGTTTTGCTTTGGATCAATTCGTCATAATAATTTTCGTCTCCATGACGGATCACTGCCACATCAACCCCTAAAGCGGACATCGTCAACACTGTGTCATATAACGTTTCGCCTTTTTGGACAGAACTTGTGCTTGCTTCAAACTCAATAACGTCTAAGCCTAATTTTTTCTCAGCAACATCGAAACTTTTATGTGTTCGTGTACTGTTTTCAAAGAACAAGTTTGTTGCGAAGTATTGGCTTTTTTGCGGCGTCCATTTTGCACCGTTTTTGAATTCTTGTCCGCGGCGGATCAGCCCCATTACTTCTTGGTCCGTCAATGCTTCAACTGTTAATAAGTGTTTTAAACTAATGCGTTCTGATTGGATGATCATAATTCGGTTCCTCCTAGTTTTCTTCGCTTCTTGAAGTTTCTGGTAAGATGAGATTCAAAATGATTCCTAAAACTGTGGCTAATGCCATTGCTGATAATGTGAATGTTCCTACTTCAAATACAAGTCCGCCGATACCGATGACTAAGATCACTGAAGCAATCAGCAGATTTTTCTTTTTGTCGAAGTCGACTTTGTTCTCGATCAAGATCTTCATCCCGCTTGCTGCAATCACACCGAACAAGATAAAGCTGATACCTGAGATAACTGGTCCAGGGATACTTAAGATCAATGCGCTCAATTTACCGACAAAGCCTAGGACGACTGCGAAAACTGCTGCACCGCCGATAACGAAGACGCTGTGGACTCTCGTGATAGCCAAAACACCAATGTTTTCTCCATAACTTGTTACTGGAGGGCCGCCGACAAAACCAGCAACGATTTGAGCCAGTCCGTCACCTGTCAATGTTTTATGCAAACCAGGATCTTCGAAAAAGTTGCGTTTTGTCAATTTGTTCAAGACCATTAGATGGCCGATGTGTTCTGTCATTGTTACGAATGCGATCGGTGCCATCGTTGCGATTGCTCCGATGTAAAGTTTTGGCTGATATTGGATGAAAGGTACTTCGAAATTTGGTACTGCAAACCAAGCGGCGTCAGCAATCGGCTGTGTGTCGACAATGCCGAACAGTAATGCGACAATGTACCCGCAGATGATTCCCAGCAAAATCGGAAGCAGTCCTAAAAATCCTTTAAGCCACATGTTGAAGAAAATCGTTAATCCTAACGTAATAAGTGCAACTGCGATATATTTGAAATCATAAACATTATTGTTATACATTGCGTTTGAAGCGGCGTTTGCTGCTAAGCCCAATCCGATAACCATGATAACTGGTCCAACAACGATTGGCGGCAAGATTTTATCGAGCCAAGCAGATCCGATTTTTTTGATTATCAAGGCAACGATCAAGTAGACAAGTCCTGTTGTCATGGCTCCTTGCGCGATTGCCGGGTAACCGTCTGTTTTCATCAAAAGCTGCATGGCTGCGATGAAAGCAAAACTGCTTCCCAGATAAGCAGGGATTTTTCCTTTTGTCGTCATCAGGTAAACTAATGTTCCTAATCCTGAACTGACTAATGCGATTCCTGGGTTGATTCCTACTAAGATCGGTACAAGAACTGTTGCACCAAACATGGTAAACAAATGCTGGATGCTTAATCCAATCCATTGCCCTACAGACGGGCGGTCATGAATGTCTAATACGACATCGTTATTGCGAAATTTTTTCTCTGACATATCTTCTCTTCCTCTATCCTTCATTTTTGATCAAAATACGATCTTGTCCGTCTAATTCTTCGACTTCTACGATGATTTCTTCTGCTTTCGCTGTAGGAATGTTCTTTCCGACATAATCAGCACGGATCGGCAGTTCTCTGTGTCCTCTGTCGACGAGTACAGCCAGCGAGATTTTTCTTGGTCGGCCAAAGTCCATCACTGCGTCCATTGCGGCGCGGATCGTTCGTCCCGTGAAGAGAACGTCGTCGATCAAAATAACTTCTTTTCCTTCTAAATCTGTTGGAATATCAGAAGAGTGAAGCTCTGGTTCTTCATTATTTTTTTTCATGTCGTCTCGGTAAAGTGTGATGTCTAACTCGCCAACCGGTACTTCAACATCTTCTAATTGTTTCAAACGTTCAGCGATTCGAGCAGCGATATAGATCCCTCTGCGTTTGATCCCTACTAAAACGATATCTTTGATTCCATGGTTTCTTTCGATGATTTCATAGGTGATACGTGTCAATGCTCGTTTCATTGTCATTTGATCCACCACTTCTTTTGTACTCATTGTTTTCCCTCCATTTTCTACACAAAAAAACCTCTTGCCCTATCGAGGACAAGAGGTTGGATTCAGTAATTGGATATAGCTGTGCTTATACTTATGCTTACAGCTATGCTTCTGAAGAGTAAATCTTTGTACAGCGCACCATACAACTACTTACTCGCGACCTTCTTAGCCTCACGGGACTAAACTTAAAGGAACATATTAAGTTTTCATTGATATAACTATACCGCTCTCTGTTTTAAAAATCAATGACTTTTTCGCAATTTATCCAAAGTTTTTTCGAAGATCTCTGGCAGCGGTGCTTCAAAGACCATTTGCTGTTGCGTGGTTGGATGGGTAAAACCTAACATTTTTGCATGCAGGAATTGTCCATGCCCCTTCAATGTTTTCTTTGGACCGTAGACAGGATCGCACGCCAGCGGATAACCAATATACTGCATATGGACTCTGATTTGATGGGTTCTTCCTGTTTCCAGCTGTAATTCCACCAATGTAAAGCCTTCAAATCGTTCTAAAACAGTAAAATGTGTCACGGCGGGTTTCCCATCTTCTCTGACAGACTGCATTTTACGATTGACTTTTGAACGGCCGATTGGTGCATTGATCTCACCTTTTTCGTGTGAAATCTCGCCATGGACTAATGCAACATATCGTCTTAAAGAAGTTTTGTCTTTCAACTGTTTGGCTAATGCTTCATGGGCATGATCATTTTTCGCAACCATCAAAAGTCCTGATGTGTCTTTATCGATACGATGAACGATTCCTGGTCGAATCACCCCATTGATCGTAGAAAGATCTTTGATATGGTACATCAATGCATTGACAAGTGTACCGTGGGCATGCCCAGCAGAAGGATGAACGACCATACCTTGGGGCTTGTTGATAACAGCGACATCTTGATCTTCATAGACGATTTCTAATGGCAGATCTTCTGCAACTACGTCTAGCGTTTCTGCTTCAGGGATCTCGATTCTTATTTGGTCGCCCTTTTTGACTTTATAGTTTGATTTCACAACATTTCCATTAACAAAAACGGCTTCTTCTTTGATCCATTGCTGGATTTGAGAGCGGCTGTGTTCAGAAAAAATCTCCGTCAAGACTTTGTCGATCCGTCCTGTTTCTTCTTGGATCACTGTAGTTAATTCATTCATTTTTTCTTTGATTCCTTTTCATCTAAAATAATATAAATCATGGCACAAATGACACCGATCACCAAAGAAGTATCAGCGACATTGAAAATAGGAAAGTTGATAAAGTCCGTCTGAAACATATCCACGACATGGCCAAAACGTACTCGGTCGATAAAATTCCCGATGGCGCCTGCTAAAATCAAACTAAGACCAACCATCAGCCATTTGCTTCCATCTTTGCGGTATTTATACATCATATACAAAATGACTGCTGCTGCAATAATCGTGATAGGGATAAAAAACCACATCTTGCCTTCTAAAATACTCCAAGCTGCACCCGTATTTCGAATATGGGTCAGCGACAGGATATTCGGGATGACTTCTTTTGTTTCACCTAGTGCGAACTGTTCAACGATCTCCCATTTCACCCATTGGTCAAGACCAACGATCACTGCACTTATTATCAAATAAATCAACAAACTCTCTTCATCTCTTTTCTTTATTTAGTATAGATATCTCTTGGACGAATGATTCCTCTCAGGTTGCCGTTTGGATTGCCGTCATCTGTGATCAGGACTGCCTCCAATGTTGCTTGCTCATGGAACATTCTTTCGACTTCAAATACATATGTACTTGCCGATACAAAATGATAATTCGTTTCTTTGCCGTCCTTGATGATCAATTCTTTTGCTGTCCGATTTTCTAAACTGATTTTTCCTTTTTGGCTTTCTTTCGCCAGCCAAAAACCAATGGCGCGCAACGTGATCAGCGCTTCAAATCTGCCTTTGTCATATAAAGGAAATTGCGAATAGCGTTTATCCGCCACGATATCCAAGAAAGTCAGCAATGGTATATTTTTCTCAAATCCTGTGACATGTTTCGCAAAACGCGGCAGCACTTTCTCTGGTCGGATCAAGTCTGTTTCGATTTGCTGGATACGCTGGACTGCCCAATCATTTGGTTCAGCAATCACAAAATCTTCTGAGATCCTTTCGTGGACGATTGCATTGCGGAGCTGAGCCATCTGCAGCAAGTCTTCTTCATTTTGTGCGACCATCAGCTGTTTTTTTCTTGCTAATCGCCGAACAAGTTCTGTAAAGCCCATATTGCGGGTGTTGCCCATTTCTTCCCGCATCCATTTTTCGATACGATTGAAGCTGCTTAAAAAAATCTCAGAATTTTTCATTGGGGTCCTCCTTGATCAAATAAGCTTGTTTGAGTCCGCGAAACAGAAAAAAGAAAAAAAGGATCAGCAAAAGCAAACTTATCACAATATTTCTTATAAATATAGGCAAAAACATCAGAAAAAACAGCAGATAGATTCGGAGCACTTTTGGGTTCATCGTTATTAGATACGCTGTTTTTGGTTCTTCTATGTGATAAACCGGACTTTTTAAAAGATAAAATTTTGCTTGGACGGTAAAATGCGCCTCTACCTCAACTTCTTTCGACTGGTCATTATTCAACCAAAAAGCTGGTTTGCCATTGATCAGCAGTTGAATCGGACTTCCCATCCCATAAAAACCCGTTTGTCTCGTAAATCGAATCTTCATATTTGCCCCTCCTATTATCCTTTAGTATAGAATAAAACACAACCAATAAAAAGAGATTCTAACCAAAGCAGCTGAAAAAATCCCGACAAAAAGACAGGCCGCAAAAGCAGACTTCTTGCTGGGATCATATCATATGGTATTCACTGGTTTCAGAAAGACGTTTCCATCAATGGATTGGTTCAAGGATAAAGAAAACATAACTATAGTACGAACCGTACGTGTCGTAAGTATCTGCTTCAGCAATGCCCATTTTCAACATTTCCTGGACTTCGAGATTATCTGGGTATTTTTGTGCAAATAAAAGTGAGCGTTTTCGAATCTCATCATAGTAGTTCTCTTTCCAAGAAGATTCGGACATGATGAAATGATCTAAAACCTTATAACCGCCTAATTCGCTGGTTTCCAAACGCTGGTTGATCGTTGTTATGTCAGGATAATTTTCCTTCCAATAATGTTCGATCTCTTTTGGGCGCGCCTCTGTCAGCCAACAAAGATCTGAAACAACTAAATGCCCCTCTTCTGATAAAAAATGTTTCCAATACTTCAGCCCTTTTTCAAAACCAATCGTATAGATACTTCCTTCTGACCAAATAAGATCAAAACTTTCAGGCGGAAAATCCAAGGCATCCATTGACAAATTACGTACTGATACACGTTCTCCTACTCCTGCATCCGCAGCCCGAGAGAGCAGCTTATCTAAAAATGGCTGCAGCAAATCAACTGCTGTAACTTTTGCTGCAGTATTTTCAGCCAATACCAGCGTTTGAGCACCCGTTCCGCTGCCAACATCAAGTATACTTTTCTTTTCACGCCAATTAGGGACGCTTTTTAATGCGTTCAATGTCTCTTGATTACTCCCCGGACTTTGACGATCTGCCTCTATATGAAAATCGATGATATAATCCATATTCATCCTTGCTTCCCTGCTTTCTTTTGTTTCTATTGATTTTTTGTCAATTTATTGGAAACAGCTGATCCAGCGTAACTAGTACGCCATCTTCATCATTTGATGGACAAACTTAATCTGCTGCTTCTTTTACATTATCTGGCGCATTCTCCATTGCATAACCTCTGCCGCAATAAGCTAACATCTCAAGGTCATTTCCGCCGTCACCAAAAGACACACACTGTTCAGGCGTGATTCCCCAACGCTGGACTAATCGTTCTAATCCAGATGCTTTATGACAATTTGGAACGATCAAATCGACTGAACCATGACCGCTTCCTGTTGGTACAAGGAAACCATTTAGTTTTTCACGAAATAAATCGCAATACATTTCTGTTTTTTCTACTGGAACAGTTGGCGCAAACTTTAAAATCTTATCTTCTACCTGCGAAAAATCATCAACCCATTTCAATTTATGATAATATTTGTTCGTCAATTCGAAAAACGCATCGCTTACCGTTCCTCGTTCGCAATAGGCACTTTCTAATCCGCACATGACATTTTTCACTTCAGGATGTTCTTTCAGAAGCTCAAGCGTTGCTGTGATTGCCTCTTGAGAAATATCTGCTGAAAAAAGAACGTCTTCTTTGTCTTTTACCAAGGCCCCATTCTCTGCCACAAAACTCAATTCATGATGATAGCCAGGGAAAAGCGAACGCAGTTGATAATATTGATTCCCACTAGCTACAACAAATCGACAGCCTGCCTCATTCATTCGAGATAAAGCTACCTTAAATCTTGGACGGTCATACGTGTAATCCGTTCGTGCAAATGTGCCATCCATATCTACTGCTACTAGCTTGATGTTATACGGGTTTTTCTCCATGTTAGACACTCCAGTTCATTATTATTTAAAACACATCAGAAAACGCTTTCCAATTCAGTATAACATGTATATACAAATTAAACAGTATTTTTTTAAATCAATAATTTTTCCAGATGAAGAACAAAAAAATCCCGGCAAAAAGACAGCTGCGCATGTCTTCTTGCCGAGATTATAGAAAGAGCAGTTATTTTTTAGAACAAACCGGATACTTCTCCATCATTTGTTACATCCATGTTCAATGCAGCCGGTTTTTTCGGCAAACCAGGCATTGTCATCACATCACCTGTCAGTGCAACAAGGAAGCCAGCACCAAGTTTTGGCACAAACTCACGAATCGTTACAGAAAAACCGCTTGGAGCGCCTAATAATGAAGGATCATCTGAAAATGAATATTGGGTTTTCGCCATACAAATCGGCAATTTGTCCCAGCCGTATTTCTCGAATTGGCGGATTTGTGTCTCTGCTTTTTTGCTGAAAATCACTTCTTTTCCCCCATAGATCGTTTGAACGATTGCTGCAGCTTTTTCTTTGATTGTTTGTTCCGATGAATAAAGCGGCTGATAATCAGCTGTTTGGTTGTCTACCAAGTCGATCACTGCTTTTGCCAGATCAATCCCGCCTTCTGGTCCATTTTGCCAGACACTTGTTCTTCTTGCAGGAACACCTAAAGCATCACAAAGCTCTTCAAGAAGCATCATTTCATTTTCTGTGTCCGTCACGAATTCATTGATTGCCACAGCTACAGGAATTTGATATCTTTGCATATTTTCAATGTGTTTTTTCAAGTTCACAAAGCCGTCTTCCAACGCTTTGACATTTTCAGTATCTAGTTGTGTCTTGTCTAAACCGCCGTGCATTTTTAATGCACGGATCGTCGCAACGATGACGATAGCATCGGGTGCTTGTTCCAAATTAGGCACTTTGATGTCTAAGAATTTTTCTCCGCCTAAGTCAGCGCCAAATCCTGCTTCCGTGACGACATATTCACTTAATTTCAGTGCTGTTTTCGTCGCTAAGATACTGTTGCAGCCATGAGCGATATTTGCAAAAGGACCGCCGTGGATAAACGCTGGTGTTTCGAAGATCGTTTGGACCAAGTTTGGCTTAAGTGCATCTTTCAACAACATTGCCAAGGCACCTTCGACTTTCAGATCTCCTGCTGTCACAGGTTCTCTATCGTACGTATATCCTATGACGATTCTTGCCAAACGCTGCTTCAAATCATCGATATCAGAAGCCAGACATAAAATCGCCATAATTTCGCTTGCTACTGTGATATCGAAGCCGTCTTCACGCGGTACACCTTGGATTGGTCCGCCTAGACCCACGATCACTTGGCGCAATTCACGGTCATTCAAGTCAACCACACGTTTCCAAATCACTCTGCGGCTGTCGATCCCAAGCTCGTTTCCTTGATGGATATGGTTATCTAAAAAAGCCGATAATGCATTATTTGCCGTTGTGATAGCGTGCATATCACCTGTAAAATGCAAGTTGATGTCTTCCATCGGCAGTACTTGCGCATAACCTCCGCCAGCTGCTCCGCCTTTGATCCCCATTACAGGTCCCATCGAAGGTTCTCTTAAAGCGATACTGGCTTTTTTAGACAATTTATTTAAAGCATCTCCTAAACCAACTGTTACAGTGGATTTGCCTTCTCCTGCGGGTGTTGGATTGATCGATGTTACTAAAATCAGTTTGCCTCTCGGATGGTTTTCAAGTTCTTTGATTGCAGAAAAATTGATTTTTGCTTTATACTTTCCGTAAAGCTCTAAGTCTTCTTCTTTTAGCCCGATTTTTTCTGCGATATCAATAATCGGTTTTAATTTTGTTTCTTGTGAGATTTGCAGATCGCTTTTCATCAAAACGCCCCTTTATACGAACTTTTTAAGATCTATTTCGTTTTTTGTTAAGATATATCCATTATACATTTTTTTCCGATGAAGAAAAGAAGAATTTACTTGTTTTTTATTTATTTGACGTTGGGAACAATACTCTTTATAATAAAGGCTATCATCAGACTTTAGAAAGGTCGTGAGTGTTTTGGCGCAAGGAACAGTGAAATGGTTCGATAATAAAAAAGGATATGGTTTCATCAATTATGACGACACAGAAGAAATCTTCGTTCACTTTACTGCAATAGAAGAAGAAGGCTTTAAAACATTGGAAGAAAACCAATCCGTTGAATTCGACGTCATCGAGGGAAATCGTGGAACACAAGCGGCTCATGTAAAAAAACTATAAAAAAACAGATTGCGAAGGAGACCCTCCTTTTCAATCTGTTTTTGTTTTGCCCTTAAGCATCTGTTTTTTCAGAAAGACATTTGATTTTGTCCGCATATGCAGATGCTCGCAGTTCACCAATCATTTTTTCTTTTGTTTTCTTTCGCCAGATTGGGACATAGACTTGGGGTGTCGTTTCACCTGCAACAAAGATCTTCAGCTGTTTGTTGCTGAATACAAGTTTTTCAATTGTTTCAAAAGGAAAAAAGCGGTCTTTCCAAAAAAAGAGCCGGTAGATTTTCAATCCTTCTGCTGTAAAACGCCCGCCTCTTCTCGACCCAATCAAAAATAGAAAAAAGAACGCCCCCAATACCAAATTGCTTCCCCAATAAGGTCTGGTATTTTCTAACGCCATAATCAAACTAGCGAACAAGATGATAAATGTAAAAGACCAATAAATAATAAGTTGCGCCGGTTCTGGCTGCCAGCGAATCGTTTTTTTCATCCATTTAACCTCATATTGAATTCTAATGATATAATCATAGCACAACTATTGAAAAAGGAGAACTTATGATACGAGTATACATTGATGCTTCCACAAAAGGCAACCCTGGACCTAGCGGCGGCGGAATCGTTCTTTTAGGTCAGGATCGGCACGAACAGATTGCCATCCCTCTTTCTGACGGAAGCAACCATCAAGCCGAGTTCGAAGTCTTTTTAAAAACTTTAGAATTATTAAAAGAAAAAAAGTTAGAAAAAGAAACGATTCTCTGCTACTCAGACAGTAAAGTCTTAGTGTCTGCGATTGATAAAAACTACACAGCAAATGAACTCTTTTTGCCTTATTTCGAAAAAATCACTGCTTTACTCCCTGATTTTTCGATGCTGATTTTGCAGTGGATACCAGAAAGCAAGAACAAAGGTGCAGACAATCTCGCTCGCCAAGCATTAGCCAAACGCCAAGCAGAGAAAAAATAAAGACATTCGGCCATAATCGCTTTTTAAAGCAAGTAATTATGGTCGAATGTGACATCTAACTGATATGCTCCGATTTTAGCCTCGATTTGCGCCCGCAAAATCCGCAATAATTCTTGATCGTTGAAGGCACATTTTTCTGGAACAACGACATCGAATTGCAGCAAATCATGGTGAATGATTCTAAGATCATGAATCGTCAGTCCTTCTGCTGTCGCTGCAACGATTTCTTTAAGCTTGCTGTACACCTTTCGATACTCTTCATTGTTTACTGCTACTGGATCGATATGGCAAACCAAGTCGACATCCAAAGACTTTAAAAAGTCTTTCTCTATTTGGTCAATGATTTTGTGTGCGTGATTCAAATCCAAACGATCATCGACTTCGATGTGCACAGAAGCAAATGTCTTACTAGGCCCATAATTGTGTACCAGCAGATCATGATACCCTAAGATATCCTTAGAAACATCTAAATGGTGCTCCATTGCTTTAATCTCTTGCACAGTTGGTCGGCTTCCTAATAATTCATAAACAAAATCCTTCAGCATCATCAAACCGCTGTATAAAATATAAATCGCCAAGACAAAACCGATATAACCATCGATCCGCCAGCCCCATAAACGTTCGATCCCAGCTGAAATCAAAACAGTCAGCGTTGTAAACACATCATTATAACTATCTTGTGCCGTTGCTTTCAACGTTTCAGAACCAATCGATTTGGCGATCCTTTGATACATTCTTCCTTGAAAAGCTTTTAAAACGATCGAAAAGACCAAAACAAAAAATACCACTGGTGAGAGACGGATATTTTCTGGATTCAAGATTTTTAAAAAAGATTTTTCTAAAAATTGAAAACCGACATACGAAATAATGATTGAAACAAACAGGCCGCTGATATATTCAAAACGTTCATGACCATACGGATGCTCCTGATCTGCTGGTTTTGCCGCAATCTTGAATCCAACTAATGTCAAAGCTGAAGAAGCCGTATCTGACAAACTATTGATAGCATCAGCCATGATGGAGACACTTCCTGAAAGCAGACCAATCATCAGTTTTGCCGCAAATAAGACCGCATTTGAGATCAATCCTAAAATCCCAGCTAAAATCCCCTTCTTTGCCCGATCTCGTGAATCTTTTTTCTCGTGCTGCATGCTTCACCTCTGTGTTTATTTTTCATGGAAAACCTGCTGGCGTACAGTTGCCTGCAGCACCAGCAGTCTTTTAAAAATCTTTTCATTCTGGTTTCAATGGTGTCGCCGCAAACAGTGCTTTTGCCAACAAAGGAGTAATGATTGCTGCGCCGATTGCTTCTGGAATACCGTTGATTGCTGCGATACCTGCTAATGTTTTCATTAACAGAGAAGCATCTACACCATAAGCTGCGGCAGTTGCATTCGTATAAAAAATCCCCATAAAACCTAAAACAAGAATCGTATTTGTTAAGGAACCTAAAACTGCTGCCACAACTGAACTAATAACGATTGAATGATTTTTTTTATAAAGCCAATAAAAAACCGCACCAGCTACTAAGCCAACCAGTACTCGAGGAACGACCGAAATGATTGGATTGGTAAAAACCAATGTATCAAACGGTGTCGTCGGCATAGCGTACGCGCGGATCATGGTAGCGATCCCCCAAAACAACCCAATCAGCATCCCATCTTTTACACCCAAAACAACTGCAGCTACAATAACTGTGATATGGATGATCGTCAAACTAATAAAACCAAGAGGAATAAATCCTAGCCAAGGGACCATTGTCTGAACGATGATGATTGCCAATAAGACTGCTCGAAGAACTAAACGAAATGTTTTGTTTCTGCTGTTCATTTTCCTCCACCTCCTATCCTTATCAGATAATAATTGAAAAAATTTGTCAATTGATTCGTTTTTATCGCAAATAGATAGGAAAGAGGCTGGTGCATGAGATGACCAGCCTTCTCTACCTTTTATCTTATTTTACGAATAAGCGTGGGTTAGCTGTTTGCTTCGACCCATTTTTTCGCTTCAGCTAATGCGTCTGGGATTCCAGCTGGGTTTTTACCCCCGGCTTGCGCCATATCTGGACGTCCGCCTCCGCCTCCGCCTACTTTTGGTGCGATTGCTTTGATCAAGTCGCCCGCTTTTAATCCTGCTTCGTTCGCGGATGCTGTCATAGCTGCTAACAAGCTTACTTTACCTTCTTGTTCATTTGCAAGAACAAGAATATCCGAAACAGCTTTTTGTTTCCATTGATCTGCTAGTTGACGTAATTGATTCATATCTTTTACGCGTACTTGGGCAGCAACGATTGTTTTTCCGTTGATTGTTTCAGGATCTTTGAAGATATCGCCCGCTTGCTGGTTCGCTAATTTGCTTGCCAAGCGTTCATTTTCTTTCAGTGCTTCTCTTAATTGCTGCTGCACTTGTTCTGTTTTGGCTGCAACTTCTTTCAATTGAGGTGATTTCACGATTGCAGCTACTTCTTTTAATTGTTTTTCTTCTTGTTCCAGTAATTCGTAAGCTTCTTTGCTTGTTACAGCTTCGATACGTCTTACACCAGCACCGATTCCTGATTCAGAAACGATTTTGAAGATACCGATGTTTTCTGTATTTGCAACATGTGTCCCACCGCAAAGTTCGATTGACCAGTCGCCAATGTTTACCACACGGACTTCTTTGCCGTATTTTTCACCGAACAATGCCATCGCACCCATGTTTTTCGCTGTGTCGATGTCTGTTTCAACTGTTACGACTGGGATAGCTTCCCAGATTTTTTCATTCACAATACGTTCCATTTGTGCCAATTCATCTGCTGTGATTTGACCAAAATGAGTGAAGTCGAAACGCAAGTGTCCAGGAGCAACTAATGATCCCGCTTGGTTTGCATGTTCGCCTAGTACTTCTTTCAGTGCTTTGTGCAGCAAGTGAGTCGCTGTATGGTTTTTGATGATTCGATTACGCATACGTTTGTCGATCACAAGATGGTATACTGCGCCTTCTTTCATTTCTTGACGAATTTCAGCAAAATGCATGAATTGTCCATTTGGTGCTTTTTGGACATTGTTGATTTCTGCAATGATTTCTTGGTTTTCGTCCAGAATCCATCCTTGATCAGCTACTTGCCCACCCATTTCTGCATAGAAAGGTGTTTCTTTGAAGAATAGTTGTGCTTGTCCTTCTGTTACCTCGCTCAATACGTTATCGTTTTGGACGATTACAAGTAATTCGCTGTCACATTCTTCTTTTTCATAGCCGACAAATGTGCTTTCAACTTTGATATCTGTAAGTAAAGCAGATTGGACACCCATAGATTTCTCCGTGCTTCGAGCGGAACGGGCACGTGTTCGTTGTGCTTCCATTTCTTTTTCGAATCCTTCGTGGTCCACTGTCAATCCTTCATCTTCAGCGACTTCTTCTGTCAATTCAACTGGGAATCCGTACGTATCATAAAGTTTGAAAATGTCTTTTCCAGCAAGTGTGGTTTCATTTTTTTCTTTCACGTCTGCAATCACTTGTGTCAAGATATCAAGACCTTCGTTGATTGTTTCATGGAAACGCTCTTCTTCTGTACGTACGACTTTTTCGATAAATTCTTTTTGTTGCAAGACTTCTGGATAGTAGCTGACCATGATGTTGCCGACTACTGGTACTAATTTGTATAAGAATGCTTGATTGATGCCTAACTTTTTACCATGCATTACTGCACGACGAAGCAAACGGCGCAAGACATAGCCGCGTCCTTCATTTGAAGGTAATGCGTCGTCTCCGATAGCAAATGCCAATGCGCGAATATGATCGGCAATTACCTTATAAGAGATATCTGTCAATGGTGTTTCGCCATATTTGACTTGTCCGCTCATTTTTTCTACTTCGCGAATAATTGGTAAGAATAAGTCTGTCTCGAAGTTTGTTGGTGCATCTTGGACGATAGAAACCATTCGTTCTAAGCCCATGCCCGTATCAATGTTTTTATGCGGTAATGGTTCAAATGTATCATCTGGTTTGTGGTTGAATTCAGAGAAAACAAGGTTCCAGATTTCTAGATAACGTTCATTTTCACCACCAGGATAATTTTCAGGATCATCCTCTGCTAAATCATTATACGCTTCGCCGCGGTCGTAAAAAATCTCTGTATCCGGTCCGCTTGGTCCAGCACCAATATCCCAAAAGTTGTCTTCGATTTCGACGATATGGTCTTCTGGCAGTCCAACTTCCTCACGCCAGATACGTTTTGCTTCAGTATCTTTTGGATAAACTGTCACATATAATTTTTCTGGGTCAAAAGCCATCCATTCTGGAGATGTCAAAAATTCCCATGCCCAGTGGATTGCTTCTTTTTTGAAGTAATCACCGATTGAGAAGTTTCCAAGCATTTCAAACATTGTATGGTGTCGTGCTGTTTTGCCGACATTTTCAATATCGTTTGTACGGATCGATTTTTGGGCGTTTGTGATACGCGGATTTTCTGGAACAACTGATCCGTCAAAATATTTTTTCAATGTTGCCACACCTGAATTGATCCATAACAATGTTGGGTCATTTACAGGTACTAATGAAGCACTGGGTTCCACAGAATGTCCTTTTGATTTGAAAAAATCTAGAAACATCTGGCGGACTTGTGCACTTGATAATTCTTTCATTTGTTTACCCTCTTTCTTTTCCTTCTAAAATAAAAAAAACACCCTTGCAGCCAAGGACGAAAACTCGCGGTACCACCTTGGTTGCAATGATGTTCGATCATTACCTCTTCAACTCGATAACGCTGAGATGCGTTGGCATTTCTACCAAAAAACAAATAGGGAGCGATTTGACCGATGAGTGTTCTTTTTTCAGCCTCGAAAGAACTTTCTGTAAAACATGGGGATCAAACCATGGCCTTTTGTACTTCATTAGTATACGCATTCTGGTTTCCGGTGTCAATATCTGTTCTGAAGTTGTTTCTCATTTTTGGAAGATGTGGTAGGCTGAGTAAGAATAGCCAAAATAAATGAAAGCAGGATGGTTGGAATGGACTTATTATTTGGTCATACACCGTTGATTAAAGGCGCGTGTTTTTATCTCCGTTATGAGGTCTTCGTTCTTGAACAAAAAATAGCTCCCTCGTTGGAGTTTGACGATTTAGATGAATCAGATGTCCCTTACTTTGTTTTGATGGAAAAAAATCAACCTATTGCTGCAATGCGTTATCTGCATAAAGATGAAGTCAGCATCCAACCTGACCGCTTTTGTGTCTCAAAAACCTACCGCAAAAAAGGTGTTGGAAGCCGATTGCTAGCTGCAGCAGAAAAACAAGGTTTAAAAGATGACCACAGCCGTTCCTTTGTCATTGCAGAAGTTAGCGCACAAGTCTTTTATGAAAAAAACGGCTACCAAGTGATTTCAGAACCTTATTTAGAAGACAGTATTTGGTGTGTCAGTATGGAAAAAAGATTGTAAAAGCCACCTTAACATCAACAAAAAAAGCAGGGACATCCATCGTCCCCGCTTTTTTTGATAACTCGGTATTTTAAGAATTTGAATTCTTTTTGTTTTTCCGTGCTGTTCTTGTTTGCTGTCTGCGTTCGACTTTACGCTTTTGCTTGTTGGTATCTGCAATGGCACGGTCGATTTTCTTTTTGTAGCCTGGTTTGATTTTTTTCTTTTTCTTCTTCACTAACCCAATCAATGTAGGATCTAACACATCTTTGGATTTCTCACGTTTTGCACGGCGATTTCGGTCGTACGTATCAACGATTTCTTCTTTTTTGATTTCTTTTGGTTCAAAAGTCACGCCCATTTTTTCGATCGCATCGATTGCCTGCTCATCTTTTGGTTCGTATAAAGTGATCGCTGTTCCTTTCAATCCGTTACGTCCAGTTCTTCCGACACGGTGGACAAAGAAATCCAAGTCTTCTGGGATCTCTGCATTGATTACGTGTGATACGCCTTCGATATCGATTCCGCGTGCAGCTAAATCTGTCGCAACGACATATTGATATTCAAGGTTTTGGACTTGGCGCATGACTCTCTTTCTTTCACGCGGTGTGATGTCGCCATGGATCTTAGCAACTTTCAAGCCTTGTTTTTTTAAATATTCAGCAATTTCATCCACTCGTTGTTTTGTGTTGGCAAAAACGATTGCTAAGTAAGGATGTCCAACAGTCAGCAATTGATGGATCAGCTTGTTCTTATCTTTTCCTTTAGTAGAAATCAGCCAATTTTCGATATCTTCTGAAATCACTGCTTTTGGTTTGATTTCTTCCATGATTGGATTTTCCAGATATTTACGCATAAATGGACGCAATTTTTCTGGGATCGTTGCTGAGAACACAAGAAATTGGACTTTTTCTGGTAATCTGGCAGCGATTTGGTCTACTTCACTCAAGAATCCCATATCTAACGTCATATCTGCTTCATCCACGACAAAAGCAAATGCTGTATGGATCTTCAATGCTTGTTCGTTCATCATATCCAAGATACGCCCTGGTGTTCCAATGACTACATGGGGCTGCTGATGTGCTAGACGGTCAAGTTGGCGTTTCTTGTCTGTGCCTCCAACAAAATTCGTTACACGGATCTCAGGGTCGGAAAATTTTGCGATTTGGATTGCCGCTTGGTAGATTTGAGCAGCAAGCTCTCTACTTGGTGCAGTAATCACTACTTGTACTTCTTCTTTTTCTGCATTGATTTTATCAAATAACGGAAGTAAGAATGTATGTGTTTTTCCTGAACCTGTTTGTGACTGCCCGATGATATTTTTTCCTTTTGCAACTAAGGGTATCAGTCGTTCTTGGACTTCTGTTGGTTGTTTGAATCCTTTATCAGCAATTGCTTCATTGATAAATGATTTAAAGTTGAATTGTTCAAATGTATGCATTCAAGCACCTCTTCTCTTCAAGTTTCTTATGACTTTGGCATTATACCATAGTCTGGTTCATTTTGCTTGACGCATCATGATTGTTTTTTTACTGTACTGATCGTATGGGTATGACTTGCCTTTTCATAAAACAAGACTCTTTTTCTTAAAATAAATGAGATTCCGATATTCAGAATAAAAATCAGCAGTGCAAGAAAAAGACCCAAGAAAATGAAATTCGCACTTGCTTGCAAGAATCCGCTGGTATGATCGGCGATTTGCTGCATGAACTGTGTAAGCCAGCTCAACCCATAAAAAAGGAAGTAAAGATAACTGTAACGTACGATCAACGCACGCAGCGAGATTTTTTGACGTCCATCTTCTACTAGCTGGATACGTACGGCTTTTTTTCCAAGTGTTCTGCC
This sequence comes from Enterococcus sp. DIV0210g, assembly GCF_050559705.1. NCBI lineage: Bacteria > Bacillati > Bacillota > Bacilli > Lactobacillales > Enterococcaceae > Enterococcus > Enterococcus sp. DIV0210g. The sequence continues at coordinate 1,222,197 of NZ_CP187903.1, read as the reverse complement.
ATTCGTCAAATATGGAACCAGCATGAAGTAAACAGCAACTTCCAATAACGTCCACCAAGGCTGTGAAGTCAAACTTTGCCAATGGAAAGAAAGATTTGCCAAAACCGCTATGATTACTCGTACGAACCATAAAAACGTCCAATCGATCGCCCATGCTGCTAAACGTCTGGTCAAAGAGACAGTCTTGCCTTTCTCATAGGAACGTTCGTCAAGTTGCGTACGGGTCGGCAGCATAAAGGTAAAGATTGGTGCTACAGCAAAACCAATAATCCCTCCCAGCGTATTATGGAGCAGATCGTTTACATCAAATAAACGATAGGGTCTTGGATAAATAAAGTATAAGCCGCTCAATTGTGTCAATTCGAAAAACAGCGATAAGCAAAAACTTGCTGCAATCGTCTTAAAAAATGAAAAACGGAAATAATAACGCAAGTAGATCCCAAATGGAATAGTCAGTAAAATGTTGAATGCTGGTTCCAGAAAAACACTTTGCTTCATTGCTGATACATAGGTATGGGGATTAGTGATATCCAGGACTGTCTGATCAAGAAAATGGTGCCATGAAGCAAATAACCCAAGTTCCATCTTTGGTCCGGTCATTTGCGCAACAGCTTCTTTTGACGGCAGCGGTAGAATCACTAAAAAATAAGTACATAATAAATAAAAGATAAATGAATATAAAATAATACCGCGGCTTAAAATAAATGTTCCGTACTTCCGGTATTGGTAAATAAAAAAGATTGCAGAGATCGCGAGTGCTAAAAATGGAAAAACCATCAAAGCAAATCGGATCGGTTCGATATAACTTGCCATACATCCTCACTCTTTCTAATCTATATTGTCGTTTCGGCACTTAGAATGTCCACGTTATAAAAAATCCAACGCTTTTATTTTTCATTTCAGGTTTCTTGAAGTATCATGAAGAATAAGGAGGTGGCAAAATTGCTCAATATCTATTTTGTTTTTGGTGTCCCGATTTTTTTGCTGATACTCTACCTGTTTTTTGCTTATCTGCGCAAGAAAAAAAATATCCACTATTTAGGATTTATTCTATTGATCATTGCTGGATTCATGCTGGTTTTCAACTTGCAAACTTGGCAGCAAGCCGTGACCGAAATGGATCATTTAACTGCCCAAGAAGTCTCGCAGCAAGTTGGTTATCCGATTTATTTGATTTGGGTGCCGATTTTGATTGCTGCTTGTCTGGTGCTGCTTAATCTTTACCGTGGCGTCCGAAGGGTACTTGCCATGAGAAAAAAATAACTGATGCACTGCTTGTTTAGAGAGGTTGCTGACATTTATCTGTCACAGTCTCTTTTTTGTTTTTCAGGGGAAAGATAGGGTCGAGTTTACATAATAAAGTTATCGAAAACTCATCTGCACGTACTACTCTCCCCACTCACGGTAAAACTCATCTAAAAATTCTTTCATGAAGGCTTCACGACGTTTTGCTTCTTTTTTTCCATACTCTGTGTTCATTGTTTCAGAAAGCAAGAACAGTTTTTCATAAAAATGGTTGATAACAGTTGTTCCTTTTCGATAATCTTCTTTATCCTTGAATGTTTTAGGCAACATATTCGGATCATGGATCGGATGTCCGTGTCCTCCGCCAAAATAAGAGGTCCGCAAGATCCCGATTGCGCCTAACGCATCGATCCGATCTGCATCTTGCACGATTTTACCTTCCAATGAAAGCTCCATCTTTCCGCTCAGCTCTTTGGAATAAGACATGTTGTCAATGATTGCAAAAATTGCTTGGATCTTTTCTTGCGGAACATCCAGCTCCGTCAAAAAAGTTGCCAACTGGTCTGCTGCTGCTTGCGGATCTGCTGTTACTTTGTCATCGATCGTATCATGCAGATAGGCTGCCGAAAGTGCAATAAACGAATCCGCTTTGGGCTCGGTTTTCAAAATTTCTTCTGCTATCGCAGCGACTCGTTGGATATGGTCTGCGCCATGTCCTGTCTGATCTGAAGCTAATGCAGATAAACCATAATTTTTGATTTCAGTTAATTGTTCTTTCATCATTTCTCCTTTTATCAAAACATCCGATAGAAACCAGCAAGCCGCTTTTCAAGAAAATCTTAAAGAGTTTTCTTGAAAGACGGCATAGTGGTTATTTCCATTTTTATTCAGTTACTTCATATACTTGATAGTACACATTTTTCATGTGTTCGATCAAATATTCAGGATTCAAGGCTTCTCCTGTTGCTTCTTTGATTAGTTCCGCTGGTTTCTTTGATGCGCCGAAGTGATGGATGTGCTCCTTCAACCAATCTTTAATCGGTGAATAATCAGCAGATAATAACACTTCATCAAGAGAGAACTCTTTTTCCATCGCATGTTTAAGCTGTGCCGCATACATAAATCCTAGCGCGTAAGAAGGAAAATACCCAAAATCTGCGCCTGACCAATGGATATCTTGCAAAATCCCCTCCAAGTCATCCTGTGGTTTGATCCCTAAATATTCTTCATATTTTTGGTTCCAAACAGCAGGCAGGTCTTCCACAGCTAAATCTTCATTAAAAATCATTTTCTCGATCTCATACCGAATGATGATGTGTAAAGGATACGTCAAACTGTCTGCATCAATGCGGATAAGAGTTGATTTCGTATGATTCAACGAACGGTAAAAGTCTTCAAATGAGATATCATCAAAGGTTCCTGCTGTACATTCTTGGAAAAACGGATACTGTCTCTCCCAAAAACTGCGGCTGCCGCCGATAATGATCTCATTAAATAAAGATTGTGATTCATGGATTCCCATCGATACGCCTTGATAAACAGGTGTATACGCATAGCGTTTATCGATATCTTGTTCATACATTCCGTGACCGGCTTCGTGGATGATCCCGAAAACAGCTGTTTGAAAATTATTTTCATCCCATCTTGTCGTGATTCGTGTGTCATCTGGATTGATGCCCGTCATAAATGGATGGATCGTATCATCTAAACGTCCTCTTGAGAAATCAAAGCCCAGCTGCTTGATTACTTCAACGACAAAATGTTTCTGCTGTTCTTTTGTCACTTTTCGCTGCAAGAAATCTGTTCTAGGCTCCTGCCCTTTTTCCTGCAATGTTTTTCTGATTTCCATGATCCCAGTTTTCAGCTGATCAAAAACTGCATCTAAGATTTCGACTGTCATTGTTGGTTCATAAAGATTAAGCAAAACATCATAAGGTGTTTTTTCGTCTTTTCGCCAATATGGGATCAGCTGTTTCGTCAATGCGATGTTTTTTGCCAAAGCTTCTTTGAAATCAGCAAAATCTTTGGTTTTTCTGGCGTGCTGCCATTGTCCATGTGCCAAAGAAACAGTTTCACTGTATTCCGTCATCAATTCTTTGGGGACCTTGTGCTCCAACTCATAATCTTCTTTTACTTTTTCTAAGGCTTTTTGGCCAACTTCTGAAAGTTCTTCTGGGTGTTCTGAAAAATAATCGATTGCTTCTTTGATCTTAGGTCCAACTTTTTTCTCAAAATAAAGGCCATACAAATAACTATCTACAACACTCTTGTACTCAGCAGCTTTTTCCGGCATTCCTGTTTGTGTGTCCCATTCAAGGATTCCCATTGCTTGCTGCAAAAGATTGATTTCTTTCAATTCCTGTAAAAAATCTTTTTCTTTCATCGTGGCTGTCCTCCAGAAAATTTTGATTTAGTCTTCTTTTTTGACTCTTGGCGGGCGAGTTCCCCAGTATTGGAAAAGATCTGTACGCAATGCACCATTGTACAGTTTTCTTTTTTTCGTGGCTTTTGCGCCGTAGCTTTCTTCAAATGTCAAATCACTTGTTAAAATATACTTGCTCCACGTTTTCAATGGACGGAAAACATTCCCCATTTCACGATACAATCGACGAACGCTTTCTTCTTCACCTAAACGCTCACCATATGGCGGATTTGCAACAATCACACCATATTCTTTGTCTGTCTTGAAGTCTTTGACGGCTCGCTGTTTGAAGTCGATAGAATCGCCAAGACCGATTTCTTCTGCATTCTTTCTGGCGATCTCGATCATTTGTCCATTGATATCTGAACCTGAAATATCTAATTCAATGTCATAGTCGGCTTTTTCATCTGCTTCTGTCCGAACTTTTTCAGTGATGGCCGGATCAAACCAATCCCAATTTTCAAAGGCGAATTCTCTGTTGAACCCTGGTGCGATATTGTGGCCGATCAGTGCAGCTTCGATACATAACGTCCCTGAACCGCAAACTGGATCATAAAAAGGACGATCTTTGCGCCAATTCGTCAACATTACAAGAGCCGCAGCCATATTTTCTTTCAGCGGTGCGCCGCCTTTTTCCAACCGATAGCCGCGTTTGAACAAACTTGGTCCCGTTGTATCCAAAGTGACCATTACGTGATCTTTAAGTAAAGCGACTTCTAATTTGAATAAAGCGCCTGTTTCTGTCAACGGCACGGATGCTGGTCGATGATAGTAGTTTCTCAAACGTTCAACGATTGCTTTTTTGGTGATTGCTTGGCAGTCGGGAACGCTGTAAAGTTTTGATTTGATCGATTTTCCAGCTACTGGAAATTCTGCATCTAACGGAAGAAAATCTTCCCAAGGCAATGCTTTGACTTTTTCAAATAATTCATCAAAGGTAAAGGCATCAAATTCGCCGACAACGATCTTTATTCGGTCAGCTGTTCGCAGCCACAAGTTTGCGGTCGCAATCGTCTCCATCGTTCCTTTAAAACGCGCGCGGCCGTTTTCTACTTGACATTCGATACCTAGATCTCTTAATTCTTTCCCAACCAGCGCCTCTAGTCCGCTGGCAGCTGTTGCTACTAAATTAAAGGTTTGTGTATTATCCATCTTATTCTCCTTATTTATAAAAAAAACCTTCACAACATTGTTGGAAGGATTCCCTGAATACTTGCGATTTTCTGTAAGCCATGTTTTGTACTCGACTTTTCCAGGGAGAAAAAGCCAAGCGGTAACCATCTATCTGCAGCCGAAACTGCCTCTTTGTCTCGTTCTAGTTCCGAACAAAAAGCGCCCCTACCATTGTTTGGGTTGCTCGCTCGAGGGGTTTACCGCGTTCCACCGTATAGATTTCTCGATACGCTTCGTCACTGTGGCACTTTCAAGGATACTGAAGCATAGCCGAAGCCTTAGCTTGTTTTCCTGCCGTTACTCCATAAATGAAGTACCTTAGCTTATTGTTTCGCTAAGCACGAACACTACAGACATCACAGTCTGTGCGAGCATGGACTTTCCTCAGCCTGATCAAGTCAGACCGCGATCACCCGAAAACCGCAATTATTTCATTTTTAATTAAAATTGACGTGTTGCTTCGTTGTCGTCACTGTCGACATTTGTGTAATTGCTTCTGTTTGGTTGTGCTGGAGGGATTGGATTAGATGCTTGCTGATCCAATTTTTTCCCAAAAACTCCTCTTTCCAAGTTTGACAAACGTTTCAAAATGTCAAAGTTTGTAACAGCTGCGCTTTTTGGTGCTTCAGCTTGTGGTTGGACACGTGTTTGCGTTCCTTGCGTTTTTGACAATTGTGCGATTTTCGCACTTAATTTGTCGTTTTCTTCTTGTAACGCAAGAAGTTCTTTGCTGTAAGTTTCGTAGTCTTTGATAATGTTATCTAAAAACTCGTCGACTTCTACAGGATCATAACCACGCATCTTGGTTTTAAATTCTTGTTGCAAAATGTCTTTTGGACTATAAATCAAATTCGCCATATCTACACCTCTAGTTCTCATTTACAATACTTTCTACTTTTCTTATTGTATCGGAAACCACTTGATAAATCAAACACATTCTGCTTTATTGGATAGAATTTTGCAGATCGTCCATCGTGATCAAACGGATATCATAGGGATTATTCTCCGCATACCGTTCTGCATCTTGCAAAAAGTAGCTGGTTTTCCCAGGGAATTCTTTGTCATAAATCAGTAAACATCCATCTGTATGCGCCAATAAAAACTGGGTATGGCTTTTCAGCTGAGCAGGTGAACGATACGGCTGGTGGCTCACAGCTTCAACGTAATCCGCCGTTTGTTCCGCGAGCATTTTTTTCGTTTGGTTTGCTTCATTCCAATTACTGCCGAATTCCAGAAAAGGATAAACGATTCCTAACCGCAATTCTGGGTAATCGACCTTCAATTCTGCCGCCACTTCTGCTGCCCATAACTCTGTTCCCAGATTCCCGCTGACCAGCACCCATTCCAGTCCTGCCTCTGCCAGCAGACGAAGTTCATTTTTTAAAACATTTTTAATAACTTTTATTTTAGGGTCCTTTTCTTTGAAGATTCCCAACTCGGAACTGCGGTACCCTGAAACATACACGACTTTCAATGTCTCCATACTGAGTTTCCTTTTCTTTCTATATGCTTTTTTGTTATAATGTGGCCTAGGAGTGTGATTAAAATGGTACTGCGCTATCCCAATGGCCAGCCTTATACAAATAATGCCTCTTCTGCTAAAAAAATTCAAGGAAAAACCAAACCAGTTGTCGAGTTTGGGAACCGCGGTATGCGTTTTGAAGAAGCAATCAATGAGAGCAACCAATATTACCTTGCTCGAAAACATGCCGTCGTCCATAAGAAACCGACGCCTGTCCAGATCGTAAAAGTCGATTATCCTCGAAGAAGTGCCGCAGTTATCAAGGAAGCTTATTTCTCGCAAGCTTCTACGACAGATTACAACGGTGTCTATCGAGGATATTATTTGGATTTTGAAGCAAAAGAGACCAAAAACAAAACATCTTTCCCGTTCAAAAATTTTCATGAACACCAGATCCAGCACATGGAAGCCTGTTTAGAGCAAAACGGTATTTGTTTTGTGTTATTATGGTTTTCCAATTTGAAACGCTGCTTTTTTTTGAGCAGTGAGGATTTGATCCACTATTGGTATCAGCAAAAAGACAGCAGAAAATCCCTTCCTCTTTCGCAGATCGAAGAATTAGGGATCGAGATAAAACCGGGAATCTCCCCGCGTATTCCTTATTTAGAGGCTGTCGATCGCTATTTATTATCTATTGAAGGAGAAAACAAACATGGCAAATGAACAATCGCGGGTCTCTCGTCGCAATTATCAGTCGACTAAAAAGACACCAAAGAAAAGTTCCCCTAAAAAAGCACCAGGAAAAACAAAATCTCTTCTATTGAAGATTTTTCTTGGCTTGATCTTCCTAGCCTGTGTTTTATTTTTAGCAGGTGTAGGATTGTTCTGGTTTTACGCAAAAGACGCCCCTGCTCTTGATGAAAGCAGATTAGATGCAACTGTCTCTTCCAAATTATTTACCGCAGACGGCGAATTATTTGAAGATTTGGGCGCTGAAACACGTGAGAAAATCGCACCAAACGAGCTGCCGCAACAGCTGGTAGATGCAGTCGTATCTGTAGAAGACCGTCGTTTTTACAAACATGTCGGCGTTGACCCGGTACGGATAGCTGGTTCCTTTTTCTCGAACATCACTTCTGGCGGTCTGCAAGGAGGAAGTACACTGACGCAGCAATTGATCAAACTTTCCTTCTTCTCGACCAAAGCTGAAGACCAAACATTACGCCGAAAAGCACAGGAAGCTTGGATGGCTGTGCGTTTGGAACAGAAGAAATCAAAACAAGAGATCTTGACTTACTATATCAACAAAGTGTATATGTCCAATGGCTTATACGGTATGGAAACAGCTTCTGAAGTTTACTTCGGAAAAACCCTGTCTGAGCTTTCGCTTCCGCAAACAGCTTTGATTGCTGGTATGCCGCAAGCACCGTCGACTTATGATCCTTATGTCAACCCAGACCAAGCGAAGAAACGCCGCGACACCGTTCTGTATACGATGCTGCAAAATGACAAAATCACGCAATCAGAATACGACCAAGCCGTTGCTACACCAGTAACAGATGGTCTGCAAGAATTGACGACAAAAGATGACAATACAAAAATCGTTGATAACTATGTCAAAGAAGTTATCAATGAAGTCCAAGAAAAAACAAACAAAAATGTCTTCACTGATGGTTTGGAAATCTATACAAATCTTGACTTAGATGCCCAAAAGAAACTTTACGACATCGTGAATACCGATCAATATATCGCTTATCCAGACGATGATTTCCAAGTGGCCTCTACATTGATCGATGTCAATACCGGAGAAGTAAAAGCGCAGATTGGCGGACGAAAGATCCCTTCTGATGTTGCTTTAGGAAACAACTTAGCTGTCAATACCTCACGTGATTTTGGTTCAACGATGAAACCAGTCACTGTGTATGGTCCAGCTTTCGAAAATCTAAAATATTCAACTGGGAAACAAATCGTGGATCAACCTTATAATTATGAAGGAACATCTACGCCTGTTACAAACTGGGACAATCAATATATGGGAACGATGACGCTGAGAAAAGCCCTTGCCCTTTCAAGAAATGTTCCAGCAGTTAAATTATTTAATGAAGTAGGCTCCGACAAAGCAGCGGAATTCTTATCTGGATTAGGAATCAATTATGAAACAATCCACCAAGCCAATGCGATCTCAAGTAATACAGAAACACAAGATGGTACGAAATATGGGGCTTCTTCCTTGAAGATGGCTGCGGCTTATGCGGCTTTTGCCAACGGAGGTACGTATTATAAACCGCAATATGTCAATCGCATCGTTTTCCAAGACGGAACAGAACAAACCTTTGAGTCAGAAGGCTCGAAAGCGATGAGCGAAGAAACAGCTTATATGGTAACGGATATCTTGAAAGATACGATCTCATCTGGAACAGGGACAAACGCATCGATTCCTGGTCTGTTCCAAGCCGGAAAGACCGGGACATCAAACTATACAGATGATGAATATGCTAAATTAGGAACATCAACAGGCGTTTATCCTGATATTTTATTTGTTGGTTATACACCAAACTATTCTTTATCTGTTTGGACGGGATACAACGATAAGATGACGCCAATCACTACCGCAAGCAATCAAATCGCCTCATCTGTCTACCGCGAATTGATGCAGTACGTTTCTCAAAATGTGACCAATGAAGATTGGACCATGCCAAGTGATTTGCTGCGAGTAGGTAATGAGCTCTATTATAGAGATCAATACAGTGTTCCGGCTACTTCAACAACGCGCTCCACTGTACCGATAACGCCAAGCACGAACGAACAATCTTCAACAACTCAAAGTTCGACGAGTACGACGACTACACAATCAACAACTGAAACAACGACAACTACACAAAGCACAACTGAAGCGTCAAGTGAATCCAGCACAACTGAATCAAGCGAGCCTCCTGCTAGTTCAGATCCGCCTGAATCCTCAGAAAACAATACTTCTGAGAATAATCAGAATACAGGAAACACGACGAATACCGGCAATGCGGAACAACCTGCAAATGATGAGGCTGCCGCAGCTGGAAATACCAATACCAGCTCCAGCAGCAGCCGCTGAAAAAAGCCTGGATAGGAAGGAAAACAATGTTTTCCGCTTCCTATCCAGGCTTTTTGTTTATTTCTCGATTACTTGTCCATACGCTTTTCTGTTAAAAACTATGCCTTCAGTTTGTTTTTCATCCTCGTTTTACCTTCTTGGCAAATATCCAGCAGCGGACAAACTTCACATTTTGGATTCCGTGCGGTGCAGTGATACCTGCCGAAAAAAATCAGCGTATGATGGGTTTTTACCCAAAGTGATTCGGGCACCTTTCGCATCAGCGTCTCTTCTACTTCCAAGACATTAGCGCTCAATTTGCAAATACGCAGACGCTTAGATACTCTTTCCACGTGTGTATCCACAGCAATTGCCGGAATATCAAACGCATCACCTAAAACGACATTCGCAGTTTTACGTCCTACGCCAGGCAGCGATATCAGTTCTTCTCTTGTTTTTGGTACTTCTCCATGGAACTGGAGCAAGAGCTGCTGTGCACAAGCTTTGATATTTTTTGCTTTATTCCGGTATAACCCAATCGTTTTTATTTTGGCAATGATTTCTTCGATTGGTGCTTCTGCCAATGCTTCCGGCGTTGGGAAAGCTCGAAACAATTCAGGGGTTGCTTTATTGACGGATACATCTGTTGCTTGTGCACTGAGGATCACAGCGATCAGAAGTTCAAACGGTTTTTTATGGACAAGTTCTCCGTGAGCTTCTGGGAACATTTCATACATCTTTTCCATTGCATACATCGTTTTTTCTTTGCTTAACATATCTTCTCCTGTTTTTACTGGTCTTCCAGCCAATTTTTCAATGAGATATTAGGCAGTTCTGGTTCAGCAGCTGTTTCTGCTTCTTTTTGGAGTAATTGGTTCTTTCTTCGTTTTTGTTCTTCTTCTACTTGCTGTTTCGTCGTAATGTTTTTACGTTCCCAGGATAACAAGATCCGATCGACATAGTTGAAACTATACGCTTGATTCAATACAGCTTCTCTTAAAGCCAATTTCAATAGATCAGGATGATAGTGATCTTCTTCCAGCCATTGCCCGATTCGTTGAAATTCGATAGCGGATAACGGACGGCCGAATTCCTGCTCAAATAATTGATAGACAGATTGGATTGCCTGCTCTTGGGATTGTTCTTCTATTTTTTGTGTCTGGTTCTTCAAGTATTGCGCTAAACGTTCATAGATAGGCGACAAATCGTATTTGTCAGCCTTTTTTCCTGAGACTGTTGTTGTTTCAATAAACAAAAAGCCGTTAGAGACTAATTGGTTCAGCAATTGATAGATTTGATCTGCACGTAAGCCCATATTCATTGCGATCATTTGCAAATCAGGGAAATCGTCTCCTTGCTGCTGTGCCATATTCAGCTGTAAAATAAATAAGCAGCTGTCTGAATCTAACCCGATATGGCGGTAATGTTTCAAAAAAAGATTTGAGATGACTGTTTGCCCTGATGCCAGATAACTTTCTAAAGATAACATACTTGGTTCCTCCTATTTCGACAAACCAAGTATACGCAAAAAAAATCTATCGGTCAAAGTCGACGATAGATTTTTTTGCGTCGTATATCTTTCAAACATTAGAAATGTTTGTTTGTATCTGGCTTATTTAGCGTTGTCTAAATCTGCTAGCGCTGCTTGTGCTAACAGGTTCAAGTAGTTCCAAGGACGATCAAAATGTGGTTGGAAGAAGAAATCAGACAATGCAAGGTCTTCCACAGTCATTTTGTTTTGGATCGCTAAGGACATCGTGTTCGCTGATTGTGTTACGTCGTATTTCGACATCAATTGCGCACCAACGATTCGGTTTGTTCCTTTTTCATACACTAATTGCATCAATACTTTTTCTGTTGTCGGCATGAATTCTGGACGATAGTTGTCTTCGAAAACAGTGGCTTGGACCTCTAGATTATTTAATGGTGCACTTTCAGAAGTAACGCCTGTTGATCCAATCGACCAACCGAAAAGATACAAACCAGAAGTTCCTTGTGTGCCTCGGTATTTCATTGTTGGTTCTGTTAAGTTATAACCGATAAGCAAGCCTTGACGTACAGCATTTGTTGCTAATGGGATATAATTCAATGTTTCGCTTGGGTTGTAATGAACGACTGCAGAGTCTCCAGCTGCAAAAATATCTGGGTCAGAGGTTTGCATGTATTCATTTACTTTGATTGCGCCATTTGGTAAAGTTTCCACTTTATCTTTGACAAGTGTTGTATTTGGACGGAAACCTACGCATAAGATGACCATGTCTGCATCAAATGAATTGCTTGGTGTGACAACTTTTGCTACCGCACCAGATTCATCAGCGACAAATTCCGATACATTTTCGCCTAATTCAAGCGTTACACCTTGATCTCTTAATTCTTGTTCCAAAATGTCTGTAAATGGTTTATCCAAATATTTGTTCAAAATACGATCTAATCCGTCGATCAATGTTACTTCTTTGCCTGATTCAGCAAATGCTTCAACTAATTCGATCCCAATATAACCGCCGCCGACGATCACCACACGTTTTGCATCTTTTGCTTGGCGAATGATTTCGTTTGCTTGGTTATAGTTTTTGCATAGCAAGATATTTTTTGACTCGATTCCTTTGATTGGCGGAATAATTGGCCAAGAACCAGTTGTCATAACTAATTTATCATAAGAAACAGTTTCTACTTCACCTGTTTTCAAGTTTTTCGCAGAAACTTGTTTATTCTCTGTATCTACGTTTTCTACATCATGTTCCATTTTGACTGTGGCACCTAGAGAAGCTAATTCTTCAGGATTTGAATAGAATAAACCAGCTGGATCTTTCACAACACCGCCGACATACAAAGCAATCCCGCAAGATAGAAATGAAACATTGTCATTTCGTTCATAAACAGTTACTTCTGCATCTGGGTGATTTTTTAAAATACTTTTGACAGCTGAGGTTCCAGCATGTGTACATCCGATTACTACGACTTTCATACATAAATCCCTCTTTCTATGTGTGCAATACGTCTTTCGACAATTCTACTATAGCAAAAATAAAACGGATACAACAGTCTAATGCTTGTGAATTCACAAAGTATGATTTTTAATGAAAAACTGCACATGATTTCGTTGGCAATACAGAAAATTTTTTCTAAAGCTCTAATAGAAAACCCTTTAATACCAATACTTTTATTCTAATTCTCAATTAATAAGGATTATTTTCTTTTTTTATGACAAAAATATAAAGAACACTTGTGAGCAGATTTTTCACAATATCGACGATTCTAAAGAAAAGCAGACTGTCTCAACTATTTCCCCTCTTGAAATACGTATCAACGCAAAAAGCCCGTCCGCATTGCTTTTTCAAGCGTGCAAACGAGCTTTATTCCAGTTGGTAATCGAAAGCTGCAGATCATTTATTTTTTTAAATGTGCAGTATTTCATAAATATTTTTTCTTTAGTGATAAACAGCAGCAGATAAAACAGTTTTTTTGGTTGATCAGGCTGACTGTTATGTACAGTTAGTCTGCTGCTTTTTCTAATGTTTGACAGTCTGGACATACGCCATAAAGTTCTAAGCGATGATCATCGATTTCAAAGCCTGTCAATTGTTTGGCAGCCATTTCTACATCTTCTAAATCAGGATAGTGAAAGTCCACGATTTTTTTACATTTTTGGCAAATCACATGATAGTGGCGTTTCGAACTGAAATCAAAACGGCTTGAGGCATCCCCATAGCTCATTTCTTGAACAAAACCAATGGATGTAAAAAGACGAAGATTGTTATACACAGTCGCAACACTCATATTAGGAAAGCGATGCTCTAAGTCTCTGTAGATTTCGTCAGCAGTCGGATGTGAACGATGCTCGATCAAATATTCTAAAATTGCATAACGTTGCGGCGTGATACGTATGTTTTCTTCTTTCAATTTTTCAATTGCTTCTTCGACTACCTTTTTTTTCATATACTTCCCTCTCAATGGTTATTCTTGTTTTATCATACTATTTTTGCTATTCAAAATCTACTTTTCTTTTAAAATTAACCCAAAAAAACTGCGGCAAGTACCATTCAGATAAAATAACACTTTCAACGATTTTCTCTTTTTTTTGCGCCAAAACCGTCATTTGTCAGCCATGACGATCTGTGAAAAAAATTAAGATATATTCAGTGTTTATTGTCAGAACGGAACGTTCGCCGCCGTTTTCTAATTATTTAGTTTTTATCTCCAAATGTATACAATTCTGTAGACAAATAACGCTCTCCGTTATCTGGAACAACAGCAAGTACTTTCTTTCCTTTGCCTAATTCTTTCGCAACTTCTAACGCAGCAGCGATGGCAGCTCCTGAAGAAATCCCTACTAAGATGCCTTCTTTTTGCCCCATCAAACGTGCTGTCTCCATTGCTTTATCTCCTGTGATTGCAATGACTTTATCGTAGACTGCAGTATCCAGCGTATCGGGGATAAAGCCCGTCCCAATTCCTTGGATTTTGTGTGGTCCAGGTTCTTTGCCTTCTAAAACGGCAGATTCTGCTGGTTCTACACCGTAAATCTTTATTTTAGGATAGACACGCTTTAATTCGTGACCAGCCCCGGTAATCGTTCCGCCTGTTCCGATTCCTGAAACAAAGGCATCTAGTCCGTTCACACCAAATGCTGCTTGGATCTCAGGACCTGTTGTTTTCTTGTGGACTTCAGGGTTTGCTGGATTTTCGAATTGCAGCGGCATGAAATATCCTTTTTCTTCAACTAATTGACTTGCTTTTGTGATGGCGCCCTTGATACCATCTGATCCTGGCGTAAGAATCAACTCAGCACCATATGCTTGCATCAATTTTCGGCGTTCGATACTCATAGTTTCAGGCATGACGATGATGACACGATAGCCTTTGACAGCACCAACCATCGCTAATCCGATCCCAGTATTCCCAGAAGTCGGCTCGATGATCGTATCCCCAGGAGATAATTTGCCTTCTCGTTCGGCTTTCTCAATCATACTCAACGCAATTCTGTCTTTGACACTTCCGCCTGGATTAAAAAATTCAAGTTTCACATATACTTCTGCTGCGTCTTCAGGTACAAGTTTATTTAATTTGACGATTGGTGTTTTTCCGATCAATTCGCTGATAGAATGATAAATCTCTGTCATATGAACGCCTCCTAGTTTTGTCTATACTTATGATAATACAAAACAAGAGGATTTGGCGAGAAATTTCACTTTTATAAAACCATTTAATAGCAGAAATAAAAAAGAGGCCGGACATTTGCCCGCGACCTCGTCTTTTATGATTTTATTCACTTTACAAATAAGTGCTAAACAGATAATTCCTGTCCAACTAATAAAGAATAATCAGATAAACCATTTTTCGCCATCAAATCGTCGATATCTGTACCGAAACGCTGTGCGATATCCCATAGCGTATCCCCTGAAGCGACTGTGTATGTTTGACCGCTTGTACTGCTGCTTCTGCTTGTTGATGAAGAAGAAGTCGTTGTAGAAGTTGTGGTCGTAGTTGTAACTGTCGTACTCGTTGATGCACTTGCTGATGAATTAGTAGAAGGTGTATCAAAACGAGTTAAATCATACAGGCTGATCAAATAATTCAATTTCCCTGCATAGCCAGGATCCGTCGCATAACGTCCTGTTAAATAAGCTGTTGCTTCGTAATAACTTGTTGTATTGCTTTTCCATACACCTGAGTAATGGTAATCGCCGGTAGCAAAGCTTGTAGAACGCAAGACATTTGCATGGTCTTGGAAAGATTCCCAATAAGAAGAATATTTACGGAAAGGTTCATTCATCGTGACCCATTGTCCATTGACATATTCTTTTGTATCCATATAAACGACTTGGCCATTATAAGAACCTTTGACACCGAAAAGATTATAATTCGGCGCACTAGCTAAACCAGATGTTCCATAGCCGCTTTCTAGTAAAGCTTGAGCAATCATCACAGACGCATACAAGTCATTGCTGGCAGCAACTTCTGACGCAGACCAGCCGATCTCATTGATAAAGGCTTGAGGATCCGCAGTTGTTTGACTTTGTTCATCTGCATAGATATTCCCAGGCGCTGCTGTTATCACCATAGGCCCTACTAAAAGGCTTGTCCCTACTAAAGGAGCAATCGCTTTTTTATTCATTACCAGCTTCTTCTTTGGCCGATAATGACGGGCGCTTCGGGTCTTCAGCTCTTGCATTCAAATTCCTCCTCAAAATAAAAAAACTTAAATAAACATTTAGTTCTTAAAACAAAATTAATTAATTAAATTATACGTTTAATCGTCCAAAATCTCAAATCTATTTTAACTATTTTTGTCTTTTGTAACCGTAATGTAATATTGTGATTCTTGGTTATTCTATCTGAAATAAAAAAACACTTTGGTTAAAAGATTGCAGCAGCAACGTTTATAAACTGTAAGCAACCTATGAAAACGTCTGCTTTTCTTTCAAATAAAGATTGCTTTGGTAAAAACAGACAAAACCTGCGCAACCCATAAAAAAGTTGTTTTGCGCAGGTCTTGCGTATTGTTATTTCATGAAGCAAGAGGAGTAATTAAGGATTCTTACAGTTGATTAAATGTATTTACTACGTTTTCTACTGTGAAACCAAACTCTTCTAAGATTTTGTTTCCTGGAGCAGAAGCACCGAAATGATCGATTGTAATTGTTGTTCCTTCTGTTCCTACGTAACGTTCCCAGCCAAATGGTGAAGCTGCTTCGATCGCCACACGTTTTGTTACTGCTTTTGGAAGTACAGTTTCTTTGTATTCAGCAGATTGTTTCTCAAAAATCTCAAAACTTGGTAATGAAACAACTGAAACGTCTTTTCCTTGATCCGCTAATGCTTTTTGCGCTTCAACAGCTAAGTGTACTTCTGAACCAGTTGCGATCAAGATACCTTCTGCTTCTCCTTTTGCAGGGGAAATCACGTATCCGCCTCGTGCAACTTTTTCATCTGCTTCTTCTGCTGTTTTCGGCAATACTGGAAGGTTTTGTCGACTTAATACAAGCAATGTTGGTGTGTCTGTTGAGTTCATTGCGATTTTCCATGCTGCACGAGTTTCATTTCCGTCAGCGGGACGAATCACTTGGACACCTGGGATGCAGCGAACAGAAGCTAATTGTTCGATTGGCTCATGCGTTGGACCATCTTCGCCTACAGCTACAGAATCATGTGTCAACACATAAGTTACTGGTGCTTTTTGAATCGCTGCTAAACGAACAGCAGGACGCAAGTAGTCAGTAAACACAAAGAATGTACCGCCATAGATCCGTGTACCGCCATGCAATTGGATACCGTTCATCGCAGCTGCCATGGCAAACTCGCGTACGCCAAACCAAATATTGCGTCCTTCGTATTGTCCTGGCTCAAAATCGTTTTCTGCGGCTACCATCGTGTTGTTAGAAGCAGAAAGATCGGCTGAACCGCCCCAGAAGCTTGGTACTGCTTTTGAGATTGCTTGGATCATTTCTTTGCTTGAAACACGGCTTGCTTGACTGCTGCCGATTTCATACGATGGTAATTCAGCATCCCAGTTTTCAGGCAGTTTTCCTGCAAATGCATCTTCGAATTGCTGTGCTAATTCAGGATGCGCATTGCGGTAATTTTCGAATTTTTCCTGCCATGCTGTTTCTGCTTTTTCACCGTCTTCGATCATTGTTTGACGGAAACGTTCTGCTACTTCTTCAGGAACGGTAAAATCAGGATATTCCCAACCGTAAACTTCTTTTGCTGAACGGATACCGTCTTCGCCGATTGGTGCGCCATGGACAGAAGAAGTTCCTTCTTTTGGTGCACCGTATCCGATGACTGTTTTCACTTCGATCAATGTTGGTTTTTCTGTTTCAGCTTTAGCTTCTTCGATTGCTTTTGAAATGGCTTCAAGATCGTTGCCGTCTTTGACTAAGATATGTTGCCATCCGTATGCTTCAAAACGTGCACCGACATTTTCAGTGAAAGCTTTTGAAGTTGGACCGTCTAATGAAATATCATTTGAATCGTATAATACGACCAATTTGCCTAATTTCATGTGTCCAGCCATTGAAGCTGCCTCTTGAGAAACACCTTCCATCAAGTCGCCGTCTCCGCATAAAGCGTAAGTGTGATGATCGACGATATCGAAGTTTTCTTTATTATAAGTTGCGCTCAAGTGTGCTTCTGCCATCGCCATACCAACAGCCATCGCGATTCCTTGTCCTAATGGTCCAGTCGTTGCTTCAACACCGTCTGTATGATGGACTTCAGGATGTCCTGGCGTTTTAGATCCCCATTGACGGAACTGCTTCAAGTCTTCGATCCCTACTTGGTAGCCTGACAAATGCAGCAAGCTGTAAAGCAATGCTGATCCATGGCCGGCAGATAATACGAAACGATCGCGGTCAGCCCAGTTTCTTGAAGTTTTTGGATTTACTTTTAGATGTTTCGTCCATAAAGCATAAGCCATCGGAGCTGCGCCCATTGGCAATCCTGGATGTCCAGAGTTTGCTTTTTGTACTGCCTCGATACTCAATGTACGAAGCGTGTTCACACCTAGTTGATCAATCTTGTCGAACAAAATAACCCCTCCATTTTAGGTTTTTTTTACTTTTATTAACCTCATTCTTATTCTAACGGATATAGGAATGGAAATCAATCTTTTTTAGTATTTTTTACCTAAAAAGAAACTATCTGCCATGCAGCCCTTTTTCTTTTTGGATTTGCTTCAATTTTTCTGGTGTGACATCTGTACCTTCAGGATCAACAACTTTTATTCCTTCGATATGATGACGCATCCCTGCACGAAAAGCCTTAAGGTATTCTTCTCGTAATTCTTTTTGCTCTTCTTCTTCTTCACTTGTCAGCTTGCCAGCTTTCTTTTTGCGGCCAAGTACGCTGATACGTGCTAATTTTTCGGGTGATAACATTACAACCCCTCCTTTTGTTCCTCTACATATTATATAAAAATGACAAAAAAAACAACTAGTTCTGTTCAATAAAATGCGAACATTTGTTTGAAACTGCTACTTTTCTATGGTAAACTTGGGATATCAAGCGAAAGAAGGTGTACCATGTGGCCCGACAAACAGAAACAAGACAAATCGAAGTGCTGAAATATATCCACGAACAGGTAGCACAAAAAGGGTATCCGCCTACAGTCAGAGAAATTGGTGAGGCAGTTCACCTTTCTTCTACTTCGACCGTCCATGGTCATTTGGCCAGATTAGAAAAAAAAGGGTTGATCCAACGCGACCCAACGAAACCAAGAGCAATCGAATTGACCACTGCTGGTCTTGACAAAATCGGTATCCAACCAACAACGATCCCTATGTTAGGAGTCGTTACTGCTGGCGAACCGATCTTAGCCGTTGAAGAAGCGTCAGACTTCTTCCCTATCCCGCCGAATCTTTCTTCTGAAGATGGTACATTATTCATGTTGACGATCCGCGGGGAAAGTATGATCAATGCCGGTATTTTGGATGGGGACCATGTGATCGTCCGCAAACAAGAAAGTGCCAATAATGGCGACATCGTGATTGCTATGACAGCAGAAGACGAAGCAACATGTAAGAGATTCTACAAAGAAGAAGATCACTTCCGTTTACAACCCGAAAATGATTTGCTGGACCCTATTATTTTAGATGAAGTGTCTATTTTGGGGCTTGTTGTAGGTTTATATAGAAGTCATATTTTTTAAAAAAAAATACGGTGAAACCCTTGAGAGATTTGGACGATCGATGATTGTTCAAATCTTTTTTCGTATTTCCTCTTTACAAACCGAACAAACATTCGTATACTGTTTATACAAACGTTTGTTCGTATAAATGAATGAGGTGATTATCGATGAAAGCAATGAGACGTTTTGGATTTATATTGTTGGTTTTATTCTTAGGTATTTTGATTGGTAATTTTGGTATTCAAACAGCACTTTTAGTTTTCGCGCCTTTGTTCACTTTATGGTTTATGTTATGGGATGAAAAGAAATATCGCCAAATCGAACGGCGAAAGAACAATGAAGAATCTTTTTACAACGAACCTTACTACAGATCCAGGCAATCCTGATAAAAAAGCATAGTTTTTTCATCAGGGAGATCTGCTGTCCTCTTCTTTGCTGGATACCAACTCCCCAGAAAGAAGCAACGGATGATACTGTTCTCATTTCAACCATGTGGATGTTTCCCGCCTATTGATTTTTTGTACCAAGATCCAGCTTGTTCCCCCCTAATGAGCAACGCTGATCTTTTACCTGTGATGAAAGAATCTGTTCATCACAAAAAGAACCTGAAACGTAATAATGTTCCAGGTTCTTTTTCTATCTTCTAAACACTATCTTCTGATTTCTAGTAATCCATCAATGCGATGATGTCATAACCGTCGATTTTATCGCGACCGTGTAAATCATTTAATTCAATCAAGAAAGCACAACCTACGACGATACCGCCTAATTTTTCGATCAATTCGATAGTTGCTTTGATCGTACCGCCTGTTGCCAATAAATCATCGCAGATCAAAACGCGTTGACCAGGCGTGATTGCATCTTTATGAAGAGTCAATGTATCTGTACCATATTCCAGATCATACGTCACTTCAATGGTTTCGCGAGGCAATTTTCCTTTTTTACGTACTGGAGCAAAGCCGACCCCTAGTTCATACGCTACAGGGCAGCCGACGATAAATCCGCGTGCTTCCGGCCCTACTACCATGTCGATACGTTTTTCTTGGGCATAATTGACGATTTGCTTGGTTGCTTCACGATACGCTTCTCCATCAGCCATCAAAGGCGAGATGTCTCGGAATGTGATGCCTTCTGATGGGTAATCAGGAATACTTGCAATATAATTTTTTAAATCCACAGTTGGTTCCTCCTATTTTGTCAGCCATTCTTTAATGGCTGGAACATCGCTTAAAAGCAGAAATTCCTCTATTTTTATTTTTTTCAAACGTTGCTGATAGTTCTCACTGTCCGTCAACGGATGGTTTACCGGGTCAGCAACTTTTTGCATGATGCCGTCTTGAATCGTGACAAACCCAAGTTCAGCAAATACTTGGATCATAAAAACTAATAATTTTTGCGGTATTTTCAAATATTGTGCGACCGCACCTGTTTTATGTCGAACATCGACTTTGTCCTGAGCTTGGATAAATTTGAATAAACGTGCGTATTGTTCTCTAGAGCCGACTCCGTTCAAATAGGCTTCATCTTCAGTAATACCTAAAAAATAGATACGGCTGAAATCACCGTAATCAGCAACCTCTTTTAGATCTGCCAAATCAGCTGGACAATCCGCTACAACTAATGATTCCGGCTGCTGCTCATCGATTTGCTGTTTGATCTGTTCTAAATTCTCAAAAAGAATGCTCTGCTGTTGGACAGTTTCATCTAGTTGTTTTTTGCTGCGAGAATCAAACACCAAATACAAAGCAGTTTCTGCCAGTTTTTTTTGTTTCCAGAATCGCTTTGGCCGCCAATCAAATAATTGGATTCCTGCAACTGCATAATCCGTTACCATTAACTGCGGTTTTTTTCGGCCATTCCATTCGTTGATCGAAAGTTGACCGACCACACTCACAGTATCACTGGAAAGCTCAGAAAGCTGGTTGCCAAAACCAAATGCCACAGCATCCAGCTGATCTTCACCATCGGTCAGCGACAACTTCAAATGTTTTTGGTTTGCGCCGATTTGTTTGACATTGCTCGTGCCTACATCTTCAAATAGAAAGTTAGGCAGCGGATTGTCCGTTCCAAATGGCGCCATGACCCGCAGTTCTTCAATAAAAGGAACAGAGACATCTTTCGGCTTCAGTTTCTCATCAATAGTGATCTGGGGTCCTTTAGACAAATCGATCTGCTGCGAAAGAACATAACTGTTCATCTGCTCTTGCAGAACCGATAGATTTTCTTGAGGCATCGTTAAGCCCACCGCTGCATGATGACCGCCAAAGTGAGTAAACAGATCCCGCATCCCATCAAGCATCTCATAAATATTCAATGCTTCGACACTCCGGCCAGACCCTTTTGCTGAACCATCTGGCTTTTTACTCAAAACAATCGCAGGTTTACCCGTCTCTTGCAAGATTTTCCCTGCTACGATCCCTAATACGCCTTCGTGCCAATCTTCGTTTGCGAGCAAATGGATCTCATTTTCTGGGTCAATCATCTGCAATGCTTCATTTGTGATCGATTCAACGATCCCTTTTCTTTGTTCATTGATCGTATTCAATTTTTCAGCAAGCGAAGATGCTTCTTCCTCGTCAAAAGTCGCCAGTAGGTCCACCGCTGGATTCGGATCACCCATTCGTCCAATGGCGTTCAGCCGCGGAGCGATGGAAAAACCGATCATTGTCTCATCCGCATCTTTCATTTTGCTGCCGCTCGCTTCAAACAGCATTTGCAGCCCAAGTCTTTCTGATTGCTGGATTGCTTTTAATCCTAAAGAAACGAGTGCTCTGTTTTCACCGGTCAATGAAACCAAATCTGCGATCGTACCGATTGCCGCTAAATCTAAAAACTCAGCTGGCGGTTCTTCTAGAAGTGCTGTTGCTACTTTAAATGCGACACCAACGCCTGCCAAATCGCCAAAAGGATAGTTTCCTTCTGGATGCCGCGGATGGATCACGGCATATGCATTCGGAAGTTCTGCCGGCAGCTCGTGGTGGTCGGTGATGATGACATCTACACCTGACGTTTGTGCAAGTGTGACAGCCTCATGACCAGAAACACCGTTATCTACTGTAAGGATCAGCTGGATACCTTCGTTGATTTTCTCCTGATAAACAGCTGGATTCGGTCCGTATCCATGTTCAAATCGATTTGGTAAAAAAGTCTCCACTTCTGCGCCTAACAGTTCCAGCGTTTCTTTCATGACTGTCGTACTGGTGATTCCATCTGCATCGTAATCACCATAGATCAAGATTCTCTCGCCATTGATCACTGCTTGCTGGATACGTTTAACACCTTTTTCCATATCGTGCATCAAGTAAGGATCATGGAACTGTTCCGCACTTGGATGTAAAAATCCTTGAATTGATTCTTGTGTCTGATAGCCTCTTTGCCATAAAAGTTTCGCTATCAGCGGGGAAAGGTTTTGTTCTTGTGCTAATTGAAAGAAAGCATCATCTGGACTTTCTTCCACTACTTTCCAATCAAAGTTTGCTTGTTTCACTTTTTCACCCCCAACTCATTTATTATATCAGAGGTTTTCGTTAAAAAAAAGAAGCGCTCCCTTTAAAAAACAGCAAATATCGGCTCCATTCTTTATTTTTAAATAAAAATTTTTGTTTCATGCAGCAAATACATCCTTCTTTTTCTGCAAAAAAAGACTGAGACACTCGCCTCAGTCTTTCAAAACTAATGTGATTCATGCAGAAAATCGCTGATTTTTAATCAAAATAATCAAACTGCTGTTTTTGCGGTGTTCCTGGTTCTGGTTTTTCTAATTCTTTGATTTGTTTGTTTTTTTCTTGCAGTTCTGCTTGGTAAGCAGCTTCCAGTTCCGCCCGCTGATTGCGGAATTCCCGTTGTTGTGCTTCTTTTGCTTCGCTGACTTTTTTATCAAGATTCTCTTTATATTCCCCAAGTTCTTTCGTCAGTTCTTTGATTTCTTTTTTCTGCTGCCATAAACTTGCTGAAGCGGTCAAAAAGATGATCAGCGCGCCTAACAAAGCTGAACCAATGATCACCAAGATCAAAGGTGCTGAAAAAGAAGTAAATCCTAAGCTGACAGGAACACTTTTATTGTTCATAACAGCAAATAGAACAATGATCAATACTAAAATAAACCCTATAATTACTCTGCCTTGATTTTTCATGTCGATTCCACCTATTTTTTATTAAATACCCCGCTGGCTAAATAGTCGCCGATTCTTGGAAACAGCACATAAAATCTTGCTGCAGCTTCCAAGATCATCGGCTGATTGATTTCGCGTTTAGGAAAGCGCATTGCTCGAACGATCGTACGGGCCAGACGCTCTGCATCAAGAACAATAAAATCGACTTTTTCTAAATAGTCGCCGCTAGGATCTGCTTTGCCGAAGAAATCGGTTTTGATTGGTCCAGGATTTACAGTTGTGACAGGAATGCCAAAAGGTTTTAATTCTAAACGCAGTGCATTTGAGAACCCTAAAACAGCAAATTTCGTCGCAGAATAAACAGTAGATTTGGCTGTGGCCATTTTTCCAGCCATTGATGCAATATTGATGATATGGCCGCTTTTTCTTTCTGCCATATCGATAGCAAATTTCTGTGTCAGCACCATCATCCCTAATACATTGACTTCAAACATTTGATAGGCTTTTTTCATATCGAAATCTAAGAAATCTTCAAAGATGCCAAATCCTGCATTGTTGACCAAGATATCGACTTTTCCAACTTCAGCGATGACTTTTTCATAAAGCTGTTCCACGCTGTCAGGATCACTGACATCCAATGAAAATGCATAGGCAGCTCTTTTGCTGAGACGCTGACATTCTTCTTTGACTTTTTCGATTTCTGGCAGCCGGCGTGCACAAGTGACGACGATAGCGCCTTGTTTTGCAGCTTCGTAGCAGATTTGTTCGCCTAGTCCGCCAGATCCGCCGGTAACTAAAACGACTTTGTTTTTTATATTCACTCTTCTGCCTCCTCTTCAAATAAAATCTCTACTGTATCAAAATCTTTCATGAGCTTCGTTGCTGGGAAAACTTCTTTTGCTTCTGCTTCCAGCTCCTGAGCTGCTTTTCCTAAGTAACGGGCACTGATATGCGTCAGCAGCAATTGTTTCGTCCCTGCTGCTTTTGCTACTTCCGCAGCTTGCTGTGTCGTGGAATGATGGTACGTATGCGCCATTTTTGCTTCTGTTTTATTAAATGTACTTTCGTGGACAAGCACATCGCTGTTCTTCGCTAGTTCGATGGAATTCTTTGTTTTTCTCGTATCGCCTAAAATCGTTACGATCCGCCCTTTTTTATCGGGGCCGACGAATTTTTTTCCATCAATGATCGTTCCGTCTTCCAATTGGACGGACTCTCCTCGCTTCAAACGTCCATAAACCGGACCAGAAGGAATGCCAAGTTCTTTCAATTTTTCAACTTGCAGCTCGCCTTTGTGGTCATGTTCGACTACTCGGAATCCATAGCTGGCAATACCATGATCCAATAATCTCGCATAAACAGAGAATTGCTGGTCTTTAAAAATCGGCTGTTCGCTTTCTGTCACTTCGATAAATCTCAACGGATAACTCAATCTTGTTTGAGAAATGGTCAAAGAAGTCTTCACGAATTGTTCGATCCCTTTTGGTCCATAAATCTCTAAAGGCGTTTCGCCGCCTTGGAAGGAACGGCTGCTGATCAGTCCTGGCAGGCCGAAAATGTGGTCGCCGTGTAAATGAGTAATGAATATTTTTTCGATTTTTCTAGGGCGGATATTCGTGTGAAGGATCTGCATCTGTGTGCCTTCTCCGCAGTCGAACAGCCAAACTGCATTTCTTTCATCAAGCAGCTTTAACGCGATGCTTGTAACGTTTCGATGTTTTGCAGGAACGCCTGCTCCTGTACCTAAAAATTGTAATTCCATAATCTACCTGACTTTCTTTAACTTCAGTTCTAATTTTATGTGAAAAAGAAGCGTTTAGCAAATAAAAGTAAGGAAATTTTCAGGAAAAATATCCTTTATTTGCTGGAAAAGCAAAAAGGAACCACGACCTCAGCCGCGGTTCCTTTGTCTAACCGCATCAGCATCGAGTTGGACAAATCAAGATTTGTTTCGTTCTTCCCAATTTTTCTGTGCGGATTCTTTTGTCTGCTCTTCCACTTCTTTTGCTGTGGCAAGATCATTTTCAACATCTTCATAATCTAAACGGGTGATTTCCCCGCCAAGTTCATTCATTACGAGTTGATTCAATGGACGGTTGTCTTCTTCCTCTGCAATCAAGATCAAACCAGTATCACCTTCACCGATTTTGCTTGCTACATGGTCAAAAACCGTCTGCGCTGTTCGGATTTCTTTGGCATCTTGTGACGCGCCGATCACTCCGCCGGCAAACCAGCCTAGAAGAACACCTAAAGGACCGCCTAGCAAACCAACAAGCATGCCGATGATCCCGCCAGTCGACGTCTTGTTATTTCCTGTGAAATCCAAAAAGTCTTCGATCTTGAACTGCGTGCTGTCGTTTAGATGCGTGACCACCGCCATTTGTTCTCCTTTGATCTGGCGTGTTGCGTGCATCTTTTTGATTTCAGAAAATGCTTGATACGCTTGGCTTTCGATATCAAAAGTCAAAATAATCACTCGTTTGCTCAATCTATCCACTCCCTCTCTTTTATTGTTATTGTACCGCTGAAACATATAAATGGTAAAGGAATACGATAGTTTCGCTGTTTTCGTGGATTTATTCTACAAATTCAAATTCGAATTCGCCGATGCGGACAAGATCGCCGTCTTTTGCTCCTCTTGCACGAAGCGCTTCATCGACACCCATGCCTCGAAGTTGACGCGCAAAACGCATCACTGTTTCATCATGATCGAAGTTCGTCATTTGGAATAATTTCTCGATCTTCTCGCCTGACAAGACCCATGTAGCATCTGGTTCACGATCGATCTTGAATTCTGGTCCTACAGATTTGAAGCCGTAACGTACTGTTTCTTCTTCGATTTCCTCATCATATAATGGGAATTCTGGTGTCACTTCCAATAAATCAGCTGTTGCATTCAATAAAGGATCAAGTCCTTGACGTGTAACACCTGAAATTGGGAAGACAGGGATATCATCAGCAAATTCATCTTCTTTGTCTTTTTTCAATTGTTCTTTGAATTTGACTAGATTTTCTTCCGCTTCCGGCATATCCATTTTATTGGCTACAATGATTTGCGGACGTTCTAACAAACGAAGATTATGAGAAGCTAACTCTTTATTGATTGCTTGATAGTCTTCATAAGGATCTCGCCCTTCCATCCCGCTCATATCGATCACATGCAAAATAACACGTGTACGTTCGATGTGGCGCAAGAATTGAGTCCCAAGACCAACACCTTGGGAAGCTCCTTCAATCAATCCAGGCAGATCGGCTGCAGCAAAACTGCGGCCATCACTTGTAGTAACCATACCCAAGTTAGGAACCAATGTCGTAAAGTGGTAAGCACCGATTTTAGGACGAGCAGAAGAAATCACGGATAACAATGTTGATTTCCCAACAGAAGGAAAACCGACAAGTCCAACATCTGCTAACACTTTCAATTCCAACTCGATTTTTCTTTCTTGTCCTGGTTCACCGTTTTCAGCAATTTCTGGTGCTGGATTTCTTGGTGAAGCAAAACGGGTATTCCCGCGTCCGCCGCGTCCGCCTTTTGCAATCACAAGTGTTTGGCCTTGTTCAACCAAATCCCCAAGCAAAGCGCCTGTATCTGCATCGCGAACAGTCGTTCCCTGCGGTACTTTTATATAGGTGTTTTCAGAACCGCGTCCGTGCATTCCTTTGCTCATACCGTTTTCTCCAGGCTGCGCTTTGAAATGACGATTAAAACGGAAATCCATCAATGTACGGAGTCCTTCATCTACTACTAGGATCACATCTCCGCCGTGACCGCCGTCTCCACCAGCAGGACCGCCGTCTGGTACATATTTCTCTCTTCGAAAAGCAACCATTCCGTCTCCGCCTTTTCCAGCTTTAACGTCGATCGTTACTTGATCTAAAAACATGGACATTCTATCGTCCTCCTCTTTTTCTCTTTTATCTCTTGACTACATGAATTTCCACAATAAACAAAAGTCCTCCCTATTTTATCTATGAAAGAGCATTTTGTCTATCTTTTGACGGAAAAGAACACAGGAATTCTTCTTTTTTTACCTTTTATAAAAATTTTAGCGACAAATCAATTACGATGTTTATGCTTTGACAAAAAACGCTTACCGTTGCAAAATGACAATACAGCGTGATGCTGGATCCAAGTTGTTTTACAGCTAATAAAAGGAGGATTTTTCATTATGACAGTTAAAGTAGGTATTAATGGTTTTGGACGTATCGGACGTTTAGCATTCCGACGCATCAAAGAAGTTTCAGACGATATCGAAGTGGTAGCAATCAATGATTTGACAAGTCCAACAATGCTGGCACAATTATTGCAATTCGACTCCACACACGGTACGTATCCAGGAAACGTCACTGCAACTGAAAACTCAATTGTTGTAGATGGCGAAGAAACACGTGTTTACGCCGAACCAGACGCAAGCAAAATCCCCTGGGCTAAAGAAAATGGCGTAGATATCGTCTTAGAATGTACAGGTTTTTACACTTCCGAAGAAAAAGCGAAAGCTCATTTGGATGCTGGTGTAAAACGTGTCGTTATCTCTGCTCCAGCCGGCGCTATGAAAACAATCGTTTACAATGTAAATGATGATACTTTAGATTCAAATGACCAAATCATCTCCGCTGGTTCTTGTACAACCAACTGTTTAGCACCAATGGCTTACTTCTTGAATAAAGAATTTGGTATCGAAGTTGGAACAATGACAACGATCCATGCGTACACTTCAACACAAATGTTATTAGATGGTCCAGTTAGAGGCGGAAATCTTCGTGCTGCGCGTTCTGCTGCGGACAATACGATCCCTCACTCAACAGGGGCTGCAAAAGCAATTGGTTTAGTTATCCCTGAATTGAACGGAAAACTTCAAGGCCATGCGCAACGTGTACCAGTTGTTGATGGTTCATTGACAGAGCTTGTTTCTATCTTGAAAACAAAAGTAACCGCAGAACAAGTCAACGAAGCAATCAAAAAATATACAGTGGATAACCCATCATTCGGTTATGATGATCGCGAAATCGTTTCTAGCGATGTGATCGGTACAACACAAGGCTCGATTTTTGACCCTACTCAAACAGAAATCACTTCTGCCGGCGACTATCAATTAGTAAAAACTGTCGCTTGGTACGACAACGAATATGGCTTCACTTGCCAAATGATTCGTTTGTTGGAAAAATTTGCTAACTTATAAAAAAACACTTAAACTTGATTCCATAACGATTCACTCTTGGATATCTGGTTTGACGCGCATCAGCAGCGAGCATTCGTTTGCTGATGCGCGTTTTTTGCGTGGAAGTTTCTATGATAAGTACGCAAAAAACGCCGCAGATTTAAACTGCGGCGTGCTTGTTTCACTAATTTTTGACATATTTTTCCAAGAAGTTTTGGACGGTTTCCTTGTATTTTTTTTCATCCGCACGAAAGGCTTTTGCATGTTCTGCGCCATGTACGACATATTTCTCTTTAGGTGCATCTGTCGCATTATAGACTTTTTCCAGCATCGAAAAAGGAACAAAAGTATCTGCATCACCATGGATAAAAAGCATTGGCGTTTTATTTTTGTGTAATTGTTTCACCGCATCTGCTTCACCAAAGAAATAACCAGCTTTGAGTTTGGTAATCAGACTTGTCATAGGAATCAATGGAAAGGCAGGTAGATTGAACATATCTCCTAATTGATACGTCAGTTCATCTGTGACAGAGCTGTAGCCGCAATCTTCAATGATGGCTTTCACATTTGTCGGCAATTTTTCGCCGCTGGTCATCATCACTGTTGCAGCTCCCATGCTGACACCATATAACACGATTTTTTCTGAGGAGCCGTTTTTTGCCAATACTTGATCGATCCAGCGAACATAATCTTTTCGTTCATGCCAGCCGAAGCCAATATAGTCTCCTTCGCTTTTCCCATGTCCCCGTGCATCCGGTACTAAAACATTGTAACCCATGTCATGGAACATCTTGGCATATGAACTCATCGTCTCAGCATTTCCCATATAACCATGAGCGACGATTGCTGTTTGATGTGTCTCTTTTTCTGCAGGAAGATAAATAGCAGAAAGTTTTAATTGATCATCGGAAGTCTGCGTCCAGTAACTCCGATTTTTTTCATTGGTAAACCATTGCTTTTCTTCAGAGGAATTTGCCTCTTGATGTGTGCCTGGTGTATCGTTTTCGAGAAAGTCTTTTTTGGAAGGAACGACGGCATAATTATAAAAATAATTCCCTGCCCAAATCAGCCCTATACTTAGAATAATGACTAAACCAATAACAATTTTCATCCAAATTTTCACATATTTCACCTGTTTTTCTTGATTTAACTAGCAGTATAATAAAAATACAGCAGTTTCGCAACAAGGCGAATCTCAATCACACCAAACAGCTTGCGGATTTTTGTGATCATCAAAGATCATTTGGATGTCTTCTTTTGTATTTCTTGGTAAAGAAAGCTTTAATTCATTGATCTCTTTTTGCGTGAAAAAAGCAGCTGTCTCTGTTTCGACCCCCGATTGAAGTTCCCCTTCTAACCATCGACAGGCGATAAAAAATTTATACACATAGACTGCGCTTGGCGGATAAGGATGCTTCGACTTATCTTTGACCGCCAATAAGCGAGCTGCTTTGACAACGATCCCTGCCTCTTCTTCCGTTTCTTTTTCCGCAATCTCAAACGGTGAAAAACCAATATCAGCCCAACCGCCTGGAAGACTCCATAAATGGTCTTTTTTCTCCTGAACAAGAAGCAATCGATCTT
Source organism: Enterococcus sp. DIV0210g (assembly GCF_050559705.1). Classification (NCBI taxonomy): domain Bacteria; kingdom Bacillati; phylum Bacillota; class Bacilli; order Lactobacillales; family Enterococcaceae; genus Enterococcus; species Enterococcus sp. DIV0210g. The sequence continues at coordinate 1,192,342 of NZ_CP187903.1, read as the reverse complement.
GTTCATCAAAAACCACTGCACGGATATCGACTTTCGGTGTCGCATATCCTTCATCTTTTTCGGTCAGGATTTTTATCTTTTCATCAGGCAGATTCGTTGTTATTTTTAAAAGATCCTTTGCGATTTCTTGAAGTTCTTGATATCTTTCCTTATCATAAACATCTTTTCCATACGTCAAACCCGTTTGAGCAATTCCTTGGATTCGTGCAATCTGTTCCATTAATTCCTTTTCCATGAAATCTCTCCTTTTAAAAAAACTGAGAGGCTGGGATTAGAACCTCCAGCCTCTTTTACAAACAACAGACAAACAAATGATTCGTCTATTGAGGTTTATTTAGATTTGTTTTCAATCAATTTGAAATTTGACCAAGGCTTGATGAAGTCCAGCAAGAAAAGTTCGTCATCACTGATTCTTCCTACCACGTTTACTCGGCCGTCATTTTTCATTTCTTTCAATGCAATCTGTGTTTCGCCTTTGTATTGGCCATATCCGGCATTATCGATCAAAACATCTCCATGTGTCATATCACGTGTATTATGCGGAGGAAATTCTTTGTCTTTATAATAAATGCGGGTCATTGTTGAACGTAAAATATACTCTGAACGATCGCCTCGGTAGCTGTGCAGTTTGTCAAACAGACAAATGCGCTCATCCTCCGTGATATCCGGCTCTACATCCACTTTCAACGTTGGGAAGTCCGCATTGAAAGCTTCAGCCATTGCTTTCAATTCTTCTTCGCTGGCATAAGCGTTTCCAATAGAGATATCATCAATCAAGCCTGTCAGCATAAAATGTTTGACTTGTGTGGCAATCTCTAATGTCCGATGATCTTCCAAAGTACATAAGCCGTCTTGTGTTGGCCATGGACCAAAGTCAGCGGTTTGCGAATTGACAAAAGCCATCGTATTCAAGTTATATTTTCTGAACTTTTCAGAACAATAGATAAAATGATCATAGCTTAGTCCAGAATAACGGTGTGGATAAAAATTGTGTGAACCAAGCAGATTGTTGGTATTTGGTGAATAACTCATGATGTTGTCGACATAATTCGTGCCTGAGCTCATGTTGATCTCGATTTTGATGCCGTAAGGGTTTCGTGTCATTTTCGCTTCTTCTGCTCCAGTAAATCCGATATCCAAACGAATACCGTAAGCACCCATTTTGTCAAAGAACGACAAGTCATCGTAAGAGATCTCAAGTTGTTCAAATAACGCTGGATTGATATCTACCATTACTTCCATGCCCAAACTGTTCGCATAATCAACGACTTGTTTGAATTCAGCTAATACTTTTTCTTTATCATCATTGATTTGAAGCAAGCTGGTAAACACTCTTTTAAAGCCGTATTTATGTGCCAAATCAAGATACTCTTTGTCCTTCTCAAACGTTGAACGTTCTGGATAAATCGATATGCCTAATTTTCCCATGATCCAAATTCCTCCTACATTCCTACATTTTGTATCCACTTACATTATAACAAAAAGAGAAAAAGTGGTCTACACCTTTTCGTTCTTTCTAAAAAATAACATGTGAATTCCAAAGTTTCTATAGGTATTTAGTTTAAGATTTGCTATGATAAAATAGAGGTTGTGAACTTAGCGTTTTGACTTGAGTATTAAGCTGAGTGGACACCGTTTAGCAGAGGTTGCAACTACCATTTACTAGAGGTATAAAAAAAAACATTCTGCCTTGAAGAAAAGAAAATCCCATTTAAAAAGAAAGGAAACAACTATGAAAAAAAATAAATTGATTTTAAGTTTAGGGCTTGCGTCTGCGTTATTATTCGCGGCAGGCTGTTCCGCATCTGACCAAACGTCATCTTCTACTTCCGATTCTGCAACAGCAGAGACAGCAACTTCTGATTCTGTCGATTTGAATGCTTTAGAACTTCCCCAGTTGGACAAAGAAGTGGCAGATAACGAAGCGCTGGTAGAAATGACGACCGATAAAGGCGCAATCAAAATAAAACTTTTCCCTGAAATCGCTCCGAAAGCTGTCGAAAATTTTATGACGCATGCAAAAGACGGCTATTATAACGGCTTGACTTTCCACCGAGTGATCAAAGACTTTATGATCCAGGGCGGCGATCCAAATGGTGACGGAACTGGTGGCGAAAGCATTTGGGGCGAAGGTTTCGAAACAGAAGCTTCCAATCAGCTTTACAACATCCGCGGTGCGCTTTCGATGGCGCGTGCTCAAGATCCAAACAGCAACGGCAGCCAATTCTTTATCGTCCAAAACAGCGATGATATGCACGATGGACTTTTGAACACTGTTTATCCGCAAAAGATAATCGACGCTTACAAAGACGGCGGCTATCCAAGCTTAGATGGCGACTATACTGTATTTGGCCAAGTTGTCGAAGGAATGGATGTCGTGGATAAAATCGCTGATGTTGAAACAGACGACAATGACAAACCAAAAGAAGATGTGAAGATCGAAAAAATAACTGTCCTTCAAGAAGCAAAAAAATAAGATTTCCTTAAGCAAAAAACCTTCCGCAGCTGCGGAAGGTTTTTTGACATGCTGTTATAATCTTTTTCCAAACCAGGAAAAAATAGTTTTTTAGAAAAAGCAGCCGCTATCTCTCTGCTTCTTCCAAAGCGTTTCTTCTATGCGTCTTGGTTGACGATAAACGTAAATTCGCATTCGCAGACTTTTTCGTCTCCTACGTATGCTTCAGAAAGCGCAGTTCCTACCGCACCCTTCATTTTTGTGATTTCAAAGTGACATTTCATCACGTCGCCTGGTACGACTTTTCGACGGAATTTTGCTTTGTTGATGCCGCCGATGTATGCGCGTTTTCCTAAAAATTCTTCTGATTTCAAAATCAAGATCGAACCCGCTTGTGCCAATGTTTCTAAAATCAACGCGCCTGGCATTACTGGGTTATCGGGAAAATGGCCTTGGAAAAAATCTTCATTGATCGTTACATTTTTTGTAGCGATGATTTTTTTCCCTGGCTCTAAAGAATCTACATAATCAATATAACAAATCGGATAGCGATTAGGGATCAATTCCATTACTTCTGTTGCTGATAAGACGTACGACATAATTTGCTCCTTCTTTCAGGCAATTGCCATCATTCATTTATTGTTTGATTATCAAAGTATCATATTCTTTTTTATTTGGCAATCTTTTTTTTATACCGAAAAAAATAGTTTGACAATCAAACAATTTTAGCTAATAATATGAAGTCAAAGAAGTATTTTCTTTAAGCAATTATTTATTAGTTTTCCAATTCAATAAAGTTACTTTTAGGACTAAAGGAGTGTCAATATGTCATTTTTAGACGGAAAAAAAATCGTCATCATGGGTGTTGCCAATAAAAAGAGCATTGCCTGGGGATGTGCGGAAGCGATGCAAAAACAAGGCGCTGAAATCATCTACACTTATCAAAACGAACGCATGAAAAAGTCATTAACGAGATTAGTCGGCGAAGATGCATTCACTGTAGAATGTGATGTAGCCAGCGATGAAAGTATCGAAAAAGCTTTTTCAGCAATCAAAGAATATGCAGGAGAAATCCATGGTTTGGTCCATGCGATCGCTTATGCCAACAAAGAAGAATTATCTGGCAACGTGTCTGATATCTCAAGAGACGGCTACCAATTAGCACAAGATATCAGCAGCTACTCATTGATCGCTGTTGCAAAATATGCCCAAGAAATCATGGCACCAAACAGCGGGATCGTCAGCATGTCTTACCTTGGTTCTGAACGTGCGATCCCTAACTACAACATGATGGGAATCGCTAAAGCAGCGCTTGAAGCAGCAATCCGCTACTTGGCTGCTGAATTTTCACCAAAAGGAATCCGTGTCAATGGTATTTCTGCTGGAGCAATCAAAACACTTGCTGTAACTGGCGTTAAAGATTATCAAAAATTGATCCAATTATCTGAAGACCGTACACCAGATCACCAAGGTGTAACGATCGAAGAAGTCGGCAATACTTGTGCTTTCTTAGTGAGCCCTCTTTCAAGCGGGATCATCGGGGATATCATCTATGTTGATAAAGGTGTTCATCTTTCTTAATCAGAAAAAACAAAAAGGACCGCAGCGAATCGCTGAGGTCCTTTTTAGTATCTTAAAAAACTTTTAAACGACTTCGATCCAACCTTCTGGCGCTTCTACATCACCGAACTGGATACCTGTCAATTCGTCATACAAACGTTTTGTCATTGGTCCCACTTCTGTTTCGCTGTAAAAGACATGAAGATCATTTTTATAATAGATGCCGCCGATTGGAGAAATAACAGCTGCCGTACCACATGCGCCTGCTTCAGCGAATTCATCCATTTTATCGATATAGATATCCCCTTCGATAGTTTCCAATCCTAAACGTTCTTCTGCTAATTGCAGTAAAGAATATTTTGTGATACTTGGCAAGATCGATGGCGACTGCGGTGTAATGAATTTTCCATCTTTGGTGATTCCGAAAAAGTTCGCTGCGCCCACTTCTTCGATTTTTGTATGTGTTGCCGGGTCAAGATAAACACAATCAGAATAATCAAGTTCTTTTGCTTCATTTCCGGGCATCAAACTTGCAGCGTAGTTTCCGCCGACTTTCGCAGCTCCTGTCCCTTTTGGCGCAGCACGATCGTAATCCGAAACGATAAAGTTCGTTGGTTTCAAACCGCCTTTGAAATATGCACCAACTGGCGTACAAAAGACAACAAATAAATATTCAGAGGCTGGATGCACCCCGATGTTTTCTCCTACCCCGATCAATAGAGGTCTTAAATACAATGTTGCCCCAGTTCCATAAGGCGGTACAAACGCTTCATTTGCTTTTACAACTTGTTTGACTGCATCGATAAACATTGGCTCTGGGACCATCGGCATCAATAGTCTGCGCGCACTTTGATTCAAACGGCGGCTGTTTTGATCTGGACGGAACAAATTGATTTCTCCGTCTTTTCTTCGGTAAGCTTTCAAGCCTTCAAAACATTGCTGTCCGTAATGAAGGGCTGGAGAGCCTTCGTGGATCGTCAAATAGTTGTCTTCTGTCAACTGTCCTTCTTCCCATTGTCCATCTTTCCAGCGTGCAATATAGCGGAAAGGTGTTTTGATATATGAAAAACCAAGATTATTCCAATCGATTTGCATAACGTTACTCCCTCTTCATTAAGTACTTTCTGCATATTTTATCACTTCGAAAAATATTTGTCATGACAATTTTCGTATTTATCTAGAAAATATACCAATTCTTCATTCATTTCTCTATTTTCATTTTTTGCCAGTTCTTGTTACAATAGGACTATCATTTTTTTAAAGAAGGGAATTATATGTTTTTTATGATTTTAACGGCACAAACAACGACTTCTACAGATGAATCATTAACTGATCAAGCGGTTCACAAAGTCAACGCGTTCCAACGTTTTTGGAATAACATCAACTGGGATGATCTGCTTGCTTCTGCTATTGAAAAAGCACTTTATCTTGTATTCCTGATCCTCCTGTTCAGTATTTTGAATCGTGTAGGAAAATATCTGATGGAAAAATCCTTTAAGCAATATTCAAAAAAATCAGCACTGCACGGTACACGATCAAAAACCTTGCACAGCTTATTGAATACCATCTTCAATTATACATTAGGCTTTTTCTTCATTTATTCCATTCTTTCTGTGATCGGTGTACCAATCGGCTCTCTGCTGGCCGGAGCTGGAATTGCTGGGGTAGCCATTGGTTTAGGGGCACAAGGATTCATGAGCGATGTGATCACTGGCTTTTTCATTATCATGGAACAACAGATGGATGTAGGCGACTATGTCAAATTAACGGCGCTATCGATCGAAGGCACAGTAGTTTCTGTCGGGATTCGCACGCTGCAGCTGAAAGCAACCGACGGAACGATCCATTTTATACCTAACAGAAATATCACAACGATCAGTAATCTTTCCCGAGCAAATATGCAAATCTTACTTGATATTCGAATCATCCCTGAAGAAGGATACGACCAAATTTATCAAATCATCGATTCAGTCAATCAAGAGCTTGGCGAAAAATACCAAGAAGAATTACAAACAGAGCCGTCTATTTTCGGTATCGTAGATTTAGGGAACAGCAATTTTGCGATCCGTACGGTGTGTTATGCACTGAATGGCAAACAATACGCATTAAAGGAAGAATTTTTAAGCAGATATGTCAAAGAATTGACGAAAGCTGGTTTTTCTATTCCAAATACACCGATTGCACGCGTCTGATATAAAATACAAAAGAGAAGGCAGGAATCCTGCCTTCTCTTTTATTCAAATCAGCCTAATAATTCGACTTTACTTTTCATTTCTTCGACGTTGCGCGGTGTCAATATGTTGCGCCGTTCCAATTCATGGACCATGAAATTCACTGCTTTCAGCAATTCTTTTCTTGTGATGATCCCTTTAAAAACTTGATTATCATCTACTACTGGCAAGAACGATGCATCGACCAGCAAATGAAGCACATCTTCTAATTCCCAGCTCTCGTTGATGGTTGGTACTTCTGTTTCCATCACATCAGCTACAGTCAATCCTTCAAGAGGTTCCATGCTGATCTCATTTAGATCCATCATTTTATTGACGATTCCTGATAAACCCACCAGACCAACAAAATGATCTTGTTTATCCAAGACTGGGATCTTTGTATAGCCGACTTTCGACAAGACAAGCAAGCCGTGGGACAAAGGATGCTGGTGCATGACATTCGCCACGTTTTCCGCTGGTACCAGGAATGTTTCCTGATTCTCCAGTAATAATTCACTAATTGCAGGTCCAATCATTTGATTGCCTCCATTTCTGTTTTGTTCGCTGGTTCTATTGTACCGAAATACAAAGAAGTTTACAGAAAAAAATTATTGCTTTTAGCAAAATTTAGATTCTTTTTTTACTTGTTGCGTGAAAAAGTAAATTCCAGCTCTTCTACAGGCTGATGTGCCCGATTATAATATTGGACATGGATTTCTTCTTCTCCGCTGTCAATCAGCGCATAGGATGGGATACGGATCGGTCCTCTTGGCTGAGAGATACTTCCCGGGTTCAAGAATAGCCGATTTTGTTCCATCTCGCAACTGATTTGATGCGTGTGACCAAAGAAAATCATATTGGCGCCTTTTTCTTCTGCTTCTAGGGACAACTGTGTCAAACCAAAGCGGACGTTGGAAAGATGTCCGTGAGAAAGATAGATTTTATCTTGGCCTGTATCGATCAACCGATTTTTTTCAAATCCCGGACCAAAATCGCAATTGCCTTTAACGACTTGGAACACAGACCATAATTCATCTGTCGCTTCTAATTCAGAATCGCCGCAATGAAAAAAGTAATCGACCTGTTCTTTATACTTTTCGGAAAGATCCTCTAAAATCTGACGGTCTCCGTGGTTATCGCTTACGACTAGATATCTCATTTTCCTTCTCCTTCCAGCCATGTTTCCCAAACTTCGGCTAATTTTTTCAATGCTTGGCCGCGGTGGCTTTGCTCATTTTTTTCCTCATTTGAAAGTTCTGCTGCGGACTGGCTGCTGTTTTCAGGGATAAAGAGCGGATCATATCCAAAGCCGTTTTCTCCTTGCGGTATTCTGGCGATTTTTCCAGGCCATTCCGCTTCTACGACCAAACTGTCTTTTCCTGGTTCAGCAAACACAAGTGTACAGTGGAATTGTGCTGTTCGTTTTTCGTCTGGGACCCCAGTCAATTCATGCAGAAGCTTCGCATTGTTTGCAGCATCACTTTTATGCTCGCCGGCAAAACGTGCAGAATAGACTCCTGGCATGCCGCCTAACGCATCTACTTTCAATCCTGAGTCATCTGCTAAGACAGGCTGTTTCAAGATCCCTGCAATCGTTTCTGCTTTCAAACGCGCATTTTCTTCAAAAGTCGTACCCGTTTCTTCTACATCTGGCAATTCAGGATAATCTAACAATGTTTTGACTTGGTAACCATTCTTGCCAAATATTTCTGCAAATTCACGTGCTTTTCCTGGATTGCGAGTCGCGATGACCACTGTTTTGTTCTCAGGAATAACTGTTGATCCTTCTGTGTATTCAGCAAGCAGCGCTGTTTTTTGTTCAGCAATCAAGGCTTCGATTCCGTTTTTTCCGTACATCAGCAGTTCATTTAATTGTTCACCGTCAAAAGTAGCTTCTTCTCCAGTTCCTTGGATCTCCACAAACTTTCCAGACTCCGTCATAACGAGGTTCATATCTACTAATGCAGCAGAATCTTCTGCATAATCCAAATCCGTCACACAGGTATTATCAGGCAAGATACCAACGCTGACAGCTGCTAGATGTTCTTTGATCGGATCTTCTGATAATTGTTGTTCCCGCAGCAATTTTTCCACAGCAAGTCTCAAAGCAATAAATGCACCCGTAATACTTGCTGTTCTTGTGCCCCCATCTGCTTGCACAACATCGCAATCGACGATGATGCTGCGTTCGCCTAGTTTTTCCAAATCAATGACTGCTCGCAAAGAACGCCCGATCAGCCGCTGGATTTCCATCGTTCTGCCAGTAAGTTTCCCTTTGCTGCTTTCTCGGCGGTTTCTTGAAGCTGTTGCTCTAGGCAGCATGCTATATTCTGCTGTGACCCATCCTGTACCAGAGTCGCGTAAAAAAGGCGGAACCGATTCTTCCACCGTGGCAGAACAGATGACTTCTGTATCGCCGAATCGGATCACAACCGAACCTTCCGGATATTTGAATACATTCGTACGAATCTCGATTGCCCGCAGATCTTGCGGTGCTCTTCCATCATGGCGCATCAATTTTTTCCTCCTAATTCGATATGCTGGACATCCATCTCATTCAACTCCAGCCATTCTTCTGCAATTTCTTGGAACATTTTTGGGGAACCAGTCGTATAAAACATACGTGATTTTGTCGAATTTTTTGGTGTATTGGCAATTTCAAAATAATCCAGCAGCATCGATACTTCCCCCACTGTTTCTGCGCCAGAATCAATCAATGTGACATTTTCTCCCATCACATTTTTGATAATTGGCCGCAGCAATGGATAATGGGTACAGCCCAAAATCAATGTATCCAAGTTTTGTTTCAATAAAGGCGCAAGCGTTTCAGCAACGACTTTTTTCGCTACCGATGAATGGGCCTGATTGCTTTCTACAAGAGGCGCAAATTTTGGACAAGCAAGGCTGTCTACAACTAATTCTGGTGCTTTTTCTTTTAAGAAGTTTTCGTATGCTCCGCTTTTGACTGTTCCTGCTGTGCCGATCACGCCCACTCGATTATTTTTGGTTGCTTTCACAGCTGCTCTTGTACCCGGCATGATTACGCCGACTACAGGGATATTGACATTTTTTTTGATTTCTTCTAAGGCAACAGAGGTGGCCGTATTACATGCGATCACCAGCATCTTGATTCCTTTTTCAATCAAAAAATTCGTCATTTCCCATGTGTATTGGATCACTTGTTCTGCAGGTCTTGGACCGTATGGGCAGCGCGCTGTGTCTCCGAGGTATAAAATATTTTCGTTCGGTAGTTGTTTTAATGCTTCTTTTACGACAGTCAAACCGCCGACGCCCGAATCGATAAAGCCAATTGGCCGATTATCTGACAATGTGATCATCCTTTTTTCTAATAGTTTTCGCTTCCCTTATTGTGTACTTTTTAGCCGATTTTTTCAAGCGTTTCTACCGTTTCGGAAAGCGTTTTATTTTATTATTTACATTTGTTTCGTTATGCTTGGATTATCTATTATACACAAAGGAGGTGCCGATATGCCAAAAGATGACTTTTTAGACAAATTAGCAAAGGAAAAAGATTTAGGAGAAGACTTCAAAAAAATCGATGAATTAGCAGAAAAAGAAGGGCTAGACATGCCGAAAAAAGAGGATTCTGACGGGCCTGAGAACACAGTAACCGATATCGAAAAAAAACTAGACGACCTGACAAAAGATCTGCCGCCAAGATTTCCAAGCGACCGCAACCATTCTGTTTAAAAAAGCAGCTGATCAAAAACAAAAAAGGAGCTGGACAAAGCCAGACTCCTTTTTCTTCTGCAAGATTATTATTAATAGCTGTAATTTCTTTTTTCCAAAAAGCGTGAAAAGACAGACAAGATATAACAAATCACAAAGTACATCAATGTCATTGCTACGAACATCGGCAAAACATAATTCGTATTTTGTCCATAAACGATTCGCGCATGATGGGTCAATTCCGGTAAAGAAATAATGACTGCCAATGACGTATCTTTGATCAATGAGATCAATTGGCTGACGATCGCTGGGATCATCGACTTGAAAGCTTGAGGAAAAATGATGATCCTCATCGTGTCTACATAAGACAATCCTGTTGAAAGTCCGGCCTCCATCTGCCCTTTTGGTACGGCATTCAATCCTGCACGGAAAATCTCTGAAAGCATTGCAGATTCAAAAATCGCCAAAGCTGCAATTGCTGACCAGAAAATATCTAATTTTATCCCGATTTGCGGTAAAGCGAAATAAGTGAAGAAAATAATCAGCAGCAGCGGAAGATTCCGAATAATATCAATAATGACCCCAATTACCTTAGAAAGCACTGGGATATCCGCAAAACGAAGCACCCCTGTCAGACCGCCAAAAAAGAGACTCAAAATCATTGAAATAGCAGAAACTTCAACAGTTACTCTTAACCCGTCTAGTAAAAAGCGGATATTCATCCATGAAAAAGCACCAGCAAAATCCATCTATTTTCCTCCTTTCTAAGAACGTACTGCCCATTTTTTTTCAAGATAGACCATCAAATAAGATAATGGCAATGTCAGTATCAAATAAAATAATCCAACAACGATATACGTATCAAATGTATTGAATGTTTCGCTTGCGATCAAGTCTCCTTGATACATCAGATCCAAACCCGCTACCATCGCCAAGATCGATGAATTCTTGATCAAGTTGATGAATTGGTTTCCTAGCGGCGGGATCACGATTTTAAATGCTTGCGGCAAAATGATATAACGCATTGTCTCAGAATACGTAAATCCTGCTGAAAGCCCTGCTTCCATCTGCCCTTTTGGCACTGTTTGGATACCAGAACGCACTGTTTCTGCAATAAACGCAGAAGTGTAGATCGTCAAGCCGATCGTCCCTGCTTGGAAGCCGTCAAAACTGATCCAATAAATCGGTACGACTACATAGAAAAACATAACGATGATCAAAAGCGGTATGTTTCTGAAAAATTCAACATACGCTTTTGCTAATCCTTTGATCACTTTGTTTGTTGACAGTTGGAAAATCGCCATCAATGTTCCGATGACCAAACTGAAAAAAAGCGCTAAAAGACTAGATAAAATCGTATACTTAAAACCTTCCAAAAAGGCCGATCCGTATGTTTGTATTAATCCGCTCATCCTATTTCCTCCCTACTCGACCTTGCCGTCTTCTGTTTCTGGGAACCATTTTTGATAGATTTTATCGTATGTCCCGTCTGTCAGCATTTCTTCAAGCGCTTTGTTGACAGCTTTCAGAAACGGCTCTTGCCCCTTATTGATCGCGATGCCATAAGGTTCATTGGTAAATGTTCCGCCAACTAATGTGTAGTCAGGATTTTCATCTGCCATTCCTAAAAGGATCGCATTGTCGGTCGTCATTGCTTGTCCTTGGCCAGACTGCAATGCCGTGAACGCTTCAGCATAGTTCTCAAGTTCAAGGATTCTTGCATCTGGTGCATGTTCGCGGATGTTTGCAGCAGAAGTTGAGCCTTTGACCGCTAATACTGTGGTAGAAGAATCTAGATCTTCTACACTTTTGATTGGGCTGCCTTTTTTCACAAGCAGCGACTGTCCTGCATCAAAATAGACGTCTGAAAAATCGACTTGTTTCTTTCGTTCGTCGGTAATCGTCATTGTCGCGATGATAGCATCGATATTTCCGTTTTTTAATAAAGGAATTCTTGTCTTAGACGTTACTTCGACAAATTCAGCATGGCCATCTCTGCCAAGGATTTTTTCAGTTACCGCTTTCGCAATATCGATATCAAAACCTTTGACTTCTCTTGATTTGATATCCATCATTCCAAATAGACGGGTATCGTATTTTACACCCCAAGTGATGACATCATTCTTTTTCGCCTGCTCCAATACATCTTGGTTCGCAGCGCTTTTTGCTCCACATCCTGCTAAAGCTGCCAACACGATGCCCAAAAGAAAAAAAAGACGAAAGTTTTTAAGTGTTTTCATTCTGTTCCTCCTAGTGGTTGATTACTTTGCTGATGAATTGTTTTGCTCGTTCCTCTTTTGGCTGTTCAAAGAATTCTTTCACATTACGGCTGTCTTCTAGAACTTCACCATCCGCCATAAAGATGACACGGTCTGCTACTTCTTTTGCAAAGCCCATTTCGTGGGTCACGACGATCATCGACATACCGTCATGTGCTAATTTTTTCATAACATCTAATACATCCCCGATCATTTCTGGGTCCAATGCAGAAGTCGGCTCATCAAATAACAGCATCTCCGGATTCATCGCTAAACCGCGTGCGATTGCTACCCGTTGCTGCTGTCCGCCTGAAAGCATAGATGGATATGAATCTTTTTTATCGTACATATTTACTGTCTTCAAGAATTTCTCAGCGTTCTTCACTGCACTTCCTTGGTCTTGTTTCAAGACTTTGATTGGTGCTAATGTGATATTTTCTAAAACAGTTTTATTTGGATAAAGATTGAAATGCTGGAATACCATCCCAATATTTTTTCGGATCTCTGTCAATTTGGTATTTTTATCATGAAGATTCTTGCCGTTGATTAGCAATTCTCCAGAAGAGGTTGTTTCTAAACCATTGATACAGCGAAGCATCGTACTTTTACCTGAGCCGGATGGTCCGATGACAACGACAACTTCCCCCTTTTCAAATTCAAGGTTGATATTTTTCAACGCGTGAAATTTGCCATAGTACTTTTCTACGTTCTTGAATTCTATCATTGCCATATATTACACTCCCATTATTATTTAGTAAGAACATCTTTAATCTGTTTATAAATTTGTAATGAAACACATTATATAGGAAAAAGTTATCAGTTGTAAAGTTTAAAAAAAGTTATAACATAACATTTTTTATTTCTGGGACATTTTTCAGTATTTTCAAATAAAGACGCAGTTTTCTGTTTGAACAGTTGTTTCTTTAAAAAAAAAACGGTAAGATGGTAGATGCCAAGAATTGAAAAATTGTAACCAAAGAGGTGTTTTTTTGAAAAATATTATCTTGACCGGCGATCGCCCAACTGGCAAACTTCACTTGGGCCACTATGTCGGATCACTAAAAAAACGTGTAGAAATGCAAGCAGACGAAACGAATCGTTTGTTCGTAATGATAGCTGACATGCAGGCGTTAACAGACAACGCAAAAAATCCCGAAAAAGTTTCTTCTAATGTATTAGAAGTAGCTTTGGACTATCTTTCTGTAGGATTAGATCCTGCGAAATCTACTTTGTTCATCCAATCGCAAATCCCTGAACTAGCAGAATTGACGATGTATTATCTGAACTTGGTCAGCGTAGGCCGCGTTAGAAGAAACCCAACAGTCAAAACAGAGATCGAACAAAAGAAATTCGGCGAAAGTGTCCCAGCAGGCTTCTTCATCTACCCTGTTTCGCAAGCAGCCGATATTACAGCCTTTAAAGCAAACCTTGTCCCAGTTGGCGAAGATCAAAAACCAATGCTGGAACAAACACAAGAGATCGTCCAAAGTTTCAATCATACTTACGGCGATGTGTTAGTTGAACCAAAAGGCGTTTTCCCTCCAAAAGGTATGGGTCGTCTTCCTGGTATCGACGGAAACGGCAAGATGAGCAAATCATTAAATAACGGCATTTACATCTCAGATCCTGCTGATGTCTTACAGAAGAAAGTCATGAGCATGTATACAGACCCGAATCACATCCATGTTGCTGACCCAGGACAAGTGGAAGGAAATATGGTTTTCACTTACTTAGATGTCTTCGGCACAGACAAAGAAGCAATTGAAGAGATGAAAGATCACTATCGCCGCGGCGGACTTGGTGATGTCAAGATCAAACGTTATTTGATCGATGTACTGGAAGCAGAATTTGGTCCGATCCGTGCACGTCGCGAAGAATTGGCAAAAGATCCAGGAGCTGTCATGGAAATGTTGCAAAAAGGCAGCCAAGAAGCGCAAAAAACTGCGGCGGCTACATTAGCCGAAGTGAAAAAAGCAATGGGTATCAGCTACTTCAGCTAATCAACACAAATCAAAACCGTACTTGCTCGATTTCGATCGAACAAGTACGGTTTTTTTGTTTTACATCAGATATGTTTGTGTCAAAACTTGTCTCCGCAAACACTTCTGTCTTGATTTTCTGACAATAGTTCACTGATTATCGGATTACTGCGCCGAGATGTTCAGACAAGGCAGCAGTTGTTTTTTCGATTGCTTTGTTGATTTCTTCATCCGTCAATGTTGCTTCAGGGTTCATGAATGTTAGGCTGTAAGCCATTGATTTCTTCCCTGTTTCGATATTTTCACCTTGATAAACATCGAATAAGCGGCTTCCTGTAAAGAATTTACCAGCAGAAGTTTTGATGACATCTGCAATTTGCTGATTTGTTACAGACTCAGAAACTAACATCGCCATGTCGCGGCTGACAGTTGGGAATTTTGTCACTGCTTGATAATGGATCCCTTCTTGTGCTTCTTCGAACAATACCTGAAGATCGATTTCAGCTGCATATGTTTCTGGGATTTCATATTCTTTCGCAATGGTTGGATGAATCTGTCCTACGAATCCAAGTTTTTTCTCACCAACATAGATCTCCGCTGTACGTCCTGGATGCATTTCCGGCATCGATACTGCTTGATAGCTGATTTTTTCTGTTAGAGAGAATTGTGCAAACAAGTTTTCTAAAAGACCTTTAACAGTGAAAAAGTCGACTGTTTCGCCTTTTGTTTGCCAATCTTTTTCTTGCCAGATACCAGAAACAGCTAGTCCCAAATGCTTCATTTCTTGCGGCAAATGTGTCAATGGATCATTTTCTTGGTAGAAAACACGACCAATCTCATATAACGCTACTTGGTTGTTCTTGCGTGCTGTATTGTAAGCTACACTATCAAGAAGTCCGCTGATCAAGTTCATGCGCAATACAGAACGATCCTCGCTCATCGGCCAGCTCAAACGTGTGATATTGCTGTCTTTTGTCGTGAACTGACGAGATTTTTCTTCTGTAATCAATGCATAATTGATTGTTTCAGTTAAGCCGCTGCCTTCTAAAACTGTACGGATTTTACGTGTTGCTGCTTGTTCTGTTGTCAAGCTTCCAGCGACTGTTTCGCCTTTTGGAAGTGTTGACGGCAAACGGTCATAGCCGTAGATTCGAGCAACTTCTTCGATAATATCCGCTTCGATATGGATATCCCAACGTCTTGACGGTACACTGACTGTATAAATATCGTTTTCTTTACGGCTGGCAAACCCTAATGTATCAAAGATTTCTTCTACTTCTTCTGAGGACAGTTCTGTTCCCAAATAACGGTTGATGCGGTCTAATGTAATGGATACTTCCGCGTTTTCTACTGCGACTTCTGTTCCTTTGACTGCACCTTTCAGCACTTCTCCGCCTGCTAATGAAGCAATCATTGCTGCTGCAACTTCCGCTGCTTCATCTACTGTCCCTTGATTGATCCCTTTTTCAAAGCGAGAAGAAGATTCACTTCTCAAATTGAATTGTTTTGATGTTTTGCGAATCGATAGCGGATCGAACAATGCAGCTTCTAGCGCAACAGTGACTGTTGTTTCTGTTATCTCAGAATCCAAACCGCCCATTACCCCAGCAAGTGCTACCGGTTCTTTTCCGTTGGTGATCACTAGATTTTCTTCTGTTAAGTTTCGTTCTTCGCCATCCAGTGTAGTTAATGTTTCTTGTTCTTTTGCATAACGTACAACGATTTCTTCTGATTGAAGTTTGTCATAATCGAATGCATGAAGCGGTTGTCCAAATAGTAATAAAATATAATTGGTTACGTCAACCACATTGTTGATTGGACGGATACCTGCATTCATTAAAATATTTTGGATCCACTGCGGACTTGGTGCGATCTTGACATTTTCAATGATTCGGATTTGATAAGCAGGTGCTGCCGTTTTATCTTCTACTGTAACTTTGATTTTTTCAGCAGCAGGACGATCTGTTTCAACAAGCGGTTCATCGTTGAAAACAGGTTTTTTACGATAAATTGCTCCTACTTCATAGGCAACGCCGCGCATAGATAGTGCATCTGCTCGGTTTGGTGTGATAGAAAGTTCAATAATACTGTCATCCATGTCTAAATATGAAAAGACTGGTTCGCCGTTTACTGCATCTTGCGGCATGTAGTAAATGCCTTCTGCATATTCTTTCGGCACAACGCTGTCAGGATAACCGATTTCTTGCAACGCACAGATCATACCGTTAGAAACTTGGCCGCGCATTTTCCCTTTTTTGATTTTGACATTGCCGGCGATGCGAGAGTTTGGCAATGCTACGATTACTTTGATGCCTGCTTTGACATTTGGTGCACCGCAAACGATTTGTGACAGTTCGTCTTCGCCGATGTCTACTTGGCAGATCGATAGATGATCAGAGTCAGGATGCGGAATACATTCTTTGACTTCGCCGACAACGATCTTTTTCAATCCTTCTTCTGGAACAGTGATCCCTTCTACTTCTATCCCAGTAACAGACATTTTATCCGCAAGTTCTTTTGCGGTGATTCCTGATAAATCAACATACTGATTCAACCATTTGTATGAAACTAACATTTTTTTACTCCCCTTTGAATTGACTTAAGAAACGTAGATCATTTTGATAGAAATGACGAATATCATTGACACCATAACGCAGCATAGCTACGCGGTCAGGTCCGATCCCGAAAGCAAAACCTGAGTATTCTTTTGGATCGATCCCAGACATTTCTAAGACGTGAGGATGAACCATGCCGGCTCCTAAAATCTCGATCCAACCAGTGTATTTGCAGACATTACAGCCTTTGCCGCCGCATTTGAAGCAGCTGACATCTACTTCTACAGAAGGTTCAGTAAATGGGAAATAGCTTGGACGCAAACGAATGCTGCGGTCTTCCCCAAACATTTTTTTCATAACGACTTCTAATGTCCCTTTCAAATCGCCCATCGTGATATTTTTATCAACGACTAATCCTTCGATTTGATGGAATTGGTGGCTATGTGTGGCATCATCAGTATCGCGGCGGAACACTTTTCCTGGAGAAATCATACGAAGCGCACCTTTAGAAAAATCATGTTTTTCCATTGTGCGTGCTTGAACAGGAGATGTATGTGTTCGGATCAAAATATCGTCAGAAATATAAAAAGTATCTTGCATATCTCTTGCAGGGTGATCTTTTGGCAAATTCATTCGTTCAAAGTTGTAATGATCAGATTCGACTTCATAGCCTTCAACGACTTGATACCCCATTCCAATAAAGATATCCTCGATTTCTTCCATGATTTGAGTCAAGATATGACGTGTGCCTTGACGTACTTCTTGTCCTGGTAAAGTCACATCAATTGTTTCTTTTTCTAACGCTTCATTCAAAGCTGCTTCTTCCAGCAGTTGTTTTTTTCGGTCGATTTCTTGCGATAAAAGATCACGGATCTCATTAGCGAAACTACCCACTTTTGGACGTTCTTCTGGAGATAAATCTTTCATTCCTCGAAGAACTTCTGTAATTGGTCCTTTTTTCCCTAATGTTTCTACACGAATCTGATTCAGCGTCTGCAGATCTTGTGCAGCAGAGATTTTTACGATCGTTTCATCTTTTAAGTTTTCTAATTGTGTCTGTAACGACATTGCTGATTTCCTCCTTTTCGAATAAAAAAAGACCTCGTTTCCTGTAAAGGAACGAGGTCTTCGCGGTACCATCCTAATTTGCGAACCTATTGCGGGCCCGCACTCTTACTTACATAACGGCTATCTGCCGGCCTGATGAAATCCCAGGCGAACTCGGAAAGTGAACTTCATTTTTCGAACACAGGATCTGCTTTCAGTCACCGGCAGATCTCCCTGGACAGGTTCAACCAAACTACTCTTTTTCGTCATCGTTCTTTCATATATCCAATTGCCTTTTAGTTTACAAGATTTCTTTGATGAAATCAACTGCATTCTTCATCTCTGACCCATTTCTCGCCCCAAATCTGCAGCTGACGCATCGAACTTTGCAAATCGGCTCCTTTTTCTGTCAATAGATATTCTGAACGATTGGATTCGCCGCAAGCAATATTTCTTGTGACGATTTTTTCTTTTTCCAATTCTTTCAAACGTTCTGCCAATACGCGATCACTGACCATCGGGATTTTCGCAGCTAGATCAACAAAGCGCTGCGGACCATTTTCCAACAATACGTCGATAATCAATCCGTTCCACTTTTTGCCTAAAATCGAGAACGTCTTTTCAAATTTAGGACAAAGAGCAAACTCCGTCGTTACTTGTTCCATTCTCTCACCTCTTTTTTTCTAAGTATACCACGTTGCTTACAAAATGTAAGAGACTTTGTTTTTGTTTATAATTTCTTAGTAATATCGATGATTTTTCTTGCACTCAATAAAACAAGATAGCCTTTTGCCACTGGTTTATCTAAGGAATCTGCCAATGCTTGGCGGTAAAGACGTAATTGGCCAAGATATTTATCAACTGTCTGCTCTACTTCTTCTGGATTTTCTGGATGCAAAATGAAATCTGTCTTGAAATCATAGAACCAGACTTCGTTTTCTAATTCAAGATATCCGTCAATGATTCCATGGATCAAAAGATCATCTTCTTCTGCTGGATAATCAGCAAAAACAGAAGCAGCTGACACCAATGTTGAAAAAGGTTGTTCTCTTTTTACGGAAAGTTTATGGTCGATCAATTGCTGTCCGAGCTCTGTTCCAAAGAACCATATTATAGAAGCAATCGGGATTTTTTTCGCTGCGGAGGCATCAATCAATCGTTTTTTCACTAGTTCAGCAATCAGTTCTTTGATCGACTCTTCTGTTGGTGTTTCCAAAGGCAGCAGCTGTAAGAGATAATGCGTTGCTGTCCCCACTGCTGCGGCAGATACTTGTTTGCCTTTATTCAAAAATCTTGGTTCAGCTAATTTGTCCTGTGTATAACGGAATCTTTGGTTGATTGCTTTTTTCTGGCTGCTTTCCCAAACAAGTTTTGTCGTCTGCGTTTCATCCGGATCTTCAAATAACCGTTTGATTTCCGAGACAGATTGATAGCTGGTCGTTTGCGACGCCGCTTGGTAAGGATACACATATTCTAGTCTGCTTTTCAATTCTTTCGATAAAGAAGTACCGTCTGAAACTTCTTCTTCCACGATTTCTTGCGTTGCCAAAGCTTGCCGTTTTTCTAATAACTCTTGCTGGTTCATCCAAGTGATGGAAAAATCCCCCTTGGTTCTTTCTAAAGCGGCAGATTCATGTTCGGTCAAATATTCTTTCATTTTTTGATGGCGGAATAGACTGTAGCCGATCCAATTCATCAAACTGCTGCGGCTTTTCAAACGAAGCATTGGGTCTAAAACAAGATTTGTTTGGTTTCCTGCCTCTGACCACGTATCCAGTGTTTGTTCACGGCTTTTATAAGACCCAACGATAAACAATTTTTGCTCTGCTCGAGTCAGTCCGACATAAAGCTTCCGCATCTCTTCGGATAACAGCTTGTTTTGTTTTGCTGTTTTGATTGCTTGGTAGGGTAATGTATCATATAACACTCGTGTTTCGGGGTCAAGATAGCGGATACCGGCTCCTAATCGTTCTTCGAAAATATACCGGCTTCTCAAATCTTGCAAATTGAATTCTTTTGTCATATCCAGTAAAAAGACCACTGGGAATTCCAATCCCTTGCTGGCGTGGATCGTCATGACGCGAACAGCATTATCTGCTGTTGCGATCACTGGTTCCGCCAAGTCTTTGTCTTTTTCCTGCATTTTTTCAATGAAGCGGACGAATTGATACAGCCCTCTGAATGAACTTTTTTCATAAGATTTTGCTCGGTCTGCTAAAGCATAGAGATTTGCTTGTCTTTGCTGTCCTGCGGGTAAACCGGCCACATATTTCAGATAACCTGTCGTTTCGTAGATGTCCCATAACAATTCTGTGATCGATTTTCTGCGAGCCATTTCCCGCCAGCGGTCTAGTAATTGATGGAAGGATTCCATCCGTTCGCTCAGTGCATCTTTTTTTGCTGCTTTATAAGTCAAGAACGCTTCATAGAATGTATGGCTTTTATCTGCTAATCGTATTTTCGCCATCTCTACTTCTTTGAACCCGGCAATCGGTGATCGCAACACAGCGGCTAATGGAATATCTTGATACGGATTGTCGATCAATTGAAGCAAAGAAATCATTGTCCGGATCTCAGTTGCTTGAAAATAATTTTGGGCATCGTTCATTTCTAATGGGATGTCCATCGTCTTGAAGACATCCAAGATCGACAAGTTGTTTTTCTTGGTAGGTGTCAATAAAACGATATCGCGAAATTCAACAGGTCGTTCTTGTTTTTCTTTCTTATCATAAATCAAGAATTTTTCATCTACTAATTGTCTGATTTTCAACCCAGTCATAAAGAGTTCGCCTTCTGTTTTATCTTCTACCCAAAGATCTTCCGGCAATTCCGCTTCTGGCGTTTCCTGCTCTTTTTCATAGATCAAGATTTCTGGTGCAAAGCCTTCCTTTTCTGGAAATTCTGGGAATCCAGTAATCAGTTTCGCGGCTTCATCATACTCGATTTGCCCGACAGCCGGGTCCATGATTTGTTCAAAAATCAGATTTGTAAAGGAAAGAACTTCTTCTCTGGAACGGAAATTTTCGGCCAAAACAATTCGGCGTCCGCCGTCTTTTTCCGCAAAATCCTGATATTTTTTAATGAACAAACTTGGATCTGCCAAACGGAAAGAATAAATCGATTGTTTCACGTCTCCAACCATGAACATGTTTCCTTTTTTAGGATCAGGTTCTCTTACCCAATAAAGAATGGCTTCTTGCAGCTGATTGATATCTTGGTATTCATCTACCATTACTTCTTTGAATTTTTTCCGATAGTAAAGAGAAGCTTCAGTCGGCTGCCATTCTTCCTCTGATTGATCCGTCAGTATTTTTAATGTCAGATGCTCCAAGTCATTGAAATCCAAGACTCCTTTTTCCCGTTTCTTTTCAGTAAAACCTTCCATGAATCCTTTAGCCACTTGGATCATTTCAGTAACTAATGGAGCAGCTTTTGCCATGATCTCTTTCATTTTATCTGGCGAAAGCGGAAAATACGTCTTACTCAAGCCTTGGATGATTTTCTTTGCCTGATCTCGTAATGCTTTGATGGCGTTCGAAAGTTCTTTCAACTCTGCTTTGCGACTGCTCTTAAATGTAGAGAAACGAAGCTGCCCTAACGCATCATAAGCTTCCTCCAGCTGATCTTGAACAAAAAAGCCGTAAACATTATTGACGATTGCTGATTCTTCAGAAACTTGATCATATATTTTCACTAACCCTTCGTCTTGCTGGGCATAGCGGATCATTTCTTCATAAAGTGCGACACACTGTTGTAAATCTGCTAAAAGCAATGGTCGGATCTGTTCTTGATAAAGTGGTGAGCTGCCAAGATCTCCTGTTAATTGATAGGATTGGTCCAAACGTTCCAGCCACGCTTCTGGTGAAGGATTTGCTCGTGCAAATTCATAGAGTGCAAAAATCAAGTTTGTCAGCCCTTCATCGGAACGGTCATTTGAAAAATTGCTGGTCAGCTGGAAAAACAGTGGATCATTTTTTTCATAAAGTGTTTCCCGCAGCTCTTCCCAAACGTCTTCTTTCATCAAAATCGTTTCTGTTTCATCTGTCAGCATACGAAAAACCGGATCAATATCGATCAGGTAATAAAAACGGCGGATCACCGTTAAACAAAACGCATGGAGTGTAGAGATATTCGCTGTCGGCAATAATAAAAGCTGCTTAGTGAAATGCTGCAGTTTATCTGGATCGCTTTCACTGTTCACCGCTTCTTGCAGAGCTTCCTGAATACGCTCCTTCATTTCTCGTGCCGCAGCTTCTGTAAAAGTTACGATCAGCAATTCGTCAATATTTTCACCCATTTTCAATTTTTCGATCACTCTGCGAACCAAAACAGTTGTTTTCCCGGAACCAGCAGAAGCTGAGACAAGCAGATTATCCCCTTGATCGAAAATCGCTTGCCATTGATCATCTGTAAAACGCTCATTTTGAGGTTTTAAAGGAATGTTGCTCATTCCTCGTCACTTCCTTCCATCATTCTTCGCAAAGCTTCTTCTTTATTCAGCTTTTCCAGCCGTTGATAATTATTTTCTTTCAACATCACATCGAATGTGCAGACACTTCTAAATGGGCATGTTTGACACGCGATTCGCTGTTTGTCTTTATAAGACGGATTCAGTTTGATTTCTCCAGAAGTGATTGCATCACCGGCTAAGCGCATTTTTTTGCGGTTGTGCGCCATAAACATCTGCAATTCTTCTTCTGTAAAGAATTTTTCTTTGCTGTAGCTGCCTTTTTGGTATTGTTCTTTTGCATTTTTCTTCACTGGATAAATCAGCGAATTTTCTTTTGCTTCAAGTGAATGGTCAAGTACTTCCAATAAGCCTGGATCATCAACGAACAAGCCGTCATAACTGAATTTTTTCAATGTTTCTTTATCGACATTCTCTGCTTCGCTCAGCACAGGATTATGGACATGAAGATAATAAGATCCCGCAGGCTTGACCGCTGCTTGCCCTGTCAGATGTACAGCATCCATCAAAGCAACATCTAAATATGTCAGCAGCTGCATCGCCATACCATAATAAGCTTCTGTGACATCAAATGAACGGCCGCTTGACTTGTAGTCGACGACACTTAACCATGTTTCGTCTTGGTCATTGGCGACATCTACCCGGTCGATTTTCCCTCGCACATGGAGTTTCCCGCCATTTGACAATGGCAATTCTAAGCCAGTGATCCCTTTTGCACCTGCGATTTGTCCAAATAAGATTTCCGTTTGCAACGGATGCAGACCAGTATTCTTGCTTTGTCTTTGCAATGCCCAGACGACTTTTTGGATCGTTTGACCTAATTGGTAGCGGATATAGTTCATACGGGCAGAGCTGGCTAGGATCTCAAATTTCAATTCGCCAAAGACATCTTCTAGTACTTTTTCGGTGAAAGCTTCCCGCTGTTTATCCGTCATTTCCACTAATGAGACTTGATTTGAGAAAAGAAGCTTGAAGAACCGATCCAGCGATTCATGATAAAAGTCCCCCGTTGCTGCTGGTGTCAGCCCATAAATTGAACGTTCTTTTAATTTCAAACCAAATTGAACAAAATATTTGTATTCACAGTGATAAAAACTTTCCATACGTGAAATCGATGTATAGATATCTTTTCCATATAATTCTTCGGCAAGCTCCGTCGGCAAAGCAACCGGAACATTTAAATGTGTCTGGCTCTCAAAAATCCTCAAAGCAAATTCTCGCCATTGGGAATGCAGTACCAGATCTTTCAGCTGCTGCCAAACGGTTGGGATAGCTTGCTTTTCGTCTGCCGCTATGCGGTAAACACGATTCAATTCGTCAATCAGATTCTTATATGTCCCTACATGTGCTTCTGGTTTGCTTTTCAATGTCAGATGTTCTTTTTTCTCTACCGGAACAGATAAATACTCACTGATCCTGCGCAAATACGGCGACATTTTTAATGAACGATCTGTGTCGTAACTTTGCGCATAACTCAAATACAAATGCTGAGAAGCAGAATTGAAGACAAGATAGGCACGGAAAGGTTCCATACTCATCGTCTCTTTCGCAGGATCAAACAGATATTTTCCTTCTTCCAATGTATCATTCAACAGTTGTCTTTCTTCACTGGAAAGCAGGCCTTTCGTCTCAGTCCTGTCAGGAAAAACTTGGTCATTTAAACCAACAGCAATCGTTACTTTTGCTTGATTTGCGCGGACAAGTTCCAAACGGTTGATACGCACCTGGTCAATTGCTGTAGGGATTTTCCCGTAGCTGAGATTTTCAAGACCACTGGTAATGATTTCCTGGAAAGATGCCCAGTCAAACGGTTCTTCTTCATAGATGACAGCATATTCATCCAACAGGTCGATCAATGCGCCCCATGTTTGCTCGTGGTTTCTAGCCGCCGCAAGATCACCGCGTTCGATTTCTTGGTTGCGCCAAAAAATCAGCTGTTCTTGTACACCGCTTGTCACTAAAAATCGATAAAACACACTCGCTGCTTCTTGACCTGTTTTGCTCTTTTTGATTTTTTCAAAAAAAGCAGGAACTGTCTCTTGAAATTGACGGCGAATCAAATTCGCTTGCTGTTCAAGCATGCGAACATCTTCTAGTTTGTCTTCTTCAAAATCATACGCAATAAAACGCCATTCTTTGTCTTGCAGCCACTGATTTCCTTGGTAGTTATAAGCAAGCGCGGCATTTTCTGCTAAATCCAGCCGCTGACGGAAAAGGTCCCGCTGTTCCAGCCATTCTTCCAAAGACTGCGGATTTTCTGCTGGCGGCAAAAACAGTTCTGTTTTGAAAAAACGCATGATATCTCGCAAACGATAATACGAACGGTCCATCGCAAACAAACTATTGATGAATTCTACCAGCGGATGGCTTTCCATCAGCTGATCCTCATCGACGTAATAAGGAATCGCCATCTCTTCAAAAATAGGCTGGATCAAATCGCTGTATAAGTCCATACTTTTGGTCAAGATCTGGATATCTCTATAGCGATAGCCTTCTTCACTGACTAAACGGCGAATTTCAACTGCTGCTTGACGGATTTCTTCGGTAGGCGTTTCTGCTTCCCACAAACGAAGATCCTGTTGTTTGCCTAAAGAATGTTCCTGTCTTCTTTTTTGACTAGATGTTTCTTCCCAGACTTCTTGAAGACTCGTTATCGCTTGTGCAAGTGGTTTATCTGGTGCGTGTTTGTCTAAATAAACAGGTATCCTTGCTTCTGCAGCTGCTTGTTTTAAGCGAAAATAAATCTGTCCCGTCGAATAAAAAAGATCTAGTGGTTCCGGCGGCGTTGCCGGATAAGCTTTATCCAGCAATAGATCGATCGTCAAATGCCCTCTTTCCATCAGCACACGCAGCAGTTGATACTCTTGTGCGTTCAATTGTGAAAAACCGCTGACGATAAATTTGATATGAGAAAGATCTTGCTGACTCAAGTAGTTTGCCAACAAGGTCATTTGATTTTCTGATTGGACGCCATGAATCAACATCTCTTCTTCAAATGTATTGAAAATCAGCTGCAGATCTTGCATTTTCAGGCGCTGATCTTCTTGTTTTGGTGTTTCGATTCCTTGAACAATCAGATCATCTGGTGTGATATTTCCTGTTTGCAGTTCATTGTAAAGATCCTGCAGCTGTTTGATAAATCCTTTTTTATTGATTTCGCCGCGAAAAACAGTCAGTTCCTCTTGTCTCTTTGCCAATACTTGACGCAAAAGCATCGCAGAACCTGCTTCGGATAATTCACTGCCGCTTAAAAGTGTTGTTTGCTGCAAAAAATACCAAGCCAAACGATAGAAACTGAATACTTGGATCTTGGTTGTACTTAATGTCTTTTTTTGTTCCTTTGCTCGAACTGCAGCTAAAAATTCCTGCTCCTGTTCAAATTTGCTGTAGTTAGGGACAAGGAAAAATACCTCATGCTTTGGGTCTTCATCCATCCAAGCAAGTGTTTCATCAACTAAAGCTGTCTGATGGTCTTTTCTTCCGGTTCCTAAAATAAATTGTAAAGACATTTTTCCTCCTCCTTTATTTGTTGTGTTCAACAGTTATATCAAATTTCTTTCTTCCTATTATAACAAAACAACTGGAACATTTGTTCTTTATCTGTAAATTTACGGGTAAAACGACAAAAAAAGAAACTGGACCAATAGCCAGTTTCTTTTTGTTTTTTCTTAACGTTCAATCACTATTTTTTATCGAAAGCTTATGCTTAATTTACGTTACCCATCATTTTTTTGATTGGTTCTTTCAGCAAGAATAGTAAGACACCGCCGATGATAGCTACGATACCTACGATTCCGAAATAAGCAGATTCTGTTGCTGGTGTGTAAAAACGAGCGATTTGCGCGTTGATAACTTGTGATGATGCATCAGCTAAGAACCAGATTGCTACTGTTTGTGATTCAAAAGCGCGCGGTGCAAGTCTTGTCGTTACAGATAAACCAACTGGAGACAAGCACAACTCTGCGATAACAACGATGAAGAAGCTTCCTAATAACCATAATGGGCTTACTTTTCCATCTGTTCCAAACAAGACACCTGGCATCATCAATAATAAGAATGACAAGCCTGCGAACAATAAACCTAGAGAGAATTTAACAACAGTTGATGGTTGTCTTTTACCAAGTTTTGTCCACATTGTAACGAAAATCGGTGTCAACATGAAAATAAAGATTGGATTCAATGATTGGTACCAGCTTGGTTGGATCGTCATACCGAACAATGTATTGTTTGTTCTTTCATCTGCAAACAATGCAAGAATGGATGAACCTTGTTCTTGTAAAGACCAGAAAACACTTGCAGCCAAGAACAATGGGATATAAGCAATTACTTTTGGTTTTTCTTCTGGTGCAACATCTTTTGAAGTCAGCATTTTGATAAAGTAGAAAATCGGTAATACGATACCCAATACTGTTGTAACATTCAAGAAGAATTCAAAAGTCAAGTAACCAGTAACTTGAGCGATACCGAAAATTGCCGCGATGATCACGACAGCAATCACTAAATTGCGAATCAATTTTTTACGTTCTTCAGATTCTAATGGATTTGGCGGTGTCATACCGATACCGTCTAACGTTTTGCGGCCTTGGATCACATATTGTAGCAAACCGAAAAACATACCAAATGCAGCAAGAGAGAAACCTAAATGATAGTTGTATTCTTGACCTAATGTACCAACGATCAGCGGTGCCAACAACGCACCCAAGTTCACGCCCATGTAGAAGATCGAGAAGCCAGCATCACGGCGCAAGTCATCTTTAGAATATAAATGACCAACCATACCAGATACATTTGGTTTCAAGAACGCTGTACCTGTGATGATCAATGCCATCGAAGTAAATAGAGCACCTACTCCAAACGGCGTTGCTAAAACGATGTGCCCAAACATGATGAAGACTCCACCAATAAACACTGTACGTTTTGCACCCAATACTCGGTCAGAGACCCATCCTCCAATGATACTTGTCATATATACTAAAGCACCATATAGCGACATGATCGACAATGCGGTTTGTTTTGGAAGTCCCAATCCGCCAGATGTTACTGCATCGTACATGTAATAAAGAAGCAGCGCACGCATACCATAATAGCTGAATCGTTCCCACATTTCTGTAAAGAACAACGTGGATAGCCCTCGCGGCTGTCCGAAAAATCCTTTGTCTTGTTGTTTTTCCATAATCCTTACCCCAATTCTTTAAATTTTCAGAAAATAATACACATATTTACCGAAAAATTTAACTAAAAAACTTATTTAAGAAATATAAACTTATTTTCTATAAAAATCCCAAAAAAATAATGACAAAATGATAAGAATAAATATACATATATCTAATCAATATACTCTGATTTTCGATAAAAACCCAGCAAACAGCTCTAAATAACCAGAAAAAAACACCTTTTTAGATTTTTTTACAAATTGCGAAGCAAAATAGTTTACTTACTTTTTGTAAGGCGCTATACTTCATTTTGTAATCAACAACTGATACACAATCTAATCAACCATTTTAAAGGAGAATTACATTATGACTACATTTACAGATACATTGAAAAACCGCCGCTCAATCTACGCTTTAGGACGTAACGTTTCTATGAGCGAACAAGAAATCGAAGAATTGATCAAAACAGCTGTAAAAGAAAGCCCAACAGCTTTTAACGCTCAATCAACACGTGCCGTTATCCTTTTCGGTGACGCTCACGAAAAATTATGGGGAATGACTGAAGAAGCTTTGAAACCATTGACACCAGCTGAAGCTTTCCCAAATACACAAGCTAAATTAGCAGGATTCAAAAACGGTTTTGGTACTGTTTTATTCTTCAAAGACACAGACATCATCAAAAACTTGCAAGAACAATTTGAATTGTATGCTGATAACTTCCCAGATTGGTCAGAACAATCTAACGGAATCGCTACAGCAAACACATGGGTTGCTTTAGAAGATCAAGGTCTAGGTGCTAACTTGCAACATTACAACCCAGTAATCGACGAAGCTGTTGCAAAAGAATTCAACATCCCAGCAAACTGGAAACTACGTTCACAATTAGTTTTCGGTTCAACTGAAGCTCCTGCTGGCGAAAAAGAATACATGAACGATGCAGATCGTTTCAAAGTTTTCCGCTAAGAAAAAATGAGAAAAACCAAAAGAGCTGTTGAGGGGAACCTCAACAGCTCTTTTTTATTTTTTGGACAAAAGAACAGGTCTTTTATTCAGAGTCGACCATGATATCTATTTCTGCATCATCTCTCATATGCGTAGACAAAAAAGCGACCAATTCTTCTAAAGGAACAGCAAATTTAAGCAATGGTCCTCTCCAGCCGTTTCTGAAAAAATTCATTTTCACTTCTGTCGATCCTTCCGGCTGGTAAAGCACGACTTTTTCTATCTCAGAAAAAGGAACACCTTTCTTATCAAAACTGTTCAATACCAATCCGTTCTCTGTTATTCCACGCGAATCTAGTAAAAAACTCAAAAAAATCATCGCAGCTAAAATCCCTTTAAGCAGCTCGTCTAATGTCGGCTGATTCATCAAAGTGAACCCTACCGCAAAGACCGCCAGCAGCGGAACAATCAGATAGATCCCTTTCTTACGGACAGCTTTATAAATGATTTCTCTGCGCACGATCCAGAGAAACAAAAACATAATAACTACAAATAAAAACAACAAAAGTGTAAATGTATCGACCATTTTAACTAAAACCAACCTTTCCGCGGCCATGTCAGAAACTTCCTATTATAAAGGGAAAGTTCCTGGCGCGTTTTTTCTCGTCTCCAACGCTTCTTGGAGATGACACCAAATGGACCCGCAACATTGGTCCTGCTGCGAGCCCACTTATTATTGACGATTATTCGAATGTTTCATATTTTGCAACGACCATACTCGCCTTTTCTTCTAAGAGTTCTTGATCTTCCGCAGCACATTGGGAAACTTTGATCACGGCGCAATTCGTCATTTTAGAAACTACTTCACCGGTTACTTTTTTTGTAAAACCAATTGGCTTACATAAGTATCTTTCTCCTAATACAATCATTTCTTCCGTCATCTGAAATCCTCCTGCCTACTGCTAATCCTGTTCTGATGAATACTTACCCGATAAAAAGCGTCTCTTGTTCTGTTTTGACGGGGAACATAAAATTCGTTTGTGAAAATCAAACGCTTCGATGTAAGCTTCATTGCGAAATCAGGATCGTTGTTCTTTATACCGACAACCCTATCAATAGAACCTTATAGGCATTATATCGTACTGATTTCGGTTACACAATCAAAATAGTCAGATTCCTTAAAATAATTCGTGATTATTTAAAAATAGTGCTGTTTATGTCTATTTTTTCTAAACATTTTGTTCTTTTTTAACAGTTGGAACACTTTAAAATACTCATTAAAATGAGAAAAAAGAGGGCTTCATTAAAAATGCCCCAGAGTAATTCCCTTACATTTTACGTTAGGTTTATGTATAATAAACAAATATTTATAAATGAAATGGAGATTTACATATTATGAAGCTGCATTCCAAAAAAAGGCTTTTCATCATTGTCACCACCTGTTTGTTACTTATTCTGGGTATCCTTGCTTTTACCCGCGAAACAAAAAAATCAGCTCCAACGCACGTTTCTCCTGCTTCCACTGAAGAAACAAAATCAGAAAAAGATACAAAAGAAAACAAAAAAGTCCTCCTTGATGTTCCATTAGAAAACCAATTTGATGAACCTGCATTAGGAAATGGCTGTGAAGTCACTTCTCTTTCCATGCTGCTTAATTTTTATGGTTATCAAACAACGAAAAATCAGCTGGCTGAGCAATTGACTTATGTGCCTGTCCTAAATCCTGACGGGACACATGGCGATCCTAACGATGGTTTTGTTGGTGAAATCAGCGACGGCGAATGGGCAATGGGTGCTTATGTTCCTGTTGTCGCAGAACTTGCAGAGAAAATCGTGCAGGACGATCATCAGGTAAACTCAAAAAAAGACGCTTCTCTCAAAGACGTCAAAAAAGCATTAGATAAAGGACAACCTGTTTGGGCATCCGTAACGATCCAATTTGAAGTTCCCGATGACAGCGACTTTATGATTTGGACGACTCAAAATGGTCAAGTAAAAGTGACGCCGCTTAATCACGCTTGCATCGTCACAGGCTATGACAAAAACACGATTTACGTCAATGATCCTTATGGTACCAAAAATCGTGCAGTCCCAATCAAAGACTTTGAAACGATTTTTACTGCGATGGGTGGTCAAATGTTGACTTTAGAATAATGTCTAGCTTTATTTATTAGAATATTTTATACTCTAGTTACAAACTCGATGGTCCAAGGGGGAAGCGTGATGAAAAAATTTATTCAAAAGAAACCTCATCCGAATGAAATGCCAATCATCATTGTCCGCGACTCCGAAGGCAATGTAGAGAAAAAAGTTTCTGTCAACGAATGGAACAAACGCTATCGCCCTGCCTCATTAAATGAACTTGAGATCAAATTATATCGCCAAGCTCTTGCCTATTATGCAGAAAAAGACTATGGAAAAGCGATTGATCTGCTGCACTTTTTGATTATCCATACAGAATACACACGTTATGAATACATCGAACGTTTAGCAAATCTTTACCACTTCCAAGGTGATTTAAAAAAAGAGCTGCAACTCATTCAGTCTGCTTTGGCTGTCGCCGAACTTGTCGGTCTTCCTCAGGCGCTGATCAAAAAACTTGAACAACGAAAAAGCAGATTATAATAAGATTTTTGTCTTTATATGCAACGACTTGCTAATGGCTCAGCTGCAAAAAAACCTCAAACAGAAAAATTCTGTTTGAGGTTTTTTGTTCCTATTTTATTGACTTGTTCTTGGCTGTTTTTTATGCAGATTCAGCGAATACGAATAAATTTTTTTAAATTTTTTATCCAATAATTGCTAATGCTTTTTCAGGAACTTCGCTTTTGTCGACTTCTTCGTACGTTTCGACATGTCCACCCTTAGTATATAGTTTCAGGTAGCGTTCTTCTTTCAAAACAGAGATACCATTAAACCGGATTTCTCTGGCATTTCCATTTTCATCTGCTGCTTGTTGGATATATGTTGCTGTTCCATAATCATTTACTTCGTCCGGTTTTTTCGTTTTCACATAGCGTTCTCCTTTTGGTACCAACGGATTCACTTGATCGATCGTAGCAGCCAATTCTCCTGATTGCGACTCTGTGTACATCTTCAAGCCAAACAGAGCGATACCTCCTACAACTACGATGGCTAACAACCCTTTTAAAAATTTCATATCATTTGTTCCTCCTGTTTTTTATTGTGTTCTTCTTATATCCATCATATCGTGACACAAAACAAAAGAAATCGGACTGCAGCAGGATTTTATTCTCCGTCCACAGTTAGGTATCACAGCGTTATCCGTGCGTGTTTTTTCCTCACCTGTTACAATTACTTCATATTAATAAAGCAAAAGAAAGCTGGGATAAAAATGGATCAAAAAGAACTGATGGAAAAAGTAAAAGAATTGCTGAAAAATGGAAAAGTCGACGAAGCAAAACAGTTTGCTAATGATCACAAGGATGAACTCGGCGGTTATTTTGATAAAGCAACAGAAGCAATAAAAAACGTTGATTTGAATGGTATCACAGATAAGTTCAAAAATTTCTTCAAATAAACACTCGCGTAGAACAAAAAGCTCGAGACGAAAATCGTCTCGAGCTTTTTGTTTGAGAAATACTTCTAATACAATCGAGTCGGATCGTATCGATAGATGACATGACCGCCTAATTGTGCTTCTCCAACCACAAATTTTCGATCTTCGCGTTGGAGCCAGGCTTCGCGGAACAAGATCACATTTTCTCTCTTTACTTCGATTTGATCGATTTTTCCATCGACTAACTCTTGGATCGTTTCCACATAAGGATTCATTTTTCAACTTCCCTTCAACCGGCAGAACTATTTCTTTTCTAAACGACCGGTCAATATGTCGTAAAAATCGGTTCATGTAATGTTTTGGTATCGAGATCTTCACGGATGTTTACTGTCGTATAAATGATTTTTTCAATCGGTATGCTGTAATAGCTGCCTTTTCCATCATTAAAACGATGGACATCTTTTTTCGCCAGCAGACCATTGATTTTATTTATCAATACCCTTCTTTCTACACTATTGCTGACAACATAATAGATGACTCGGATATTATTGACTAGATGCAAGTCCACTTCTAATATCATGTGATCCATCATTACACCACCTTTCTTTTCTAAAATAGTATAACAGTTACAAAAAAAACATTCAAAATACATTTTTATTTATCTGTCTAAAAATCACAAAAAACCGCTTGCTTCTCTTTCCACTCTATGTTACTTTGTAGGTCGGAAGTTTATTTTACAGGAGGTATCTATGTGATTTTATTTGGTGAACTTGTTTTCTATATCCCGTTTTTCATTATGCTTTCTATACTTTTTTATTTTATCAAATGGACAAAAGCAAAAGTATCGGTGTTATTTTTAACATTCCCAGTGGCTTATTTTACTTTTCGTATTTTTACCTTCCGTCATTGGGAACCCGCTTCTGTATTAATGAAGCATATTACGGGACTCATGATTTCCATAACACTTTTGATTTTCTGGCTCTATTTTCTCTATCGAAAACAAAAGTAATTTTGATCCATTAAATCTGATCGTCTTTTTTCGATTGAAAATCAATAAAGTGTTTTAATCTCTTTACCAGCGAACTTTGTTTTAAATCGATATATTCAGAAGCAACTGTATATTTATCTTCAAGTGTTTCTTTATTCTTTTCAATCAATTGTTTTGCTTCTTCATACTCTTTTTCTTTACATAATTCTTTCACTTTTCTCAAAACCATTCCAGCATCCATCGAATCACTCCTTTTTTCTATCATAATAAAAATAAGAAGAACTTGCTAAAAACTTGTTTTGGTTTTTTAAAAGTAAAAAACAGCTTTTCGCTTTTCGGAATAAATAACATTTTTTTTTACTTTTAAGCTTCATTTAAGCTCCCCGCTCTATTCTATATACATCCCAAACAACTTTTCATTTTTTCACTCCTAATCAAAATGAGCTCTCGGCGAAAGTATCGCATGAGAGCTCATTTTGTATTTAGTCTTTTAAAAATTTTTCTAATTTTGACAGACTGCTTTCTTTCTCTAAATAATCTTTGCTGTATGCTTCTGATAAATCATTTGGCAAAATAAACCAAGAAGCGTGGTAGCCGTTTGCAGTTACTGGAAATCCTTTGTCTGTTTCTTGTTCTCCATCCCAGCGAATCGCGACAGCTTTCTTGCCATTCCATGTGACAAATGCTGTTGAATAGCCTTTTTTCGTTTTTGTTCCATCTTCGATAATCGCGAGAACTTCAAGTTTTTCCTTAGGTGCACGTACATCTTGAGGTTTCACTTTATTCCCTCCTTATTTGACGACTAGCACAGCGCAAGGCGCATGGTTAACGACATAAGACGCAGTCGAACCAACAAATGCCTGCTGCATGGCTCCTTTTCCTGTAGCTCCCATAACAATCAAATCAATCGTTTCTTGCTGCGGAATAAGTGATGAGATCCACTCTCTTGGTTCACCAGTCTCTACGATTGCTCGAATCGTTTCCACCCCTGCTTCTTTTGCATCGTTGATTTTTTTCAGCATTTCTATTTCGATTTTTTCTTTTTCTTCTGCATAAAGTTTTGAAAAAGCAAATGCACTATGTGTCAATTCTACTTTATTGATGATTGAAACGATGAATAGATTCGCTTGATTATCTTTTGCAAGGTCCACCGCTTCAGCAAAAGCTTTCTCTGATTGTTTTGAACCGTCCACTGCGACAAGGATATTTTGATATCTGCTCATTCGACCCGCCTCCTTTTCTTCTATTGTATCATTTCTGTTACATTTTAAAAAAAAATACGCTGTTTCCTGTCATTTTCGTGTTTTTTTCCAGAAAAATAATTTATTTAAAAAAAATCTACCTTTTTTGACAAAAATAGATCGTTATTTATCTTGGCTTTTGAAAAATTTATCTCTTCAAAAAACGTTGTTATTATAGGTTTTATTTTGTTTTCAGAAAAATTCATGTTCTTTTGCAACAAAATTATTACAAATAAATAGTTTTTTGTCATTAAGTGTCATCTGACATTCACCTATGAAATATTTTCACATGGTAAAGTAGTCATCGTTGTAAGAAACAACAAACGAATCAAAAAGATTAAAAGGAGATCGTTCATGAAATCACTTAAAACTTTACTATTAGGAACAACTTTGGCTGCTGGTGCGGCATTTATGTTAGGAACTTCTGCATTCGCTGATACAACTTATACAGTACAATCAGGCGATACATTATCTAAAATCTCAACTAAATTTGCTGGAAGCAACGAATTGATCCAACAAATCGCAGATAAAAATTCAATTCAAGATATCAATGTGATCTATGCAGGTCAACAATTGACAATTCCTACAGGTGACACAGCTCAAGCAGCTCCTGCTCAAGCTCAAGCGCAAACACAACAAGCAGCACCTGTACAACAAACTGAAACAGTTCAAACGGAACAAGCGGCTCAACCAGCACAAACACAAACAACTGCAACAGAAACTGCATCTACTCCAAGCAGCACAAATGCAGCAAAAGAATGGATCGCACAAAAAGAATCAAGCGGTTCTTACACAGCAACTAACGGACGTTACATTGGACGTTACCAATTAGATTCTTCTTACCTAAATGGCGACTACTCTGCAGCGAACCAAGAACGTGTTGCTGAACAATATGTAGCTTCTCGTTACGGCTCTTGGGAAGCAGCGCAAGCTTTCTGGATGGCAAACGGCTGGTACTAAGCCTTTAAAATAAAACATAAAACCTCGGTATCCGCGGATATCGAGGTTTTTTTTAATTATCTATATCCCTTTTCTATACAACCAAAAAGAATAAATCGATGGGATACCAACGACAAACAAAACAATGACTAGAATAAGATCGTTCCACCTTATAGCACTCGTCACTAACAGCAGTACACCGCCCCAGATAAATGTTTTTGCGCCTAAGCGATGTGTTAACTCCCAATTTTTGGGACTGCTTAATGTCCAAGGCAGACGAATCCCAACTGTATAATTTTGTTTGACAACTCTCAGGATCACGCCGCAAAAAATAAAAACAAATCCGATGAAAAGATTCGGAATCGTTTTCTCCCATCCGCCTAAATCTATATCAAATACATACACAAAAGTAAAACTGTACATAAAGATAGAGAGCATCGGCATCAAAAACAGCAATCCTTTCATAATGAAACGATTATCTTTGTTTTTCGGATCATTCAACATCAAAAAAAGAACCATTAAATGGATCCCAAGCAATACTAAAGGCAGTCCAAAAACAGCAAATGGCTTTGAACTCCAACCATTTGCCGAAAAGTTGGCATCAAAGTGAGTAGGGATATTTTCCGGCAGCTTATCCCACAAAAATATCCCTACCGCCATTGGCAATAGTAAGAGCAAACTTGACAAGATGATCGATACTTTATATTTCATTAAAAAGACTTCTTTCTTTTAAGAAATTTTTTTGCAATACTTTTCTGCGGTTTCTAACTCTTCTCGTTGACTGTATAAGGCTGTTGTTTAAAAGTAATGATGTTGCCGTCTTCTTTGTCATTATCATATTGAACAAGCTGCAGCACATGCTTCCCTTCGACGACTGAAGAAGGAACACCTTGCAATTCCACGTTCAATTGCGTGTGGCCCAACTCATCTGAAGTCAAAAGCTGTCCATCTGCATAAAGATAAGAAAGATGGTCTTCATCAATGTCTTCTGTGTTAATCGTGATAGTCGTCGGTACATTTGCTGGATCATACTCGATCGTTACTTCTTCCCCATGTGCTGTATCTTCTGAGCCGTTCGTCAGGTTCAAGATACCTTCACCAATCTCTTCTTGATTTTCAAATTTATCGAGGATCGCCACCGACGAAGCTGTTGTAGAAGAAGCTTCTGTCGCCTTTTCGCTGGAATTGCTGCTTGATTGATCCGTACTTCCGCAACCGCTTAAAAGGACTGCGGCAAAAATCATGCTGAATACTGCTTTTTTCATCTCTTTTCCTCCTTTAATATAGAACTAACAAAATAATTATAGCTTAGAGGATAGAAGAGTGAAAGTTTTATCTTTTTCTTACAAATTCCTTGAAAAGAATTTTTATATTTACATAATCTTTTTCTCGTTGACTTAAGCGTTTCGTTTTCCGTAAGCCTTTATTGATAAAAAGATGACACAGGCCTCTTTAAAAAAATGTTGAAACTAACGCGAGGATTGCTAAGCCTCCTTGGGTCAAAATAATTTTTTTGTCGCTGGTGATGCTTCCATAAAGTGCTACTAAAATGATATAGATTAGCAGCAAACGAGCAATCTCAAGAGATGCTGCGGCAAAAAAAACACTGTAAAGTAAGCCGATACCAATCAAACCATTGTATATTCCTTGATTTTTGAATAACACTTTTACTGATTGTCTGTTCCGTTCTTCTTTGGTCATATTGAAAACCCGTCCAGTTGTATCTGATGTCGTAGCAAAAGTTTCCAGATACATGATATAAAAGAATTCTAGTGCAGTAAAAATAAGCAAAATCGTTGAAATCATGGACATTTGTTTTCCTCCTTTTTAATAGAAATTCCAACTATAGTTTACTCCACTTTTAAAATCCCGACCAACCTTATTGCATTAAAATAAGCAGCAAAATGAAAAGAATAAAAAAACAGTCCAAATACTTGAAAGTCAAGGATTCAGACTGCCTATTATGGTACACTAGCAACAGATAGTAAAGTTTATGCGGTGGCTAATCCCAAGAGAAATGGGGTGATGCCTATGTTGTTTTTCGGCTTGATCCCTAGAAAGGAATAAGCTTGTCTGTATATGAAGCATTGATGTTTGCGGTAGCTTTCGCAACATTGATACTTTCAATCAGCAATAAAAACGACAAAAAATAACCGTATTCTAAACTTTAGCCGGTTTTACGGTTATTTTTGCAACTATATGAAACTGTGCCGCCGACTTAAACGGTGCTATCCCAAGAGGAGTTGTTAGCGCAACTCCTCTTTTCTATTTAAGTATATCATATCCCTAAAAAATCGACTACACATAAAAGCATAGTTGCTAAGTTTGCTCTTTCTTTTGATGTATCAAAAAACGGTAACTCACTAAAGCTGTTGCTGCACCACCGTAAATGATCATTTTAAACGAATCAGGATAATGTTCGATAAAATGCAAATAAGACGCCAAAGCCGTCATGTATGCAAACGTAACAATCGCAGAAATATCGAATAGTTTTATGATCCGAACACTTTTTCTTCCTTTAAATGCTTGTAAGTATGTATGATAAGAAAACAAAATGCCTGTAATGCCTAATAGAAACATAAAGAACGTTATCATTAAAAGTTTCCACGACTTATTATGTAACGGTCCAATAACTGCGTAAACCGAAAACAAGAAAAATAGCACCATAAATATATTAATCATGATTGCATGCAGTTTGTATAAGAAATTTTCAACTTTTTCCATTTTCAACTTTCTCCTCAACAAGATCTATTCCTGCTGCTTTTGCTGCTCTTTTTTTCTTTGATTCCTTCCCGCCTTCATAGACACCAATCAAAGCGCTGAGCCCTAGAAGAGAGATTGAAATACTTCTAAACGAAAAATCCAATTGTCCAACTGCTGCTAGATAGACAATGATTCCGCTGAAAATGATTGGCAAAATCGCGCCTAAATACTTGTTCCCAATATATCCAGCTAACGTTTGAAACGCAATGACGCCTATGATCAACACAATTTCTAACCCGTTATTCATACCAGTTCTCCTCATGTTTATAGATGATTTTTTTTTCTTTATCTTTTCTGGCGTGTTTTTGTTCTTCTAAGAAATAAGCTCTATTATCTATTTCTCCTCGTTCGCCTCTGCTTACTTTATTTAGGCCTCCCAATCCCGTATTGATCATTGGGTTCCATCCTTTGTGGGGATCTTTACCTTCTTGTCTTAATTTCCAATTCTTTTTTCTCAATGCATTTTTTCTCTCTTCTTTTCTTTTCACAGACCATTTCAGAACTTTTTTTAACATGGCTTCCGCCTCCTTTTTTATAGTATATCAATTTTTGGAAAGCAGGTCTTCTGTTATTTATGCAAAAAAAATAGACCAACCCATCAACTAATGATGGGATGGTCTATTTATGTAAACCTTAGAAACTAATTTTGAAAGCTTTCCTTTTAGAGATAGTTATTCACTCATGTATAACTAATAATTAATTATTAGAATATTTAAGTTAAATAATTTGCTTTAACCTATCCTCAAAACAACTAAAATTTGCCGATGGGAGTTCATGAACTAACGTTGTTAAAAGAGAGTTATCTACCGGATTAGGAATAGATTTATCAAGTAAAATACGAATGTTAGCAATCAAAGCATACATTAGATGTTTTCCTTTTATCAAGGAGTGGTAATCTATTCTACCTCCGTCATCGTAAAAATCCCTAATTGCTCTTATTTCATTTTCCATGGAAATACTTTTTTCTAACAATTTTCCCTTAATATTTTCTTTATAACTCAAAAAAACATCAATTTTCAGTTTAGGGTTTCCGTCTTTAAAATCTACGAAATATTGTGGTTTAGTATTACAATTTGGTAGTTGTAGATCATTTTTTATAACTAGCGCAAATAATAAAAATAGTTTTTCTAATTCTTCAAATGTTTGGTCTATCCAATTTTTCCAGTAATCGTCGTTATAATTTTTCAAATCAACTCCATTGTTATAGATGCTCATAATAATTTGAGCAGCATTTATATTG
This sequence comes from Enterococcus sp. DIV0210g, assembly GCF_050559705.1. NCBI lineage: Bacteria > Bacillati > Bacillota > Bacilli > Lactobacillales > Enterococcaceae > Enterococcus > Enterococcus sp. DIV0210g. Next base: position 1,153,334 of record NZ_CP187903.1, on the reverse strand, counting down.
AAAAATAGATTTTCTAGCGTATAACAAGGTAATTCTAAGAGGTGTATATCCTCTAGTATTGTTTCTTCTTTCCAATAATCAAAATCTTTATCGATTATAAACAAACAGTTTTTAATATTATTTTCTTTTGTTTTCCATTCATTAAAATGTGCTAAAACATTTTTTTTGGATTTTAAGGAATATATTTTATCTAATTTTATTTCTGGTGCGACTTTATTTACAATTTTCTGATAAATAAACGGCGTATTTTCATCTTCAATAAACAAAAAAAAGGCACTCGGTTCTGCAGAGCCTCTGAGTGTTGCATCTGCAAAAATACTTTTATCATTTCTTATTGGCAAACTGTTCAATTTGGTTTCACCTCTACACACTTATCATACATCTCTCCTATTACATCCGGAGAATGTGTTGCAATTATCATTTGACTATTGTCTGCTATATGTTCAGTCATTAAGGGTAGCAACTGTTCTTGCCACGTAATATGCATAGATAACTCTGGTTCATCTATCATTATCAATTTATTTTCGCCAGGCTCTTGATTTTTTACAAGAGAAAAAACCATGAAAATTATTAATTGTATTTCACCAGAAGACAAACTATTCAAACTTAAATTTTCTCCAGTCTTGAAGTTTTTAACATATAATCCTTTTACATCATCATACAAGACTTTTTTTCCTGTGTCTTTTAATAATTTATTTATATTATCTCGCGTTCTTTTTAAATTTTCTTTTTTCTTCTCAATACTTTTTCTATGTGGATTAATCGATTCTAAAACTTCATATACTTTTTTTATTTGAAAATATGAGACTTGCTGTTTAACAATTTCATTAATGTATTTATCGACTTTTTCTCCTTTTTTATATTTAACAATATTCTCTTTACTTTCTAAATAGATATTTAAAAGCTTTTGAATGTTATCTTTAACCCTTCCATCTACGTTATTTATTAATCCCTCACCTATTTGTTCAATATCAATATTTCCATATGCACGTACATTATTTAAGAGATTAATATCTTCTATGGGCTCAGCCATTTTTTCAATTATTTGTCGTTCAAGAAGTGTTCTCACTTGTCGTTCTTGTCTTAGAATTCTTCGTTCATATTCTTCGTAATAAATGTTTGCCTGATTTAGTACACCCCAAAAAGAATTAATCTGATTATCAAACTTAGACTTCATAGCTTTTCTTTTACGAATTTTATTACTTTGCGTTATGTTACTTTCACTATAACCTCTAAATTCTCTGTTAAGTGGAATATAAGTTAATTCAAATTCCTGACTAATTTTTTCATTTATAACTTTTAATTCCTTTGAATAAGATAAACGTTCAAAATTATTTACATACTTTATCTCATTTTCAAAATGAATATTTATATACTCATTCTTATTTATAATAATATCATTATCCATTTTTTCTATTATTATCTTTTTGTTACTACTTCTATTATTAAAAAAAATTTCATAGCAGTCGCTTTTTGAAATAATATTTAAAATAGAATTGCTAAATTCAATATTCATTGAATCAAATTTGTATCTGAAAATTGAGGATATGTTTCCAGAAGTTATAGAACAAATTATATCTAAAATTGTAGTTTTTCCGCTACCATTTACTCCATAAAGAATAGTAAGATTTTTATTGAACTTTATATCATATGCATACCCATATAAATTTTCTATAGTGATTCTTCTAATCTTCATTTATACACCTCTATTTTATTAGTTTTTTCTTAAGTTTAAGTATACAACTTTTATATAGTTATTTTAAACTAATATTGAAACAATTATTTTTATTTCATTTTTTTGAACAATGAATTTTATAAACAAATCATTATGAAATAATATCCATAGCTTAATAAAAATCTAGTAAAATAACTTCTCGAACACCCATCACTCAGTTCATTAAGCCCCTGCTACTGCATATTTTAGACATCATACTTTCAAGAAAATATAAAAATTCTTTCTGAACCATTCAAAAAAGAGATAAAATATTTTGATATCTCTTCAACATTTTTAGCAAAAAATATATCATTTTTTCAATAAACAACATTTTATCTAATAGATCAGCTATCATAAATTTCTAAAAAACAAAAAAACTCCTTTACTAACTTTTTATAAAAGCTAATAAAAGAGTTTATATTTTCTTAATCGTGTATACATCTAAAGTCAAAAAAATCGTTTTAGTCTTTCGATTAATCTCTAGCGAATACCCAACGCAATCCGTGCATATCGGCTCATTTTGTCGGTGGTCCATGCTGGATACCAAACTAATTTGACTTCTATTCCGTTCACTTCTGGTACTTCTTTTAGTGCATCATGGATAGAATCGGTTAGGATATCTGCTAACGGGCAGCCCATAGTTGTTAAGGTCAAGTGCTGTTATATCAGCATTTCTATCGCTTTTTCCTGCGTTAAAGCGATAGTATCTCCTCGATTCCAGTGCATGTTAGAAGCCAAAATTCTGTTCTTTTTATTAACTTTTACAGGTATATTATACCTCAAAAAATAGTTGAATTGTCCCTTTAAATGGCTTGGACTACATACTCAATGAGGACTTTTTTACGCATCTTATCTGTAGTCCAGTAAAATTTTTTTAAAAAATAAACAATTCAACATTAAAAATATGTTTAGCTATATCTCCATAAAAATAACCCAAAATTATCACTACTTATTCACCTTTTTATAACAAAGATACAGGTTAAAATTGATAAATTTCAATGAACGAATCTTCTCTTATCTTTAGGAATTAAATTTATCAATAAGATTGCTGAAGGATAATATTTTCGCATATATTCTACAACTCCTAATTGGTGGGAATCTTCAGAAGCATACAATTCGTCCTTTAGTTGTCCCATATCAATATGGATACTTCCACTTAGAAAATCAACTGCATCCTTAAATTCTTTATTTTCATGAAACATATCATAAAAATCAGCAAGTTGTTTACAAGTAACTACTCCATTTATCGTTAGCTCGATTAGTGCTTTCTGGATATTCAAACTTATCTACTCCATTCTTCTATCAAATATTTTCAAACACAATAAAAAGCCTAAATAAAGGCTTCTTATTGTAACTATTTAAACTTTAGTCAATTATCTCCAATGGCGGTAAACTTTCTACTAAATCCATTGTTTGCATAGAGACATTAATAATAGATAACAACAGATTAAATATATATCTTGGATTTTCTGAAAACTCGTTAGGGTCATCCACTATCCCAGATTTTTTATCTTTTTTCACTTGATATTGGTCAATAATCCATTCAATAGCAGGCTTTCCATTTACAACATATTCATATGCACGTTCAGGAATATCTGTTATAACAATATCTTCATTAAAAATGATGGTATCTAGTTGTCCACGTTTAGGATGTTTCATCTTCTTCACTTTAAAACTTGGATTATCTGACTTAAAGACTATATTTACACCGTCATATGCAGGAACATCTTCATAATTTAAGTGTAAATCAGCTAATTTTTTACCAATTTCTACATACTTTTCTTTTTCTTTGACTTTTGGAATACGAGGAAGTTCTTTCTGTAAATCACTTGCATAATTTTCTCGATATTCTTTAGAATGAAGTAATCCATATACATAGTAAAAAGTATCTGTAGTTGACAATCCAAGCTTTGTGTCATTCACATTATCACTTTTTTCAGAAAGAAGATTCCCTTCATTTAAGTGCCATTGATAGAAACCTTGTCCTTTCTCTATTAAATCTAAACTAGGTATTAAATTTATCATTGCAGTGGAAAATTCTCTCCGTGAACCTTTACCGGTAATAAAAATTATAGGATTTCCTTTTTGCCAATTGCGGTATTTTCCCGGTCTTTCAACTAAATTATTTTCATAATAAATAAATTTTTTAGTAAAAGGTCTGTATTGTATTAATTGGATACGATTGTTGTTAAAATCAATTTCAACCTGCTTATTTAGTTTATCAATTAAACCAGACGACCATTTAATTTTACTACTATCTCTATCAATATCTGTAGTTGAATTATTTAATTTCAAATTATTACGTTCAGTTTCATATTGTTTAATCATTCGCTGAACATTATCGACTAAATTTTCTTTGCTAAAACTAATTACCCACGCATCTCTATTCGTGCTGATTCCTACTGCCCAATCTTCAAAAATTTCTCCTGCCATTTTTGGATAATTCGCGTATTTTTCATCTCGTTGATTAATCCAATCATTATTTTCATCAGGGTAAACTGTAGTCCAAGAAATATTTTTTATCGACTTAAGCTCTGAAATTTTTTTCAACTTCTTATTTCTATTTAAAAAATCTCCAATGTCAAAATAGTTAATTGAATGACTTTCAGAATCATCTTTCACTAAAATAGTTATTGCAGTTCCAATTAGTATATTAAAAACACTTTGTCCCTCTTTTGTAGCATCTACTCCAACCTTTCCTTTTATTGCTCCTCTTAGATTGATTGAATATATGTGATTAAATTCTTCATACAATGTCTTTCTAAACCCATCAAAACTTCCTTTATCTATAATGGAATTTGGAGTTATAAAGCCAATTACTCCTGAATCTCCTAAACGGTCAGAAGCCCATCGGATAGCTTGTATATAAGAATCGTATAATCCTTTATTTAAATTAGCATTAGAATATTTACTATATGTTTCCTCTATACGTTTATTTAAATTTATATACTTTATATTTTTATTATTATCATTCGCGTTAGATTGTCCAATTGAATAAGGTGGATTACCTACTATTGCTGTTATCGGAACTTCTTGCTGACGTTTCAACCGTTCATCATTTGTTCCAAAGAAAGAGTCATCTAACGTATCTTCTTGTTCCGTTGATTCAAACGTATCAGTCAATACAATTCCTTCAAAAGGTTTATATTCTGCATGATTCATCTCTGCAAAAGTTGATTCGATATTAATCGCTGCAATATAGTAACTTAATAACACAATTTCATTTGCATGTAATTCTTGCGTATATTTCCTCGTAATATCAGCTAAAGTTATTTTTCCATTTGCTAACTTATCTTTTAGATAGTGTAAAGTCCGAACAATAAAAGTACCTGTTCCTGTAAATGGGTCTAAAATATGAACCCCTTCATCTTCAATAGCTTTTCCAAAGTGTTTTTTCAACACATCATCGACTGATTTAACAATGAAATCAACCACTTCCACAGGAGTAAAGACTATACCTAACCGTTGCGTAGTTTCTTTAAATCCTTTAGAGAAGAATTTATCATATAAAGTGATAATGATTTTTTGTTTTGCTTCTGCATTATCAATGCCTTCAGCACGTAGCTTTACAGAATCATAAAACTCTTTTAATTCATCTTGCTCTTTATTAAACCCACCAAATCTTGACAACTCTTCTACAATTTTATTCATTGCTTCTGATATAGGATTGTTATTTACAAAGCTATATTCGCCAAAAAGAGCTTCAAAAATAGGAGCAGTAATTAAGTGTTGGGCTAACATTTCAATTGCTTGTTTTTCATCAATACTTTCATTGATATTATGTTGTAAACTCTTTAGAAACTTATCAAATTCAATAGCGGTTTTAGAGTTTTTATCTTTAATCATAATGGTTATTTGTTCAATATGACGTTGTGCTATTTTCGCAACATCTTCAGACCAATCTTCAAGGTATCTTCTATCTCCTACCTTTTTGACAACTTTTGCATAAATAGCGTTCTCGATTTCTCCCCAATCTAACTCTAAAGAAGTTTGATAAGAGGAGTGTTCATTATCATTGCCTTTTGAAGAGTTTTCTACATCTTCATCTGAAGGTGCTTCGCCTATACCAATAACATCCATATTTTTTGGTTTTTTTCTATTTAACTCTAATTTATTAATCATAGCTGAAAAACGTTCATCCACTGAACGTAACGCATTTAAAATTTGCCAAACTGCTTCATATTTTTTATTGTTATCCAAAATTGATTCGGGGGTTGTCCCTTCTGGTATTACAATAGGTAGAATAATGTAACCATACTCTTTATCTTTAAATTTCCGCATGATTCGACCAACTGCTTGGACAATATCTACTTGTGATTTTTTAGGTGCTAAAAATATAACTGCATCTAAATTAGGAACATCAATTCCTTCTGTCAAAAATTTCACATTAGATAGTACTCGTGTTTCATCTTCTGCAAGCTCTTGATTTATCAATGTTTTTCTTACTTATTCGCATTTCTACATACTAAAAAACACCTCTCAGCTTCATTTTAGTGGGTAATTCCCCATAAAAATTTTTTCGTGTCATTTAAGAGATATTTTTTTTAAAATAGTGCTTTAAAACGTTGATTTAACAACAATCTATTAATTCTGTCAACAATCATAGAACCCTTGATTTTACTGGCTTTTTAAAGGGTCGATTTTTAAGTGGTTTTTATCTAATATTTTGAGATAATTTTTATCTTATTTTACTTGTTTGAAATATCCTTAGCTTTCATTTTTTCCAGTTCTTTTAGTGTCTTTTTTTTCTTTGATTCTTTACCACCTTCATAGATACAAATCAAGGAAACCAAACCAATGATAGGCATCAATACATTTCTCATAGATAGATTTAAATCACCTACTACAATGATATATATAACTATACCACTGAAAATAACTGGTAAAATTGCTCCCATATATTTATTTCCTATATATCCGCTTAGCGTTTGAAACGCAATGACACCAATAATTATTAGAATTTCTATTAAATTACTCATCTATACTCTCCTTATGTTTTCTTATAATTTCTTTTGCTATGTCTAAGCTTATCTTTTCATTAATAACTAGTTGCATAATGGATATTTCAAAAGAATCTTCTTGCTTTCCATCAAAAAGTTTTATCTTTTCAATTAATCTATCCATTCTTATCCTTACTGTTGGATAACTAACTTCATATTCTTTTGCTAACTGTTTTAAAGAACCTGATGCTAATAAGAATTTTTTTATGAATATTTGCTCCTCAATTTCTAAGTCAAAAAACCATTCCAAAAAATTCACCCTTCCAAAAATATCAATTTATTTAAAGTTATTTTAACATTATTAAAAATAAAACGCAACATATATTCTATATATCAATAAATAGAAATAAATTACCATTAGCTACGACACAGAGCCTTATTGCGTCATATGATAAATAAGGGTTTTTTAAGGGTTGTTTTTTAAGTCTATTTTGATGATAATTTTGAGAAAAAAAGAGACATGATTTTACTCACATCTCCTCCAACATTTCTTTATTAATTTTATCCATATATTTATCCCAAAGTAACTTCACAAGCTCATCAGATAATAACAAACGTTCCTGCTCGCTTTTTGAACACTTGGTAAACTCATCATATAATTGATTAGCTATTCCATTTACAACCAATTTAGAAATCGTTACATTTGCCTTGAAGAAAGTGCTTTTCACATTATGAATAACATATTTTTTCTTTGCTAAACTATTCATCTGCATCATCTGTTGTAATTTCCAACAATTGCCCTAACTCATCATTTATACGAAAAGTAAATAGAGCATTTTCAATTTTTCCTACCTTTTGAATCTTTTTATCAAAGAATATCATGTCAGAGTCTTTTTCATACGTTTCTTTGTCATCTATAATTTGTTGATTCCATTCTGATATATCTACTGCTAAAGCTTCTTCTTCACTCTCAGAAACACTATACGTTCGCATATATAAACTCATTGGACTGTATGTTGGTAAGCCAAAATCTTCTGGGACTACATACCCTGTTCTTCTAAAGTCATAATTTCCTCTAGCGAAATAGCCTTTTTTTAGTATTGCAGAATATTGCCCTTCAAAAGGTGTTGCATTTAAAATTTCTACTTTTCTTGGAACATTTCCTCTCACTTTTGTTACTAAATAGGCAAAATCTTGCGGTGATAAGTCATTCGTAATTAAACTTGAAACATATTCACTGATTGTTGAGTAACCACCTCTAAACGAATCCTTATTCGTAATCATAGCAATAGTTATATTTGGAATATTTGTATTTATAAGTTATTTATTATTTAGAGACACTATGAAGCCAAGCTTAGCAAAAATATACTGTGATTCTATTAATCAAGCCACACAGAAAACTGGATTGGGAAATAATAATAAATGTTCTGATAGTAATGAAAATGGTGATGGCTCTGATACTTCAAATATCACGCCAGATAATCCATTTGGTGATTTAGACTTTGCCATTTTTGGTCCAAATGAAGATTCTATTAATAATAAACGAGTTGGCACTATCGGTGTAGCAACTACTTCTGGCTTAGTTACTGGTGAAGATATCGAAAATTCAGGAGATACCTCAACTGGAGGAGCTATTAAAATTTCAAACTTATCTGACTCTGGTTATACCATTAATAGAACTTATTCAGAAGATATAGGAGAATTTATGTTTCTACCTTCTCTTACAGCTAAATATGGAATTTCTAAAATAGAAATTGAAGGTGTGGGAATACTAGATGTAACTGATGATAAAAAAATGGATACTGTTGAAAACATTTTAAAAAATAGTGGTGTTTTCAAGTTTTCTTATGGTATTTATATCGGATACAAAGGATTTGGAGAATCTATGGTTACAAAAGACAATCCAATTTCGCAAAAAATGATTGTTACAGATACAAAAGGAACGACGTTTACGATTATAGCAAATGTCAAAGTTCAATAATAAAAACAGGAGATGTTATATTTAAATGACAAATGGAACAAGTCAAGGATTATTCGTAATCGTGGCAGTAGTAATTTTCGGGATATTCATATTTATTAGTTATTTATTATTTAGAGATACATTAAAACCAAGCTTATCTACTATATTTACAGATGGTCTAGAGCAAGCAAATTGTTCTTTCAAAAAAGAATGTCCTATAAATGTTGACTCATCCAGAGAAGATGGAGAATATTTATATGCTAAAATACGTGAATCAAATCCTAAAAAAAATGAAACAGAGATTTGGATTCAAGTAGAGAAATTAAGTGACGGTACCTTATCAATAGATAAATCTAGTACATCTGATAATAATTATACCTATGGCTCTCCCGATATGATTGGTAGTTTAGAAATACCCGATACAATCGATGGTATGAAAATTACAAATATTTCAAAACATGGCAGTGGTTCTTTTGAGGATGCTGAATTTAGCGGGTCATTAAAACTACCTAGTAGTTTAAATTATATTGGTGAGAGTTCCTTTCATTCATCGATGTTCACTGGAGAGTTGATATTACCTGAAAGTATAACTTTTGTTGGTGAATATGCTTTTTACAAGTCAACATTTAGTGGACTATTAAACTTACCTAACTCTCTGGCTGTTATTGGAAAATCTTCATTTGCGTACTCAATATTTAGTGGAGAGTTAGATGTATCCCATGTAAATTATATCCAAGATAGTGCATTCAGCCATTCAAAAATAGAAAAAGTAATTCGAGGTTCTGTAGAAATGAGTGATGGTTCTTCAGAAGAAAATATATCAGGAATTAATCCGCATGCTATTAAATTGATTAGTGGCTATTACAATGGAACAAATGCTTAACTATTAGTTGACATGTTATCATCTATAGAGTTAGTTAAACTAAAACCTAGCATAGTGAAGATTGGTTTTACAATTGGGAATAACAATAGATTCTCAGCTTACTTGGCTGAGAATTTTTTTCTCTTAAATTATTCATGGAATAGTATATTCCACTAAAATTATCAGAGATTTTCTATTCAAATTTTTATATGCTCCATGTAGTTTGTCAACCGTTGTTCAAATTTCCATCATCAGTTTCAGGATGGTATAATTTAGATATAGAGTAAATTAAAAATGGATAATTACGAGATGGATACTTAGAAGAAATTTCTCGATTTTTTCTCTTGATTTTCTATCCTTACATTATCCCTACATTCGCAATTTCCATACCCTACATTATCCCTGTATCAACCCTACATAAAGTGCTTTTTTGATTTTGTGGATGAGAACTTTTCGAAAACTCTCGTGAGAACTTTTTGAAAACTCGGTCATTTTTGATAAGATTTTTAAAATTTTGAATGGAAACCTCCGTGAATTTTTCAAAACAGTAGCAACCTAAAAATTTTTCTAAAATTTGAACGAGAGATTCCCTGCTGTGTAAGGGTCATAAAATTGGAGTATTTCAACCTTTCTTGACTATGTAAAAATGGATACTTTTGAGAATGAAAATCACTGAAAAAATATGTAAAAAAATTATTGGAGGGAGTGAATTTGAAAAAATATATTGTCAACAAAAGAGCAATTGATGGTGATGAATTATTACACCTAATTATAGCATCTAATGGGATTTATGAATCCACCTTAGAAAAACTACTACAATGCAACAGAATCAGCTTAGAAGCACGTTTAAGCACGTTAGAAAAGCATAAATGGATTTCTAAAAAGAAGTTATCTAAGTACTTTTATTATTCTAAGAAGTTCGATTTAGACAATTTAAATCACTTAGACTTACAAGCTGATGCCTTACAAAAAATGTTAGCACTGGGATTTAGAACCAATAAAATATCAATAAATAATCAACAAAAACAAGTGACTGCTTCTTTTCATAGTGCAGTCAAAAAAATATACAACCATAAAAATTTTAGTCAAAAACCCCAAGCTTTTCAGCTATTTAATCAATGCTTATCGAATGAAAACAAAGAGTTGTTCTCGAAATTTATAAATCACCATCATGTTGAAATACCTATTCAATTTTCTAGTATTTACGAAAAGAATCAACTAATTCCTACTTATTCTTTAGATAGTTTAGATGTTATTGCAATTCCTACTAAACAACAACTGCCTATTATTAGAGAAAAATTGAAAGATTTCAATATGTATCGAGTGAAAAATAATACAGAATTTATTCGAGATGATATCTTACTCTATATTCAAAGTGAAGATTGTTTCTTTTTCTATACGAAAAATGAACAACTCAAATGGATTTTATATAAAGTTGATAGTTTATTTGAATTCATTTTTTACTTATCTAATTATTTTAAATCTTCTAAACAACTAACTTTTTCAAATGACAAAGAAAAATATAAGGCATTAGAAGCACTCTATACAAAAAGCAGTGAAAATAGAATACAATATAATACTATTGCGAAAAAGAATGAAAAAAAGAAGCACAGTCTTAATTGATTGTGCTTTTTGTTTTGATAATATAAATGAATTATCGAAACGGATTAAAATTATCTAAACTCGACTGAAGTTCTTCTTCCTCTATTCCAATGTATTTTAAAGTGATGCTTTGTGAACTATGATTTAAAATCTTCATTAGGCTCGCTAAATCCTTTGTTTTCTGATAATAGGTATACCCAAAGGTTTTTCTTAATGTATGCGTACCAATATAATCTAAATCGAGCGATTCAGCAGTTTTTTGCATGATTTTGTAATACTGATGGCTTGCCAGATGCTTCGTATTATCTCTAGGTGATGGAAACAACCATTCACTTTCCCCATCATGTTCCTCGTTTAGGTATTTAATAATTTGATTGGTCAATTGCATTAGATTCAGTGTTCTTTTCTTCCCTGTCTTTTTTTCTACAATATCAGCTTTCAACTTTCCTTTTACGTCACTAACTTTCAGATTCAATATATCTGAAATACGCAATCCTGTAAAAATCCCAAACACGAAAATTGTATAATCTCTTTGCCCATGTTTATTTTTCAATAATTCATTCGAGAAATTTTTCAATACCTCTTTCTCTTTAATTGGTTTTACGTTAATAATTTTTTGTGGCATTTTCCTCCCTCCATAATGAATGATTTATGGATACTTTCTATCTCTCATAATATAAATCTATCCATCTTTACTAAATCACAATCCTAGCCATTGATAGAATAGGATTTATGATGGATAGAAATTACAAAAGTATCCCTGCTAGGGTCCTTTATAGCATCATGTTCTGGAGGTTGCAAATTTGTAGAACGTAGGAAATACCATTTTTGGCTTTCAGAGTGGTATATAATTAAATATTACGGTAGCCTATTCAACATATGCCCTTCAAATAATATTATTTTCTCCATTTTATTTGCCTTGTGTGTTTTAAATTCGTAATAAATCGTAATATAATTCTCTCTATTTTTGTTAGTCAATAATGCCAAAAAGAAAGCTTGCTTTCCATGCGAAGCAGATGCAACAGAAGTTATAGTCTCTGCTTCTATACTCCATTTCTCTATATCCACTAAATCATTGATTTCCATCCCATCAGGCAAAATTATAGAGATGTGTTTTGTAGAATCTGCTTTCAATTCTGATAAGTTCTTTAATAGTAAGTTAATTGAATAAGTTTCAATAAATTTATTTTTTGGTGAATTGTTACAATTTTTATTAGTTATAATTTTCATTTTTTTCTTCCTCCATTATTTATTGCTTACATAATATCATTTTCAGAATGTGAAATGATAATTATTTTGTCTAACTATCTTATAAAATATTACTCAGCAAACTAAATAGTTCGTCTAAATTGTCTGCAGCGGTGAAAAATCCACAGCTTTACTAATTTCATCTTCAATATTCAAACTTCTCAGATATACTTCAGTTGTCTTTATTGACGCATGTCCCAATAGCTTCTGAATTCTATAAATATCTGTTCCATTACGAACCAGCTTTTGAGCAAAATAATGTCTAAAGCTGTGTGGGCTTACCCGGATAGACTTCCTAATCTGACATTGACTCCCAATTTTTAATATGGCACGTTCAGCTAAGATATAGTTGTATTGTTTGCCTTCTCTCGTCAAAAATACATAGTTGTCTACATTCTCTATTTCGTTATATTCAAAAAAGGAATTTGCTACTCGCTTATATTTTATATATTCTTTGTAAATCAACGGTGAGCAATGGACAATCCTATCTTTTTTGCCTTTCCCATTATCAACAAATAACTCTTTATTAGTAATGTGAACATCTTTTAAGTTCATAACCTCATTAATCCTTAGTCCTGTATCTACAAGAATTAGTAAGAGCAAATAATCTCTTTGATTCGTGAATTTTGTTTGATAACCAGTGTGTTGCTTATCCATTTTCTGAGGTTTAAAATAGGTTAACTTCTTTGCTAATTTCAGCATTTTTTTGATTTCCATATCATTAAATGTCTGAATAATTACCTTACGCTCTTTTACCCATTTAACACGCATACAGGGGTTTCTATCATATCGGATATAATCTTCATCTACGCAATACTTAAAATACGCTCTGATGCTTCTTAGATGGCTATTCACATACGTTTCAGCACATCCCTCTTCTAATTTCATCAACATGAATTGCCGAATGCTTTTTGGTGTCACGTCTTCAAGAAAATATATCTGCTCTTTTTTCAGAAATTCAAAGAATAGTTTCAAAAACTTCTGATGCTTCTTTATCGTTTTTTGTGAGATTCCTCTGGCTTTTTCATTGAATAACATTTCTTCTAGTAGTTCATCTAACTTAAAATTTTGCACAATAAAAAACTCCCTTATCAACTTTTTTAAAAGTTAATAAAAGAGTTCAGAATTTATTTCCTCATTGGATATGTTATCCGTATCGAAAATACCCACATTTTATCTGGTATCCGAAGTCCGAAAAATCGGCTTAGACTACATACTAAATGAGTGAGAAACGCTGTTAAATCAACGAAAATCCTTATCGAATACCCAACGCAATCCGTGCATAACGGCTCATTTTATCGGTCGTCCATGCTGGATACCAAACTAATTTGACTTCTATTCCGTTCACTTCTGGTACTTCTTTTAGTGCATCATGGATAGAATCGGTTAGGATATCTGCTAACGGGCAGCCCATAGTTGTTAGGGTCATTTTGATGACTGTGTCTCCGTTTTCTGGATTGAATTCTACATCATATATTAAACCTAAATTGACGATGTCGATGCCTAATTCAGGGTCGATTACTGTTTCTAATGCTGCAAGGATCTGTTCTTTGATTCCTTCGATTTCTTGGGCAGAGGCTTGGTTTGCTTCGCTCATACATGCCACTCCTTCATATTTTTTTTCATCATACTCTTTTTCAGAGAATTTGTAAATGGTTCTTGAAGGGAATACGCCTTTCCCAGCTGCAAAAAAAGTGCAGAAATCCATTGGTCAGGATCTTTGCACTTTCTGGTAAAATAACGAATTTTGCAGCTGTTTGATGCTTACTTCTTGCCGCTCTCTTTTTTACTTGTATTTTTCATTTTCTTGACACTGGTTGTTTTTATTTCTGGAAAAACACCGGTGGATCGGAACATATTTTGCTCTTGTTCATTAGCAAAACGGCCGAAGACAGATTGCGTAGGTGTGATATTGACGAACGCATTCTCATCGATTTCACGAACCACTTGTTCTAAATCATATAATTCATAACGAGTGATGACCATCATGATCATTTTGCCTTCTTGTTTTGAATAGCCGCCGATAGAAGGAAGCAGTGTCATTCCACGAACAAGTTTTTCTGATAATGCATAAGCGATCTCATCTGGTTTGACAGTCACGATCATTGCTGTCACTTTTTGATGGCTTGTGTGGATCGTATCAACAACTTGGGTCATGGCATAGATCGAGATGATGGTGTACAGGGCACTTTCCCAATTGAATAGAATACCTGCGACCACGACGATCAATCCATTCAGCATAAACATATAATTTCCTACTGTCTTTCCTGTCGTTTGTGAAAGAACCAATGAAATAATATCCATCCCGCCGGTAGTGAAACCCATTTTCAAGGAAAAAGCAACACCGACACCCAACAGCACGCCCCCTACTAAAGCATTCATCAAGATATTATCTGTCACTTGTCCAGTAGGAATCACCGTTGTCATCACAGATACAACTAAGACATTGATAAAGCTTAGGATCGTTGACCTTTTACCTAATTTAACAAAACCAAGAATAAAAACAGGAATATTCAAAATAAAGATAAAGACCCCGGTATCCGTCTTAAAGTGGAACCATTCGTAAATCAGTGAGGAAATGATTTGGGCGACTCCGTTCATCCCGGCCGAAAACACATTAGCTGGAATCAGAAAATAATTCAATGCAACAGCAGCCGTGATCCCGGTAAGGAAAATAACCGCAATTTTTTTAAGAACTTCATTTTTTTGATAAGCTGTCATGACCCTACTCACAAGCACCTCTCCCTTTTCTGTAAATTCAATGTAAGAATAACAGGTTATTTGCAAAAATAAAACACTTCTGCAACAAATGAGAAGAATTTTAGCAAAAACCGCCTTGTTAAGGCATATCTGACCAAAATGTTTCCAGTTTTTTTGTCAGTTGCTGGACTGAAGTTACATTTTCTGCCGTACGCCAATGTTCAGGAAACAGATGTTGATATTGCGGCGATTGGAAACGCCGATCTGCTAAAACAACTACCCCTCTGTCCGACTCATCTCGAATCACTCGGCCAGCTGCTTGCAGCACTTTATTCATTCCAGGGAGCTGATACGCATACGCAAAACCTAGATTTTCTTTTTCATCATAATATTCCTTGATCAGTTCTTGTTCATGATTGATTTGCGGCAAACCGACGCCTACGATCATACTGCCAATTAAACGCGACCCTTTCAAATCGATTCCTTCTGAAAAAATCCCGCCTAATACACAAAACCCAACCAATGTTTTCTCAGGATTTTCCTGAAATCTTTCAAGAAATGCTTCTCGTTCCTCTTCATTCATTACACTGTCTTGGATAACAACTTCAATTTCAGGATGATTTTCTTTAAACTGCTCCGCTGCTAAATCCAAATAATGATACGAAGGGAAAAATACAAAATAATTACCGACTTTGCTTTGGACAAATTGATGAATTGTCTCTACTAGTTTAGGCAGACTTTGTTCGCGTTTTTTATAGGTCGTTTCCAAATAAGAGGTGATCAATATTTTTTGATTTTCAACTGGAAATGGACTAGGTAAGCGATAAGCTAAACTTTCTTTTCCGCCTAATACATCTTGATAATAAGATAATGGAGAGAAGCTCGCAGAAAACAATAAGCTGCTTCGGCCTTTATCCAAAGAATTTTCTAAAAACAGACTTGGATCGATACAGAACGCTTTAACAATCATGTCTCGATACGTTCTTTCGATGGTCGTTTCATAATGATCATCGTAAAATTCACTGATTTTAAGAAAATGGCTCAATTCAAAGTAATAAGGAAGCATTTGTTCTTGGAGCGGATGTTCGGGAAATTCTGCCAGCCATTCTTGGATTTTTTCACTTAGCAAGAAGCCTGCTTTCGTCAATGATTCTGCTGGTGCTTTTTGATGATGGTATTCCCAGTTGTCTCCGATAGCAATGTCTTCTATTTTTTTGAATTCTTTGATTAGTTTATTGATACCGCGGCGGAGTTTTTTGAACTCTGTCGGGATCAGCTTCTTGATCTGCTTTGTTTTTTCATAGGAAAGTTCTGCAGAATACATAGCTCTTGAGCGACTAACAAGGTTATGCGCTTCATCGATCAGGAATAAGTGATCTTCATTTTTTTCTCCTTCAAAAAAACGGCGCAAATAGACTGTTGGATCAAACAGATAATTATAGTCACCAATGATCACGTCACACCACAAACTAACATCTAAGGAAAGTTCAAACGGACATAACGTGTGTTTTTTGGCATATGTTTCGATAACTTCTCTTGTTATATGGTTTTCATGGTTCAAAAGATCCCATAATCCTTCATTGATTCGATCATAATAACCATTAGCATATTGGCATTGATCTGGATTGCACGTCGTTTCATCCAAAAAACAGATTTTATCTTTGGCAGTCAATGTCACACTTTTTGTTTCACCGCCTACTTCAGCAAAAGCAGTGAGTGCATCTTGCGCTACTTGTCGAGTAATCGTTTTAGCAGTCAAATAAAAAATCCGCTCCCCTTCTTCCTCGCCGACTGCTTTCAGCGCTGGAAAAAGCGTTGATACCGTTTTGCCGATACCAGTTGGTGCTTCGATGAACAACTTCTGTTTGGTTCGGATCGTTTTATATGCCGCAACTGCCAATTCTCTTTGTCCTTTGCGGTATTGGTCATGAGGAAATTTCAATGCCATCAATGAAGCATTCCGAACTGTTCGCCAATTTTCTTTAAAAATGACCCATTCTTTATACGCAGCGACTAAGTCTTGGAAAAACGCATCGAGCTGTTGTCTTGTTTGATATTCTGTTTTACGCGTAATCAGCTCTTCTGTTGTCTGAAAATAAGTGAGTTGGAGGGTGATTTCTGACAAATCATTTGCCAAACTATACAAATAGCCGTAAACACGTGCTTGATGGAAAAACAGTTCTACTTGGCTTTCATCTAAATCTTCAAAACGAATCTCGGAAGTTTTGATCTCGTCGATATAATACATCTCTTCTTTTTGGAAAACACCGTCTGCTCTGCCTTCAACGATCAGTGTCAATTCTTCTAAGTCTACTTCCGTTTTCAGATAGACTTCTTTTTGATACTCTTCTCCGGCTTCTTTTTGAAGTCTGCGATGGATTTTTGCGCCTTCTAACGCAGTGTGGCTGCTTTTTTTGCGGTTATCGATACTGCCGCGGCGTAAAATAAATTCCACCAGATTTCGGACTGAGATTTTTGTTTGTTTCACTACGCATATCCCCTTTGTCTTCTAAGAGTACCTGAAAAATCGAAATTCCGCAAAACCTGAAATCAACGGAACAAAAAAGGAGGCTGGATAAAAACAATCGTTTTTATCACAGCCTTCTGGAATAGGGTAGGACGCAGGAGTCAGTTGTTTAAAACAACCTTCTTACGACTACTATATCAACAGGATTTAGAAATTGGATTTTTGGATAGGTACAATTTAACAGGCAGCAATTAAAGCGTCATGAGAATCTCCTATTCTTCTGTTTAAAATCTCTAAATACTTTTCATATATTCTGAACATTCAAATAAGTTGATTTTGTTTATAAACCTTGTAAAGTTAGAGTATACTGGAAGAAAGAACTATTGGAGGACGTTACCCATGCAGATTGAACAACTTAAAACTGGTGCAATTGAAGAAAATTGCTATTTAGTCTATAACGATGAAGCATTATTGATCGTTGACCCTGGAGCAGATGAAGAATTTCTTATCCAAGAGATTACACGTACAAAACAGCAACCGACAGCTATATTATTGACACACACGCATTATGACCATATTGGAGCGGTTGAAGCATTACGGAAACACTATCAGATCCCTGTTTATGTCAGCCCTAAAGAACAAGCATGGTTAAGCGATCCCGTAATGAATCTTTCTGGTTTGATGAGACATGCAGACATGCCTGATATTCTTGTTTCCCCAGCAGAATATGAGTTTGAAGAAAAAGAATACCTTTTAGGAAATATGCGCTTCACCGTCGTTCCCACTCCGGGACATTCGATTGGCAGCGTAAGCTTCGTTTTTGATGACTTTGTGATCAGCGGCGACGCTTTGTTTAGAGGCAGTATTGGGCGAACGGATCTTCCGACTGGTAATTTAGAACAGCTTTTAGAAAGTATCACCACTCAGCTGTTTACTTTGCCAAATGAATTTGCCGTTTATCCTGGTCATGGAGAATCAACCACGATCGAGCATGAAAAAAGGACGAATCCTTTTTTTAATCATTAATGCACCAACAGAATCAGTAAGGAGGAATGAATATGACAGCAACAACACTTTATATCGTCAGACACGGAAAAACGATGTTCAATACGATCGAACGCGTTCAAGGATGGTGTGATACACCCTTGACAAAACAAGGCCGCGAAGGTATCCATTACGCTGGACAAGGGTTAAAAGATGTTGACTTTTCTCTCGCTTATTCCAGTGACAGCGGTCGAGCAATCGAGACTGCTCGAATCATCTTGAGTGAACACAAAAATGGACGTGAAATCCCTTATTCTATCGATCAGCGGATTCGCGAATGGTGTTTTGGTTCTCTGGAAGGCGGTTATGACACCGAGATGTGGGGCGTGATCCCTCGTGTATTGAATTTTCATACTTATGACGAAATGATCATTACAAACGTGACTTTCAAGGATATCGCAAACGCTGTTTATGATTTGGATACAGCTGGCTGGGCTGAAACCTATGATGCACTAAGAGAGCGTGTCTGGAACGGCTTCGAAGATATCGCCCATCATTGTGAAAAACAAGGCGGCGGCAACGTCCTCGTGGTCTCTCATGGTTTGACGATCGCCTTTCTGCTGAATCTGATCGATGAAAAGCAACCCGTACGAGCTGGCTTGCAAAATGGCGGTGTCACAAAATTGACTTACGAAAACGGACATTTTACGATCAATGAGATCAATGATATGAGTTATATCGAAAAAGGAAAACAGCGTACCAAAGAATCTTATTTATAAGATTCTGCTCTTCCCTCTTTTCTTTTGATTTTGGCAGGCTTGGATTTGAAATCCAAGCCTGCTTTTTATTCTCTCTGTTTTTTTACAAACACGAGAAAAACAAATTCTCAATTTTTTCTTAACTTTATAAAACTGTTTGGTTTTCTCATAAAATAACGTTATACTAAAACTTGTATCTCATTTGGGAAGGAAGGGAATTATGTTTTTTGCTAATATTATCAAAGCAGTACTTTTAGGGATTATTGAAGGAATCACGGAATGGCTGCCTATCAGCAGTACGGGACATTTGATCTTAGCGGACGAATTCATTAAATTAGATGTAAGTTCACAGTTCATGTCCATGTTCAATGTCGTGATCCAATTAGGAGCCATTTTGGCAGTGGTCGTCTTATATTTCCATAAATTGAATCCATTTTCGCCAACAAAATCAAAAATCGAGAAAAGCGACACTTGGACGTTATGGTTCAAAGTTGTTGTTGCTTGTTTGCCGGCTGTTATTCTTGGTTTGCCTCTTGACGACTGGTTGGAAGCAAACTTCCATAAATTTTTACCTGTCGCAATTATGCTGATCGTTTATGGTATTGCCTTTATTGTTGTTGAAAAATACAACAAAGATCGTAAGCCAAGATGGACTTCATTGAATGACTTCACCTATCAAGCAGCATTGATCGTCGGGTTATTCCAAGTTCTTGCTTTAATTCCTGGGACATCTCGTTCTGGTGCAACGATTTTGGGTGCAATCTTGATTGGTGCTTCTCGTTTCGTCGCTACTGAGTTTTCCTTTTTCTTAGGGATCCCAGTGATGTTCGGTGCCAGCGGGATGAAGATCGTCAAATTTTTAGCTGAAGGAAATTCTTTCAGATTTGAAGAAACGATGATTTTACTTGTCGGAACGGTTGTCTCCTTTATTGTTTCGATCTTTGCCATCAAATTCTTGATGAATTACTTGAAACGAAATGACTTTACTGTCTTCGGCTGGTATCGAATCGTTTTAGGTGTGATTTTGATTGGTTATTGGTTTATTGCAATGTAATTTTTTCTTAATAAAAAGGAACTGGAAAAAATAGTCTTAAAGGACTTTTTCCAGTTTTTTTGTTTCATCTTCCTTTTTTTCATTGATAACTATTATCGTTTTCAACTAGCGGATTTCGTTATCTTTTCAAAATTCGATGTGCTATAGTGAATTTGAAAAGGAGGGATTTATGATGGAACGGTTAAAAAGCATGATACTTTTACCACCGATTCTTTGTTTCGTTTTTATTGTATTAGGAATTATTTTTGAACAAGCTTCTTCCTCGGTCTATCCGATTTTTTATCTTCTAGCTATTTTGTTCGGCGGCTATGCCCAAACCAAAGAAGGATTGATCGAACTATTTACTCATCGAACATTCAATGTCGATCTTTTGATGGCTTTAGCAGCAATTGGTGCCTGTTTGATCGGCGATTACCGCGAAGGGGCGATCTTGACATTTATTTTTTGTCTAAGCGGTGCATTAGAAACGTATACGATGAACAAAAGTCGCAAAGAACTAACTTCATTGATGAAATTACAACCCAAAACAGCCCAACGCTACTTGCCAAATGGTGAAAAAGAAACAATTCCTGTTGAAGATTTAGCCATTGGTGACCGGATTTTTGTCGCAAAAGGACAAAGCTTGCCTATCGATGGTTTTTTGCAAAATGCGCGAGCAGCAATAGATGAATCAGCTATCAGCGGCGAGTCGATTCCCGTTGAAAAGATTTTTGGCGAAGAAGTTTTCGGTGGTACTCTGAATGTTGGTGATCCTTTTGACTTGGAAGTTTCAAAAAACAACGATGAGACGATTTTTTCAAAGATTATCCAATTGATTGAAGAAGCTCAAAATATACCGACAAAAACCGCTTCTTTTATTGAAAGAATCGAAAATACGTATGTCAAATGTGTATTAGTTGCTGTGCCGTTGATGATGCTTGTCTGCTATTTTATCTTTTCTTGGAGTCTGCAAGAAAGTTTTTATCGAGGAATGGTCCTGCTAGTTGTTGCCTCCCCTTGTGCATTGGTAGCTTCTGCAACACCGGCTACTTTGGCAGCTCTCTCTAACGCTGCGAAAAACGGTATCTTGATCAAAGGAGGAATCCACCTTGAACAGCTGGCTGAATTAAAAGCGGTGGCCTTTGATAAAACTGGGACATTGACGAAAGGAAAACCGATCGTTACTGATACGATGTTTTTACAAGATGAAGAACTCGCCCGTTTGATGCTGGTCGCGATGGAAAGCAAAACGACTCATCCATTAGCGCAAGCAATCGTCCAAGCCTTTGATCTTTCTTTGCCGGCCCCTCTTCATGACTTAGATATCCAAGAAGTTACAGGTTCAGGATTGCTGACGACTTATCAGCAATCGACTTGGAAAGTTGGAAAACATGCGTATGATCCAGAAACGATGGATGTTGCGCCTGAAGTCAAAGAAAAAATCGCACTTTTGGAAGAACAAGGAAAAACGGTGATCTACTTATCAAGAGATGACCAGCTGACTGCTATTCTTGGTTTGTTGGATGTGCCAAAAGAAAATGCACAGGAAGTCATTGCTTATTTTGAAGAACATGGCGTCCAAACAAGTATGATTACCGGCGACCATCCAGGTACTGCAAAAGCAATCGCACAGCAAATCGGCATTACAAATTATCATGCTGGCTGCACTCCTGAAGAAAAAACAGAATTGATCAAAGAAAAACGAGCAGAAGTTTCTGTCAATGCCATGGTTGGAGATGGCGTCAATGATGCGCCGGCACTTGCAGCGGCTTCCATCGGCATCGCTATGGGCAAAGGAACCGATATCGCGATGGACGTAGCGGATCTGGTCTTAGTAAAAAATGATCTTTCTAAACTCGTCTACAGTCACAAATTGTCGCTTAAATTACGAAAAATCATCAAACAAAACATTATTTTTTCAGTATCAGTAATCTGTCTGCTGGTTCTTTCGAATTTTATCCAAATATTGAACTTGCCGATTGGCGTCGTTGGTCACGAAGGCAGTACGATCCTTGTTATATTGAATGGGTTGCGCTTATTGCGCGGCATTGATGCAGTGCCAAATCCTCGTGCTGCAAAAGAAACGAAACAAACAATCGATATCGATGCTTGATCTCTCGGCTTTTTGGATTTTTCTTCTATGCCTCCTCTCCTCATGTTATGATGAATGAGTATGAAAAGGAGGTGTCCATGAAATGGAAAGCTGGATATTTTTAGGTTTGATTTTACTTATTGCTTTTGCTGCAAAAAACCAAAGCTTGCTGATAGCTACTTTGTTCGTTTTGGTTTTGAAGCTCTTTCCGTTTGCTAAAACGGTTTTCCCCTGGATTCACGCAAAAGGAATTAATATCGGTGTAACGATCATCACGGTCACGATTTTGATTCCTATTGCAACAGGCGATATCGGGCTGAAGGATTTAGCAGAAGCATTCAAGTCTCCGATTGGCTGGGTAGCCGTCTTCTGCGGAGGACTTGTAGCAGTACTTTCATCAAAAGGTGTTGGTTTGATTGCAACAGATCCGCAAATCACTGTAGCTTTAGTATTTGGAACGATCTTAGGTGTGGTTTTCTTAAAAGGAATCGCAGCTGGTCCCGTGATTGCTTCAGGAATCACTTATTGTATTCTTCAATTGTTTTCCTTTGGTAAATAAAGCCTGCGACTGTTTTTTGCATTCTTTTATTTTTTCTTTTTTAAGTCGAGGTCTTTTGATAAAAACTTAATAAAACAATTGCTATAATACATGGTATACTATAGATGAGGTGAATTCGACATGGAAAAAT
This sequence comes from Enterococcus sp. DIV0210g, assembly GCF_050559705.1. Lineage (NCBI taxonomy): Bacteria > Bacillati > Bacillota > Bacilli > Lactobacillales > Enterococcaceae > Enterococcus > Enterococcus sp. DIV0210g. The sequence goes on along the minus strand of NZ_CP187903.1, from coordinate 1,130,285 downwards.
TCAAGTTCTTTTTAGGCAGTATCGGATGGTTTGTTCTTGCGGTTCTCTTGATCATTGGACTATCTTACCTATTGTTCCCTAACTTGATCCAAGATGTTTTTCAATTCAATTTTTGATCGCAGCTTCGGACAGCAATCTTGCTGTCTTTTTTTGTTTTACTTTGGATTAACAATTTTTTTTGATATACTTACCGGTAGAGTAAAGAAATCTGTACTTTCATGAACTCTTCAGAATATGGTTCGGCAAACAGCCCTAAGCTATTTATCTCGCAGACAATGGGAACTTTCTCCTCATTGATTTGCCAGCAGGGATGTTGAATAAAGAACCTCTAGCAGAAAGGAAAGAAAACTATGGAAACTTTCGAAGGCCTTTTAATCGATACTTATGTACTGCAGGAGCAGCCCATGATGCTGACAGGAATCAATCTGCAAACAGAAGATAAAGTCATCAATGGGTTATTAAAAGATCGTTATTTAGCAAAATATATCTTGAGACTCCCTTTAAATAAATATATTTTGGAAGTCAGCGGCAAATGGAATCGCCGAAATCAATTGGTTATCAAAAAAATGATCATCAAAAATATCGACGAATATATCAAAATCGTCGGTACACCTGATTAGCCACTAGACATAACTCATGTTATAAAACTTATTTTACCTAATATGTCTGCCCTCTTTTCTAAAAACCGAATGATTTTCAGCTGTAAGCTTTATTTTCAGAAACTATCAGAAATAATACGTATATTTTCGGAAAACAAATAGATACTCTTTATTTTTTCCCGAAGCTAACCGTTTTCGGCAAAAACGCTGACATTTTATAGAATCCCTTTACAAAAAACCTTTGCAAACGGTTCTATTTGTTATATAATGATGAAGTACTAAACAATCCCATTCAAATTTTGTTTTTTACAACTTCATATACCTATTCGGTTACGAAAAAGCAGGGCAGTCATAGCGGCAGCTCTGCTTTTCTTCTTTCCGCAGTTTCCCAGATTTTTTGAAACTGTGCGAATTCTTTTCTTCCTGTTAAGGAAAAAAACTTGTCAATGTTATTGCAAAGCGTGCGTTGTTTAGGTATAATAATGAATGTTGAATTATGCGGTAACACGCATAAGAACCTAAATTATCGGAGGTGAAACAAATGCCAAACATTGAATCTGCAATCAAACGTGCTCGTACAAGCGAAAACGCTAATATTAAAAATTCATCTCAAACAAGTGCTATGCGTACTGCTATCAAAAAATTTGAAGATGCTGTAGCTTCAGGTGCTGACAACGTAGATGCATTATATCAAGAAGCTGTTAAAGCTGTAGATATGGCTGAAACAAAAGGTCTTATCCACAAAAACAAAGCAAATCGCGATAAATCTCGTTTAAGCAAAAAAATTGCTAAATAAAAAAATCGGCTAATGCCGATTTTTTTTGTTTTACGAATGGATCAACTCTCCTGCTTTCAACACAAATAATTGAAACAGCAATTCTTTATCCATTTGTCCTGATTTGATTTGATAATCATTTTCTACCAACTGATCAAAAAGATAGATCAGTAATTCCTCACGAAACTTCTTCACTTGCTGCATTGCCAGCTTCACCCGATAAGGATGCACTTTTAAGGTATCAGCAATATTTGCCTGCTGATAACCAATTTTCATCAAGAACTTTGTCTGCAAAAGCAAACGCAGCTGAGCCAATAAAATAGCATTGATTTTGATGGTCTCTTCTCCTTGAAGAATCAAATCTTCATAGAGACGCAAAGCCGGCTCTGTTTTGCCTGAGAGAACATATTCCGTCATATCGAAAATATTGTGTTCCAGCGTTTTCGGTACAAGAGATTCGACATCATGAACAGTTATTTTCCCTGTTGTTTTCCCAAAAAGCAGTAATTTTTGAATCTCTCCCATCATTTTCGACAAATCTAAGTCTGTTAAACGCAAAAAGAGATCAATCGCTCGTTTATCCATTTCAACTGGGGAATTTTCTAACGTATGGATCAGATATTGTCTCACTTCATTCTCACTCAATTGTTTGACATCGATCAATACAGCTGCTTTTTTCAACTGCTTCGTAACTTTCTTACGTTCATCCAGTTTTTCATAAGGCGCAAAGACGACCAATATCGTTGACTCTAAAGGATTATTCAAATATTGCACAAAAAGATCCGTATTCTGTTCTATCCCGTTATTGACTTTCTCTGCTGTTAAAAAATAGGGATTTTCAACAAAAACCAATCGCTGATCACCAAAAAACGGCAATGTTTCAGCTTCTGCAACGACTTCCTCTAAACTAGTCATCTCCATATCAAAGCTTAAAAAGTTCAAATCATCTGCATTGTCGATTTTGATTTTTTTCAAGATCTCATCTCTTACTTGGTTTTGCAAGAATTTCTCTGTGCCTAAGACAAGGTAACAAGGCTGCAAGTTGTCTTTACGTATTTTTTGAAGTTCTGCTTGTATACTCACTTTTCCTCACCGCTTTCCCATTTATCCTAACATGAGAAGAAAAGCTAGTCTATCATTTCTTCACGTTTTCCTTGAGAGAAAAACAGCGGATGCCAACGATAACGAATCATACCCGATTCATCTGTGCGCAGCACTTCTACTTGGTTTTCTTCCAAAACGTCTAATACTTCTTGATGGGGATGACCAAAAGAATTGTTTCGACCGCTGGAAACGATTCCTTCCGCTGCCTCTAATGCCTCAATAAAAATCGGATGACTGGAGGTCCTGCTGCCATGATGTCCCAATTTCACTACATCAGCGGATAATCCAGGGTAACTTTTTAAAATCGCAAGTTCAGATTCTTTATATAAATCGCCTAGCAGCAGAAAAGAAGTTTGTGCTTGTTGCAGCCAGATAGCAATAGAGTCTTCGTTTTTTCCTTGTGCCTTTTTCTCTGGATATAAAATATGCAAATCAAAATACCCCGTTAACCGATCACCTTGCCTCAATTCTTTGATTGTCGTCCCTTGCAAAGCCAAAAAATGAAGCATTTCACGCACGGATTCAGAAGCTGCCGCCCCCCAGCCAATATAAATCGTTTCAATCTGGAAATGTTTCGCTAAATTAGACAGCTCACCTGTATGATCTGTATCATCATGCGTCAAAATCAATTTGTCGATCTTGCTGATTCCCTGCCCTTTCAAAAAAGGAACGACATTACGATCAGAAGGAGGAACTGTATGCCGTCTGCGCCAATCTTGCGGAGAAAAATCGATCCTCCCTCCTGTATCAATCAATATCGTCTCTCGGCCGCCAGGTGCTTTCAGAAAAATACTGTCGCCTTGTCCAACATCAATAAAAGTGATCGATGCTTCCATTTGAAAGTGTCGGCTGGCGAAAAAAAAGAGCGGTATACCCAAAGAAAAAAAGCCCGCTTTGAAAGGTTTTTTCTGATAAATATGTGTAATCAGCAGCAGACTGATGATTGCGGCAGCACAGATCCAAATGGGAAAACGTCCAACTACTTGTACAGAAAAACGGAAAAGTCGTAAAAATGCTTCAAAATAACCTAAGCCTTTTTCAACCGTTGAAACAATAGCTGCTGGCAGCCATTCTTGGAAGAAAAAGAGAACAAAAAGAAGCGGTAAAAGCAAGTAAGCAAAAACCGGAACAAACAACAGTGTCAGAAAACTGCCGATCAGCGGCCATTCAAAAAAGTGCCACGTAATCAAGGGCATGGTTGCTATGTTCAAGAGAAATGCGTGGTGGAGTTTAGACAAAAAGTCAGGTTTTGAAGAAAGGAATGTTAGAAGAAAAGTGATAGCAAAACTAAGTTGACCGCCGACTTGAAGCAAGACGAGCGGCTCGATGATGAGACAAATCCACAAAGTCACAGCAAAAAGGTCTAATTCGGAGAAATGCAGCCCTGCCGCTTTGATCAAAAGCCGCAGCGAAAACAAAATACCTGCCCGCAAAACAGAAATACCGCTCCCTGCAAGCAAAGTATAGCTATAGGCTAGCAAACAAAGAGGAAAGACACTTTGCGAAATCGCCCAACCTGATCGGCGAAACAAGTAATAGATCCAGCCTAAATAAATCTGCACATGCATCCCGGAAAGACTAAAAAGATGCAGCAAACCCGTATCTCTGAAAACTTGCTGGGAATCTTCAAAGGTATGGTCTCGATAGCCGAAAAGCAGCGCATTAAGATAAACCGCTGTTTTATGAGGAAAGTTTTCTTGGATTCTTGTGATTTGTCTCCCGCGAAAACGATGAAAAAAAGAAAAAAGAGAATTCTGAAATCGAACGTCTTTCAGCTCTGCGATCCGAAATTGCGCCGCGATCCGCTGATTTCGATAATGCTTTTCCTGATCAAATCCATAGCTGTTTCTCAGCGGCTCTGCTAAATAGAATTCCCCCGAAGCACGGACAAAAAGTGTTTCTTTTCGCCAGCTGAGAAATGCTGCCCGCTCTTCTTCCGAGGAGACTTGGTAGCTTCCGCGGATTTTCTGGTTATTTTGTTCCAGTAAACGCGCATCAAAGGTGATCAAGTCCCCATTCACTTTGATCGTATCAGCGTAAACTTGGAATTCAGCTTGGGCAGCTTCTGTGTCGATCATAGGAACTTCTTTGATCCAGCAAGAAAAGAAAACAAGGAGACTGCAGCAAATACAGAGTAAAGCCGTTGCGCCGCTGCTCCTTAGACACAGCCAAAGAAAGAGACCAAAAAATACTGCTCGCGGCTGCCAGTGTTCCGCGTAATAAAACAAGCTGGACAAACCAGCAGCAGCGGCAGGAAAAATCAACCGATTCCGTGTCCGTTCAAACAGCTCATACATGTTCGCCTGTCAGTTCTTTTTGAAGTTTCGAAAAGTTTTGAGAATCCAGCGTTACTTTATGGACAGAGGCACCTAACTGTTCGATGAGTGCCAATGCATACGTATCGTTTCGATAATCATGCAGATAATTGATTTTTTTGATTCCTGATTGAAGGAGTGCTTTGGTACAAGCCAAACAAGGAAAATGAGTGACATAGATCTCTGCTCCTTCTGTCGCTATACCAAGTTTGGAACATTGCAGCAATGCATTCATTTCTGCGTGGATCGTCCGCAGACAGTGGCCGTCCACGACATAGCATCCTTCATCTGTACAGTGGACATCGCCGCTGACAGCACCGTTATAGCCTCCTGCGATGATTCTTTTTTCTTTGACTAGCGTTGCTCCTACTTCTAAACGTGTGCAGGTGCTTCTTAAAGATAATAAAACCGCCTGGGCCATAAAATATTGATCCCATGGTATACGTTCATTGCTCATAGCATTCACTCCTTATTTTATTTTATTGTAACTGAACTTCTTAGATTTTCAACTGTCTTTTCGCCGATTCCTGATACTTCTTGAAGTTCTTCTATGGTTTGAAAACTTCCATTTTCTTCTCTGTAAGCAATAATATCCTGGGCTCGTTTCTCGCCAATACCAGATAGACCTCTTAATTCATTCACATCGGCTGTATTGATATTGATCTTCCCATCTGCAGTTTCTTCTGCAGATAGTTGCGGCATCACGGTTTCTATCATCTGCATCGGTATTTCTTCGCCAATCTGCGGGATGTAGATCATCTGCTGATCCGCGACCCTGGCGGCGAGATTCACTTGCTGTTCATCAGCCCCTTCGATCAACCCGCCTGCTTGCTGTATCACATCATACAAACGATCTCCTTCTTCGACTTGATAAATACCTGGCTGCTGCACACTGCCCTTAATATCTACGTACAGGATAGGACTACTGTCTAGTGCATCATCCATACCTTCAGTGGTAGGTTCTTCCGCCGCTTCTATCTGTTGTGAAAGCCAGAGATTTTCCATCTCATTTTCGTTATCAGTCGTTCTTTGCCATAAAAAATAACCCATAAAAAGAAGCATCAATAAAGAAATACAGCTGCCAATCAACCAAGGTCTAGGTATCCTTTTGATTTTTTCCATTTGATTTCTCCCCCTTTCACCATAGAGATACGCCAATTTCGAAAAAAATTTTTCTGCGAATAAAAAATAAGCCCGTTTCTCTATCTGCACTACTTTGAGATAGAGAAACGGGCCCATTTTAATTATTTATTTTCTTTTAGATAATCCAATGCATCTTGAACCGTTTTAACGGGGACGATCTTCATTGACGTTCCGATTTTTTCAGCTGCTTCTTTCGCTTCTTCATAATTCGATTTTATTTCTGGGTTCTCTTTTTTGACTTCAGGATCGATTTCATCATCTGGTGCAAAGAAAATCTCTACGCCGCTTTTCTCTGCACTGGCTACTTTTTTATCAATACCGCCGATCCTGCCGACTTCTCCTTTGCTGTTGATTGTACCCGTTCCAGCGATTTGTCTGTCATTACGGATATTCTCACCTGAAACTTGTTCATAGATTTCCAATGTGAACATCAATCCAGCTGAAGGTCCGCCGATCGAACCTGAATTTATATCGACTTTTGTATCTGAAGTGATTTCGCTATGATCCGTCAGCGTAATGCCGATTCCAGCTTTTTTATTTGTAGGTAGTTCGATCAGTTTTCCAGAAGCTTCTTTTTCTTCTTCGCCATGCAAGAAAGTGATTGTCATTTCTTGTCCTACTTCCCGGCTTTGGACATACTCCATAAATTCTTCTGTGCTCTTGAAGCTTTTTCCATCCGCTTTCGTTACAGTATCGCCTACCGAAAGTTTCCCATAAAAGCTGGAATTTTTTTCGATCCCCATGACATATACTCCTCTAAACTCCATTTCATAGGGCTTGCCTGCTAATTTCAAGGCTTGCTCGATAGCAGCATTTTGAGAAGAATCCATGTAATACAGCTGCATTTGGTTGTATTCTTCATTTGAAGCGCCTCCAGTCAATTCTTTCTGGCTGATAACGTCTTCAAAGGGCGTCAGTTTCGCTTTGAGCGCCGTAAAACCTGTTGCTCTGCGAATACCTACAGAAGTCAATGAAAAGGAACCAGGGCTCTTATCTTCGCTTCCATTGACAGTAATCAGTTCTTTCAAGTTGATGGTTGCGCCAGGTGCTTCAATATAGTAAGGAAGCGGAACAACAACGAAGCCGATGATCAGCATTCCTAAAAGAAGAAATAAAGTCGTTTTTAGTATATGTTTATTTTTCATCTGCTTCACGCTTTCTAGCTAAAGCTTCATTGATTGCAGGCGGAAGGTATTTTTTGACATCTCCGCCAAAATAAATGACTTCTTTTAAAATACTTGAACTGATATGGCTGTATTCTGGTCTTGCTAATAAAAAGACCGTTTCTAGTTCATGATCAAGGTGATGATTCATTTGGGCAATATCGCGCTCATATTCATAATCTTTGACACTGCGGATCCCTCTGATCAAAAAGCCTGCTCCTAATTCTTTGGCCGTCTCTACCGTCAATTGGCTTTCTTGATGGATGACCTTTACATTTGGCAGATGAGCCACAGTTTCTTGTATGAGAGCCATTTTTTCTTCAATTGTAAATAAACTCTTCTTTGAAGTATTCACAAAGACACCGACGATCAATTCATCAAAAAGCCGTGAACCGCGTTCTATCGTATCTAAATGTCCCATTGTCAATGGATCGAAACTTCCAGGGAACAAAGCTTTTTTCATTCTTTTTCCTCTTTTCCGTAGATAGTAACTGCTGTGATTCCGTAAACTTGGCGGCGTTTGATCTGGAAGCCGTCGATTATTTCTGGCAGTTCGACGGTCTGATCTGTTTCGCAAATGATCCGTGTCTCGTCAGAGGTCAATCCAAGATTGATCAGCTGCTGGATCTGGTCTACGATTTTTTGTTTTGCATAAGGGGGATCTAAAAAGATCAGATCAAATTTCTGCTGGTCGGAAGCAAGATGAGCCAAGGCTTTATCTGCATCCATTTTCAATGCAGTAAATTTTTCAGGTTCTTTTGTGATGGCGATGTTTTCCTTGATGATTTTCAATGCTTGGAAGTTTCTATCGACACAAACAGCATGCTCGCATCCTCTAGAAACTGCTTCGATAGCTAGACCGCCGCTGCCTGAAAATAAATCTAAAACCTCACCTCCATCAAAATAAGGTCCGATCATATTGAAAATCGATTCTTTTACTTTGTCCGTTGTCGGCCGTGTATTATCACCTGACAAAGCTTTTAGGCGGCGTCCGCCGTATTCTCCCGAAATGACTCTCATTCATTTCTCTCCTTCTCATCTTTTAGTGGTAAACGAAAAAAGGACCATGAACATAACTTGAATCACATTATGTCCCAGATCCTTTTTGCAAAATGACGGGCATAAAATTTGCCTTTCAGATGTGATCAGCTAAACGGATTTGTGTGTTCATTTCTTCCACTTCAAAGCCGTCTTCTTTCTTAAGTACTTCTTTTTTACCGATTTTATCTGCAAAATTCATTTCGATATCTGGACGATACGAGCGTTGGACATTTCGAACAAAATGCAGTTTTTTGATTCGTTCTTCTGTCTGCTCGAATGTCTCTTCATTCAAATATAAAATGACATATTTCATCTTGCGGGAAACATAGTGGAGCAAGCCGAATTTTTTTAGATTCTTCAGCTGTTTCAAACTATAGACCCACACGATCAGCCCTCTTCTTTTTGTTAGTTCAAATTGTTGTTCATCTGCCTGCATGACAGCTACCTCCACATCCAGAATGTTTTTTTGTTTCAAAAAATGGATTTCCTGCATCGACTTTGACTTCTTCGGAGAATTCCTCAGCGATCTGCTGGACGATTTGGTCTAAGATTTCTTGAAGTTTTGTTTCGCTGACACGAAATTCGGCAACTTTTCCATTTAGATCCAGCTGCCGTTTTGCCGCTCTGACTTCGCGCTGCTTTTCCCGAAAACCCGGTGCATATTTCCCATAATCAGCGATTTTTTCAAATGCTGCTTTCTTTTCCAAGAATTGTTTTTTCAATTCCTCAACTTCCGGGCAGCCGACCATCCGCTTTTTGTTTTCTAGATACTCTTGCATCAAACTGCTGGCCCAGATTTGATCCACGATTATTTGGCATTGATCTTCCAGCTGAAAAAGTTTTTCATTGATAATCACTGCTGTCACTGCCTTTCGTTTGATCTTCTTTCATCAAGACTAACACATTTTCTTTTGAGAAAGCAATGCTTAAACTATCTTGATTATCGGCCATGAATCGGTCATGGTTAAAAGGATCGCTGTACCAAAAAAGGAAAGAAAATCCCGGATCGATGATTGGGTGCGAAAAGAGTCCTTCTGCATCTGCTGCATCGTTATTTTCCAACAATACATGCATTTCGTTATTCGTTAAGTTGAATTCTCTTGCTGTTGAGATCGATTGCGAAGCTTTCTCCCAATCCGCCATTCGATCGTCAGACAATGTTTCTTCTGGCGATGTCAGGAAATTTGAAAGAATGGACGAAGCCGATTGCTGCAGTTCTACAGATGTCTCATAGGTAGGAAGCTGGTCTCTCCGGCGCAAAAAATTCAATAAGGTGATACTTTTTTCTGTTTTTTTCTGATTGATCACCGACCAGTCTGCAGATGAATCAAATTTATACACAGGCAGATTTCTTCCAAATACTTGATAAGGAAGAAGTTTCAATAAGCTTTCTTTGTTTAGATAAACGGCGGCAAAAAGTTCTCCGCTCGTTTGATCGAAAAACAAGATTGCAAATGTATCATTGTCAAAAGCAACCAGCGGCCGGTAATTCATATCTTCTTCCATCAATTCGAGACCCACTTCTTCCCCATGATAATCAAATGTAAAATTTGTATAGATCGTGGTATAAGCTGTTAGATCCTGCATCGACATGCCAAAAGAAAATGGTTCGATCATTTGATTGCTGCCTTTGAGGAATTTGACAGCCGTCACTTTATCCCCTTCGACATTCACTTCAAAATATTCTCCCGACACATCGTGATAATATCTGGTCTCAAACCCAAATCCGCTGTCTGCTTTGTCTGCTGCTTTGCCGAATACTTTTTCCAAATCATCGATGGGATGATTTATGTAAGTGGAAAAACCAGTCGCTTTCATCTCCTGGTATTTCCACGCTGTTCGTTGTTTTTCTTCAAATTGCTGTTCTGCTGGTTGTTTTTCTTCAACTTTTGGCGGGAAAAAGACCGGCTGCATGTAAAATGCTGCGATCGTTCCTAAGAGTATCACGCTGAACAAACCAATCCGTTTCATTCTCTCCCCGCCTTTCATTGTTTTATTGTTCCGTTACTTCAATCAGCAAATCGCCTGATGTGATCGTTTCGCCAGCTGTTACATAGATACGTTCCACTTTTCCATCGAAACGTGCCTCGACAGCTGTTTCCATCTTCATAGCTTCTGTGATCATAAGCGTTTGGCCTTTTTTGACTGTGTCGCCTTTTTTGACCAGAACTTCCAAGACAGAACCAGACATCGTTGCACCGATTTGCTCACGGCTTGTTGGTTCTGCTTTTCGTTTTGTTTGTGCCGTACTGATGATCGATGTGTCTTTGATCAGGATTTCTCGGCGTTGTCCGTTCAAGTTGAAGAACAATACCCGATTTCCTTCATCATCTGGTTCACCGATCTCATCTAAACGGATGATCAAGATTTTGCCTCGTTCGATTTGGACATTCACTGTTTCGCCTAAACGAATCCCTTGGAAGAATGTTGGTGTGTCTAATAGAGTAACATCACCAAATTGATCATAAGATTTTTGATAATCCAAGAAAACTTGCGGATACATCAAGTAGCTTAGGACTTCCTCTTGTTTTGGTTCATAGCCGATTTTTTCTGCTAATTCTGCTTTGACTTTCTCAAAATCAACAGGAGCTGCTAGGTCGCCTGGTCGTTCAGTGATGGCTTTTCTGCCTTTTAGAATGATTTTTTGCAATTTCTCTGGGAATCCGCCAGCTGGTTGTCCTAATTCCCCTTGGAAAAAGGTTACGACCGATTCAGGGAAACTCAAGCTTTCGCCTTTTTCGTAAATGTCTTCTTCTGTCAAATCGTTTTGGACCATGAACAATGCCATATCGCCGACAACTTTTGAAGATGGTGTCACTTTTACGATATCGCCAAACATCAAGTTGACTGTGCGATACATTTTTTTGATATCGTCCCAACGACTTCCAAGACCAACAGCTTTTGCTTGCTGCTGCAAGTTTGAGTATTGTCCGCCTGGCATTTCGTGCATATACACTTCTGTTTCTGGTGCATTCAAGCCGTTTTCAAATGGTTTGTAATACATACGGACATCTTCCCAGTAATGGTTCAGTTTTTGGGCATTTTCGATATTGATCTCTGGTAAACGAGGACCATTGACCAATGCATAATACAAACTGCTCATGCTAGGCTGGCTGGTATTCCCGCTCATCGCACTCATTGCAACGTCGACGATATCTACGCCTGCTTTTGTTGCCGCAGAATAAGTAATAATACCATTGCCGCTTGTGTCATGTGTATGCAGATGGATCGGAACATCGACTGTATCTTTCAATTCGCTGATCAAACGGTAAGCCGCCTGTGGTTTCAGCAAGCCTGCCATATCTTTGATAGCAATAATATGGGCACCTAAACGTTCCAACTCTTTTGCCATGTCTTTATAGTACTGGACATTATATTTTGCACGGCTTGGATCATTGATATCTCCAGTGTAGCAGATAGCTGCTTCGGCGATTTTACCTGAATCTCGTACGGCTTGGATGCTTTTTTCCATTTGGGGAATCCAGTTCAAGCTGTCAAAGATCCGAAATACATCGATTCCTTGTGCCGCTGCTTCCTTTACAAATTCAACTAACACATTGTCTGGATAGTTTGAATAACCTACAGCATTTGAGCCGCGGAAAAGCATTTGTAAAAGTGTATTTGGCATTAGAGAACGGATTTTTCTTAGTCGTTTCCAAGGATCTTCGTTTAAGAAACGATACGCAACGTCAAAAGTCGCTCCACCCCACATCTCGCTTGAAAATAGTTCAGGAAGTCCGTCACCAGTCAAACGAGCGATTTTTTTAAGGTCTTGTGTTCGGACCCGTGTTGCTAAAAGACTTTGATGCGCATCACGGAAAGTCGTATCCGTCAAAAGAAGATTTTCTTGAGACTTGATCCAATCCGTTACTGCATCAGCACCTTGTTCATCCAAGATATTTTTAGCTGTTCGATAAGAACGCAAGTCCAAATCTTCCGGCATTCTTGGCTCTTCATAGAATGGTTTTTCTGATTTTTCGACCCCTGGGAATCCATTGACTGTGATCTCTCCGATGTATTTCATCGTTTTGTTGCCTCGATCACGCAGTCTTGGGAATTTGAATAAGTTAGGTGTATTGTCGATGAACGTTGTTTTTGCTTCTCCTGATTGGAATTCAGGGTGTGTCACAACATTCAGCATGAATGGGATATTTGTTTTCACGCCGCGAATCCGAAATTCCTTCAATGAGCGTTCCATTTTCAAAAGAGCTGTATCAAAGTCCGCACCAAATGAGCAGACTTTTACTAGCAAGGAATCGAAATAAGGAGTAACGACATATCCGGCATAAGCATTTCCGACATCAAGACGAACACCGAATCCGCCTGGTGAGCGGTATGTGTCGATTTTACCTGTATCAGGCAAGAAATTATTCAAAGGATCTTCTGTGGTAACACGACATTGGATCGCAGAACCTTTCAGCATGATCTTATCTTGTTCAGGCAATCCGATTTCTTTGTGCAGGTCTTTTCCTTGCGCAATCAAAATCTGTGTGGTAACGATATCTACATCTGTAATCAGCTCTGTGATCGTATGTTCTACTTGGACACGAGGGTTGACTTCGATGAAATAAAAATGATCGCCTTCCACCAAAAATTCCACCGTTCCCGCATTGACATAGCCCACGTGTTTCATCAATTTGACAGCAGCTTGACAGATTTCTTGGCGCTGTTCTTCTGACATTGAAACACATGGTGCGACTTCAACGACTTTTTGGTGACGGCGCTGAACCGAACAGTCACGTTCGAAAAGATGGATGATATTTCCATGCTGGTCGCCTAAGATCTGCACTTCGATATGTTTCGGATTTGCGATATATTTCTCAACATAGACTTCATCACTTCCGAAAGCCGCTTTTGCTTCACTTTTCGCACGGTCGTAGCCTTCACGCGCACTGTTTTCGTCATGAGCCACACGCATGCCGCGTCCGCCTCCGCCTAGCGCTGCTTTGATCATGATTGGATAACCGTGTGTATCAGCAAATTCTAGTACTTCATCGATAGATTCTACTGGACCGTCTGTTCCTGGGATTGAAGCAATCCCAGCTTCGATCGCCGCTGTTTTTGCTTTGATTTTATCTCCGAAAATATCCAGATGATGTAGTTTAGGACCGATAAATATTAAGTTTTCTTCTTCGCATCGGCGGGCAAAAGTCAAGTTTTCTGATAAAAATCCATAACCCGGATGGATAGCATCAGCGCCGCATTCTTTTGCGATTTCAATAATCCCTTCAATGTCTAGGTATGCATCGATCGGTTTTTTTCCTTTACCAACCAAGTATGCCTCATCTGCTTTAAAGCGATGGACAGAATACTCATCTTCTTCTGCATAGATTCCGACGGTTTTAATTCCTAATTCTGTACAGGCACGAAATACACGTACCGCGATCTCCCCTCGGTTAGCAACTAAAACTTTCTCCATCGTACCACTCCTACATCTTTATTATTTTATTCCAAAACTTTTTCTTTTTTCATCCGCACTGATATTCAGGACAAAGCCTACACAGACGGACAGCATCAGCAGACTGGACCCGCCCTGACTTAGAAATGGGAAGGTGATCCCTGTCAAAGGAATAATACCAGTGACACCGCCTAAGTTGATAAATACTTGGATCATGAACATCGCACCAATACCAATACACATCAACGAGTTGAATGGATTAGTGGAGCGGATACCTACCAAAAAGATGCGTACGATCATGAAAAACAGCAAAGCTAAAATCAAGATCGCCATGATCACACCTAATTCTTCGACCACGATCGAAAAGATAAAGTCGGTTTGTGCTTCTTGCAGAAATCCTTTTTTCTGGATACTATTTCCTAACCCTCTGCCGAAAAGACCACCGTTGAAGAAAGCATAGTAGCCATTGACCAGCTGATGTCCTTTGTCTAATTCATCGACAAAAGGATTCTGATAGATTGCAAAACGGTTATAGATATACTGCAAACGTTCTGGAAGGATCTTCCCATGTGTTACATTGATCAGCCAAATCACGAAGGCACTGACTCCGACACCTCCGAACCCGACGATCAAGGTATAAAAGTAATTGACCCCGCTGGCAAGAAGCATGACGAGAACAATCAAAAAGATGACTGCCGCATTCCCGAAATCGGGCAAAATAGCAACAATCGCTGTCAAAGCAAAAATCATGATCAATGGTCCATTGACAGAACCAAAAAAATCAGTTTGGATCGCATGCTGGCGTTTTGACAAAATATAAGCCATATACCAGATAGCGATGATTTTCAGATACTCGGCTGGCTGAAGCGAGAATCCAGCGATTTCAAGCCAACCTTTCGCTCCGTTTCTTTCTTTCCCGAAGAAAAGGACGATGAGCAGCAGAACCGTCAGAACTGCAAAAGCGATCATGATCAGCTGCTGGTTTTTCAACACGTCGATCTTCATCTTGTACAAAAGCCCGATTGCAATCAGACTCAGCACCCAGAAGATAGTTTGGTTGATGACTGAGGAAGTGGGGTTCGCCCCATTTTCCAATAAAAGATATGAAGATGAACTGTAGACCATGATCAAGCCCAACACACATAAAATCAAATATGGGATCAAGATGCTATAGTCTAAAAAATGCCTTTTTTTAACTTTCTTAGGCAAGTTTATTCCTCCTTGCCGATTTCTTTTTTATCATAGTTTTCTTGGTAGACATCATTGTACAGCTGGTTCAGCTCTCGTTCCAACTCGCTTAAAAGAAGCTGGCCCTCGTGCTTTCCGATAATTCCTAATCGAATAGCAAAACCGACTTGACGGGAGAAGCCGTACATCTGTGTGTCTACTACTTCTTCAAATGCTTTGCATTGCGAAATACATAGACTGTTTTTTTGATTGCGGATCAATAATTTGATTCGTTCCGCGTCTTGGTTCAATACCTCTAATGCGAATTCTTTTGATAGAGAATCCATCGTAGTCTAACCCCCATTCTAATTTAATTATTATAGCATATTTGTTTTTGCATCGGGTGAAAAACTCAAAGGAATCGGGTGATTTTCTTTATTTTTTAGGAATGGGAAATAGGACTTATTTTTCCACATTCAAGAGCGCCATAAATGCTTCGCCGTATTTGTCTAATTTATTTTGTCCGACACCTTTGATCTGAAGAAATTCCAAACGATTTTTTGGCTTGATCTGGCTCATCTCTTTCAATGTCGAATCGGAAAAAACGACATACGGAGGAACTCCTACATCAGAAGCAAGATCTGTCCGCAACGCGCGCAAAGCTTCAAACAGCTCATCGTCTTCTGCGAGCCTTTGGACTTGTTTTGGTTCTTTACGGTAAACTTTCAGCTCGCCTTTCAGCACTTGCACACCCGCATCTGTCAAAAACAGGACAGGATATTCGCCGTTTTTGGCAGCTAAATAGCCGCTGGAAATCAAATAATCGATGAATTGCAGGATTTCTTTTTGCGGCCATTTTTTCAACAAACCGTATGTCGAAAGCTGGTCGAACCGGAATTCTTTGACTTTTTTCTCTTTGGAACCCGCTAATACTTTTGCCAACAGCTGTTTTCCATAGCTTTCGCCCATTCGCTTCAAACACGAAAGAACCATTTGTGCATCCACTGTCGCATCGATCAATTGACGATCATCTAAACAATTGCCGCAATGCTGGCAAGGTGTTCCTTTTTCGCCAAAATAGTCCATGATGTATTGTTGCAGGCAGTTTTCAATATGGACATATTCGATCATCGCTTTCAGCTTTTGGTATTCTTTGATTTTTTGGTCCTCTTCCCGCTGCGATTGCTGGATAAAAAATTTCTGCAGCTGGATATCTTGCGGTGCAAACAGCAAGATCGCGTCACTGGTCAAACCATCTCTTCCGGCTCGCCCTGCTTCTTGATAATAAGCTTCCAACGTTCCCGGGATTTGATAGTGGATGACGAAACGGACATTGCTTTTATTGATCCCCATACCAAATGCATTTGTCGCAACGATCAACGGTTTGCGGTCAAAAAGGAAGTCTTCCTGCATCTGTGTCCGCTCCTTTTCAGACAAACCACCATGATAACGCCCAGCAGGAAAACCTAATTTCCCCAGCAAATTGTACAAACGATCGACTTCTTTACGTGTCGCCGCATAGATGATCCCCGATTGACCGGCATTCATTTTCAGATATTCCATCAGATACTGCTCTTTTTTCTGATCTTTGACCACTTGAAAATTCAAATTTTCTCGTGCAAAACCCGTCTGGATGTGATTTTCTGAAGGAATAGCAAGTAATTTCTTGATATCATTTGCTACATTGATCGTCGCTGTAGCAGTCAATGCAACTAGCGGCGGACGATCTAATTCGTTTAATACGGCCCCAAGCTGAAGATAACTCGGACGAAAATCATGGCCCCATTGTGAGATACAATGCGCTTCATCAATGGCTATCAGCGACACATTCCAGCGTGTAACGGCTTGGATAAAGTCTGGCATGATAAAACGTTCTGGCGCCACATACAACAGCTTATACTGTTTTTGCGCAATTCCTTGGAAACGTTGCGCCGTCTCAAAAGAAGTCAGTGAGCTGTTGATAAATGTCGCAGCTATTCCTAATTGATTTGCTGCGTCAACTTGATCTTTCATCAAGGAAATCAATGGTGAGACAACAATCGTCAAACCATCTAAAAAAACAGCCGGCAGCTGATAACAAATAGATTTCCCGCTGCCAGTGGGCATAATTCCCAATACATCTTCGCCAGCAGCAATCTTTTCAAGGATTTCTTTCTGTCCGGGGCGAAAATCGTCATATCCAAAATATTGTTTCAACAGTTCGTTCAACTTCCTCACCTCTTTCATCATTTTACTCTTTATTGCTAGTAGGAACAAATCTATTTTCGTGAAACTTTTTACGTTTATGAAACATTAACAAAGTCTACAAAAAGTCTTTTAAAAGTCTTTATCAGTAATATTCGGATTTTCTCTCAAATTATTTTTGGCTTTTCCACAAAAATGAGGATCAAAATGTGTTCAAAAATCGCAAACCTTTCCCCTTAGAGTCACCTATAAAATTTTTGCAAAGCCGGATTTGTGATTTTTTCAAAAAACGGTTGATGAAAAATACCAATCCTGCTATCAAGAAAAAAAAGAACGGGTCCATTTCTGGGCCCGTCCTTCTCATCTGTTCAATTAAGCAAAATTTTGAGCTGTAAAATTAGACGTTTTTCTTTTTCGTTGCTTTTTCACGCGCATTTTTGTTCAAGATTTGTTTTCTCAAACGGATGCTTTCAGGCGTTACTTCGCAATATTCATCAGAATTCAAGAACTCAAGTGATTCTTCTAATGTCAATTGTTTTGGTTTTTTGATAACAGAAGTTTGGTCTTTTGTAGCAGAACGAACGTTAGTCATTTGTTTTGCTTTTGTGATGTTGACAGTCAAGTCATTGTCACGGCTGTTTTCGCCGACGATCATACCTTCATAGACTTCTGTACCTGGTTCAACAAAGACAGTTCCGCGTTCTTCGATACTCATGATTGAGTATGTTGTTGCTTTACCTGTATCGATAGAAACAAGTGCGCCTTGGTGACGTCCGCCGATTTGGCCAGCGATCATAGGCAAGTATTGGTCAAATGTGTGGTTCATGATGCCGTAACCACGTGTCATTGACAAGAATTCTGTAGTATAACCGATCAAGCCGCGGGCAGGCGCTAAGAATGTCAAACGGATTTGTCCGTTTCCTGTGTGGACCATATCTTGCATTTCACCTTTACGCATACTTAATGACTCGATGACGCTTCCCATGTATTCTTCCGGTGTATCGATTTGTACACGTTCGAATGGTTCGCATTTCACACCGTCAACGATTCTTTCAATAACTTCTGGACGTGAAACTTGTAATTCATAGCCTTCACGACGCATGTTTTCGATCAAGATAGACAAATGCAATTCACCACGACCTGAAACTGTCCAAGCATCTGGTGAGTTTGTTGGTTCAACACGTAAAGAAACGTCTGTTTGCAATTCTGCCATCAATCGTTCTTCGATTTTTCTCGCTGTCACAAATTTACCTTCGCGTCCAGCAAATGGTGAATTGTTTACTAAGAATGTCATTTGCAATGTTGGTTCATCGATGTGCAGTACTGGCAAAGCATCTTGATGGTCAACAGGTGTTACTGTTTCACCAACGAAAATGTCTTCCATCCCTGATACAGCAATCAAGTCGCCGGCTTTTGCTTCTTGGATCTCTAAACGTTTCAAGCCAAAGAAACCAAATAGTTTTGTGACACGGAATTTTTTAACAGAACCGTCAAGTTTGATCAAGGAAACTTGGTCGCCAACTTTGATTGTTCCTCTGAAGACACGACCGATACCGATACGTCCTACATAGTCATTGTAATCAAGCAATGAAACTTGGAATTGCAATGGTTCGTCGCTGTTGTCCACTGGTGCAGGGATCTTGTCAACGATCATGTCGAAAATAGGTGCCATTGTTGGTTGTTGTTCACTTGGATCATCTGATTCGCTAGATGTTCCGTTCAAAGCAGAAGCGTAGATCACTGGGAAATCTAATTGATCGTCGTCTGCTCCTAATTCGATAAATAATTCCAATACTTCATCTACCACGTGTTCAGGACGAGCAGATGGTTTGTCGATTTTGTTTACGACAACGATTGGTGTTAAATGTTGTTCCAACGCTTTTTTCAATACAAAACGTGTTTGCGGCATTGTACCTTCGTAAGCATCTACGACAAGTAATACACCGTCTACCATTTTCATGATACGTTCCACTTCACCACCGAAATCGGCATGTCCTGGTGTGTCCATGATGTTGATGCGTGTACCTTTATAATCTACGGCTGTATTTTTAGCCAAGATCGTGATTCCGCGTTCTTTTTCCAAAGCATTTGAATCCATCGCACGTTCTTGTAATTGTGTGTGGGCATCCAATGTATCTGACTGTTTCAATAATTCATCCACCAATGTTGTTTTACCATGGTCAACGTGGGCGATGATTGCTACGTTACGAATATCGTTTCTATAATTCAATGTAACTAACTCCTTTTAATCATTTAGTTATGACAGGGCAATTTACTCGACTGCTAATTATAACAGACTTTTTTCATGAAATATAGTGAAATGTTTTCATTTTTTCGAGAAAATTCACTAATTAATACTTTTTTAACTTTGAAGATGAAAAAACGGCTATTAATAATTTAACAGCCGCTGCATTTCTTCATATGCTTTTGGTGTTCCAGCTAAGAAATATTCTCGTCCGGAAAATTGAAGTTCTTCTCCTGAGAAGCCGCTGTGGCGCATCCCAAAGTTATCAAGGAGAATACAGCCTGCAGCGTAATCCCAAGGGCTTAGATTAGAGATATAGCCCACATGGTTCCCTTTGATCATCGCTATCATCTCCAAACCCGCACAGCCAGTAATACGGATGCCGATACTGGTGTCGCCGATTGTCCGGATATTGTAGCGGTCATGGCCGTAAAGATACCCATTGATGCCAAGCAAACCTTCATTCAACGATTTGTTTTCAGGCGCTGAAAGTTCGGTTTCATTTTTAAAGACACCCACAGAAGGCCCGCCCCAATACATTTCACCTCTCATCACATCATAAATAAATCCAGCTTTTCCTTTGCCATCTTCATAGACAGCCAGCATGATACAGAAATTTTCGCCTTCCATAACAAAATTCAATGTGCCGTCAATAGGATCGATAATAAAAACTGTGCCGCTGAAGTCTGTTAGTTCGCTGAAGCCGTCTTCTTCGGCTAAGATTTTTGCTTCTGGGTCAAAAACATGGATTTTTTCGAT
This sequence comes from Enterococcus sp. DIV0210g, assembly GCF_050559705.1. Taxonomy (NCBI): domain Bacteria; kingdom Bacillati; phylum Bacillota; class Bacilli; order Lactobacillales; family Enterococcaceae; genus Enterococcus; species Enterococcus sp. DIV0210g. The sequence continues at coordinate 1,110,392 of NZ_CP187903.1, read as the reverse complement.
CAAAAAACGCTGGATTTCTTGATCGATATTTGTGACTAAGTCTTTTCTGTTTGTTTTTTCAGAGACTTGCATGGTTTCCCGACTTGTTTGTTTGATGATTTCTCCTGCTTCTGTCAGCCATTGTTTGATTTCTGAAAAGATTGGTTCCATCTTCGTTCTATCCCTTCATATTCAGTATTTTCCGCTGATTTTCTTTTGCTTTTTGAACCGTTCGATAAAGCGAATAACCAGAGACTCTTTCAAATTCTTTCCCTAACCGTTTTTCTTCTCCGATCGATTTGACCACAGTTTTGAAAAGTCGGTATGTTTCAAGAAATGCGGCATTATCGATTCCTTTTTCATTGGCTTTTTCTAAACTTTCCCACATATTCATCACAATGACCATTTCGTCTGTTGTCCAATCTAAATCTAATGGATATTGATATTCTTGCATAAAAAACCTCTCCTGTCTTGGTTTACTCGCTTAGTTTACCACAGCAGATTAGGCAAAACAAAGGATGGACGCTTGTGGTTTCAAAATGAGTTCTCGCCATCGGTTTACATAATAATTTTATAGTATACAAAATGATCATCTTACAAAAACAGTTGGATTTTTCCATAAAAAAGAAGCTGGGACTTTTCGTCGCCAGCTTCTTTTAGAATACAAGAAATCAAATATGGATCGGCAAACCTAATGCTAATTCAGAAGCGTCCATCACGATTTCACCTAACGATGGATGAGGATGGATCGTCAATGCGATATCTTCTGCATTCATACCAGATTCAATGGCTAGCGCTAGTTCGGAAACCATGTCGCTTGCGCCGATTCCGCCGATTTGCGCACCGATGATCACATTGTCTTCTACTGTTGTTACCAAACGGATGAAGCCTTCTGTTTTCGCAAGAGATAAAGCACGACCGTTACCAGAGAATGGGAATTTGTAAGATTTCGCTTCGATTCCTGCTTCTTTGGCTTCAGCGATCGTCATACCGACAGTTGCTAATTCTGGATCAGTAAAGGCAACAGACGGCATTGCACGATAGTCTACGGCAACTTTTTTACCTGAGATTGCTTCTGCAGCGATTTTCGCTTCATAGCTTGCTTTATGGGCAAGTGCAGCACCTGGAACGATGTCGCCGATTGCAAAGATATTTTTCACATTTGTACGGCCTTGTTCGTCAACAGTGATCAATCCGCGTTCGCCAACTTCGACACCTGCTTGTTCCAAACCAAGATCGTCTGTGTTTGGTCGGCGTCCAACAGTGACCATCACGTAATCTGCTGTCACTGATTCTTCTTTGCCGTCTACTTCATACTTCACAGTCACACTGTCACCGTTATCAACGGCTTCTTTTGCCATAGCAGAAGTGACGATATTGATTCCTTTTTTACCGAAATCATCAAGAACAAGTTTGACCATGTCTTTTTCAAAAGTCGGTAAGATTGAAGGTGTACCTTCAATGATCGTTACTTCTGAACCAAGGTTTGCGTAAGCGCCGCCTAGTTCAGCACCGATGATACCACCGCCGATGATAACGAATTTTTTAGGAACTTCTTTTAATGACAAACCGCCAGTTGAATCTAACACACGTCCGCCAAATTTGAATCCAGGGATCTCGATTGGACGAGAACCTGTCGCTACGATGGCATTATTGAAGGAATATGTTTGAGCAGAATCAGGATGGATCACACGTAATGTATGGTCATCTACGAAAAATGCTTCACCTTCAATTGTTTCTACTTTGTGTTTTTTCAACAAATAGCCGACGCCAGAAGTCAGTTTGTTTACGACTTCGTTTTGTTTCCATTCTTGTGTTTTGCCAAAATCAAGTGTTACGTTCTCTGTTGTCACGCCAAAAGTGGATGAGTCCAAAGCTTCTTGATAATGATGACCTGCAGCAATCAATGCTTTTGAAGGGATACAGCCGACGTTCAAACAAACGCCGCCGATATATTCCCGTTCGATGATTGCTACTTTTTGACCCATTTCAGCAGCACGGATCGCGGCTACATAGCCGCCAGGTCCTGCGCCAATTACAACTGTATCTAATTCAATGGCGAAATCTCCTACTACCATTTCTTACTCATCCTTCCATCAATAATAATTCTGGATCTGCTAATAAGCGTTTGATGTTATTCATTGCTTTTTGCGCAGTCGCGCCGTCAACGATTCGGTGGTCGAAGCTCAATGAAAGTTTGATTACTCGGCCTACGACGATTTCACCTTCTGCGTTGACAACAGGTTGTTGAGCGATTGTTCCAACCCCAAGGATAGCAACTTCAGGATGGTTGATAACTGGTGTGAACCAGCCGCCGCCTACTGAACCGATATTCGTGATCGTAATTGAACCTTCTCTCATGTCTTGAGCAGCTAGTTTGCCTTCATGCGCAAGTCCAGCTTTCTCATTGATCTCATCTGCGATCGTAAACATGCTCTTTGTATTCGCATCTTTGATATTTGGTACGAACAAACCATGATCGGTGTCAGTTGCGATACCGATATTGTAGTAATGTTTATAAACGATTTCTTGTGCTTTGTCGTCGATTGATGCGTTAAGCACAGGGAATTTTTTGACTGTTGAAACCAAAGCTTTGACGATATATGGCAAGAATGTAAGTTTTGTGCCGTTTTCAGCAGCAACATCTTTGAATTTCTTGCGGTGATCCCAAAGTTTTGAAACTTCTACTTCATCATATAATGTTACGTGAGGAGCAGTGTGTTTGCTGTTGACCATTGCTTTGGCGATTGCTTTACGTGTTGGTGTCAACGCTTCTCTTGTTTCGCGTTCTGCTTGTGTTGATTTGAACGCTTTTGGTTCAGCAGCTGGTTGACTTGCTGGTGCTTCTGTTTGAGCTGCTGCTTGTTCAGCAGGTTTTGCTTCTGCAGCTGCCGCTGGTTGAGCCCCACCTGAAACGTATTGATCGATATCTTCTTTCAAGACTCTGCCGCCTTTTCCTGTAGCAGAAACTTTTGTAATATCTACGTCTTTTTCACGAGCATATTGACGAACAGAAGGCATAGCTAAAACATGTTTGCTGTCTCCTTTTGCTTCTTCTGCTGATGCTTGCGGTTGTTCTGAAACAGCTTCTTCTGCTGAAGCTGCAGGAGCCGCTGAAGAACTTGGTGCGCTGTTGTGTCCAGGTGCATCGATCTCAACCAATACGTCACCGACATTTGCCACAGTACCTTCTGGAACAACGATGTTTTTCACTGTTCCGGTAACTGGTGATGGGATTTCTTCCACTGACTTGTCGTTTTGCACTTCAAGTAAAGTATCATCTTCATTGATTGTATCGCCAGATTTCACAAACCATTTGACGATTTCGCCTTCTGCGATTCCTTCGCCGATATCTGGTAATTTGAATTGGAAGACGCCGCCTTCTGAACCACTTGCTTCTTTAGCTGGTTCTGCTGCTGGCTGTTCAGGTGTTTGTTCTTGTGCTGCAACACCTTCGCTTCCGCTTTCTTCATTGTCTTCATGTCCAGGTGCATCGATTTCCACTAATACATCGCCGACATTCGCGACAGTACCTTCTGGAACAACAACTTTTTTCACTGTTCCGGTAACTGGTGATGGGATTTCTTCCACTGACTTGTCATTTTGTACTTCAAGCAGCGTATCGTCTTCGTTGATCGTATCTCCTGCTTTTACAAACCATTTGACGATTTCGCCTTCTGCGATTCCTTCGCCGATATCTGGTAATTTAAATTGATATGCCATCGTTATCTTTCTTCCCTTCTTAGAATTTTACGATTTCTTTTGCTTTCGCTTCGATGTCAGAAGCATTTGGCAGCCAGATGTTTTCTGCTTGACCAAATGGGAAGACTGTATCTGGTGCGGATACGCGTCCAATTGGTGCTTCCAATGAAAGAATCGCGCGTTCTGAGATTTCAGAAACGACTTGTGCGCCGACACCTGCTTGTTTTTGTGCTTCTTGTACGACTACGACACGGCCTGTTTTTTCAACAGATTTGATGATTGTGTCAACATCTAATGGAGCAACTGTACGAAGATCGATGATTTCTGCTGAGATGTTTTCTTTTTCAAGATTTTCAGCAGCTTTGACTGCTTCTCTGACCATCGCACCATAAGTGATAATCGAAACGTCTTTCCCTTCGCGAGTAACAGCGGCTTTATCTAAAGGAACTTCATATGCTTCATCTGGCACTTCTTCACGGAATGAACGGTATAATTTCATATGCTCTAAGAAAACAACAGGATCGTTGCTGCGGATCGATGAAATCAGTAATCCTTTTGCATCATATGGGTTTGACGGAATAACGACACGGATACCAGGAGATTGAGCAATCAATCCTTCCAAGTTATCTGAGTGCAATTCAGGTGTGTGAACACCGCCGCCAAATGGTGAACGGATCGTGATCGGCAAATTACGTGTACCGCCCATACGGTAACGTGTACGCGCCATTTGTGCGACTACTTCATCCATTGCTTCAAAAATAAAACCGAAAAATTGGATTTCAGGAACTGGACGGAAACCTTCTAATGCTAAACCAAATGAAAGTCCTGCAATCCCTGACTCAGCTAAAGGAGTGTCAAACACACGGTCTTCGCCGAATTTTTCTTGCAATCCTTCAGTTGCACGGAACACTCCGCCGTTATTACCAACGTCTTCACCGAAAATCAATACGTTTTCGTCTTGTTCTAGTTCAAGTGCTAAGGCATCTGTGATTGCTTGAATCATTGTTTTTTGTGCCATGATTATTTCGACTCCTTCGCTTCATAAATTGCAATTTGTTCTTTAATGCTTTGTGGTGGGACTTCAAACATATTTCTCAAGAAATCAGAAACTTTTTGTTTTGGCACTTTATCTGCTTCAGCAATTGCTTCTTTGATTTCTTCTTTTGTTTTTTCAATCACTTCTTCTTCTTTTGCTTCAGACCATAATCCTTTTTCTTCCAAATATTTACGGAAACGGATCAATGGATCTTTTTGCTGCCATTCGCCATCAAGGTCTTTTGAACGGTAACGGGTTGGGTCATCCCCAGATAATGTATGTGGACCATAACGGTAAGTAAGGGTCTCGATCAATACCGGACCATTTCCGTTTGCTGCCCATTCTCTTGCCATTTTAGATACTGTATAAACTGCTAATGGATCCATGCCGTCTACTTGGATACCAGGGATTCCTGCTGCGACAGCTTTTTGTGCTAATGTTTTCGCTGCTGTTTGTTTTTCTCTTGGTGTAGAGATCGCAAATCCATTGTTTTGGATATAAAATACAGCGTTCGCATGATACGCACCGGCAAAGTTGATTGCTTCGTAGAAATCTCCTTGGGAAGAACCGCCATCACCTGTATAAGTAAACACAACATTCTTTTTATTGCGTTTTTTCAATCCTAAAGCTACACCAGCAGCTTGGATGTATTGTGCACCAATAATGATTTGCGGTGGTAGAGCTTTCAATTCTTCAGGATAGAAGTTTCCGGCAACATGTCCTCTAGACCATAAAAATGCTTGCGTTAAAGGTAAACCATGTTGAACAAGCTGAGGCACATCACGATATCCAGGAAGAAGTACATCTTCTTTCTCAAAAGCAAATTGACTTGCAAGCTGACTTGCTTCTTGTCCAGCTGTTGGGGCGAAAAATCCTAAGCGTCCTTGGCGGTTCAATGCAGTTGAACGTTGGTCTAATACACGTGACCATACCATATGAGTCATCAATTCAACTAATTCATCATCTGACAAATCAGGTACTAAATCCTTGTTTACTACTTTCCCATCTTGATCAAGTGCTTGATATACTGGGAATTCTGCATTGACTTCATCTAGCAGCGCTTGGAAGTCGATTGGTGTTTTCTTGTTAGCCATTTATCACACATTCCTCTCTCATTTATCCGAAATTCTCTTCAACTCTGCCACTGAAACAGTAATCGAATCTGTATCACTATTTAACCGGCTTCATTTATAAATTATCATGTATTCAAGAGAAATACAAGCTAAAAGCATAAAATTTCACGAGAAAAATTTCATGCGTTATTCGTTGATATGACAGCGTTAGTGAATATAGTCACAAATAAGAAAACGGTTTATATCAGCTTTTTCATCCATAAGATTCTCGTTTTGTCAAAAATATAGCACAGGTCTGTTAAATACTTCTCATTGTTATACACAAATAAAAAAATCCGCTTACTATATTTTTCTCGTGATTTTCTACACAATGGATAAGCAGCTTTTTTCGGGTGCGTCATTTATTTATTACAACAGCAAAAAAGCAAAAGAAACCAATGTTCTGTATTGGTTTCTTTTGCCTTCGCCTATAGATATTTTGTCCAAAATCGTTCTTTTATGCTATTTCCAGTCAAGAATACAGCAGTTCAGATAACTGTGTCATCTTTTCAGAAAAAGCAGGCAAAAGTTCTTTTTCTAAGCGGCTGAAATTGATCCTCATCCCTTCAGATTGTCCGAATAAATAGCCCGGCGCTACGCCTAATCCAAATTTCAGCGCTTGTTCGGCAACTATTTTATCCATCTTTTTCCCATTCCAAGTTAGCCAAGCATAATAACCTCCGGGAATCGGCTGGACTTGGAAGAACGCCTGTGTTTTCTCCCATTGAAGGAGCTGTTTTTTCTTAATTAAAAGGATTTTTCTGATTTCTTCTACTTTTTGTGCGAAATCTTCTTCGAACAAACTAGCTGCTGCCAATTGCGGAAGAATCCCCAGAGAAAGTTCCATCATCTCCTGAGCAGAAGCTAACTTCGAAACTAATGATCGAGGTGCTGTGATCCAGCCTATCTTTGTCGTTTTTCCTAAAACACGGGATAAAGAACCAATGTATAGGACATTTTCCGGATCAAGGACACGCAGCGGCAAAACGGGGTCGTTCGTTAAATCCAATTCTGAAAAAACATCATCTTCAACAATCGGAAGTCTGTGTTTTCGGCACAAGTCGATCAACGCTCTTCTCCGCTGTTCACTCATGACGACAGCTGTAGGATTTTGAAAATTTGGATTGACCATCACCATTTTGATTTTGTGTTTCATGATCGCTTTCTCCAAATAATCAAGTTTCATCCCTTCTTGGTCCATCGGTATGCCAAACAACCGAATACCCGCTGCCTCGAATAAAGGATTCTGATAAAAAAAGGAGGGCGACTCTACCGCAATGGCATCGCCAGCAGAAAGCAGCGTTTGCAAAATAAGGAAAATCGCCTGTTGTCCCCCTGCTGTGATCATCAGCTGATCAATAGATAAATCTTGACCCTTCGCCAAATAGTTTTTGACGCGCTCTCTTAAAGGCAAATAGCCCAAGGTACTGATAGCTGCCTCTTGTTCAAAAATCATTTCCCACGAAAGTTCCGGGAAATGGAACTTCGGCAAAATCCCATGCGGCATCTCTCCAGTATAAAGATCAATAAAAGCCGCATCTGCTTTTTTTGCTTCTAAGATTTTTTGGCTGTAGCGATCTTGTTTTTGTTCGTATTTTTGCGAAAAAAGCTGCCGCCAATCAACTCTTGAAGCCGCTGTATTTTCCCATAATCGCTGGTTGATATACCAGCCGCTGCCTTGTCTGCTTTCTAAGATCCCTCTTGCCTTCAATTCTTCAAAAGTCCGGACAGCTGTTGAACGATTGACCTGAAATGCTTCAGCAAATTTGCGCTCCGGCGGTAATTTTTGTCCTGGATCAAGGTTTCCTTTTTCAATCTGCTGGATGACCTGTTCCATCATTTGTTTGTAGGCAGGGCCTTTTCCCTTTTCAATCGGTTCCCACATATCTTGTCCTTTCTGCTTCGTTCCAGCGTTTTATTGTTTTTCTTATTATAGCAAATTTCTCTTTTTTCAGTCTGGAACTTCGGTGGAATAAAAAAAGAAGCTGGACGCGCCAGCTTCTTGTGTTGGATTAGATTGTATCTCCATTGAAAATAGAGTTTTTCACGATAACATAGTCTACCTTGCGAATTGCTTCTAAGTCGCGTCCGCCAGCATAAGAAATAGAAGATTGAAGATCTTGCTGCATCTCGATCAACGTGTCTTTCAATGAACCTTTGTGTTGGATCCAGATTTTTTTCCCTTCAACATTTTTCTTTTCGCCTTTTTGGAATTCAGAAGCAGAACCAAAGTATTCTTTATAAACGACGCCGTTTTCTACTTTTGTTTCGCCTGGTGATTCTTCATGTCCGGCAAATAAAGAACCGATCATAACCATCGTCGCACCAAAACGAACAGATTTTGCTACATCTCCGGGTGTACGGATCCCGCCGTCTGCGATGATTGGTTTACGGGCTGCTTTTGCACACCAGCGTAATGCAGCTAGCTGCCAGCCGCCTGTACCGAAACCAGTTTTGATTTTTGTGATACATACTTTACCAGGTCCGATGCCGACTTTTGTTGCGTCTGCCCCAGCATTTTCCAATTCACGGACTGCTTCTGGCGTACCAACGTTTCCGGCGATCACGAATGTATCCGGCAAGTGTTTTTTGATATGTTGGATCATGTTGATCACGGAATTTGAATGTCCATGAGCGATATCGATCGTGATATAGTCAGGGACTAGATTTTTTTCTGCCAGCTCTTCGACAAAAGTATATTCTGTGTCCTTCACTCCTACACTAATAGATGTGATCAATCCGCGTTTTTTCATTTTTTCGATAAACGGAATACGTGCTGCTTCATCAAAACGGTGCATGATATAGAAATAGCCGTTTTCAGCTAAAAATTCTGCAATCGTGTCATCGATAATCGTTTGCATATTTGCAGGGACGACGGGCATTTTAAATGAATGGTTACCTAAAGTCACCGTTGTATCACATTCCGAACGGCTGTTCACGATACATTTATTTGGGATTAATTGAATATCTTCGTAGTCAAATACTTTCATCAAATTGTCCTCCTGGCGTTAATATTCAGCAAAACACGAACATTAATTTGTTTTTGGGTGCTTTTTTCGGCGCCCTAAGTAATTTACCTTAATTATCGCAAAAAATCAAGAGGAATTTGTTAATGTTTTAAAGAAATTGTTCGCTTTTAGGTTCTTTTTAAGATTTAAGGCAAAATATTTCCTGCTGCGCGGTAAAGTTCATACCAATCTTCGCGAGAAAGAACGATCGAAGCTGCTTGCGCGATCTCTTTGATCCGGCCGGTGTTCATCGTTCCGGCAATCACTTGCATGTTCGCAGGATGACGCAAAATCCATGCTGAAGCCAAGCCTGTTGGTGTCGTTTGGTATTTTTCAGCCATTTCGGTCAATTTTTCATTTAGTTCAGGGAATTTTTCATTTCCGATGAACACACCTTCAAAAAATCCGTATTGATAAGGCGACCACGCTTGGATCGTCATATCATTCAAACGGGAATAATCCAGCACGCTGCCGTCATGATCGACACTCGCTGTATCTGTCATGTTCACGTGGATTCCTTGATCGATCATCCCAGTGTGTTTTAAACCAAATTGCAGCTGATTTGCCACAAGCGGCTGTTTTACTGTTTTTTTCAGCAATTCGATCTGCATTGGTTTTTGGTTGCTGACACCAAAATAACGAACTTTTCCTGATTTTTCCAATTCGTCGAAGGCTTCTGCTACTTCTTCAGGTTCCACCAATGTATCTGGACGGTGCAGCAGCAAGGCATCAACATGATCCGTTCCCAGACGTTTCAAGCTGCCTTCCACGGATTCGATGATATGTTTTTTTGAGAAATCGAACATTTTTCCTGGAACGATCCCGCATTTCGTCTGTAAAAAGATATCTTCTCTTTTGACACTGCTTTTCGCCAATGCTTCAGCAAAAATCGTCTCGCATTCGCCGCCGCTGTAGATATCCGCATGGTCGAAAAAGTCGATTCCGTTTTCGACAGCTGTTTCGATCACAGCTACTGGGTCTTTTGCATTATTGATTCTCATGCAGCCAAGAATAACTGAAGAAACTTCTTGATTGGTCGTGCCTAATGTTACTTTTTTCATCGTGATTCCTCCTTGATAGTCCTATCAAATAAAAGTGTAGCACATATTTTATGAAAAGGCTTTACAAAACAGCTGTTTTTTTAGACGTTCTGCTCTTTTCGAAACAAAAAAGGCTGGAAAAATCCAGCCTTCTGCTTTTATCTTACTAAACTCTGTTCACTTTTTCTCTGACGCAACAGTCCTTTTTCTCCAATATCTTTTCGGTAAAAAATATGCTGCATCTCGTGTTCCATCAAGACCTGATATGCTTTCTCCTGCGCTTCTCCAAGCGTCGTCCCTTGTGCTTCGATCAAAAAGATCCGCCCGCCCGCGCTAACCAGCTGTCCGTCTTTTTCTGCGACACCTGCATAATAGACATCTGCATGTTCAAGGTCAGAAAAATCAGGCAAAACCATATTTCTTTGATAATCGCCAGGATAGCCTTTTGCGGCAGCAACGACACCCACATGAAAGTTGTCATCCCAAGTAATTTCGGGCTCTTTTTCTTCGAGTAAATCTGTAATGATTTGTGCCAAATCGCTGGTCAGTCTTGCTAAAACGACTTGTGTTTCCGGATCTCCGAAACGCGCATTGAATTCGATCACTTTTGGTCCTGTCTTCGTAGCAATCAATCCGGCATATAAAACACCAGTAAACGAACGACCTTCCGCTGCCAGTCCGCGCGCTGCAGGTTTTAGGACGGTTTCAACCGCTTGATTTACAACAGCTTCAGAAATCTGCGGTACGGGAGAATAGGCACCCATACCGCCAGTATTTGGTCCTTTGTCACCGTCAAACGCCCGCTTGTGGTCTTGAGCGATGACCATCGGATAGACCGCTTCGCCGCGAACAAAAGCTAATAGAGAAAATTCTTCACCTGTCAAAAATTCTTCAACAACGATCCTGCTTCCGCTTTTGCCGAATTTTTGGTCTTCCAGCATTTCTTTTGCTGCATTCATTGCCGTTTCTTTATCCATTGCCACGACTACACCTTTACCAGCGGCCAATCCATCTGCTTTGATGACGATCGGCGCGCCTTTTTTCTCAATGTAGTGTCGTGCTTTTTCATAATCGGTAAATGTTTCAGAAGCCGCTGTCGGAATCTGATATTTTTCCATCAATTTTTTGGCAAAACTTTTCGATCCTTCGATTAGCGCTGCTTTCTTTTTAGGACCGAAAATCTTTAATCCCGCTGCTGAAAAATCATCTACGATCCCATTCAGCAAAGGAACTTCAGGACCAACAAACGTCCATGTGATTCCTTCATTTTTAGCAAAAGCAATCAATTCTTCGTGGTTTGTTTCTGCGATATTTACTGTTTGGATACCTGTTTTCTTCATACCTGGATTTCCAGGGGCACAATAAACAGCTGCGACTAGTGAGCTTTCAAGCAGTTTTTTTCCTATTGCGTGTTCTCTTCCGCCTGAACCAATTATCAAAAGTTTCATTTTCTTTCTCCTTTGATCAATGTCTGAAATGACGTACTGCTGTAAAAATCATAGCGATTCCGTATCGATTCGCCATATCGATGGAGTCCTGATCTTTGATACTTCCGCCTGGCTGGATGATTGCTTTGATCCCGTGCTGCGCCGCATATTCGACAGAATCCGACATTGGGAAGAAGGCATCACTCGCTAATACAGCACCATCTAAACGATCTTGCGCTTGCTCCATCGCGATTTTTACTGATCCCACACGGTTCATTTGACCAGCACCCACACCTAAAGTCTGCGAAGCATTGGCGATGACGATAGCATTGGATTTCACATGTTTTACTGCTTTCCAAGCAAATTCAAGTGCTTTTCTTTCTTCCTCAGTTGGCTGTTTTTCCGTTACAACTGTCCAGTTTTCCGGATCTTCATTGATTTGATCTTGTTCCTGAACCAGCACGCCGCCTAATACCGAAACAAATTCTGGTGAACGATCTTGGTTTTTTTGGCTGAAATCCAATTCCAGCAGCCGGACATTTTTCTTACCTTGAAGAATCAAAAGAGCTTCTGGTGTGTAAGAAGGTGCGATAATGATTTCTAAAAATAATTTGTGCATTTTTTCTGCTGTCTGCTGGTCTACCTCGCGATTCAAAACGATGATGCCGCCAAAGATCGATACAGGATCAGCTTCATAAGCATAGTCCCAAGCTTTTTCAATAGAATCTGCTGTACCGATTCCGCACGGGTTCATATGTTTCAACGCTACAACAGTTGGTTCATCGTATTCTCTAGCGATCCGCAAAGCAGCATCAGCATCGCGGATATTATTGTAGGAAAGTTCTTTTCCATGTAACTGTTTCGCACAAGCAATCGAATACGGCGCTGGAATCGGTGTTTGGTAAAAACCAGCGAGTTGATGATTGTTTTCGCCGTAACGAAGATTTTGTTTATGTTCGAAAGTCATCGTCAGTTGCTCGGTCCATTGTTCTCCTGATAATCCAGTCATATACTCTGCAATCAGCGCATCATAGGCAGCTGTGTGACGGAACACTTTCGCGGCTAATTTTTGTCTTGTCTCAGCTTGCGTTTTGCCAAATTGATCGATTTCCTCCAGAACTTGTTCATAGTCAGCAGGATCAGTGACTACAGTGACTGACGCATAGTTTTTTGCTGCACTTCTCAACATACTTGGTCCGCCGATGTCGATATTTTCAATAGCTTCTTCCGTAGAGACATCCGGCTTTTTGATTGTTTCTTTAAATGGATATAAATTCACACAAACATAATCGATTGGTTGGATACCTGCTTCTTCCATCGCTTCAACATGACTTTGAAGGTCTCGTCTGCCTAGTAAACCGCCATGGACGTTCGGATGCAGTGTTTTTACTCGGCCGTCCATCATTTCAGGAAATCCTGTGACTTCTTCGATCGAAAGAACAGAAATACCTGCTTCTTCTAACGCTTTTTTTGTTCCGCCGGTTGAGATGATTTCGATTCCTTTATCCGAAAGTCCTTTCGCAAACGTTTCGACTCCTGTTTTATCTGATACGCTGATCAATGCTCGTGTCACTTTATATGCCCCCAATTAGTTATTATTTCTGTGATGACTTCTGGATAGATCTGGTGTTCTGCTGCATGGATTTTTTCTTCTAAACTCGCTAATGTATCTTCTGGCAAAATCGCTACTTTTTTCTGGCGAATGATTGGTCCTGTGTCGACTCCCGCATCGATATAATGCACTGTCACACCTGTTTCTGCCACACCGGCTTCATAAGCATCTCTTATACCGTGCAATCCAGGAAACGCCGGCAAAAGAGACGGATGGATATTGATGATTCGTTTTTCGTATGCTGAAAGCAGATTTGGTCCAATGATCCGCATATAACCAGCCAGAAGAATCAAATCGATTTCTTTTTCACGTAAACACGTAAGAAGTTCTTGTTCATAGGCAGACTTATTTACAAAATCTTTTGGTGAAAATTGCAGCTTCTCGATACCCAATCTCGACGCTCGTTCCAAAACAAACGCAGCTGGCTGATCACAAAAAAGCAATTCGATTGACGCCGGAAGCTCGCTGTTCTGAATCGTTTCTGCTAAAACTTGGAAGTTGCTTCCGCTGCCCGAAGCAAAAACAGCTATCTTCATCGAATGCCTCCAGTAATGACGACGCTCGCAGAAGTTTTTTCGATTACTTGACCGATATTGTATGCTTTTTCATCGTTTTCTGCTAATTGCTCAATGATTTTTTCTGCTTTTTCTTTCGCCACCGCCAAAACCATACCGATACCCATATTAAAAATCTCGTACATTTCCATTTCTGGGATCTCGCCATATTTTTCCAATTGTTCGAAAATCGGCAAAACAGGCCAGGTTCCTTTTTCAATCTGCGCTGCCAAACCTTCTGGCAGCATTCGCGGGATATTTTCAACAAAACCGCCGCCCGTGATATGCGCAGCTCCTTTGATTGCATTTTCTTTGATTAGCGGAAGCAGCGCGTTTGTATAGATTCTCGTAGGTGTCAAAAGGACTTCTGCCAGATTTTCTTCAAATCCTGGTAATCTGCTCTCGTTCGTCAATTGATGATCCTCAAAAAAGATTTTTCGTACAAGAGAGTAGCCGTTTGAATGGATACCGCTTGAAGGAAGTCCAATCAACACATCACCAGCTTGGATATTTTCGCCTGTGATCAAGCGTGCTTTTTCAGCTATCCCGACAGCGAAACCTGCCAGATCATAGTCATTTTCGCCGTACATCCCAGGCATTTCTGCTGTTTCTCCGCCAATCAGTGCAGCTCCAGCTTGTACGCAACCTTCCGAAACGCCGGCGACAACTTTTTCCAGCTGCTCCGGATGGTTTTTTCCAGTAGCGATGTAATCAAGGAAATAAAGCGGTTCTGCTCCTTGCGCTAAAATATCGTTGACACACATCGCGACACAATCGATACCGATCGTCTCATGTTTGTTTGCGCCGATTGCTACCATCAATTTTGTGCCAACACCGTCTGTTCCTGAAACAAGAACAGGTTCTTGTACATTTAGCGAAGAAAGATCAAAGCAGCCGCCGAAACCGCCAAGTGCACCCATAACACCTAAACGTTCTGTTCTCTTTACGTGTTTTTTGATTCTTTCTACTACTTCGTAACCAGCTTCTACATCAACGCCGGCATTGGTATACGCATTTGCCATTCCTGATTCTCCTTTTAGAAAAATGAAGTTTTTTCTTTTAATGATGCTCGGTACTTCTCTTCGTAATCATAGAGAGGTGTTGGATAATCCCCATTGAAATAAGCCATACACAAGCCAGAATACGGTGCATCTTCTTTTAACCCAATCGCTTGGATCAAACCATCTTCGCTGAGGAAACTAAGTGAATCTGCTCCGATACACTGACGAATCTCTTCAATATCATGATTTGCAGCAATCAGTTCTTTTCTTGTTTGGATATCGATTCCATAAAAACAAGGATATTTCAATGGCGGCGAAGCGATTCTGACATGCACTTCTTTTGCCCCAGCTTCTTTCAGAAGATTAACGATTCTTCGACTAGTCGTTCCGCGAACGATCGAATCATCGACCATGATGACTTTTTTTCCTTCAACGACACCGCGCACAGCTGAAAGCTTCATTCGAACACCTTGCTCTCGCAACTCTTGGGTCGGTTGGATAAATGTCCGCGCGATGTACTGGTTTTTTACTAGTCCAATCTCATACGGTATCCCGCTTGCTTCGGCATACCCGCTTGCTGCTGAAAGTGAAGAATTTGGAACTCCTACTACCATGTCCGCTTCGATTGGCGCTTCTTCCGCCAGTCGTTTGCCCATATTTTTTCTAGCTGTATGTACATTGACACCAGCAATATTTGAATCTGGTCGTGCAAAATAGATATATTCCATCGAACAGATCGATAACTGTGTTTCTGTCGTATATTGGGTGATCGTCATTCCTTCGTCATTGATGATCACGATTTCTCCCGGGCGGACGTCACGGACGAATTCTGCACCAATTACTTCCAGCGCGCAGGTTTCAGAAGCAACTACATAAGCGCCGTTTTTCATTTGTCCGATTGCCAAAGGTCTGAACCCATTTGGATCAAGTGCAGCTACCATTGCATCTTCTGTCATCAGCAGATATGCAAAACCGCCTTTTACTTGGTTAAGTGCTGATTTCAGCTGTTCAAGAAATGTTTTTTCCTCACTTTTGCGAATCAGATGCATCAAAATCTCCGTATCAGAATTGGAATGGAAGATTGCGCCGTCTTTCTCTAATTCTCTTCGCAATGTTTTGGCATTTGTCAGGTTGCCGTTATGCGCCAACCCGACGGACCAATCATAAAATTTGAACAAAAATGGCTGGATATTATCTACGCTGCCGTTTCCAGCTGTTGCATAACGGACGTGCCCAATCGCTGCATTTCCTGATAAACCTTGTAATTTTCGTTCATCTTTAAAAACTTCAGATAACAGCCCGAGGTCTCTATAGCCTAAAAGTTTGCCTCCATCGTTCGAAACGATTCCCGCACCTTCTTGACCACGATGCTGCAAACTGTGCAGACCAAAGTACGTCACACTGGCTGCTTCCGGATGGCCCCAAACGCCGAAAATCCCGCATTCCTCGTTCAAACTTTTCACTTCATAAGACATGGAATAGCTTCCTCCCAAAGTTTTTTCGCTTCGTGAGTTGCGCACTCGATGCTTCCACCTTCACCACGCAGGATCAGAGAAGCTTCCTCTTTCACTTTTCCAATGTAAACAGCTTGCTGGCCGGCGATTTTCTCAAATACTGCTTGGTTTTCTGGGCGAACAGAGACAACAAATCTTGATTGCGTTTCAGCAAACAGCCATTCAGTTGGAAAATCTGTTTGGATTTCTGCCCCTAACTCATTTTTGAACGCTGATTCTGCTGCTGCAATGGCCAAACCGCCTTCCGCACAGTCATGGGCGCTTTGGATCACACCTGCTTTGATTGCCTCCAACACGATTTCTTGATTTCTTTTTTCAGTTGTTAAATCAAAGTCCATCAATCGTCCTTCGATTTTTCCGTTCATCATCTTCTGCAATTCGCTGCCATTGAAATCAGCTTTCGTTTCGCCGATGACATAAATAAGATCATCTGCTTGTTTGAATTCTTGCGTTGTGATGTGGGCAAGATCCTCGATCAGTCCGACCATCCCGATCATTGGTGTTGGGTAAATGCTTTTCCCGTCTGTTTCGTTATACAAAGAAACATTCCCAGAAATAACAGGTGTATCAAGTACTTCGCAAGCTTTTGCAATACCGTCCGCAGATGTCCAAAGCTCCCAGAATCCTTCTGGTTTATCTGGAGAACCATAATTCAAACAATCTGTGATTGCTAAAGGTTTCCCGCCGCTAGCAACGATGTTTCGTGCAGCTTCTGCAACGGCAATTTGTCCGCCAACTTCAGGATCAAGATACAGATAACGTGCATTACAATCTGTAGTCATCGCTAATGCTTTGTTTGTTTTTCGGATGCGAACAACTGCTGCATCACTTCCAGGACAAACGACTGTATTTGTCTGCACTTGGGAATCGTATGTTTCATACACTGATTTTTTCGACGCAATCGTCGGCTGCTGCAGCAGATTTTTAAATGTTTCTGTAAAATCATTGATTTCAGGTGTAAAGTTTTCCATGTTTTGGAACTCTTTGATTCTTTCCGGCTCTGCTTTTTCTTTGTGGTAAACAGGCGCTTCCTCTGCCAGTGCATCAACCGGGATATTTGCTACTTCTGTTCCTCGGTGATACAAACGATACTGTCCATCATCAGTTACCTTTCCAATCGTTACAGCATCAAGTTCGTATTTGGCAAATAATTCTTTGACTTCTTCTTCGCATCCTTGCTTCACGCAGATCAGCATTCTTTCTTGCGATTCTGACAACATCATCTCATATGGTGTCATACCTGTTTCCCGCTGCGGTACATCATCCAGATATAAAATCAAACCCGAACCAGCTTTCGAAGCCATTTCTGAACTGGAAGAAACCAGCCCAGCTGCCCCCATATCTTGAATACCGATTAAGATTTCCGAATGGTCTAAAATCAATTCCAAACAAGCTTCCAGCAATAATTTTTCCATAAACGGATCGCCGACTTGGACAGCAGAACGCTGCTGCTCTTCTTCCTCGTTGAATTCCTCTGAGGCAAAGGTGGCACCGTGAATGCCGTCGCGTCCTGTTTTCGCGCCAACATACATGATTGAATTACCCACACCTTTTGCCTGGCCTTTTTGGATATCTTTGTGTTCAATCAAACCTACACACATCGCATTGACTAAGGGATTTCCTTCATAACAAGGATCAAATGCAATCTCTCCGCCGACCGTTGGGATACCGATACAGTTTCCATAACCGCCGATTCCAGCTACAACTTCTTCAAATAGGTATTTTGTCCGCGGCTGATTCAGTTCGCCAAATCTTAATGAATCCAAAAGTGCAATTGGTCGAGCGCCCATACTGAAAATATCTCGAATGATCCCGCCAACTCCTGTCGCAGCCCCTTCATAAGGCTCTACTGCAGATGGATGGTTGTGGCTTTCTGCCTTGAAAACGACCGCTTGCCCATCGCCAATATCCACGATACCGGCTCCTTCACCTGGACCTTGAAGTACTTGCGGGCCAGTAGTTGGGAATTTGCGCAAAACAGGTTTCGAATTTTTATACGAACAATGCTCGCTCCACATAACAGAAAAAAGACCCGTTTCTGTGTAATTCGGCATTCTTCCTAAAATATCTTCTTCGATCATGCGGTATTCTTCATCGGTTAATCCCCATTCAGCATAGATCTTTTTTTGTTTGATTTCTGCGGCTGTTGGTTCGATCATCGTATTCATCATTTTAGTTGACTACCTTTCCAAAGTTTTTCAGCATCGAAGCAAAGAAGCGTATGCCGTCTTCTGACCCAAGCAATTCTTCCATCGCTCTTTCCGGATGCGGCATCATGCCCAGGACGTTTCCTGCTTTATTCGTGATCCCAGCAATTTTTTCGACACTGCCGTTGATATTTTCTTCTGCATAGCTGAACACGATTTGATTGTTTTCTTTCAGCTCTTGAAGCGTTTCTTCATCACAGTAGTAATTTCCTTCACCGTGCGCAACTGGCAAGTGGATGATCTCATTTTCTTGGTATTCCGAAGTAAAAGCCGTTTGATTATTCTTTACTTGAAGAGGCACAGTTTTACAAATAAAATGAAGCGAATCATTCCGGCGCAAAACACCTGGCAGCAAGCCGGCTTCTGTTAAAATCTGAAAGCCGTTGCAGGTACCAAAAACAGGTCTGCCTTCTTCTGCAAAACGAATCACTTCGTCCATGATTTTTGAAAAACGAGCAATAGCGCCGCATCGCAAGTAATCCCCGTAAGAGAAACCTCCCGGCAGTAATACGCCGTCAAATTCTTCCAATGAATCTTCATCATGACGAACATATTCTGCTTGTGCGCCCATCACTTCTTCGATTGCCCAAAGCATATCTCTATCACAATTTGATCCTGGGAAAACAATGACCGCAAATTTCATCTTATACTTCCTCCAATGTTTCGATTTCGTAACGATATGTCTCCATATTCACATTCGCCAATAATCGATCACAGATTTGTTCGATTACTTCTTCAACTGGTTCGTCCGTTTTCGCTACTTTCAATTCAAAGTATTTTCCGATTCTCACATCATTGATCGTTTGATAGCCCATTTTGTGGACGGCATGCTTGACAGCTTCTCCTTGAGGGTCTAACACTGAATCTTTATAAGTCACATAGATTTTGACAAAATACATTTGCGGTAAGCTCCTTTATACTGAGATTTTTGTTAAACGCTGCAATACTTCACGATAAACTGGGACAAGATCTCCTAGTTGTTTCCGGTAATTATCTTTATCCATCGATGCGCCGGATTCTTTCTCCCATAAACGGCAAGTATCTGGGGAAATCTCGTCAGCAAGTAAGATCGTTCCATCTGCTTGTCTGCCGAATTCAATTTTGAAATCAACAAGTTCCAGACCAATTTGCTGGAATAAACGGATCAGTTCTTGGTTGACTTTTTCAGCTGCTTCTTTGATCAAGCGGATTTCTTCCGGCGCAGCGATTTTCAGAAAAGCAATATGCGCTTCATTGATAAATGGATCATCTAGCGCATCCTCTTTATAGTAAAATTCAAGAATCGGCTCAGGAAGAACGGTTCCTTCTGTGATGCCTAAGCGTTTAGAGAAACTTCCTGCAGCAAGATTTCGTACCACCACTTCTAAGGGAATAACTTCCACTTTTTTGATTAATTGTTCGGTTTTAGACAACTTTTCGATAAAGTGGTTCTCTATCCCTTTATCTGACAGATAGAGGAAGATTTCACTAGTGATTTGATTATTTAGTTCACCTTTTCCTTTGATTTCATCTTTCCGCGCACCATTCAATGCGGTTGCCTGATCCAGATACTCTGCCCAGATTACCTGCTCTTCATCTGTCGCATATAGTTTTTTTGCTTTCCCTTCATACAGCAATTGCCCTTTTTTCACGCAAACCTCTCCTTAATCACTTACATTTAGATGGATGACCTTCGATTCATTCGTCTTTTCACTTTTGATTTTACCAATCACTCTTTTTTTTAGCAACACAATTCTTTACGATTATAATAAAATTTTCACAAACGTTCGTGTTTCACATTTTTCTATTTTTAGAAATACAAAGCGTTTACACAGACAAAAGTTAGTGGTATAGTACATATAACAGCCCGATAGCTAAAGGAGGCATTCGTCAATGAACGATACGGCACAGACAGCTCAACAATTTTTAGAAGAACTCAGCATGGAAGAGCGCGCTTGTTTATATAACGATCTTCTAGCAATCAAAGAGGTCTATCAATGCAATAAAAACACCAGCTTCTATACTTTCCGCAAATGGAAACGTGCGGCAAAACGTTATACTGAATGCCGGAAACGAACATTGCATTACCTTACACAGACCAATCATGAGCTGAAGATCCATCAAATCCATGAACAAAAATTGTTCAAGAACCAATATCGAATCCAAATCATTTTTGATGATCAAGAATTCAATTTTGATTTCGTTGAGAAAATGTTGAATTTTTTAGATTCTTCTTATTTCACTTCTCAACCTGTTCACCCAATTTATGCGTAACCTAACCCATCCGTAAAACCAACGGATGGTTTTTTTGTTGCCGAAAAGCATTCCTAATTATTCATTGATTTGTTTGGCTTACTTTAATCCAAAATCACTAACGGATAGACAAAAAAACGGCCGCTTCTCAGCGGTCGTTTCCTTTTTTTATTGATTTAGAAAAAATTATTCTCCAAGTCCCACACGATTGAAAATCGTATCGACATTTTTCAGGTGATGATTATAATCAAATGCATCATCTAAATCTTCTTTTGATAAAACAGATGTTACTGCTGTATCCTCTTCAAGCAATGGACGGAAATCTGTTTGGTTATCCCAAGCATAAGCCGTTTTCGGTTGCACAAGATCATACGCTTCTTCTCTTGTCATCCCTTTATCGATCAATTTCAGCATCACACGTTGGCTATAGATCAAGCCGTATGTTGCTTGCATATTACGTTTCATGTTTTCAGGGAAGACTGTTAGGTTTTTAACGATATTGCCAAAACGATTCAACATATAGTTCAATAAAATCGTTGTGTCTGGCAAAATGATTCTTTCCGCTGAAGAATGAGAGATATCACGTTCATGCCATAAAGAGACATTTTCATAAGCTGTTATCATATGGCCGCGGATTACACGTGCTAGACCAGACATGTTTTCTGAACCGATTGGATTTCTTTTATGCGGCATTGCAGAAGAGCCTTTTTGTCCTTTTGCAAAAAATTCTTCTACTTCTCTTGTTTCCGATTTTTGCAATCCTCTGATTTCAGTAGCAAAGCGTTCAATACTTGTTGCAATCAATGCCATTGTTGCAAAATATTCTGCGTGCAAATCACGAGGAAGGACTTGGGTCGACACTTCTTGCGCGCGGATACCTAATTTGTCACAAACATATTCTTCGATATACGGAGGAATGTTGGCAAAAGTTCCCACAGCACCAGAGATTTTCCCTGCTTCTACACCTTTTGCTGCATGTTCAAAACGTTCGATATTTCGTTTCATCTCAGAATACCAAGTCGCTAATTTCAACCCAAATGTCGTTGGCTCTGCGTGGACACCATGCGTTCTGCCCATCATTACAGTATATTTGTGTTCTTTTGCTTTTTCGCCGATGATCTCAGTGAAACGTTTCAAATCGCCTCTTAGAATGTCGTTCGCTTGTTTGATCAAATAACCGTAAGCAGTATCCACGACGTCTGTACTTGTCAAACCATAGTGGACCCATTTGCGTTCTTCACCAAGTGTTTCAGAAACTGCACGCGTAAATGCAACGACGTCATGACGTGTTGATTTTTCGATTTCTAAAATACGTTCGATATCAAAAGAAGCATTTTCGCGGATTTTCTTCACGTCTTCTTTTGGGATTTCTCCTAATTCAGCCCAAGCTTCATCTGCTAAAATCTCCACTTCAAGCCACGCTTGGTATTTATTTTCTTCTGTCCAGATATTTCCCATCTCTGGACGTGTATAACGTTCTAACATGTTTGTTTTTCTCCTTTAATCCCAAATATCTGTTTGGTAGATTTCTTCCAAAGTCTCATAGACATTTTCAGTCAAAATAGTGATATGTCCCATTTTGCGGCCTTTTTTTGCTTGGCTTTTTCCATAAAAATGGAATTGCCAATCTGGCTTTTCACTAATCAATTCACGGCTGTCTCTTAAATCTTCACCTAAGATATTGACCATGACCGCATCGCTCAGAAGACGGACTTTTTTCGGCAATGGCCAGCCGCAGATTCCGCGAATATGTGCATCAAATTGGCTCATAGAACAAGCTTCGATCGAGTAATGACCCGAATTATGAGGACGTGGTGCTAATTCATTGACGTACAATCCGCCTGCTTTTGTCAGGAACATCTCAACTGCCAACACACCGGAAAGATCCACAGCTTCCGCAATGACTTTCGCGATTCGTTCTGCTTCTTCGATAACATCGGCAGAGATTCTCGCAGGTGCGATCGTTTCATGAAGGATATTGTTGCGGTGAACATTTTCTACTACAGGGAACGTTGTATATTCTCCTTGTCCATTTCCTGCTACCATGATAGAGATTTCTTTCTCAAACGGTACCCAAGCTTCTAGTACGCAAGTTCCTTCGCGAAGCAGATCCATTGATGGCGCTAAGTCCGCTCGGCTGTATAAAACATATTGGCCTTTCCCATCGTATCCGCCTCTTGTTGTCTTCAAAACACAAGGATAGCCGATACCGTCGATTGCATCTTGGATATCGGTTGGACTAACAATCGTTGAATAAGGAGCAATCACGATATTATTGGATTCTAAAAATGATTTTTCTAATAAGCGATCTTGGGTAATAGCCAGCAAATCTGTCCCCTGAGGTACGTCCGCTCGCGATAAAATACCATTCAGCGCTTCTACGCTGACATTCTCGAATTCATAAGTAATCACTTCTGTACGACGCGCCAGCTCTTCTAAAGCAAACATATCGTCATAATTTCCTTCAATATGCCAATCTGCTACTTGTGCAGCTGGGCAATCATCTACTGGATCAAGTACTCCTACTTTAAATCCCATTTCTTTTGCACTGATCGCCATCATCCGGCCTAATTGTCCGCCGCCGACGATACCGATCGTCGCTCCTGGCAATAATGGTTTAACCAAGTTGATCACTACTTTCCTTAACAGTTTCAGCCATCATTGAACGCCTTTTGGCTAATTTAGCTTCTATCTCTAAATCATACATTGAAAGCATCTGCGCCGCAAGTAGTCCAGCGTTAATTGCACCAGCTTTTCCGATCGCTGTGGTTGCAACTGGGACTCCTCCAGGCATTTGTACGATTGAAAGCAGAGAATCTAATCCATTTAATGTTCGTGATTGGACAGGAACACCAATCACTGGTAATGTCGTTTTTGCTGCGACCATCCCAGGAAGATGAGCCGCTCCTCCTGCACCAGCAATAATCACTTTGATGCCTCTTCCTCTTGCTTCTTCTGCATGTTGGAACATCAGATCTGGTGTACGATGCGCAGAAACAACTTTTTTCTCATATGGAATCTCTAATTCTTCTAAAATCTCGCAAGCAAATTTCATCGTATCCCAATCTGAGATACTCCCCATAATCACTGAAACTTTTTCAGACATTGTTTTCTCCTCTCGTTTTCTACGTCTTTATTTTAACAAGGTGCTTTTTTGACGTCAAACAAAAATCGAATATTAAACAAACAATAATATTTATCGTTCGTATTTTTCCGTAAAAGAAATAAAAAAGGCTGGAAGCAAAAGCATCCAACCTTTTTCTGAAATAATTTTCTTGCTTTTTGAC
This sequence comes from Enterococcus sp. DIV0210g, assembly GCF_050559705.1. Lineage (NCBI taxonomy): Bacteria > Bacillati > Bacillota > Bacilli > Lactobacillales > Enterococcaceae > Enterococcus > Enterococcus sp. DIV0210g. Next base: position 1,086,681 of record NZ_CP187903.1, on the reverse strand, counting down.
TATTTATCAACCTATTTGCTTAACGCTTCTTTGATGATTTCTTCGTCTTCTTTCAGACCATTGAACATCAGATTCAAGACGATCGCTGTGATACTGCTCATAACGATGCCGTTTCCGGTAAACATTTGAACTGTTTCAGGCAATTTGCTGAATAGTTCAGGCATGATATTGAATCCCAGACCAAAAGCGATCGAAACAGCAATAATCAGTAAGTTTTTATCATTTTCGAAATTGACTTTTGATAACATCCGGATACCTTGGATTGCAACCATCCCAAACATCACTAGCATCCCGCCGCCTAATACAGGTTCAGGAATGACTTGAGCGATTGCGCCGATTTTAGGGAATAAACCTAAGATAATCAAGAAGAAAGCTGAAAAGTAAATTGGTTTTCTTGTTTTGATACCTGATAATTGAACAAGACCAACATTTTGTGAAAACCCAGTGTATGGGAATGTATTGAAAATACCGCCAAGAATAACGGCAAGTCCTTCTGCACGATAGCCGCGTTTCAATTCTTCTTCACCAACATTTTGTCCAGTAATGTCGCCAAGTGCAAAGTAAACACCTGTTGATTCGACCATACTAATGATTGAAATGATGATCATCAATAGGATCGACCAAACGTCAAAAGTCGGCATTCCAAAATAGAAAGGTTGCGGAACGTGAAAAACTGGTGCATGTCCAATCGCAGTAAAATCGATCTCGCCCATCAAGCCAGCTAAAATACTGCCGCCAGCCAAGCCGATCAATACAGCAATCGAACGCATAAATCCTTTAGCAAAAATCTGTACACCGATAATCAAAGCAATCGTAATAAATGCTAATAACAAGTTTGTTGAATCTCCAAAAGATGGATCAGCTGCACTGCCTCCGCCCATTTTTTCAATTGATACAGGAATCAGTGTCAAACCAATAACTGTAATCACCGTACCTGTGACAAGAGGAGGAAAAAGTTTTTTGATTTTTGAAAAGAAACCGGCAATCAATACAACGAAAATACCTGAAGCAATGATTGAGCCGTAAATTGCTCCAACACCTTTATCTGAACCAATCAAAATCAAAGGAGCTACTGCTTGGATCGCACAGCCCAAAACGACTGGAAGACCAATACCGAAAAATCGATTGACTGTCAGCTGCAATAATGTAGCCAATCCGCACATGAAAATGTCGATCGAAATAAGATACGTCATTTGTTCTTGATTAAAACCTAATCCAGTACCAATCAATAAAGGAACCGCAACAGCTCCGGCATACATCGCAAGTAAATGCTGAAGACCTAGGACTGCGGCTTTGCCGTTTTGTGTTTCGTTCTCCACCTTACGCGTCCTCCTTCAAAAACTCAACTTGACCATTTGTCAATGAAGCGATACGAGCTAAGGAAACGACTTTCAAGCCCATATCTTCTAATAATTGGCGTCCATCTTGGAAAGATTTTTCGATGACGATCCCAATACCTTCAACGCTTGCTCCAGCTTGTTGGCATAGTTCGATCAATCCTTTAGCAGCTTGTCCGTTTGCCAAAAAGTCGTCAATGATCAATACTTTGTCTTCTTTTGATAGGAATTTTCTTGAGATTGAGATTGTGCTAGTCACTTGTTTGGTGAATGAATAAACAGAAGCTGTCAGTAATTCTTCATCCATCGTCAAACTTTTCGCTTTGCGGGCAAAGATCATTGGTACATCTAATTCTTTAGCAGCAAATAAAGCTGGTGCGATTCCAGAAGCTTCGATCGTCACGACTTTAGTGATTCCTTGATCTTTGAAAACTTCTGCAAATGTCTGACCCATTTTTTCCATCAAGAAAGGATCCACTTGGTGAGTGACGAAACTATCGACTTTTAAGACTCCTTCGCCCAGCACGCGGCCGTCTTTCTGGATTCGTTCTACTAATTCTTTCACTTTTATTTACCCCTTTTCATGTAATGATTAACTAAACAATAACGACTCTTTTAGAAAAAGTCCAATTATCTTGTTTCCCAACTAGATAATCTTGTTATCTTAAATAAAGAAAAAAACACCTTTTTACCTATCCAAAGTAAAAAAGGCGATCCTTTTTTACTTATAGTCCGATGTTCACGGCATCAGGTAGAGACTGTCGACCATATTACGACAATATATAAGTAGTTTTTATCTTATGTAACTTTACGTAAACCGGTTAACGATGATTCCCGCTAACCATTCTATTTGACTGCTTTCAGCAAATATTGAGGTTAGTCTAACATTACTTTCTGAAATCGACAACACATTTGCAGAAATTTTTTCCCAAAATCTAATGTTTTTTATTTTATTCTTTGTTTTGTTCGTTTTTTACGGAGAAATCGTTCGGTTTTTCTGGATCAAAGAAAAAAGAGAGAGGGTTTCATTCCCCTCTCTCTTCTTCATCTGCACTATTTTGACTTTCAGATCGTGCGTTTATTTTTCTAAGGATAAATATGCTTTACTTATTTACCGCAGCAGTTCTTTGACGTGTATCGCCTGACCCGAAGCAATCGAGCGGTTCGCTGCAATTCCTGTCAAAATCGACATCACGCCATCGATATGAGTGGCTGCACGGTTCCATTCGTCAAAAGAAGCAATTCCGAACAAATCATCCAGCAATAGCGGATCACCGCCGCCATGACCTCCTTTGCCCTCTTCCAGCTCGATTTCATACGGCTCCGCAAACATTGGGTGGACTTGGATCGTTTGTTTGACCAACGCGCCTTCATCCTCCTGTTCGCCACCTGCATTAATGTAAGATTTTTCAACGATTTTCATTTCGATTCGCCCTTTGCTGCCGTTCAATGAAACATTGAATCCTTCCCATGGCATGTAGGCGTTCAGTGAATAGGTCAAAATCGTACCAGAATCATATTTCACCGTTACGCCTAATGTATCTTCAATCGATATATCATCAGAAAAAACACTTCGATCTCTAATATATCCACTGTCTTTTTCTGCTTTCAGATACATTTCCCGCAGTTCTTCATTTGATTCTAAATCAATAGAAAAAGGATCTTTTTCAGCATCTGGATTTTCCAAACTCCGGCTGTAAAATTCTTCGACGCCTCTTTTTTCTGCATTTTGCATACCATAAAAATTCAAATCACCAAAGGCAAAAACGGTTTTTGGCTGACTGCTCAGCCAAAAATTGACTAAATCGAAATGATGCGTCGATTTATGGACTAATAATCCGCCGCTGTTGTATTTATTACGATGCCATCTTCTGAAGTAATCCGCACCGTGCTGGGTATTCAATAACCATTCAAAATGGATCGAGAACACCTCTCCGATAACATCATTATGGATCAATTCTTTGATTTTCGTATTGTGCGGTGCATATCGATAATTGAAGGTCACTCGCAGTGATTTCCCTGTTTTCTTTTGCACATCAAGGATTTCTTGCGCTTTTTCTTCATCGATCGTCAGTGGTTTTTCGCAGATAACGTCACATCCTTTTTCCATCGAACGAATAATATAGTCATGGTGGGAGCGGTCAACTGTGGTCACGATCACACAATCAGGTTCAAGTTCGTCCAGCATCTTCTCAAATTCTGTATATTTATATGCAGGCACTTTTTCTTGTCCGTATGTTTCAGAAAGGATCCTATTTGCATAATCCATCCTTGTTTGGGAAATGTCGCAAAAACCAACGATTTCACTCGTTTGACTATAGATCGAAGCGATTGCCTCATAAAAAAACCGAGCTCTCCCACCGACACCGACTTGTACATATCTCTTTTTCATCCTTCTGCCTCCTTTGTCTTGATATGTGCTGTTAAAACGAACGGTATTCCAGGATAGAACAAAATCAAAAGCCAGCTATCGATTTGTTCTATCCCGAAAAAAACCAGCAGCATTACGAGATACCATAAAACGATTTTTCTTTGTTTCACTAAAAACCAAGCATTTCTTTTCAACAAAACGATCAGCTTTTCGTCATTTTTTTCATATAAATCAAAAAGCGTTCCTAGATACACATGTAGCAAAACAAGTGCAAAAAACAGCAGTGTCGGCAAAAAAACGAATTGCCGCTGAACCAGCAGAAAGTAGTACAGATTAGCAACTAAGATCAAAATACCGATGCACGCGAACAAATGGATCATCAGCCATTTCTTGACTCCTTCTTTTGACAGCAGATGTCTCTCCTCTGAAAGATAGACGATGATCAAATAGGAACTTATAAGAAGTGAACAAAAGTATAACAGTCCAATAGTCAAAATAGGCATCGTTCGTCCTGGCATTTGTATTAGTGTAAGCAGCATGAACAAACCATTTCCCAAGAGACTGGATACAAAAATTCGGCTGATGTGATCAGTGATTTTATATAAAAGCATGTCTTCGATCATCTTGTCTTTCATCTGAACAACTCCTAATCTTTCAGGCCGCTTGTACTGATTCCTTGTACCAGATATTTATTAAAGAATAAAAAAATCAAGAAAACTGGTAAAAGCGATAAAGTCGACATTGCGAACATGCTCGCATAAGAAGTACTGGAACCCGCATCTGCAAAAAGCTTGATTGCAATAGAAACTGTGTAGCTTCGCGGACGATTCAAATAAATCAGCGGTCCCATAAAATCATCCCATTTCCAATAAAATTGGATAATGATCGTAGTGATGACAGCTGGCTTCAGCAAAGGAAAGATGATTTTTGTAAATACCGTATACTTGCTGCAGCCGTCAATAATCGCAGATTCATCTAATTCTTTTGGGATTCCTACCATAAATTGCATGATTTGATAGATAAAAAATGCTTGTCCAAAAAAATGCGGCAAAATCAATGGTACATATGTCCCTACCAAATTCAGCTGGTTATAAATGATAAACTGAGGAATCAAAATAACTTGTGCCGGGATCATCAGCGTAATGAGCATTACAACAAACCAGAATCGGCGGCCTTTGAACTCGATGCGCGATAATGCATAGGCGATACATGCAGAACTCAGCACTGTTGCAACTGTTGAAATCGACGCGATAATAAATGAATTTTTAAAAAAGGTGAAAAAAGAGATACCAGCGAAACCAGCCCAGCCTTCTGCATAATTTTCCCACTGAAAGAATTCTGGTATCAAGCTCAGAGAACCGCTCAAAATCTCATTATCTGTTTTGAAGGAACCTGCGATCATCCACAATACCGGATAGATCATTACAAAACCTAACACTAAAATAAATGTATACTGTGCTGCTTTTCCTATTCTTTTTTTCATTGCTTGCCTCCTGCCATTACACGACTACCCACTTTTTAGATGATTTGAAGATAAGAAACGTGACTGCTCCCATAATCAGAAGCATCACCCAGGAAATCGCACTTGCATACCCCATCGAATTGAAGGAGAACGCTTGATTGTAAACATAAAGTGCGTAAAAATTCGTTGCATCATTTGGACCGCCTTGTGTGATGATAAACGCTTGCGTAAACGTCATAAAACCTGCAATCGTCTGCATCACTAGATTATAGAGAATAATCGGCGACAAAAGCGGCAAGGTTATTTTGAAAAACAGATGAAGTCGATTCGCACCATCGATTTTCGCTGCCTCATAGTAAGAAGCCGGGATTTCTTTGATTCCTGCGGCAAAAATAATCATGGCAGAACCGAATTGCCAGGCAGACATCAAAACTAAAGGAATCATAACTAACCGCTGATCACCAAACCAAGCAAGGGGTTCAACTCCTAGCCGTTCCAAAAGGAGGTTGATCAGCCCATTCCTAGAAAATAATTCTTTCCAAACAAGCGCAACAGAGATACTGCCGCCAATCAAACTTGGGATATAATAAAGCGATCGGAAAAAAGTCGTTCCCTTGATTTCTCGTGTCAGCAAGTAGGCGATCAGCAAACCAAAAATCAATCTTACAGGTACAGAAATCAATACAAAAATAAACGTGACCTTGATAGAATTAATAAAACGTTCATCTTGGAACATTCGGATATAATTATCGAAACCAATCCAGTTGGCTGGATTTCCTAGTCTGTAATCTGTGAAAGAATAATAAATCGACAACATCATCGGAATAACCGTGATCAGTAAAAAACCAATAATGAAAGGTGCCGCAAATGTATATCCGACAACGTTATCTTTGTTCATCCATTTTTTCAATTTTTCCATAACTGCCGCCACCTCATTCTAAAAGATCCGAAGCAAAGGTAAAGATGCTTTCCGCTGCTTCTGCTGGTGTCAGCTCTTCAAAAATCACTCTTTCGATCAGCAGATTATACTGATTTTGGATTTCAGGATTCAAGGCGCTGTCAAAGACATTCACTGCGCCATTGTCTAATTCCGACACAGTCTCAAGATATTGGAACGTCCCCATAATTGCCGGTTCACCGGTTTCAGCTAAACGCTCACGGATATGACTCATGATCGGCACGCCTCTTTCCCCATTTAAAATCAGATTTGCTTCTTCATTATTGGTGATAAAATCAATGAACTTTGCCGCCTCTTCCTTATGAGCAGAGTTTTCTGCGATACTGAACATTTGGGAAGAACGGACGGGCAGCCCAGCTTCGCCATCTGCTCTTCTTCTCGGCGGATTGATCAGTTTGATCTCTGCTTCTTCCGGAGCCCCAGACATCAAATCAGAAAGCTGATTGCTTGCAATAAAGACCATTGCCGCTCTGCCATCTCTGACCGCTTGAAAAGCCAGATCGATATTGACATCGATTTCTCCCGGCAGCGGATATGCCCCTATGTCTACTAGATTTTTCCTCATAGCGAAATAATTGGTCAAAAGAGTTGGATCATCAAATCCGAGTCGTTGCGATAAACTCTCTTTATCATAAAAATTCAACCCTTTTTCTTCTTGTGCTACTTGCAAGATTGCACCAGGGATAAAATCTTCGAAACGCGAGATTGCATAGATTCCTAATCCATCAACGATCTGGGTACTGATGTCTTCAAATTCCTCCCACGTCCAGTCCGTTTCTGGTTCAGGAATGCCTAACTGGTCGAATATCGCTTTGTTATAAGCAATCGCAAAAGAATTCACACCTGCAGAAATCCCGACAAGCTGACCATCATATGTCGTTGTTGCCAAATATGTGTCGTCTGTATTCGATATATCGATCAAACCATCTGCAACATAATCATCTAACAGCTCGATTTGATTGATGTATTGAGGAAACTGATTATCCAGCTGAAAAACATCCCAAATATCATCAGATGCTGCCAAAGTTCCTAATTTCGTGTAATAACCTTCATAGTCATAAAATTCAAATTCGATTGAGATATGCGGATTTTCTTGTTCAAAAAGTTCGATCACTTGGACCGTCGCATCATGTCTCACCTGTGATCCCCACCAAGCCATATTCAATGTGACTTTGCCGTCATCTCCGCTGCGGCACCCAACTAAAAAAATCGTTAATACTGCTAGTAAAAATAGAAGTGTTTGTTTGCGTTTCATACTCTTTCTCCTTTTGCTGAATAGGATTGCCCGTTGCAATATACACAGGCAGTAAGGAAAGCAGTCCTTCTGCACAGCAGATCGAAACCGTCATCTGCAGACGGATAAATTTGTTGTTTGCAGCTATACACTTTTATGCATAGGAATAAAAACTAAAGGCTTGCGCTTTCTCTGCCTAGGATGAGAAATGCCAACACTTTTTGCCAGATGATCGGACAGAGCTGGTTTTCTTTTTGCGAAATGTCTTCCTGCACATGCATTGACTGAGGGGCCTATTCGAATATTTACGCAAAAAGAAAAAGGATATCAGACAACTGTCCAATATCCTTGACATAGCGAAATAAGCATGCGCCAACCTGCAAATTCTCCTAAAAAACATACAAAAACAGCTAGTAATTCTGTATAAAATTAGGTACAATATACACGTTGATGCACAAGCATTGACTATGGCAACTTGATTGGTCAGTTACCGCTGACTTTTCAAGGCCCTCCAGCTTAGCTGCTTACTATGCTGGAGGGTGCCTTTTTTTTAGTTTCTATTCGTTTTCATTTTATAGAAAGCGCTTTGATAAATCAAGGAAATCCAGCAAAAAAATAATTTAATAACAAGCTCAAAAAACCGCTCCTTTTAATAAGGAAAACTGCATAAAAAAACAAAACTTTTTTACATTGACGTCTGACTAAATTTCGAAAAATTTGGTTTAGACAAAAAGAAGCCGGATTTTTCATCCGGCTTCTGCTTTTTTCTGAGAAAATACTTTTATCAGATTTTCTTCTTATTCTTCTTTTCTGCTTCCCGATACTTTTCCATCTTTCTGCTGAAAAGTTCACCATTGCTTGGCGGCGTGTAAGTGATGGCATTTGCACCAGCTTTGATCGTCTCCAGAATCGTTTTTTCTTCTGAACCGCCTGTTGCAATAATTGGAAGCTCAGGATACTTTTCTCTGAAATAACGAACAGTTTCTGCTGTTTCTTTTCCCGCACTGATATTGATGACCGATACGCCAGCCTCTAATTTTTCACCGATTTCTGCATACTTGGAAGCTACAGTGCTGATGACTGGTATATCTACCACTTGACAGACTTCCCGAACAGTATCGACTGGTGTAGGTGCATTTAAAACCACGCCTAGCGATCCTTGCGCTTCTGCAAACATACTCATATACGTAGAGCGTGCACCTTGCGTCAAACCGCCCCCCACTCCGGAGAATACAGGGATATCCGCAGCTTCAATGATGCTTTTCGTAATGGCAGGATGCGGTGTGAAAGGATAGACAGCAATCACTGCATCTGCATTTGTATTCCGCACGATAGCGATATCTGTCGTAAAAATGATCGAGCGGATCTTTTTCCCAAAGAATTTGATCCCGCTCGCTTCTGAGATGACTTCCGGAACTCTCACGATATCCCGTCTTAATTCAGTCATGATTTCTGGAACAAATTGATCTGCCATTGCCTCACGCCCTTCTTTTAACTGCGCTGGTCATATTTATCCAGCTGATAGGTCTCGATTACATGTATGATTTTTTGTGCATAGGTCGGATCTGTTGCGTAACCTGCATCTTGCAACGCTTGTGCTGCTTCTTGATAATTTGCAGCCGTCAGTACACGTTCATATAATGCGGGATTCCAATCGACTCCTTGGACAAAAAGCTGTGTATGGTCATTCATCGAATCTTCCCAAGAATCATACACTCTGAAATCACCTTGGATCGTGATCCACTCTTCGTTAACGAACTCTTTTGTCTCAAGGTTGACTTTATTCTGACTGCCGTAAGCTTTGATACCGAACAAATTATTGTATTTGCTGGCTAAAGTACTGTTTCCCCAATCAGATTCCAAGATGGCTTGTCCTAAAATGATACTAGGCAAAACACCATATCCTGCCTGTAATTCTTGTGCATGCGGCACCAACTTGTCAATAAATGCTTGATGCGACAACTGTTCTTGCGCTTCTTGATCTTGGATCGGCGAACTGATCAAACTTCGCAATGAAAAAACAAATGCGAGCAGGATCAGAAAGACACCAGCTAAAATCGCCAGCTTTCGTGCACCTTTCGCTTTTCTTCGTTTGTACTTTTTTATAACTTCATTCACTTCCTCACTTCTTCAACTTGTCTAGATACTCTTCCAACGTCAAATCATGTTCCGTGATGTATTTTGCACTTTCTTTTCCGACATAGCGCAGATGCCATGGTTCATAGGTGATTTTTGTAATATCTTCCCGACCATTTGGATAACGCACGATGAACCCATATTTCGGTGCATTTTCTGCAATCCATTTTGCACCAGGCTGATCGCCGTAACTTGCATCTAGGACTGTCGAAGTATAATTGTTATACCAGTCTTGATCGACAACATCGACAGCTAATCCTGTATGATGCTCGCTGTAGCCCGGCTCTGTCATCGTCAATTTTGTTTCTGTTGTTGCTTCTTCTTCTGTCACACCTTTTTGCGCCATCACTTCTTGGACGTGCTGAGTAAAGACTTCTTGTTGTGAAGAAACAGAACGATACGCAGAAACCATAGCTAAAGGAAAACCAGCTTCTGATGCTGCATTTGCAAATGCTTTGTAATCTGCTTCCACTCGTTTGTCGATCAAATAGCCGTTGTCCAGAGAAACCAATTGTGTCGATTCATCGATTTCTTTTTCCAGTTTATGATCTGGTCCAACTAATACCAGCTGCCAATCATCTGGTGAGACATCTGGCAGATCTGATTCTTTTTCTTTGGTTGATTCAGTCGTACTTGCTTCTGAAGAATCTTTTTTTGCTGTTGTTTCTGATTGCTTTGTGTCCGTTGCTCGCACTGCGTCTACCTCTGCGCTTGAGGAAAATTCATTCACTACAAGATATCCCATCGCGCCGATCATGATGACCACAGAAGCGATTCCCAAAATTTTGTTCACTTATAAAACCTCTCATCTTTTCTTTACGATCCCAGAAAAATCATTGGACATATGTTTCTTCCAGATTGTTGTTCACCCAATCTAAAAGCTCCACTTTTTCTCCTTCGATCTGCTGCTGGACGATTGCCGGCAGCCGGAAATTCAAAATATCGTCATAACCCCATTTATCATATTGAATACTGACTTTTAAGTCAAGGTAATTCACAGGCTGATTTCCTTCTAAAGGCAAGATTTCTGCTGTTCCAGCTCCGCTTGTCAGCCATTTTTGCGCAATCTTTGTTTTGGTTTGCTTATACTCTGCCACCGCCGTCGTCCGTTTTTCAGGAAAAATGATTGTTTGGCGCAGCATTTTCTGTACAAGCATCCATTCATAATCGCTGAAAAGATTTTTCACTTTTTGCATGGCTTCAGGGGTCAAGTTTCCTTCACCTTTTTTCCAGTGATTCCATTCTTCCTCATTTACCAGAAGATAGTCCGTCAAAAATTTTTGTTCAGTCTCAAACTGTTCCAAAATAACATTCATTATAAGATCGATATATACTTGATGCACAGCTATCCCTCCTTTCTTTTTATTCTACTTAAGTTCTAGGTAAAAATCATCTTTCAACGTCCATTTTTCAATTTTTTTAACGATTTAAAGCTTCCTTTCTAAAGTTGACCTGCTTATTTGTTATACTAACGGTGTAATCAATTGTTTTTAAGGAGAGTGTCTATATGAAGAATTACCAATGGGGGATCATCGGCCTTGGGAGTATCGCGCATGAATTTGCCAGCAGTTTTGATCAAGCATCAAGTTCTCTTACCGCTGTTGCCTCCAGAACGCTGGAAAAAGCGCAAAAATTTGCAGAAAGCTATCGTATCCCTAAAGCTTACGGAAGTTATGAGGAAATGCTAGCTGATTCAGAAATCGATATTATCTACGTGTCTGTTCCTAATCGTCAACACAAAGAACATATTTTGAAAGCGCTGAACGCCGGCAAACATGTTTTATGCGAAAAAGCGATCACGATGGATGAAGCCGAGCTGGCAGAAGTTATGAAAACAGCTGAACAAAACGGGCTGATTTTGGCAGAAGCCATGACGATTTTCAATATGCCTCTTTATCAAAGCTTGCGTTCATTGATTGACTCTGGAAAACTTGGCAAATTAAAAATGATCCAAGCACCATTCGGCAGTTACAAAGAACCAGATCCGACCAACCGTTTCTTCAATCCTGAATTAGCCGGCGGTGCGTTATTGGATATCGGAACTTATGCTGTCTCATTTGCACGCTTTTTCATGACTTCGCAGCCAGAAGTGATTGCTTCGAATATGCTGCCTTTCGAGACAGGTGTAGATGAACAATCTGTGACGATTTTGCGCAATACAGAAAATGAAATGGCCTCTGTCACATTGACTTTCCAAGCAAAAATGCCAAAAGTCGGAATTGCAGCTTTTGAGAACGGCTATATAACGATCACTGATTATCCTCGTGCTGACAAAGCTGAGATCATCTATACAGATGGCACGAAAGAAATGATCGAAAGCGGAAGCAGCCAAGAAGCACTAAACTATGAAGCAGCAAATATAGTCAAAATGATCGAGGGAGAATTGCCGAACCGTTCGCTTTTCTTAACGAAAGATGTTATTACCATTTTAGATAAGATGCATCAGCTTTGGCAAGCCGATAGGAACGCTTAAAAAGAATAAAAACAAAGAAGCTGTTTTTGAAAAACGGCTTCTTTTTTATGTTATTTTTGTATAGAAAGTGTACTAAAAAATCACATTCTGCAATCCTTGATATGTAGCTCTTTATTTCCCATTTCGTTCATCGATCTGTTTTTGGACTTCGCCCAATTCTTCTTTCAGTTTGGCTTCTTTCTCTTGCAAAACAGCAATATCTTCTGCCAGTTCTTCTTTCTTTTCATCTTCCGGCGGCCGTACGACGAAATTGATACCAACGGCGATAAATGTCCCGATAAAGGTGTCAAATACTCGCTGGACCGTATATAATACCGACTCCCCTTGCGGAATACTCAACGTGATCAAAAGCAGCGCCGCAATCGAAGCGATGATACCCGCGTTATTTCCAATGCCGTCAGAAACAACGATTGCAACCAGGACTAAAATCGGCAATACGATCAATTCGACCATAAAATCGTTATGGAAGTGTTCTAAAATAAGGAAATAAATAACCGCTAATAAGCCGCCTAAAGTATTTCCGATGATTCTTGACCTGCCGAAAGAAACTGTTGATGTGAGATCTTGTCTTAAAGAAAATACCGCTGATAAAGCAGCGATCATGGGCGTACCGCGTTGAAAAATATGAAAAAATAAAATACATAAAAAAACCGAAAATGCGCTTTTAAAGGTTCGCATTCCTAAGCGAAAACGGCCTATTTGCATAAAAATCCCCTTTCATCCTTTTTAATATCATAACTAAAGTCGATAAATATTGCTAGTTTTTAGTAAAGTTTAGTATAATCCTAAAAAAGGAGGAGAAGTATGTGCGAATCGGTATGCGTACAATCAAAACAGTTATCAGCGCACTCTTAGCAATGCTCGTTGCAAGCGAGCTTTCACTTCTTTACTGGCCTTCAGCCGGTATTATAGCTGTTTTGAGTGTTGGAAATACAAGACGTTCTTCCTTGATGGTTGGTGTCTATCGTTTAGCTGCGTTTATTTTAGCAACAATTGCAGCATTTATCAGTTTTTCTTTGGCTGGCTATACAACGTTAGGATTTGGGCTCTTTTTGCTCGTTTTCATCCCTATCGCTGCTCAGCTGAAATTAACAGAAGGAATCGTCGTCAATTCTGTTTTAGTCACCCATTATTTAAGTGCCCAAACTATGAACTGGCCGCTGATTGGCAATGAAGCGGGTCTAATGGTTCTTGGTGTAGGTTTCGCATTGATAGCAAACATCTATATGCCTGATAAAAGAAAACAGTTACTTGAAAATCAGGAAATCATTGAAGAAAAGTTCCGGGATATTTTGCAGGAAATGGCTTTTGCCTTATCGACAGAGAAAAAAGGAACGATTCGCGGACATTGCGAAGAACTGCTGGTCTATGTGCGGAACAGCCAATCAGAAGCGCAAAAATACCAAGAAAATTACTGGTTGAAAAGTAATGTTTACTATGAGACTTATTTCTCGATGCGGCGGGCTCAAATCAATGTTTTAAAAAATATGCTGGGCAATCTCCAACGCATCAAAGAACCAGGTCTCTATGGGAAATATATCAGCGAGCTGCTGGCTTTCACAGCAGAAACGTTCGCAGAAGCAAATGATGGCGCAGCAATTTTAGCGCGGATCGATGACGTATACAAACGTTATCGTGAGATGCCGCTTCCTGTCCATCGTTCTGAGTTTGAAGATCGGGCAGAGTTGTTCCAGTTTCTGCAATCTTTCAGAAGTTTTATCGAAATCAAGGCGGAGTTTGCGCAAGTGCATTCGGAGAAGAGGTTGTGAAAGAACTGCTTCGCTCCGAGCATTAAAGAAGAATTTCGTAAAACAGCTTTCCATGTTTTAACGGATCTGAAAGCCAACTTTGCAGAACTATAAGCTCAATATTTTTTCTGCAATGTATCATCACCTCTTATCTCAAAAGAATAAAAAGGGCTGCAGCAAAAGCTGCGGCCCTTTTGTTATTTATTCTTCCATATCGGCTTCACTTGGATATTCGGGTTCCGGTGAAACAGATGGCGAAACTTCGGTCGGTTTCGACGTACTTCCTGTTGCTAGATTTTCAATCAATTGTTTGATGTCTAAACCAGTTGTTTCTTTTAGTGTTTCTTGTGTTGTCGTTAATAGATTGGTCGCGTAATTCGACACGCGGTTTGCTCCGCCATTGCTGCCAGAACCGCTGCCTGTATCGACGACAGAGATTTTTTCGATATTTCCCAGTGGTTGTGCTGCTTCTTTCATCAATTGCGGCAGCATTTCGATCACCATGCTTAAAACAGCAGCTTCGCCATATTCTTTGAATGCATCGGCGATTTTTTGTTTTGCTTCTGCTTCTGCTCGACCTTTTGCCAAGATAGATTCAGATTCTGCTTGACCAGAAAGTCGTGTTTTGTTAGCTTCTGCTTCAGCTAATGCTTCGACACGGAATCGTTCTGCTTCGGCATCAGCTACTTCTTTCGCTTTTTGAGCTAATGCTTCTTGTTCTTTTGCATAACGGTCCGCATCTGCTTTTTTCTTCACTTCAGAATCATATTGTTTTTCTCTGCGGATGATTTCTTTTTCTTCTAATTCAATTTGTTTTTGTCGTTCAACGACTTTGACTTCCATCTCTTGTTCAACGACCTGTTGTTGTGCCCGAGCACTTTCAAGATTATAAGCTTGGTCCGCTTTCGCTTTGGCTACATCTTGTTCTTGTTTGTAAGCTGCCAGTTTCAATTCTTTTTCTTTCAATGATTCCGCAATTTCTGTTTGTCGTTGAAGTTCAGCTGCTTGCGATTCTTTTTCAGCTTCTGCTTTTTTGATCCGTGTTTCCTTCAATGCTTCCGCTTCGGCGATTTCTGCATCTCGTTTGACTTGGGCGATCCGCGGTTTACCTAGCGAATCCAAGTAGCCGTTTTTGTCTCGAACTTCTTTGATTGTAAAGGAAACAATAATCAGGCCCATTTTAGCTAAATCGACAGAAGCAACTTCTTGGACACTTTGACTAAATTTATCACGGTTTTGGTAAATCTCTTCGACTGTCATCGAACCTAAGATCGAACGAAGATGCCCTTCTAAAACTTCTCGTGCTTCATTCTCTAATTCTTCACGTGTTTTCCCTAAAAATTGTTCAGCTGCAGTCGCGATTTCTTCAACGGATGAACCGATTTTGATGATCGATGTGCCATCACACATGACTGGAACACCTTGCTCCGTGTACACTTCTGGCGTAGAGACATCCAGTTTGCTTGACAAAAGACTGATTCGATTCGACCGTTGGAAGACTGGCAATACGAACGCCCCGCCTCCTCTGACGATTTTGATTTTGTTATTGCTTTCGTCAGCATGGACATTCTTCTTTCCTAAATAACTTCCGCTGATGATCAATGCCTCATCGGGTTTTGCAGTTTGATATTTTGAAACAAAAACGATCAGCAGCATCAATAAAATCAATACAACTATTCCTATAGGTATCAAAGCACTTGGTATCATATCTTTCTTCCTTCCTATCCTTTTAATATTCCTTTGTAAGGTACAACATAACAAATACGTTCATTCACTTCGATGATCAAAACTTCTGTACCGCGTTCGGCTGCAGTCTCTTGAGGAGAATAAAAACACGCTGGTCGGCTGATTGAACCGGTTACATTCTTTAATTGGACTTCTCCCATCCCGCTTACAGGAATCGGCGTCAAGACTAGAGCAACTCGGCCTTCCAAATCTTTTTCTGAAGAAGACAGGGTTGATTCAGCATGCTTCAACGGCATCAGCACATAAAAATTCAATAAAAAAACCAGGATCGTCGAAATAATAACACTAACCACTAAAATAATCGTTGATGAAAACTCTGTAAAATGTTCTCCTAAGTAGCCGAATAAACTTGTAAAAGCTAACCAGGGAACAACCAGCATTGGGTCAAGCGCTCCATCAAAGTCCAGAACATCGCCAAAAATAACTAGAAGCAATGCAAGTCCAGCACAAATCAGCAATGTATACCAATAAATCGTTTCGTACGGAATTCCCCCTAACATGACCACACCTCCTACTCTCTCTTCTTCTATCATACCAACACTTCAAAGAACTGTATAGGTAAAAATGACGCTATTTATCGAAACCTTATCAATCTTATTTTTTTGCGGATTTCGCAAAAAATCCCAGAGACAAAAATAAAGTCGTTTTTTGTCTCTGGGAGTATAAATTATAGGATACAAAAAGTCAGGGTGTATTTCTTCAGCAAGACCTAATGACTTTTCTTCTCTTTTTCTAGATCTATTTTCGGGTAGACCAAATAGATTTCATCGTCTTTTATCTCTACTTGTCCATTGAACTTTTTACGGAAAATAAAGTGGAAATGTGTTTCTTTCGGCGATTTCAACAAGATTCGTACAGCTGCTTGTTTGTCCATTTCTTTTGGTATCAACCAATATTTTCCGCCTTTAAGCTGCTTGATTTCTGCCAAACCAGATTGATCAGTCGTCAAATCAATTGGTTTTCCATCTCGCCGCATTTGTTTTTTTCCGCGAGCATTCATCAACGAGAAAACTTGTCCAGTCATCGGTTGATTTTTTTCATCCATAGCATAAAAACGTAAATCGATTCTACGACTTGCGATTCGAGCAGCTAAGATACGGCGATAAATAGCCCAGCCTGCCGCCAGTAAAACTAAAATCCCGCCAACAATCAACAGCAATAATTTATGTTTTTTCCACCAGCTGCTGTTCTCGATCTTTTTATCCATTTTCTTGGCGTTATATGGGATTCGGTGACCTGTCACTAATAAACGCTGTGTATTAACCATATAAGGCGTACAAGTCATTAGTGTAATCAAATCACGCCCAGGCTGGATGACCATCGTTTGTGTATCTGTCGGTTCGATTACTTGGATTTTTTCGATTTGATACGCATGGCGTTCATCATTGATATCTATATAAAACTGGTCATTGACTTTTAATTTCGGCAAATCAGTGAACAATGTTGCTTCTGGCAAACCGCGATGGGCGGAAATAACGGAATGCGTGCTTTTTCCCCCAACTGGATAACTCGTTCCCTCGAGCAAAGCTGCTCCTTTTTGCAAGGTAAAATCATTTGTTTCGTCAAAAACCGGCAGATCCACAGAGATTTTTGGGATACGGATTACAGCAATTGTATGCTTTTTATAATAATCGACACTTTTCTTTTTTACTTTTTTGTCCTGGTTCACTGCTTGATCAAAGCCGCTCATACCAGGATTGTTGCCTTTTTCAGCCAACTCTTTGTTTTTCTTTTCCATTTCTTGTTTTGCTTTTTCACTCGCTTGATGGTTTTCTTGATTGGCCTTTCCTTGATAGTAAGTAATCAGCTGCTGGTCAAGAAAATCGTTCAAGGTATCTTGGACAAATGGATAAAGAAAGATTCCTGCACCAATGACTAAAAGTAGGACCATCAGTGTATCCAGCAAACGCCGCATTTTCCGGCTTTTTGTTTTTTTGGTCATGCTTCACCCTTCTTTTTACTGTTTGTATCTATTTTTTAAAAGAGGCTGGGACATTCGTCAGCCAGCCTCTTATATTTATTTACTCTATTTTCGTACTATTTTATGCGTTCAAATGATCGCGTTTCTTGAAGTAGAAAACAGCAATACCAATGATTGCAAGTCCGCCAAGTACGTAGGCAAAGATACCGATGCCCCCAGTATGAGGTAAGATACCTTTTTGTGTATTCACGACTGTCAATACTTGTTGTGCGTCGCTGTAGCTTGTTTCTGTTACTTTGAATTCTGTGTATGGTTGTGCTGGTAATTGATAATCTGCAGGTGCTTTAACTTCTTTCAAGTTGTAATTTCCAGTTGCCAAACCGATAACTTCAAAAGCACCATTTTCATCAGAAGTTAAGATTTTTGCATCTTCTGGGACAGATGTTCCATCATATTTAGCCCAAGTATCGTTGATTGTACGGTACTCATCTTTTTTCTCGTTAAGAACTAAAAATTCTGCTCCAGCTAATGTTTTGCTGTCGTCATAGGCATCTTTTTTCACAAATTTTTTCCCGTAAGTATCAACTGTTTCATTGTCATGTTTCGTATGATGATTGTTGTCAAAGTCGATTTCATTGTTTACGTCAACTTCAGGTTTTGTACCAGGTTTTAATTTCATTTTGTAAGTAAATGTAATATAGTTTCCAGCATTCGCTTTGATAGCAGCCATATCATTTACATTTGAAGTGAAATCAAAACTAAATCCTGGTGTTTCAGCAGCTGCTTTTGTTTCTAAAGCAGTGATCTCATCGCCATTTTCTGAGACGATAGATGCTGTGATCGTAGAAAGTTCATCATCAGATAACATTTCTAATTGTGCGTCTGGTGTATCGACTAAGGCAAATTCTGTGTATGTGTCGATATCGTCTGGAATCAATTGTTTAACTGTAAAACTGAATGCTTGGTTGTCATCGACATCTGTATCATTTGCTTCTTTTTTAGGAGAAGGAACTTGATAGTTGTAAACTTTTGCTTCACTTGATGGGTCTTCGTTTTTATCAAAACTGCTTGTTTTTGTGATTTGTCCATTTTCTACAGTAAAAGTAATTGCATTTGCTGCATGGCTTGACGCATGGTAATCATCTACGGTTGTTCCATCTGCTGGAATGGCATTTCCATCGCTTCCGATTTCTTCAAATGTATACGTACCGTTCGGCAAAGCTAATCCTTGAGAGAAAAGTTCTTTTGTTGATACTTTACCATCTGCATCCGAAGTGAAGACTGCTGCATTGGCATCTGTTGCTGTCGTTACATCAAAAGTAGGCAAAACATCATTTGCCAATTCTTTGTTTAAATAGTTTCCATCTTGGTCTTTCAATACAAATTTTGCATTTGCAAGAGGTGCAATCGAATCATCTTCTTTGACACCTTCTTTGACAAAGTCAAAATCAGTTAGGTTCAATGTGTTTTTTGGAAATAAGTTTACTTCGCTTAAAGGCGTTGTTCCATCTTCTTCATAAAAAGGTAATGAAACCACTAGATTTGCTGCCGCTACAACATCTCCGTTGTCATGGTTTTCAACAATGACGTAGACTGCATTTTCTTCTTTTTCAGTACCGTCGCTTAATTTGACAGTTGAAGTAACAGGTAAGTTTGCTGAAGTTAAACCATTGTTATCTGTTGCAGCAAATGATGTTGTTTTCTCACCTAGATCTGATACTTGTTTTTGACCAAGTTCAGCGAAAGCTTCATCTACAGATTTACCTGCTTGACGCAAATCAGTATATAACTGAGTGACATCATAGGCAGTAAATTCGATGCCTTGAAGTGGTTTACCGCCATTTTCTGTTGCAATACTGCTTTGATCAGAACCATCATTCAAGATCAAGTCAGGAGATGGTGCTGTTTCAAATGCGTATTTATGCAATGTGACTTTCTGTGTGTCGTTTCCTTCTGCAGAAACTTTGACTGTTTGCATTGCGCTGCCTACACCTAATACGATCATTAGTGCTAGCAACCAGCCGAATACTACTTGGATAGCAGATTTCTTATTCATTTTTTTACTTCCTTTTTTAATATTTTTTGTGTTTGTTCTTGATTATATAAACGAAACTTCCTACTAAAATCAGCAGTAGTCCGATAATCATCCATAAATAATTGTTTTCGTCATTGGTTTTTGGATACCGTCCAATGACTTTTTTATAAACTTTATCTGACCAAGTATGTGTCATTTTTTGGTTCATTATTGATAAAGTCGTGCTGGTACTTGCTTCATCGACTGTGAAATCAAATGGTTTTTGACTTAGATAATAATTGTCAGGTGCTTTGATTTCGACAAGCTGATACTGACCATAGGCTAAACCGTTGATTGAAAACAGACCTTGCTGATCAGAATGAAGTGTAAACAGCTGATTTTGAACGGCAGAAAAATCGGCAGGTGCTATGTTCTGCCAGTGGTTTTCTCCATTTTGGCGTTCCAGATATTGGCCTTGGTCATTTTTGATGACAAAAGCGGCGCCTTGTAGCTTTTGGTTTCCGTCTGCTAAGTCAACTTTTACAAATGATTTTTGACCAGTAGTAATCTCTGCGTCATCTTTTATTTCTTCATGAGTATCTGGATATAAAATGGCTTGATTATCAAAAGCTGTTTGTGAACTATCAGTTGCTAAGCGCATCTTATAAGTGATTTTCATTGTTTTTCCAACCGAATAACGTAATTTTTTTCCATCAAAAGAAAGAGAAAATCCATGATCCTTCATTTCAGAAATTTGATAAAAATCAGAGAGTGTATCGTCGCCTACAACTTGGACTTTCAAACTTTCCGGCTCCATCCATAACGCAGGATCTGCTTCATCTTGAATGCGGTAATTCTCGTAGCTCCAAACATCAGCAGGTATTTCAGTCGTCAGCTGGTACGTTATCTCGCCGCCATATTCTGTGTTTGATGAACCAATGATTTCTTTTTTGAAAGGCGGATCTTGATACGTTATCTCTTCATTTTTTGGATAAAGGTCGATTGCCGACATTGGCTGTTGGTTCATATCCGTTATCGGCAAAACAACGACCATTGGTTTTGCAGCTGCTTGAACATTTTCTGGTAAAGCTGTCTCTAAGAAAAGATAAACTTTCGGACGTCTTTTACCAGTCGCTTCA
Organism: Enterococcus sp. DIV0210g; assembly: GCF_050559705.1. Classification (NCBI taxonomy): domain Bacteria; kingdom Bacillati; phylum Bacillota; class Bacilli; order Lactobacillales; family Enterococcaceae; genus Enterococcus; species Enterococcus sp. DIV0210g. Next base: position 1,066,142 of record NZ_CP187903.1, on the reverse strand, counting down.
TTTGCAGGCAAAGTAAAATGCGCAATCCCGTCTTCAGTTCCTTCTGTGGCCGTCGTCTGCTCATCCAATGCGTTTTCTGGATGAAGAGCAGCTAATTCCTGCTGTGCTTTTTCTGTTGAAAGACCTGCTGCTTTTTTTTGATAAAATTCGGACGTCACATCATAAACACTAAACGCTGCTCCATTTAGGCCTTCGTAATCTTTCAACAATGTTTGGTCAGCAAACGGATTGCTGGACCCATCATTTAAGACTTCATCAGGAACTTCGCCGTTTTTGAACAGTAATTTGTGTAATGTAAAAGTTACGTTTCCTGAACCATTTGTATCAGCTTCAGCTGGAGAAGAACTGTGGATCATCAAAGCAGCGAAGCAACTGGCTAGTAAAAAAGAAGTGAATAATTTTTTCAGCATCTAAGCTACCTCCTGTTTCGTTCTTGCTTTATAAAACCAAAGAGCTGCTCCGCTGACCAGCAAGAAACCAATGATCATGAAAATTCCTTTTCCAATACCCCCTGTATGCGGCAGCGGTGTTTTCGCTTCATTCGTCACTGTTATTGATAGAGAAAGTTCCTTGTCACTTCCAGAAGGGATCTTTGTTTCTTTTTCACCGTCATGGATAATCCAGTTTCCTGACTCTTGATCAAAGGATACTGTATAGGTCTGTTGAGAAAGAATGTAGCCGTCTGGCGCTTGTGTTTCTTTTAATGTATAGGTTTGATCCGTGGATAAATCATCAAACACCGCAAGTCCAGAATCGTCTGTCGTCTGCTCTGTTGTACCTGAAGCTGAGCTTAACGTGAAGACAGCTCCTTTTAACCGTTTTTTCGTCACGGAGTCTTCTTTGAAAACAGAAAGACGAACGGTTTGTTTTTCATTCGTTATTGGCGTTTTTTCAAAATCAAAGCGATTATTGCCTTCATCGTTAAAAACGATATGCTGTGTATCGGAATATTCTGTATTTTCTTCATTGCTTTTCAGTGTTGCTTTGCGTCCATCTTCCGTCAGTGTTAATGTCCACGTTGGATTTTCAGGAAGGAAATAACCGGCTGGCGCTTTGATTTCTTCTAAGGTATAGGTTCCAGATGGCTGCAGATCCAAGTCTTTGAAAGAAAGAATCCCGTCTGCATCCGTAGTAATTTCGCCGCTGTCCAAGTTTTCACCAGTTAAGCGGAAGACTGCCCCTGCTAACGGATTTCCTTCATTATCTGTTTTCTTGAAGGTCAAATCTGTTTTTTTCCAATAGTTGGTATCAGTAAAAACTAATTTGTCGTCTTGTTTTGTCACCGAACCATCTTCAGAAGTAATTTCCAGATTTTTATCGAGTGAAAAAGTATGTTCTTTTTCATCACGTTTATGACCAGGGATCGCTTTGGTTTCTTTGATCGAATATTCTCCTTCAGTCAGTTGATACGGTTGTCCATCCGCTAGAAAATCGACTTGACCATTTGAATCCGTAACGGCTGTTGCCACGACTTTTCCGTCTTTCAACAGTTCAAATTCAGCACCTTCAAGATCCATTCCTTCAATGTTGCTTTTCTTAACCAAACTGATGGGGATCTCGGCTGGTTTTGGCGGAGTCTCTTCCACAGTCACGATATTGGTCGTCTCGTCGTATTTGACTCTGTCTTTGCTGTCCATCATTTTGAAGGTACCAGAGTTATCCATGATTTTTTTTGCATCGAGTGTTTCAGGTTTTTCTGTCAAATCTGCTTCGATCCGCACGGTGATGTATCCTCTGGCAAATTGGATGTTGTTGATTTCTTTTGCATTGATCGTCATCGTTACTTTTCGTCCGCTGATCGTTTTGTCTGCTACATCGATTTCTTTACCATTTGTATCATACAGTTTGACATCTTTCGGATTGGTTCCTTCTGGCAAGGTATCTTCAAAAGTGATTTTGCTTGGCTTGATGATTGCATCCCCAACCAGACTGTAGAGACCTTGACTGACATAATAATAAATTGGCTGATTTTCCTCAGCTTGTTCATTCACATTTTGTTCATTGATACTTGCTGCATCCGGAACCCACGAAGCTGCAAAATCTTGATACTCTTTTGTCGCTTTGAATGCTTTTAATTTCTCTTGATAGTCTGGGTCATCCGCAGATGGTTTTTCGCTTTGACGGCTATATTCAGGAGTCTCGCTCCCGCCGCCAGCTACAGCTTGACTGCTGACTTTTTTTACATTGAATAACGGCGGATTTGTAGGAATAATAAAACTTACACTTCCGCTGGCATTCGCTAACCAAGTCGCTGGATTTTGACTATACGTACCACGCGTAAATTCGTGAGTCGTTCCTGATAATTTGTAACCAACAGCTCCTCTGCCGAATGTTGAAGAACCGATATGGTCATTCCATTCATCGTTTTCTTCATCTGTTGGTGCGCCATCGTTGTAATCTCCCCACGTATGAGCGGTATAACCAAAATGTCCTTTTTGACTCTTGTCTCCGCTTTGCGGCCAAGAAAAATGATTTGATCCGTCTTTTCCGCCAGGGACTGCGGTGTCATCATTAAAGTAAGTCGGTTCAACAAAAGAATCGCCATCTTCGTCTTCGATCGGTGTTTCAGCTGGATTGTTATCTGCAGTTGAAAATTTATTTACAAACTCGCCAGGATTCAATGAAGTAAACGTTAATTGGGCATAATTGTCATCAACTGTTTCAAAATCGATGGGCTGATGTGTTTCTGTGTCATAAAAAATAACTTTCCAATCAAAATATTTGATATTCGCTAGTGAGATACCTGAATAAAAGTTATTAGAAAAATCGATACCTACTGCACTGGCTTGGTTCCAGCCGTTGCCCCAATCTGAACTGCGCAGATGCAAGTTGCTGACTTCGACATATGCACCAACCGGGATAGCTTCACCAGATGGACTGACTACTGTTCCGACAGTGTCATAATCAGCTTTGATCACTGACTTCAAATCACCGCTTGGCTGATGATCAAAAACAACCACTCTTGCTGAACTTCCGGGTTCATACAATCCATTCGCATAATTCATCATCGAATTTTGATCATTTTGGTCGTAGTTTTGTCCACTTGGCAGTTGATTTGCTTTTGAACGAATATAACTGTTTACGCCGTCTTTGTTATCGACATTTATTTTCAAGTTAGCAAAGCTGGTCGTCGAAAGTTTTAAACCAATTGCTGAAATGGCACTTCCTGTCGGCTCTTGGATATCGTCATTTGGTTCACCACTTGCTCTTTGTACTGGTATTTTTCCTGAAGAACTTTCTTCCGTTGTTTCCTCTGCTTGGGATGAATCTGATGACGCAGTGGTTTCTGTACTTGTCTTTTCCACCGAAGTTGTGCTTGAATCAGCAGTTTGACTTTCACTTGCTGCCTCATTTGTACTTGTATTGCTCGTTGTTGAAGATCCCGCAGAATCAGCAGTTTCTGTTACAGGCAGCTGGATTTCGATTGGTTCTGCTGTTTTATTATCCAAAATATCTGCTTTGATAGTGCTGTCTTCTTGTTGGTCGACTTGAAACTGTGCTGTTACCTTCGTGCTTGTTTCAGGTAGAAGAAAAACAAGTTCATCTTGACTTTCTTCTGCAGAAAATGCTGCTGTTTGAATCCATTCTTGTTTTTCAGCATCTTCCATTTTTTCTTTTGGCGTGTTTTGCAAGTCCGCTGCTGTCAGATTTTTTTCATCTGCCTGGACATTGATCTTTATTCTTTCCGGTATTTCTGAAGCCTTTTTTTGATAATGGATGGTCAATTGTACGCCATCTTTGACCTCTTGTGTTTCAGCTTCTGCTTTGAATCCTTCCGTGTCAATCAGTGTCTGCGTAGATCCCGAAGTGTTATCTGCGCGTACGATTGCTGGAACATTTAAAAGGAATTGCAGATAAGACCCCAGCAAAAGAATAAGCATGAACCAATTGCTGAGAACTGTTTTCTTTTTTTTCACAAAATTTCACCTTACTTTTCAATTTGCTTTTAGGTACTCTTTTTGCTGATTTACATGTTGTCTACAGTTGAAACAAGAACATTCGATTTAACGATATGTTTTATGAGCTCCTCCTTTTCATGAAAAATTTGATTAATTTTCAGAAAATAGACATTACAAACAAAGAGAATTATAGTAAAATTAAATCCGTTTTTCTTTTGTTTGGTAGCGCTTTTCTAAAAAGTTGTGCATCTGTCGAAAAAAATTTGTTTCTTCCGCTCAACAATAAAAAATCGCGACATGGCTGTTTTTCAGGGGTGCTTCTCTGCTGAAAAAGTCATCTCGCGATTCTGTTTTTTTAAAGAATAACAATTCGTGTATCTATATAATAGAAGGAAATGCTTAAATAAAGGCTTCTCCCTTTGCATACAAAACAGCTTTCCCACCAATGATGACACGGTCTTCCTTAAGTTCACATCTCAAAAGTCCGCCGCGAGCAGATAATTGTTTTGCATCCATGCTGTTTTTCTTCATTCTTTGCCCCCAGTAAGGAATAAGATTTGAATGTGCGGAACCGCAAACAGGATCTTCATCAATCGTTAGTTTTGGAAAAAAGGTACGCGATACAAAATCTTCTTTCGTTCCTTCTGCTGTGACGATCACGCCTACTCCTTTTTCAAAATGCTTCAGTTGAGTAAAATCTGGCTTTAATTCAGCAACTGTTTTTTCATCTTTCAATACGAAAAATAAATCTCGTGCAAGATATGCTTCCTTGATCTCCGCACCGATAGCTGCTTCGTACTCAGGAAGGATCGCTGTTTTTTCTGGTAAAATACTTGGAAAATCCATAAAATAAACGTCTTCTTTTTTGGTCACAAACAAGGCGCCGCTTTGTGATAAAAATTGGATTGTTTTCTCAGAAACGCCGTAATAGTTAAACAAGACAAATGCAGCTGCTAACGTCGCATGACCGCATAAATCAATTTCTCTTTCTGGTGTAAACCAGCGAAGATCATAAGATTCGCCATCTTTTACGACAAAAGCTGTTTCGGACAGATTATTTTCAATCGCTATTTTTTGCATCAATTCTGTGTCGAGCCATTTATCCATGACAAAAACAGCAGCCGGATTTCCGCCAAATAATGTATCAGTAAACGCATCTACAACATAATAGATCATTTTTTATCTTCCTTTCACTTTGTTCCAAATCGATTCTGCGCAGCAGAGATCTTCTACAGCTAAACCTACAGCATCAAATAACGTGATTTCTTCTGGAGTTTGCCGACCTGGCAATTGCTGGCCTCGCGTTTGTTTTGCAACTAATTCGCCTAAAGACCCGCGAATATCCTCTTCCGACAAACGTCCTTCATTCATAGGAATCAAGAGGTCCCCGCTTTCATTCAGTACAGCTTCATAATCGTCAACATAAATAGCGCTGCCGCACATCAACTCCGTAGTGATTTCACGTGTATCTGGTGTAAATGTACCAATTGCGTTGATATGTGTGCCGGGTTGTACCCATTCTTTCTTTAGAAAGGCCTCTTTACTTGGTGTTAGTGTACAAATAATATCTGCCTGAGCAACAGCTTCCTTCACAGACAGGCAAGCTGTAAACGTCACAAAAGGATGTTTTTTTCCTAATTGTTTGGCCAGCTTCTCTGCATTTTCTTGATTGATGTCATAAATAAATACAGTTTTCAGTTCTCTTACGCAGCGGATTGCTTCAAAGTGAGAGACAGCTTGCTGCCCAGCACCGATCAAGGCCAATTTTTGTGCTTCTTTCTTTGCCAGATAATCTGTCGCTAGTGCACTCACTGCTGCTGTACGGATCCAAGTCACTGCATTTGCATCGATCAAAGCTTGTGGTTGTCCTGTTCTTGAATCGAATAAGAGGATTTCTCCTAGATGCGAAGGCAGTCCATATCGTCGATTTTCTGGAAAAGCAGTAATCATTTTTGCACCAAATACTCGCTCTTTTCCTAAATAAGCCGGCATCATCGCAAAAATATTCTGATTTGCTCCATCTGGCAAAATCTCAACTTTTCTTGGTGTCTGAGAAATCAGTCCTTTTTGATAATCAAAAAAACAAGCTTTCATTGTCTGGATTGCCTGCTCGAAGGACAAATGTTCGATAACTTCATCAAATGGTATGATTTTCATTGTACTTCCCTCCAATAGGGTTATCTTATACTCACAAAACCAATCATTCAATGATATAATTGTATGGGTTATAATTTTTAGGAGGGATTTCATGCCAATCAATTCTTATGAAAACTATCCGCTGACTTGGCGGCCTGATAAAACTAAATTGACACGTCCTATTTACAAATCACTGATCCAGCAATTAGAAGAAGATATCTTAGCTGGTAAATTACAAAAAAATATCCGCCTGCCCTCCCAAAGAGAACTAGCGGATTATCTTGATATCAACTTTACAACTGTTGGCCAAGCCTATAAATACGGGATCGAACAAGGACTGCTGTATACCAATGTCGGCAGCGGAACCTATATTTCTCAAAATGCGCTGGATTCCATCACGATTTCCACGGAAGGCGTTGCAGGTCATATCATTGACTTAGGTTTAGTTAGTTCGTTTGAGGAGTGCAATCAACTTGTCCTTCCTTTCTTGAACATGGTCAGTCAAATGCCGAACATGCCTGGGCTTTTGGGCTATCAGGAACCATCCGGCACTGCTTTTCAGCTTAGTATTGCAGCGAAATGGCTGAAAACACAAGGTGTATTTGCGACAGAAGAAATGATTGCTGTCGTTTCTGGGGTCCAAAATGGTCTTGCTCTTGCGCTGACTGCCCTTTTCGCTCCTGGCTCTCGAATCGCGATTGATCGCTATACTTACGCTAATTTTATCGAATTGGCTGCCTTGCTTCATATTGAATTAGTGCCGATCGATTATGACGAAGAAGGAATGCTGCCTGATTTTCTTTTGAGCGAGTGCCGAAAAAAAGACATCCAAGGTGTTTTTGTCATGACTTCTTGCAACAATCCCATTGGTTTTCAAATCAGTTTAGAACGAAGAAAAGAATTAGCTGCTGTCTTTGAAAAAGAAGGTTTATGGATCATTGAAGACGACATCCATTCTTTTTTAACGACTTATCATCAACAAAAAGTCATTCCTCCTTTTCAAGCATTTCTTCCTGAACAAACACTTTACTTGGCGGGGATGACAAAATTCCTTTGTTCTGGATTGCGGGTTGCTTATTTAGTTTTCCCAAAAAAGGTGCGCCAGTTGATTCAACGCAGTCTTTTCAATATCAACGTAAAAACATCCAGCTTTGATACAGAAGTGATCACGCAGCTTTTACAGTCTCCTGTTTCTCAACAAATCTTAGAGAAGAAAGCATTTTTGACGGAAGAAGCCAATCAATTATTCGATCAACTCTTTGAACTGCCGCGTCCTTCGAATCCTTTACCGTACTATCGAAATATTCCTGTTCGAAGCGAATTCACACATACTCGTATTGAAGAAGATTTTTTGCAGCACGGCGTTCGTGTCTATCATTCTGATCGTTTCACTACGCAAAAACAAACAGATCCTTTTATCAGACTTGCCCTTTCTTCCAATGAACTAGAGATTCTAGAGACAGGATTGCAGCGAGTAAAAGAGATCTTGCCGCGTTATATCTAAAAATAACACAAAAAGAGACCCGCAGATTTCTGCTGATCTCTTTTTTATTACAAGATATTTTAAAGCTTAGATTTATGCGTGGTAACGTTCCACTCCATCTAAATAAGTTGCTTCTAAAGTCATATCAGGGTTCAATACGATAAAGTCTGCATCACGGCCTTTTGCGATCATTCCGCAGCTGTCGTCGATTTTACAGCTGATTGCTGGTACAAGGCTTGCCATCATAACTGCTTGTTCTGGTGTTGCGATTCCCCAGTCAACAACGTTTTTGATTGCTTCTTTCAGACGTAAAATACTTCCTGCAAGGTTTCCAGATTCTAGACGAGCTGTTCCGTCTTTCACTACTACTGGGAATTCTCCTAGATTGTAGTTTCCGTCAGGCATTCCGCCAGCCATCATACAGTCAGTGATCAATGCTACATGTTCGTGTCCAGCTTTTTCCATCAAGATTTCTGCAGCATTTGGATGAACGTGATGTCCGTCGCAAATCAATTCAGAATAGACATGTTGTAATGAAAGAAGTGCGCCGACCATTCCTGGTTCACGGTGATTCAATCCGCGCATCCCGTTAAATGCATGAACAAAAACGCTTGCTCCTGCTTCAACAGCTCCTTGTGCTTCTTCCAATGTTGCATTACTGTGTCCTAGAGCTACAACAACACCTTCATCTGTCACTTGTTTAACAAACTCTTGAACGTTATTTCTTTCTGGAGCAAGAGCGATTTTTTTGATGATACCGCCTGAAGCTTCTTGCCATTCATTGAAAGTGTCCAAGTCAGGATCGCCAAAGTAGCTTGGGTTTTGTGCGCCTTTGTGTTCTTCAGTGAAGAATGGTCCTTCAAAGTAGATTCCTTTGATTTTCGCACCAGTTACCTCATGGTGTACTTTTCCGATTGTTTCAGCCACATCTTTCAAGCGTTCTTTACTTGAAGTTAATGTTGTAGGCAAGAATGAAGTAACACCACAAGAAAGAAGACCTTCAGACATTACTTTGATACCTTCTGCGTCATTATCCATTACATCGTGATTCATAAAACCATGGATATGCGTGTCAACTAAGCCAGGCGCGATCCATTTACCGGTTTGATCGATTACTTTTGCTTTTTTATCAGGAAGTTCTTTTGAATAGTCGCCAAACAGTCCGTCTGTGACTTCAAGATAACCTGCTTCTTTCACTCCTGATTTTAAGAAGAATTTGTCTGCGTAGATAAAAGTTTTCATTTTATTCGCTCCTTTGGTTTTTCTATCCCTAAGGTACTCTTATTTTTTAAAGAAGTCAAGAATGGTATACACCATTTATGAATTTTTTGAGATCCGTTGAACAGATTGAGCCAATTCAAAGTAAAAATCAGCTTTCGATTGGTCACCTTTCTGGTCAAAAACATGACTTTTCAGTAAAAATAAATCGTCTAAATAATAATAGCTGTTTTTCTCTTGTGCCCATTGGATTCCTTGATCGATTTGAGCCAGTGCTTCTTCATGTTCTTCTTGCCCCAGTAAAAAAGCGGCATGATTGAAAAAAATCTGTGTTAGTTCGATTGTTGTACGTTCTTCAGCAAACTGTTCAAAAAGCTGCGTGCTTCGATTAAGATAATAACGAGCTTCTCCCGTTTTTCCAGCTGCGCCGTAAATTTTGCCGATACAACTGATCAGCTGGATCTCGATATCAGAAGCATATATCTTATCAATGTGGCTAGAATAAGATAGTGCTTGTTTCAAATAACAGATTGCATCAGAAAGATTTTCATATAATTCGAATTCGCAAGTGCCCAAATAGTAATAATAACGCTGATAATCTGATTCCAAAAAAAGATTGTCAATGATCTCCGGTTCTTTCAGCAATTGTTCCAACTTTCGATAATCTCGCTTGCGGAAATAATATGCCAACAGATCAAACTGTTTCAAACTCCCTCGGATATCCTTATTCGATAAAGACATGACTTGATCGATCGTCACGCCCAAACGCTGACAAATCTGTGCCATTACTACAACATTGGGCAACTCTTCATTATTTTCGATCCGGCTAAGAACACTTTGAGAACAAATATCTTGCGACAGCATCTTTTGCGTCATTTGTCGTTCTTTTCGAATCGTTTTAATGATCGTTCCAAATGAATCGATGAACGTTTTCATAGTAAGCCTCCCAAAATATGCAAATTCGCATTATGTAATATTTTACTTTACTGATTTAGAAACTTCAAGAAACTCCTGCTTTATATTGCAATGTTATTTTCGCAAAAAAAGAAGGAGGACTGGATTAGATCCAGACGCTCCTGATTTTAAACGAACAATAACAAAAAAGTATTGTTCTGCTTTTGAATGCTTACCTTTGTTTATACGTCGATAAAAATTGGCGCATTTTATTTGTCATCAATTTCAAATCATCCATTTTTGGTAAGTAAACAATTCTGAAATGATCCGGCTGGTGCCAGTTGAAGCCGCCGCCGTGAACTAATAATACATGATGTTCATGCAAGAAATCCAAGACAAATTTTTCATCATCTAAAATATTGAAACGTTTGGTATCGATTTTCGGAAAAATATAAAACGCCGCTTTTGGTTTGACTGCTGAAAGTCCTGGGATATCATTGATTGCATTATAGATATATTCTCTTTGTTCATAAATACGTCCGCCTGGAAGCAAAAGCTCATCGGAACTTTGATAGCCGCCTAGCGCTGTTTGGATGACTTGCTGCGATAAGACATTTGAACACAAACGCATCGATGCCAACATGTTTAAACCTTCGATATAGCCTTGCACTCGGGATTTATCCCCGCTCAAGACCATCCAGCCTACTCTAAAACCAGCAACACGATGGGATTTTGACAGACCGCTCAACGTTACGACAAAACGGTCAGGCGCTAACGTAGCGATCGGGATATGTTCCAAACCATCCATGACTAACCGATCATAGATTTCATCTGAATAAATGATCAAGTCATATTGACGAGCTACTTCTACGATTTCTTCCAAAACTTCTTTTGGATAAAGTGCACCAGTTGGGTTATTTGGATTGATGATAACGATTGCTTTGGTTCGGCTTGTGATTTTTGACTTGATATCATCAATATCTGGATACCATTCCGCTTGTTCATCGCAGATATAATGAACAGGAGTACCGCCAGCCAAAGAAACAGAGGCAGTCCATAGCGGATAATCAGGCATTGGGACAAGGACTTCGTCGTCGTTGTTCAATAATCCTTGCATACAGATGCTGATCAATTCACTCACACCATTTCCTGTATAGATGTCGTTTAGTGAAACATCTGGAAATTTTTTCAATTGGCAGTATTGCTGAATTGCTTTACGGGCAGAAAAAATACCTTTTGAATCAGAATAGCCTTCTGATTCTCGGACATTCATGATCAAATCGCGTACCACTTCATTTGGTGCTTCAAAACCAAAAGGCGCGGGATTACCAGTATTCAATTTTAAAATACTGATTCCTTCTTCTTGCATTCGATCTGCTTCTTCTAAAACAGGGCCGCGAACATCGTAACTTACGCCCTCTAATTTATTGGATTTTTCAAAACTCTTCATTAGCCGATCCCTCATTTCAAAAAGTTGAAAATTTCTGTTGTTTATCTTCAAGATACTTGATTATTCCATATAATACTCTATTCTAAAAAAATATACCACCGAATTCTGTAAATTTCCGTGAAGGTATAAGAAAATTGACACGTTCTGCTGGATAAAAGAATATTTTTATATTTTTTCTGTTTATCCTCCATAAAGAAACCGCTTTATTATATACTGAAAAAGAAAAGCTTATTTTTTCTAGAGTGAAAGGACGTCAGCAAATGAAAAAAGTAATTATTTTTGATATCGTCTTCAGCTTTGTTACAGATGAGGGTCTTTTACAAACGCAAGCGTTAAATAGAAAGCTTGCACTGCTTATGGAGAAAAATGGACAGCATATTTCAATAGAAACGCAGGATTCAAATAAAATAAATCAATATGGTGATCAAGCTGATCTCATTTTGTTAACCCCTACTTTTGCCTATGCAAAAAAGGAGATCGAACAAAAATTTCCCCAAACACCAGTTATTGCTATTTCGAAAAAAGATTACGGTATGCTGAATGTTGAAAAATTGTACAATAAGATAGTAACAACATTCAATGAATATTCTTTCTAAAAAGCACTGAATACAAAATCTTCTATTTATAAAACATAAAAGTGGAAAAACCCGGATAACCGGGTTTTTCCACTTTTATCACATCATTTTAAGATGTTTTTTGATGCAGACGATGGGATTTGAACCCACACGAGCATACGCTCACAAGACCCTCAATCTTGCATGTCTGCCGTTCCATCACGTCTGCTTTTTTAAAAAGAAATAACAAATTAATAATATCGATATTTTGAATTAGTGTCAAGATTGAAAAGAAAAATCACAGGCCTTAAATAACGTATTTTTTCTATGATCGACTATCTTTCTCAGAAACAAATCGATTTATTTTTCCAGCAACCTTCAACTAAGTTATATACTGTAAAAATAATTTTTTTATCCAAAAGTCAGTATTTACAAGGGTTTCTCTATAAATATTAAGAAAAGATAAAGCAATTGAAAATAAAAATTGATAGTTTCAGTGGTTATCTTTCACCTTTACAAAAAAGGTACTTTTCCTATTTCTATGCACTTTCCAGCAATTTCAAAATACGTCCGTTAATAAGTTTGTCATAAAACACTTCATTTTGTTACGAACTGTCATCTAACCTTCACCCATGAAATATTCTCACGTGTTAAAGTAGGCATCGTTGAAAGAAAGACAAAAACTTTTTTAAAGGGAGATCATTCATGAAATCACTTAAAACTTTACTACTTGGAACAACTTTGGCTGCTGGTGCGGCATTTATGTTAGGAACTTCTGCATTCGCTGATACAACTTACACAGTACAATCAGGCGATACATTATCTACAATCTCAAACAAATTTGCTGGCAGCAATGAATTAGTCCAACAAATCGCTGAAAAAAATTCAATCGGAAATGTCAACATGATCTACGTAGGCGAACAATTGACAATTCCTACAGGTGACACAGCGCAAGCAGCTCCTGCTCAAGCGCAAACACAACAAGCAGCACCTGTACAACAAACTGAAACAGTACAAACGGAACAAACAACACAAACTCAAACAGCTCAAACTGTTGAAACAACAACGACGACAGAGACTGCAGCAGCTGCTACAGAAACTACTGCTACAGCAAGCACTACAAACTCTGCGAAAGAATGGATCGCACAAAAAGAATCAAGCGGTTCTTACACAGCAACTAACGGACGCTACGTTGGTCGTTACCAATTAGACTCTTCTTACCTAAATGGCGACTACTCTGCAGCAAACCAAGAACGTGTTGCTGATCAATATGTTACCTCTCGTTACGGCTCTTGGGAAGCAGCGCAAGCTTTCTGGATGGCAAACGGCTGGTACTAAGCCTTTTTAAAATAAAACATCAAGACCTCGTTATCTATCGATAGCGAGGTCTTTTTTTACTTATCTTCTTCCTTCAATGTGCAAGATAAATCGTTGATTATTATTATTCGTATTTTTTTGAGGATGGGTGATTAAGTTACCGTAGGGCAGGACTGATTCTTCAATATCTAATACATTTCCATTTGCTACATTTCTAAGGAAGACTACCGTACCATTCGTATGCCAGCCGTTCCTGACTATTTCCCATTGTGCAGATTCATTGGTAAGATTAGAAACTACTACATTATTTCCAGTAACTGCTAAACGACGATTCCCATCTGCATCACTAGTGATTCGATATCTATTAGTTCCAGCTATATGATCCAAATACCATTTTTGGTTCCTCCTACCTAGATTACGGAACATAGCAGCATTATTATTTGAACTTTGTTGACGCCAATCTACAACTTGCCAAGGATCCATCACACTTTGAATCGACACGCGATAACCATTGAATAGTGCGTTCATATTGGCGCCTACCCGTAAACGTTGATTTAAATCAATAATCGAGTTGACAAATGCTTCATTTGCAAAATCAGTGACAACCATCCCCATATGCCCTCTATATCGTTGAATCATATGATTAAGAACAACTCCATTTAATTCTCGAGCAAAACTGATAGGTGGAGTCAACACATGCGCAGCACTTGTAAAGTTGATATAAGTAATGCCATTCTCTCCTAAGCTGTTTCTGGAGTTGATCATTTGTCCGTGGATTGCCTGCCGTTTAACACCAAACCTACTAACATTCCAATTATCTTGGATATTAAAAGCTGCAGGATAAGGGATACCTACGCTATTCCCTAAAAAGTTTCGTAAAATGACGATTTTCCCGCGTGTCTGCCCCAAGGTTGGGTTGTTATTGCCATTTGCATAATAGAAAAAATCTCGCCATCTAGGATCGTTCAAATATCGTTCATTTAGCACACGATTAAATACTGCATCTGATACCGCACTATGTTCTTGTTTCAAGCGCATGTATACGACTTCATTTGGATTTGCCCGCAAAAAATTCCCTACTGTATTCAGTACATCTCCATACATCTGTCCTAAGTAGACTGCTCCATGATGGATAGCAAATACACCATTTGTTTCCCGCACACGTATATCCAAAAGTCTATGACCATTGTTCAATTGACGAGCAATGCTTGTAGACTGTGTTCGAACTTGAGGAATCCCGTGATCTGCCCCAGAATTATGTGTTCCTGGAATAGAGAGTTGGGACATTCTGACATCATCACGGAGTCCTGCCATCCAGTTTCTGCTGTTCCCACGGCTGTTTGTCCAATCTCGATTATTAAATCCTGCATGCACTTGAGAACTTCCTGCTAATACACCAAACAACAACGAGAAAAAAATACTAAATCTTATCAAATGTTTATTCATGACAGCGTTCTCCTTTTTATGTAAGTTTTTTAATAAACAATTCTTATTCTATGTATATCAATGTTATGTACTACCCATAAAAACTTCTTAATTGATGACTAGAAAAATCTAATCACCAACTAAGAACACACCATCAAATGTCGCTGTATTGATTTCTTGATCCTCATCAAAAATCTTGTAGTAAATCGTTACCTCGTGTTCACCTGCTTCTAATTCCTCTGTCAATTCTGCTTCAAGCAGTTGGTTGTTCGGCGGAATCAATCCTGAACGAAAGACTCTCCGATTCCCATCTTTTAATATGTAATCAACTTGAACATTGTAGGCATTCGTCGGCTGATTGAGTACATCGATTCGTGCCACTCCATCTTCTGTGACTTGGATCTCATGTTTCAGATTTACCTGGATATTGTTTTGATCTACCTCATCCTGCATCAAAGCAAGTGTCTCTTCATCAGTCATTGCTTCTAAATTTTGATCGATATCAGGCAATCCGCTGATGACTCTTGGCGGTTCTTCCAACGATTGAAAAATAAAGTATCCTGCAACCGCGGCGAAGATCAAAAGAACGAACCACATCAATTTTCGTTTTTTCTTTGTTGTGTTTGACTTATCCATCCAACTCTCCACTTTCATCAATAATACTGCTGCGGCAGCATGCTTCTTGTCGATTTGCCCCAAAGCCTATCTGACAGCATCAGAACAGGAGAGAAAATCGTCTTTCAAACATGCAGCCGCAGCGTTGTTTTCATTTTGTGTTTATTTAAACGGCAGCAAAATGGAATTTCAAATTATAAGTAGGACGTAATGCCGGTGTTCCCAAAGCTGGGAATGATGCACGGTCGATCTGCCCTTCGAATGAGAATGTTTTTGCCGTATTGCTTTGTACGTTTGTAAAAAAATGTCTAGAATTCAAAAACGAATCTGATCTTGTCTGCAATGTAACACCTGCTTCTCGCGTCGGAACGATCGACAAGTGCTGACGGATCGGTACATTATTCGTTAAAGAAAACTCATCGATAGAAACACTCAATGCATGTGTTTGCGAGTTGTTGCTGATCGTATATAGCGGCGAAATGATTTCCGGTACTGGATTTCCGTCTTCGTCTACACTATTTGCAAAAAATACTCTGACAGGGATCGTAACGTTGACATTCGAAGGATCTTCCGGATCGATCGGTCCAGGTCCTTCAATGTCAGTGTCATCCCATTCGCCGATCCAGCCGCTTACTTCGATGTCAGCTGAGTCTTCACGCTCAACGTTTTTAATTGGCGTATTAGGATCTGGAACACCTGGGGTCCAAGCACTGACAGCTGTCGGCGCCACCGCGATACCGCTTAAAACTAATGAACTGATAAGTAATTTTTTCAACATAACTATTCTCTCCTCTTTCCAATTAAAACAATATATTTTGTAAGTACAGTAATCGATGGCTTCTTTAACTAAAGAAACCGATTATAAAATCTCAAGCTCAAGACTTGCTTAGCAGGAAAAACTTCATTATTAATATGTATTAATCATGAAGGTGATGGACTTTTCCTTCTCTATATACTAGTTCTTAAAGCTTGTTATCTCTTGAAGTAAGCCATTGCTTCACTCTCAAGCCATAACAAAAGAGAAACATCAATCCATGTTTACACATTTCACCCCCTTGCATTTCCCCTCAATACAATACTATCAGTCGAAAACATAGGAACACCAACCAACTTTTACCTTTCAAACGGTAATTTTTGCTGATCGGTCATATCTATGCTAAAGGACAAAATCCGCTGCTTTTTTTGTATCATTTCTCTTTTCTGATGAATAACGCCCAGAAGTTTGGTGATCGTCTCTTCATCCAAATAATCAGCGATTCCGATAATCGGCACATTCCCTTCTGTTTCAAACAAGATATCTGTTAAGATGCAGTCGTACTTTTCAAAAGAGTATTCTTTTAATTGATCCCGCGGCGAAACCAAGTCCACCTTGATTTTATTACGAAAGTGCATCTCGATTTCTTCTTTAAACATACACATGTGCTCATAGGTAGTGTCTAGAAACAGCACGGCTGAAACGACCATCCCAGGATTCTTCACATTCCTCTTAAGATCTCGCCAAGCAGTCAGCAGTTCAAAAATTCCTTGGTATGCGTTTTCTTCCCGCTGGCTTTTCGTTAAAGGGAGTCTGCCGCAAATCTCGGTGAACTGATTTTCCAAAAAAGCGGCCAATTCAGGATCATCCACCACGAAAGCTTCAAAAAATTCTTTCTTTTTATGATGAAGAATATGTGTCGGAAAACTGGTCTGTACTAAACTAAGATAGATATCTTGCACAAGCTGGCTGCTGTGTTCCGCTTTTATATGATAGCTTTCTTCAATCGTCCTAATTGCCGTTTCAATCAGCGCTCGCAACTGTTCAAGGTCGGAATATCGATCATTTTGCGGTGCAGCTATAAGTGTCAGCGGAGAAAAAAATTCATAAAAGAGCTGGTACAAAACATCATTAGTCAAACCGATACCAAAAGTACGATAAAATCGTTCATAAAATTTATCTGACACCAGCAAAGATGAAAAATCAAAAACGATCAATGGTTTTTGCACCTCATGTCTCTGTCTGATTCTTTCGATTCGTGCCAAAAGCTGAAATTTCAGCTTTCCTATAAAAAGGTGCTGTTTGTTATGGATAAAGGATAAAATAGCTGTTTCTTTCAAGAAATTTTTTATCAACTGATCGATCAAATCGGTTTTTAGAGAGTCGAAACGCTGTTCAGCTGCTCCATATTTTTCATTCAAGAAACAAGCAAAAAAATCTCGAATTCTTTGCTCCTCTCCTTTATATGTTAAATCGGTACTGATTTGAAAGTCATACGGCTGCAAATAGCGATTGAGTTTTGTCAGCCATCTGCCCAATTGTGTCTCGGAAATATACAGCTGGTCACACAATTCCGGCCGAGTGATCCCTGGTGAGAAAAAAAGAAGTTCAAGCAATGTATATTCTGGACTCTCTTTTAAAATAGAAGAATAGAGATGTGATTTCGGCAAGGAGCGGTCTTTTTTCAAAAAGTAGCCCCATTTAAGTGATGTTTCAATAGACATCGGCGAAAGATAACCATTGATCATCGCAATATCAGTTCGAATCGTTTTTTCCGAACTGCCTGTTTTCTCTGCCAATTCGCTTCCTGTCAGCCAGCGTCCCTGCCATAATATTTCTAGGATATTCAATTGCCTATTTAATCTGCTGTCTAAACAATTTGTCACCTGTTCCACCTCCTTGCTGGCTTTTCCATCCATTTTTTACCTTATATTAGGAAATTTAAATAATACGTTATTCTGATTTTCATTCGAGTTCTATTTTTATCATAACAACTCAAAATCCAAAAAGCGAGGCTCTATATCAACAATCCGCAACCGATTATTTCTTAAAAAAGAAAAAAATGAAACTGTTGACTTCCCGCAAAAAATAACAAATAAAATCATTAATGTTATTCTTGAGACAACAAAAAAGACTCTGGCGATTTTTGCCAGAGTCTTGCTTTTTTATAACCAGATTCGGTTTTTGTATTTTTTTATAAAAGATAGCTTAAATCGCTCGCAATCGTCGGATAGCCCATGATATAGCGGCTGATCTCTTTATTTGAGATTTTTTTGTCGATAGCGATTGATAAAAAGTTGATCAATTCATCTGCTTGGCCGCTCAGTGTACAAGCACCCACTAACAAGTTTTCTTCGTTATAAACAAGTTTTACTTTTGCTGTTGGTTCATTTAAGCGGCTATAGCTGAACCAAGATGTAAGATCTTGTGCAACAACTTTCAGGTCTTGTTTTTCAGCTTCTGCTGGTGTTATTCCAACGGAGGCGATTTTAGGACTTGCGTAAACAATCGTCGGAATAGATGGATAACTGATTGGTGTCATGTTTTCTTCTGCAATATTGCGTACTACGTGATTTCCTTCAAATGTTGCTACTGGCGTTAATTTAGGGATTTTTCGGCTGATGATATCCCCGCAAGCAAAAATAGCTGGATTCGATGTTTGTAAATACTCATTAACAGCAATACCATGTTTGTCTGCTTGGACACCTGCTTTTTCCAGGTCAAGAGATTCGATATTTGGGATACGTCCAGTTGCACAGAAGACGGCACCCACTGTCTCATCGAAATTTTCTGCAATCAAATGGTAGCCTTCTGCTGTTTTTTCGATTTTTTGCAAATCTGTATCAAAGGCAAATCGAATCCCGCGTTTTTTCATTTCTTCTACTGCTTCATCCACTAAATCTGCGTCAAAAGCTTTCAAAGGTCTTGAATTGTGATGGATGATTGTTACTTCTGCCCCTGCTCCATTGGCGATAGATGCCAGTTCAAACGCAATATACCCGCCGCCAACAAAAACAACTTTGTCTGGTAATTGATCTAGTGAAAGAAAATCGGTACTTGTCTGCATGTATTCTTTTCCTTTAATTGGTAAAATCGATGGGCGCTGACCGGTAGCAAGTACAAAATGATCAGCCGTGATTCGTTCGTCTAAAATCTCGATCGTTTTTTCATCTGCAAACCGAGCAGTACCTGACAAAAAGTCGATCCCTGCCGCTGCTAACCCTTCTTTTCTTTCTTCTGGAACAGGATCGGTGAATGTACGTTTGAATTTTTGTAATTCTTGCCAATCTGCTGGCGGCATTTCTTTGAATCCTTTGCCTGCCAATTGATTGACACGGTCACGTGCTTCTACCCCGCTTAACAATACTTTCTTAGGATCACAGCCTCGATTTGGACAAGTCCCGCCCCAAAGATTTTCTTCAATGATCAAAACATTTTTTCCAGCTTCTTTTAATCCATAAGCTGCACTGATACCCGCCACACCAGAACCGATAACGATCACGTCATATTTTTTCATTCTTTTTCCTCCTTATTGCTTAAAAAAGCAAAGACATCTTGTCTCGATATTTTGCCAATAACTTCTTGGTTTTTTACTACCTTTACTTCAGGCGCTTCAGCTAAAAGTGAATAAAGATCCGATAAAACTGCGCCAATGGTTATTTCCGGTCCGCTTGTTTCGTCCGTATCTTTTGTATAAAAACCATTTAAAATCATTTCTTCGATCAGTGGTTCTTTTTTACTTGTTTCTTCAAAGAAACGCTTGATGAATTCGCTTTTTGGTGCGGTCAAAACTTTTTCTGGGGTATCTGCTTGAAGTAATTTCCCGTCTTTCATCACACCGATCCGACTGCCTAATTTAATTGCTTCTTCCATATTATGGGTAACAAAAACAATGGTCGTTCCCAACTGTTGGTGCAATTCTAAAACTAAGTCTTGCAGCGATGTGCGAGAAAGCGGATCTAGCGCACTGAATGGCTCATCCATCAAAATAACTTCGGGAGAGGCCGCAATAGCTCGTAAGATACCGATACGCTGCTGTTCTCCGCCCGATAATTCTTTCGGCATACGATCCCTGTACTGTTCAGGATCAAGACCGACGATCGTCAGCAGCCGATCAACAGCTTCTTCCCGTTTGTTCTTTTTCCAACCAAGCATCTCAGGGATCACTTCGATATTCTGCTTCACAGTCATCGTTGGGAAAAGTGCGATTTGCTGGAGCACGTAGCCCATTTGCCAACGCATTTTTTGCAAGTTGTAATCTTTGATACGGGTTCCTTTGAAATAAACATTTCCTTCTGTTGGTACAGATAAACCATTGATCATTTTCAATGTGCTCGTTTTTCCGCTTCCTGAAGGCCCGACCAAGACGAAGATTTCTCCTGTTTTGATAGCGAGGTCTAAATTTTCGATAACCATTTTCTGGTCATATTTTTTTCCGACATTTTTAAATTCAATAATATTCGTCACTTTTTTATCCCCCAATCAACCCTTCGTTCTTCAAAAATGCACGGGCAACATCAGAAGGATCTTTCTTTTCTACATTCACTTGGTAATTCATATCGATCATCTGCTCTTCGGTCACTTTTCCAGCCAATCGATTCAAGGCACGAACCACTTCTGGATGTTCTGCTGCAAAGGTTTCAGACATCAATGGCGCTCCTTGATACGGCGGGAATAATCCGCGATCATCTTTCAAAGCAACCAGATCATATTGTTTGAGTTCGCTGTCTGTCGAATAGGCATCGATCAAATTGATATCGCCATTGTTGATTGCTTGGTACCGCAAACTTGGCTCCATACTTTGGACACTAGGGAAATCAAGCTGATATTCTTTTTGGATTCCTTTGTATCCATCATTTCGGTCAATAAATTCAAGTGTAAAGCCTGCTTTGATCTGGTCTTTGATTTTTGCTAGATCCGAGATCGTTTCAAGCTGATGTTCTTCTGCAAACGTACGTTTCACTGCCAGAGCATAGGTATTTTGGTAAGCCATTGGTTTTAAGAAAGCAAGCTGATCTTGTTCGCTCAACAATTTTTTCGCTTGCTCATACGTTCCATCTTCATCGAGATCCTGGTTTTTATCCGCTTCCGGTACATCGACCAAACTTTCTAACACTGTCCCAGTAAATTCCGGGTAAATATCGACTTGTCCGTGAGTAAGCGCATTGAACAGAAAGCTTGTCTTACCAAAGTTCGTTTTCAATTCGACAGTCGCATCTGGGTCCTCTTCCTCAATCAATTCTTTGTACATATTGATCAAGATATCTGGTTCTGCTCCTAATTTTCCAGCAATCGTGATGGGTTCTTCTTTAAATACACCTGAGCGGTAAAGAGACAAACCGCCTAAAAGCAGGATAAACGCTGCTAATCCAGCAATCGTATATCTAGGCTTCACCATTTGGAGCAATCGAATCAAACTGCTGAAAATAATGGCTAACAACGCAGAACTAATGGCGCCAAGCAATGTCAGCATAGGGCTGTTTCGATCAATTCCTAACAAAATAAACGTACCCAATCCTCCTGCACCAATCAGCGCCGCAAGAGTTGCCGTTCCTATAATCAAGACAAGAGCGGTCCGAATACCAGAAATAATAACTGGCAAAGCAATCGGAAGCTCAACTTTGATCAAACGCCGCATTCTGGACATCCCAAAAGCAATCGCTGCTTCTTCAATCGAAGGATTGATTTCTGATAAGCCGATATACGTATTTTGAAAAATAGGCAGCAGCGCATAGATAACTAGCGCAATCAATGCTGGGACTGTTCCGATACCGACAAATGGAATCAGTAAACCTAACAATGCCAATGAAGGAATCGTTTGAAGTACGCCTGTCGTCTGTAGCAAGATCTCTGCCATTTTTTTATGTGATACTACCCAAATCGCTAATGGTACCGCGATCAGGATCGCTATCAGCAATGCAATCAGCGAGATTGAGATATGTTGGATGACCGCAGTAATCAATTCTTCTTTTCGGTCACGAATAAGTTCCATAAAATTTTGCATATTTTTTCCTTCCTATTTACTGGATGACATTCACCCAGACGTTATAAAACAAAATAAACAGCGTGTAAAAACTGGTTTTCAGCATCAAATCTTTTTCCCTAATAATTACTTCTTTTTTTCTGGATTATTTATGGAAAAAAATAGGCTGCGAAACTAAGCAGCTTTTTTCACAACTTCACTTTCATTATAAATGTTTTCATTTTTTGTACCAACTGATACGTTCGCATGACAGCAAAAAGAAGCCAGCAAAGCGACATGTCTCGTGGGGGAGATTTTCTTTGCTGACTTCATTTTGTTTATTATAAGTGAAAAAATGAATTTATGGGGAATTTAGTAAAAATATATCGTTTTGGCATCATAACTGTTCACTTTTCAAAGAATACATCCGTTTTTTATTATAAATAAAGGAATATTGAAAAACATTTATAGATATTGATTGCTTTATGCTACACTTATTTATGGTAGGAAATGACTTTTAGATAGATAAAACAAGAAGATTGTGAATAATATCTTTTATTTTAAAAAAAAGCAATCTTGACATTTTTCATTGTTTTTTCCTATCAAATTTTGATTTCCAAGGAGGAGTATAGTTGGGTGTATTTATAGCGTTATTAGGGATGATCGCTTTCTTTGTTGGGATTGGGTATTGTGTCGTTTATGCCTTTAAAAAGCGTTCTGTTAAAAAAGGACTTATCTTCATGGGTGCAGGGCTCATGCTGTTTGCTGCTGGCGGTTCACTGATGCCTGAAACCAGCACTTCAGCAGAACAGAGCCAAACTGTTGCTACCACGAATCAGAAAACAGAAGATACCAAAGAGGAAGCGCAAAAGAAAAAAGAAGCTGAGTTGAAAGAGCAGCAAGAAAAAGAAAGAAAAGAAGCCGAAGAAAAAGCACAACAGGAAAAAGAGAAAAAAGAAGCCGAAGAAAAGGCGCGACAAGAACAAGAGAAAAAAGAAGCCGAAGAAAAAGCACAACAGCTAGCAGAAGCAGATGGTCTTGTCTCTCAAGCTGAATCACAGAAAACTCGAGCTGCCTACGATACAGCTAAAGCAGCAGTTGCTGGTCTGTCGGAAGCAAACGATGGATTGAACAGTCGCTTAAGTGCCGTTGAATCAGCTATCACACAGCAAGAACAAGCAGCTGCGCAACAAGCAGAGGCAGAAAGACAAGCAGCACAACAAGCAGAAGCGCAAAGACAAGCTGAAGCTGCGCAGCAGGCGGAAGCACAACGTCAAGCAGAGCAAGCAGCCGCACAGCAAGCAGCTCCACCAAGTGATCAACAGACGCAAGTTGTTTATGTCGCTCCGCAATCCGGGAGAAGATATCATTATGACAGCAGCTGCCGTGGACTCCGGACTGCTAATCAGATCCAACCAATGACATTGCAGCAGGCAATCGACCAAGGATATACGCTTTGCGGTTTTGAAGATTGATATTTAAATAAAATAACCGTCTAAGATTTTACGAAACTGCAAAAATCTTAGACGGTTTTTGTTTGGAGCAACTTTTTCAGCAACTCAAGGAAGCGTTTGTTTTCGGTTCAATTATTCGCTTTATCTCCCCTTCATTGCTACCATATTATTAACGGAAATGTCCGTTGAATAATCGAAATGATCAAAGAATCTTTATTCTTTTTTTGGGGGATCATTTCGGTTTTTTTTATGCCTGCGTTTCTTAACGCGGGCTGTTTTTTTCCAATGCTTCCCATAAACCATTCAAATAAACAGCACCTAACGCCCGATCATAAAGACCATAGCCTGGACGTCCTGTTTCTCCCCAAATCATTCGGCCGTGATCTGGACGGATATAGCCGTCAAAACCATTGTCATACATTGCCTTGATTATTTTGTACATATCAAGGGAACCCTCTTCTGATTTATGCGGCGCTTCATAGAAATTTTTTCCTTCTAAAAATTTGATATTTCGTACATGAGCAAACGGGATACGGTCACGCGCACAAAATTCAGCTAAAATCGCATAGACATCATTTCCTGGTTCTTCCGCAATACTTCCAGTACATAACGTGATTCCATTCGCTGGGCTGTCTGCTACATTGCACAGCCAGTCCAAATCTTCTCTGTTTTTGATGATCCGAGGCAAGCCAAAAATCGAGTATGGCGGATCATCTGGGTGGATCGCCATTTTTATACCCACTTCCTCACAAACTGGAATTACAGCTTTTAGGAAATAAGCAAGGTTTTCACGCAGTTTTTCTTCATCGACATCTTTATAAGCGGCAAGTAATTCTTTTACATGCGCTAGGCGTTCTGGCTCCCATCCAGGCAATGTAAATTTACTGCTGGAATTTTCGATTTTTTTGATGATGACTTCTGGATCTTCAGGAATATCTTCTGCAATAAATGCCAATGTCGATGAACCATCGGCCAGCCGGTAATCAAGATCAGATTTGACCCAATCAAATACTGGCATGAAATTATAACAAATCACTTCGATACCAAATGCAGCTAAGTTCCGAATCGTTTCGATATAGTTTTCAATATAGCGGTCTCTTGTCGGCAAACCGATTTTGATATCATCATGGATATTGACACTTTCAATCACTTTTAATGTCAAACCTGCTTTTTCGATTTCTTCTTTTAAAGATTGGATACGTGATTTAGGCCAAACTTCGCCAACCGATATATCCATCAATGTGCCAACGATCCCTTTCATTGCTGGGATTTGCCGAATCTCCTGTAAAGTTATTTTTTCTTCTTGCGAACCATACCATCTAAATGTCATTTCCATTGTTTGTTATCCTCCCGTGTTCACTTAAATAAGAACGTAATGTTTCCCGGACTGCATTTTTTTCAGCAAGCAGACTACAAAAATCCTTTTCGATCTGTTCCCCGATCCCTGCTTGATAAAGATCTACAGAAAAAATAGCTGGATTTGACAAAATCGGCGCGGCTGCTTCATGGATTTTTTGCGGATCATCTTCTCCCAGCTTTATTCCTTCTAACATTTTTTGCAATGGTTCAGTCAAAGGATCTGGACTCAATTCAAACGTCTTTCCTTGGTCATCTTTTCCAATGAGATAGCGAAGCCAAGCGGCAATTGTCAAAGGAATAAAAATCAACTCACTGGTTTGTTTTTCTGGATTTTCCATATAGGCTTGAATCGTTCCACCAAAACGGATTGCTAATTTTTGTGACGTATCTGTTGCGATGCGTTGCGGCGTGTCAGGAATATAAACATTTGGAAATCGTTTATTGATTACTTCATCGATGAACTTTCTTGGATCAAGGATTCCTGGATCTTCAACAACTGGCAATCCTTCTCCATAGCCGATTTCTTTTACCAAATTCGATAAATCAGGGTCCTTCATTTCTTCAGCAATCGACGTGTGCCCCAACAAACAGCCGAAGATTGCAAGTGCTGTATGCAGTGGATTTAAGCAAGCGGCAACTTTCATCGTATCTGCTTTCTCCACGGTTTCTTGATTTGTCAAAATCACACTAGCTGCCGCCAAATCAGGACGGCCATTTGGAAACGTGTCTTCGATAACTAGATAATGAGTCGTTTCTGTATTTGCAAAAGGTGCGATGTTTGTGTGTTTCGCTGTATGGATCACTTGCATGTCGGCAAAGCCTTCTTTTTCTAGGAACGTGCTGATTTCGTTCGACGGATTTGGCGTGATACGATCAATCATGCTCCAAGGAAAACTAACGTAATCATCGTTTTTTAAATAATCGAGGAAAGCCGATTCGACAAAGCCGTTTTTCTCCCATTGTTCAGCAATTTCCAGCACCACATTTTTAAAGCGCTTACCATTTTGTGAAAAGTTATCAGTCGAAACCATCGCGATAGGTAATTTTCCCGCTAAAAAGCGCTGGTAAAGCAAAGCTGTTACAATGCTGATCGTGTGGGCTGATTTTTCAGGTCCGTTTGCAATATCTTTTGCTACTTGATCGAAGTAGATACCTGCTTGGTTTTTCAGTGCATAGCCTTTTTCAGTGATTGTGAATGTGGCGAACTGCAAAGAAGGATTTTTGAAATGAGCCGCTGCTTTCTCATATTCTTCTTGATTATTTGGATGACAATATAAACTTTCTGCAGTAATGACATTCAATCGTTTTTCTAAGGTACCGTCTTCTTTCATAATGATTTCCAAAAATTGGTTATCAAATGCTTGGCATCCTTTTTCAATCACTTCCTCGTCAAACGTTTCGCAAACGACGACCCCTGCCCGCAATTCTTTTTTATCTGCGAGACTCTGGGCGATTTCTGCATGAAAACCTCGATACAGATTACCGCCGCCGAAATGGAGCCAAACCGGTGCTTTCTTGCCTTGATTTCTGACAGAAGTTGTATCAAATACTGGTAATACCACTTGGTGATGTTTAAGTTCATCGACAGAATCTTGCCAGTTCTTTAAATCAATCATGTCTTTCCCTCCTCTAACTGATATATCAGATTCACTTTTCCACTTGTATTATATGTAGGTATAATCAGCTTGTCAACGAATATTTTCGATAACATCAGCTATATTAGAATAAACAGCCCGTTTTCTAATATATTAGTTAAGTGGTGTTTTTTTCTGCTATAATGAATTGAACAACAGTTGGAAGGAGTAGATTTCTTGACGGCAAACAGTTTGCAGGAACAAGCCTATCAAGCCATACGAAAAAAAATCATTTACGCTGACTTGGAACCTGGCAAAAAGATTTCTGAAAAATCATTAGAAGATATGCTTCATATTGGACGGACACCGATTAGAGAATCCTTGATCCAATTAAGACAGCAGGAACTTGTTTACACGATTCCGCAAAGCGGGACCTACGTTTCTCAAGTCGATCTTGTTTCGGCTAAAAATGCCCGCTTCGTCAGGGAACAGCTGGAACGAAAAATCATGATGGAATGCTGCGCAAAAATGGATCCGCGTCTTGAGACTGTGCTGCGGACGATCATCGAAGAACAAGAAAAAGCTGTTTCAAAAAAAGACGAACGTGCTTTTTTCCATACAGACAATTTATTCCATGCTACATGCTTTGAGATTGCTGGAAGAAAAGAAGTTTGGCGTTGGCTGGAACATAACAATACACATTTGGAACGGTTCCGCTGGCTTCGGATCAAAACAGAGGGCTTGCGTTGGGACACGATTTTGGCTCAGCACCACCAACTCTTCCAAGCATTAGTTTCAAAAAATACCGAAGAAGCAGATTTTCTAACATCTGTCCATCTCCATATGATGCTTTCAGAACAAGAAATGGTTGTTGAAAAGAATCCCGGCTATTTCAAATAACAAAAAACTGATTATTCCTAAGCGTTCTCTTAAAAGTCATCTGAACTTTAAGAGCGGCTCTGAATAATCAGTTTTTTTATTGTTTCGTGCTTTGAAATTTTACTCAGCAATGAACGATTTCTTAAGACTGTTTGTTCTCGAAATATGCTGCTGTCTCTTTTTCGTCTTGCTTCAATTGAGCAATCAATGCTTCGACACTTTCAAATTTCTCTTGTTCTCTCAAAAAATGGTTCCAACGCACAGCAACATGTTCGCCATAGATATCTTGATGGAAGTCCAAAATATACAATTCAACTGTCAGCTCTCTGCCTTCGCCAAACGTATCATTATGCCCAATAGATCCCATAGCTGGGTACCATTTTTCCCCAACTTTGATCTCAGAAGTATACACGCCTTCTTTCGGCAGATGTGTTGTGTTCTTGACTTTGACATTTGCTGTCGGGAATCCAAGCAGACGCCCTCGAGCATCCCCGTGGACGACGACACCTTCGATTTCATAAACACAACCCATGAGTTCTGTGACTTCTTCCATATCGGCTTCATCCAATGCGTGACGGATTCTTGTGGAACTGATTTTTTCGCCTTCTGCTGCTTTCTTTTCGACGGTGATGATCTCAAACCGATCTTTCGCATATTCAGGCAAGTGTGCCACATCTGCGATTTCTTTTGGTCCATACGTATAATCAAAGCCTGAGACAGCAACTTTGGCATGTAAATCAACGATATATTGATCAACGAATTCTTGTGGGTGCAGGCTGGCAAAAGCAGAAGTAAAATCGACCTCATACAGATAATCAACACCTAGACGCGCCATCTTTTCTTCTTTTTGTTCCAAAGTCGTCAAATATTTCACATGATCAGGATTGATTTTTTTGAATACGATAGACGGGTGCTGATTGAATGTCATTACTGCAAGTTTTAGTCCTTTTTCGTCGGCTGCTTTTCGTCCAATTGAGACAACTTCTTGATGACCGCGATGTACACCGTC
This sequence comes from Enterococcus sp. DIV0210g, assembly GCF_050559705.1. Taxonomy (NCBI): domain Bacteria; kingdom Bacillati; phylum Bacillota; class Bacilli; order Lactobacillales; family Enterococcaceae; genus Enterococcus; species Enterococcus sp. DIV0210g. Next base: position 1,038,160 of record NZ_CP187903.1, on the reverse strand, counting down.
AAAAAAACCTAACACTAAAACAACATCGTCTTCTGGGATATCTTTTTTATCATATGGATGTCTGATTTTTATGATTTTCATGATTAAACCTCGGTTCTTAAAACTTTACTTGGTTTCAGTTTATTTTTTTCTTTAGGATTTGGCTGATAGATGCTGACTACTTTTTCTTGATAAAATAATGCGATTTCCTCTTCTGGCATTTGTTCCAAACCAAACACTGTATAATCCAAACGCATCCCGTTTTTGACTTTTTCCCATGTCGGTTTATCGATATCGACTCTTGGGAAACGAGCCACGCCCTGTTCTATCGGCAAAAGATGTTCTTCTAATGTCCCATTATCCATGTATTCTTGGACTTGCTGCAATGTCAACGCTTGTTCCTTTGACATACCGGCACTCGCTGTTCGTGTCAAATCTGACATGTGGGCGGGATAGCCTAGTTTTGCGCCCGTATCGACAGCCAATGTGCGGACATAGGTTCCTTTGCCGCAAACGACTTGGAAACGCCAAGACATGGTTCCTTTTTCTTGATTCCAAATCGGTTCACTTGTCCGATTGAATTCATAGATCATCGCTTTTCGTTTTGGCCGCTCGACTTCTTCATTATTGCGCGCGTATTCATACAAACGTTTACCGTTGACTTTTACTGCGGAATACATTGGCGGAATCTGGGTGATTTCTCCGACAAAACTTTGCATTGCTTCGTCGATCATTTCTTCGGACAAAGGTGAAGCAACAGCTTTTTCTTCTACAGTCTCACCGGATTTGTCTTCTGTTGTCGTGCTGTAGCCTAATGTGATCTCGCCTTCATAGATTTTCCCAGAATCCATCAAATATTCGATGACTTTTGTTGCTTTTCCGATGCAGATCGGTAACACGCCGTCAACGTCGGGATCAAGAGTACCTCCATGCCCGATTTTTTTTGTATGTACGATTTTTCTTAATTTAAAAACACAGTCGTGGCTTGTCATGCCCCGCTCTTTCCATAAAGGCAGTAGACCTTCCATTCATTGTTCCTCATTTCTATTCTTTTTAACTGAACCATTATAACACAGCCCAATAAGATCCTGCTATTTTTGTCTTCCTATAACTTGCTTTTTCCTTCTTGAGAAATGTTTTTAGCATGTTGGACATCAAAACGTAACAAAATTCATCGTTACGTAAATCGAATACGTGTTATTCTACTTTGCATAAGGAGGGGTAATTATGGAAGATCTTTTCTTTGCACCCTTTGATTGGATTTTTGGGTGGCTCACAGGTAAATAAAATAGATCGTTTTTCACTTCCCCAAAACAACAGAAAAGACTGGATTTTCTTCCAGTCTTTTCTGTTGTTTTTTTCAGTTTCTTAATCAACGTAAAAAATTCTGCTTTTTTAGTATACATCCTCACAAAACATTTTTCGTTTTGCAAGGTCCATTTTATCGTTTTATTGATCAAGATTTTTCCATTCCCAATCCAATACTTCTGGCAGATCAATACCATTTTCACGGATATAATCATGGTGTTCTTGTAATTTTTGATCCATTTTTTCTGCAAATTTTTCTGCTTGTGCACCTTTGATTTTTAAAGCTGCATCTTTTGCCAAATGGTAACGGTCGAGTTCATTCACTACGCGCATATCAAATGGTGTCGTGATATCTCCGTTTTCTTTGTAGCCATGGATCATCAAATCGTGGTTATGACGATCAAAGAAAATCGTACGGACCAGTGTTTCATACCCGTGGAAAGCAAACAAGATCGGTTTATCTTTGGTAAAATATCGATCAAATTCTTCATCGCTCAACCCGCGAGGATCTTGACTTGGATGGCGCAATTTCAATAAATCTACGACATTAATAAAGCGGATTTTTATGTCTGGGAATTCTTCTAACAACAAAGTAACAGCAGCTAATGCTTCTAAGTTGGATTCTGTTCCTGCAGCGGCAATCACCAACTCAGGTTCCTCATCTTTTGCTGTCGAAGCCCAGTCAATGATCTTCAAACCCTCATTTACTAAGATTTCTGCTTCTTCCGCTGAGTAAAATTGAGCCCGGGGATGTTTGGAAGAGATAATCAAATTGATTTTTTCTGACGAGCGGAATGCTTTATCCATGACTGCGAGCAATGTATTTGCGTCTGCTGGCAAATATTCACGAATAAATTCCGCCTTTTTTTCTGCCAAATGTGTCAATATCCCTGGATCTTGATGGGTATATCCATTGTGATCTTGTTGGAAAACGGTCGAGCTGGCAATGAGATTCAATGAAGGATATTCGTTACGCCAAGAAAGATCGTGTGATTTCCGCATCCATTTGAAGTGCTGGGTCAACATAGAATCAACGACCCGCAAGAATGATTCATAACTTGCAAAGAATCCATGACGTCCAGTCAAAACATAGCCTTCCAAGAATCCTTCATCTTGGTGTTCCGATAGCTGACTGTCAATGACGCGTCCAGAAGGTGAAAGCCATTCGTCATTTTCTGGCTCGATTTTTTCCATCCATTGACGATTTGTCGCTTTGAAGACTTGATTCAATCGATTTGATTTTGTTTCATCGGGACCGAATATGCGGAAGTTCTCTGAATTTTTCTCGATAATGTCGCGAACGAATTTGCCAAGCTCCGTCATGTCTTCTGCTGTTACTGATCCTGGTCTTTCAAATTGCAGCGCATGGTATTTCCACTCTGGCAAAATCAGCGGTTTCGGATTGATCCCGCCGTTAGTAATAGGATTTTTTGCCATTCTTTGGTCACCAGTTGGCGCGATTTGTCTGATTTCTTCTAAAAGACGGCCTTGTTCATCAAATAATTTCTCTGGTTCATAGGATTTTAACCAACGAAGTAAAGCATCTGCGTGATCCATATGTTCTTGGTCTACAGGAATTGGTACTTGGTGTGCTCTGAAGGTGCCTTCGATTGGTTCCCCATCCCATTCTTCTGGTCCTGTCCATCCTTTTGGCGTGCGTACGATCAATACCGGCCACTTCGGCATCACTGCTTCTGCTGCTGATTTCATACGAGCTTCTTTTTGGATCGATTTGATTTTCTCGATTGCTTGATCCATTTTTTCAGCCATAACAGGATTTAATTTTTCTGGGTCATTTCCTTCAATAAAGAAAGGTTCCCAGCCAAGTCCGTTAAAGTAATTAGTCAATTCTTCATCTGATTTACGTGCCAAAATCGTTGGATTGGCTATTTTTGCACCATTTAAATGAAGGATCGGCAAAACAGCGCCATCGGTTACTGGGTTGATAAAAACATTTGAGAACCAGCTGCCGGCTAAAGGACCTGTTTCTGCTTCACCATCGCCAATCACGACAGCAGAAATAACTTCTGGATTATCTAAGACCGCTCCGACACCGTGTGAAAGTGAATAGCCAAGTTCTCCGCCTTCATGGATAGAACCTGGTGTTTCTGGTGCTGCATGGGAAGCAATGCCTCCAGGAAATGAGAATCGTTTGAATAATTTTTGCATCCCTGTCTCATCTTCGGTAACTTCTGGATAAATCTCGGTATAACTTCCGTCTAGATAAGCATTTGAGACCATGACTTGTCCGCCATGTCCTGGACCTTCGATATAAAACATGTTCAAATCATATTTATTGATGACTCGGTTCAAATGGACATAAATAAAGTTTTGTCCAGGAATCGTTCCCCAGTGACCGATTGGATGTTTTTTGACATCTTCTGGTTTCAATGTACGTTTCAGCAAGGGGTTATCTTTAAGATAAAGTTGTCCGACAGAAAGATAATTGGCAGCACGCCACCAAGCAGTCATTTTATCAAAGTATTCTTTACTAGAATAATCCATATATAACACTCCTTTTCATTCTTACTCTTATTCTAGCGCAGATGCTTCTAATTGAAACCTAATAAGCATTTCAGTTCATTTGACTAAGGTTTATGTCTATATACAAAAAAACCGCGAAATTTTTCTCTTTCGCGGATGTTTCTTACATTGATCCGAAAAATCTTCTCACTTGTTCTCTTGTCGGCATCCCGCCTTGGGCACCAAACCCTTGGACCGAAATGGCCGCAGCTTGATTTGCAAAACGGATAGCAGCTTCCAGCTTTGCTCCTTCCAATAACTTGGCTGCTAAAGCACCATTGAACGTATCACCTGCACCTGTCGTATCGACTGGTGTTACTTGATACGCAGGAACCAGTACTTCTTTTTCGCCATTATGAAAAACAGCTCCTTCTGCTCCTAAAGTAATGATGAGCTGATTTGGGTATTTTTTCAAGATATCTTGACGGCGCTGATTAGGAAACAGCGCTTCAAACTCATGCTCATTTGGTGTGAAATAAGTAGTTTTAGCCAGAAGTTCTTCTCGGATTTCCCGCGCAGGCGCTGGGTTATACAAAAGCGGGATCTTCTTTTCCCAACACCATTCGATAATTGCTTCATTTGTTTCTTGCGGAATTTCATTTTGAATAATGACAAAATCAGACGACAGAATATTTTCTTTGATTGCTGAAACCCGTTCTAACGTCATTTCATTATTGGCTCCTGGAATAACAACGATACTGTTATCTCCTTGATGCAGCGTGATATGAGCAGAACCAGAAACTGCTTGGGGAACAACTGCTATATTCGATGTATCTACACTATTTGCTTGAAGGTTTTCGATGATTTCTTCCCCAAAAAGATCAGGTCCCACACATCCTGCCATTTCCACTTTCGCATCTAATCGGCTTGCAGCGACTGCCTGATTTGCCCCTTTTCCGCCAAAAGAAGTTTCGAACGCTTCTCCGAATACTGTTTCTCCTTGCTTTGGCTTAACCGTTGTTGTTACGACAAAATCAGTCGATACACTTCCAATGACTAAAATCTTCATCTGTTTCTTCCTTTCCACGCGCTGCTTTTGATTCGATCAACTATACACTTTTAAACTTTATCATAAAGTCAATCGAATCAAACTGCAAGGTTGAAAAGACAATTCTCTTGTTTTGTCTATTGGATTAACAAGACTGTTTCGGAGTTTCCTGGCGGGTCGCTGAAACAGCCTTGAATAACAAGGCATCATACGGAGCAAGCGTCATTTTCTTAGCGATGGTTTTTGATCCCGTATTGCTTAGGATAAGTTGCCAATCCTGCTTTACCGATTCTTCATGCAGGACAATTTTTCGTTCTTTTCCGCTGATATTCGCTAGTACTAGGAATACTTGATTTTCATAACGGCGTAAATACGCAAAAATATCAGGGTCATCTCCAAGTATCAAATCAAATGTCCCATGAGCAAAAGCGGATTCCTGTTTTCTTATCTTGATCATTTCCTGATAAAAATGCCACACAGAATCTGCTTCTTTTTTCTGCGCTTCAGCATTTATTTCTGCTGTATTTGGATTGATTGTCAACCATGGTTTTCCAGTTGTGAATCCGCCTGTTTTTTCCGCTGTCCATTGCATCGGCGTCCGGGAATGATCTCGCGTCCAATGTGTCACACGCGCTAAAGCTTCTTCTTTCGAATGGCCTTCTTTCAAAAGAATTTCATACCGGTTGTGCGAATCACTTGCATCCACTTCATCAATAGAAGTAAAGGGGTAGTTCGTCATTCCGAGCTCTTGTCCTTGATAAATAAATGGTGTTCCTTTTAAGAAGAAGTAAATAAGCCCAATTGCTTTCGCTGATTTTGCCGTTTCATTTCCTAAAATCGAGTTGATCCGCGGATTATCATGATTTTCAACGTAAAGGGCATTCCAGCCATTGGTTTCCAAATCTTTTTGCCAACGTGCAAGCACTGTTTTAAATCCTAAAAGATTGATTCGTTCCTCTCCTGGTTTGCCTTCCTTTACTTGATGTTCCAATTCAAAAATCATATCGATGTAGCCTTTTTCACCTGGACATGTCCAAGCCGAGGCTTTATTGCTGGATACGCCACTTGCTTCTCCGACTGTCATAATAGGATATTCATTGAAAATATCGCGTAATTCCAGCATATATTCTTCAATTCCTTCAACATTCATAAAGGGCGCCCATGGATTATCTTCAATTCGAAATTCCCAGGGTTCTTTTTGGATATGACTGATTGCATCTAAACGAAAACCGTCGATCCCCATATCCAGCCACCAGCGGATCATTTGGTGGATTTCTTCTCTTACTTTAGGATTTTTCCAATTTAAATCAGGTTGTTCGGGCGCAAATGCATGGAGATAAGACTGCTTTGTTTTTTCGTCAAACGTCCAAGCCGAGCCGCCAAAAAAGCTTTGCCACTCATTAGGCGGACGATCTGCTTCAGCATCATGCCAATGATAATAGTCTCTGTATGGATTATCTTTTGATTTGCGGCTTTCAATAAACCACGGATGTTGATCGCTGGTATGGTTCACCACCAAATCCATGATGATTTTGATGCCAGAATCATGTGCTTTTTTCAATAATTCTTTAAAATCAGCTAGTGTTCCAAATTCTTCTTGGATATCTTGATAATCTGAGATGTCGTATCCGTTATCTACATTTGGTGACGGATAAACTGGATTCAGCCAAATAAAATCGATACCTAATTCTTTCAGATAAGGTAATTTTTCTATAACACCTTTGAGATCCCCGATACCATCTCCATTTGTGTCTTTAAAACTTCGAGGATAAATCTGATAACCTACGACATTTTCCCACCATGTTTTTTTCATCGTTCCACCACTTTCACAACAAAGGATTCCCACGGCTGCAGCACACGTTCTTTTAGCGTCGTGATGTTTCCTGGATAATTTTGGATAATTGTTTCTGCTGGTTTCTTTTCTGGTAAAGAGAATGCACGAGCTTCGTTAGAAAAATTATTGACGATCAGCCATGTTTCGCCTTCATACTTCCGATAAAAGGCAAAAATTTCCTCTTCTGTTTCCAATAATTCAAATGTTCCCCACACCATGATTTGGTTTTCCTTACGCAATTGGATCAATTTTTGGTACGTATAAAATAGTGAATTTGGATCTTCCAAAGCGGCTTTGACGTTGATTTCTTTGTAATCTGGATGAACAGTGATCCAAGGTGTTCCTTTAGTAAACCCGGCTTGTTCTTCATCTGACCATTGCATCGGTGTCCGTCCGTTGTCTCTGCCTTTGGTATTGATGGCCTCGATCAATTGTTCAGGTTCCCATCCTTGCGCCAAACGTTCTGCATAAAAATTGCGGCTTTCGATGTCTGTCACTTCGCTGATATCATAAACGACTGGATTGATCATGCCGATTTCTTCTCCCTGATAAATATAAGGCGTCCCTTTCATCATATGCAATAAAATAGCCAATAATTTTCCGCTTTGTACGCGGTATTCGTGGTCATTGCCCCAACGTGAAATGATTCTTGGCAAATCATGGTTATTCCAAAACAAAGAATTCCATCCTTCATCCGCCAATTCTACTTGCCATTTTTTAAAAACTTCTTTCAATTCCCGCAAGGATAATTTCCTTAGATCCCATTTGCTTTTCCCTGGTTCTTCATCTAAACCGACATGCTCAAATTGAAATACCATGCTTAATTCTTGACGTTTCGGATTCGAATACAGCTTGGCATGTTCTGGAGATGCGCCCCATGTTTCGCCTACGGTCAGAAGATTTTTTTCGCCAAATGTTGCTTGATTCATTTCTTGCAGATATTCATGGAGTTTTGGACCATTACCTGTTATTTTTTCGGACGGGATCTTGCCAATCAAATCGATGACATCCATGCGGAAACCGCCAATCCCTTTATCGATCCAAAAATTCATCATTTTATAGACTGCTTGTCGTACTTCTTCATTCGCCCAATTCAGATCCGGCTGTTTTTTACTAAAAAGATGCAAGTAATATTGACCGCTTGTTTCATCGTATTCCCATGCAGGACCGGAAAAAATCGAAGTTAAGTTATTTGGTGCCGAACCATCAGGCTGAGGATCTGCCCAGACGTAATAGTCACGAAACGGCTGGTCTTTTCCTTTTTTTGCTTCAATAAACCACTGATGTTCATCCGATGTATGGTTTACCACCAAATCCATAATAATCGCAATGTCTCTTTTCTTCGCTTCGTCAATAAGTTCCTCCATGTCTGCCATCGTTCCGAATTCAGCCATGATTGATTCATAATCAGAAATATCATATCCGTTGTCGTCATTCGGCGATTCATAAACTGGGGAAAGCCAAATTGCGCCAATACCAAGTTTTTCTAAATAATCTAATTTTTCAATAATCCCTCGCAAATCACCAATACCATCATCATTTGTGTCCATAAAACTGCGAGGGTAGATTTGATAAACGACAATGTCTTGCCACCAAAGTTTTTTCAAAGAATAAACTCCTTTCTGTAGAGGTTGTGAAAGAACCGTTCAGCTCCGAGCATTAAAGAGGAATTTCGTAAAATAGCTTCTCATGTTTTACGAAATTTCGAGTTAATGCCGAAGGAGTTGGTTCTTGAACACCGTTTTTAGAGGTTGTGAACAGCATGTTCTGCTTCAAGAATTAAGGACAAAAAAGTAAAAACAGCTTTTCATGTTTTTCGCTTTTTTGAACTTAATTCCGAAGAAGCAATGCTGTGAACACCGTTTATTAAGGTTGTAAACTCAGCGCTTTGCTTTGAGTCCATATAAGAACTCACCCCTGCTCCTCACTTTTTTCCACACTTGCAATCACAAATCCTTTTGGTGCTAACTCGATGTTCTCTCCTTGTTTTTGCACAAAACTTTTAAGTTGAATGGTTCCTTCGATTTTAATCGACTGATTTTCTTTTCCTGTGTTGAAGTATCCTGTTACTTGTCCGACAGATGTTTTTCGTGTAAAGATAATCAAGCCGTTTTTTTCTTCCGCTGTTTGCCATTCAACTTGACCTTCAGATAAGATTTCTTGATATTTTTTTCTGAAGTTGTTCAATCGTTTGAAATAGCTGTAGAGTTCTTGATCTTGTTGTTCTGGTTCCCATACCATACATTTACGGCAGTCCGGGTCCATTCCCCCTGTCATCCCAAATTCATCTCCATAATAGATACATGGCACTCCCGGCTGCAGATACGCAAACGCTAACACTTGCTGTACTAACACTTTATCGTCTTTTGCTTCTGTCAGCAAGCGAGGCGTGTCATGAGAATCCAGGACATTGAATTGCATCTGGTTAGTTTGATCTCGATACATCATCAATTGACTATTGATTTCCGAGATCATTTTTTCCATCGTTATTTTTCCTTTAACAAAATACTCCATGATTGCATCTGTATAGGCATAATTCATGACTGCATTAAATTCGTCTCCTTGAAGCCAGCTTTGAGAAGAATGCCAGATTTCTCCTAAAATATAAAAATCTTTTTTCGTTTCATCACACACTTGGCGGAATTTCTTCCAAAAATGATGGTCTACTTCGTTCGCTACATCTAAACGCCAAGCATCGATATCAAATTCTTCAATCCAATAACGAGCAATCGACAACAAGTATTCTTGTACTTCTGGATTGGCTGTATTCAATTTAGGCATGTGAGGCGTAAAGGCAAACACATCATACGTAATATTTTGTGCTTCTTCAAAATCTTTTCCTTCTTTATAAGAAACAGGAAATTCATGGATATGGAACCATTCGGCGTAAGGAGAATCGGCTCCGTTTTCTACGACATCCAGCCATTGAGGTGAAAAGTCGCCCATGTGATTAAAGACTGCATCAAGCATCACTTTGATTCCTTTTTTATGACATTCTGTGACAAGTTTCTTGAATAATTCTTTATCGCCAAAAGCCGGATCAATGTCGAAATAATCGATTGTGTCATATTTGTGGTTGGAAGTTGCTGTAAAAACCGGACAAAAATATAAGCCATTGATACCAAGGTCAGTAAAATGATCTAAATGATCAAGCACACCTTGAAGATCTCCGCCGAAAAAATCTTGTCTGTCTGGATTCTTTGATCCCCACGCCAAGGTATCTTCTGGATCATTTTCAGGGTCGCCATTCGCAAATCGTTCAGGAAAAATCTGATACCAAATCGTTTGTTTTACCCATTTTGGCGCCTTAAAACGATCAATTTCATGAAAATAAGGAACACGGAAATAATTATTAGCCATTTCCAAATACATCTGTTCATCTGGAAACACTCCTCGATCGCCATAAAAAATAGTTGTACCGTCTTCCCCAGTTAAACGAAAACCATATGCCATCCGACGAAACGGCTCAGTAAGCTCTATGATCCAGTAATCATGAAGTTCAGTAGATAGATATTTTTTCATTTCCGTTGCTTTTTCAAACCAATTCTCTTGATGAATAGTATACGGATCACCATGGATCAAAGCAGCTTGTACCACATCTCCTTTTGCTGTTCGTATACGCACATGCATCAAATCTTTTTTATACAAATAAGCGTATTCGCTGTCTGGACGATGATAGATTGCTGAAATAATCATTTTTCTCAAACCTCTTTTCTTTATAGTCAAGTCGTGTTCATTATGGCACAACAAAAAACCGTTTTCAACACATTTTTCGCAACCGGTTGCTTTACATTTTATAAATAAAAGAAACTTTGAAAAAATACCAACAAAAATCATCAAATGCTTTGCTATTGGTATAAACCATTTCTCTCCCTGATTCTCATGGTCTCTTTAAAAGAGAGAAAAAGTACGTGCTGCAATCTTTATATAAGAAAAAAGTTTTGTTATTTTCTTACTCTACATTAGATGTTTCTATTTCAACGAACAAACCTTATTTCTGCCCACTTTTAGCCCATCCAAAATGACTAGTACAATATAGTCTTTTTAACTTTTTTGTCCTTTCTATACTACAGATCTTTGTTATAAAAATAAAAGCAGAACAAAACATCGTTGACTATTTGCGCAATCGGTTGCATAATATACATGTAAGCGGAATCATTATATTTCTAGGAGGAAAAGAAATGAAAACAAATTGGAAAAGATTGATTATCAGCGGCGGAGTGTTAGGTATGACCGCCCTAGCCTTTGCAGCTTGCGGCAGCAGCGAAAATGACAGTGCTGCGGAGCCTTCTACAAGTTCATCAGCGGAAGTCAAAGGAGATTTGAACCTTTGGATAGATACTGAACATATGGAAACGATCAAAGGACAAGTCGAAAAATTTGAAGAAAAGTATCCAGACGTAAAAGTAACAGTGAAAGCCGGTTCTTCTGCTGATGCAAAAGCAGATGTTTCAAAAGATCCGGAAAAAGCAGCAGATGTTTTTATGATGCCGCATGATCAAATTGGTCAAATGGCTGAAGCCGGACTTCTTTATCCAATCGGAACAAAACAAGTCGAAACGATCAAAGAAGAAAATGTCGATACCTCTGTTGAAGCTGTTACTTGGAAAGATCGTATTTACGGCTATCCTTATGGTGTTGAATCACAAGTTCTTTACTACAATAAATCGACCCTTTCAGAAGACGATATCAAATCTTGGGAAACCTTAACTTCTAAAGGAAAACTAGGCACAAACTTCGCGGAAGAAGGTGCAAACTATATCTTCACTCCTCTTTTCATGAGTAACGGCGATGTCTTATACGGCGAAAATGGCGAGGATTTGCAAGGAACAAACTTCAATAACGAAAACGGTGTCCAAGTTCTAGAATGGATCGCAAAACAACGTGAAAATTCTGGCGTTATCCAATCCAATGAGTCCGCATTATCTAACTTGCAATCTGGTCAAACAGATGCTTTCTTGTCAGGACCTTGGTCAAAAAATGATGTCGAAAAAGCACTTGGAGAAAATATGGGTGCAGCTGCTTATCCAACCATCGACTTCGGCAGCGGCGCAAAACAAATGAAAGCTTTCTTAGGAGTTAGAGTTTACGGTGTTAACCAACAAACAAAATCGCCGCTAGCTGCGATGGCGTTAGCTGAATTTTTAAGTAACAAAGAAACACAAGAAGTCCAATTTGAAGAAAACGGTGTTGTCCCTTCAAACAAAGAAGTACAAGAATCGGATAAAGTACAGTCAGATGAAGTTGCACAAGCTGTTATTGAAATGTCTGATTCTGATCACTCTGTCGTAATGCCTAAATTACCGGAAATGGTTTCTTTCTGGCCGCAAATGGATGCTGTGATCAATGATGTTTATAAAGGCAATATCCCAGCTTCTGATTATGCAGACCGCTTAGATAAACTTGTCCAAGATATCTCTAAATAAGGAAGCTGTTTTGAGCTTTTCTTAGCAAAAGTACAATGTTTGATTTTGCAAAAATGGTGTGCGGGGCTTGGAACAGCCCCACACACTTTTTACTTAGATTCAGCATATCTCATTCTGATGAGAACAAGGGTTTAAAAAACAGCAGTGTTTTCTTTTTTAAAATGAAAGTAAGGTGAAGACAGATGTTCAAACGAAACGATAGACACCACATCACATTTAGAGAATTATTCAAAAAAGGCGGCATTCCTGAAAAACTATCTTTTTTGATCATGGGTGCAGCGAACCTAGCCAACAAACAAATCGTAAAAGGACTGATTTTTTTAGGTGCCCAAATCGGTTTTATTACTTGGTTCGTCATTAACGGCTATCATGCCTTATCCATGCTCCAAACGCTTGGTACAAATAAACAAGGATTGATCTATGATGAAGCGCTGGGAATCGATATTCTTCAAGCTGGCGATAATTCCATGCTGATCCTTTTGTTTGGGATTGCCGCTATTTTAGTATGTATTCTGCTAATTGTTTTATATGTAATCAATCTTAAAAGCGCACGAAATATCTACGAATTGAAACAAGCAGGTACAAAGATCCCTACACTCAAAGATGATCTTGTCAGTTTAGTCAATGAACGGTTCCATACAACGTTGATGACGATTCCGCTTTTAGGTGTGTTATTCTTTACTATCCTGCCTCTTTTGTACATGATTTCGATTGCTTTTACAAATTATGATCATCAGCATTTGCCGCCGAAAAATCTTTTTACTTGGGTTGGTTTCAGCAACTTTGCAAATGTGATCACCGGAAACATGGCTTCTACTTTCTTTCCAGTATTAGGCTGGACATTAACATGGGCGATTTTCGCGACACTTACTTGTTTCTTATTTGGTATTATTCTTGCATTATTGATCAACGCAAAAGGCATCAAATACAAAAAAGTGTGGCGGACGATTTTCGTTATCACGATGGCTGTTCCGCAGTTCGTTTCACTGCTTATCATGCGTAATTTGCTGAATGACGCTGGGCCAGTCAACACGTTGCTGGAAAATTGGGGCTGGATCGAGCGGGCAATTCCTTTCCTGACTGATCCTCTTTATGCAAAAATCACTGTTATCTTTGTCAATATGTGGATCGGCATCCCTGCTACTATGCTGGTTTCTACAGGGATTATCCAAAATTTGGATCGTGACCAAATCGAAGCAGCGGAAATCGACGGCGCTAGCAAATTCCAAATCTTTCGCGCGATTACTTTTCCGCAGATTTTATTTGTGATGACACCTGCATTGATCCAGCAATTTATCGGAAATATCAATAATTTCAATGTGATTTTCCTTTTAACTGGCGGCGGACCGACAAATTCAAACTTTTATGGTGCAGGTTCTACTGACCTATTAGTTACTTGGTTATATAATCTGACAGTCAATAAAATGGACTACAACCTAGCATCTGTAATCGGTATCTTGATCTTTATCCTATCAGCGATCTTTAGTTTGGCTGCTTATACTCGAACGAATTCTTACAAGGGGGTGCAATAGATGGAAACAACAAAAAAGAAAAGTTATCGCAATGGTAAAAAACAAACACAGCTTTTGATTTACGCGATTTTGATCGTTCTGTCGATCATTTGGCTATTTCCGATTTTTTGGATTATTTTGACAAGTTTTCGTGAGGAAGGCGGCGCGTTTGTTCCTTACATCATCCCAAAAAGTTTTACATTAGATAATTATACGAAACTTTTGACAGATGCTTCCGGCAGTTATCCATTTGTCCGCTGGTTTTTTAACACCCTTTTTGTTGCAGTCGTCACTTGTCTTTTATCGACATTCATCACGATTGCAATGGCTTATGCACTTTCTCGCCTGCGTTTCAAATTGCGTCAGCCTTTCTTGAAACTTGCTTTGGTTTTAAATATGTTTCCTGGTTTTATGAGTATGATCGCTATCTATTATATTCTAAAAGCCTTAGATCTTACTCAAACATTATTAGCATTGATACTGGTCTATTCTGCCGGTGCAGCTCTTACGTTTTATGTAGCAAAAGGATTCTTTGACACGATTCCTTTAGCGTTAGATGAATCGGCTATGCTTGATGGCGCAAACAAATGGCAGATTTTTACGAAAATCACGCTGCCTTTGTCTAAACCAATCATCGTTTATACTGCTATGATCGCTTTTATGGTGCCGTGGATGGATTTTATTTTTGCTCGGATCATCATGGGAGATAGTGTTAAAAATTACACTGTTGCGATCGGGTTATATTCGATGATGACTAAATCGACAGCGAATACCTACTTTATGGCCTTCACTGCCGGCTGTGTCCTGATTGCGATCCCGATCACTCTGCTCTTTATCTATATGCAAAAATATTATGTCGAGGGGATTACTTCGGGTTCTGTGAAATAAAGAAGTAATATGTAGATTAAAAGCTTTTTTAACTCGGATAGTATATAATAAAAATAAATCGTTTTCTGGTAAAACAAAAGACCTGTGCAGCCACACAGGTCTTTTTTCCAAGTTTCCTCGGCAGTCATTTTTTACGACTTTATTATAACAAGTAAAAAGATAATTGAAAACTACTTTATGAAAACGTTGTCTTTTTACCCGAGGAGGAAATTTAGATGAAGAAAAGATTATTGGTATTGATGATGGCAGCTGGTTTGCTTTTAAGTGCATGCGGTTCTGCTTCTTCAACCGCTGAATCAGCAGACAGCACTTCTCAATCAACAACAACGATTTCGGAAACAACAGAAACTACGATTGAGTCCACAGATACCTCTGAAACAGCAAGCCAAGAAAAAGAAGCACAAGAAAAGCAGCAAGCACTTGAGGAAAGCCGCCAAAAAGAAGAAGAACAAAAACAAGCTGAGATTAATCAAAAAAAAGCGGAAGCAAATCAGGCAGTCCAACAAGCGGAAGCAGCACCTACCAGAGAAAACTACAATGTTGCAGCTAGCGCTGTCCAAGCTCTGCCAGAAAGCAATCAAGATTTGTCAAACAGGTTAGCCTCTATCAACGCGACAATTACTGCGAATGAAGCAGCAGAGGCACAACGACAGCAAGAAGCGGCTGCACAAGAGCAAGCGAGACAAGCGGCAGAAGCACAGCTAGCACAAGAACAAGCGCAATTAGAACAGCAAAACAATGAACAGACTGTTTACGTTACGCCAACTGGTTCGAAATATCATACACACAAATGCGGCAATGGTACTTATACCCCAGCTACTTTAGACGAAGCTTTAGCTCGTGGTCTGACTCCTTGCTCCAAGTGTTACGGCGGATGATTTACCGCTAAACAACTTGCAATGTATAAAAGAACAGAGTGCTTTATCTGTTTGATAAGGTTTTCTGTTTTTTTATTGCTTATTCTTCCACTTTTCGGAATAAATAATTTTGAAATATCTAATTTTAACAGAAATTTTAATAAAACAAAAAAAGACCACATCCCCCGCTTTCACAGGGGTTGCAGTCTTTTTTGATTAGTCTTTTTGATTAGTCTTTGTTCAAGTCGCGAAGCAATTCATCGATATGATTGCCATATCCGACTGACTCGTCTAATTCGAAAGTCAATTCAGGTGTCTTGTAGAGACTTAATTTACTTCCTAATTCGCGGCGAATCAATCCGCTTGCTTTATCCAATCCTTCTTGCGCTTTTTTCTTTTCAGACGCTAAGTCAGAAAGGATGCTGTAATAGATCGTTGCTTGTTGAAGATCGCCGGTCACATGTACATCAGTGATCGTTACATCTTGCACACGAGGATCTCTTACTTTTTTACGCAGGATCGCATTGACTTCTTTTAAGATTTCTTGACCAACTCGACGGTCGCGATAATTTGCCATATCGAGGAACCTCCCTTAGATATTAGTCTTTTTTGATTTCTTCCATCACGAAGCCTTCAATGATATCGTCAACTTTGATGTCATTGAATTTTTCGATCATAGCACCGCATTCATAACCCATTTTGACTTCTTTCACGTCATCTTTGAAACGTTTCAAGCTTGCCAATTGGCCTTCATAGATAACGATACCGTCACGGATCACACGGACACCGCTGTCTCTGCGGATATAGCCTTCTGTTACATACGCACCAGCGATTGTGCCGACTTTGGATACTTTGAATGTTTCACGTACGATCATTTGACCAGTGATTTTTTCTTCGTATTCTGGGTCAAGCATTCCTTTCATCGCTGTTTCGATTTCATCGATTGCTTTGTAGATGATACGGTGTAAACGAATGTCTACTTCTTCAGCTTCTGCTTGCGCTTTTGCTTGAGGTGTAGGACGTACGTTAAATCCGATGATGATCGCATTACTTGCTGCTGCAAGTGTTACGTCACTTTCATTGATTGCACCTACAGCTGAATGGACGATTTTCACACGCACGCCTTCAACTTCGATTTTCTTAAGTGAAGCAGCTAATGCTTCTGCTGAACCTTGAACGTCGGCTTTGATGATGACGTTGACTTCTTTCAACTCGCCTTCTTTCAAGCTTTCAAACAAGTTGTCCAATGTAACACGGCTGCTTGCAGCACGATTTTCCAATAACGCACGTTTTGCACGTTCTTCACCTGCTGCACGTGCTGTTTTTTCGTCTTCGAAGACTACGAAACGGTCACCTGCTTGAGGGACATCGTTCAAACCAGTGATTTCTACTGGCGTTGCTGGTCCTGCTTCTTTATCGCGGCGGCCAAGATCGTTTGTCATTACACGGACACGTCCATACGTATTACCGACAACGATTGGGTCACCAACATGCAATGTTCCTTCTTGGACAAGCAATGTTGACACAGGTCCTTTCCCTTTATCAAGACGTGCTTCGATAACTGTTCCGATTGCGCGTTGTGTTGGATCTGCTTTTAGATCTTCTACTTCTGCGACTAATAGGATCATTTCAAGCAATTCTTCGATGTTTTGGCCGAATTTCGCTGAGATCTCAACAAAAATCGTTTCTCCGCCCCATGCTTCTGGAATCAATTCGTATTCACTTAATTCTTGCATCACATGTTGTGGGTTTGCACCTGGTTTATCGATTTTATTAACAGCAACGATAATTGGAACATTGGCTGCTTTCGCATGGTTGATCGCTTCAATTGTCTGAGGCATTACACCGTCATCAGCGGCAACAACTAAAATCGTGATATCTGTGATACTTGCTCCACGGGCACGCATACTTGTAAAGGCCGCATGTCCTGGTGTATCTAAGAAAGTGATTGGTTTGCCATCGATGTCGATTTGGTAAGCACCGATATGCTGAGTGATTCCGCCAGCTTCTCCGCTTGTTACACGTGAATGACGCAGTGTATCCAACAATGTTGTTTTCCCGTGGTCGACGTGTCCCATGATTGTGACAACCGGCGGACGAGAAACCAATTTATCTGGATCAACTTCTGCAGCTTCAAAGAATTTGTCGATATCTGCAATGTCGATTTGTACTTTTTCTTGTGCTTCCATACCGTAGTCTGTTGCAAGGATCTCGATCGTATCTTTATCCAATGCTTGGTTTTGGTTGACCATTACGCCAAGCATGAAGAGTTTTTTGATGATCTCAGCTGGCTCGCGGTGGATTTTTTTCGCGATTTCCGCAACGTTCATGCCTTCTGTATATTCTAATACATCAGGTAGTTCACGGAATTTACGTGGCGGTACAGCAGGTTTATTTGATGTTTGCTGTTTGCCTTTTTTCCCTTTTTTGTTGTATCTGTTGCGGTTGTTATTGTTGAAGTTCCCACGATTGTTATTATTACGTTTTTGGTTGTTTGAACCGCCAGATTGATTGCTGCGGTTGTTTTGTCCTGCTTGTCCAGTTTGGGCAGTTTGACCTGTTTTGTTTGATTGGGCAGGTTTGTTTGCAGGTTTATTCGCCGGCTTGTTGGCTGGTTTATTTGCTTGGGTGTTTTTGTTTGGCTGATTATTTTTACTTTGGGTTGTTTTCCCTTGATTGTTTTGTGTTTGATTTTTTCCTTTGTTCACTTGACCGCTCCCTTGACCGCGTTTCTGCTCTTGATAGTTGCGGCTTTTTTTATTCTGTTGTGTGTTTTGATGCTCTGGTTTTATCTGGTTGACTGGTTTTTGGCTTGGCTTTTGAGTGTTTTGTTTCTGAACAGCTTTGTTGTCAAAAGCTTGGCGCAGCTTCTTCTCATCGTCTCCTGTAAGAGAACCCATATGATTTTTGGCATCAATACCTAGGTGCTGTGCTTGATCAACGATTTCTTTACTGGATTTATTGAGTTCTTTTGCTAGTTCATAGATTCTCTTTTTTCCCATGCAATCACCTTCCTAACCTTCAATTAACTCCTTCATCTTCTTGGCAAATCCGTTGTCTAGTACCCCAACGACTTTCCTTGGTTTGCCTAATGCTTGCGCGAGTTCCATTTGTGAAAACAGATCGTAGCAAGGGACTTGATAGTAGGAGCTTTTGTCTTTTATTTTTTTCCGAGTATTCTCGCTGGCATCTGCAGCAACGAATACACATTTGGTTTTGCTTTTGCGGATGTCTGCTACTGTCAGCTCTTCGCCTGTTACGAGCTTGCCAGCTCGCATTGCTAGACCTAAAAGATTCATGGCTTTTGACCGGTTGGCTTCATTCATTGGTTGAACAGTTCTTTCCGAGCTTTTTGATGGCTCACATACTCTAACAGTTCTTGATAAAATTCATCTGTCAGTGTGGTTTCTAGTACACGATCCAGAATCTTTTTATCCCAAGCTTGCTGGACTTCTTCAGGCTCTAAAGCGAGATACGCTCCTCGTCCAGGCATCTTTCCAGTCGGATCGATCGAAACTTCCCCTTCTTTTGAACGGGTGATTCGAATCATCTCTTTTTTGGGCTTCATTTCACCTGAAACCACAGATTTGCGTAAAGGGATCTTCCTTTTTTTCATCTCTTTGCCTCCTTGCTCCATTAAGCTTCTTGATCTGTATTTGTTTCTGTTTCCTCTTTGTTATCTTCAAAAGCAATTGTTTCATATTCATCAGCTGTCAAATCAGAGGTAATGATTGCTTCATCATGGCTTTCTTCTTCTGATACTTCTGATACTTCTGATACTTCTGCTTCATTTTGCTTGTTCGCATAGAATTCTTCCATGTCTGATTCTGATTTGATGTCGATTTTGTGGTTTGTCAATTTTGCGGCTAGACGAGCATTTTGTCCGCGTTTGCCGATTGCTAGAGACAATTGGTAATCCGGCACAACGACTGTGCAGGCTTTTGGATTTTGTTCGTCAAAGATAACATCTAAGACTTGTGCTGGGTTCAAAGCATTTGTGATGAAGACAGCTGGATCTTCATTCCATTCAACGATATCCATGTTTTCGCCTTTTAATTCATTGACGATTGCTTGGACACGTTGTCCTTTTGGTCCGACACATGTGCCGACTGCATCGATATTTGCATCATTTGAGCGGACAGCCACTTTTGAACGGTCGCCGGCTTCACGAGCAACACTTACGATCTCAACGATACCATCGTAAACTTCAGGTACTTCTTGTTCGAATAAACGACGCAATAGATCTGGATGGCTGCGGCTTACAAAAACTTGCGGCCCTTTTGATGTGTTCTCTACTCTTGAAACATAGACTTTGATGCGGTCATGCGGTTGGTAGAATTCGTTTGGCATTTGGTCTTGTTTTGACAAAACTGCTTCGATTTTTCCAAGGTTCACATAGATATAACGTTTGTCTTGGCGTTCGACGATTCCTTGCATGATGTCTTTTTCATAAGCGCTGAACTCATCGTAAATGATATTGCGTTCTGCTTCACGAACACGTTGCATGATAACTTGTTTTGCTGTTTGGGCAGCGATTCGTCCAAAGTCTTTTGGTGTTACTTCAAAACGGATCTTATCGCCCATCTCATATGCTGGGTTGATTAGCAGTGCATCTTTCAATGAGACTTCTAACTGCGAATCCATTACTTCTTCCGTAACTTCTTTCACTGCGTAGACATGGATGTTTCCTTTTTTCTGATCAAATTCGACTTCCACGTTTTGTGCCTGTCCGTAATGACGTTTATAGGCAGAAACGAGAGCAGCTTCCAAAGCGTCGATCACGATTTCCTTTGAGATACCTTTTTCAGCTTCTAAGGCATCCAACGCGTTCAACATTTCTTTACTCATTTTTCTGATTCCTTCCGTGATTAAAATTGAATAGCTAAGCGGGCTTTCGCAATATTCTTGCGGTCGAAAGTCAATTCTTTCTCCCGTGTTTTTATACGAATCTTCAATGTCAATTGTTCTTTATCGAATGACTGTAAAAATCCTTCATATTGTTTTTCGCCGTCAATTGGCTGATACAAAGAAACATGGATATAGTCACCGAGTGCTTTTTCATAATCTGCTTCTTTTTTCAGCGGACGTTCTGCGCCGGGAGATGAAACCTCTAAAAAATAAGCCTGCGGAATAGGATCTGGATCGGCAGCGTCTAATTTTTCGCTAAGTTTCTCACTGACGAAGGCACATTCCTCGATATCGATTCCGCCTTCTTTATCAATGAATACTCGTAAAAACCAGCTTTTTCCTTCTTTCACGAATTCCACTTCAACAAGTTCGAAGTTTTGTTCCTCTAAAATCGGTGTGACCATTTCTGTCACTGTTTCAACGACACTACTCACATATTTCCCTCCTTAAGAGTTGTATCCGTAATTCCATTAAAAAGAGTGAGCGAAAAATCCGCTCACTCACAATTAGTATCATTACCATAACAAATTATAACACAGATATACAAAAGGTTCAAGTAATGGTCTGACTTGAAAAATAAGGCATGGCAGCTGTTTCAAGTTTCAGGCTGCGCTTGTTCGGAGAACGAAAAACAAACAGTATCCGGCAACATATGGTTATGCTCCCATTTTCTATTTTTCGGCTTAAAGCATGTCGAACAATGAAAGCTGGTTCTCATCAGGAAGATCTTTCAATACACCGTTGTCATTCATGTATTCAATCAGTGTTTTAGACACTTTTCCTCGTGTAGCCAAGTCTTCTTTTGACAAGAATGGACCGTCTTTTCGGGCTTCCACGATTTGTTTGGCTACGTTCAGACCCAAACTAGGTACCGCACGGAATGGTGCAATCAGTGTATCGCCATCGATCACGAAATTGACGGCATCGGATTTGTACAAATCGATCATTCCGAATGATAAACCGCGTTCCAGCATCTCATTTGCTAACTCTAAAACGGTCAGCTGGTTTTTTTCTTTTGTTGAAGCTTCTAGACCTTTGTCTGTGATTTCTTTCATTGCTTGTTTGACTGCGTCTTTTCCTTTGCACATTGCCACAAGATCAAAGTCGTCTGCCCGAACAGAGAAGTATGCACAGTAATAAAGGATTGGATAATACACTTTGAAATAAGCCACCCGCAAGGCCATCAATACATAGGCTGCCGCATGGGCTTTCGGGAACATATACTTAATTTTCGAACATGAGTCGATATACCAATCTGGTACATTGTTTTCTTTCATCGCAGTCAAGTATGTTTCACGCAGTTCTTCAGGGATCTTGTTCCATAATCCCTTACGCACCGTTTCCATGATTTTGAACGCCATCCCGCTGTCTAGACCGGCATGGATCAAATAAACCATGATATCGTCACGACAACCGATTACTTCTGCCAGTGTCGCATCGCCGCGTCGAATCAATTCTTCGGCATTGCCTAACCATACGTCAGTACCGTGAGACAGACCTGAGATCTGCAGTAATTCAGCAAATGTCGTAGGATGTGTCTCTTCCAACATTCCCCGTACAAACCGTGTACCAAATTCTGGAATCCCTAATGTCCCAGTTTTGGAATAAATCTGGTCTGGTGTCACACCTAAAACATCTGGTCCAGCAAAAATCCGCATCACTTCTGGATCATCTGTCGGGATCGTTTGCGGGTCAATTCCTGATAAATCCTGCAACATCCGAATCACCGTAGGATCATCGTGTCCTAGGATATCAAGTTTCAATACATTATCGTGGATCGAGTGGAAATCAAAGTGCGTCGTTTTCCATTCTGAATTTTGATCATCTGCTGGAAATTGGATCGGCGTAAAATCATATACATCCATGTAGTCAGGAATAACGATAATACCGCCGGGATGCTGCCCAGTTGTACGTTTGACACCAGTTGCACCTTTTGCTAAACGATCGACTTCTGCACTGCGGAACTGAAGGTTATGATCTCTTTCATATCCTTTAACAAATCCATAGGCCGTCTTGTCTGCCACCGTACCGATTGTTCCCGCACGATAAACATATTCTTCACCAAATAGGACTTTCGTGTAGTTATGGGCCTCTGCTTGGTAATCACCAGAAAAGTTCAAATCGATATCGGGTACTTTGTCGCCATGGAATCCTAAGAATGTTTCAAAAGGAATGTCATGGCCGTCTTTTTTCAAGCGGGCACCGCATTTTGGACATTGTTTTTCTGGCATATCAAATCCTGATCCATACGTTCCGTCTTCAAAAAATTCGGAGTATTGGCACTCGGGACAATAATAATGAGGCGCAAGAGGATTAACCTCTGTGATCCCGGTCATCGTTGCCACAAAGCTGGAACCTACTGATCCCCGAGAACCAACAAGGTAACCATCCTGATTGCTTTTATGCACCAGTTTTTGTGAAATCAAATAAATCACGGAAAACCCATTCCCATTGATCGAATTCAATTCTTTTTCCAGTCTTTTTTCGATGATCTCAGGTAAAGGATCGCCGTATAATTCTTTCGCGCGATCATAACTCAATTTTGTGATTTCATCTTCGGAACCTGGGATTTTCGGCGTATACAACTCATCTTTGACTGGTACGACTTCTTCACAGATGTCCGCGATTTTATTAGTGTTTTCAACAACGAGTTCTTTCGCTGTTTCTTCGCCTAAAAAAGCAAAAGCTGTCAACATCTCATCCGTTGTACGGAAATGGACATCCGGTAATGAATGGCGGTTCAAAGGATTTGCTCCGCCCATCGAATTGATGAGTATTTTTCGATAAATGCCGTCTTCTTCATTCAAATAATGGACATTCCCGGTTGCTACGACCAGTTTGTCTTGCTTCTTGCCGATTTCGACAAGATTACGGATGATTTCTTCCAAGTCACGCTCGTTTTTGACCAATTCTTGTTCTAATAACGGCGCATAAACAGCTTTTGGCATCACTTCGATGTAATCGTAGAATTTTGCTCGTTTTTCGGCTTCTTCTACTCCTTTTTGCATCATTGCTTCAAAAATCTCGCCTTTTTCGCAGGCTGAACCAATCAGCAGATTTTCCCGCATTTTGCTTAATTGCGAACGTGGGATCCGCGGTACTCTTTCAAAGTATTTCACATTGGATAAAGAAATCAATTTGAAAAGATCTTTCAGCCCGGCTTGATTTTTTGCCAAAATAGTTACATGGAAAGGACGCGCCCGTTTGTAGGAATCTCCTTCTCCGATATGCGCATTCAGATGATCATGATAAAGCATTTCATGATTTTCCATTGCTTCTTTGACGAAAATCCAGGCAAGATGCCCTGTAGCTTCCGCATCAAAAATCGCCCGGTGATGCTGTTCTAAGCTGACACCGAATTTTTTAGACAGGACGCCTAAACCAAAACGTTTGAATTGCGGATACAAATAACGAGCTAATTCAAGAGTATCAATAACTGGATTGTCTGCTTCTGGAATACCATATCTTGCATAACTTGTATTCAAGAAACCCATATCAAATGCCGCATTATGGGCAACCAGTATCGAGTCTTTTGAAAACTCCAAGAACAGGCGCAAAACTTCTTC
The DNA here is from genome assembly GCF_050559705.1 of Enterococcus sp. DIV0210g. NCBI lineage: Bacteria > Bacillati > Bacillota > Bacilli > Lactobacillales > Enterococcaceae > Enterococcus > Enterococcus sp. DIV0210g. The sequence goes on along the minus strand of NZ_CP187903.1, from coordinate 1,014,372 downwards.
TTCTGATTTTGAGCCTCGGACCATCTCATCGGTGATCCCAGTCAAATCAACAGTTGTCCGTGACAAAGGATGGCCGGGATCAATAAACTCATCAAAGGATTCAATGACATTTCCTTTATACATCTTGACAGCCGCTAGCTCGATGATCGTATCGTAAACAGCAGACAAACCTGTTGTTTCCACGTCGAATACGACATACGTAGCATCCGTCAAACTTTCGTGCGCGTCATTGTAAGCAATTGGTACACCATCATCTACCACATTGGCTTCGACGCCGTAAAGGATCTTGACGCCGGCTTTTTTCCCAGCGCTATGCGCTTCTGGAAACGATTGGGCACCGCCATGGTCTGTGATAGCAATGGCACGATGTCCCCATTTTCCAGCCTGTGCGACTAGATCAGAAACACTGTTTGTCGCATCCATCGTACTCATATTGCTGTGCAGATGAAGCTCAACGCGTTTTTCACCTTCTGGGGCATAGTCTTTTCTTGGCGCGTGTTTGACTTCCATCAAATCTTGCGCGTTCATGACTAAATCTCTCACGAACGTATCTTCTTGGATGCTTCCGCGGACTTTCATCCAGCTGCCTTTGCTGATTGCTTCAAAGATTTGTTCATCTTTTTCACCATTCGAGAATTTTTTGACAATGAAAGAGGAGGTATAATCTGTGATTTTCAATGTCAGGATTTTACGTTTGGAACGTAATTCCCGCACTTCTTTGTCAAAAACATACCCTTCGATTGTCACTCTGCGTTCTTCTTCTAAGATATTCGCCATTGGAGTAACTGGTTCATCGTTAGGGATATTTCTGCCCAATTGGATTGGGCCTTCAAGTGCAGGTGCTTGTTCTTTCTTCTCTTTTTTCTTTTGTTCATGGATGATCAGGCTCTCGGCCGCTTGTTTCATAAAGGCTTCTGCTTGTTCCTGTTTTCTTTCCTCAAACAATTCCAGTACACGTTTGGCTTGCTGCTCGTCTACTTCTGGTTCGATGTGGAATTTAGGAAATCCATAACTCACAAACAGCTTTTCCACTAAAGGAAGATATTGCTGTTTCAAATAATCGATCGTTGCTGCGCTGTCTACCGGCAAAATGATTTTTCGGTCTTGAATGATCGGGACTTGTGTTTTCAAGACTTTTTGCGCTAATGGTGTATCACATTGTTGGTTTTGAAGTGCTTGGCTCCAATAATCCTGCAGCAGTTGTTCATCAAAATTTTGATCTTGTGCGATCACATTGAGTTTGATTTGTGCGATTTCTTTAAACGCTAACTCCAAATGCTGATGGAGTGAACGATAAAGCATCAGCGGCAAGATGTTGGCAACATGCAGTGTGAATTCCCATAAACGAGATTTCCGATGCACGATGACTTCGCCTAGTTCGCCGCCAGCGATCAACGGATGAGTTTTTTCTGCTTCTTCTAACTGGATCTGATCCAGCAGTTTTTCAAATAACTCTCGTTTTTCAGACAAAAAAATACGCCCTTTCTGATTTTATCCTGGGATAAATTCTTTTTCAGTATCTTTTAGTATACTCGTTTTTGGATCGTTTTTCATTAAAAAATCGCGAAAGAGGTTTCTCTTTCTGTGTTGGCCAATAAAAAAGAAACCGGAACGCAGACTCGTTCCGGTCTCTTGCTTATTTTCCTTGGTTAAATAGGATCGGCAATGTATTTGCTAATTCTTCTTTACGGACTTCCAGCATTTCGCCTGTCTTTTTGATTTTGACTTCGACGATGCCGTCTACTGCTTTTTTACCAATCGTGATTCTGATTGGGCAGCCGATTAGATCGGAATCTGCAAATTTCACACCGGCACGTTCATTACGGTCGTCGACTAAGACTTCGTAACCTGCAGCCATCATTGTTTGTTCTACTTCTTTTGTCAAGTTTGTTTGATATTCATCTTTGACATTCATTTGAACAACGTGAAGATCAAATGGTGCGATTCCTGTTGGCCAGTTGATGCCGTTTTCGTCTGCATTTTGTTCAACGATTGCTGAAAGCAGACGACTGACACCAATACCGTAACAGCCCATGATCACTAATTTTTCACGGCCGTTTTCGTCTAGGACAGTTGCGCCCATTGATTCGCTGTAACGTGTACCTAATTTAAAGATATGACCGATTTCGATCCCTTTTTTAAATTCAAGAACACCGATGTTATCTGGTGAAGGGTCGCCTTCTTGGACAAAGCGCAAGTCTTCATAAGCAGCTACTTCAAAATCTCTTTCTGGATTGACATTCACATAATGGAACCCAGTTTCATTGGCACCAGCTACTGCATTTGCTAAGTCTTGGACATGGCGGTCTGCATATAAACGTACTTTTTCAGATAAACCGATTGGACCTACAGAACCGAAGTCTGCGCCTAGGTATTTTTGTGCATCTTCTTCGCTTGCTTCTTCTAAGAAGTCTGCACCTAAGAAGTTTTTCAATTTCACATCGTTCACTTCATGGTCGCCGCGTACTAGAACCAACACAGGCTCATTGTCTGCGATAAACAAAACAGATTTGATGATTTTTTGAGGATCGACTTCAAAGAATGCTGCTACTTCTTCGATCGTTTTCACATCTGGTGTTTCTTTCTTCTCTAATTCAAGTTGTGTTTCATGTGATTTTTTAGGCGTATAATAACTTGTTGCCATTTCTAGATTGGCTGCATAGTCGCTTTCTGTTGAATAACAAATCGTATCTTCACCGATTTCTGAGATGGCCATGAATTCTTTTGAATCTTTTCCGCCCATTGCTCCGCCATCACCAATGATCGCACGGAATTCAAGTCCGCAGCGTTTGAAAATCTCTGTATATGCTTGTTCGTAATCTTTATATGTTTCATCCAAACTTTCTTCTGAAGCATGGAAAGAATACGCATCTTTCATGATAAATTCCCGTCCGCGAAGCAAGCCGAAACGAGGACGTTTTTCGTCGCGGTATTTTGCTTGGATCTGATATAGATTCAATGGCAATTTTTTATAAGAACTGATTTCATCACGGATCAATTCTGTAAATGTTTCTTCATGTGTAGGTCCCAAGATCATGTCGCGGTCGTTACGGTCTTTCAAACGGTATAGATTTGGTCCGTAAGTTTCATAACGTCCAGACTCTTTCCAAAGTTCTGCTGGCAAGATTGCTGGCATCAGCATTTCTACTGCACCGATTTTTTCGAATTCTTCCCGCATGATCGTTTTTAATTTTTCTAATACCCGGTTTGCTAATGGCAAGTAAGAATAGATACCTGCTGAAACTTGGCGGATATACCCCGCACGCAGCAAGATTTGATGACTTAATACTTCTGCATCATTTGGTACTTCCCGTAATGTTGGGATCAGCATTTTTGATTGTCTCATTTTCTGGACTCCTCTTCCACAAATTATTCACTTTTGTAATTATACCCTATATGTCAACCCATTTTAAAAAAAGAAACGTTGGATATCGTTCCATGTTACTAGAACCATCAATAACATCAAGAAGCCAAATCCGACAAGTGTCAAGATGCCTTCTTTTTCTTGGCTTAGCGGTTTTCCGCGGATACCTTCAATCACATTCAATACAAGTTTTCCGCCGTCTAAAGCAGGAATCGGAAGCAGATTGATGATCCCTAAATTCATTGAAAGCAAAGCCATCAAGCTGATGACAGTAGTCAATCCTTGATTTGCTGCTTGTGAAGAAAGCTGGAAGATCATCACTGGCCCACCTAGTTTATCAAGACTGAATCCTGTAAATAAAGAGCCTAGTGCTTTGAAGATTTCCATCGAACTGCTGAACGCACGTGTCACGCCGCCTGTGATTTTATCCATAGCGCCTGTACGCATCGGGACTTGGATCCCTAGTTGTCCAGCTTTTTGGCCGTTTGATTCGATTGTTTTAGGCGTAACTTCTACTTCTCTTGTCGTTTCTCCTCGTTTCACATCCAAAGTCAATTTTTTGCCTGGATTCTCGGTGATTTTCGTCGTTAATTCTGTCCATGTATGCACAGGTTCACCATCGATACTTGTGATTTGATCGCCTTTTTCCAAACCCGCTTGTGCTGCTGCACTGTCCGGCTGTACTTCACCGATTTGATTCGTATCCGTTACTGGGACACCGCCTTGCATAAAGGAAAGAACAATGAATAAAAGAATCGCTAGGATGAAATTGTTCATCGGCCCTGCGAAGTTCGTCAGCATTCTTTGCCATAATTTTGCAGATTGGAATTGCACATCTCTCGGGGCAATACGGATTTCCGTACCATCAGCTTCGATCACTGTCGCATCATGATTCACTGAATACGTCACTGATTCGGTATCATCGCCATTGACAAAGCCTGTGATCGTTAGTTCATCTTCTAAATCATAGCTGACGAGCTCGATCGGTACACTGTTTGCAAGCTGGACTTTTTTGCTGAGATTGATTTTTTGGACGACACCCGCTTCATCAAACGAAAGAGATAACGGCATCCCTGGGGCAAGTTCTGTATCATCGTCTCCATTTCTGGCCATACGTACATATCCGCCGATCGGCAACAGCCGCAAAGTATATGTAGTCCCATCTTTTGCTTGATGTCCATAGATTTTCGGACCCATCCCGATAGCAAATTCCCGGACAAGGATCCCCGATCGTTTTGCAAAGAAAAAGTGGCCGAACTCATGCACAATCACCAAGATACCAAATACGATGATAAACGTTAGGATTGTTTTCATAGATGTTCTCCTTCATTTTAAATAGTTTATTCGAAGATTTTATTCAGGAAAGTTAAAACACTATAATTTTAACATAGACTGACTAAGAGACCAAGAGCATGCTGCCGGAAAGCTGACAAAAGTCCGCAATAAATATAACACTTTGCCTCAGTTTCTATTTTTTTCGTTTATTGAAAAAACCGTCCTGCTTTCAAACCACTCTGAACAGCTTGGTATTAAAAAACCTGTATCTTCTATATCGGCTTGCGCAAATATAAAAAACACAGGAAGATTTTTTAAAAAACACCAAACAAGTGCATGATCGGAAAAACAAACAGCATGCTGTCAAAACGATCCAAAATACCGCCGTGTCCTGGCAAAATATTTCCAGAATCTTTGACATCATAATGACGTTTGAATGCAGATTCGACTAAATCGCCGAATTGTCCAACAATCGAAAAGATAATTGTCAATAAAAGCATGACGATTGTTCCATGGTTGAAGAATTCTTTCCCGGGATAAAGGATCAAATAAAGCAGAGCGACAACGACCGCACTAGCGATTCCGCCTAAAGCTCCTTCAATCGTTTTATTTGGAGAAATCTCCGGCCATAATTTTCTTTGACCAAATCGGCGTCCAACCATATACGCCCCGATATCTGTTGCCCAGACGATAAAAAGTCCGAAAAGCAGCACAACAAGACCTTCCGTCCGTGCATTGACAAAATTTTGGAAGCCCATTCCTACATATAAGCTGACTAGTACAGGGAATCCTGCTTCATCGATCGTATACGTATTTTTTGAAATCACTGACGTTCCCAATAAAATCATGACGATCAAATAAAACAGCATGAACGTATCTGTATTTTCCGGTAAAAAGAAAAACCATCGTTCTTTAGGCAAGACAAGAAAAACTGCGCCAATCGCCGATAAGATCCCTTCAAAACTCAGTAATGTCAAACCTTTCATTCGGAAAAGTTCATAGACTCCTACTACCGCCAACAAAGCCGCTACTAATTCTACGGCGATCCCGCCGACCCAGAGGATGGGAATGAATAAAATAAGCGCTACAACCGCTGTGATTACCCGTTGTTTCATTTTTGATCCTCCTTATTCACTTTTTTTACTCCGCCAAAACGTCGATCACGGTTTTGATAGGAAGCAATCGCCGTTTCCAGATGATTGCCGTCAAAATCAGGCCACAATGCTTTGGTAAAGTATAATTCGCTGTAAGCAATCTGCCACAACAAAAAATTGCTGATGCGTTCTTCGCCGCTTGTTCGGATCACTAGTTCAGGATCTCGAAGTTCCGCAGGCAAGAAACGAGTCATCAAATGATCTGCAATCACTGCTTCGTCGATTGCTTCTGGCTCAAGTTCTTTTGCCGCAGCTTTCTCAGCGATTTCTTGAACAGCCGTAACGATTTCTGCTCGACTGCCGTAATTCAGTGCGAAGTTCAGCACCATACCTGTATTTTCTTTCGTCTGCTCGATTGCTCGTTTGACTGCATCTTGTGTATGTTCTGGTAAAAATTCTTGATAACCCATCACATTGACTTTTACATTTTCTTCGATCAATTCAGGAACGAAGGTATCAAAAAAATCGACAGGAAGCTGCATCAAAAAGCTGACTTCATCTTGCGGACGTTTCCAGTTTTCTGTTGAGAAGGCATAAAGCGTCAATACTTTAACCCCAAGACGTGAAGCTTTCTTGGTTACTTTCTTGACTGTTTCCATTCCTTCTTTATGACCGGCAACTCTTGGCAAACGCCGATTTTGTGCCCAACGTCCGTTACCATCCATGATAACGGCAATGTGTTTCGGTATCTCACCGTTCGGCTCGAATTCAAATTCGCTTTTTTCTTGGATATATTTATTTTTTTGCGGAAAAAAACGTAGCATTCTTTTTCCTCCTATGCTTAAAATTGACACGTATCTATTATAGCAATATCTCTTTTTGTTGCCTATGGTATCTGCTGCTTTTTTATCTTTTCTTGTATTTTTTACCAAAAAAAGAAAAGCCCGGCTAAATAAATCGATCATAGATTCATTCAGCCAGGCTTTTAGCATTTGCGGGAAACTGCTCGGCTTACGCCTTTATCTTTTTTCAAAAAGAGTTCCGCGCTTTTGCATCATCAAACTTCAAGAAGTTCTTGTTCTTTATCAGCAGCGATTTTATCGATTTCTTTGATGCTGTCATCTGTCAATGTTTGCACTTGTTTTTCTAGTCCGCGCAGATCATCTTCAGTGATGTCGCCATTTTTTTGTTGTTTTTTGTAGTCATCGATCGCATCGCGACGGATGTTTCGAACAGCGATTTTAGCATTTTCAGCTTCTTTTTTCACGTCTTTTGCTAATTCTTTACGGCGTTCTTCTGTTAATTGAGGAATCACTAAGCGGATCACGTTTCCGTCATTCGCTGGGCTGATACCGATATCGCTCGCCATGATTGCTTTCTCGATTTCTTGAAGAATACTTTTGTCAAAAGGTGTGATCATCAATACACGTGCTTCTGGGATTTGGATAGAAGCAAGCTGGTTGATTGGTGTTGGTGCTCCGTAATAGTTTACAGAGATGCGGTCTAATAGACTTGCATTTGCACGTCCAGCACGGATCTGACCAAGTTCACGTTGTAAATTTTGTGCTGCTTTCTGCATTTTTTCTTTTGCTTCTGTCATAATTGCGTCTGCCATTTTATTTCCCCCTTACAGTTGTTCCGATATTTTCGCCTAAAATTGCCCGGCGGATATTTCCATGTTCATTCAAGTTGAATACGACTAAAGGAATATCATTGTCCATGCTTAGAGAGCTTGCTGTAGAATCCATTACTTGCAAACCTTTAGCGATAACTTCTAAGTGTGTCAATTCTTCAAATTTGATTGCACTCTCATCGACTTTAGGATCTGCAGAGTAAACGCCATCTACGTTATTTTTTGCCATTAGGATAACATCTGCTCCTATTTCTGCAGCTCGTAATGCAGCTGTTGTATCCGTTGAGAAATAAGGATTTCCTGTTCCGCCTGCAAAAATCACGATACGGCCTTTTTCTAAATGACGTTCTGCTTTACGTCTGATGTAAGGCTCTGCGATTTGGCGCATCTCCATCGAAGTTTGTACACGTGTTGGAACTCCTACATTCTCCAATGTATCTTGAAGTGCTAAAGCATTCATAACTGTAGCCAGCATCCCCATGTAATCAGCCTGAGCGCGTTCCATGCCCATTTGCGCGCCGATCTGTCCGCGCCAGATATTTCCTCCGCCGACAACGATCGCCATTTCAACGCCTAGTTCATGTACTTCTTTGATTTCTTCGATGATTTCTTTGATTACGGGCGGTTTGATACCAAAACCTTCATTCCCAGCCAAAGCTTCTCCGCTCAATTTTAAAACTACACGTTGATATTTCGGTGTGACCATGCTAATTCCTCCAATGTTTTCTATTGCTATTTTACCATATCCAACTCATTTCGCCATAAAATGGATGAAACTTTCTGTCATTTGCTTAAAAAAAGGGGCGGGGACAAAAAGCAGTTTTGCTTTTCGTCCTAGCCCTTCATTACAAATAAACATCGCCGATCTGCGACATCCATCAGCATGCTCTTTTCAATCATCATCCATGAAAGATGATCGAATAAATCTGCTATTGCTGTCAATGATCGTTTTGTCCATCTGTCTGTATAACAGAATTATTTTTTCACTTGGTTCATTACTTCTTCAACAAAGTTATCTTCACGTTTTTCGATACCTTCGCCGACTTCGAAACGTACGAATGTTTTCACAGTTGCACCTTTAGAAGAAACAAATTTTTCAACAGTCATATCTGGATCTTTAACGAATGGTTGGTCAACCAAAGCGATTTCTGCTTTGAATTTTTTCAAGCGTCCTTCAACCATTTTGTCCACGATGTTTGCTGGTTTGCCTTCGTTCAATGCTTGTTCAGTTAGAACTGTTCTTTCGTGTTCTAATTCTGCTTCTGGGATTTGTGTTTCGTCAACATAACGAGGGTTGATTGCTGCTACGTGCATTGCAACGTCGCGGGCAACAGTTTCATCAGTTGTGCCTTCTAAAACAGTCAATACAGCGATACGTCCGCCCATGTGCAAGTATCCGCCAAATGCAGCGTTGTCGTCTTTTTCAACAACTTCAAAACGACGGAAGCTGATTTTTTCTCCGATAACTTGTGTTGCTTCGATCAAGTCAGATTCGATTGTACCTTTTTCTGTTTTGATTTTCATTGCTTCTTCCATATCAGCAGGTTTGTTGTCTGCGATAAGTTCAGCGATTTCTTTTACTAGGTCTTGGAACATTTCGTTTTTAGAAACGAAGTCTGTTTCTGAGTTTACTTCAACGATTGCTGCAGCATTTCCTTTTACAGCTACTGATGCTAGACCTTCTGCTGCGATACGATCATTTTTCTTCGCTGCTTTAGCCATACCTTTTTCACGTAAAAGATCAACAGCTTTCTCCATGTCGCCTTCTACTTCAACCAATGCTTTTTTAGCATCCATCATTCCTACGCCAGTCATTTCGCGTAGTTCTTTTACCATTTTAGCTGTTACGTCTGCCATTTCTACTTCCTCCTAGTAGTGTTCTTGTTTTAAAAAAAGCTGTTTCAAAGGAGAGTGAGGCTTGTCGCCTAGCCTTTGAAACAGCCCCATCATTCGTTATTATTCAGCAGTATTGTCGCCTTCAACAACGTCAACGATTTCTTCGATTGAAGTTTCGTTTCCTTCGTTTTCAGCAGCGAAGTCGCCTTCAACTACTTGATCTTCACCTTGGTTTCCTTCGATAAATGCATCTGCCATTTTTGAAGTGATCAATTTAACGGCGCGGATTGCATCGTCATTTGAAGGGATAACAACATCGATTTCGTCTGGATCGCAGTTTGTATCTACCATTGCGACGATTGGGATGTTTAATTTATGCGCTTCTTGTACTGCGATACGCTCTTTACGAGGGTCAACGATGTACATTACGTCTGGGATTCTTGGCATATCAGCGATACCGCCTAGGAATTTTTCAAGACGTTCGCGTTCTTTGTTCAAGCCCACAACTTCTTTTTTAGGCAGAACTTCAAAAGTTCCATCTTCTTCCATAGCGTTGATTTGTTTCAAGCGGCTGATACGTTTTTGGATTGTATCCCAGTTTGTCAATGTTCCGCCTAACCAACGATGGTTAACGTAGTATTGACCAGCGCGAGTAGCTTCTTCTTTGATAGCTTCTTGTGCTTGTTTTTTTGTACCTACGAACAATGCAACACCGCCTTCTTCAGCCATGTTTTTCATGTAATCGTAAGCTGCGTCTACTAACTTAACAGTTTTTTGCAAGTCGATGATGTAGATGCCGTTTCTTTCTGTGAAGATATATTTCTTCATTTTTGGGTTCCAGCGACGAGTTTGGTGACCAAAGTGTACGCCGGCTTCTAGCAATTGTTTCATTGAGATTACTGCCATTTTGTTGTTTCCTCCAGTTTGGTTGTTTGTTTTCCTCTTCTTGTCTTCAGCTTGCCAGCAAACTTTCACAAAGAAAGCACCTACTGACAATCCAACGAGAATGTGGATTTGTGTGGTTAAACCTACTAAGTTCTCCCACTCAGAACATAATACACTATGATATTCTGTTTTACAAGAAAAAAGTGGAAATTACTGCCAATTTCCTGTGTATTTCTACTTGTTTCTAGGCAGTTCAAATCAGTACATTACTGTTATTCAAACAGAAATGAACCAGAATAACTGTTAGGTCACTCTGGCTCTGATCTTTATTCTTGTACTAATACTTTGAATCCTTCTAGCTTCTTAAGGAAAGGTGACGCATCAATCTCTGCTTGTGTGAACTGCGTCTGATAGACATCTGTTGAAAAGCCCCCGGAAAATAGATATTTACCACTTCTAGTACTGTAGTTGACGTAAGAAAATCCCGTAGCACTGTCCTCATATTCTACATGGATATAGTACCTTGGATCTGTTTTCATCTCAGGTGATATCCCAATGAGAAGTGAATTCAGTCTACTTGTTAATTCAATAGATTTTGCCTTTTCCAGACACTCTTCTGCTGATAAACCCTTCTGCAATGCAAGGATAATCAGCATAACCATTGTGTCTCCAATTGCATATTTCAACTCTTTCTCATCACTGCATGCAAGTGCTGCAGCAATTTCACCGCATTCTTCTGAAACTTTTAAGTACTGCGCTTTAGGATCAGCTTCATCCAAACCTTTATCCTTTGCCCATACTTCTACTAATGCTACTAAGTCTTTCATGTCCATCTACGCTACCTCCTGTAATTTGTTTTGTCCTTACATAAGGTCTATTGTGCTATTCACCAGAAAACTGGACAGTTTTTCAAAAAATTGTATTTACTTTTTTTACGGAATACTGCTAAGATTATTTCAAACAGGAGGTTGAAAGTATTATGGCAATTAAGTTTACAAGTGAAGAGGATTTTGCAGGTTCATCCAATGAAATCTTGCGTAAAATAGTACTATCTGAGGACATTACAATCAGATACAAACTGAAAGAACTGTTAGAGGAGCGCAGACTAATAAACTCTGATCTTGCTAAAATGACAGGGATACGTAACGGAACTCTTACTGACTACGTGAACAACAAACAGAACAATAGAGTTATAAATATTTCTCACTTATTTGCAATGATGATTGCTCTTAGAGTGTCACATATTGAGGATATTATAGAAGTAGAATTACCTCTTGAAAAAGTAAGACAGTACAAACAAGAATCCAATGACTGGATAAAGTATGGCATTGAGCCTGCTATATGGATAGAAGAAAGAGCTAGACAAAGAGAGAAGAAGATTCTTGCACGTAAAACAAAGAAAAAAGAACAGTAAGGTTCAGTCCCTCCTGTTCTTTCTTTTTATTCCGCTACGTAAATTACTGCTTCTTCAAGATGAGCATGCAGAAGAAATTTCTTAATTTAAATAAATCGGCTGGATAAAGTCGGCTTTCCACGTCTTGCTTTCAGGATCATAGTCAAAATACCACGTTTGCGCAAACAGCTGCTTCTTATGTTTACTGCCTGAGACAAGAGAATTTCGTTGGCGGTCGATCATATAATCCAAACAAGTAAAGTCGATATGGATCGAAAAGCTGTTGTCGCCGATTGCCCGGTAGTTCTCCAAACTTTCAATATGTAGTTTTTCGACTCGGTTGACCAAACCGTCTGCTTGATTTTTTTCGATGACACGCTTGTGTTCTTCAAGCAGTCTTTCTGTACTGAACGCTCGTGCTTCTTCAGGATTTTCATGATCCCATGCCCATTGGATCTGCATAAAGCTGGTTTCAATGTGTGCCAATAACTGTTTCTTTTCTTTGTCTGTTCCTGGGATTGCTTGAAACAGTTCTTCTTTGGCAAGGACTCTTTGTTTACGCTCCCCATTTTTTCTTCTTAGATAGATGAATAAAGGGATTCCTCCAAAAAGAAAAATCTCGAAATACGAAGATCTCCCACCTCTTATCCATGCTCCGCTGCTTCCATAACTACTGTAATTTGTACTTGAACGATAGGAGCTTCCGCCGCCAGTCGATCCACCGAACGAAGAACCGCCGCGGGAACTACCGCCGTGTGAACTGCCTCCGCCATGTCCTCCTGCGACAGCTGCTACCGGTGTTGTGAAAAGAAGGCACAGAAATACAAGACTTCCTACTAGAATGAGCAGTTTTTTCATAGATTCACGCTTTCTGTTTTTTATTTTACCGCTAGCAGAATCATAGCGCTGGGTTTTATTGGAAGCAAGCAGATTTTGCGGTTTTTCATTAATTTTTTAGAGGTATGGGCAAGTTGGGCGATTTTTGTTATGATGTTGATGGAATCTTTTAATACAAAGGAGAAAGCATATGCGCAAAGCAGAGCGGCATTTACTTATCAAACAAATCATCGAAGAATCCCCCATCCGGACACAAGAAGACCTTTTGAAAAAATTAGAAAGTTATGGCGTAACAGCAACTCAAGCAACGATTTCCCGCGACATCCGAGACCTGAAGATCGTCAAGTCGCCAGATGAACACGGACTTTCCCGCTTCATGCTGTTTCATGGTGAACAAGAAGATGGCGAGACAAAAAATGAAGAGGAAAAACGATTGATTCGTATGATCGAAGATATCGTTTTAAGCGTAGAACGTGTGCATTTTCTTACGATCGTCAATACGTTGCCAGATAACGCACATCTTTTCGCTTCCGTCCTTGATGATATCCATCCGCCGCATATGGTCAGTACGATTGCCGGTTTCGATACCGTCATCGTTATTTCTAAGAATGAAGAAGATGCGGAGAAAATCGAGCAGTATTTCAAAGAACATAGTTTAGAGCGATTGTGAGCATTTTTTACACAGAAACCATCAACACCTTGCTAAAGAAGCTGCATGAACATGCAAAAATTCTTTAGCAAGGTGTTGATGGTTTGTTTTTTAAACAGCGACTGGGAAAAAGGCACCAAAGATCATTGCTCCTAAGATTGCCCCGCCTGCGATCGGCTTTTCCCATTTATAAAATATAACAGCGCCAATCGTTGCACCGATCCCAATAGGAATAGAAGCTGTAGCCGCACTTAAAATAATCAACGGGCCTAAAAAACGGCCAGATTGATTACCGGCACCCATCATAATATCGGCGCCAAATGTCGAATTGGATTGATTGATCGTTACTTTCCGAATCAAAATAATGATACCGCCGATTGCCAGACCCAAAACCGCTCCAGTCATCAGCGCTAATACGAAGTTATTGATTGGTGCATCAATCCCCATAGAAAGCAGGATCGCCGGGACACCGATCCCTACACCCGTCAATATCGATCCGCCTAAATCAAGAATACCTACGAGCGAACCTTCCAAAATGCGTGCAAAGAGAAAACTTGCACCGAATGCTGCCGCCGCGCCGTAAGAATCACCATCTAGACCTGCTTTCAGCATAGCAACGATAGATACTTCATTGAATGCTCCTACACCATACGCAACATACATATGCGTTCCAGCAAAAACTGCCGCAGACATCAATCCCACCAGAATCGGAAACGACCAGTCAGCGAGCCAAAATGTATTTTCTTTTTTTATTTCCATATACGCTCCTCCTTATTTCACAGTAAATACATCATGAAGCTGCTGCAGCCAATCTGGTATATCCAAATGGAAACTATCTAAGAGTTCCAAGTCAAATCCTCGGAAGAAGCCGCTGAAAACAAACAGCAGGACAGCAGAAACCATAATGATTTTTGTGATTCTCGTCCATCCTTGGTCATCGACTCCTTTTCCTACTAAAATCCCTAATACCACACCTGGAACAGCATTTCCCATAATCATTTGAGCAACTGCACCAAACAATGTCCCCCAAAAACCAGAACGTTTGCCTGCATCGATGGCTGCCAGCCAAAATAAGACCGGCATGACCGTATTGATCAAGATCGTGGCCGCAGGTACTAATACAGCAACTGCTGTAACTTGAAGCGACTCTGGTATCGCCGCTGCGGTCGTATTTAGAAAAGCAACTGAAACTGCGCCGATCAATGCACCAGAAAGCCCCATTTTTCTCGGATCATGCATCGTTTTTTCTAAAGATTTATTTTTGATCAGCAAGGATGCTGCTGCCCAGTTTGGAATGATTCGATGCGTGACATCTTGGGTAAATGCCCCGGCGCCGACAGCTGAGGCCCATGCGTTGAAGAAAAAGCCTAAGCCGAATGAAAAATGTGAAGCCGGGTCACCTTCACAGGCATTCATTTCGCCTAATGTCCGAAAAGCTCCTAACCCTTGCGTTTTTGGCGCATGAAACATCCTGGCGGCGCCCATTCCCGCTGAAAAACCTAACAAACCGCCGATAATCAATGATTTCAACAAAATAATCCCCATCTTTTTTCTCCTTTGCTCAAAACTGCCTTCTGCTCAAAAACGGCAACTGGATCGTATCTGGTGATTTCCTATTTTTTTCTTTAAAAACGACTTCCTCTGCTTCAATCAGCAAAATCTCCACTTCTATTTTAAGAGTCACACAATACTCTACCCGCTTTCTCGGCATAAAGAAAAAGAGGAAACGCTCGTCGTACTGGTTTTTTTCAGCAGAAAGAATTTGGATATCTAGAGGTTCGATTCTCAAAACAACCTTTTGCTCTTCACACACACTTTTTGATACTTTGTTCAGGGCATCCGCAAACGCTGCTTGTTTTGTTTTTCCTTTTCCCTCTAACATGACCGCTTGTCTGCATTTTATTACTTCACTCACCGTCACTCTTCCTCACCATATTTTTTTCGATAAGCTTCTGTCAGCCGTTTCCCTAATTCTGCCTGATCCATGAAGCCGAATCCTAGCACCTTTTTCCCATCTTCAATCGCTGTGATCCCTTCCTCGATCGAGCGCATGCCATGGCGTTCTGAATAACCATATTTCGTTGCTGCTGTAAGTGCCCCTGCACCTCCGCTTCCGCAAAATGAGATACCTAAATCAGCATTTTTTTCCTGCATGACATCCCCCAAGCGCATATCTGCGCCCATTCCCGGAACAACAAACGCTTGTCCTCCTGCGCTTTCTACACCTTCTGCTACCTTTTGTCCTTTTCCTAAACGATCCGCAATAACAACCGTTATCATTTTGTTTCCTCCTTTTAAAATAATTATTGGTTTGCATTTTCAAAATGGATGGATAATACATAGATCTCTGCTTTTGGCAAATCACCTATCTGTTTGGCTATTCGTTCTGCCAACACTAATGAGCACTGAGATATCTCCGAAAAAACAGACATATCGATAGCAGAAATCAGGTCAGCTTGTTTTTTTCTGACAATCATTTCATTTAGGTGGTTCATTAAAATCTGCCACTGCAGTTCTGTAGGAAAAACAGCTTCTTTTTCCAGCAGTGTTTCGGTATAACAAATAAGTTTATCCAATTCTTCTGGGTAAAGACTTTTTGCTATCATTTCCTGTTTTTTTTCTGCCACAGACATTTTTCTACCTCTCTTAGTCAATTTGGATATAGTTGAAAAGCGCCGACAACTCTGCTTGGTTTATCGGCAAGCCGTTTTCCTCAAAAAATCGTTCAACTTTTTGGATCAATAAAGGATCGACTTTTCTTTCGAAATTATTCGCTCCTTCTAACTGATATTGCTGATCAAAGAAGAGCCGATGAATCATCAGCAAAAGATGAAACAGAAATGCTTCCTTGTATTCTTCTGATAACTGCTGACCAAAAATAGTTGTCAGTCCTTCATATACGAGATAGCCTTTCATAATAATCTCGCAACTCAGCTCCGCCGCATTTGTTTCTGAAATAAGCGGGATTGTTGTCTTTTTCTTTCTGGTCGGCTGCTTTATTGCAGAAAGTTCCTTGATTTTCTTGATGTCTTTTTCTGTCGGGATCGCATTTACTTTGACTACCGGACAACCATTTTTTTCTTCTAATGGAAAAATACTGATGACGATATCCGGCAAATATTCAGCAATAACTTGATCTGCATTTAAGACCGAGGCAAAACGAACGATTTCGATTTGCGGAATTTCTTCAGAAAATTTCTTTTGGATCAAACTAGTCACGCCCAAACCGGTTGAACAAACATAGACAACTTTCACTGTTCCTTTCGTTGTTTGTCTTTTTTCGATAGAAACCAGAAAATGCAAGGCGATATAAGAGATAAATGAGTCATTGACCAAATAATAAGTTTGTTTCAAACAGCTGCCGCTTGCTTTACGAATTGCTTCAAATAATTGTGGATGACGTTGTTTGATTTCTTCGGTAAAAGGATTGTATTCATTCATATAATGATGTACGCGTACTGTATACAGTGACAAATGGGCAAACAGATTCAGCTTCAACTGCTCGTCTTCTGAAAAAGGAATGCCTAAATCGGTAGAAACAGTTTGGATCAAATTCTTTGTCAGCTTCAAAATATCCTGCTGTTGCGTTTCTTTTGTCAGATCCGTACAAAGATAGTCATACTCATCTTTTAAAAGCGGAAAACCGAAGTGAGTAAAAACAGTTTTCATCAGCTGAAAAGGCAGATTCGTTCCTTTCAAAACATCTTGTTTTTCTTTCATCACAGAAAATGAACCAATGGAAGAATTGATCCGCAAACGGCAAATAGCGATCGTCATGCGAAAAGTAAGCGCCAATAGTTCTGTGTAGTCGAATGGAGGCTTGTTTTTTTCCATGATCTGGGCAGCTTTTTGGACGACAACTTGATAGATTTCATAAAAGGACGAATTTGCCCCAATAGACAGCAGCGTTTTGTCTGGAAAATTCAATGAATCCATGATTTGATAAATATCATATTCCGTTAAATTTTGGTGCAAAAGATGATCCATCAGAAAACGGCATTGTTTCTCCTCTCCTTCTAACCATATCCCTTGGCCGCTTTGACTTTTCAGCGATAAATGATGACTTTTGACAAAATGTCTCACTTTTTCCAAGTCAGAAATAATCGTGTTTTTTGATACTTCCAGCTGGTCAGCTAATTGAGCAATCGTTGTCACACCTTCTGTCAGCAACAAGTGCAAAACGATTTGTTCGATTCGTTTATTCGCAGATGGATAAACTTCAAAACGCCATTTTTCCAGTAATTCATGTTTCAGCTTGGCTCGTTCTTCTTTTGAGATCTCAAACCAAAATCCTTTGTTTCGTTGAGCGCAAAGGTTGATTTTTTTTGGTTTCAGCCAAAGTCGGATCGAATCCAGATCATATTTGATCGTTCGAATACTTACTTGAAAAGTTTCTGCTAATTCTTTCGTTGTGCAGCTTTGTTCACTATCCAGCAGTTTAAGTAATAATTGTATTTCTCTTTTTGTTAGTCTCATCATATTGTATCCCCTTACACAACTTACTATAAAGTGATTTTGGATTTGCCTCAATACAAAGTTTTTGCACTTTTTTTAGTGCAAATACAAAAAAGGACAGGAAATGATGATTTCCTGTCCTTTTAGTTGAGGGTTGTTTACAACTGCCTCTCAGTATTAAACTTCTTATCCCCAAAATATAGAAAGCTATTTTGCGAGGGAAAAGAGTCTTATTGCTGTAAGACACGAAGAAAGAATTGATTCGCTGTCGAACAGTACCTACTTGGCGCTTGGAGCTGAACAGCTTTTTCACAACCTCTACTCAAACGGTGTTCAAGAACCAACTCCTTCGGCATTAACTCAAAATTTCGCAAAATATGAGAAGCTATTTTACGAAATTCTTCTTTAATGCTCGGAGCTGAACGGTTCTTTCACGACCTCTCTAAAACGGTGTTCGCAAAGCTGATCCTCGGCATTAAGCTTTTATCAGAAAAAATGTGAAAAGCCATTTTCTCTGATAAAAGAGTCTTAATACTCGGATCAAAACGCTTTGCGAACAACCTCTTTTCTTACATTTTATCTGGCGCATGCAATCCTAACAGACGCAAATCTTCTTTCAGCAACACCGCTACTGCATAGACCAATGCAAGGCGCGCTTCTTTTTGATCGTCTTCTACAAGGATTTTTGTGTGCGCATAGTATTTGTTGAATGCTTGCGCTAATTTGATTGCATGTTTTGCAATGATTGATGGTTCGTATTTTTCTCCCGCTTGAAGAATTGTTTCTGGATATTTTTGGATCAATTTGATTACTTCCCAGCTTGCTTCATCATTCAATGGGTAAGCAGTTGACTCTGAAGGAACAAAGTCTGCTTTTGCCAACAAGCTCATGGCACGTGCATGTGTATATTGTACGTATGGTCCCGTTTCGCCTTCAAAACGAACGACTTCTTCTAAATTGAAGTCAAATGTGTTTAGACGATCATTTTTCAAATCATGGAAAATAACAGCGCCGACGCCGACTTGTTTTGCTACGACATCTTTGTTTTCCAAATCAGGATTTTTCTCACTGATTTGTTCTTTTGCTGATTCGATTGCTTCGTTCAAGACTTCTTCTAAAAGAACGATTTTCCCTTTACGTGTGGATAATTTTTTACCACCTTGTGTGATCAAACCAAATGGGATGTGGTGCATATCGTCTGACCAGTCAAAGCCCATTTCTTTCAATACAGCTTTTAATTGTTTGAAGTGGTAGCTTTGTTCGTTCCCTACGACGTATAAAGATTGTGCGAAATCATATGTGCGTTTGCGGTAAAGTGCTGCAGCTAGATCTCGAGTGATGTAAAGTGTTGCACCATCTGATTTTTTGATTAGTGCTGGGTTCAAATCGTATTCTGAAAGGTCAACGATTTCTGCACCTTTGTCTTCGTTCAACAAGTGTTTTTCTTCCAGCATCGTTACGATTTCGTCCATTTTATCGTTGTAGAATGCTTCACCATTCAATGAATCGAAACGAACTTCTAACAAGTCATAGATCTTGTTGAATTCTTTCATTGATTCATCGCGGAACCATTGCCACAAGCTGATTGCTTCTTCATCGCCTTCTTCAAGACGTTTGAACCATGAACGTGCTTCGTCATTCAATTCTGGTTGTGTTTCTGCTTCATCGTGGAATTTTACATAAAGACGTAATAATTCGTTGATTGGTTCAGCTTTAACTGCTTCTTCTGAACCCCATTTTTTATAAGCAACGATCAATTTACCAAATTGTGTTCCCCAGTCGCCTAAGTGATTGATGCGGATTGGTTCATAACCGATTTTTTCCATGATGAAACCAATCGAATTCCCAATAACTGTTGAACGCAAGTGACCCATTGAGATTGGTTTTGCGATATTTGGTGAAGACATATCAATTGGTAATTTCCCATGATTTCCGATCGTGCTGTCGCCGTAATGTTCTTTTTCTTTGACCACAGTTGCTAAGACTGCTTGGCTGACTGCGCCTTTGTCCATAAAGAAGTTCAAGTATGGTCCTACTACTTCGATTTTTTCAAAATTTGCAGCATCGATTTTTTCTGCTAAATCAGCAGCGATCTGCTGTGGTGCTTTGCGATAGATTTTTGCTAATGAAAATGCTGGGAAAGCTACGTCCCCATGGTCAGCTGATTTTGGATTTTCCAATAATTGCGCTACTTGTTCCAATGTCAAATCTTCTTTGACAACATCAAAAATAGCTTTTGCTACGATTTCTTTATTATTCATCCTTTTTCCTCCTGAATAGTCATTGATAAAACAAAAAAAGCCCCCAATGATCGTATTGATCACTAGAGACGAGATAACCCGCGGTACCACTCCAATTGTCTAAAAAAGACCTGCTCGCTCTGATAACGGTAGATAGCCGTCTGCTAGGCAGAATTCTCCAAGTGCGGTTCCCTATAGCTGTTTGGCCCGGCTTCCACCTTCCCGGACTCGCTAGAAAAACAAAACTACAAGTACTCTCTTGTTCATCAAATGAATGTATTAAACTGGCTAAAATTATAGCAGAAAACAAAACGCTTGGCTACCGGTTTTTAGTTATTCTGAAAAAAACTTTGCTTAGATGGTCTAAAGGAGAAGAAACTCCATCTAAGCAAAGCAATCCATAAATCATTTCGTGAGCCACGAAAGACTTAGCAAAATTAATCAGCGACGATGATCGTTCCTTCTTCAGAAGCTAAAAGATTCTCAATGTTTTCTAAAGAAGTGATGATCGCTTTTGCGTTTGGTCGTGCTTCGACAAACGAAATTGCCGCTTCAACTTTAGGAAGCATACTTCCTGGTGCAAATTGGTTTTCCTCGATATATTGTTTCATTTCTGAAACGGGAACAACCTCTAGTTTTTTCTGGTCTGGTTTTTGATAGTTTACATAAACATTATCAACACCTGTCAATACGATCAGAAGGTCTGCTTCGATGATTTCTGCTAATTTTTCTGAAGCAAAGTCTTTGTCGATAACTGCTTCTCTTCCTTCTAATCCAGTAGGCGTTTCAACGACTGGGATACCGCCGCCGCCGACAGAAACAGTGATAACGCCTTCATTCACTAATTTTTCAATGACTCTTGCTTCTTTGATCGTGACTGGTTTTGGCGAAGCAACTACTTTACGCCAGCCGCGTCCTGCATCTTCTTTGAAGGTTGCAGTCGGATCTGCTGCCATTTGTTCTTTTGCTTCTTCTTCCGTGTAAAATGGGCCAACAGGTTTGCTTGGATTTTTGAAAGATGGGTCGTTTTCATCAACGATTACTTGTGTCACAAGAGAAACGACATCTTTTTCGATTCCTTTTTCTTTCAATACTTCGCCCATTGCATTTTGAAGCCAATAGCCGATTGATCCTTCTGTCATTGCTACACATGTATCTAATGGCATTGCTGGTGTTTTTTCAGAATCCGCAGCGCGCTGCTGGATCAATAGGTTTCCTACTTGAGGTCCGTTTCCGTGAGAGATGATCAGCTCATCTCCTTGTTCAATGAATTTCACAAGGTATTTTGCTGTTTCACGCAAGGCATCTTGTTGTGCTTTTGCGCTTGCATCAGTAGATAAAATCGCATTGCCGCCAAGTGCGACTACAACTTTTCGATTTGCCATTCCATTCTTCCTCTCTGTCGTTTGAATAAGTTGAGGCTGGGACATTCGTCAGCCAGCCTCACTTTTTGATCAATTGTTTGGGTTCATAAAAGCTGGTTTTACACAACTTTATAAACATATCATGTTTTGCTTGCTAACTCTTTTAAAGACAAGTTCTCTTCTCTTATACGCGAGGGATGAACAAGTTTCCTAGAGTAGCTGCCATGATTGCTTTGATTGAGTGCATACGGTTTTC
Source organism: Enterococcus sp. DIV0210g (assembly GCF_050559705.1). NCBI lineage: Bacteria > Bacillati > Bacillota > Bacilli > Lactobacillales > Enterococcaceae > Enterococcus > Enterococcus sp. DIV0210g. The sequence continues at coordinate 993,091 of NZ_CP187903.1, read as the reverse complement.
TGCTTGGTCGAATTGACGCGCATATTTGCTGCGGAATACTTCGTCAGTTACTTCCATTTCTGTGATGCCGAAGCGTTCTTTCATTTGTTCACCGTAAACAGTGTTTGTATCATGGAATGCTGGCAAGCAGTGCAAGAAGATCAAGCGATCTGTATTGTGTGTTTTTTCAATCATTTCCATGTTGATTTGGTAAGGTTTCAACAATTTGATACGTTCTTCAAATTTGTCTTCTTCACCCATTGATACCCAAACGTCTGAGTAAAGAACGTCTGCGCCGTCAACACCTTTGTCAACATCATCAGTGATCATCAATTTTGCACCTGATTTTTCAGCAAAACCTTCTGCAATTTTCACGATTTCATCTTCTGGCTGTAATTCTTTTGGCGCTACGATACGCATGTTTGCACCTAAGATCGCACCTGTTACTAATAAAGAGTTTGCCATGTTGTTACGGCCGTCTCCGCAGTATGCAACAGTGATGTCTTCTACTGTTCCAAAGTTTTCTTGGATTGTTAAGAAGTCAGCGATCATTTGTGTTGGATGCCATTCGTCTGTTAGACCATTCCATACTGGAACGCCAGAGAATTCAGCTAATTCTTCGACCATTTTTTGACTGAATCCGCGGAATTCGATTCCGTCGAACATACGGCCTAAAACTTTCGCAGTATCTTCAGTTGATTCTTTTTTACCTAATTGGATATCATTTGCTCCTAGGTATTCTGGGTGTGCACCTAGATCGATTGCGGCAGTTGTAAATGCTGCACGAGTACGAGTAGATGTTTTTTCAAATAAAAGCGCGATATTTTTTCCTTCTAAATAGTGATGAGGGATACCGCGTTTTTTCAAATCTTTCAAGTGTTCAGAAAAATCGATCAAATATTGTAATTCTTCTTTTGTAAAATCTTTTTCTGCTAATAAGCTTCTTCCTTGGAATACAGATTCTTTCATGTTAAACATTCTCCTTTAGTTTGTTTTATTTAAATTGAAAGAGGAAATCCCGGCAGCAGTTGACAGTTTTGACTGCTGCCGAAGATATTCTTTGATGGTCTTATTTAAGATCTTCACGTACAAGCGGTTGGCTCATGCAGCGTGGGCCGCCACGACCGCGAGACAATTCACTTGAGTTGATTTCCAATACTTTGATACCGTAGCTGCGCAGCAATTCGTTCGATACGTAGTTACGGTTGTACGTAACAACGACACCAGGTGCGATTGCTAGTGTGTTTGAACCATCATTCCATTGTTCACGCGGTGCTACGATTGCATCTCCGTTACCAGTTGGGATCAATACTAAATCGTCTAATCCTAATGCATCTTTCAATGTACCATGCAGATCATCAGAATGAGTGATTTTGATATCGTCTCCGTCTGGTGTGATCGTGTAAACGTCCATTTTGCCGTCTTTGCTTTGGATAGCTGGGTGGATCGTAAATTTATCATGATCGACCATTGTAAATACAGTATCCAAATGCATCATTGCGCGGTTGTTTGGGATTTTGATTGCCAAGACTTTTTCGAAGCCAGAATTTTTTGCGAACAAACGGCGAGCCATTGTTTCCAATGCTTTTGCATTTGTACGTTGAGAAATCCCTACAGCTACTACTTTGTCGCTTAAGACTAATTCATCTCCGCCTTCGATGTGTTCATTTTCGTTGCGGTCCAACCAAACTTCGACACCTTTGTTCGCAAAACGAGGATGATGTTTTAAGATATATTCTGTAAACATCGATTCTCTTTGACGTGCTGTAAATGTCATGTGGTTGACAGTCATACCATTTCCGATTGATGCGGAAGGGTCTCTTGTAAAGTATAAGTTTGGCATTGGGTCCATATAGAATGGATATTCGTCATCTGCCGAAAGATCATAAAGATGTTTCGAGCGAACGTCGATTTCTTTTGTACGAACACCAGCCATGATTTTATCAACCATTGCTTGCGTATCCATTGCTAAAAGATATTCATGAAGCCCATCTCTGACAGCATTTGAAACAACGTGTGATTCATCCAGCATTCTGTTCAAGAATTCTTCTTTTACGTTGCCTGCGTCGATTGCTTCAGCAGCTAATTTTTCCAAATATAGTGTTTCTACTCCCTGGTCTTGCAATGTTTTTGCAAAGAAGTCATGTTCTTCTTGAGCAATTGGAAGATATGGGATATCGTCGAATAAAAGGCGCTCCATAATATCTGGTGTCAAGTTCTCTACTTCTTGTCCAGGTCTTTTCAGTAAAACCGTTTTTAATTTTCCTATCTCAGAAAATACGTGAATAGGTTTTTCCATGTCGTTGTTGCCTCCTTCGTTTTGATTACATACATAGAATAACTTCTTTTTGAAACCCCTTTCGTAATTTCATCTCATCTAAAAAGAGAGATTCTTCACATTAATAAACTACAATTAAATAATTAATCGTTTTTCTAAATTTTATTAGCTTTTATTCATTTTTTCACTTGAAATACACTCCCAAAAAAATATTTATTCAAGAAAAAAAATTTTTTGTATATTGCAAAAACCAAAGTAAAAACAAGGTTGTCAGCGTTTACTTTATAAGCTATTATCGTTAAATATACATTTTTGTCAAGCAATAGCCCTTATTCTCTTAAGAATAGTTATATATTTATGTAATATAACAAAATAACAGTTTTTTAATGAAAAATATGGCGGTTGTTTTCTTAGGGTTTATCCTTTACAAATAACAAAAAAAACGCAACAATAGAGGTATAGATATTCTAAGGAGAGGAATTTTCTGATGCGTGTAAACAAACTTGATTTCCATTTTTCCAAACTCCGATATCAACCGGATTTCGCACATTTTACAGATGAAGAGTTCCAACTTATCAAAGAACATGCAGTGATTCGTTCTTATAAGAAGGGACAAATACTTTTTGATGAAGGAGATGACCGCAGTCGGCTCTACTTGTTGACGAAAGGTTTGATTCGCTTAGAAAGGTATGACGAAAGTGCCACTTACTACTATTATGACTATGTAAATCCAAACAACCTTTTCCCTCTAGCCGGCATATTCGAATCAGAAACTTATGCTTATACTGCGCAAGCGATGACCGATATCGAAACATTCTATCTTCCTGTTTCCTACTATGAAAAGCTGACAAAGAAAAATCCTGCACAGCTGCTGTATCTGGTCCATAAATTGTCAAAAGTGGTCGAAATGCATGAATTAAGGATTCAGATTGGTTTGACATCCAGTGCCTTTGATCGAGTAAAACAGAACTTATTTATTTTAAAAGAAGAACTGGGTGAAGAAACGGAGGACGGACATACTTGTATCCCTTATCCGATCACATTGAAAGAACTTGCCGTCAACAGCGGAACAACCAGAGAAACAGCTGGGCAAGTGATCAAACAGCTGAAAGATTCAGGCTTACTGACCTATAATAAAAAGCATTTTATCTTCTGCAAAGAAGCTGTAACACCTGCTATACGCTAATCGTTAGAAACAGAAAAGGCAGACACGATGAATCGTGTCTGCCTTTTCTTTTACATCATAGATTAAATTCTTTTTTCAATATCAAACTTGGTACTGCATTCAGCTGGTAACCTGCGAGATGTTGTTTTTGCCATTCGACAAAACCAGCAGCACCAATCATCGCTGCATTATCTCCGCATAGACGCAGCGGTGGAATCACCAATTCCACATCTGGCAGAACGGCTTTCAATTTTTCGTCAAGCGTTGTCCGCAATCCTTGGTTGGCTGCAACACCGCCAGCTACGATCAGCTGTTTGACGGGGTATTTTTCACAGGCACGGATCGTTTTTGTTGTCAGTACATCAACAACGCTCGCTTGGAAACTGGCAGCTAGATCTTTTTTGTCCAGCTCTTCGCCCCGCTGTTCCGCATTATGGACTAAATTGATAAAGGCGCTTTTCAATCCGCTAAAACTAAAGTCAAAATTGTCTTCGTGGATCATCGCCCGTGGGAAATCATACTTATCTGCACCTTGATGCGCCAACTCGTCGATTTCTTTTCCGCTTGGGTAGCTTAATCCCAAAACACGGCCAACTTTGTCATATGCTTCTCCTGCTGCATCATCTCGTGTTTCGCCGATGATTTCATAAGAACCGTCTTCTTCCATATAAACAAGTTCTGTATGCCCTCCGCTGACAAGCAAAGCCATCAATGGGAAGCGGAAAGGTTCAACAAACCGCGCCGCATAAATATGACCAGCCATATGGTTTACTGGGATCAGCGGCAGGTCATTTGCCCAAGCAAAAGCTTTCGCTGCTGAGATACCGATCAGCAGAGATCCGACTAACCCTGGTCCATAAGTGACTGCTACTGCTGTCAGTTCTTCTTTTGCAACGCCTGCTTCATCCAATGCATCATTAATACATAAAGTAATCTGTTCCACATGATGGCGGCTGGCAATCTCAGGAACCACACCGCCAAAACGTTTGTGGCTGTTGATTTGAGAAGCAACGATATTCGATAAGATCTCTGTGCCGTTTTTTACTACTGCGACACTTGTTTCATCACAACTGGATTCTATAGCTAGAATCAATACTTCATTCATTTCATCGTCTCCGTTTTTAACAGTACACTCATGATCACAGCATCTTCTGCCGGTTTCTGATAATAATTTTTCCGAACACCTAATACTCGAAATTTTTCAGAACGATACAGATTTTGTGCTGCTTCATTTGAGGTACGTACTTCTAAAAATAATTGAACTGCTTCTTTACGTTTTTCTTCATTGATCAAAAATTGCAGCAATGTGCGTGCATGACCTTGTCCTTGTACGGCTTTTGCTACTGCGATATTCGTGATCTCGATTTCATCATAAACTTTTGTATAGCCTAAAAAACCAAGGACTTCTGTATTTTCTGCAAGCACGAGATAATCCGTGTGCGGCTGCGCCAAATCTGACAAAAACTGTTCTTTTGTCCACGGCGAGCCGTAAGTATAGGCTTCTTCGCAGATTTCCCAAAGTCTTTCTGCTAGTTGTTCCTGAATAAAATCATTCTTTTTGCAAATCATTTGTTTATGCATCTTTTATCCTTTTTATCATGTCTACAGCATCTTCGTTTTTTTCTGTGTAGTATCCTTTTTTGATTGTACGTGATTGAAAACCAAGCTTACGATAAAGGCGCTGTGCATCTTTATTGCTGACTCGCACTTCTAAAGACAGTGTCTCACAGCGATTCATTATAGCAAAGTTTTCGATTTCGTCAATCAGGACTGACCCCAGACCTAAACGCTGATGCGATGGTAAAACAGCAATATTCGTCACGTGACAATCCGTTCCCAGTACTCTTGCACCAGAGAAACCGATCAATTTCCCATTTTCTTCAATACCCAAGTATAGATTCGTAAAAGGCGAGCGAAGTTCCGATAAAAAGGCGCTTTTAGTCCAAGGAAGTTCACCAAAGTAAACCGCCCTTTCAAGTGCCAGCAGCTCCTTGATATCCGAAGTATCCAGCTGACGCAAGAGATAAACACGATCCCCTCGCTTCAGCGTTTTCTGTCTAAATACACTTCTCTCTTTAAAAAAACTTTTGGTCAAGTCTTTAAATCTTCTCAACATAACTTTCTGCTCCTGGCTGGTGTGTTTCCAACCATTTTTCCTCTGCTTCAACAAGCTTCAAGTAACGCGGCAGAAAATCTTGGATGTTTTGGACAGGTTCAGCTTCTGCACCTAATTGCGCCAAAACTGCTCCGCTTGGAATATCCCAAAGAGGCACTTGGTTGATGGTGCTTTCCGGAAAATTCTCGCGGATCTCTGCTTCAAATTTTTGGCAGTCGCTTCCGACAAAATAAAAAACAGCGTCCATTTCCTTCAAGCGAGCAAACAAATCAGTCAATGCGATATGCGTATCTTCGATCACTGAGACCAGTTTTCCTTCTTTAAAACGATAAGCGCCAGCATAGACGTTTTTTCTGCGGGCATCAAACAAAGGAACAATGATTTCCTCGACCCCTGTGCAATTTGCCGCAATTGTTTTCAAGCTGGATATCCCTGTCAATTCTTTGTTCAATGTATCTGCTAAAGTTTTGGCTGTCGTCACGCCAATCCTTAAACCAGTATAAGAACCAGGACCATCTGATACAGCAATACGATCGATTTGATCCGGTGTTAACTGAAGGTCGCTGAATAATTGGTCAATCGCCGGCATAAGCGTTGTACTGTGGTTTTTTTTGATATTTGTTTGGATCTGCCCCAAAACCGTCTTTCCTTCAACAACACCCACCGCTAATGTTTGGTTGGCTGTATCGATTCCTAAAGTAATCATATGTATCTTCCTCTCTGCTGCTATTTGTCTATTGTAGCACATTTTTTCTGCAAAGAAAGGGAGGAAACAGACTTAGAATCCAAACAGAAAAAAGAGGTCTGATCCTATTGATCAGCCTCTTTTAATTCTTGGATTAGTAGGAACAGTCTATTTTGCGGATTCTCTGATTTCAAGGGTTGTTCCAACAATTATTTTTTTAGCTACAGGTGCTTCTGTCTTCGCTAAACCGACCACTGTCTCTACTGCTGTTTCCCCCAGCCATTCTGTATAAACTTTGACAGAGGTCAGCGCAGGTGTTACATATTTTGCCACGCTGATATCATTGAACCCGACCACAAACAGCTCTTTCGGCACACTGATCCCTGCTTCTTGTATGGCGCGCAAAGCACCGATTGCCAACGCATCATTTGCACAAAAAAGCGCATTGGGAACGTTTTTTGACTGTTGCAGAAATTTCTGGACTGCTTGATAGCCTGCATCGACAGAAAAATCAGCTTCGATCACAGATGCTGCAAGTTTTTTTTCGGCCATGATTGATTCAAAAGCCGAAAGACGAGGATCCGGCACTTTTTTTCGGCTTTGTTTCGTGTATTCTTTCCCAGCCAGAAAAACGATGTCCGTTCTTTTTTTCTTCAAGAAAAACTCTACGACCATTTTGACACTGGCATAAAAATCAACGACAAGCGAATCCACTCCAAGCATCGTTCCATCTGAATCGACAAGCAGCAGATTTTTTTGTGTCTGCTTCAATGACTCTAGTTGTTCTGCATCAAACTTTCCTAAAGCAATCGTCCCGTCTGCTTCTTGGCTGCTCATTGTCTCTAGTGTTTCTTTCAATAAAACAGCCCCAAGTTCCTGAGCTTTTTTTTCGATGCCCAGACGGATAGCAAGATAGTAAAGGTCTTCCAGCTCTTCTTCTTCGTTGTACCACTGGATCAGACGCAGGATCTGCTTGTCCCCCAATTGATTTTTATGGTGTTTGGTATAATTCAACATTTCTGCAGCTTCAAATATTTTTTTCTTTGTTTCTTGACCGACTGAAAGTCCTGAGTCATAATTCAGCACACGGGAAACAGTTGCAGGAGAAACCCCTGCCAAGTTTGCAATATCTTTGATCGTAGCCATGGTCTCTCCCCCAGTCTTTACAGTGTTTGTGTGAACCGTTCGAACGCTTCTTGTCCTTTTTGATCACGTTTGAAAACACCCGCATCTTCAAGGACTCTTGAAAATACATTTCCGACAGCTGTTTGGACGATCGCTTCTGCATTTTCTTCAGTGATTGTTTCATTTTCTTGTTTCAGCTGATCTGCCCACTCACGATGATAATCTGCGATGTGGTTTTCCTGATTTAAAAGATGGTGTTCTACTTCTTTTAATTCTTCTTTCAATCGCGGCGGCAAAATAGCCAATCCCATGACTTCGATCAACCCGATATTTTCTTTTTTGATGTGTTGGACATCACGGTGCGGATGAAAAATACCATCTGGATGTTCTTCAGACGTATTATTGTCACGCAACACTAAATCTAATTCAAAGTAGCCTTCGCGATGACGCGCGATTGGTGTGATTGTGTGATGCGGTGTTCCGTCTTCTGAAAACGCACGAACTTCCACAGTGTCATCCGAATAGTTTTGCCATTTTTCCAACACACTGTTCGCAGCTTCTGTCAGCAATTCTTTATCTGGTGACTGTAGTCGGATCACAGACATGGGCCATTTTACGACGCCGGCATTGACTAATGGATAGTCATTCAATTTGAATAAGCGCTCGATTGGTGCTTTGGCCATCGGAAATTCATGTCTGCCCGCTTGATAATGGTCGTGAGATAAAATCGAACCGCCGACGATCGGCAAATCTGCATTTGATCCGACAAAATAATGAGGCAGAACTTCAGTGATCCTTAACAAACGCTGGAAGGTCTCTTTATTGATTTTCATCGGACGGTGTTCTTCAGATAAAATGATCGAATGTTCTTCATAATATGCATATGGCGAATACTGGAAGCCCCAGCTTTCGCCGTCCAGATTCATCCGAATGATCCGGTGATTGGTGCGAGCCGGATAATTCAAACGACCTTTGTAGCCTTCATTTTCCATGCACAGCATACATTTTGGATAATCGACTTTTTCCGCTTCTCTTTCCGCAGCGATCTGTTTTGGATCTTTTTCTGGTTTCGACAGATTGATCGTGATTTCTAGATCTCCGTATTCTGTAGCTGCAGGAAATTGGATGTTTTTCGCAATAGCGCGTGTTTTTATATAGTCGTTTTGCTTGCTTAGATTAAAGAAATAATCGGTCGCTTCTTCTGGGCTTTTTGAATAATGTTGGGCAAAAAAAGCATTTACGACAGACGGCGGCGGTGTCAAAAAGTCCATCAATTGTGCTTCAAGCATTTCTTTTTCTGCTGGAAGATCCGAAATCACTTGGTTTTCTTTTGCTGCAGCAATCAGCTGATCCAGCAAGTCAACAGAAGCTGTTGTGACTTTACGCGGCTGTGTTTCTTCTAATGCTTCTTCCCCGATCATGCTCAACAGTCGATTTTGTATATAGATGCGGTCCATTTCCATCCAGCCGCCAGCTTCGATAGCTAATGTCGCAAAATCGCAAATTGCTTGACTGAGTGTCATTTTGTTTCCTCCCCATAACCGTTTGGATGGCTGACATGCCAATCCCAAGCAGTCTGAATAATCGCTTCGATTGTTGTATAATTTGGCTCCCAACCAAGGATTTCTTTGGCTTTCTCGCTTGAAGCAACCAAAGTACTTGGATCGCCCGCTCTTCGCGGTGCGACTTTTGCCGGAATCTCTTTTTGCGTTACTTTACGCGCAGCTTCCAGCATTTCTTTTACGGAGTAGCCGTTGTTGCTGCCAAGATTGAAGACATTGCTTTCGTTTCCAGCCTTTAAATATTCCAATGCCAAGATGTGTGCAGCAATCAGATCTTCAACATGTACATAGTCTCTGACGCATGTGCCGTCCGGTGTATCATAGTCATCACCAAAAATAGCTAATGCTTCACGTTGACCTAACGCTACTTGCAAGATGATTGGCACTAAATGTGTTTCTGGATCATGATCTTCTCCAATCGAAGCATCAGATTTAGCTCCTGCTACATTGAAATAACGAAGGGCAACATAACGCATACCGTATGCATTGTCACACCATTTCATCATTTTTTCCATCATCAATTTGCTTTCGCCATATGGATTCTTCGGATTTGTTGGTGTTGTTTCTCTGATCGGCGACTCTTCTGGCTCACCATAAGTTGCCGCAGTAGAAGAAAAGACGATATTTTTTACATCAAATTCTTTCATTACTTCTAATAAGATCTGCATTCCGTAAACATTATTATTGAAGTATTTCAATGGCTTTTCTACTGACTCTCCGACTAAAGAACTTGCAGCAAAATGGAGCACACCTTCAATTGCTTCTTGTTGGAAGACACTCCGCAAAAACGCTTTGTCGCGCACATCTCCTTCATAGAAACGAGCCTTGCTGTGAATGGCTTCTCTGTGTCCTGTCAATAAGTTATCGACAACAGCTACTTCATATCCGCGGCTGATCAGCTGGTCAACTGCGTGGGAACCGATATAGCCAGCTCCGCCTAAAACCAATATTGTCATCTCTTGCACCCCTTTTTATTTTCCTATCAATTAGAATAAACCTGCCTTACGATTGTAACAAAAAATCAAACGGCAAAACAGGAAATCCGGCTGTTTTATTGGTTGTTTACGTACTTTTTCACCTAATTATCTTCGTATTCGGTTTCAAAAACAGACAAAATCTGATGTGAACATTTTTAGTTTTGAAAAAATTCTAAGTAATCGTTTTAGTAAATATATAATAAAATATTTACTAAATAAATTCAAGTGTTTTTGAAAGCTTTTTCATATAATCGTATAGCTAGCGTTTTTAAAGGTTTTGTTTCATAATAGATATATAATCAAACAAACGAGGTGGAACAAATGAAAAAATTTATGTCCGGTTTATTACTAGGTACTTTGGCAACTGCAGCAGCTGTCGCTGGTTTAGCGGCTTCCGTTAAAAAAACAGTCATTGATCCAATCGACGAAAAAGAATCTATGATTGAAGAAAATCGTAAAAAAGCAATGCGCAAACGTGTTGCCCGTTAATACGGTGCAACACATTAAAACAAAACCAGACAAAAGGATCAGCTTAACCTCTTAAGAAAGAGGAAGCTGGTCCTTTTGTCTGGTTTTGTACCAATACATCTATTACTTATTTATGCTCATAGAATCATAGTTACATTTATTTTTCTTCTGCTTTTTATGGATCATTTTAAATCAACTGGCGGAATATCTATACTAAAAATCTAACTTCATTTGTTTCTGTAAAAATATCGGCCCTACATATATTGTTTTTTTCTCCTCGTTGATTCGATAAAAGATCGCGTAGCTCTTTCCAATTACTATTCGATATGTTTCTTCCATGCCAAATATTTGGGAAACTTCTTCATACATTTTTGGAAATGTTTTTGTTAGACCACGAGCTTTCTGGATGACGCTCACAAATCATCGTACGCTCATTTGATTATAACAAGTTATAACTCATTTTCGAGTTTTCTTTACTATATAAAGAATTATTTTCCTAAAACTTCTTGGGCGATTTTATCCGCTTGTCTTAGATTCCATGGATCTGTATACGGTCTGGCAGCCGCGGCGGTCAGCCAATCGACGCCTTCAACTGGGATACCGAAACAATAAAGATTCGTATAGCGGTGTCCGCTAGCATCGACGACTTGTGAAGTTAAGCGGTCAACTTCCAATGCTTCAGATTTGAAGGACGCTGTTTCGTCGGCAAAGGTATACGGACGAACTTTACGATGCTGGTAAAGATTTTTCAGCAAAGGATTTTCAGAGAGTGTAAGATTCGTGGAAGGCAACCTTGCTTCGATCAAATAATTACTGGAAACAATTGCTTCTTCTTTGACAGCAGTAAACTGCTTTCCTTTTTCAATGGTAAAGTTTGGCGGAAGCAGACGGAAAATCCCCGCATCAATCAGCGCAGCCAGCTCTTTCGTACGAGAAATCGGCGGACCGATCGTCAAAAACGTATTCATGTGGGTAAACCAGCCCCACAATAGCTCTTTGTATTCTTTCGCTGAAAAATCTCCCCATTCCATCACTTGTCGAATCGGGTCGCGCCAATCTTTCAGCGCATCTAGTGCAGAAGTAAATGCACCTGTACAATTCCCTTTTTCTGCTTCTTGGATTTGCCAGTCAATGAACTTTCGGCTTTCTGCTGTAAAATCTTGTCCAAAATACTTTTCGGGATTTTCTGCTTTATCCCATGACCAGCGAAATTTTTTCAATTCAGGGTAATCATCTAGGACACTTTCCTGTTCTTTTGTAAGATAGTCTTTTTCAAATTTTTTGCGATCAATAGCAAACCCTTTTTCATCAATCAGTTTTTTATAGTAAAACAATTCGACATCTTTTTTCAAAAGGTCAAAGAAAAGCGTTCCGGTCAGTTTTCCTTCGCTGTGGAGCTTTTCAAGATTTTCTTTAGTGATACATTTTGGCCAAGCTGATGCGCCGCCTTGTTTTTGATTTTTGCCTCTTGGATAATACGGCAGACCTTTGCGGGAACCACAGTACACGATGGGTTCTTTGCCTGAAGGATGATAGACATAACGGCCATTTTCTTCCGTAAAATGTCCTTCCCGCTCTTTTGTAAATAAGCCCACATAGTCAAAGAAACTTAACCCTAATCCTCGTAAAATAACAGGTTCTCCTGCTGGGATCTCACGGATAGACACATCGGCTGGATTCGTTGGCGGCTGGTAAAACAAGCCCGTTTTTTCCGCATGAAGCGCCAGTTCTTTTTCTTCGCCAGTCAATTCATTTTGGCTATGTCCGCTTGCGATAATCAGCTGATCGACATGGACAGTTTGTATTTCTGTAATCAAATCAAACCCATTTTCTGATTCTTCCGCTTTGAGGACCAATTCTTTAATCAATTGAAGCTGTTCGGGAAATCCCTGCAGCAGCTCCTTAAAAAACCACTCTTGATACATTCCGTAAAAACAACGGGTCGATTGTTCATCTGGCGTCAAATGGCTGGCTTCTTTTAGAAAAAAGCCTTGATTCTTATGCGGATTTTCACGAACAAAACGATGGGCTTCTGTTTGGCTCCATTCATAGAGATTGGGTCCATTAAATACTTTCCCTCCGCTAGAAAGTGTCTCATCTGTGAATAAAGTGACTTGCTGAGAGACAGAGTTCATCAATAAAGCAAGCGGCTGATCTGTACGCCAGACTTTTCCGCCGGGACCGTTCGGATCAAAAATAACTACTTCTATCTTTTCATTTTCTGCGTTATGCAAAAGACGTTCTGCCATGCTTAAACCGCGTGGGCCCGCGCCAATAATACCGATTTTCATAAGCAACCTTCTTTAAGCAATATTTTTTTTAAGACAACTGCATGATTATGGACTTCATCTTTTGCCCCATAAACAAGTGTGACAGTTTGTTTTTCCTGAACGAGTTCTTCCAAATGTGCAAGGGCTTTTTTGGCTTCATCGTTATTTTTCAATTCTGCCTGGTATTTTTCTTCAAAACTCGGAAAGCGGTCAGGCTGATGATTGAACCATTGCCGCAATTCTTTACTTGGCGCAACTTCTTTCAGCCAAAGATCGACATGCGCCTCTTCTTTTGAAATACCTCTTGCCCATAAACGATCAATCAATATTCGGTAACCGTCTGCTTTTTCTGCTGGCACGTAGGCTCTTTTTAGTTTCAACATCTCTTTTCCTCACTTCCCCTTGTTTTAATCCTAATTTTATCAAGGAAACAAAGGAACCGGCAATGGATATGGCTCGGAAAAGCGTTTTGAACGCTGATTCTGCGAATGAACGCAAAAAAGTCTGGGATTTTGACAAATCCCAGACGCTTCTGCAAACAAAAGTTTTTCTAAAAAACGATTATTTAATTTTTATGTTTTATTTTTCCAGACCAGCCGTCAAAGCCGCCTTTTAAGATATAAAGATCTTTGAAGCCTGCTTTGCGTAGTCTGTTTGCTGCACGGATACTGATACTTTTTCGTTGATCGTAAATGTAGACAGGTTTGTCTTTTCTTAATGAAACCAGTGATTCTTTCAATACTGTGTAAGGAATATTGCGCGCTCCCAGGATATGACTAGCATCAAACGCATCTTTTTCGCGAACGTCGATTACTTGCGCTTTACGCATACCTTCACGGAATTCTTCTTCTTCCAAAGTCGTCGCAGAGCGTTTCGCCATGATACGCAAATACAGTTCATTTCCTCCAATAGCTAACAAGATCACTATTAAAACGATATTGATCCAAAATAACATACGTGCTTTACTCCTTTTTTAAGCAAATTTCAAAGCCAATGAAGCTGCACCGATAACTCCTGCTTCGTTGCCTAATTGAGCTAATTTGACTTTTGTTGAATTTCTAACTTGAGGGAAAGTAAATTCCTTGAAGTATTTTTCTACTCGGCTGCGCAAGAATTCACCCGCAGCAGAAACACCGCCGCCTAAAACAACACTTGACGGGTTCAATGTGTTTCCTAAGTTCGCACAAGCTAATCCCAAGTAGAAACATACACGGTCTACGACCATCAACGCAAAGTCGTCGCCGTCTTCTGCTAATTCAAAGATATCTTTACTTGTTACTTCTTCGCCGTTGTCCAGCATAGCTTTTAGTTTTGAGTTTCCAGCATATTCTTCTGCTAGATGTCTGCCTAGACGTACGACACCGGTTGCACTAGATACTGTTTCTAGACAGCCGCGTTTGCCGCATGTACATTCAAAACCATTTGGATCTACTGTGATGTGACCGACTTCGCCGCCGCTTCCAGCTACGCCATGGATCAAGTTTCCAGCAGCAACGATCCCGCCGCCGACTCCTGTACCTAAAGTGATGAAGACGACATCTGGTTCGTTTTCGCCAGCACCTTTCCAGCGTTCGCCTAGCGCTGCGACGTTTGCATCATTATCGATAGCAAATTTGATTCCTGTACCTTTTTCGATTTGTCTTTTCACTGGCTGTACTTCTGTCCAGTTCAAATTGTAGGCACCGACTACCGTTCCTTTTTCGCTGTCGACACTTCCGGGAGTTCCCATGCCGATACCAATAAAGTCTTCTGCTTTCATATTATATAGATTCATGCGGTGGTTGATCGATTCAATGATTTCAGGTACGATATGTTTCCCATCTTCCAAAATATTGGTATCGATACTCCATTTTTGCTGAATCTCCCCTTCAGGAGTCAAGATAGCGAATTTCGCTGTTGTTCCACCTAAATCAATCCCAATAATTTTTTTATCCATCATATGTTTCCTTTCTTTCGGCTTTCTTCGATTCGGTGCTCTCTTTTTAAGATACGCCACGCATTCATGTATGTATCATGGTCGATCAAGCGCCCGTCGTAAATATTCTTCAACTCGATCATCATAAGTTCAATGTCATAAATACGTGCGCCTACATAGATGTAGATGCCAAATTTTTTAAATAGCTGTTGTACATCATACAAGCTTTCCATCTCTAAGCACTTCCTTCATATTATACAAGCAAACCATATTTTTTTAAACCCAATAAAAGACAAATTACAGCAATAAAAATAAAAATCAATGCGGAAATGATCCGCTGATGTACCGAATAACGTTCATTTCGGTTAGCAACGCCCACTATGTTCCCTAATAGTAAACCGCCAACGACTCCTCCAATGTGCCCCCAGATATCGATCGTCGAATCAAACAAGCTAAATACTAAGCTCAGCCCAATGAACATCAAAAACTGTCTGGCCATCATCGTGATTGAAGGCGTATTGCGGAAATTGAGCGCTAAGGCAAAAATCGCACCAAAAAGCCCAAATAATGAAGTGCTTGCCCCGGCGGATAATACACCAGGCTGGTTCATTGCAAAACTTGCCATATTCCCCATGATTCCGCTAAGCATATAAATCAAGAAAAATCGCCAATGACCGTACACATTTTCCATCTGCTCGCCCATAAAATAAAGCATCACAGAATTTACGGCAAAGTGCATCAATCCGAAATGGATGAAAATCGGTGTGATAAACCGCCAATATTCATGATAAAACACGACAAGCGGTCCAAACATCCCGCCTGCAGATTCAATCTGCAGATTCGGCACTAAATAAGCTAATAAAAAAACAACGGTCTGGATACCTAAGAAAATGTATGTCCAGAGCGGTTTATGCAGCCAGCGTCTCAGCTGCATCTTCTGCTGATAGTTCATAGATCCCTCCTATATCCCATCAATAAATAGTTGCTGGACAGCGATATCGAATACTTCTGGTTCCCATGCTTCGCATAACTGTTCTTGAAAAACCAAGCTGCACGTTTTCCCTGGATACCTTTTCAAATAGCGGTCATAATAACCGCCGCCAAAACCGATACGAAATCCCTTTTCGGAATAAATAACTCCAGGAACAATCAGCAGTTCGATTTCTTCTGGACGAACATGCGTTGTTTCTGGCGGTTCTTTCACACCAAACGCAGAGACTGTGAACTCCGAATCTTTTTCGATCAAGAAGAATTCCATCTGCCGTTGCGGCAATGTTTTCGGTGCCGCAACTTTTTTTCCTTCTTCAAAGGCTTTTTCGATGATTGGGTGCGTGTTTAGTTCGAACGGTCCAGACAATGTGATGCCAATGACTTCAGCATTTTTCCAGATAGTGCTAGCAAACAATTTTTGATAGATTTGTTCTTCTTTTTGTTTTTTATTTTTCTCAAGAGCTAGACTTTTCAAAGAAAGTATACCCTTTTCCCGTAAAATCTCTTTCTCCAAACAATCACCTTTCTTCCCCGGTTAGATGTTAGCCGAAAAGCAGTAAAATAGCAATTGCTTTTCTCATTATAACAGAACAAAACTGGAACAATAACCTTTCCAGCTATTATCCCAGTAATTTTTAATGAAAAATATTTTTTTGCCGCGCAAACAACAAATATAAAAAGTAAGGCGCTCCGATTAATGCAATCAAGATCCCCGTTGGTATTTCGCCGCTCGGCATAAGCAAGCGAGCACCGATATCCGCAGCATTGACGAGCAGCGCGCCAATCAATGCGCTGATAAGACAGGTCCAGCTGTTCTCTTTTTTGACGATCAGTTTGGCAGCGTGAGGCGAAAGCAGCCCGACAAACGAAAGACTTCCTGCAACTGCCACACTTCCACAAGCTAATGCGACTGCCGCTGCTAATAGTATTTTTTGGCTTCTTGGTACATTGATCCCTAAACTTTGCGCACGTTCTTGACCAAAAGAAAGTACCGGTATTTTACGATTGTATAAAAACGCAATCGGCAAAAGTACCACTACCCAAGGGATTAGCGACCAAACATTTGACCAGCTAGAGCCCCAGATCGACCCTGCCAGCCAAGCATTGACGAAACCATAATTTTCTTTAGAGAGTTGGATCGTACACAATAGCGTTAAAGCTGAAAGACCTGCATTAACTGCGATGCCTGCTAACAACAAACGATTCATCCCTACTTGTCCGCTATGCTTTCGAGCCGTCAAATAAACAAGAGCAGAAGCCAGGATACCACCCATAAACGCGATAAACGGCAAAAGAAGCGCATTGATATTTTGTGAAAAAAAGCCCAGATACAGCATAACAAAAAATCCAGCCCCTGCATTGATGCCCAAAATACTTGAATCGGCCAACTCATTTCTTGTCACGCCTTGCAGCAGATACCCGGAAACACCCAAACACGCACCAGCAATCAAACTGATCAGCAAACGAGGCATCCGAAATTCAGAAACAATAAGCTGCTCCACCGGTTTTCCTGCCCCTGTTATCACCTGGATCAATTGATTCCCTGATAAAAAAGGCGTGCCCACCATCAAACTCACGACAGCTGTTGCTAGAATCAATGCCGCAAATAACAAAACAATTGGTTTGACAACTTTCACAGCTGTTCCCTCCTTACTTGGTTCAATAGAAACGGTACGCCAATCAAGGCAATAACTAAACCAAATGGCGTTTCAAAAGGAGGATTGATCATCCGAGCAATAAAATCTGCTAACATCACTAGACCGCCGCCGAAAAGAAAAGACGCCGGCAAGACAAAACGATAATCTGTACCAATTGCTCCACGGACGATATGCGGTACCATCAAACCGATAAAAGCCACAGGCCCGACCAAAGAAACAGCGATCGCAGCTAAAACGGCCACGATCCCAAAAGCCGCCAAACGCGTACGGTTCGGATGTCCACCTAATGCAAGAGCATGTGCTTCACTAAGATTCACTAAAGAAATCTGTTTCCCTAAAGTCATAGACAGCAAGACTGCTGCTGCATAAAATGGAAGGATTAAACGAAGCTGCTGCCAAGTGATATTCGCTGCTCCGCCAACAAACCAAAACGCAAGATCTTGCTGCAAATTGAAAAGTTGAGCCAACGCTTGGCTTACCGCAGTAAAAAATGAACTAATTGCTACCCCAGCTAAAACGAGCTGGACAGGATTCAAGCCCACTCTTGAAAAACGCAAAAATCCAAACACCAGCAGCGTAACAAGCAAAGAACCCGCTAGCGAACACAAAAACACGATAAACGAAGAAGCCGTATGCCAAAAAGAAAAACAAAGCGCCATCGCTAATGAAGCGCCAGCATTGATTCCTAGCAATCCCGAATCGGCAAGCGGATTTTTCGTCACCCCTTGCATCAAAGCGCCGCTCAGTGCAAAACTGCTGCCGACCACGAAAGCTCCCAGCACACGCGGCAAGCGGATATTTCGGATGATTTGATGGGTTTGTTTTCCTGACTCAAAATGAATGAATGATTGCCAAAAATCAGACCAGCTGACAGATGCAGCTCCATAAAATAAAGCAAGTCCAAAAAGGAGAAACAATAAACAAATCAATAGAACCAGAAAAGCAGGTTTTGACATTTTTTTCATCCTTCTGCCTCCTGTTTCTTCAGCAGATCATACGTCAAAAAAATCGGTTTTTCAGATTCAGGCAAAAATGTGATTTGCGCATCGATCTCAAACAACTCTTTCATCCAATGTTTGGTTATCACTTCTTTTGGTGTCCCTTCAACTATCAATTCTCCCTCTTTCAAACCCAATAAATAGTCCGAAAATCGAGAAGCATGATTGATGTCATGGATAGACATCAAAATCGTTGTTTGTTTCATTTGGTTGATTTCAGATAACAAATGCAGGATCTCTAACTGATGAGCCGGGTCTAAAAAAGTAGTTGGTTCATCTAAAATAAGGATATCCGTTTCTTGTGCTAATGCCATGGCAATCCAAACTCGTTGTGCTTGACCGCCAGATAACGTCGCTAATTCTCTTGAACGGAAAGCTTTTAGTCCTGTTGCTTCTAACGCCCAATCGACTGCTGCGATATCTTGCTCATCGATGCCGTGGAAAGGTTTTTGATAGGGATATCTTCCATATGAGACGACCTCTTCTACTGTCATTCCTAAAGGCGACTCGCTGCTCTGCGCCAGCAATGCGATTTTTTTCGCTAACTCTTTAGGGTGATAAGAAGCAATCGGCCGATCATCAACAGATACATTTCCTTTTGTTACTGGGAGCAAACGGGTAAAACTTTTCAGCAATGTTGATTTCCCGCTGCCGTTTGGACCAATCAGGCTAGTGATCTTGCCTTCTGGTATCTTGACCGACAAATGCTCTATGATTTTTTTATTTGGATATCCGGCAGCAATACTTTCCGCTTTTAATTTTGTCATCTCAACCATCCTTTTACTGAAAATCATTCTCAATTATCGCTTTGCTTTGTGCTTTCGTCAAGTCTTACTTTGATTTCCATGAGACAAAACTTAAAACGTTCTCTTTTACAAAGATGACTATACAAAAAAGCATTGACACTGCTTGCTATCTCAGGAATAATGATTATTGAGAATCATTCTCAACACACAGGAGGAAAACTATGAAAATCCAAGCAAAATTAGCAGCACTTTTTGGTACACTTTTCTTGATCACCGCATTAAGCGCCTGCTCTTCATCGAATACAGCAAAAGAAGATCAAGGCACACATACGGTAACTGACACATTGGGAAATAAAGTAGAGATACCTGATCATCCTAAACGTATTATCGGCAGCTATCTTGAAGACTATCTTGTTGCTTTAGACGAAAAACCTGTTGCGCAATGGACAGTCGGCAGCGGTTCGATCCAGCACTATTTACAAGATAAATTGGAAGGTGTCCCAACGATTTCTTATGACCTTCCTTATGAAAAAGTATTGAGTTTTGAACCAGATTTATTATTGATTTCTTCATCTGCTACGGTTGAAGGAGGAAAATATGAACAATACAGCAAGATCGCCCCTACATATGTAGTGAAAAATGGAAATGACGTCACTTGGGAAGAACAATTGACAGACATCGGCAAAGCGTTAGATAAAGAAGATCAAGCAAAAGAGATCATCAGCGATTACAATTCTTTCGCAAAAGAGACCCGCGAGGAATTAGCAGATAAAATCGACGGAAAAAGCGCAGCTATCTTATGGGTAACAAATAATTCAGCCTTTATGGTCAGCGAAAACCGTTCAAGCGGCCGTATCGTTTACGGCGATTTAAAATTTGAAACACCTGCATTAGTTAATGAAATAACACAAAGCGCCACTTCAGACTGGTCCGCTGTTTCATCAGAAAAATTAGCAGAATTAGATGCGGACTATATCATTTTAGTCAACAGCGACAAAGATGCAGCCATGTTCAACGAGCCTGTCTGGCAAAATCTAAAAGCAGTCAAGGAAAATCATGTGTTGGAATTCGGACCAGAATCAAGCTGGTTGTATAATGGACCAATTGCCAGCAAGAAAATGATTGAGGATATCAAGGAGAATTTGTAGCCAAAGAGGTCGTGAACTCAGCGTTTTGCTTTGAGCAGTAAGGAGAATTTTTCGAAAGTCGCTTCCCAGACTTTTGCGAAAATTTGACTTAGTGCCGAGAAGCAGCTGAGTGAACACCGTTTATAGAGAGGTCGTGAAAATGACGTCCTGCTCCAAGAATTAAGAATGGTAAATTAGAAATAGCTCTCCATATTTTTAATTTATCAGACTTAATTCCGCAGGAGCAGTCATTTGAACACCGTTTAAAAAGAGGTCGTGAGCAAAGCGTTATGACTTGAGTATTAACGAAGAAATCCGCGAAACAGCTTTTTATGTTTTGCGGATTTTTGAATTAATACCGAAAGTCAGCTTTGTGAACACCGTTTACTAAGAGGTCGTAAACGAGCTGTTCAGCTTCAAGTGATAAGATTCTTTTCTACTGAAAAATAGCTTTTTATATTTTACAGTAGAAAAGCTTATCACCGAAGAAGCTAGCTCGTGAGCACCGTTTGGATAGAGGTCGTGAACCAAGTATTATGACTTGAATATTAAAGAAAAACACAAAAGAGGATGGCATTTTGTTCCGTCCTCTTTTGTGTTCTTCAAGTTTTTATTCGGTTAAAGAAGTCCGAACCCATTTTTGGAAACGATGCGGATACAGATTTTCTTCATCTATTTTTCCTTCGCGTTCTTCGACTAATTCAAATCCTGAAAAATCGATTTCTCCAATATAGGTATCTCCGGTAAATTCCTCATCGATCAATGTCCGCCAAATGATTCCTGTTTGTGGTAATAACGCCCGAAAAATATCCCCGCCGCCCGAAATATAAATATCTTCATCCACGGTTTTGCTGAATGCTAAAAGCTCATCAATAGAATGCATAACTTGGGCATTCTCTTTTACCGGCAAGTCTTTTCTCGTTGTTAAAACAATGATTTTTCGGTACGGTTTGCTTAACTCGCCCATCCCTTCATATGTTTTTCTTCCCATCACCAAGATCCTATTCATGGTATGTTCTCTAAAAAAACGCATATCATCTTGCAATCGCCAAGGCAGCAAGCCGTCTTTGCCGATCAATCCATTTTTATCTTGTGCCCACATCGAAATAAACATATCTACTCGCCCTCTCCAACTCTTTTATGTTATGAATACTAACAGTTTTTTCATATAAAAACCAACAGGACTTTCTTTTTTTAAAACAAAAAAAGCCCCAGCCATTGGAATACCAAAGGATGGGAACTTATGCAGTAAGCTTATTTTTTTTCGCGGTGCAAAGTAACTTTGCGTTCGCGTGGGCAATATTTTTTCTTTTCCAAACGATCAGGGTTGTTACGTTTGTTTTTGCTTGTTAGATAGTTTTGTTCTTTACAAGAAGTACATTCTAAAGTGATGTTTACGCGCATGTTTTTCCCTCCCCAATTACTAGAATTCTCCAAGATGACTCTCAGACTTCATTATCTTACCATGATTTTTCTGAGAATGCTACCCTTTTTGCCGATTTTGTTAAGTATTTTTACTTGACGAAAAAATGGACAACCCGACTCTCCTTTTCCAGCTGAAATACATCAGTTATTCATATTATTTTTCTTTTTTTCAGAATGGGCTTACACTTATATTCAGGAGGTGATATCGTGCTTGTTGTTGTTGATATGCAAAACCATATACTTGATCCCGAGAGCAATCAATTCGTTTCAGGGGCAGAGGAACTTGTACCAAAAATCGCTCAACGGGTCGCAAAAGCACATGAAAAAAATGAATTCGTTCTTTTTACTCAAGATATCCCAGTCGATTATAAAGATACCGAGGAAGAGAACGCATTGGAATTTCAACTGATCTATGGTCTGGGAATGGACACATCTGATACCCGAATCAAAAAATATTACTTTACCATTCCCCCTGAAAAGCTGATTCGAATTAAAGAAGAATTTTTTGCGGACAAAAAAGAAGAAAAAAAGATTCAGTTAGCTGGTGTGGAAACGAATCTGTGTGTGCTTTCGAATGCTTTAGGCTTGCAAAGCGTATTTCCAGAGGCCGATATCTACATCGACCCGACACTTGTTGCTGCTAACACAAAACAACAAGAATCACTTGAACTTTTGAAACACTTCAATATTGAAATCAAGGAGGATGCTGCCAATGCCATGGAACATGAATGACTACCCTGCTTCAATGAAAAATATGGATAAATTGACCCGAAAAAAAGCAATCGACATCGCCAATGCCTTATTAGATGAGGACTATCCTGATGATCGCGCTATCCCGATTGCTATGAAGCAAGCGAAAGAATGGGTAAGCAATGCGTCAGAAGCAGAAAAAAAGAAATTTTCTGAAGAAAAAAATCCTACAAAACATGACAAACATCAAGAAAATCCTCGTGCTGGAAAATTGATGGATGCAGATGTCGATGTCAAATTCGAAAATGACCACTGGATCGTCATTTCTGAAGGTGCCAAACAAGCAAGTCAGCATTTCGATACAAAAAAAGAAGCCGTTGAACGAGGAAAAGAAATCGCCGAAAACAAACAATCGACTTTAAAAGTCTACAAAAAAGACGGCACACTTGAAAAATCTTGATAGTTTCACACAAAAAGACCACTGCACCAGCTTAAGCTGATACAGCGGTCTTTTTGATTATCTGTTTGCCATGAACATATCATAGTAAGCATCTAAAATCTCTTTAGCGATCGTTACGTTCATGTGGTCTTTTTCGTCTGTTAAGTTTGGCAATACCACACTGATTGCGATTTCTGGATCTTCTGTTGGCCCATAAGCCACGATATTGCTGTTTACTGTCGCAATATCAGGATGTCCTTCTGCCACAGTTTCGGCTGTCCCTGTTTTAGCAGACACGTCCATTTTCGCGCTGGCTAGTCCTTTAGCAGTTGTATAGGCATCTGTTCCATGAACCGCTTGGTGGAACCCTTCGCGGATCAATGCCATATTTTCAGGAGAGATGTTTACTTCATCGAGTACTTTTGGTTCGATTGATTTTTTCAACTCGCCTAGATTTCCATTTTCGTCATTTCCATAGATCCCTGTGACTAAATGGGGCTGGATTCGTTTTCCGCCATTGGCTACTGTAGCCGCATATTGTGCTAATTGGATCGGCGTATAGGTATCGAACTGTCCAAAGGCCAAATCGGTAAAGTTTCCTGATGTATACCATTCTTTTCCGTTATCTTTATTGAATTTTTGCATGTAGTCAACAGGACGAGCGATCCCTTGCACTTCATTTGGCAAATCGATGCCTGTGATAGCGCCAAGACCAAATTCGTTGAATGACTTACGCAATTCTGCATAGGCTGTTTCTTGTTCACTTAAACCTGGTAATCCCATTCCTGGCGTATATTCAAGTCCTAACATTTTTAAAGCAACTTTGATCATATACGTATTGGAAGATAGTTCCAACGCTTTGACAACATCCAATGAGACTTGGCCGCTTCTATTAAAAACAGAACTCTTTTCTGAAGCACCTTGCAGACGGATCGGTTCATCGACCAGCACTTGGTCGCCGGTGATTGCACCTGTTGCCCAACCAGCTGCCAATGTTCCTGCTTTAACAACAGAACCAGGAGTAAATGCACTGGTGATCGTACCTAAAGTATTCTCTTGCAGTTCACCTGATCCTTGGTCATGGCTAAATCCAGCCATCGCAAGGACTTCACCTGTTTTTGGGTTCATAGCAACTGCATAAGCGCCAGGAGAATATTTGGCTTTGCCGCTGTTGATCAATGTTTGGAAATTCCGTTGCAAGATCTCGTCTACTTTTGTTTGGAATTCTGCATTGATCGAAAGTTTCAAGTTCGAACCTTTTTCTCCAGCAAAAATCTCTCTTTGACTTGAGACGTTTCCTTTATTATCAAGTTTCACTTCATATTGTGTTTTTGTTCCTTGAAGGACACTTTCATATTGTTCTTCTAAATAACTTTGTCCCACTCGGTCGTTTCTTGCATATCCTTGCGCTAATAATTCTTCGGCACGTTCAGCAGGCAGACCTTGTTTTTCTGTTGTCACGCTTCCTAAGATACTTTTCAGTGAATCTGCAGCGTTATATTCTCGGGTCCAGTCTGTTCCAGTAGAAACTCCTGGAAGTTCAGAGGCACGCTCTGCGACGATTGCCAATTCTTTATCTGAGACATCGCTATTTTTGACATAGATCGTATTCAGATCAGAAGCAGCATTCATTCGTTTGAAGATTGTCGCTGCTTTCAACTGACTTTCGTTGAATTGGATCTCTTCGTCCGTTACTTTATCAACAGTTGCTTGATATTGTTCACTTGTACCCAGCTGCTTTTCTTTAGCAGATAAGCGTTCTGTTGCTTTTTCTAAATTGTCTTTGTCCGCTAACCAGAAATCTTTTTTATCACGTGTCGTCAAATTATCATCGACAGGCACATCGATCAGCTCATTCAGCTTGTTGGCCACTTTCAACAGGTCAGAAGAAGACATTTGCGAGCCGCGAGTAAACGTGATCGCTTGATTTGCCTTATTTTTTACCAGCGCTGTCCCGCTTGCATCATAGATCATTCCCCGCGGTGTCCGTTCTTGAACGGTGATCACAGAAGACGATGTTACTTTTGCTTCCATCTTCTCTCCGTCAATGATCTGCAAATACCCTAGTCGCGCAATCAATGACACAAATAGTGCAAATATAATGAAAAAAAGAAAGTTCAATCGAAAAGGAACATGTGAGCGTCTATATGGTTTGTTCTTTGGTTCCTGCCCGCTCTTTTTCAGTTTGTCGAACCATGACTTATTCATCATTTTTTTCATAAAATCCTTCATCATTCCTATCCTTCCGCATCTCTACATTCGTGTTCCATTTTACCGAAAATCGCAAGAATTAAAAAGCGAAAATCGATTTGGCAAGAAATTCTTTATATAAAATCAAGATAAAATAAATAATTTGTTTCACAGAACATAGAATGATGCTTAACATTCAAATTAAAAAACATATAAAAATTAACGTATTTTTGAAAATAATGTTTTCTAATTTCGTGGAACACATTTACCAAGTTTCTTTTTGTGGAAAACTCCAACAAATTTTTACCGCCTTTGTGCATGTATTCATTTGTAAATCTGTTTGATATATTTTTGGATCGCTTTTCTGGTCGTAGACACTTTTTGCGTCAATTCTTCATTCTGGGCCATATAAAAATAAAAAATAATATCGATCGTTGCAAATTGAGCCAGCAATGAATTGGTTGCTGCGCTTCGATTGGTGATTTCTTTTGGTCGAGAAGTCTGGACAACGATGTCTGCTGATTTACTCAGAGGATTTGTCCCTAATTGTGTCAAAGCGATAACGGTTATCCCTAACTGTTTTGCCAAGTCTGCTAGTGCAACGACATCACTGCTTTTACCTGAATTAGACACCAGCCACAGCACGCATGCTTTTTCATTGCTGACCAATTGAGGAAGCAGCACATGGATATCTTTTTCAAACACGACTTGTTTGCCGACACGCGACCATTTATGCAAGATATCTTCTACAACTAGTGCTGATGCTCCTACACCATAAGAATAAATGACTTCTACTTGATCCAGTGCTTTGATCACTTCTTGGATTTTTTCTTCTTCCAAAAGGTCGACCGTTTCACTGATTGCTACCTGCGCATTTTTTCCTAACTTGTTTTTGATCGAGTAAAAAGCTTCATTTGGGTCAATATCACTAAATCCATCATTGAGTCCTGCTTGCAATTCTGTAGAGATCGTTATTTTGAAATCCGTCAAGCTTTGAAAACCAATTTTTTTTGAAAAACGGACCACTGTCGGCGCGCTGGAACCTGCAGCTTTCGCCAAATCGATAGCGGTCATCGTAGGGATTTTCTCTAAATTATCAATTATATAAGCTGCAAGTTTTTTTTCTGCTGAAGAGTATTCTTCCATCATGCTTTCGATACGTCCTGCTACACTCATAAGCCACCATCCATTTTTTTAAATCTATCTCAAACAGTATACCATATCTTGCGGGGGATTTTTTCAAAAAATAACTGAGCATCAAAGACTGAATGTCAAAATCTTAGTTGTTTTTTCTTTATTTGAAACAAAAGAAGAGACCCGCAGAACATCATCTGCGGATCTCTTTCTTCTATATTATAAGCAACATGAATTTACTTGTTATGCTTATGAACGGCTCATATTTTGTACTTCTGCAGCAATCGAATCAACAAATAGGTTCAACTCTTCGACAGCTGTTTCTTTGCTGCCGTATCGACGGATATTTACTGTTGCATCGTCTACCTCTTTGTCCCCAACAACGATTTGATAAGGGATTTTTTGTGTTTGAGATGCACGGATCTTATAACCCATTTTTTCATTTCTGTCGTCTACTTCAACACGCAAACCTTTCATTTGAAGGCGTTCTTTGATTTCATATGCGTAATCGCTGTGTGCGTCAACAGAGACTGGGATGATTGTTGCTTGGATCGGTGCTAACCAAGTTGGGAATGCGCCTTTATAAACTTCTGTTAAGTAAGCAACGAAACGTTCCATTGTTGAAACGATCCCTCTATGGATAACGACTGGACGATGAGAGTTTTCACCATCTTCACCAACATAAGTTAAATCAAAACGTTCTGGCAGCAAGAAGTCTAATTGGATCGTTGACAATGTTTCTTCAATTCCTAGAGCTGTTTTTACTTGGACATCTAATTTAGGTCCGTAGAAAGCAGCTTCGCCTTCTGCTTCGAAGTAATCTAATTCTAATTCATCCATCGCAGCTTTCAGCATTGTCTGTGCTTTTTCCCACATTGCATCGTCATCAAAATATTTATCTGTATTTTGAGGGTCGCGATAGCTTAAACGGAAACGATAATCAGTGATATTGAAGTCTGCATAAACGGCAACCATCAATTCTAATGTACGTTTGAATTCGTCTTTGATTTGGTCTGGACGAACAAATGTGTGTCCATCGTTCAATGTCATTTCACGTACACGCTGCAAACCAGAAAGTGCGCCAGATTTTTCATAACGGTGCATCATACCTAATTCAGCGATTCGGATTGGCAATTCACGGTAAGAATGGATATCATTTTTATAGACCATCATATGGTGTGGGCAGTTCATTGGACGTAAAACAAGCATTTCGCCGTCGCCCATATCCATTGGCGGGAACATGTCTTCATGGTAATGATCCCAGTGACCAGATGTTTTATAAAGTTCCACATTTGCCATGATCGGTGTATAGACGTGTTGGTAGCCAAGACTTACTTCTTTGTCTATGATATAACGTTCGATTGTTCTGCGGATCGTTGCACCTTTTGGCAGCCAGAACGGCAATCCAGAACCAACTTCAGGAGAAACCATGAACAAGTCTAGTTCTTTTCCTAGTTTGCGGTGGTCGCGTTCTTTTGCTTCTTCACGCATACGGATGAATTCTTTCAAGTCTTTTTTATCAAAGAATGCTGTTCCGTATACACGCTGCATCATATGATTGTCAGAATTTCCGCGCCAGTAAGCACCTGCGACAGATAATAACTTGAAGACTTGGATACGACCTGTTGAAGGCACGTGCGGTCCACGGCACAAGTCGATGAACTCGCCTTGTTGGTAGGCAGTGATGATTTCGTCTTCAGGTAATTCTTGGATCAATTCAACTTTGTAAGGATCATCTGCAAAAACTTCTAATGCTTCTTTTTTTGAAAGGACTCTGCGTTCGATTGGCAGATTTTCTTTAACGATTTTCATCATTTCAGCTTCGATTGCTGGCAGATCTTCTGCAGTTACAGGATGTTCGCCGTTATCTGTATCATAATAAAAACCGGAATCGATGGCAGGACCTACACCAAAATGGATATTTGGATATAGTCTGCGCATTGCTTGGGCCATCAAGTGTGCAGATGAGTGACGTACAAGACCTAATGCATCTTCGTGATCAGGTGTGATGATTTCGATTTTTCCGTCTTCTTCGATTGGACGAACTAAATCGATCAATTGTCCATTGAATTTTCCGGCCAAAGCTTTTTTAGCCAAGCTTTTAGAGATGCTTTCAGCAATAACAAGCGTTGTTACGCCAGACTCGAATTCTTTGATAGCGCCGTCTGGAAAAGTAATTTTTAACATATAATATCCTCCTTTTTGATTTTGATGAGCAGGCACGGCCAAAAACAAAAAAGTCCCAGCATCTTTATAAAATAAAGATACTAGGACGAAAAGTTCGTGGTTCCACCTAATTTCAAACACAAGTGTGTTCCTTGAGCGTGATAACGGAACGACCGCCTTTGTTTCGACAAAGGTTGGAAAAAGTGGTCATCCTTTGGTTTTCTTCTAGGAACGTTTCAGCCGCGCATTCCCTCTCTAAAAGAAGACTCTCAAATTCAGGTGTCTTTCTCATCAATCAATTATGTGTTTATTTAACCACTTATAACCAAAAAATGCAAGGGGGAAATCAAACTTATTTTTTCCATTCCCCGTTTACGCCGTATGTTCCTTTTTTCATTTCGTTGACAATAACATGGATATGTTCTTTTGGTGCACCAGTGTTTTTATGGACTGCGTCTGTGATATCTTTCATCATATTTTCTAGTTGGTCAGCTGAACGTCCTTCAACTAATTCTACGTGTACAAATGGCATATTACTCGTCTCCTTCATTTATCTAGAAGTATTTTTTACTAACTTCCTGATTCAAAAACAGTATACTTCAAAGCGTCTATGAACGCAAAATGTTCTTTTATTCCTTGTAGTAGATCAATTCAAACGTTTCACATAAACAAGGGATCTTTTCATGAAAAGTTAGACCAGCTTTCTGATATTCTTCTTTGAAAAACTGCTCATGGACTTTTCGCCAATACGCAAGGCTTCGGTCGCCTTCTCCTTCACGATAAGCAAACGCAGCAGGTACTTCATCAAAAGGATATTCTTCGATCTTCGTGGTGAGGATCACTGCTTTTGGTTCCTCTTTGCCATCTAGCAAAATGCTGTATTCACCAGCAGTTGGAAAAGGTTCATTGTCTCTTTCATATAATTCTTTAGCAGAACTTGTGGCTGTTTTCTTTCCCGCCAAGACTAATTCTAACAATTCATCGGCCTGTTTTGGTGTGTTCCCAAATGCCCAGGCATCGCTGTAGTTTTCTTCGATCCCTGTTTGCTGGCAGCATTCTTGCCAAAATCGTTCGATGGACATTTATTTCACCTCCAAATTATTTTTTGTATACTGACGCACCTTTTTCTCTGTATCTTTATCATAGAAAAAACCGCGTTCTGCTGCATAAGCTTGTGCTGTTTGAGAAAAAAGTTCCTGACATCCTTGGAGCGCGTGCGCACATTTTTCCAAAGAAGAAAAATCTAAAAGCGCAAGTAATCGTTCTGTGATTTCTGGTTTCAGGAATTTTGTCAAATATTTATAGTTTTTCCCTGTACTGATTTGATAGCCGTCTTGCTCTCCTACTCCCCAGCTCAGCATACGCAACAGTTCTGCAAAGCAATTTTCATAAAGATGATCCGCTGCATAAATCAGTTCCTGTCTGGCAATCCCTTTTACAACATAAGTTGATACCCACCAAAATTCATTGCAGCTGTCTTGGAATAATTTTTCATTTGGTTTTTGCACCCAAAATACTTTTGATGAAGGAATCGTCAATTGTTTAAACAACCCATCTGGATCATATATCGGCGTCAGCAGCGGTTCTCGTTCTAATTCTTTGGCTGCCATCAGCGGGCAAAGCATCAAGTCGATCCTCGTCCCATCCATAAACTGCATCAAAAATGTAAATCGCTGGCCCAATGTCGGCGGAAACAGCAACATCTCTTCTGGTGTCTGCATGATCATTCGTTCGCCAAATTGATCGATCCAGCGCCGATCTGCTAATAACTCATTGAGGTTTTCGACAATATAAACGATATCATAATCTTGGAATTGATCTTTGGTTGCTTCTGGGTCCATTCGTGAACCGGAGATTGCTGCGGCTTTGACATTTAAACTTTTCGCAACTTTTAAGATAAGCGCTGTCATTTCCTCTTCTGTACGCATCTTGTTTTCTCCTTTTTAACTAGTGTAACATAAAGGCACCTCCCGCTAACAAATCTCAGCATTTTTGTGCTATAATTTTATGTCACATTTTTTAAGGAGGCCCACCCGTGGACGAAAGAAAAAAAGAACAACTCCATGTTGCTGAAACTATCAAAATCATTCGACAAGAACAACAGATTCTTTCTCAGCAAAAAGCTGAGTTATCCAATAAAATGAATCACCAGCTAAAAGAAATCTCTGAAAAGAAGATTCGTGGCGGAAGCAATGAATCCTTTTATGAATCAGCTGTAGAATACCGTCAGCATGAACAAGAATTACTGTTGAAATACCAAACTGCTGCTTCCCAAGAAAAAAGACTCCAGTCATTGGGTGTCATGGAAGGCAACCCATATTTTGCCCGAATCGATTTCCAAGAAGAAACAGAACCCGAAACCCTTTATCTCGGCATCGCCTCTTTACGTGATACTACGGAAGAAACGATTGTGATCGACTGGCGTGCGCCGATTGCCAATCTTTATTATGAAGGAGAGCTTGGAAAAGCTTATTACGAAACATCTGTCGATAAAATCGACGTCGATTTGTTGCTAAAACGCCAATTCAAAATCCAAGAGGGCGAAATCCTTTCAATGGTCGATACGTCTGAAGTGATCAATGATGATTTCTTGTTGGAGATCCTTGATGATGCTTCTAGTGCCCATATGAAAAATATCGTCTCCACGATCCAAAAAGCACAAAATGAGATCATTCGAGAAACCAGCAGCAAAGTCCTTTTGATTGAAGGAATCGCCGGCAGCGGAAAAACATCGGCGTTGCTTCAACGTATCGCTTTTCTGCTGTACCATCACCGAAAATGGCTAGATTCAAAAGATGTCTTGCTCTTCTCACCTAACCATTTGTTTTCTGATTATATTTCAACTGTGCTGCCTTCCTTAGGCGAAAGCGGTGTGCCGACATTTACGTTCCGTCAGTTTGCGGAACAATTGCTGCCTCGTTTTTCACTTATTGAAGAAACCAAACAGGAACAAGGATTTTTATCTGGCGAAAAAGATCCGATCCAACAAATGAAAGCTGGTCTTTCTGCTGTTGATCAAATTGATCCTTATGTACGTTCCATCACTTCTTTTGGTCCGCTGTTCCGCGAAATGAAAATCAATGGCCGGACGATTTTATCAAAAGAAATGATCCGCAAATATTATCAGGATACCAACCAGCTGCTGCCGCTCCATCAAAGATTGTCTCTTCTGCAAACCAAATTGCTGAAAAAAATCGGCGGTCTGCAAAAAGATGAAATGCGCCAGCAATGGGTCAAAGACGAAGCAGAAGAACAACTGCAAGAACTTTATGCCAGTGACCCAAACTTGGATTATACAGAGCAGAAAGAAAAAGCATTACGGAAAAAATTAGCGAAACGAATCGTTCAGAAGAGATTCCGCCGCTTGCATCAAGGGATCATGCATTATCAATTTGTGAACCTTTCTAAACAATATTTGCATTTTCTGCAGACGATCCCTCAAGAAATCCGCAAACGCCATGGAATAACGAAAGAAATGTGGGAAAATCACTTACTTGAGATTCGTGATAATTTACGGGAAAAAGAACTTCACCAAGAAGATGCTGTTCTTTACTTCTTGCTGATGCGTAAGATCTACCCTGTTTCTGTCCAACAAAAAGCACGGTATATTTTTATTGATGAGATGCAAGATTTCGCACCTGCTCAAGCAGCACTTCTTCAAGCGATTTACCCAAATGCATCCCTCACTTTCTGCGGCGACTTGAATCAAAATGTCTTTGGGAATGAAACAATCATTGGTTGTTTGGATCTCTTGTTTGAAGATCAGACAACGAAACGATTCCAATTGACGACCAGCTATCGTTCAACTAAGGAAATCACTGATTTTGCGAACCATTTTCTTTCAAAAGAAGATCAAGTAGATACTACAGCCCGAAAAGGCGGTCTTCCAACAGTGATCCAATCAGAAAACACTGCTGATCAATTGGCTTGGTTGGAAAAAACCTTTGCAGAGACCAAAGAATCTGCACGCTTCTGGCGAACAGCGATCATCGCTAAAACACAAGAAGAATGCCAGCAGTTGTACCAACAGCTTTCCGAGCAGGCGCAGCAAGAGATCCAATTGATCGTTGATGAAGAAGATTTCATGAAACGTTCAATCGTTATCTTGCCAGCCTTCTTAGCGAAAGGATTAGAATTTGACCGCGTCTTTTTATGGGGCGTGGATCAAGAAAACTTCCATACTTCGCAAGATCAATTGATTTTATATACGATGTGTACGCGCGCCATGCATGAATTGACTTTGATGACTACTTATGATGAAAGTCCATTGCTGCAGCGAATCGATCCATTGACTTATACTAAAAAGGTGATTTAAGATCATACAAAAGACACCTGTTTGTTATTTTGACAAACAGGTGCCTTTTTTGTAGTGTGGATGATAGATAGGAAGTTTAGAAAGGAAGGAAAATATGAAGATAGAACAAAGCAGTAAAGCAGACTTGTTACCTTTTTTAGAAGAAATTTTTCGTCAACAACATGAAAGACAATTTAACAATCATTCATCGGAGGAAACAAATAGAATATTGGCCTTTAGTGCGTGGGAAAATGATCAATTAGCAGGAGGAATTATTGGTAAACGACAATATGATACGCTGCATATTTCATTATTAGGTGTACAAGAAGTATATCAAAAAGCAGGAATTGGTTCGAAACTAATAAAAGCAATGGAAGAACAGGCAATGAGAGAGAATATCAAAACGATTACTCTTACGACAAAAGCTTACCAAGCGGTAGATTTCTATTTGAAACAAGGCTATAAAATCTTTGGTGAACTAGAAGATGTTCCAATAATCGGTACCAAAAAATATTATTTAGTAAAAAGAATAATAGAGTAGCATAGCTCTCTAAGAAAGTCATCAAAGAAATTTAAAAATAACAAAACCTTCTTTTATTTTATAAAATTGGGTTCGGATTCTTCAATTTTTAGTCTTGATTCCCTTACTTTTTCGTACTCTCCTACTCATTATATAATTTATTTGATGATTCAAATAATATGAATATCTTTAATTAAAGCAAGGGCCATATAGTGCTTTTCACTTGCTAGAGATTGATCTGCAGGTTGTACTTTATCTACAAAGACAGCAGCAGTATTATTATAAATATATTTTACTGTACCTGTAATAGGCAAAGAAAATCCTACAGCTTTACATTCAACGTTGGAACCTATTTTTACATCGCATTCTTTTTTCATAATTTCTCACCTTTTTAAGCAGCTTTAATGAACTGCATCTGATAAATTTACTGAAACTATTTTGTAAAAACTCTTTTTTGGGGCACCCTATTGCAGTACTTAAATCAAGAATTTTATTCATAAATAAAACAGTTCAGCTGATATTCACTATGTATCTTGTATTCCAGTATTCTTTTGAACAAAAGCGTATCTTATATTCTTTACCTTATCAATTGCAAAAGTGCATGACCTACAATATTCCAATAGTTTAACCCTAATTGAAATAAGATTTGCTTTGTGATAAGTCACTCATCATTAATATGACCCTGCCTATTAGTAAAACGATAGGCAGGGTCATTCAAAAACTATTTTATTATTTAAAAAATCATTCGCTTTTCTTTGTGTGCTTATCTTTTATTCCAATAAACACTAATAGAAGAAGCACGAATCCAGCTTTTTTTAGATGATCCATTCTTAGCTCACCTGTTTTAGGCAGTACATCAGTTTTTGAAGGGATAAATCGCACAGTCACATTGTTTTCATATGTTTCTCCCATGCTAATCGTATCAGCATCCATCTTTTGTGGTGTGAAAAAAACGAACAACATAACAAGCATAAGCAGAATGCCGTTTTTCTTAATATTTTTCTTCACGTTAGTTCACTCCCTGACTTGGATCTGCTACTAGCTCCCAATTGATCGTTGTCCTATAGGTATCTTCGCTTGCCTCTAATGAATTCGGCACCTGAAGCTCCACACCAGATGTATTTTCCGTTCCAAATAAAATGGTTGTGTTTCCTACTGGATGGTTCCCAGCTGAATTATTCACTATATAGTTTGCAATTTCTATAGGTTGAGTATTCAAGTTTACTTCGGTTTGTGTATGAAGATTGGCAGCTTGATCACTTTGACTGACGATATTTTTAAGACTGATTTCTGCACCTCTTAATTCATTTCCATTAGCATTTTGAAATGGAGAACTTTGATATGCCTGAAGCGACCAGTTACTTGTACCAATATAATCAGATAATTGTAATCCCAGCGGCGTCTCTTTTTCATTCAAAGCTGTAACTACTTGGCGGCGGTTGCTTTTTCTGATAGTACCAAATTCAAAATTGGAGACATTTGTTATCTCACGTGTACCTTCTACTGTAAAAGATACGTCATAGGACATTTGGACATACTTACCATTACTTAATTTTTCTTGGACCTGGATCGTACCTGTCGTTTGACCTAGTTTTGATCGATCTGGGTAACTAGTGAATCCAACGACTTCGACATTTGGTGCACCTGTTAGATTCAGATAAGTTGCCGCTTGCTGGTCTAACTGCTTATCGGTCATGTTTCGACTGATCGTCCCTGTCCGAGGTGTTACTCGATCAAGCAATACTTGACGGTAACCTGTGGGCGTTAATTCTAGGTAAGCAATATTGTTTCTGTGAGACAACGCACCTTCTACTTCATTATTGAAAATCCTTAATCGGAAATTTGGTTCTTCGTGATAAACCTTTAGAATATCTCCATGTGTAATGGAAATCGTTCCAATATCACGGACATGATCGTTTACATTTCTGTTTCCAGCAGCTTCATAACTAGTAACTGTATTCAACTCATTAAGTGCTTGTTTTGAATCCGTATTTCTCAATACTGCTAATGAGTAATATAAGTTTGGAAAACTAGGATGAATTGGTGCCACGGCAATATAATCGCCACGTCGAGCTACCAATTTATTTTCCCCAGGTAAATAGGCTAAGGCACCTGCAGAACGATCCGCATGCCCTCTAAAAAGAAGTGTTTCTCCCCACGTGATCGTCACAGGGATCTGCACTTGAATTCTTTCATCAGAAGCTTTATGAACGACTGTTACTGTCGTTTTTCTGCTTCCTGGTACATCAAGATCTTGTCCAGGATTATACTCTAACTCATAGGCATCCCTTGCCAAAACAGTGTTATTGTACTTCACTTCGCCCACTGCTTTTTCTAAATCAAGAGATTCTCCTAAAGTTAAAGATTGTGCCACAGGAGCGGCTTCTAACCCTTGATGAACGGTAAATAGTACATCATAAGTCATTTGAATATAGTTGCCATTGCTTAATTTCTCTTGAACTTGGATGGTTCCTAGCGATTGCCCTTGTCTTGATCGGTCTGGATATCTAGTAAATCCGACAACTTCGACATTTTTAGCATTACCAAATTCAAGATAAGTTTCTGCTGCTGCGTCCAATTGTTGGTCACTCATCGTTTGCGAGATCGTTGTATTTTTAGAGCTTAGTTGATTAATAAACAACAATCTCAATCCATCATTTGTTGTCTCGTAATAAGTTGTTGGATTTATCAATCGATTGGTTGGATGAATATCTGCTTCAACGCCATCTGTATACAAACTGATCATTCTGCCAGCACTTATCGATTCTTGATGGTATACCTCTACAACATCTCCTACTTGAACCGTATTTACACCGAAATCATTTACAATATCAAACTTGTAGTCTCGTCCATAATACGTAAAGTTTCTCTGATAGTTTGGTAAATTCAGTGCTATATTTTGCTGCCCTGAAATCAAACCTATTTTCAAATAAGCAGTGTCTAAAAAGAGACCCGTATGAAGTTGAAGATTTCTGTCTTCTGAACCCTTTGTTCCAATCAATTGTAGTTGATTGCCAGCTCTTATTAATGAAAGTCCTAAACTTTCGTGACGACTTGTCCCTTTCAAAAGCAGCGTATTCCCCCATTGAATAGTTACAGGAATTTCCACTTCAATAGTCTCCGTCGTTGCTTTATGTGTGATGGATGCATTAAGCGTACGACTACCAACTAAATCCATGATCCCTTTTTCGCTGATTTTTACTTCAAAGTCATTATTAGATAAGGTTTGCCCATTATATTTAACGTCTTTGACTACTTGGATTGGATCAAGTGTTTCTCCTAGGTTTAATGTTTGTGCAACAGCGGATGCTTCTAAACCAGCCGTCACAGTAAATGGAACGTCATACGTCATTTGAATATAGTTGCCATTACTTAATTTCTCTTGAACTTGGATTGTTCCTAGCGATTGTCCTTGTCTTGATCGGTCTGGATATCTAGTAAACCCGACAACTTCGATATTTTTAGCATTACCAAATTCAAGATATGTTTCTGCTGCTGCGTCCAATTGTTGGTCCCTCATCGTTTGTGAGATCGTTGTGTTTTTAGGAGTTAATTGATTGATAAACAACAATCTCAATCCATCATTTGTTGTCTCATAATAAGTGGTTTGATTTACCAATCGATTGCCTGAGTGAATATCCTCTTCAACACTATTGGTGTACAAACTGATCATTCTGCCAGCACTCAACGATTCTTGATGATATACCTCTACAACATCTCCAACTTGAACAGCATTTACACCGAAATCATCTATGATATCAAACTTATAGTCTCGTCCATAATACGTAAAGTTTCTCTGATAGTTTGGTAAATTCAGTTCTATATTTTGTTGCCCTGAAATCAAGCCTATTTTCAAATAAGCAGCATCTAAGAAAACCCCTGTGTGAAGCTGAAGATTTCTGTCTTCTGAACCCTTTGTTCCAACCAATTGTAGTTGATTGCCAGTTCTTACTAATGAAATCCCTAGACTTTCATGTCGACCTGTCCCTTTCAAAATCAGCGTATTCCCCCATTGAATAGTTACAGGAATTTCCACTTCAATAGTCTCCGTCGTTGCTTTATGGGTGATGGATGCATTAAGCGTACGACTACCAACCAAATTCATGATTCCATTTTCGCTGATCTTTACTTCAAAGTCATTATTAGATAAGGCTTGGCCATTATATTTAACGTCTTTGACTACTTGGCTTGAATCAAGTATTTGTCCTAAGTTTAACGTTTGTGTAACAGCGGATGCTTCTAAACCAGCCGTCACAGTAAACGGAACATCATACGTCATTTGAACATAGTTGCCATTGCTTAACTTTTCTTGAACCTGGATTGTCCCTGTTGTCTGCCCTACTGTCGATCGATCTGGATATCTAGTGAACCCGACGACTTCGACATTTGGTGCGTTACTCAAATTTAGATAAGATGCGGCTTGTTGGTCTAACTGAGCATCAGTCATATTCCGACTAATTGTTCCTGCACGTGACGTTACTCGATCGATCAATACTTGTCGGTAACCTGTAGGCGTCAATTCCAAGTAAGCAATATTATTGCTGTGAGACAAGGCACCTTCTGTTTCATTATTAAAAATTCTTAGTCGAGTACGTGCTTCCGCATGATAGACTTTCAGAATATCACCATAGATAATTGTCCGATTACCGAATCCCTGGCGATTTTGTTCAGCAGTCCACGTACCTGGCGAGGAGAACTTATAATATTCAGATAATTCTGTTAAGTTTTGATGATTGGCTGAATTACGCAATAACGAGATATTAAAGTATTCATTTGGAAAATTAGGATGTGTAGAAGCAAGACCTTCATAACTTCCTCTCGTCATCCTTAATCGTCGCTCTGATGGAACATATGCAAGTGCTCCCCCTGAACGGTCGCCAATCCCTCGGAACATGATGGTATTACCCCATCTAATTGTAACGGGCACATTCACTTGGATTCGCTCTCCTGTCGCTTTATGAATGATTGTTACTGTTGTATTCCTACTGCCTGCTACATCGAGGTCTAGTCCAGGATCATACTCTAATTCATAGGCATCCCTTGCTAAAACAGCGTTATTATACTTTACCTCACCTACTGCTTTTTCTAAATCAAGAGATTCTCCTAGAATTAAAGTTTGTGCCACAGGAGCGGCTTCTAATCCTTGATGAACAGTAAACGGTACGTCATAGGACATTTGAACATAATTACCATTACTTAATTTTTCTTGAACTTGAATTGTCCCTGTCGTTTGCCCTAGTCTTGATCGATCTGGATATCTAGTAAATCCAACTATCTCGACGTTTGACGCATCTGCTAGATTTAAATAAGTTGCCGCTTGTTGGTCCAATTGACTGTCAGTCATTCGACGACTAATCGTTCCTGTCCGTGGTGTCACTCGATCAAGCAGTACTTGACGGTATCCTGCTGGTGTTAATTCTAGGTAAGCAACGTTGTCTTTATGTGATAATGAGCCTTCTGTTTCATTGTTGAAGATTCTTAACCGGCCTTGGGCTTCTGCATGATACACTTTCAAGATATCTCCGTAATTTATCGTGCGATTACCGAAATTCTGTTTATTTTGTTCAGCAGTCCACGTACCTGGTGAAGAAAACTTATAATATTCAGGTAATTCTGTTAAGTTTTGACGATTAGTCGAATTACGCAACAAAGAAATATTGAAGTATTCATCTGGAAAGTTAGGATGTGTAGGAGCAAGAACTTCGTAGCTTCCTCGTGTCATTCCTAATCGTCGTTCGGATGGAACATAAGCAAGCGCGCCTCCAGCACGATCATCAACACCTCTAAACATAACGGTATTACCCCATCTTAGCGTTATTGGTACGCTGAAATCAGCAGACTCTCCACTAGCAGTATGCGTGATTTTCACCGATAGATTCCTTGTACCAGCTACATCTAAAACTGTTCCCAGTTGAAAATCAAGGGTATATTGATTACTATTTAATGTTGTGCCCCTATAACGGACATTTGATATAGATTTATTAATATCAAATGTTTCACCTACGAATAAATTCTGATGGGTGATATCTGCTTGAATCCCATCCTGCACATTAAATGGCACCTGATAATCTCTATAGACAAAGTTTCCAGTTGACAACTGTTGACGAACACGAATAACACCAGTACTTGTACCTGCTCTAGATCGATCAGGATACGTAATAAACCGTTCAATTTGCGCACCAGCAGCACGATTCATATCTAAGTAATTTGCTAGACTAGCATCTAATTGTGCATTCGTTGTGTTTGTACTTATTGTTGTTTGACGTGGTGTTGCTCGGTTAAAAGTCAATTGTCTATAACCTGAACTTGTTAGTTCAAGATAGCCTCTATTTCCATCACGTGAATCCGCGACAGAGCCTAACCCTTGTACATTTCCGCTTGAAAGAGTGCCGACTCTATTCGGTTGTGCATGGAATACTTCAACTACGTCACCATATGCAAAAGCTGGTTTAGATGCTGAATTATATCTTGTGCGTAAAGCATCTAATGTGTCTCTACCATTAGCAGTAAATGAAAAAATCGAGTTGATATTTTCTATTGACTGGGCTGCATCTGGTCGTCTTACCGAAAACGTATAGAATGTTTCAGCAGCATTCGATGACATAGTATTAGAATTTCGTTCATGTCGTTTGAATTCTATCTGTCGTGTTTGTGGATTATATAGAAACACGCCACCTGAACCTTGTGTTGCTCCCATATAAATAGCATTATTATTTCCTTCTGGCCATCGTACTTGAACACGTCCATATAGATCAATCCAGCCATGAGGTGCTTGTTCATCTGTAACTCGAACGGTAAATCTTGCTCTTTCAGGCGATGTATTCACAATATCGTCTTCTGGAAATTCAGTAATTCGATAATGTAGAGGAAAAGTATGTTCCATCCATGAATAGCCTGATGTAAGTACCCATTTATCTATTCCTACCAAATGACCTATGTGTCGGCTTCTATTGTTAACAATCTCGGCTGCAGCTCCGGAACGACTAACAGCGTCCCTAAATGGCAGGAAAGGATCCCACGAATCTCCTATACGATACACTACTCTGTTGGTCACATTATCAGTCCAGATCGTCCATGCCGATCGCCAAGCTTGAGCGTTGGGTGAAGCTGAATTACCCGCACCGTCCCATAGCCGCAGTCTTCCCGGAGCAGCCATAATAACCCCTCCTCCTGTGATCACTGTATCGTTTGGTCCTGGTCCCCCTGAAGGCGGAGCAGAGAAACTCTGTAGTATACTTTCATTTTGTAGAATATCTTTTATATCAGTTTCAGTTGTCTTCTCAGTGCTGCCAGCTGATTCCTCACTTTTACTTTCAGAATTACCCGAATTTTCTTCACTTTGGGATACAGAAGGAGAATCATTTTTATCTTCTTTTTCAGAAATATTTTCAGACAAAACTGTATTTTCTGGCAAAGAATCAGTGTCTGCTGTATCTTCTAATTCTGAAACAGGTTCGGTATCTTTGTCTTCTAAGAAACTTTCAGCATACACCATATATATAGAAGGAGATATGGCTTGACTCAGCATGCACACTATTCCTAAAAATGTAATCAGCTTCTTCATTGGTCATCTCCTCTATCTCTGTGGTCTATTAGGGTGTTGGCGTTGCGCCTGGATCTGCAACTAGTTCCCAAACGATGGAAGTCGAATATGTTTTATCTGATTTAATTGTGTTTGCAGGAATGTGAAGGCTGACACCATCTGTTGTGCTATCTCCATGAGGGCTTCCCAAAGCCAATGACCAAGTACCTGCCCCTTGAGTAGCATTCGCTGTAGAAATAACCTGCTCACTACTATTCAACACCACCCTTGAATTAGGGATTTGTGGTGTATTATTTGTGTTTGCATAATGCATATTTTGAATCGAAATCTCTGCGCCATCTAATTCTTTACCATCTTCATTAATAAATTGACTAGGTTGTGAAGCTCTTAGTTCCCATCCTTGTCTAGCTAAACCTCGGCGATCTTCAATCGAAATAAATGGTACTCGTTTTTCCGTCTGGCCATCTACTCGAACATCGATCAACTGAGCATTTTGGTTAATTGCTAAATTCGTATGTTCAATATCGCCAAAATCAAAATCTGCAACAAAATTGATTTTTAAATCTCCTGGATTTGGATTCGGCGGCGTTGGCGGTTCGATTGGTTTTTCTGGATTTTCCGGATCGACAATCTCGGGTTGGTCTGGATCTGGTGCGCCAATCGTTACTGAACCTTCAGTTGTTGCTTTGGTTGCCCCATCGTAATCAGCTGCAAATACATTCATCGCCTGTCCTAAACTCATGATTCCCAATAAACTAGCTGCAAATAGTAAGTTTGTTTTTTTCATCGTTTTCTCTCCCTTTAATAAAAGTCAATTTTATTTTGTTGCCATTGAATTATTTTCTTTCTCCTCACCCCCTTTAAATTTATTTTTTAGAAGCAAGTACAAAATCAAACATATCAAGACTATCCCGATTCCTATCGATAAGTAGGTCAACCAAGGTGTCGGTAATTCTATATCCAGAGCTGTTTGATTCAGTGAATTTGCAACAGAAGAACTGATGTGAAAATTTTCTACAAAATGGTAGGTTTCTGTATCAGCTCTCACTGTTAACTCAACGCGATAATTCCCTGCACGAACTGGCTGAGAAAAAGTGGGTATCCCAAAATCAAAGTTTGAATTTGGCGCCATTCTTAAATTTTCTTTTTCATACTGAATGATTGGATCTTTTTCATCCTGATAATATAATTTCGAATTGATTTCCATGGATCGAATAGATATAGGTTGTTTATTTTGTAAATTTATCTCAACCACATTTCTATAATTTCGCTGATCCATTCTAGCGTTTCGGGCT
Organism: Enterococcus sp. DIV0210g; assembly: GCF_050559705.1. Classification (NCBI taxonomy): domain Bacteria; kingdom Bacillati; phylum Bacillota; class Bacilli; order Lactobacillales; family Enterococcaceae; genus Enterococcus; species Enterococcus sp. DIV0210g. The sequence goes on along the minus strand of NZ_CP187903.1, from coordinate 951,336 downwards.
ATTAATTCGTTAACAGGTAGTTCTATATTTTTTTGACGTAACAACACCTCGACTGTATAAGCAAATTGATGTGTGACTTGTTGATCTTGAAGTGCTTTTTCTTGATAAAATCGAAACCCTCCAAGGATCTCGCCTCCCCATTCTTTTGTTGGATAATTGATTTTTGTTGTATATTTTTTTGATTCCCCTGCATTAAGCGCAATTGCTTCTTTTTTATTTTCTACTAATGTGTCAAAAGGAAATTCCAGTGTTTCATCAAGATTTTCTTTACTTATGAACGAGGTAATCCCATTTTGATTTGTTTGAGCAGGAATTGCTTCTACTCCGATCTTTAATGATTCATTGGTGTTATTTATTATTTCAATCGTAATAGATTCTTCTTCATTTGGATTTCCTTCAAAGATATAATAGCCTTGTTCATTTACTGACCCGTCTTCTTTTAAACTCCGGACTGAGAACGGTGCGCTGGAATCTCCAAAAACTGGTACATGATAAATTTTTTCAATGGCTAAAAGAAAAAAAGCTAAAATACATAATTTGACATACAGCTTATTTTTATTTCTTCTTCCTTTCATTTTCATCCCCCCTTTGACATTAGTTATTGTAAGGCATGCACCAAGTGCCCAGTCAAAAGTTTTTATGTACTTTTTAGATATTAGCTATTAAACTATTTTTTCAAAGGGGGAATACTATGGATAAGAAAACATTTCATATCAAAGATGTTTTAAAATTGACAAAGTTAAAAAAATCAACTATTCGTTATTGGGAACGTGAAGGATTACTAAATTTTAACCGCAATCAAGACAACAATTATCGAGTCATTGACAGTCGTACCTTGCTCGATTTATTGGATATTGTTTTTTATCGGAATCTGAACATCCCAATAAAAAAATTAAAATCGATTTTACATCAAAAGCCTGAAATCACTTATGAAGCATTGATAAAATCAGAACAAAATTTAATGGATGAACTGAATAAAATAACAAGACAAAAGAAATTTCTTGAACACAAAAAGCAAAGTTTAGAAGAGCTGGTCCAATTGCAAAAAAATCCAGCTTCTGTATCTTTTCCAATGAATTTTTCATATGTAGAACAACTTAGCTTTAGTTATATGGAACATGTTAGTCAATATTCCACAAGTCCAACAAATTTTGTCTTATTTTTCCAAGGGAATGAACAGGCTTATCAAGAGGGGATAATTGTAGACAAAAAATTAAGTAATCACTTATTATTTGAGAAAAAAAAACAGAAAATCATTTTTGGCGGATTACTTGAGGTGGATAACTTAAATTATCAAAACAATAATTTAGAGCTGCTCTTAAAACAAGCAAATTTCCCTGCAGATACTACTTGTATTGCTCAATATCTTTCTTCAGGAAAATCAGAAACAGGAAAAGTAATCGATTATTACAAATGCTGGTTTTTATTTGAGTCGTAATAGAAAGAATCATTTACACTTCCAAAAATGCGGAGTTGGCTTATAAATTGAAATTCTTTGTACACAAATTCAGCCAACTGCATCCAATTATTTGATCCGAAGCAGTTGGCTTATTGATGTTTTATATTCTTTTTATTATGGAAAACTTGTCATGCTTTTTAATTATAAAAAAATCCTAGTGAAATTTATCGATCTAATTCCTTTATTTCCTGCTTATTTTGCAGATAGTAATTCTAGTTTTCCGTTTCTTAGTATATAGCTATACGTATAGTTATTGTTTCCAAGTTTTGTTTTCAATTCGCTATCATTACTTGTTCTAAACCTATGCCATGGTCCTTCTGCATGATAGATTTCAACTGTGCTTCCTTCAGATAATACATACTGTGCAAATGTTCCATATGTTCGAGGGCCATTACCTAGAACTGTACCGTTTCCATTCCACATTTGGTTAAATAATACTCTTCCAGATGGGTCATTAACTCTAACAGACGCATATCTTTGATTGTTCCATCCACTTCCATGAAATTGATAATCAGAATTCTTTACTAATAAAATTTTTCTCCCCCTTACTTCTACAGTAACCCTGGCAAAACCAGAGGGATTTGTTGCTTGTGCATCTCCACCAATTGAAAAAGACTGTTTATTTATATGACGTTCATTGAGTTGAATCACATGATTGATCAATGCTTCTCCAGGAAAGTCAGCAGCAACAATTCCAGTATGTCTTAGTTTTTGATTCCTAATATAGTCAGAAGTTAATATATTTGTACCCTCAAAAGCAATCGTTGCGATTCCTAAAAACCAATCGATTCTTGGAAAATCTGGAACAGAACCTGCCCATCCCGGATGAGTCATACCCGTTGCAAGTCTACCTGCATGGGTTCCCGGGCTGCTATGGCCGCTAGCTACAAAATAAGGGAAAGAGCCACCTGATCCTGATAAATAGTTGATAAAAATCCTGTTACCGTTATCTGTATGTGCTCGATTTAAATGGTCTTTTACACTCAGCCATTTATCATATAAATCCCAATTAGTATTTAGATGGTAGTTATCTTGTATCACAAAGTTAGCCGGATAGCTTATCCCCAAAGAAGAGCCGGCAAAATTACGAAAAATAACGATTTTCCCACGTGTTTCTTTTAAAGTAGGATTTGAATTGTTTTCTAGGTAAAACATATTTCTATAATTAGGATCATTAATATATATATTTACTAAACGATTAAGCTCTGCATCATTGACACTGGTGTATTCTTGTTTTAGCCTCATATAAATTGTTTCACTAGGATTCCTTTGAAGAAATGTCCGCAACGTATTCAAAGCATCTTCAAATCTGGCTAGAAAAACAAATCCATGATGGATCGTAAGCCAATTTGGTCTTGCAGCTACACGCATATCAATAAAACGGATACCTACTTCTAATTGTTCACTCAATGATAAACCTTGATTCTGAACGATATCTCCTCCTGGACCATTAGACATGCTGTTATGCGTACCTGGAATAGATAACTGTGATAACCTCGTATCGTCCTTTAGTTCTGACATCCAATTTGGTTTTCTAGAATGAAACTCTGAAATGGAACGTAAATAGGCTGGATGATAATGGGCCTCTACCGTTACAGGAATACCAACGACAAACAATAGTATGAATATTGAAAAAATTTTCTTCATTAATTTCCCCCTCTTTCTTTTAAAAAAACTGATCATCTATGAAGTAAGTATTCATAGATGATCAGTTTACTGATATAAACTCAACTATTTAGCAGAAGTTAATTCTAACTTATTATTTTTCATCGTATAGATATAAGTATAGTTGTTATTTCCTAATTTTGTTTTTAATTCCCTATCATCAGTCGTCCAAAATCTGTGCCACGGTCCTTCTGCATGATAAATTTCTATAGTACTTCCTTCTGGCACCTCGTATTGGGCAAAAGTACCGAATGTGTAACGACCATTCCCCACTACAGACTGATTAGCATTCCAAGATTCATTAAACAGCACTTTACCTGCAGGATCAGAGATTTTGATTGAAGCATATCGTTGATTCGCCCAGTGGCTCCAATGGAATTGATAGTCAGAATGTTTTACTAATGAAGCTTTTCTGTCTTGTACTTCTAGTACTACCCGCGGAAACCCTGATCGATGAGATGAACCATGAGCAGCCACAGCTTGACCACCAATCACGAAACTTTGTTTAACGGATTCTGTTTCCTCACCGCCGTCTACATGAGTACCTGTAAGAACATTTTCAACCAAAGAAGTTAATTCAGCAGTATCTGGCGTATCATGTGCTAATTCCCAAATAATCGCTCCGCCATAACCTTCATCAATTGTATAGTTCACTTTTCTAGAAATACTTGCAATATTATCGTAAGTGAACAACTCTCTCTTTTCTGAATCATAGATAAACGGAGCTTCTGCTTCGTCATCCCAATGGTAAGACAAGTTTTCAACATTTGGATCTTTCGCTTGTGCTTCGAATTCTTTTAATTGCCACCATGGTTTCAACCCGGCTAATTGTTCAGGGTCATCCCAGCTGCCGCCATTTGCAGCACCTTGACTTGGTACACCAATTCCTGCTACATCAACATTAGCAAAGCCTCTTGAGTAATAACTCATACCAACCATCAACTTATGTTTAGGGATACCGTAAACTTTATGGTATTCTTCCATGGCTGCTGAGATATTGAATTTCTGATCTGTATCACTTGCTTTTGGATACAGCGGGGATTGATGCCCTGTCTGATTATCAAATCCGCCTCGGAAATCATATGTCATTACATTGAAGTTATCAACGTAATCATTCGTAATCTCTGGTGCGATAAATTCCATTTTTTCGTGATTTGCAGTTACTGCAATACTTAACTGATAGTAGATGTCATTTTCTTTACCTGCTGCAGTCATCTTTTCACGCAGCTGTTTGATCAGAGCCACAAATTTTTCTTTTTGTTCATCATTCTCTGGATATTCCCAGTCGATATCGATCCCATCAAAATGATAGTCCAGCATAAAATCAACTAACTGAGTAGTAAAACGATCCATCCGTTCCGGCGTAGCTGTGGCATGATCAAACCCATGATCATCGACTGAATTCGTCCAACCGCCAATCGAAACCATTGCTGCAACATCATTTTCTTCCGCTAATTGAGTAATCTGATTGATGTAGTTTCTGCCCCCGCCTTCATGAGAATCATCAAAGTCAGCCCAAGGATCGTTTGAAACCAATTCACCGTTTTGATCAATAACCATAAAAGCATAATTCACATGAGTAATTTTATCAAAAGGAACATCGACTGGATCGTATCCTTTTCCATCAATGATCCCTTGACTATAATTATAGTCTGGTTTATCTGGTTCATAGTCTGTTTTGTATCCGTGCCAGTTTGAGAAATAACCAATTACTTTCTTCTCATTTTGAATTCGTTGCGCTTCTTCTTTTTGCAATCGTTCTGCTTCTTCGCCAGTAAAACGATTAAAATTAAAAATATTTGAAGGCGTTGGCAAATCTTTTACTTTTTGCCAAACAGAAGCACTGCCTGGTCTATCTGAAGGCTCCGCCCAATACGCATTGCGCCAAACGCTGCCGTTATAAATGACAGTTGCGCCTCCTGGATAACTTCTTACTTGCCATACTGGACTGTCAACGACAATTTGATCAAATGCCGCTACACGTACTTCTTGGGTTCCTCTGAATAATTGCCCTTCTCTTCCCCGTGTCCAATTGTTTCCCCCATCATTTGACCACATATGAGAAGCATTCAATCCCTCAATACGATTTGTTGCATCATTCATCACTAATGTACCGTCATTTTTTTGTACATCTTCAGCAAAGGCAGTCAGTGCCTGTGCATTTAATAAAGAAATCCCGACCAACGATAATGTAAAAAATTTTTTTGCCAACTTTTTATTCATTTCTTCCTCCCCTTTTATCTTCTACAAGATTGTTTAACTCTTTCGAAACTTGGATGAACATAGGTGATTGCTTACTAAGTTCTTTGACTTTGACTTTATCTGCTCCTGGATGAACAAAATAAATCTTTTCATTTAAAACTGGGCGTCCATTTTTCAACGTATACTTTAAAAAAGGACTTTTTAAGTGGTCAATGATCAGTACGCCGTAACCTTTTTCTTCGAGATAAATATTATTAGTTATTTTATACATCTCAAAATCCTTTTTCCTCCCATAAAAAAATTCATTCGCAAAATAGTTCTCAGATATTTTTGATTTCTCCAACGTTCTACCTTTACATATATTCCTTATTTATAAGCTATATTCTCCTTTCTCTTTTATATATTATTAATCTATCCCCCATGACTCATTGTGTCTTATCTTCGTTTTATTTTCATTTCTTTTACGTAGCGATTTCATCCTTTGACGTTATTTTAATGTCATAAGTCTATAAAATTATTCAAGTCTTTGTTAAACTTCATTTACTAGTTTCATAGGAAAATTTATTTGGAGGTAAAGGATGCAAAGAATTTACATTATAGAAGATCAATTATTACACCAGAAATTTATCGAAGAAACAATCAGCGAATTTATCCAACATTCTGGTATTTCTGCAGAAATCGTACCTATAAACTCTATAAATTCATTTATAAAAGCGATTCCTGCGCTTGATATAACAGATGTTGACATCTTTTTTATTGATATAAATTTAAAAAATCAATATACAGGAATCGATATTGCCGAATGGCTTAGACGTGCAAATCCATTTTGTAAAATCATTTTTATCACTAATTACACAGACCAAAGCATGGCTATCGTTACTCGTAATATCATCCCATTTGACTATATCCATAAAAACAGCAATTTAGCTGAGGTACGCAAAAAAATCCATGTTACATTGAAAAAGCTGTTTTTTACTTTGCAAATCAATGCAGAAGAAATATTGCTTCTTTCAATACAAAATGAAAAGCAGGTATTCGCCTTACCCTATATCAATTACATACAGACAATAAAAGAGGATCGTTTTCGAGTATACCTCCAAACGACCTCTCAAGATTTTTTGATAAATGAAAGTTTTTCAGATATAAAAAAACTTAAATTCCCTCGATATTTTTTGTTTTTACGCTCATATATCTTAAATTTGCGACAGATAAAGGCACTTAATCGAAAGTTAGGAATCATTATATTTAAGAATGGCTCTGAAATTTACTTTGGACACAAAGTAATGAAAAAAATAGAAGAAGCACTGGAACAGATCCTATAAAAACAAGCTTCCCCCTATTCTTTTAAACAAAGTAATACTGTAAAAATAGTCTCCTCTTGAAAAATCGTATAGGACAAATTTTTATATTCTTGAGCGATTCGATGTAAATTACTGAGCCCCAATCCGTAATGTCCTTCTTTTGATGTAATCCCCCGCTTGCCTAGATTATCCAGCAGCACAGTGCGAGTATAATTGTTTTTGACTAAAATTTGATAAGTATCTGTTTGCTTGTTGATTGTTAAATCGATAAACGGATTCTTTGTTTCTATACTTGCTTCAATTGCATTATCTAGAAGAATTTTGAGACACCTAGCCAAATCTAAAGGATTCATAGGCAGTTCGTTGATTTCTGTATGAATAGATAATTTGACTTTGATCCCCATATTTCTTGCTCTATTTACTTCAATCAAAAGCACACTCTTGACCGACATACTTCTGACCTTCGTTAACTCTTCCGTATTATTTTTTGAGAAAATAATATCTTTAGAATAGTCTTTGATTTTCAAAAGCTGTTCTACTGCGCCTTCCGTATCCCCTTTTTCTAACAACACTGCCAATGTAAATAAAATCCCTTCATAATCATGTTTAAAATCTTCCAGTTCATTGATTCTTTCTAATTTCTTTTCGTAAAAATTTATGATATTGAAAACATCTTTATAATATGCCGCCGAATATTTCAGAAAGAAAAAAATACCAAAGAAAAGGATGCCTTTCATCAATAAGACGATGAATAAAAGCCAAAAGAACCCTTGATGCAACACCGAGTACATCAATTGGAAATAGACGATCAAACTAAAAAGAAATCCACCAAAGAAAATGAACTGTTTTCTTGTAAATCTTCTGTCATAGATAAATAAACTTATTTTATTTTTGTTGTACCATTTTTTTATTCCTAAAATCCCAGCAAAATATAGGAAGAGCAAGAGTATTTGCAGACTGATCAACAGTAAAAAAGGATTTCTCACAGTTTCTATTTGACTAAAAAAACTAGATAGACTGAGCATACAAGCAACATTCATTTGAATGAAAAAATACATCCCTAATATATAGATAAAAGAGAAGAGATATTTTTTCAGAGAACAGACAAGCAAACAGAAGTTCAAACTGATAGCAATCAAAATAAAAACGCCAGCTAAATTTGCAAATTGCCATGACAGCATACCAAAAATGATCAAGGATAAGGAAAAAATCAGCTTGTATCTATAATGTAAAAAATTTCTGCTTATATAAAAATCAAAAACAATATATTGCAAAAAAATCAATGCGATAAAAACTCTATCTTCCAACGAACGTTCTCCCCTTTATACAATCAGTAAGTCATTTTCTTCAGTATAAAGTATGAAGCAGCTACCTAGTCAATGAAACTTGACGAAGCAGCTGCTCCATAAAAAAAACACTTCCATGTTAGAGAACATATGGAAGTGTCTACAGACTGAAACCTCTGTTTGTAATTTTTACAAACAGAGGTTTTTTCTTTAGTAAATGGATTTTTGTTTAATTCTCTATACTTGTTAATATAAATTTTGAATATGGAGGTATTCCATTTAAATTTATAAATAAAATTTTCATTATTCTTCCTCACAATACAAAAAAATTTACTTTTTCGTCATCTTTTTCTTTAGCTGAATCTCTTGATACTTTTCTTTCTCTTTTAAATAAGTGAGTTCTTTTAACATCTTTTTATAACTTACAAAGATTGAAACATCTAGGGTGCCATCATTGATCGATTTTTTTACCATACATCCTGGTTCTGATAAATGTTTGCAGTCTGACAAGCGGCACTTTTTTGCTAATATGGATATTTCTTCGAACTGATGCTCTAAAGAACTAGCTTTTACGGTTTCAATACCAACTTCTCTCATTCCAGGAGTATCTATGATCATGGCTCCATTTTCCAGATAAAATAATTGTCGGTTGGTTGTTGTATGTCTCCCCTTTCCATCTTTTTCTCTTATAGTGCTAGTAGTTGATTCATAACTTGCTAGTAGTTTATTGATCAATGTTGATTTTCCCACTCCAGAAGACCCTATAAATGCGCTTATTGTTGATGGTGCAAAGTACTCTTTCAATTCTATGCCTATTTCTTCAAACATCGTCGCCGTAAATACTGGTATGCCGCTAAAATGCTTTTTTAGGTTACCTTCGATTTTTGCTAACTCTTTTTTAGTAATTAAATCTTTTTTTGTTAAAAGAATTATTGGTAACGCTCCACTATCCCAAACAATCGTGACGTAACGATCTAGTCTTGAAAGATTGAATTCTTCGTTCAAACTAGTTATTATAAATACCTGATCAATATTTGCTGCTATCCCTTGTTCCTCTACTCTATTACCAGAGACTTTCCGCTGTAAAAAACTTTTTCGCTCTAAAATTGATTCAATAATAAGTAAATCCTCGAACAACTTCCCTTTAACATAATCACCTACAACAGGATACTTACTATAATTTTGTGTCTGATGGCGAAACTTTCCTGATAATTTAGCAGTTGTTATCTCTCCAGTACTTAACATTACCTTAGAAATATCTTGGGCTTGGAATATTATCTGTGCTTTTTCAATTTTCTCCACTGTCTGATACCTCCATCTGATAAGTTTTAAATGTAAGGAGTGCTGCGAACACAAAAATAAAACAGCTTAATAAGAATGTGTAAGTTATAGAAAAGTGTCTAATCAGAAAACCAAACAATAGTTGACCAAAAGGAATAGAAAGTGTAGCAAAGAAGTTTATTATCGTTATGGTTCTGCTCAAATATTTTTTATCAGTAGCCGATTGAACATATGTTACAAGAATAATATTAAAAATCGTACTGGACGATATAATAAAACTAAATGTTATAACAGTAATAACATTCATGAACTCAGTCAGCTGTAAAACGAAAACCGCCGAGAGAATAATAAACAATAAAGCAGTTGATATACTAGTTAAAGTGATGATAAACAATCCATTTTTCTTAGGGTAAAACTTTATTAGAAGAACAGAGGTCAATAAACCCGTACCAGATATCAGGCTCATATAGATACCTATCAATGTGGTCTCTGTAAGCAATATATTGTTAAAAACATAAATAATACTTATACTGAAGCTTGGTACTATCACAAAGTTAGAAGTTGCACAAACCAAAATAAGATATAACAGCTGCTTTTTTGATCCGATGTATTTCACTCCATTTGTAAAGGCTGCCCTAAAAGATTCTGTCTTTATAGATTCTATTGGATTCTCTACATCAATAGTTAAACAAATTAAAGCTCCTGATAACAACAGGACCGATATGAAAAAAACGATGTGTGTTAAAGTAAATAGCCCGTAAATGAACCCGCCAATGACTGGAGAAAGCAATTCAAGTAATTCATCATCAATCGATGCAAGTGTATTTGCTTTTCCAAGTGCTTCCACGTTATCGAAAATTTGTGGTAACATCGCAGCGCTGGCAGCTGAAAAGAAAATCTCAAATATTTCAAAGCTGACAATCAGACTAAAAATAAAAAAAACTGAAGAAACAATCTGATTAATATATAGGAAACAAATCAATATACTAGTGATTCCTGAAAGAAAGCATGCTAGTGCCATAATTCGACTACGCCTAAATCTATCTCCCATCACTCCAGAAATAGGGGTAAAAACCAGTCGGGGAAAAATCGTTACTGAAAGTGCTGTAGAAAAAATCAACACTGATCCTGTTTCTCTTAATGTAAATATCGATAATGCAAATTGAAGAATGTTACTAGCCGCCATCAATAATGTGGTCACTAACAAGTACCTACAAAAATTTTTTTCTCTCAATAATGATAAAATATCTTGTCTTAAAGTATCTATTTTTCTCTTCCTCCTAATGATGGAGGTATTTGTTCAAATCCTCCATTTTTTTTATGCATTGACAATTCTTCAAATAATATGTCATAAAAATCCCTCCTTCTGAAATCGATTACTTAGTAATAAAAAATAGGTTCTCTATTTTCTATAAACTTCCCTTAATGCCCGAGAGTACCAAATAATCAATTAACTTAATATTAGTTTCATTATAACATGTACCCGCTTCCAAGAATAACTTGTTTGGCAATAATGCTCTTAAATAATTGTATCTTTGAAATACTGTCCATTTATTTTATAGTTTTCTATTTCTACAATGTCTATAAATAAATATTCAATTCCTATTCTATATATTCATCAATAAGACTCCCCTCAGACTTGTTTAATCCATTTAGAAACTGAACAGGGAGTACTGTCCTTGGAATAGAAAGATATATATATCTTTCTTTTTTGAAAATCAATGAGCTCCTTTTGACTATTCATAAAAAAGATGTTGTAAATTTAGCAATATATACTGCTAAATATGATAAGGATTTCGATAAACAAAAATATGAAGTGACTGATACTATAAAAACACATACGAAACCTACTTAAGTAGGTTTCGCATGTGTTCTTTTACTAAATTCCTAATTAACGTGAAAATACTGATTTAGTGCTATTTATTATAAGGTTTTTCCCCACTCAAAACCCATTATTTGCGGAAACATTTTTGAACCAGTGTCCTGATTTTTTGATTGTCCGCTTTCTATCATTTGCCAAATCGACGGAAATAAACCCATAGCGATTTTTATAAGCGTTCGTCCATGACCAATTGTCCATGCATGTCCACATATGATAGCCTAAACAACTTGAGCCTTCTTGTATCGCTTGATGGACATATTTTAAATGCTCACTGACAAATTCGATTCGATAATCGTCGTGGATCATCCCATCTTCTTTTAAGAAGCGGCTCTCGTCTTCTACACCCATCCCATTTTCAGAAATAAAACAAGGAAGATTGCCGTAATTGTCCCGTACATTGATCAAAATATCATAAATCCCTTTTTCATAGATTTCCCAGCCTCGATAAGGATTCATTTTCTTATTCGGCATATCATAAATATCAAAATAATCTTCTGGCATTGGCGAAGCTGCCTCGTCGATCGGTGTCTCTTTCGCCATGATCCGCCGTGGTTGATAATAGTTGATTCCTAATAGATCGATCGTATTGTTTTTGATTAGTTCCAGATCGCCTTCTTGCATTTCTGGCAGCAGTGTTAACTCTTTCAGAATCTCGACTAATTCTTCTGGAAAAATACCTTTGACTGCTGGATCTAGGAACGAACGATTAAAGAACGCATCAGCGATTTTTGCTGCTTTGACATCTGCTGGATTCTTTTCATCTCTTGGGTAACTTGGCGTTAGGTTCAAGATGATCCCGATCTGCCCTGTTTGTTCCAATTCTCGATACGTTTTGACCGCTAAAGCAGAAGCTAGTGCCTCATGATACCCGACTTGAACGGCATGTTTCATGTTGCTTTCTTCTGGGTAATGAAGTTGATACAAATAGCCTGCTTCAACTGGTACGATTGGTTCATTATGAGTAAACCATTTTTTGATTTTCCCGCCAAACAATTCAAAACAGGTCTTCGCATAGTTTACGTACGCATCTACTGTTTCGCGAGCCAACCAGCCGCCTTTTTCTTGCAAAGGCATAGGCATGTCGAAATGATACAGATTAACAAAAGGTTCGATACCATTTTTGATCAATTCATCAAAATAGTCATGATAAAAAGCCACTGCTTTGGAATTGATTTCCCCTGTACCATCAGGGATCAATCGGCTCCATTGGATAGATGTTCGAAATGTATTGTGACCTGTTTGCACCATCAGCTGAACATCTTCTTTGTATTTTTGATAAACTTCAGATGCCTTATCTGGACCTACTTGATCAAAAAACTTTTCCGGTTCTTTAGCATACCAGTAATCAAAGATGTTCTCTCCTTTGCCGTCACCTTCAACGCGTCCTTCTGTCTGCGGCCCGCTTGCAGCAGATCCCCACCAGAAATCTTTTGGAAATTGATAGTTCATTTATTTTTCCCCTTTCGTTATTCCTAGTACTTGATTTTCCAGCAAAATCACTTGTTTCTGTGAATCAGAACCATTTTCAGATCCTTTGATTCTTTCTAACAGCAGTTGCGCTGCTTTTTCACCCATTATTTCTGCGGGTGGATTAATGGTGATTTGAGGCAGCATACTTTGTTCTTCTTTTGACAAATAATCATAGTGGCCAAAAGAAATATCTTGTCCAATCAACAGCCTTCTTTGATTGAAACATTCTAATGTACCGATCGACATATTATAATTGCTGACAAAAATCGCTGTTGCTCCCCAGTCCAATAATTCTTCTGCGGCTCGATATCCGCTTTGTCTCGTGTAGTTTCCAACGACTACTTTCAATTCAACATTGGTTCCGCTTACCGCTTCTTCCGCACCTAAAAGCCTTTCTTGCGCTGTATAATCAATTGTTGGCGCAGAAATATACCCAATTTTTTTGTGCTTCTCTTTGATAAACTGCGTGATTGCTTCAAAAACACTTTGGCGGTCATTCAATAAAAGAGTATCCGCAACAGTCGCGATATCGGGACTATTTAAAGAAACAATAGGAACATGGATCTGTGTCAATTTCATTGCATCCGCTTTTTCTTCGCCGGATAAAAAAACGATCAAACCATCAACTGCATGTTTTAGTAAATGGTCGATTTTTTCATCATTTTGTTGAGGATTTTCAGAAAAACCACTAAGCAAGATGCTATAGCCATTTTTTTCTGCTACTTTTTCTATCCCCGATACCACTTCTGAACCAAATCTGCTGGAGATGCTGTTCATCAGTAAGCCTAATGAAAAACTACGATTGTTTTTTAAGCCTTTCGCGATGATATTTTCTTTATAGTCTAATTCTTGGATGGCTGAAGCGATTTTTTCCATATTTGATTGCTTCAAGCGCTGCCCATTCAAATAACGCGAAACAGTTCCTGTAGAAACTCCTGCTAACTCTGCTACGTCTCTTATTGATGCCATAATCCTCTACTCCTACCAATCAAGATCGATTTCTGTTCTCAGATCCTCAACCATAATTTTTGTTTTTTTCGCATAATGCCAGTGATTATCTGCACCTATATATTGGAAATCTTCTGGTGACAAAGTAAAAGTAAGTGTTTTTTCTTCACCTGGTTCAAGCTGAACTTTGCAAAAATCCTTTAATAGTTTTTTGCGCTGGATCACAGAACCGCCTAGAAGTTTGACAAACAGAAGTGTACTTACTTTTCCGGCAATACGCCCTCTATTTTTAACTTTAACGGATACCAGCAGATTGTCAATATCTCTTTGACATTGAAGGTTTTCATAAACAAATTCTGTGTAGCTTAAGCCAGTGCCAAACGGATAAAGCGGCTGACCGCTTTGATCATAATAATCTGTATTGATCGAGGCATCTCGCTGATAATAATAAACGGGTAATTGTTGGCTGTTTTTCGGATAACTGATACTCAATCGACCACTAGGATTACTTTGACCAATCAATATTTTGGCAATTGCCCGACCGCCTTCTTGTCCTGGAAACCAGCCAACTAATACAGCATCTGATACTTCTTTGACTACTGTTAAATCATAGGGACGTCCTTGGATCAGAATGCTGACTATTGGTTTTCCTAACTTAGAGATTTTCTTTAATAGATGCTCTTGATATCCGCCTAGTGTAAGCGAAGCAACATCCACATTCTCGCCGGAATCCATATTGATCCCTTTTGAAGAAACAGCACCATTTCGTAAAAAAGTCATATCAAAATTTCGTGCACTCGAACCGCCCAATACCATAATGACGATATCCGCTTTTTTTGCGCAATCAAGCGCTTCTTTGATTTTTGCTTCTTGCTGGAATTCATTTCTGACTTCACAGCCCTCTGCGTAAAGAATTTCTGAGTCTGACATGACGTGTTTTATTTCTTGCAAAATCGTTTTTTGCTGCTGCTCTTTTGTTTGCGGCGCAGAATAATCACCTAACAAATGATAGATATTGTCTGCATTTGGTCCGATGACAGCAATTTTTTTACCGTCAGCTGCTAGTGGTAAAATCCCATTGTTCTGCAAAAGAACCAAACTTTCTTGAGCGACTTCTTCGTTTAGTTTTCTTGATTCTTCTAACACGTGGTTTCTTTTTTCTGTGTCCATCTGGATAAAGGGATTTTCAAAAAGACCAAGTAAAAATTTGACAGCAAGTACTCTGCTTACTGCTTTATCTAGCATCTTTTCATCGACTGTTCCATCAAGGATTCCTTCTTCGATCATCGTATAGGTGTTGTCCCACAAACTAAGATCTACTCCGGCAGATAAAGCTTGTGCGGCAGCTTCTGTTTGTTCCGAATAAACATCTCGTAACCGATCTAATGCAACACCGTCTGCCATGACTACTCCTTTGAAGCCATTTTCTTCTCGCAGCTGGATTTCTAATAACTGTTGATCGACATGACAAGGAACACCGTCGATATCATTGTAAGCAGCCATTACTCCAGCAGCATTACGTGCACTGCGTAAAAGCGGTGTATAAACTTCAGAAAATTCACGTCTGCCAATTGGTACGGTTCCGGAATTATGCCCGCCTAAAGCTTCTCCTTGTGCGATACAATGTTTCAAGACCACACCAATCTGATCTGGTTTTTTTTTGATCTCGATTACACTTTGATCCCAAAAATCTGCTTCATCAGAAATCAACGTTCCTTGAAACCCTTCGATGATTGCTTCACTCATCCGCGCACTAAGGATTGGATCTTCGCCAAAACATTCTTCTGATCGTCCCCAGCGTGGATCTTTAAGTAAATCAAGTGTGGAAACCAACGCTAAGTGAACACCTTTTGCCGCCATTTCTTTTGCCATCAAACGACTTGTTCGTTTGATCAATTCTGTATCAAACGTACTGCCTCGCCCAATATTCGTAGGATAAGAAATACTATTGAGCGCTTGGTGGCCATGGGGACATTCTTCAACAAGCAGCGCTGGGATACCCCAGCGAGATTGCTGGATGACATATGCTTGGACTTCATTTGCTATTTTCCAGCTTTCTTCTTCCGGTATTCCATTTGAATAATCGACTTTTGACCATGGATCGGCTCGGAATAATCCATAAAGTGCGCCCAGACCGCCTCCCCATTTCACATGTTCTTTAAATTTTTCCGTCAAGCGGATCTCATTATCTTTCTGCTGATAGCATTCCCAGCCATACAGGTGTTGATTTACTTGTCCCACTTTTTCGCTCAAGCTTAAGCGGCTCAACAAATCAGTCACACGCTGGCGGATCGTTTTCGTTGGATCTTGGTATGGATAGTTAACCAAGTTCTGTCACTCCTTCACGTTTCACTTTATTTGTCGCGATGACAAAAGGAATAAATAGGAACACATCTAAAATAATCAGTAATACGGTCAAAACAGCTGCTTTGATGTCTCCGCCAGTTGCAATGAATGATTGGAATACAGGCGGCGTGATCCAAGGTGCTGCTGCCACTGTTTTATCAATTAAACCGATACTTGTTGCAAAATAGGCAATGATCAAATTGATAGAGGGGATCAATGCGCATGGAATCATGTAAATCGGGTTCATTACTACGGGCAGACCGAACATCACAGGCTCCGTGATATTGAAGAAGCAAGTCGTTAAACCAAATTTTGCGATTTGACGCTGATCCTGTCTTCTAGAAACCCATAAGATAGCAATGACAAGCGGTAAGATACAACCGCCGCCGCCAATCAGACCAAAAGCATTTGTAAACGGCTCTGTAATAATATTAGGAATCTCTTTTCCGGCTGAAAAAGCATCCATATTTTCTTGGATCGATTGCAATAATGGTGCTTGTCTGATCGGAGCTAAGATACTTGAACCATGCATACCGAAAACCCAAAGAAAATCAGAGAAAAACTGCAAGAACAAAATACCTGGAACAGATAACACAAATGCTTTCAATGGGGTTTGGATCGCTAGTTCGATAAGACTAGGGAAATCCAAGCCAGCTAATTTATCCAGTGCAAAAACAAAAAGAGCGAATAATAGAATAACTGCTGTTTCTGGTATCAATGAATTAAAAGAAGTTGCAACTGCTGGCGGCACTCCGTCAGGCATTTTTATCTTGATTTTTTTGATTTTCGCTAATTTCATAAATAACTCAGTACCTAGGACAGAAGCGATCATAGCTGTAGCTAATCCTGAAGAAGATGTTAGGCTTTGCATAAAAACTCCTGTAACTTCTGCTGTGCTTCCGTCAGCCAACGTGACCATGCTTTGGACAGGCATCAAAATAAATAAGACCGCTACACTCAATACGCCTGCATGGACTGCGCTAAACGAAGGATCAGTCATTTCCCCTGAACGAATATAATGACTCGCTAGATTCCAACCAATGTTATAACAAACGACTACTGACAAAATACTCATTGTTCCGTTATTCACAATTGAAGCTAAATCAGCAAGAGAACTAAGATCAACAATTCTCTGTACAGCTGCATTTGAAAAAATCAGCGCATTGAGCAGCACCATGATCGAGGCTGCCATTACTAACGGCATAGTGATGATAAAGCTGTCCCGAATAGCTAATAAATGACGTTGACTATTCATTTTTGAAACGAGCGGCAATAGCTTTTCAGATAATTTGTCTACAAAACTCATTGATATATCTCCTTATTTTTTAAAATTGAACCGGTTCAATTAGGAGAATACCACACCTTCATTTGAAACACAACACATTTTTGTATGCGTATACATAAATGTGTGAAAAATAGAAAACAGACTTTAGTCACCCTAATGTAGGTGACTAAAGCCTATTTTCATAGGGAATGTTATACATTGCTTAAATGGCATTCATTTTCCTTAATAAAAACCCTAATTCCCCCAAGCTGGATTGTGGAAACCTGTAAAATAATATAAACAAAGATAGATGACCCAAATGCTGCCAAACAACAAAAAAAGGCGTTTGCCAAATTTAGATTTTATTGCTTCTCCCAGCCCAGCAAACACCATGATCAGACCAATCGAAAATAAATTGACAGCATTGGTATAATAATTGTAAAAATCGGGGAATATAATAGTCAGTAAACTCACTGTCATACCAATTACACTTATATAAATAAGGAAGGAATCAAACAGATTCAAAGTTTTTACTTCCCAATTTTTTGTTATATATTTGATAAATCGGTTATTTGTTATCAAGTTGATGGCTCCTCAAAATTTTTATAAAATCACAATTCATGTATATGATTTTTACTGTTATTCCACAATTCTTCTGGTGAATATTCATCTGTATCATTAACCACGACTGTTCCATCTTTTTTTATTTCTACATTTGCACCCAGCCATACAGCATGAGGTGTCAATAACATATTTCTTTTGGTTCCTTTCTTCAATGAAAAGGACTCAGTAAGTACTTTGTTTAAATTGGATCTTAGATATTTTGTTTGTCCATTGTCAAATTCGATTTTTAAGATCGTACTTGCCATTTCTGCTTTTACTGCTTTAGGTGTTTGACTTTCCATAAAATTTTCCTCCTATATATTATGTTTTTTTATTGCTGCAATAATTCGTTCCAGCTCCACCAAGAAAGCGTTTTCTATAATTAATAATAACATTTTTCCGAAATAAAAACAGAAAGATTTACATGATTTTATTGTCACGCTTATAATACAAATCCATCATAGAGAGCGCGATAAAAAGAGTACTCAAAGTACCAAGATACGGGATTACTGTAAGAGTGATTTTTTCGATTCCTGAAAGATCAAGTACTTCTTTTAGTAAATAATCCATCAGAAAAACGACAAAAAGAAAACGGAATGGTTTCTGGACATTCCACATTCTCAACGATTCATTCATGACGACAAGAATAAACGGTGCCCTAAAAATAACTTCCTCGAGCGTAAATGAATGACTTCCTGTCAAAACAAATTCTCCAAACCCTTTTAAACTAAACAGTACAAGAAATAATCCAATGATGTATCTGCTGTCCCACCTTGTTATACTTTCTTCTTTCATTCTGTCATTTCCCCAGTTCTCCTGAAATCTCTGTAATAGGAACAGGTTTTAGTTGTTTTCCATTCTTATCAATAATCGTTGTCTTGATGACGTTCTGCTTCTCTTGTTTCATTTTTGGTAAAACACCCCAGATAAGAATACCTGATAGTAAGATAACCAGTAAAAGTATTAGCGGCAGCTTTTTTTTCATAAAATATCATTTTCTTTTCTATAAATTTGATGATGTGTTCACCTTAGAACAAGCGCTTACTTAAACAATAAATAACGAAATGTTGTTTTTTTATTATATAATAGTAAGGATGAACAAACAACTGGTGATTCAATCTGTGTTCTGCTGATTTGTTCGTTTCCATATTTAAGTTTCCTACAACTTTATTTTTTTTACGTCTTTGTATTTATTGAACATAATAAGCTCTTTATTGTATCGTTCATCAATTAATTTTTTTGTCTTTTGACCAGATCGTTGTTTGTACTTTAATGTATAAATGAAGAAAGATAAAGATAATCTCTCTTTACATCCTTCTGTCACATCTGGACGGGATCGATTGATATTCTTCAAACGTCTTTTTATAATATTAAAAATACATATGTATAAGGGAATATCGAGCCATATAATCAAATCAGCATGTTTTAATCTCTTCTCCAAATTAAAAGAATAGTCTCCATCAATGATGCAAGGAGTTGGCGATTTCATTATTTTATCTACCTCAGCTTCAAATTTTTGTTTGCTTATTGCCTTCCAACCAGCCTCCCAATATATTTTATCCAAATGGTATACTTGGATTTTTAAATACTGCGCTATTTTTGAAGCCAAAGTAGATTTTCCTGCTCCGCCAGGCCCAATTACTAAGATATTCTTTTTATGCAACAACATTGATTTAAGTGTATCATTTTCCAAATTTAACACCTCATTTCATCTCATTAGTTTTGATTATATTATATGCTATATTATGGTCGACCATCTATTGTTTTTCTATTTTGCCTAGGTACTCAACTAAAAAAGAAAGCCCGCTTGATAGGCTTTCTTTTTTAGTTTTATTTGATGCTCTTGATTTTCAGATAGACATTCCCTGAATCTCTGTTTCGGCAATAATTTTGCTGGTTTCTATATTTTATGATTTGTGCAGGGTTTCCGACTGCTACCGCACACTCTGGAATATCCTTTGTGATCACACTACCAGCACCAATCACCGCGCCTTCACCAATCGTTACGCCTTTCACGATGGTCACATTGCCCCCGATCCAAACATTTTTTCCGATAGTAATTGTTTCGTAGCGCTCATTGAAATCATAAGGCAGCAAATTCGATTCATAATTATATCTTGTCGTATAGCAAGTGAATGCGTGTCCGATAACTGTTCCCGAGCCAATCGAAAGACTTCCTTTGCCTAATATTTTGGCATCTGGACCTAAGTAGGTATCGCTTTCAAATCGAATCGATTCGGGATTTTCAAGCAAAGCATCACTAGAAATCCGTACATTTTCCCCAATAAACTTTATTTTCCTTTTTTTTCTCTTAAATAAAAAATTTTCAATAAATTTCATGTCTGCACTTGCCTCCTTATACTTACTAGATAATTTAGGAAAGTATAACTTATACCGCCGTTTGCACCAAGCAAATTGATTTATTAAAAAAACACCATAAAAAAAGCGCAAGAAATATACGTTTTCCAAAATGTTATTTTTTAAAAAGCCACATATAGTAGAACCAAGGGTAAAACAGCACATAATTCCAGTTATTTTATTGGGATTAGTTTACTATAAATATGGATATACCGCCTCAAAAATAACAAAGTCGTTATTCATTGACAGAATTTTTAATACAATATAACATTCTACTAACGTTTAGCTAGCAACGTAAAAAATAAAATAGAGGTGTTTTAAATGTTCAAAAAAAATTATGATTTACATTATCCATACACTTACGGTGAGAAATCTTCTTTTGATTTATTTGCATGGTTCAAACTAATTTCCATCACTCTCTTCTCCTTCTTTTTCCTTACCTTTTTCTATAGTGACATGTTAGAACTGCTTTTACACGGCTCCTTTTTAGAGGCAGTTAAAAAACATTGGCCGGAATTCTCGGTTTTAGGAGGAATGCTTTATCTATTGATCAATATTGGCGGACTTGAGTGGGCAGCAAAAGACAATTGGAAGCTTTTATTCAAGAAACTGACTTGGAAAGATGCAAAGATAATTGTTGTTTTTACCATCTTAGCTTGGGTAGCTGCTATCGTTAATGCTCTTCTTTTTGGTTCTTCCGTGACGTCTACTGCTAATCCTGCACTTACTCATGATGTATCGACATTTTTTATCCATGGATTTGAAAGCATCTTCCAGCTTATGGGCGAAGAACTTATTGCGATCGTACCATTCTTAGCACTTGTTAGTTTAGGAAAATACCTAAAATTAAATGATTCATGGACCACTCTTATCGCTGTTGTGTTGTCTTCGACCATTTTTGGTATGGCTCATACTTGGACTTATGGAGGAGTTGTACAAGGAATTATCAATACATCTTTAACTCGTGTCGTTCTAACAAACGCTTATGTCAGAACAAAAAATATCTGGGTAAGTTATATTATCCATTACATTTTTGATATGAGTATCTTTACGTTATACCTACTTTTCTTCTAGTTCCGCTATTATAAAAACGCTTAAACTTTTGATTGGTCAAAAAACCAAACAACCGATTACTGATTAGAATTGGAGTGATATACATTGTTAGTCTTATATGTTTCCCCCAGCTGTACTACTTGCAGAAAAGCTCGAGCATGGCTAAATGCGCATGATATCCCATTTGAAGAACGAAATATTTTCGCAGAACCTCTGAACAAAAATGAATTGAAAGCGATTTTAGCGGTGGCTGAAAATGGTACAGATGATATCATTTCGATTCGTTCGAAAGTTTTCCAAAAATTGAACGTAGATATCGATGAGCTTTCTATGTTCCAGTTGCTTCAACTAATGGAAGTCTATCCTAGTTTGATCCGACGACCTCTCATTGTGGCTGAAAATGCTCTTCAAGTTGGCTACAATGAAGAAGAATTCCGACGATTTTTACCTCGCAGTGTGCGAAAAGTGAAGTTTAGGAAAGCCCAATTGATTGCTGGATTGTATCAAAAAGAGTTCCATTCTTTCTACAGTATCTGATTTTCTTTAAACAGCATATTCAATAAGTCTATATCATTAAACTGACAACAAAAAGCACTTGCCATTTAGCAATCTAAAATGGCAAGTGCTTTTTGACTAGAAAAAACTCTAACAATAATTGATTTATAAGTATCTTTGTAAAAATATCAAGGTCGTTTGGTACACCTCATCAACATAACCTATTCCATGTCTTTTCCCTTCAAGCAGCTTTACTTCACTAGAGACACCGTATTCTGCAAGTTTTTGCTGCAAATGATAAACACCGCTTAAAGGAACGAATTCCTGGATAGAATTTGCTAAAAAGAGCGGACCGCTTTTTTCAGAGACACGTTGTAATGGATCTGCTTGCTTTAAAAGTTCTAGATTCTGGTCAACGTAATTTAATATAAACCACTTATAAAAAGCATCGTTTTTGCCTGTTTGATCAATGTCGCTGCCATTCGTTTGTTTAGGATTTCTTTCCTGATTCATAACAGGCACTACTTGTTGATGCTCCTCCATCCAATCATACAAATCGATGATCCCAGACCAAGAAGCTGCAGGTATTCCTTTTTCCAAGGCTAATTCAACAGCCAAGTTTCCTCCTGCTGAAGCACCTATTGCGGCTATCTTTTCATTAAAGCGATACGAGCTTGCATTTAACCATTCAAATACCTTTAGAACATCTTCTTTAGCTGCTGGGAAAATATCCTTAGGTGCTAAACGGTAATTGGGAACAACAACCAAGAAATCTTCCTTGGCTAATTTTTCTGCTAATGGTTTTTCTGGCTTTTTATCCCCGCGAAACCAACCACCCCCGTGAATCAAGATAATAGCGGCTTTTGCATTTTCACTTCCATAGAGATCCAGCAATAATCCATTTTCTTTGTCATACATGATACTTTTTTCCATCTTCTCACCTCTTCAATAATTTAACTATCAATCGAACGACGGTTTCATCGTTTCGAAAATACACGTTGGTAATAGTCTGCCGCTTTCTTATAGGAAAAAATCCATATTCCAGAAACTATAAAACGGCCAAACAGTCCGATAATCGGAATAAAAAAAACACCTAGGATCAAACTCAAATTAATAAAGATTGATAAAACGCTTCTGCGATCCTGGGAAAGAACTTTGACTACATGAGATTCTGGCGGATTTGCTTTCTTTACTTGGTATAACAGTATCGAAAAAGAAAAGCTCCACATCGTATACACAACGATATAGCTCATTTCTGGCCAAAAAGCATTTGGATTTCGACCGACCCAGCTTGTCACTGAAGGACAAAGAGTCAGCCAAAAGAGCCAAAAAATATTTGCCCAAACTACCCGATAATTTATTTGTTCTGTCATTTGGAACACTCGGTGATGATTGACCCAAATGACTGAAATAAAAATAAAGCTGACCGCATAGGCTAATAATGTACTTCTGATTTCCAGCAAAGATTGTAACCCGGCAAAATCGGGAATTTTGATGTCCAGTACTGTAACAGTTAAAATAATTGCCACAACAGCATCTGTAAAAGCTTCTATTCTTGATTTCGTCACTTTTTATTCTCCTTAATCTAACCATACATACTCGTAAAGTAATCATAATCATCTTGAAGTATCAGGAGATCATGATAAACATCAGACATATTTGATTGCGCTGCGTTAGATAAATCATAGAGAAAGGATGCAGGCAGAGACTCGATTCTTTGCCCATAAGAAATCCAATTAATAATTATTTCCGGATTATAATTATAGCGCTCACAAAATTGCTCGAGTGAAAGTTTTAAATGTCTAAAAATATAAGATTTGATTGGATGTGCATAAACAAATGTATGTGTCATAGTAAAATTTCCCACCTTTATAATACGAGGACAATGATTCAGTCTCTCTTGTTTTTTCTATATTTTGTCTGCTTCAGCTTGTTCAACGGATGATTATTCGAGGAACTGTCAAATCAAAAACCGATTTTTGGACGATTATCCCCATAAATTCTTTGATCATACTTATAATATGCAGCTGATCTAATTTGTGCAGTAGATGGTTGATTTGTACAGAAAGTAAATGGTTGATTTTCTTTACTATTTTTGTGCCATTATCGATTTTTTCATTCTCGTTGCTTATATATATCGTTTCGGAAGTTCTTTTTGACATATTCCATTCATTTTCATCTACAACTAACAAGATCGTTGCTAAATTGATAACGATAAATACAAGCAGCATCAGCAAACCTTTACTAATGATTTCAGCAAACGATTTCATTTACGTTCCTCCTTACCACGGTTTCTTTTTGTTCATCAAGATCCACTGTTTATAACAGCAGTGATTTTTAAGTTTTTTAAAGTTTATCACAACCCTATAAAATGACAATCAATGTTACTTATCCTAAAAAAATAGGCACTGCAACGGTAATCAGCGGCAGTTTTTTATTTCATTCTCCTCCATAAATAAGATTTCACCCTCCCAAAAAATAACAACACATCCAACAGTCAAATGTAAAACCTTTCGCAACGCCCATCTTCCTCCGTTATGAAAAACTTCAATAGACAAAAAACCTCAAAGTTATTTTATTTTTTTCATTTAGAACAAAAAAACAAGAAAAACAGAAATAAGCCTTGATAAATCAACAATAAAATTAAATGATATATATGAAACAATTAAATAAGCAGTTTTTTTAAAATGAATTTCCAAGCCTTTTCGATTTTCAATTTTCGATATCTTGGTTATTATTATGCCAGTGAACGACATATACAGCTTCACAAAAAAACATTATTAGGAGGATCACAATGAAAAAAACAAGTTTATTAATCGGTCTTGGCGTAGGTGCTGCATTACTTTTAGGTGCATGCGGAGAGGCAAAAGAAAAAACAGATTCATCTACAACTGAAGCATCATCATCTACAACTGTAGAATCAAGCAGCTCAGAAAGCACAGATAAAAGTACTTCTTCTGAGGAAAGTACAGAAAGCGCTTCTGAAACAAGCGTGATCGACAGCATGGTGGAAAGTACAGATCCTAAATATCCAGTAGGCTCCGAAGTAATCCTAAAAACAGATCACATGGAAGGTATGGATGGCGCAGAAGCAACTGTCACAGGAGCATATGAAACAACACTGTATGAAGTAACCTATGAATCAACAACAACCGGTGAAAAAGTTGAAAACCACAAATGGGTCGTTCAAGAAGAATTAGACACAGATCAAACTGATTTGAAAAAAGGCGACAAAGTTAAATTAAAAGCGGATCATATGGAAGGTATGAAAGGCGCAGAAGCAACAATTGAAGACGCTGTAACAGAAACAGCGTACATGGTCGACTACACACCAACAAATGGCGATGATGCAGTCAAAGATCATAAATGGGTAACAGCAGACGAATTAGAAGAAGCTTAAACCATCGTTCATTAAAAACAACATAAAACTGAGTAAGGGGCAGCCGCCGCTCACTCAGTTTTTTATATAAATAGGAGAATCAACGAAAGCGGTTGATTTGTTAACTGCTCTTATTTTTCTTAATTATACTATTCATAAATCAGCATTCATCAAAAAATATGTAAACGTTATTTAGAACATTATTGAGAAATATTTTTATAGAATAATCAGTTATTTAAGGAGGCGTTTGATGAAAAAATTTATTTTCCGAATCGTTCTTGTTGGTTTGGTATCAACCCTTCTTTTTTATCTCTTTTATCGTTTTATCAATCATAGTTCATCATGTTTTTTTGGCGGTTTTGATAATACGACAGGAACGCATCGATGTAACATACTAGTCAAAATCGAATAATTATTATAATATTTACAAACGTTATTAAAACCTATAATTAAATAACTTATACAAAAACAAATCAAGGGGGATTTTAATGAAAAAATGGCTATCCAAGATGTTTTTGAATGATTGGGGAACGTTTATCTCCCGAACAATTTTTTATAGTGCGGTACTGCTATTCTTGATTTACTTATACCACTACAAAAATATTCAGGGAGGAACATTTATCTACAATGAATTTTAGGAGGAATATTATGAAAATGAAATCAATCATCGACGCAATCGACTATTGGGGAGTCACTGACCCAGATCGTGTCGCTTATCAAAATAACGAAACTTATACTTTCGGTGAATTAAAACAGGCATCCGATGCACTTGCCTTTTACTTAGAAGAACTAAATGAAGGACCGATTGCTGTTTTTGGCAATTTGGAATTCGAAATGATCGTGGCATTTTTAGGCTCTGTAAAAGCTGGTCATGCCTATCTCCCTATCGAAGCAAATACACCGAAAGAACGAATCGAATCAATCATTGATGTTGCAAAACCTGCGATGATCATCAGTGTTGCTGACGGCTTAGAAAATACACATTCGATACCTGTTATGACAAAAGAAGAATTACAATCCATCAGTAAACAAAAAACAGCTTTTTCTCCCCGAAACATGGTAAGCGGTACCGATAACTTTTATATCATCTTTACTTCAGGAACGACCGGCGCACCAAAAGGAGTACAAATCAGCCATGATAATTTAATAAGTTTTATTCAATGGGTATTAACTGAATTTGATATCGAAACAGGCATGCACTTTTTAGCACAAGCCCCCTTTTCTTTCGACCTTTCTGTTTTTTCTCTCTATCCAGCACTTGTTTCTGGCGGTGTACTGAAACCTTTAGAAAAAGCAACAGTACAAAATTTCCGAGAGTTATTTTCTGTATTGCCAAAATTAAACTTAAATGTCTGGGTATCCACCCCTTCTTTTATTGATATTTGTTTGATGGAACCGACATTTGATGAAGAACATGTACCAGGTTTAAAAACTTTCTTATTCTGCGGAGAAGAACTTACGAAAAAAACTGCTGAGAATCTATTAAAACGATTCCCTCATGCAAATATCTATAATACTTATGGCCCTACTGAAGCAACCGTAGCTATTTCAAGCATTCGAATTGACCAGCAATTATTGGAAAAATATGAAAAACTACCAATTGGCTATGTAAAAGAGGACACAACTGTTTCGATCATCCAAGATAACAAGCCTGTTCCTTTCGGTGAAATTGGCGAAATCATTATTTCAGGTCCAAGCGTATCAAAAGGATATTTGAATAATCCAGAAAAAACAGCCGCAGCTTTCTTTGAAAAAGAGGGATTGACAAGCTACCGTACAGGCGATGCAGGAAGCCTGTCAAAAGATGGTCTTTTATTCTATGACGGACGGATCGATCAGCAAATCAAACTGCATGGTTATCGGATCGAACTTGGAGATATCCAGCACAATCTCTTAAAAGATACACGCATCAAACAAGCCGTTGTCATACCAAAATACCAAGGGACAAAAGTCCAGCAGCTAGTCGCCTTTATTGTATTAGAAGATAGTCTGATGCAACCTGATTTTAAATTAACGAAATCGATCAAAGAAGAACTTGCACATTTCGTCATGGACTATATGATTCCTCAAAAATTCCATTATGTTGAATTTTTGCCTCAGACAGTAAATGGAAAAATCGATCGTAAAAAACTATTAGCTGAGGTGAACCTTGCATGACGATCCCTCACATGATCCCTTATGCAGAACCGTTTTATTTTTTACTTTTAGCCATGGCACTTTCCCCAATCGTTTTGTCTTTATTGATTCGTGGAAAAAGATTGCCTTTATATCAAACAGCAGTCACCTTATTCTTTTTATTCATTAGTTTTGGCGGAACCTATTGGATACAAGGTGTAACACTCATTGCTTATATCCTTTGGCAAACAGCGCTTGTGTGGCTCTATTTCATTCTTCGGCAAAGGAAAAATCAGTCAATCTACTACTTTTTAGCTGTTATTTTAGCAATTGCTCCTTTGATCCTAGTGAAAGTGATGCCTTTCTTTGACAAAGATAAAGCTTCACTCATTGGTTTTTTAGGTATTTCCTACTTAACATTTAAAGCAGTGCAAATGCTGATTGAAATAAAAGATGGATTGATCAAATCGTATCAACCCTTCCGCTATATTCAATTTCTGCTGTTTTTCCCAACGATTTCTTCCGGTCCGATTGATCGGTACCGAAGATTTGAAGCAGACCAATTGACGCCTCCTGATCCTGACAAATATGTCGTTTTACTAGGTAAAGGAATCCAAAATATTTTTATAGGTTTCTTGTACAAATTTATTATTGGTTATCATCTTGGTCAACTACTGCTTCCAGTACTCCAAGAGATGTCACTGCAGCATGGCGGAATCTCTTGGTCATTGGTTGGTTATATGTATGTCTATAGTCTGTACTTGTTTTTTGATTTTGCGGGATATAGTTTGTTTGCTATCGGTACGAGTTATCTGATGGGGTATGAAACACCAATCAATTTCAACAAACCATTTTTATCTTGGAACATCAAAGAATTTTGGAATCGCTGGCATATGTCATTGTCCTTCTGGTTCCGCGATTACGTCTATATGCGTTTGATGTTTTTCTTGATAAAGAAAAAGATATTCAAAAGTAAAGTTGTTGCGTCGAATATCGGTTATTTCGCTCTATTTCTTTTAATGGGTGTCTGGCATGGATTGACATGGTATTACATCGCATATGGTCTTTATCATGCTTGCTTGATTTGTTTCACTGATGCTTGGCTGCGCTTCAAGAAAAAACATAAAAAACAATTACCTTCAAATAAATTTACCCATGGCTTGGCAATCTTCTTTACATTCCAAGCTGTCTGTTTCAGCCTCCTGATTTTTTCAGGATTTTTAGACAAACTTTTTTTTACAAATTAATCAACTAATCATATAAAAATTAAGGAGAGATTACACATGGAAGAACAAATTTTAACTATTTTAGAAGAAATCACAGGAACAGATGAAGTAAGAAATAACAGAGATATCCACTTATTTGATGAAGGACTTCTTGATTCTTTAGCTTCTGTCGAATTATTTGTTGAACTAGATGGACAATTAGACGTCCAAGTCCCAGTTTCTGAATTTGACAGAGAGGAATGGGGTACGCCTGATAAAATCATTGAACAAGTAGCAACTCTGAAAGGTTAAGTTATGAAAAAGAAACTTTTCGCGATTTTTGGACCAATCGTTGTCGCTTTCGGTCTGCTCGCTGTCTTTTTTACATCTCCTTACCGTCTAGACACTTACAATCCTGAAGTCATCAAACGTGCTTCAGCTTCAATGTCAGAAAGTGTGCTTGAAGGGGATGTAATCAAGAATCGAGCTTTGGCCGAAAAAGAATATGTTCCCTTTTTCGGCTCGAGTGAATTGAGCAGGATCAGCCCTTTGCACCCTACTCCTTTAGCTGAAAAATATCAACGCGGCTACACGCCATTCTTACTTGGCGCCCCTGGAACACAATCATTGATCCTCTCAATGATGATGGGCTCAACAGGAGAGATATTAAAAAATAAAAAAGTCATCGTTGTTCTTTCACCCCAATGGTTTGGGAAAAATGGTTTGTCCGCTAATTCTTTTGACAAACGCTCGTCTGAACTTCAAATCTATGACTGGTTGTTCTCATTGAAAAAAATCACTTCTGCTGATCGTTATTTCGCCAAAAGATTGTTGGATTATCCCAAGATAAATACCAATATTTCATTAAAAACGATTTTAGAAAACATAGAAAAAGGTCTCTCACCTTCTGCCAAAAGCCTGAGCTACCAAAAACTTCAATGGAATATGCTCAAGCGAGAGGATGAGATTTTTAGCAATATCGGTATAGAAAACAAGCAAAAAATCATTGATCAATCTGTTGATCTTTTGCCAAATGAATACCAAGAAAAAACGCTGATACAGTTAGCAAATGAAATCGGTAAAAAAGAAACAAGCAATAATTCCTATGGTTTGAAAAACAGCTACTATAACGGACTCAAGAGTCGATTAGAGAAATTGAAAGATTCCGATAAAAACCAAGATTATCGTTTTTCACCAGAGTTTTCTGATTTCCAATTAATTTTGGATCAACTGGCAAAAAATCATTCAGAAGCATTGTTTATCATTCCACCTGTTAATGGAAAATGGCATAACTATACGAAACTATCTCATCCAATGATGCAAGAGTTTGCTAAGAAGATAAAATACCAATTAAATAGTCAAGGGTTCAATCATATTGCTGATTTTACTGACCAAGCTGACACTGATTATTTCATGGAAGATGCGATCCATTTAGGTTGGAGAGGCTGGTTGGCTGCTGATCAAGCAATCAGACCATTCCTTGAAGATGAGCAAAAGCCAAGCACTTACAAGATGGATAGTTCTTTCTATAGTAAAGATTGGCAGCAATTAGAACCAAGCAAATTGAAATAAATCATTTGACCGGCTAGATAATACTAGCCGGTTTTTTTACTGTAAATTTTCCGAAACATAAGAAAAGACCAAGCGCTTGATACGCTCGGTCTTTTTATCAAAAATAAATAATTGCTGTTCGCTAAACACTTAGTTCCGTATACGGATACTTCAATTTGACCAGCTCGATGATCATTCGCAATTCTTCCAGGTTTTCTGGAAATTCCGGATCAAAAACCTTGCTGTGACGGCCGATTCCGCCATTATCGATCAGCCGATAAATACGATTCCAATCCATGAACTGTTCGATTGTCTGAAAATTGCTGATCGGATAGCCGCCGCTGTCCAAAATCTCACTCACACGAAAAGCAAGATAGGCACTGTCGATCACATATTCTTTCCTTTTGCTATTTTCAGGATTCTTTACGACAAGTACTTTGCTTGGCTGATGTTTCAAGCTCCATTCCAGTAAAAGAAAAAAAGCATCCATTCGATAGGATTCTTCAAATAACCGAAATGCCGTATCTGAACGTCTGAAAAGCAGCGGAATCAAGTATTTTCGTTTATAGATCAGCATAGGTGCACGTTCAACTGAGCACTCTAAATAACGATTAAGATATCCAGTACCGACATAATTGCCTAAACGATATCCTTCTACCCCGTATTTTGCGTATTGTTGTGCTAATTGCGAACAATCAGAAATATTGACGGAAAGTTCTTCCACTTTTTGGTAACCGCTTAAAATACGCTGAAAAGGTTCTAGAATAATTTTTGCTTCCATATCTGCTTCCCCACTTCTAATGCACTTTCTATTTCTATCATACCACAGGTGTAAAATAGAAGGGAAATCAAATCAGAGAAAAAAGTGAAATTTTGTTGTTTGAACAGCCTCTTTTCGAAAAAAAAGAAGCTGAGACCCGTATACGTCTCGAAAGGTTTGATCAAGAATCAAACCTTTCGAAATCCACACGATGATCTCGCTTCTTTTTATTTTCGATAACTGCTCAGACTATTTAGTCTTCCAATTCTACGTTATGGAAAACATTTTGTACATCTTCTAAGTCTTCTAATGTATCGATGAGTTTTTCAAATTTTTCCAAATCTTCGCCTGTCAATGTTACTTCATTTTGAGCAATCATTTGGATCTCAGCGATTGAAAATTCAGTGATGCCTTTTTCTTTTAAAGCTTCTTGGATATTGTGGAAATCACTTACTTCTCCATAAACGATGATTTGATCGTCTTCTTCAAGTACGTCGCGAACATCGATGTCTTTTTCCATCAAGTACTCAAGGATCTCATCTGCGTCATCGCCTTTAAAGCCAAAAATAGCAGTATTATCAAACATGTAAGAAACAGCACCAGAAACACCCATGTTCCCGCCGTTTTTACCAAATGCAGCACGTACATCTGCTGCAGTGCGGTTTACATTGTTTGTCAATGTATCAACGATGATCATTGAACCATTTGGGCCAAATCCTTCATAACGCAATTCAGAATAAGTTTCATCTCCTGAACCTTTTGCTTTCTCGATTGCTCGGTCAATGATGTGTTTCGGTACATTATAGGTTTTAGCGCGTTCGATGACGAAACGTAATTTTTGGTTAGCATGTGGGTCAGGATCACCTGATTTCGCTGCCGCATAAATTTCGATTCCGAATTTAGCATAAATTCGACTGTTGTTTGCATCTTTTGCAGTTTTCTTTGCTACAATATTTGCCCATTTACGACCCATATTCTCACTTCGCTTTCTTTTGTTTAGTTGTTTCGCAACGCAAAAACGTCCTGTTCCATTATACTTGTGAATAGCCTTTCTGTGAAGCTTTTTTTATTGGAATCTTTGTCAGAAGCTCATTGTTCGTTTTCTTTTGGATAACGAAGCGGTATCCGGCCAAAATTTTGTTCCGGTATCTGTTTTTTCGGCATTGCGTAGAGTTGATCGCTTTTGATCAGGAGATTTGCTTCGTTGGCTTCTTTCTTGCCTATTCGAGTCAAGATAGGCGCCTCTTTTTTTTCTTTCAAAAATCGTTGGCCTGCTTTAGTGAAACCTAAGATGTTCAGGTACGTTTTTTCTTGCTGTTCTTGGATATTTTGAGAAGTAATATTCAACAAGACATAACAAGCTAGCCTCTGTAACCTTGTTCGTGTGTATCGCTTTGTTTTTACTTGGTCAAGAAATGCTTCAAAATTTTCTGCTCTCGCAGCAGCCTGTTTCAAACGTGTTTCGATTCCTTCACTCATTTGATAAATGTCTGTTAACTCATTTTTTTCGGAGGCAAGGAGCTGATAGCGCAGAAATGGCCAGTAATCTTCCCAAGTCTGGCGCGGCTTTGCAAGCAAATCTTCATAGGTTTGAAGCGGTACAGTCTCTTTGAACGGCCGCTGTTCGCTCACGGCTTTTCTGATAGCCGTGGCGCTTGCGATATGTTCATGTCGGATTTCCTGATCATGATAATCAGCATTTTTTCGGTGAAGCGGAAAAAGTTTCATCGGCTGTTTGATTTTTGCATTTTCTTTTGCATAGCTCAAGGCCAATATTTGATTGGGTGAAGAAAAATCGATGGTTTCGCCTGACCAATTTTCTTGGAAAATCTGAGTCATTTTTTCAGGATAACTTTGTCCAGTCTCCCCGATTTTTTGGTATTCTTGCTGAATGAATGAATCATTTTCCAACGCCCAAGTGCCAAATGCTTCATAATCGAATTGTTCGCTGCCTTCTGTACCAAAACATAACGCATCACAGTTTAAAGCTTCCAATAATTTGATTCCGCCCCGAGCAAAATAATCTGCCGGCTGCACTGCCCATTCAGGTGGCAGCTCCACCACGATGTCAACACCGTTTTGCAGCGCTTGACCAGCTCTTTGCCATTTATCTAAAATAGCTGGCTCGCCCCGTTGCAAAAAATTCCCGCTCATCACAGCAATCACTACTTCTGCTCCTGTTTTCTTTCGTGCCATTTCTGCATGATAGGCATGGCCATTATGGAAAGGATTGTATTCTACGATGATCCCGCAGCTTTTCATCTCCTTCACCTCCTCTTTTTTTCTAAGTAAAAAAGCCTGTGACAAGCGCCAACCAGACTTTTTGGATAAATAGGAACAAAACACATTTGCTGCAACCGCTGAAGTTGAACAAATGTGTCTGCCGTTTATTTTTGAGCAACGAAAAACCAGCGTCTTGTCTCTTCATTTGGTTCTTCTTCGGTAAAATCACCATACGCAGAAACAGATGAAAAGCCGCTATTTTCCAGCATTCTCAAATAATTATCCATCGTATATGTTCGTTCTGCATGCAGTTCATCGCGACGAATAAATAATTCCGGCTGTTCAGGGTCTTTGATAAAAAATGTCAAAAAGTGTTCAATGCTGTTTTGTTCTTCTCCTTTGTAGCTGTCCCATAGAAATGCAAATTCTTCCGTTTGGTAATGATAGCTGTATTCAGGAAAAACTTCATTGATCTGGTACATGGAATGAACATCGAAAATGAATGTTCCATCTTCTTCCAATGCTTGGTAGACCTCGTCAAATACTTGCTGGACTTCTTGTTCATTTTTCATATAACACAATGAATCAGAGAAGGAAGTAATTGCTTGGTATTGGCCAACTTCAGACAGATCCAGCATATTTCCTTCAACAAATTGGATCGATACTTCTTCTTCAAACGCTCGTTGACTTGCCATCATCAGCATTTCTTCTGATAGATCAAGACCAGTCACATCGTACCCGTCTTTTGCAAAAGAAACAGCTAAAGCACCGGTTCCGCAAGCTAATTCTAAAATATTTTTTGTACCTTCAGACAAATGCTTCTTGGAAAAAGCTAGCCATTTCTCGTACAATCCTTCGTCCATGACTTCATCATAGACAAAAGCGAATGTTTCGTAAGACATCCTAATCCATCCATTCGTGAAGATCAACAAGTGGTGCATCGGACCAAAGTTTTTCTAAGTTGTAGAAACTTCTTTCAGACGCATGGAATACATGGACGATTACATCGCCAAGATCGATCAAGATCCATTTGCCGCCTTCTTTTCCTTCGATTCGGTTTACTTCTACCTTGTTTTCTTCTTCTTTTTCAATGATTTCTTCAGTGATCGCATTTAATTGACGTTCACTATTTGCTGAACAAATCACAAAATAATCTGCTAAAAGCGACACTTCGCGTACATCTAATGCTAAAATGTCTTCTGCTCGTTTTGAATCGGCTGCTTTTACAGCGATTTCCAATATTTTTTTACTATCTATGATAATGCTCCTCCTTTTATCTATCTCTTGCCGGCGACCCAATAATTATATGTCTCGATCGTTTTTGGATAGATTTGCTGCTCATTTTCTAAAAGATGCAGCAATGTATGTTTTGTTTCGAAAGCAACCGCATCGTCTAAACTGCTCATTGCGATTTCTCTTGCATCTTTGACCCCAGGAAAAGTTCTTCCAGGTTCAATATAATCTGCTACATAAATGATTTTATCTAAGACAGACATTTCGGCAGCACCGGTTGTATGGACACGGATTGCTTGTAAAATCTCCTCATCCGTGATGCCTAATTCACGTTCAACAAACGACGCACCGACCAGACCATGCCAAATCGCATTGCCGTAGTTCAATAGTTCTGGATCATATCCATCACGATTGATCACCATAATGAATTCATCATCTGGACGTTCTTTTGCATAGTCATGAGTAAGTGCAGCGATACTTGCCTTTTCAGGCGAAGCACCGTACTTTTCTGCTAAAGCAACAGCAGCTTCTTCGACACCTAATACATGTTTGAATCGCTGTTCGCTCATCCGCATCTGCACTTTTTGAAGCAGCATCTCCCGGGAGTAAGCTGTGTATGATTGGTTATAATCCATTTTGATACAACCCCTCTTTTTCGATATATTCGATCACTTTGTCAGGAACGAGATAACGGACAGAGCAGCCTTGGCTGATTTTTTCACGGATTTTCGTTGAGCTGATTTCCAGCATCGGAACATCTACCCAGATAACAGGATAAGGTGTGTCCATCTCATAACCTGGACGTTTGATCCCGACAAAATTGACCATTTGTGCTAATTCATCGATTTTATACCATTTCGGCAAATACTCGACCATGTCGCCGCCAATAATAAAGTAATAATCAGTGTCAGGATTTTTTTGCGTCAGAGCCTTCATCGTATCGTAAGTATAACTTTTCCCGCCGCGTTCCAATTCGATTGTTTCGATGGTCAAAAACGGGTTGTCTTCGATCGCTAATTCCAGCATATTCAAACGATGCTCAGCGGCGATCGTCTTTTTTTCATCCACATGAGGCGGCTGATAAGAAGGCATCAGATATACGCAATCGAGTCCTAGATTCTGTCCTGCCTGTTCAGCCATAACTAAATGGGCGATGTGTACAGGGTTAAATGTTCCTCCAAGTATCCCTACTTGTTTGCGTTTTTCAAAGAATTGCGGCATTTCTTTCGGGAAAACGTGTGAACGGACAAATGTACTAGTTTGCGCAGACATCTTGCTCACTCTCCTTAAACAGCGTTTACTTCTTTTGAGATTCTTTGGTATTTTTCTTTGCTTGATGGTTTGTACAAAACAAGGACTCTGCCAATGATCTGTACGATTTCGCATTGCACTTCGTCTTTGATGACTTGTGCAACTTCTTCAGCGATTTCGTCTGTATTTTGCAGTAAAGTCACTTTGATCAATTCTCTTTTTTCTAAAGCTTCATTGATCTGTACCAGCATTGCTGAATTGATCCCGCCTTTCCCGATTTGGAAAATGGGCTGCAAATGATGGGCTTTACTTCTTAAAAAACGTTTTTGTTTTCCTCTTAACATATTTATCCTTCTTCCTCAAATCAATGCTTTTCGTTTGATGACATCTACGCCTTTAGGAGCCCAGCCAGCCACGACTGATGGTTCTGTGACGGTGATCCAGCCTAAACCGGCAAAAACGATATCTGTTTTTTCTTTGATCGAAAATTCAAAACGGACAAGCTCTGGGAAATCCTCGACTTCGTCAGGACGCGGCGGTTGTAATAATCCGCCTACGTGTTTTTTATAAAAGTCATCCGCTTTTTCTAATTTCGTACGGTGAAGCGCGACATCATTCGACACATAAGCAATAAATGAGCTTCGGCTGCCGCTGATAAAATCAAATCGTGCAAGGCCGCCTAAGAATAATGTTTGTTCTGGGTTCAGCTGATAGACTTTTGGTTTGATTTCTTTGGTTGGGGCAATGATCCGTAAATCTTTGTTCCCTAAATAGTGCGCCATTTGATGGTGATGGATGATCCCTGGTGTGTCGATCAAAAAGTGTCCATCGTCTAATGGAATCTCGATTTTGTCAAGTGTCGTTCCTGGGAACTGGGAAGTCGTGATCAAGTCTTTGACGCCTGCTGTGTTTTTGATGATTTGATTGATCAATGTCGATTTCCCAACATTTGTGACACCAACAACGTAGACATCTCTTCCTTCACGATACTCTTCGATCTTTTCAAGAAGTTCAGACATTTCATGAGGTTTCTTCGCACTTGTCAGTAAAACATCGACTGGACGCAGACCTGCTTCATGGGCACGTTCTTTCATCCATTGTGTCAATTTCGGTTTCTTCAATGATTTCGGCAGGATGTCTACTTTATTCCCTACCAGCAAAACAGGATTATCACCGACGAAACGGTGCAGTCCAGGAATCAGTGAACCACTGAAATCAAAGATGTCTACTACGTTTACGATTAATGCGTCTTCGGTTCCTAAGCTGTTCAAAAGACGTAAAAAATCATCATCTGTCAAAGAAACATCTTGGATCTCGTTGTAATGGCGCAAACGAAAACATCTTTGGCAATAGATTTCGCCAGAAGCGATCCCTTTTTCTAATGCTGCTTTCGGCGTATATCCCAGTTCATTTGGGTCTTCTGTTTGGATACGCGCGCCACAGCCGATACAATATAATTCTTCGTTCATTCAATTCCACCTCGCCAGCCCATATCTGGATATTTCACCAGCAGATGTGCCATGATTCTTCGTTCACAAAAACGATTGAACTGTGTTTTCCAACTGTCTGTCTCAACAATAGGCTTGACTAAAATACTTCGGATACCAGCACTGTTCGCGCCGCGGATATCCGTCATGATCTGGTCACCGACCATTACGATTTCATCTTTGTTTACATTCAATTTTTTCTGTGCATGTTTGATTCCATGAGCAAAAGGTTTCATCGCTCTTGCTACGTACATCAGATCAAACTTTTTGATTGCACGTTCTACACGTTTTGAGTTGTTGTTCGATACAACGACTACCGGAATTCCAGCATTTCGCATTTCTAAGATCCAATCTAACAGTTCTTCGGTACCATCAGGATTATTCCATGCAATCAATGTGTTATCTAAATCAGTCAACACAGCTTTGATTCCAAGATTTTTTAATTGTGCAGGGGTGATTTGATAGATGGCTTCGACCATCCATGTTGGTTTGTATTTTGAAAACATATGGTCTCCTCATTCAAAAAATGAAGGAGCACATAATGTACTCCTCAAACCAAGATTATACCGCATTTCTTTAAAAAAAACTACCATTCTCATTTAATCCTTTTATTTTCTTTGTCTAGTGATCAGAAAAAAGCTTTGCGCAAAA
This sequence comes from Enterococcus sp. DIV0210g, assembly GCF_050559705.1. Taxonomy (NCBI): domain Bacteria; kingdom Bacillati; phylum Bacillota; class Bacilli; order Lactobacillales; family Enterococcaceae; genus Enterococcus; species Enterococcus sp. DIV0210g. The sequence goes on along the minus strand of NZ_CP187903.1, from coordinate 913,868 downwards.
AAACACTCTGCCTCGCAATTTACTGTTTGGCAGAGTGTGCTTTTCTTAATATTTACGGAAACGCTGATACCGTTCTTCTAATAACTCTGGAAGTTCTTTTGCAGAGAGTTCCGTCAATTTTTCGATCAGTACTTTTTTCATCATCTGAGCGATTTTTGGTTGCGGCAGAGGTTCATTGTTGAAGGTTTCAGGAATCACCTTATCAATGATTCCTAATTCAAGCAATTCAGGCGCAGTGATTTTCATCAATTCTGCGGCTTCTGCGGCGCGGCTGCCGTCTTTCCACAAGATAGAAGCAAATCCTTCTGGGGAAAGAACTGCATAAATCGTTTGTTCCAACATCCACACTTCATCTGCTAAGCCTAGCGCAAGAGCGCCGCCGCTCCCGCCTTCACCGATGATGATCGCGATAATTGGTACTTTCAAGTCGGACATCTCTAACAGGTTTTTGGCAATTGCTTCGCCTTCCCCCCGTTCTTCAGCACCGACGCCGCAATAAGCTCCCGCCGTATTGATCAAAGTGATGACAGGACGTTTGAACTTTTCTGCCTGTTTCATCAAGCGCAATGCTTTACGGTAGCCTTCTGGATGCGGAGAGCCGAAGTTTCTTTGGATATTTTCTTGAAGGTCTCGTCCTTTTTGGATACCGATCACTGTGACAGGTTTTCCTGCTAAGGAAGCAACACCGCCGACAACTGCTTCGTCATCTCCAAACAAACGGTCTCCGTGAAATTCGCGGAATCCTTCAAAAATCTCATCAAAAAACTCTAAACTTGTCCATCGTTCTTTTGCTCTTGCCAGCTGGACAACTTCATGAGCTGTTTTATTCATGGTCGATCCAACCTTTCTGAGTATGCAATACGATCAAGTCGTAAATTACTTGTTTCAATTCTGTACGAGGAACGATTTGATCAACGAAGCCATGAGAAAGCAAGAATTCAGCTTTCTGGAAATCTTCCGGCAATTCTTGTTTGATCGTTTGTTCGATCACTCGGCGTCCTGCAAAACCAATCAAACTTTGCGGTTCAGCTAAAATAATATCGCCTTCCATCGCAAAACTTGCAGTAACTCCGCCTGTTGTTGGATCTGTCAGACACGTCAAATAGAATAATCCTGCATTACTGTGGCGTTTGACCGCTGCAGAGATTTTTGCCATTTGCATCAAAGAGAAAATCCCTTCTTGCATACGTGCACCGCCAGAAGCTGTAAACAAGACGACAGGTAATTTTTGTTCAATTGCTCGCTCGAATAAACGGCAGATTTTTTCGCCAACGATCGTTCCCATACTTCCCATAATAAAATTAGAATCCATGACGCCAATGACGAATGGTTCACCTTGGATCGTTGCTTTACCAGTCAAAACAGCTTCGTGAAGCCCGTTTTTCTCTTGCATCGCAGCAACTTTTTCGGGATAACCTGGGAAATCAAGCGGATCTTTTGTCGTCAAATCTGTATCCCATTCTTCAAAACTTTTTTCGTCAATGATCAATGACAAACGTTCCCATGCACTGATACGGAAACTGTATCCGCAATGGGGACAGATTTTTTCTTTACCGATATCTTTTGTATAAATGATTTGTTTGCAATTGGGACATTTTGCCCATAGATTGTCAGGAACAGATGGCGAACTTGTCGGTTTTTCATGACGATTCGGATTGATCCGAATATATTTTTTCTTTTTAAACAGAGCCATCTATCTTCCCCCTATCTCCGTTTCTGGTACCCAGTTTGGAAGAAATTCTTCTTGTAAAAAGGCCGTACTGTAGTCCCCGGCAATGACAGCTGGATGACTAATCAGATCCATTTGGAATTCTGCATTTGTCACTACGCCATCTGTGACGATCTCGCTTAATGCACGCTGCATTTTCATCAGAGCATCAAAACGAGAATCGCCATGAACGATGACTTTTGCAATCATTGAATCATAATACGGAGGAATCATATAACCTGAATAAACAGCACTGTCCACTCGAAGGCCCATTCCTCCTGCTGGAAGCAAGAGATTTTTGATTGTGCCTGGAGATGGTGCAAAATTGAATGCTGGATTTTCTGCATTGATCCGGCATTCGATTGCATGCCCTTTAAATGTAATGTCTTTTTGGTCAAGATTCATTGGTTCGCCAGCAGCGATCTCGATTTGTTTTTTCACTAAATCGATGCCAGTCACAGCTTCTGTAACTGGATGTTCTACTTGGATACGTGTGTTCATTTCCATGAAATAGAAATGACCTTCTTCATCCATCAAGAATTCGATCGTTCCAGCATTTTCATAATTTACTGCTTTGGCTGCGCGAACTGCAGCAGCACCAAGATCATGTCTTTTTTTCTCAGAAATCACGACAGATGGAGATTCTTCGAGAACTTTTTGATTGTTTCTTTGTAAAGAACAATCTCTTTCACCTAAATGCACGACATTCCCTGTTTTATCGCCAAGGATTTGCACTTCGATGTGTCGTGCTGGATAAATGATTTTTTCCAAATACATCTCATCATTTCCGAATGCAGCTGCGGCTTCTTGCTGCGCAGATGAAAAATGCTGAGGAAGTTCTTCTTTGTTCATCACTTTTCGAATCCCTTTTCCGCCGCCGCCTGCAGCTGCTTTCAGCATCACAGGATATCCGATTTTTTCAGCGATTGCCAATGCTTCGTCTACAGATGAGATCATGCCGTCGCTTCCTGGGATAACAGGAACTTTGGCTTTTTTCATCAATTCTCTGGCATTGATTTTATTTCCCATCGCATCAATGGTCTCACTTTTAGGGCCGATAAACGCAATATTGCATTCTTCACACATAGAAGCAAATCGGCTGTTTTCAGAAAGAAATCCGAAACCTGGATGAATTGCTTCTGCTTTTGTGACGATCGCTGCGCTTAGTACTTGCTGTACATTCAAATAAGAATCTGAAGCTTTTGCTGGTCCGATACAAATGGCTTCGTCCGCTAACTGCGTATGAAGTGCTTCTTTATCTGCTTCTGAATAAACCGCGACCGTTTGGATACCTAATTCGCGGCATGCACGAATGATCCTTACGGCAATTTCTCCGCGATTTGCGATCAAAACTTTAGAAAACATATCTCACCTATCCAATCATAAAGGTTAGTTCAGCTTCAGCAACTTTTTTGCCGTCTACTTTTGCAACGCCTTTCCCAATTCCAGCTGAAGATCTGACTTTCAAGATCTCAACTTCTAAATACAATGTATCTCCTGGTGTTACTTTTTTACGAAACTTCGCTTTGTCTAATCCGCCAAAGTAAGCAGTTTTTCCTTTGAATTGTTCAAGTGACAATAAAGCGACTGCTCCTGCTTGAGCCATTGCTTCAACAATCAAAACACCTGGCATTACTGGTTCTTCTGGAAAATGACCTTGGAAAAACGGTTCATTGATCGTTACATTTTTCTTCGCAATGATCTTTTCGCCTTCAACCATCTCTTCCACACGGTCAATCAATAACATTGGATAACGGTGAGGGATGATTTCTTTGATTTCTTGAATATTCATCATGTTTTTCACTCCTATTTCGGCTGGATTCTGAAGAGCGGCTGACCAAATTCAACAACTTCTTCATTTTCAACTAAGATTTCAGCGATTTCGCCATCGACATCGCTAGTGATTTCGTTCATCAATTTCATTGCTTCGATAATACAGATGACTTCACCTTTTGCTACTGGATCGCCAACTTTTTTGAAAGCTGGTTTTTCTGGTGAAGGTTGCAGATAAACAACTCCAACGATTGGTGAAACGATTTCTACGCCATCAAAAGCTGGTGCACTTGTCTGAGCTGCCGCAGCTGCTTCTGGCGCTTGTGCTGCCGGTGCTGTTTCAGCTGGAGCAGAAACAGTTTCTTGCACAGCAGCAGGCGCTGCTGCGGGAGCATTGCCTCTGCTGGTATTGTTTTTGTTCATGTAAAGTTCAAACTGACCTTCACGCAAATCAAATTCTGTCAATGTTGATTGGTCAAATTGGCTGACCAAATCCTTGATTTCTCCGATATTCACTTTTTAATCCTCCCAGCGTTTCATGCAAAGGACTGCGTTGTGTCCTCCAAAGCCTAATGAATTGCTCAGCGCATAAGTGATTTCTGCTGATTTGCTTTCATTAGCAACCACATTCAAGTCGATCTCAGGGTCTTGATTTTCTACGTTGATATTTGGTGGAATAAATTGGTGCTCCAACGCAAGCAGTGTAGCCAAAGCTTCCACTCCTCCGGCAGCGCCAAGCAAGTGTCCAGTCATTGATTTTGTACTACTTACATATGTGTCTTTATAGCTGTCGCCTAATGCGATTTTGATTGCTCTTGCTTCTGCTACGTCATTTGCTGGCGTACTTGTACCGTGAGCATTCACATAACCGACTTGTTCTGGTTGGATGCCAGCTTCTTGCATTGCAAGCTGCATTGCTTTTGAAGCGCCTGATCCGTCTGGTGTTGGAGCTGTCATGTGGTAAGCGTCACAGTTTGAACCGTAACCAACAACTTCACCGTAGATTTTTGCTCCGCGTGCTTGGGCATGTTCAAGAGATTCAAGAACTAAGACACCCGCACCTTCACCCATAACAAAACCGTTACGATTTTCGTCAAATGGTCGTGAACCTTTACTTGAATCTGATTCTGTTGACAAAGCAGTCAACGCCGCAAAACCAGCAATGCCCATTTCACAAATCGTTGCTTCTGTTCCTCCGGCAAGAATCACATCAGAATAACCATGTTTGATATTGCGGAAAGCTTCACCGATTGAATTCGTACCACTTGCGCAAGCTGTGACTATCGCTGTACAAATACCTTTTGCACCCACTCTAAGCGCGATATTTCCTGCGGCCATGTTTGCAATCGCCATTGGAACAAACATTGGTGAAACTCTTTTTGGTCCTTTTTCATGCATACGGATCACTTGGTTTTCGATTGTTGGCAATCCGCCAATACCTGAACCAATGATAACGCCGAAACGGTCTTGATTAAGTTTGTCTTTATCTAATCCGCTTAGGTTCATTGCTTCTAACGCAGCATAGATACCATAGATTGAAAACATATCCATGCGTTTGCTGTCTTTTTTCACAAAATATTTATCAAAAGGAAAATCTTTCACTTCTCCTGCAAGAGTGATTCCTGTCTCTTCAGCGTCAAATTTCGTGATCGGTGCGATCCCGTTTGTGCCTTCTTTTAAACTTTCCAAAAAGCTTTCAGGGTCATTTCCGATTGGTGAAGCGACGCCATAGCCTGTAATTACTACTCGATTCATTTGTTTCCTTCCTTTCTGTTATCCGTGCATAACCATGCCGCCGTCAACATTGACAACTTGCCCAGTTATGTAAGGATTTTTTGCTAAAAAGACTGCTGTTTCTGCTACGTCTTCTACATGACCAAAGCGCTGTAAAGGAATTTGCTTCACGGCTTGTTCTTTGATCTTCTCTGGTAATACTTCTGTCATATCCGTCTCGATGAATCCTGGAGCGATAGCATTGCAAGTGATGCCTCTGCTGGCTGCTTCTCTAGCGACAGATTTCGTAAAGCCGACAACGCCTGCTTTGCTGGCTGCATAGTTTGCTTGACCAACGTTTCCGATCAAGCCAGAAACACTTGCTAAGTTGATGATCGCGCCTTCTCTTAGTTTCATCATTTTTTTCAATACATGTTGTGTCATATTGAATGTTCCAGTCAGATTGATATCTAAGCAGCGTTTGAAGTCTTCTGCATCCATACGCATCACTAATTTATCATTTGTGATACCGGCATTATTGACCAAAATATTGATTGCGCCTAGTTTTTCTTCTGCTTCCTTGATCATTTCTCCTGCTTTATCATAATCAGAGATATCACCGGAAACACCAACACAGGAAACTCCGTATGCTGTGATTGCATCGATTTTTTCTTGAGGGATTTCTCCGCGTCCGTTTAAAACAATATTCGCGCCTGCTTTTGCAAAGGCTTCAGCAATCGCTGCTCCGATTCCTCGTGTACTTCCTGTGATGAAAACATTTTTTCCTTTGACTTCCATGACTTACCTCCCAGATAAGAATGTAATTGTTTCTTCAAGTGTTTGTTGATTTTCAACGCGATGAACAGGGATTTCTTTATCGATTTTTTTCATAAAACCGCTCAAGACTTTTCCTGGTCCGATTTCTACGACATTTGTGATGCCAAGTTGTTTCAGCTGTTCAATACTTTCATAGAAGCGAACGGGCGACATCACTTGTCTTCTTAGCAAATCAGGAATCTCTGTTTTTGTCATGACTTCTGTCGTCGTATTGCTGATCACTGGTATCATTGGTTCGCTGAATGTGATTTGTTCAAGAACTGAAGCTAACTTATCTGCAGCTGGTTTTAAGATTGCTGTATGGAAAGGTCCGCTCACATTTAACGGGATCATGCGTTTTGCGCCTTTTTCTTTCAAAAGTTCAACTGCTGCATCCACTGCTTCTGCTTCTCCGCCGATCACGATTTGTTGAGGCGTATTGTAGTTTGCAGGCGAAACGATGCCATGTTTTGATGCTTCTTTGCAGCTTTCTTCGATCCATTCGATTGGCGTATTCATTACTGCAACCATTTTGCCGCTGCCGTTTGGTGCCGCTTCTGCCATCAATGCACCGCGTTTGGCAACTAGGGAAACAGCTGTCTCAAAATCAAGTGCACCGCTTGCAACTAAAGCTGTGTATTCTCCTAAGCTTAGTCCCATTGCTGCATCTGCTTTTATTCCAGCTTCTTCTAATAGACGCCAAAAAGCTGTGCTGACAGTCAAAATAGCTGGCTGTGTGTATTGTGTTTGGTTCAATCGGTCATTTTCAGTGAAACAAAGTTCTGCCATATCATAACCGAGAACATCACTAGCTTGGTCAAATGTTTGCTTCACGATTGCGTGTTGATTGTAAAGTTCTTCGCCCATTCCTTGATATTGGGCACCTTGCCCGCTAAATAAAAATGCTGTTTTCATGCTATTCTCCAATATTGTTTAGACATATAACTACGGTTTCATTATTCAAAAAGGCCAAGACAACTCTCTTAGGAATTGTCCCAGCCCCCAACCTTATCGATTAATTATGCAATTTGTTTTTCAACGTAAGTAACTAGATCTTGAACAGTTTTGATGCCGTCTTCTGTTTCGATCTTCACATCAAATTCGTCTTCGATCTCGTTGATGATTTGGAATAAGTCCAAGCTGTCTGCTTCTAGATCTTCTTGGATGTCTGTTGTCAATTTGATTTCTTCTGTTTCTTTACCTAATTCTTCTGCAATAATTTCTTGAATTTTTTCGAATACCATACTATATATTCCTCCGATATTGTTTTCTCATTTTTATTATTTAACAGTTTACAGCTCTATGAGGATACTTCCCCATGTCAAACCGCCGCCATATCCTGTAAATACGATTTTTTGTCCGCTGCCAAGCTTGATTTTCCCGTCATTCACGGCTTCGTCCAATAAGATTGGAATGCTTGCAGCTGAAGTGTTGCCATATTTATCCATATTCATTAAGAATTTTTCTTGCGGGATTTTTATTTTCCGCGCGATTTTTTCAATAATCCGCCGATTTGCTTGATGCAAGAGCAGATAATCTACCGATGTGTCATTAATTGTTTCTTTGATATTTTCAGCAACATCTCTCACTGCAAAATCAAAGATATCTCGTCCTATCATTTTCAGATAATAAGAAGATCCAGTCTCTCCCGTTCCTGTATAAAACGGGCTGTTGTTTCGCTGATATCCTGCTGTCAAAGAGCATGCTCTTTTGCCGTCTGCCTCTAGATGTTCTGCTTGGATCATTTGTTTCTCATTTGCTTCCAGCAAAACACCGCCTGCGCCATCTCCAAATAGGACTGCTGTTGAGCGATCTTCCCAATCGATCAGTTTTGAGAGAGTCTCTCCGCCGATCACGAGTCCTTTTTTTGAACCGCTGCGAATCAGTTTCTCTGCGATGCTCAAGGCATAAACAAAGCCTGAACACGCGGCACTGATATCGAAAGCCATCGCACGGACTGCTCCGATACGGCCTTGGATTTGTACAGCCACAGAAGGAGTCGTATAGTCAGGAGACATTGTTGCGACGATGATGAAATCCAAATCTTCTGGAGCAGTATTGCTTTTCTCTAACAGGTCTTGCGCAACCAGAAAACAAAGATCTGAGGTTTCCTGATCTGTTACACAGCGGCGTTCTTTGATACCTGTTCTTGACGAGATCCATTCATCCGATGTTTCCATCATTTGGGCAAGATCATCATTGGTCACGACTTTTTCAGGTAACGCACTCGCTGTTGCAGTTATTCTTCCGAATTGTTCCATCAAAGCTCCTCACTTGTACTCTTGCAAAAAATCATGCAAGTTTTTCAATGCATCCAGTAAAGCTTGTTGTTTGTCATTATCCATTCCGGCCAAAATGTTCTTGACCATCTCGCGGTGAAAATGCTGGTGCACGCGATAAAGCAATTTACCTTTTTTAGTCAATGCTAATTTCACGACACGTCTGTCATCTTCGCTTCGGATACGCTCAACATAGTCTTTTTTAACTAATTTATTGATGGCAGTGGTTAGAGTCCCAACAGTGATCGACAATTCTTTGGCGACTTCTGAAGTTGTTTTCTTCTTATACATGCCGATTGCTTCGATCGTATGCATTTCTGTAATCGATAAATCGTTGAATTGCGATTTTTTCAATTCAGATTCTTCGATGATCAAAATGTCATTAAAGACACTCACGAGATAATCGTTAACTGTTGTTAAATCTGGTTCCATTTTCCACCATCCGTTAAATTAGTTTGATTATCAAATGTTTTGATGTTCAAACTATATCTTAACTTTTTTCAAAATGCAATAAAAAATCGCAAATTTTTTTGTTTCTCAAATTTTTTTAAGTGAAAATTCATTTACATTCTTTGATAATCAACGGACTTTCAGATTATATCCAAAAATAAAATTTCTGCAAAATATTTTGATTATCAAAGTTTTTGGTGCACATCTGCATCTTTTTCCTTGCGATTTTTATTTGGGGTTGTTTCAGCTTTTTTAAAGGTGTTCAAGTTTGCTTGTCCTCTTCTGACCTTTTTGTTATAGTCTATGTGATCTTGTTCGTTAAGGAGGAACCATGCTTAAAGAAAAAGTTAAGAATCTGCCTATGCTTCCTGGGATTTATCTCATGAAATCGGAGGATGGTTCGGTCATCTATGTTGGTAAAGCAAAAAGATTGAAGAATCGCGTCAGCAGCTATTTTCGGCAGAATAAACAACATTCAAAAAAAGTGCTGCGGATGATCCATCATATCGCAGATTTCGATTTTGTCGTCGTAGATACAGAACTTGATGCGCTTCTTTTAGAATGTCAGCTGATCCAGCACTATCGACCTTTTTATAACCGACAAATGAATTATTTCAATAACTATAATTACATCCAAATAGCTGAAACAGGCTTCACGATCTCAAATGATCCAACTGCTCAAACATATGGACCGTTTCGCTCTTATAAAAAAATACCGGCGATTTTACATATTCTTGAAGAAACTTATCAAATGCCTTGGCTTTCGCAAATCAGCTTATTAGCATTGGGTACCCAGCTGCCGCAGCTTAGCAACTATTCTTTCGACCAAAAGAAAAAAGAGATCCAAGGGTTGTTTCAAGGTAGAAACAAAAAAATCGTTCGTTATTTAATAACAAGACAAAACCATTTTATCGAACAGTTAAATTTTGAAAAAGCGGCATTGATCCAGGAAGAAATCGCGCTAGTGGAACATTTTATCGCTCATATCCAAGAACAGAAAAAATTTCTCCGTTTACGGGAAACCATCCTTTCTATGCCGTTAGCTGCAGATGAAACGCAAATAAAACATTACTTGATACAGTTCGGACAAGTAGCTGATACCATGATTTTACCGGAAGGGATGCCCGCAGATTTTTCTCAAGTCAATAAGCGCTCAGCCGTCTTATATAGAAAAAGACAGCTTTCAAAAACAGAAATCGATCCTGTCCAGATTTTGATCAGTTATCAGAAAAAAATAAAAAAAGAACAGCTTGCCTCGATCGCGTTGTAAACGCTCGTCGGATAAGCTGTTCTTTTTTGTTTGCAAAACGATTATTGGATCAAGTCGTAAATTTCCATTGCAACGATGTCAATGTTGTCAAATTCATATTGTTGATGTGTATCTGCTTCTGTAAGCTCAAACGTTTCAGTTGTTTTATCGTAGGTCACAGTACATTTCTCTACGCCTTCTTTTTCAAAGCGACGAACTTGTAGCTCGTTGTCAGCTGATTCGACCATAGCCTCCAGTCGTTTGATAATAGCGACTAATTGTGAATGTGTCATCTCGGAGGTCCCCCTTTTCTTATTTCTGTTATATTGTATCAAAAGCATGGCTCACTTGCATTGCTTTTTACGAAAAAAACGAGTTTTTTAAGAATTTTTCTTTGGTATTTTGCCATCTGGCCACCAAAGCTTAATCAATGCTTGGGTCCCGTCGTTTTCAAAACCGCTTTCTTCCAATTGTTCATAAAGGATTTTCGCTTGTTTTGTTGCTGGAAGTTCTACATCCATTTTTTCTGCTTCGTCTAATGCGATTTTCAAATCTTTGACAAAATGTTTAACAAAGAAACCTGGAGAGTAATCCCTTTTCAAAATGCGAGGCGCATAATTGCTTAAAGACCAGTTGGCTGCACTGCCGCCTGAAAGTGTCGCAATGACTTTTTCTAGATTTAAGCCTGTTTTTTGTGCATAAACCAGCATTTCCGTCATGCCAGTCATTGTTCCGGCAATCATGATTTGATTCGCCATTTTTGTGTGCTGTCCTTTTCCGGCTGGACCGTGCAATGTCACTGTCGTTCCGAAAACGTGGAATAACGATTCTACTTTTTCATAAACGGCTTTTTCTCCGCCGACCATGATTGTTAGCGTCCCGTTTTTTGCGCCTAGATCACCGCCTGATACAGGTGCATCTAAGGCGTCAGCATTTTTTTCTTTGGCAGTTGCAGCGATTTTTTCTGCTAAAGAAGGCGTACTTGTCGTTAGATCCACGATGACTTTCCCTGCAACATCCGCTGAAAAGATTCCGTTTTTGCCATAGTAGATTTCTTCCACGTCACTTGGATAACCAACCATCGTGAATACGATTTCGCTGTTTTCAGCTGCTTGCTGCGGTGTATCTGCCCATTCAGCGCCTTCTTCTACTAAAGCGTCTGCTTTGCTCTTTGTACGATTATAAACAGTTACTTGATGTTCTGCACCTAATAAATGGCGAACGATCGAGCTTCCCATCACGCCAGTACCAATAAATCCGATTTTCATAGTATTGCTCCTTTCAAAATAAAAAACCTTGATTCTAGTATACGCTAGAATCAAGATTTTTTAAGTAAAAAGTTTTTTATCGCTTAAATGAGTTCAATTTTGTTTTGATTCGTTCGATCGATGCTTCTTCTTCTTTGCGCCGCTGCTCTTCCTGGTGATAAATGATCATATCTTGATAGAATTCGATCATCGCTTCACCAAAATGCGTAGAAGAGATTTCGTAGAGTTTCGCGTTGAGTACATCTGGATCTCGTGGAATATTGCTGTTTATATAATCAATAAGTGCAGAAGAAAAATCTTGATCCGATTTAAATGTACGTCCAAGCGCTGGATGGTCAAACAAACGATTCAAATAAGCATTGCCTTCAACAACGCAAGGAGTCCCTGATGCCATGGCTTCTGTGTAAGTCAATCCTTGTGTCTCAGAAGTCGAGGCACTGACAAAATAGTCGGCTGCTTTGTAATAAAAAGCAACTTCATCATTATCGACTTCTCCTGTAAATTGAACAAATGAAGAGATTCCCAAATCATTGATCAATTCTTTGAGTTCTTCTAAATAAGGTCCTTTTCCGACGATCACCAGCCTTGCATTTGGAAAAGCCTTAAGAACCTCTGGAAAGCCGTTAGCGATTGCTTGGATATTTTTTTCATAAGAGATTCGGCTCAATGACAAAATCATCAGCTGATCTTTTTCAATGCCCAATTTCTCTCTTAAAGCTTGTGTTTCTTCTACTGTGATTTCTGGTCGTTTGAATTTCTCGATATCGATCCCAGTTGGAATAACACGCAACGGCGCAATTACACCATAGCTTCTCAACGTATCGATCACACGCTCGCTTGGACAAACGACGCCTGTTGTATGATTCGCAAAGAGCCGTGAAAGATATTTTACGTGTGATTGACGCAATACTTTTCCTTTAGCGATGTAATGGAGGTAATCTTCGTACATCGTATGATACGTATGGATCACTGGTATTTTTAATTTTTTTCCTACAAGTTTCCCTAAGATACCTGCGCCAAATTCTGTATGTGTATGGATCAAATCTAATTCAAGTTCTTTTGCGACCAGGTATGCATACCACATGCCGCGAACCACGATTCGTCTATCTTTAAAAGAAACAAATGGTACACTCGGCATTCGAATGATATCTTTTTCTGACTCTTCCGCGTTAGGATCAGTTGTCGTGAAAATATGCACCTCATGTCCATGTTTCTCAAGTTCTTCTTTTAATGTTTTGATCGATGTTGCCACTCCACTTACTTGCGGAAAATAGGTATCGGTAAAAAAGCCGATTTTCATTTTTCTCGCCTCCAAACTACCCTTTATTCTTTTTTCGCATACAGCAATTCTTCGCTGTCTAATACTTTTTCATATACTTCTTTTAACTCTTTTCCAATATGTTCGATACTTCGCTCTTGTGCCGTCTGATACCCTTTTACAACCAGACTCGGGACTTGCTTCTCAACAATTGCTTCTATTAATTGTGTGAATTCTTCATTTGTACGTCCCATGTAGCAGTTTTCTTTGTCTTTTAACCAACCCTCATAGACAGGGATATCTCTGACCAAAACATTCTGTCGGCTTGCTAAAGCTTCCAAGACAACGATCCCTTCTGTTTCTTCATAGGATGGGAAAAAGAACAGATCTGCGCCTGAATATGCGCCTTCAATGATTTCTCCTTTGATATATCCTGGGAAAATCACATTTTCCGGATGATCTTCCTTAACGATTTTCCGAATGTTTTTCGGAATCGAATACATTGGAACATGTCCAAACCAGATAAATGTATATTCTGGCATTTGTTTTGCGATTTCGACAAAATCAATGATTCCTTTTCGTTCAAAGAATAAACCGACACAAATCACGACTTTTTGTTCTGGACTCAAATTAAAATGTTCTCTGAATTTTTGTTCTTTTTCCTGACTTGGCCGATATTTTTCCAAATCGATCCCGTTAGAAACAGCTTTGATTGGTAATTTGATTCCATAGCTTTCTAACAATTTTTTCGAATATGGTGTCGGTGTGATCAGATAATCTGCTTTTTCATATAAGCCAACAAGATATTTTTTCACCAGCGGCGACAATTGGTTTGATCCAATAAATGAATTTCTAAAGTCCTCTTCTGTCGAATGCGCATGGTAGACGACTTTCTTGCCTGCTTTTCTTGCTTTGTTCACCATATTGTGACTATTGATTCCATAAGTATTGATATGTAAAATATCATAATCTTCATTATTGTCTAGCGTATACGATATCCCTGCATCTGTTAATGCGCGTTTCTGATGATCCAACGCGCGGCCAATGCCGGACTTAGCAAGTATTTTTTCACTCTCGAAATATAATAATACTTTCACCTTGCAGCCCCCTTCGTTTCTATAGTATAACACAGCCTCGAAACTGTCACTCAATCTTAAGCCCTATTTTTAATATAGAGGTCGTGAAAAAGCTGCTCAGCCTCAAGCATTAAAGAAGAATCCGCGGAAACAGCTTTTCATGTTTTCGCGGATTTTGAGTTAATGCCGCAGAGGCTAGCTTTTGAACACCGTTTATTAGAGGTTGTGAACGAGCTGGTCTGCTTCAAGCGGTAAGACTCTTTTTTATTGGGAAATAGCTTTTCATATTTTCCAGTAAAAAAGCTTATCACCGAAGAAGCTAGTTCGTGAACACCGTTTAAGCAGAGGTCGCGAGCAGCATGTCCTGCTTCAAGAATTAAGAGAAGGAATTAGAAATAGCTTTCCATATTTTTAATTTCCTTCTCTTAATTCCGCAGAAGCAATGCTGTGAACACCGTTTATGAGAGGTCGTAAACTCAGCGCTCTGCTTTGAGCATTAAGGATAATTTTTCGAAAGTCGCTTTCCGCATTTCCTTTTTTTCTTAGATTTCTTTAAAACAAAAAAACACCTCTTATGATTCCGAAGAATCGCAAGAGGTGTTTTCTGTTGTTAGCCATTTTTTGCTAAACGATAAGCTTGCTTATTTCACGTATTCGTTAACAAGTTCAACGACTTCTTCCATTGTATCGCATTCATTGATTGCGCGATCTGCAAGTTCAGCCATTTTAGTTGTGTCTAAACGTTTCATCAAGCTGCGTGTTTTAAGGATAGATGTTGCACTCATTGAGAACTCATCTAGTCCCATACCTACTAGCAATGGTACAGCTGTTTGGTCGCCGGCCATTTCTCCGCACATACCAGCCCATTTACCTTCAGCGTGAGCTGCGTCAATCACGTTTTTAAGTAAACGCAAGATTGAAGGACTGTATGGTTGATACAAGTAAGATACACGTTCGTTCATACGGTCAGCAGCCATTGTGTATTGGATAAGGTCGTTTGTTCCTACTGAGAAGAAGTCAACTTCCTTAGCAAATTTGTCAGCAATGATCGCTGCTGCTGGGATCTCGATCATGATACCCACTTGGATAGAATCTGAAACTTCTGTTCCTTCGCTGATCAATTTTTGTTTTTCATCTTCAAAAATTGCTTTTGCAGAACGGAATTCTTTCAAAGTTGCTACCATTGGGAACATGATACGCAAGTTTCCGTGAACAGATGCACGAAGCAAGGCACGCAATTGCGTACGGAACATTTCGTCACCTTGTTCTGATAGGCTGATACGCAATGCGCGGTAACCTAAGAACGGATTCATTTCATGTGGTAATTGCAAGTAAGGCAATTCTTTGTCTCCGCCGATATCCATCGTACGAACAACAACAGGTTTGCCGTCCATGCCTTCCAATACAGCTTTATAAGCTTCATATTGGTCTTCTTCTGTTGGGAAGTCTGGTGCATCCATGTACAAGAATTCTGTACGGTATAGACCGATTGCTTCTCCACCATTATTGTGAACACCTGTTAAGTCTTTTGGTGTACCAATGTTTGCAGCTAATTCAAAATGTTTGCCGTCAGCAGTAACTGTTTCAGCATTTTTTAATTTTTCCCATTCTGCTTTTTGGGCTGCAAATTCTTGTCCAGCTTTTTCAAACTCAGCTTTTTGTTCATCAGTAGGGTTCACGATCGCGTCCCCTTCGATTCCGTTAACAGCTAAGATGTCGCCTTCTTTGACTTTAGCAGTGATCTCTTTTGTTCCTACGATTGCAGGGATTTCTAGAGAACGTGCCATGATGGCAGAGTGAGAAGTACGGCCGCCGATATCTGTAATAAATGCCTTTACATATTTGCGGTCTAATTGTGCTGTATCACTTGGTGTCAAATCATGTGCAACAACGACAACTTCTTCGTTGATCATTGAAGGATTTGGCAAAGTTACACCTAATAAGTGTGCTAAGATGCGTTTTGCAACGTCGCGGATATCTGCTGCACGTTCTTGCATGTAAGCATTGTCTTCCATAGCTTCGAACATACCGATATACATATCTGTTACTTCTTTAAGTGCTGATTCAGCATTTACTTTGTTATCTTGGATATTTTGCTTGATTTGACCAATCATCTCTGGGTCTGAAAGAACCATCAAATGAGCGTCAAATACTTGCGCTTCTGCTTCACCTAGGCTTTGCGCTGCTTTCTCGCGAATTTGCTGCAATTCTCCAGTAGATTTAGCTAAAGCATCATCTAAACGTGCTTCTTCAGCTGCTGTATCTTCTACTGTTGCTTTACTGAAAGATAAATCCGGTTGAACTAGCAGGTAAGCTTTCGCAACGGCTACACCGTCACTTGCGGCAATCCCTTTTAGCATTTCAACCATTATTCAGATAATCCTTCTTTCTTCATTGTTTCTACGATAGCTGCCATTGCGTCTGCTTCGTCAGCACCTTCAGCTGTGATTGTTACGTCAGAACCTTGACCAACACCTAAAGACATAACGCCCATGATTGATTTCAAGTTTACTGATTTACCTTTATACTCTAGATTGATATCTGAGTTAAATTTGCTAGCTGTTTGTACTAGTAATGTAGCTGGACGAGCGTGGATCCCTGTTTCTGCTACTACGTTAAATTCTTTCTTTTCCATATTGATCGGTCTCCTTTAAGTGAGTGTTGTTTTTATGTGAGGGTTTTCTTTTTTAGTAGTTTAAAACGCACTAAACAAGTTCAACCCTTTCATCTGTAAAGATTACCATTTTTTTTTATTAGTTACAACAGTTTTCATTTAAATTCGGGTAAAAACTCCATGAGTAAATCTCATAGAGTGCGAAACAAATCACTTGATTCTTCCTGTATATTTTGTATAATAGCCTTAAAGGTCAGTAATGGTCAAATAAGATCAGCTGTCTTTTTTATGTTTAAAAATATTATAAGGTTAATTAAGGGTTATTCTTTTACCTCATTAAATAGGAGATGTAAAATAATCATGAACCCATTTTTTGAAAGGACGTGAAGATCCATGCTTTGTCAGAACTGCGGAAAAAACGAAGCAACTATCCATTTATACGCAAACGTCAATGGACAAAGAAAACAGCTGGATTACTGCCAGAGCTGTTATCAAAAACTTAAAAATCAACAAAATGGAGGTCTGACCAATATGGCCCAAAATGATCCTTTTGGTTTTGGCAGCTTAGATGATTTATTCCGATCTATGTCACGCCAAATGCAGCAAGGCAACAATTATGATCAAACGCCCCCTACTCAATTTGGCGGCGGAAATAATTTTAATGGCGGACAACCACCGCAACAAGGAACACCAAGCGGCCTTTTAGGCGAATATGGTATCAATATCACGGAGCAAGCACGACAAGGAGATATCGATCCTGTTGTCGGACGAGACGAAGAAATCAAACGCGTCATTGAGATCTTGAATCGCCGAACAAAAAACAATCCTGTATTGATCGGTGAACCTGGTGTTGGTAAAACAGCAGTCGTTGAAGGTCTTGCTCAAAAAATCGTTGACGGAGATGTTCCTCAAAAATTGATGGACAAAGAAGTCATTCGTTTAGACGTCGTTTCTCTTGTTCAAGGAACAGGTATCCGCGGTCAATTTGAAGAAAGAATGCAAAAATTGATCGAGGAAATCCGCGAATCAGAAAATGTCATCTTATTTATCGACGAAGTCCACGAAATCGTTGGTGCCGGTTCTGCAGGTGATGGAAATATGGATGCTGGCAATATTTTGAAACCAGCATTAGCTCGCGGCGAATTACAAATGGTCGGTGCTACTACTTTGAACGAATACCGTATTATTGAAAAAGACGCTGCTTTAGAACGTCGGATGCAGCCAGTACGTGTAGACGAACCAACCGTTGAAGAAACCATCACGATTTTACAAGGATTGCAAAAACGCTACGAAGATTACCATCACGTAAAATACACAGATGAAGCAATCAAGGCAGCGGCTACATTATCTAACCGCTATATCCAAGACCGCTTCTTACCTGATAAAGCCATCGACTTGCTGGACGAAACAGGTTCTAAGAAAAACTTGACGATCCAAATCGTTGATCCTAAAACGATTGAGAAAAAATTACAAGAAGCAGAAGCACAAAAACAACAAGCTTCTCAAGAAGAAGATTTTGAAAAAGCAGCTTATTACCGTGATCAAATCAACAAACTTCAAAAAATGAAAGAACGCCAAGTCAGCGATGAACAAGCACCTGTCATCACTGAAAAAGACATGGAACGAATCGTTGAACAACGAACAGGCATCCCTGTCGGCGAATTGAAACAAAAAGAACAAACACAATTGAAAAATCTTGCTGCTGATTTAGAAGCACACGTCATCGGTCAAAACAATGCGATCGAACGTGTCGCAAAAGCAATCCGCCGTAATCGTGTTGGTTTGAACAAACAAAGCCGTCCAATTGGTTCCTTCTTATTTGTTGGACCAACTGGTGTCGGAAAAACAGAATTGGCAAAACAACTGGCTTATGAGCTTTTCGGTTCAAAAGATTCAATGATCCGTTTTGACATGTCTGAATACATGGAAAAACACAGTGTCTCTAAATTGATTGGTTCTCCTCCAGGTTATGTCGGTTACGAAGAAGCTGGACAATTAACAGAACAAGTCCGTCGCAATCCTTATAGCTTGATCTTGCTGGATGAAGTAGAAAAAGCACATCCAGATGTCTTGCATATGTTCTTGCAAATCTTGGATGACGGTCGTTTGACAGATGCACAAGGTCGAACAGTCAGCTTCAAAGATACGATCATCATCATGACAAGTAATGCTGGTACTGGCAAAGTAGAAGCAAATGTCGGCTTTGGTGCTGCTCGCGAAGGTGTGACACGTTCTGTTCTTAACCAATTGAACAACTATTTCACACCAGAATTCTTGAACCGCTTTGACGGCATCATCGAATTCAGTGCATTATCAAAAGAAAACTTGATGAAGATCGTCAGCTTGATGCTTGAGGAAGTCAATGATATGCTAGCTCCGCAACAATTACACATCGATGTTCCGGAAACAGTAAAAGAAAAATTAGTAGACTTAGGCTATGATCCTTCCATGGGTGCTCGTCCATTGCGTCGAACGATCCAAGAACAAATCGAAGACGGTATTGCTGAGTTTTATCTTGACCATCCAACGATCCATGACCTAAAAGCAAAATTGGATAAAGACGGTAAAATCGTCGTTACTTCAAAACCTGAACGATTAGCAAAAGAAGAAAATCCAGAAGCTGCTGAATAAATTTCTATTATGGCCAACTAACAAGTTGTCCATAAAAAAACAGCTAACTATGCGGCAAACGTGAAGAAACGTTTGCTGCATAGTTTTTTTATTGTTATTTTACACTCTCCTTTCCAAGGCAAAATCCTTTCTATTTGATTAAAAACCCCTTATAATTAAATAAATCAACCCTTAATAACAAGAGAGGTGGGTACTATGAAACTAGTGAACGTAACGAATAGCCATTCGCGATTAGTGTTGAACCAGCTGGAAAATACAGATGCGTATCTGGCAAAAGTCTATACCGCAGGAAACACTACTGTCATCTACACTGAAGCACCTGCACATAATGAGATTCTGCTCGTCAATAACAAACGCAACATCCAGCCAAATGAAGTCGCTGAAGTCAAAGAATATTTCTTAAAAAAAATCCCTAGCAACTTATATAAAGAAGACGAAATCTCAATCATCGAATTGGAAGGTCTAGTAGAGATCTCTGTACCAAAACATGCCTCCGATGAAAGATTAGCCATTTAAGAAATGTCGCAATAAACGTTTTTTACTTAGTGCAGAAGATCAGCTTTGCGTACATCCCTTGTTCGAAGCAGGTTCAATCAGCTTCAACTTGATAATTTGTAAAAGAATCATACCGACCGAGCAGCTTTTAAAAAGCTGCTCGGTTTTTTGTGCTATTGCTTCTTCCCTTTTTTCGCTTCTTTTGCTTCTTTCTTTTTTGGTATAGGAGTGCTGTCAACGATTTCTCTTACTTCTTTGACTATTTGCGGCTGCTTTTCCCAATCTTTGATATCTAATAGTCGGCATAATTTGAGCATGTCTGTCTTTTTCTGTAATTTTCTTTGTTTTTTCTGCGCTTCTGTTTCGTTTGTCATTTGAAAATGCCTCCTTTTCTTTTTACTAATAAGATACGCAGAAAAACAGGAAAATTTTTTATTTTTATAAAAATTTGCGGTTTTCTCATTTGGTCCGCACAAAAAAGCAGCTGATCATTTACAGATCAGCTGCTTGCTTTATTGTTTTATTTTTATAGAAGTGTTTTTAATTCAACATCTGGATACTTGTCCGCAAACCAGCGTTCCGCAAACTGATTTTCAAATAGGAACAATGGTTGATCAAAGCGGTCACGCGCTAAGATGTTTCGGCTTGAACTCATTCTTTCGTCTAAGTCTTCCGGATTGATCCAGCGTGCGATCTTATTCCCCATTGGCGACATAATGACTTCTGCGTTGTATTCATTCATCATTCGATATTGGAACACTTCAAACTGCAATTGACCGACAGCGCCGATAATATACTCTTCTGTTAAATAAGTTTTGTATAATTGGATCGCGCCTTCTTGCACTAATTGATAGATTCCTTTATGGAAAGATTTTTGTTTCATGACATTTTTAGCAGTGACTTTCATGAACAGCTCCGGGGTAAATGAAGGCAGTTCTTCATAAGCAACTTTTAACTTTCCTTCATAAATCGTATCACCGATCTGATAATTCCCTGTATCATACACACCAATGATATCGCCAGCTACTGCTTGTTCCACATTTTCTCTGGCATCAGCCATAAATTGTGTCACGTTGCTCAATTTCATTTTTTTGCCAGTACGTTCTAAAGTCACATCCATCCCGCGCTCAAAAGTACCGGAACAAATACGGACAAAAGCAATTCTATCGCGGTGCGCTGGATTCATATTTGCTTGGATCTTAAATACAAAACCAGAGAATTCTTCTTCGTAAGGACTCACAGTCTCTTCTTCTCTTGTATTATGTGCGTATGGAGATGGCGCTAGATCAACAAAGGTCTCCAAGAATGTTTGAACGCCGAAGTTTGTTAAAGCTGAACCAAAAAATACTGGTGTTTGTTCTCCACGAGCAATCTTTTCTTCGTCAAAAGCATCGCCAGCTTCTTTCAACAGCTCTACTTCTTCTAATACTTGCTGATACACGCTGTCTTCTGTCAATGGATGGTTTTCAGGCAGCAAGCCTTCTTCATCCAACACAGCAAAACGATCATCGTTATAGTTTTCTGGACGATAGAATTCCACTCGATTATTGTGGATGTCATAAAGACCTTCCAATCCTTTTCCCATACCGATCGGCCAATTCATTGGGTAAGATTCAATATCTAAAAGTTCTTCCAATTCTTCTAAAAGCTCCAAAGGTTCGCGACCGTCACGATCTAATTTGTTGATAAATGTAAAAATCGGGATACCGCGTTTTTTAACAACTTTGAAGAGTTTCTTTGTTTGTGCTTCGATCCCTTTCGCGCTGTCGATGACCATCACTGCACTGTCTACGGCCATCAATGTTCGATACGTATCTTCTGAGAAATCTTCATGTCCAGGTGTATCTAAAATGTTGACGCGTTTTCCCTGATAATCAAACTGCATCACCGAACTCGTAACAGAGATCCCACGCTGCTTTTCGATCTCCATCCAGTCAGATTTCGCAAAATTTCCTGTTTTCTTTCCTTTAACTGTTCCGGCTTGACGTATCGCTCCCCCAAATAAAAGCAATTGTTCTGTGATCGTTGTTTTCCCCGCATCCGGATGGGAAATGATCGCAAATGTTCTTCTGCTGTCTACTTGCTGTTTCAAATTTGAATTATTCATTATTTACTCCGTTTCTACTTACTTATATTATGCTTTCTCTTGCTCAACTCAGATAGTATATCATTTTTAGCAGGATATTTTAATACTTTTCCCCATGAAAAAAAGGAAGAGCCTTTCAAATGGACAAGGCCTTCCTTCAACTTTTGAAGATATAAACCAAAGCAGTTCTTTATCTGCGCGGCTCGTCTTCTTCAAATTCTTTTCTAAAGTAACGGCGGTCCTCTTCTGGAAGAACCTCTGTTTCTTCTGGATCATGGAATTTCACACGTATTTTCAAGACACGTGAACCTTCCATTTCTTCCGTGATCAAGGTGATGTTATCAACGTCGAATGACATGGTCTCTCCTTCATCAGGGATCATCCCCAATGCAGTGATCAAGTAACCAGCCATTGTATCAACGTCGCTCATATGAAGATCTGTTTCAAATAATTCATTGAACTCGTCGATCAGCATACGCCCTTGGATAATATATTCGTGGTCATCGACTTTCTCATACAGATTCTCTACTTCATCGGATTCATCATCGATTTCACCGACGATTTCTTCCAGTAAATCTTCTAATGTAGCTAAACCAACGACACCGCCATATTCATCCAATAAAATCGCCATTTGATTTTGTGTTTTCTTTAATTCATATAACAAGTCATCGATAAAAATCGTTTCAGGGACAAATAATGGTTCTTGGATGATTTTTTTCATATCCAATTGTTCAAACCCAAATTTGTGTGCTGCTTTTAAGAGATTCTTCGTATGAAGGATCCCAACGACTTTATCTTTATCTTCATCATAAACAGGAATTCTTGAAAAATTCTCTGATAATACGTCATTGATATTCTCTTCGATCGTATCATTGATATCGATCATAAAGGCATCGGTTCTAGGGACCATGACTTCTCTAGCTACTTTTGTGTCTAAAGAAAACACTCCTTGCAGCATTTCTAATTCGTCATTATCTAAAACACCTTCTGTTTCAAGCATATACCGCATTTCATCACGTGTCATTTTTGAATCTTCGTCATCGAAAGTCATAGGTGTGATTCTTGCCAGCAAACTTGTCGAAGCTGAAAGCAGCCAGACAAAAGGTTTTGCGACAACACCGATGATTTGGATAAAACGTGAAGTAGCCTGTGCCACTTCTTCTGATTTGTTCAGCGCGATTCGTTTCGGATACAACTCGCCGAAAACGATGGAAACATAAGTCAAAATCGCAAGTACAATGATATTTGCAATATTCTTAGCAGCAGGTCCTCCACCTAAAAGCGGTGCTAAACGTGTCGATAACGTATTAGCTAAAGACGCCCCTGATAAGATATTGACCAAAGTGATACCCACTTGGATCGTTGACAAGAAGTTCGTTGGGTCTTGTAAAACTTTCAACAACTTTTGAGATTTGACATTTCCTTCTTCTGCTTTTTGTTCGACACGGCTCTTATTGATTGAAACGACAGCAATCTCTGAAGCCGCTAAAAAAGCATTGATCAGCGTTAAAACAATCAGTAATAAAATCTGCGCTAACAGCGACTGACTCTCAGGGTCAGCATTCATAATCGCATTCTCTCCTTATTTGTTTGTAGAAAAAGAGGCTGCAGAAAATGGCAGATTTGTTTGATCTGGATGATCCCACTTCTATCATTTCCTCACAACCGCCCTCTCAGCAATTGATTAGTCTCTAAAATCGTATCACAAAGGCTTTTTCTTTGCAATAAAAATAGCACTGATTACTGTGTTGTCGCAATTTTCTTCGCATTTTCGTTTTTCTTGTCTTCTCTGATACTTTTTGCGATATAGACGATGATCGTTTTACAGATCGCATAAAACGGCACACCTAGGAAAATCCCTAGAAGACCAGCGATATTTCCAGCCACGAGCAAGACGATGATGATCGTCAAAGGATGGATCTGCAATGATTTTCCAATCACATTTGGGTAAATAATGTTACCGTCAAGTTGTTGTACGATCAAGACAACCACACAACATAACAATGCTTTGAATGGTTCATTGAATACTGTAACAAGGAACGCTGGCGCTAACCCTAAATATGGACCAAGGTATGGGATCAAATTCGTCAATCCTGCGATCACACCGAATAAAAAGGCATACTCTACACCAATCATCCAATAACCCAAGAAAGTAAACGTTCCAACAAACAAACATTCGATTGCTTGCCCGCTGATATAATTTGCCAAGGTTTTATTCAACTGGCCAAGTAATTCAACAATTTGATTTTTTCTTTTTTCAGGAAAAAGATGTTGAACATTCGGTACCAGCTTCTCGCCGTCTTTCAGCATATAAAAAAGAATAAACGGCGCTGTGATGATCACTACTGTAGCAGACGCGATAGAACCAACAATCGATCCTAGACTTGTCGATACTCCGCTTAAAAACTGCTGGATGATCGTCCCATAAGAAATATCTAATTGATCCATGTATTTCCCTACATCAAGATCCTTGAATACTGGTAATTGTGAAATTTCTCTTAACCACGCTTCTACTTCACGAACAAATTTCGGCATGTTCGAAGCTAGTGAAGACAGCTGCTGTACCAGATTAGGGATCACGCTAAGCAAGATCCATACGATAGCTGCCAGTAATAAAAGAAGCACGATAACGACAGCCAGTGTTCGTTTGATTTTTGTCTTCATCAATAAGTTCACGATTGGATTCAATATGTAATAAAGAAAACCCGCGATCAATACTGGTGCAAACAATGTCGAGAAAAAAGTCCCGATTGGTTCAAAGACAAAATTGATTTTTGAAGAAACAAAAATCAACGTAGCAATAATCAATAATTCTAACGACCAAAACATTAATTTAGATTGTCGTAATTTTTCAAACAAAGTATCCTCACCTCTCTTTTACCAGTATATAGTATCTTATCTGAAATTTCTCTTTTTATTACAGAATTTTCCGTTTTTTTATTGATTGAGATGGTGTCCGCTTTTCATTTTTTACGCTTTCAAGTATACTACTTCCTGAAAGGTGGCTGAACGAATGAGAATCGTACAAACAAAAGATACAATGAGTGATATTTACCTTGATGCTGTTAGGATCAGACATCAAGTTTTCATGGTTGAACAAGGCGTTCCTCCTGAAAGAGAAATCGATAAAGACGAAGCAAACAGTGTGCATTTCGTTCTTTATTCCGATAATAAAGAACCAATGGCGACCGTTCGTCTGCTCCCATTAGAAAATGGAAAAATGAAATTGCAGCGTATGGCTGTTTTAAAAGAGTATCGCCGACAAAATCTCGGAAAACAAATCGTCGAAGAAGCCGAAAATTTTGCAAGAAAACATGGGTATAATACAATCTTGCTCGGCGCCCAACTGCCAGCAGTGCCATTCTATGAAAAAATGGGCTATCAATCGTATGGCGATGTGTTTATCGATGCGGGAATGGAGCATTTGAATATGGAGAAGAGGTTGTGAACTCAGCGCTCTGCTTTGAGCATTAAGAAAAATTTTTCGAAAGTCGCTTCTCAGACTTTTGCGAAAATTTGACTTAATGCCGAGAAGCAGCTGAGTGAACACCGTTTATAGAGGTTGTGAGCGAACTGCACAGCTTCAAGTGCCAATTAGGTACTGTTCAACAGCGAATCACTTCATTCTCCGTGTTTCACAGCAATAAAACTCTTTTTACTGGGAAATAGCTTTTCCTATTTTCAAGTAAAAAGCTTATCACCGAAGAAGCTAGTTTGCGAACACCGTTTATAGAGGTTGTGAAAAATATGGTCAGCCTCAAGCATTAAAGAAGAATCCGTTAAAACAGCTTTCCATGTTTTAGCGGATTTTGAGTTAATGCCGCAGAGGCTAGCTTTTGAACACCGTGGATAGAGGTTGTGAACTCAGCGCTCTGCTTTGAGCATTAAGAAAAATTTTTCGAAAGTCGCTTCTCAGACTTTTGCGAAAATTTGACTTAATGCCGAGAAGCAGCTGAGTGAACACCGTTTATAGAGGTTGTAAACTCACCGCTCTGCTTTGAGCATTAAGAAAAAAAAACAAAAGATCCAGGGAACGTGAAAAGCTGTTCCCTGGATCTTTTGTTGTTTTTTAAATTCTGTCAGTTCTTTTTTACCAACAAAAAACCGGACAAGAAGGATGGTGGAAACACCTCTCTCTTATCCGGCGGTTGAAGCAAGATTTTTACTCTTTGCTTACGTTTTTCTCAAAGTTAAGTTCTACCTCTGATTATTTGCGCGACAATTGCTTGTAACGGTTGTACCAAATATCGATATAGCCTTCTGAGAACGGCCCTTCTCCATTATTGATCCAGTCAACCAAAATCTTCACATTTTCTTTTAGGATGAAATCGATATCTTTCGGATAATCCATCAGCTTGCTGTGCATCTCGTACTCATCAACATCCAATAAACGCTTCTCACCATCAGGGAAAACCTTGATATCCAAATCATAATCGATATACTTCAAGGCTTCATCATCTAGTAGGAAAGGTGAAGCTAGATTACAATAATAGGAAACCCCCTTTTCTCTAATCATTGCTATTACATTAAACCAGTATTTCTCGTGGAAATAAACGATTGCTGGTTCGCGAGTCACCCATCTTCTGCCGTCAGATTCAGTCACTAACGTATGATCATTTACACCGATCACCGAGTGTTCGCTTGTTTTCAATATCATGGTATCACGCCACGTTCGATGCAATTTGCCGTTGTGTTTGTAACTTTGGATCGTTACAAACTCTCCTTCTTTTGGAACTCCCATAGCGACCCTTCCTTAAGCAAATTTTTTGCTTTGTATTCGGGTGTTGTTCATTACACCGACATCGTAATTATTATATCAATAAAAAGCTTCTTTGCCTAGAAAGGATTACGATAGTTTTGATTTTTCTCTAATTGATCGACCAACTTGACTTGCGGTTTTGGGAAAACAAGCGAATCAAATTTTTCCGGACTGATCCAGCGCCCATTTTCATTGACTGGAAAAGCCCCTGCATTTCGCCCATAAAACAGCAGGATATGCCATTTCAAATGGCTGAAAATGTGTGTGACTTCTCCCAGATGACGCTTTTGCCAGACGACTGGCCAATCAGCAGGAAAAGGAAATTCTTCGCTTTCCGCGACTTGGTCAAAATCAAATAATGTAGGTTCTTCTTGTTCTTCCCAGCGTTTTTTCCATGCTAAGAATTCTTGTTCGTCTAACTCGAATAAAGGAAAGGTCCACATGTTTGCCAGCAGTTTGTGATTCGTCCGCTGTTCAAGATAGAATTCACCGTTTTGGTTTTCCACAGCTGCTGCGACATAATAAACATCTTTCGGCTTTGTTTTTTTCGTTTTAATTGGGAAAGAAGTCTGGATACCTTTTTCATAAGCTAAGCAGTATTTTTGGATCGGACAGCTTTCGCATCTCGGTGATGTCGGCGTACAGATCGACGACCCAAGATCCATCATTGCCTGGTTGAATTCACCTGGATGCTGCGGATCGATGATTTTACGCATTGCTTCATCAAAAACTTTGCGGCTTGATGCTTTTGCTATATCTGCTTCGATACAAAACAGCCGGCTGACTACACGCATGACATTTCCGTCAATTGCAGGTTCAGGCAACTCAAATGCGATACTGGAGATTGCCCCTGCCGTATAAGGACCAATGCCTTTCAGCGAGCTGATTTCTTCCAATGTGTCAGGCATTTTCCCATCGAATTCTTCCATGATCTGCTGGGCTGCTTTTTGGATATTTCGGACTCTGGAATAATACCCTAGACCTTCCCAAGCTTTCAGCAAACGTTCTTCTGGCGCATTGGCCAAATCTTCGATCGTTGGGAACCATTCCATAAAACGATAAAAATAATCGATCACTGTGTCTACTCTTGTTTGCTGCAGCATGATTTCTGAGATCCAAATACGATAGGGGTCGCGGTCATAGCGCCAAGGAAGGTTTCTTTTTTCCTTTTCATACCAGTCTACAAATTCCGTCTGAAAACTTTTGATTTCTTCTTCAGACCATGTTTCCCAATATTTTTCTTCACTCATCTTGTTCTTCCTTTTCTTCAATGAATCGTTGGATCTCTTCCAAAGAAAATCCTTTTTGATATAAAGATTGCTTAACTTTTTGTTTTTTCTTTGAAAGATTTAGTCGTTGGTGCTTGCGCCAAAGTTTGTCGCCTTGTGTCACTAACGCTTGGTATTCTTCTTCTTCGTCTGGTTCTGACTCCAAACTATCGATCGCTTGCTGGATGATTTCTGAAGAAAATCCTTTGTTCATCAAAGCTTGTCTTGTTTTTTGAAGTGTCTCACGATGGCTGCGGCCGCGATATTTTCCGACCGCTTTTTCTGCTGCATGGATAGCGGCATTCAATTGTTCTTCTTCTGGGTATTCAAGCAAAGCCTGTTCTACTTTTTCCGGTGAAATTCCTTTTTGCTGCAGCGCCTGTGCGATTTTTCTTGGTCCTTTGTCGCTTAGACGCATTTGTGTACGAACATAGCTTTCGCCGTACATACGGTCGTCGATCAAATCAAGTTCTTTCAATCGCTGAACGATTCTGTCACGGTCATTTTTGTCGATTTCTTTGTCTCTAAGATAAGTATGGATCTCTTTTTCCGAACGCAGCTGATAACTCAAATAATTCATCGCTTGCTGCAAACCATAGTCATACTGGCTGTTTTTTTCGATTTCTTCAATGGTCTCAGGCTCAAGCTCCATTCCTTTTAGTAGACGATAATGGACCAGACGATCTTCAGAAACTCTCAGTTTACGGCCATCCGATAATTCTACTTGGTAAAAAGGTCCTTTTTCTTTTCCAACTCTCACAATCGTTATCATAAAAGTCCCTCCTCGAACATATATTCTCTATCATACCATAGAAATTTTCCGTCATCAGGTATTTTATGTTAGAATGTACTCACTATAAAACAGTAAGGAGAATCCTATGACAGAAACAGTTGTCAAAACAGGACAAACGATCCCTTTAAAGATCAAACGTTTAGGTATCAATGGCGAAGGAATCGGTTATTTCAAACGATTGATCGTTTTTGTGCCCTACGCATTGCCCAAAGAAGAAGTAATGGTGAAAATCACCAAAGCAACCCCTCGATATGCGGAAGCATCCTTGGTCCGCATCAAAAAAACCAGTAAAGATCGTGTAGTTCCCCCATGTCCTGTCTACGAAGAATGCGGCGGCTGCCAGCTTCAGCATTTAGCTTATAACGCACAATTGGATTTTAAAAGAGATTTGCTCCAGCAAGCGTTGGAAAAATTCAAACCCGCGAACTACAAAAATTATCAGCTGCTCCCAACGATCGGAATGGATGATCCTTGGCGATATAGAAACAAGGCGCAATTCCAGCTGAGAAAAAATAAGAAAACACAAAAAACTGAAGCAGGTCTTTATCAACCGAATTCGCATCAGCTCGTGCCGATCGTCGATTGTATCGTTCAAGAACCTGAAACCCAGAAAGTGATGAATACGGTCGTCCAGTTATTGAACAAATACGACTTGCCGATTTATGATGAACGAACGAACAGCGGTATCTTCCGAACGATCATGGTCAGAATGGGAATTGAAACGAAAGAACTTCAAGTAGTCTTTATCACTAAAACAGCAAAATTCCCGCAAAAAAACGCACTGATCCGTGAAATCAATCAGCGTTTGCCCGAAGTAGTTTCCATCATGCAAAATGTACAGCCGCAAAAAACATCCATCGTAATGGGCGATGAAACGATTTTTCTTTGGGGAAAAGAAGCCATTGAAGAACGATTGGAAAATATCACTTTTGATTTGTCTCCGCGTGCGTTTTTCCAATTGAATCCTCGGCAAACAAAAGTCCTGTACGCTGAGGGAATCAAAGCACTTGAGTTAAAAGAAAATGAAACAGTCGTTGATGCTTATTGCGGAGTTGGAACGATTGGTTTAAGTTTAGCAGACAAAGCAAAAGAAGTCAGAGGAATGGACATTATTCCTCAAGCAATCACCGATGCCCAAAATAATGCGCAACGCCTTGGATACACCAACACACATTATGAAGTAGGGACAGCCGAAGAATTGCTGCCGAAATGGCTAAAAGAAGGATTCGATCCGGATGCTGTCATCGTTGACCCGCCTCGTACGGGATTAGACAGCAAATTGACCCAAACGATTTTGCAGCAGCCGCCTCGTAAAATGGTTTACATTTCCTGCAATGTTTCTACATTAGCAAGAGATCTTGTCTCTTTGGCAAAAGTTTTCCATATCGATTATCTTCAATCAGTGGATATGTTCCCACAAACAGCGCGTTGTGAAGTAGTTGTAAAATTAACAAGAAAATAAAAAGAGAGAAACAAAAAAACTGCTGAAAACATCAAATGTTTTCAGCAGTTTTGCTTTGATTGACTATTCAGCCGCTAATAATTGACTGTACCATCCTGATTATTGTTTACAGAAGGATCGTATGGGTCACTGTATTGATTATTTTGGTTATATGTCCCGTCTTGATTGTAAACTTGTCCAGAGGTGTCTTGAACATATCCGCTTTGTCCATATGGATCTTGAACCGTATTAGGATCTGAATACTGGTAAGTGCTTTGATTGTATCCCGTACTTTGGTCATAGCCGCCAGTATCACTGGAGTAACCGTAAGTAGTGTCGTTTTGACCTGTACCAGATGTATCTGTTGCTTCAGAACCTGAACCAGAGCCGTCTTCTGAATCATCGCGGAACATCAGGTAGGCATTGTCGTTATTCAAGTTCGGTAATGTATCGCTTGGCTCGATATCTAATTGCTTTTTCAATTTATTTTGTATTTTCAGCAATTCATTTTGTCCAAGGATCTGATAATAAATATCGTTGATCGTTGTACTTTCTCCTTGCAGCTGATCTTGTTGGATCTTATTGAAGGCTGCAGTATAATTTGTGGCGACGTCCAGCATATCGTCCCAATCCAAGTCTGTTGTCACATTTTTTTCAACTGCTTTAAGGATTTGTCTATAATTGCTTACACCATTCAAACTTAGAACTTTGTTGACGATCTTTGTTACAACTTCCCGCTGGCGACGCTGACGCCCGATGTCACCTTCTGGATCTTCATGGCGCATTCTGGAATAAGCCAACCCTTTTTCTCCATCCAGCGTTTGTTTTCCAACACCTACATGCACGCCATCAAGTGTAAAGTCGATTTTATTGTTGACTTCGATCCCGCCAACTGCATTGATCAAATCTTCCATACCGTCCAAATTGATCGTCACATAATGGTCGATTGGTATATCCAAAAGCTGTTCGATGGAATCCATTGCCATATCTACACCGCCGAAAGCATACGCGTGATTCAGCTTATCTACAGTCCCATAACCGACGATATTCGTATAAATATCTCTATCTAAACTAATGATCGTTGATTTCTTTTGCTTAGGATTCACTGTAACGACCATCATCGTGTCTGAACGCCCTTGTTCTGTTCTTCCCAAACCGCCAGTATCCAAACCTAGCAGCAACACAGAAAAAGGCTCCTGATCGTCGATACTGACTCTTGATTCACGACCTGAAGGAACACGATCAGCACTTTGAGTAATTTTATTTACTGTACGATTCGCTTCATTCATCAACTTGATCCCGTACGCTGAAAGCCCCGCGATCAAGATCACTATCACCCCTAATATACTTAATATGATCTTTTGCCAACGTTTCATAGCACACCTCTATCTAACATATTCTTAAATATTTTCTCATATAGACAGCTAATCAGCAAACCTGCTTTTTAAAAATAAGAAAACTTTAAAAAAGTAACTTTATTCACAATTGCTGAATACTATGTAATTTTCTCAAAATTCTTAACTATCATACCATAGCTTTTCTTTTGTTAAAAGCCTGAATATCCATCATAGAAACAAGCAAAAAAGACACAGGCTTCTGTTGAAGTCTGTGTCTTTATTCAACAAATTGATTATAATTTAGTCACTTCAGCAGCTTGAGGTCCGCGTGCGCCTTCTACGATCTTGAATTCAACTTCTTGTCCTTCTTCTAAAGACTTGAAGCCGTCTCCTTGAATCGCTGAGAAGTGAACGAATACGTCATCTCCACCATCTACTGTGATAAACCCAAATCCTTTTTCATTGTTGAACCATTTAACTGTTCCGTGTTCCATAAGTATATAGCCTCCAAAAATTTCTTGCAAGAACCCTTGCAAGAGTATTATACCTAATTTAGAAAACGCTCGCAAGTCTATGTCTGCTTATTTTCTCATTTCTTCTAAAAAGTCGATATACGCTGCTTGCTCCCCAGTTTCAACTATTTCGAGCCCAGAAAAATCACCAAAAAATGCCTCATTTTCTCCTGTCATCCAATGTGTTATCGTAGCGTTTCCAATCAATTCCATCCAATAACTGCCTTCTGTATTTTCATGCACTACTGTTTTCACTATCCCGCCAGCATTTCTTACCGTGACTTCTTCATAAAAGCGTCTTTGGTATAACAAATCGTACAATAACGCACTCGCACACATTGCCGTACCGCATGTACTAGTGTAGCCCATTCCCTCCTCATAAGTACGAACAAATAACTCATTTTCAGCTAAAATCTCGACAAAACTCAAAATCATTTTTTGCGAAAATAAAGGATTCGGCTGTGCAACCAATGCTGCAATCCTTTCAAATTCTTCACTGATCAATGTTTGATGGTCGACAAAAGCGATCAGGTGCGGGTTGGGTGCTGCTACCGCAGAAAAACGGATAGTTTCTGACAATTCTGGAAGGATCTGATCGATGATCCGGTCTTTCTTTCTGGCAGCAAATGCTTCTGGGTCAAAACTGACAGGCGAGATCTCTACTTGGAAAGCGGGCACGTTTTGGTGAAATTCTCCTGCACGTTTTGCTTTGAGATTTGCAAACATCGTTTCGATTTGGAAAAGTTCTTGGTTATTTTTTTCACTCAAATAACGAGCTGCTGCCCGCAGTCCATTGCCGCACATCGTTCTTTCTCGTCCTTTATGATCAAAAACTTGCATTTTTGCCAGCGCATTGCCCGGAGCTGCTTCAGAAACTGCGATAAGCCCGCAAGCCCCGTCAAGCAGTCCAGTCCGCCAATCGCATAATCGTTTTGCTAGTTCTTTTAATTGCGGCATTGTCAGAAAATCTTTTGTAGTGTCCACTAAAAAGTAATCGTTTTCAGAAGCGTGTACTTTGTATACTTTCACCATTTCCATTCCTTCCTGCTCTGCTTTTTTAAATGAAAAACAAAAATAGACCGAAACAGATAAAAGCAAAATCATGCTTTTATCTATTGATCGGTCTAAAAATCTACTGTTATTTTGCAGCGTCGAAACGTTTGTTTACTTCATCCCAGTTCACAACGTTCCAGAAAGCAGCGATGTAATCAGGACGCACATTTTTGTATTTCAAGTAGTATGCATGTTCCCAAACATCTAATCCTAAGATAGGTGTTTTGCCTTCCATCAATGGTGAATCTTGGTTCGCTGTTGAAGTGATAGCTAATTTTCCGCCATCTAAAACAAGCCATGCCCAACCAGAACCAAAACGGCCTGTTGCAGCTGTTTTAAATTCATTTTTGAAAGATTCAAAGTCGCCAAAAGCTTCTTCGATCGCTTCTTTGATTGCTCCTGTAGGTTCGCCGCCAGCGTTTGGTGCCATGATTTCCCAGAAGAATGTATGGTTTGCATGACCGCCGCCATTGTTGCGGACAGCTGTACGGATATCTTCAGGAACAGCATCCATGTCAGAAATCAATTCTTCCACTGATTTTTCACCTAGTTCAGGATGTTTTTCGATTGCTGCATTCAAGTTTGTTACATACGTATTATGATGTTTGTCATGATGAAGGTGCATTGTTTCTTCATCGATATAAGGTTCTAGTGCATCGTATGCGTAAGGTAACTCTGGTAATGTATAAGCCATTTATAAATTCCTCCTCAGAATATAACTATTGATCGTTACAGTAAAAGAGTAACAAAGAGTTGCAAATTCTTCAAAACTTATGCCTCGTCACGCTTATCTTTTGCTTCTTCGGCTAAAATCTCTGTTTCTTTAAAGATAAATAACTTGCTGAAAACATAATTCGCTATGACAACGAGGATCTGTGTAATGATTTTTGCTACAAAATCGTTACTGTGAAGAACATTGATCAGCAAAAGCATCGAGCCCATATCCAAACCATAAGAAACAAGGCGATAGAAAATAAATTTGCCGAATTCTACTGCCAAATGCCCAAAACTAGGCGATTTGGAATGGAAGACCCATAGTTTGTTCGTCACAAAAGCAAACAAAACGGAACAAATCCATGAAATCGTGTTTGAGACTGGCATACTCAAATGGAACATGCGTAAAGCAATCGCAAAACTCACGATATTGACGACAGTTGCCAAACCGCCGTAAAAAAGATAGATAAAGACTTCCCAATACCCTTTTTCTTCTAACAAATGCCTAAATTGGCGATATAATTTCATAAGCTTCCCTGCCTTTAAAAAACGTTCCTATTCATCATACTCTATTTTTTGCTTTGTTTCATCTTCATTTGTAAAAAATAATTTTTTTTGATCTTTTGCATGGACTTCTGCCTGGATCGTCACGTGAGTAAACGCGTATTTTCCTTTAAGCAAATAAATGATTTCTGGATAAATCTGTTCTATTTCACTCAGCATCCGATCGTCAAAATCGATATGTGCGTCAAAAATGATCTGTTTTTCATCGTACTGCCAAGCATGGATATGATGGATATCTTTTACTCCTTTGATTGCTTTTATCTCTGAAGATAATTGCTGATAATCGACATCTGGTGCAGTTTGCATCAAAATATCTACAGCTTTTTTGACTATTTGAGCTGCTTCGATCAAAATATACGCTGAGATCAGCAGTGTAATGACAGGATCGATCCAATAAACATGGAAAAAACGGATCAAAATAGCACCAATAATTACACTAACCGAAGATAACGTGTCACTTAAAAGGTGAAGATAACTTGATTTTACATTCAAACTTTCATCCGCTTCTTTTTTCAGCAGAAGAACCGAAAATAAATTTGCTAAAAGACCGATTACAGCTACGATCAGCATCAAGTTCCCATCTATTTTTTCTGGCGTAAAAAACCGTTTCACTGCTTCTATCCCTAAAAAGACAGCAAGTCCGATCAGAACAATGGAATTAATAAATGCACTAAGAATCTCTGATCGGCGATAGCCGTAAGTCTTTACTTCTGTTGCTTCTTTTTGCGCAATTTTTCTGGCAAAATAAGAAAGTGAAATCGCTAAAGTATCGCTCAAATTGTGAAAAGCATCTGAAACCAATGACAAACTGCCGGATAACACTCCGCCAACTAATTCAGTCAATGTTATCACTGCATTCAAGAGAACGACCCCTAACATCTTTTTTGCTGATTGTTGTTTGTGCTGCATGCTGCATCCTCCTTTCTCTTCATAGAATATCATTTTTTCAAAATATTCCCCATCGTTTGCATTCCTCCAAACCTTTTTTGCTGTCATACTTGTATTTCTAGCCTTACTCCGATAGAATTGCTGTGAAGAACCTATTAATGATAAGGAGTTACCATGACAACAAAACAATTGATTATCAGTTCTCTTACCCGTTTTAAAGACCTAAAAAGTTCAAGAGATGTTCCATTTTGGAAAGCCATCATTTACCTCTTGGCTTTAAGCATCATTATGGCTTTGCCGATTTCTTATCAAATTTCCCAAGTGCTGCGCAGTATCCATTCCGACGGTCAGCAGATTGCTGAAAAAATCCCTGATTTTACGATTGAAGACGGCAAGATCCATACTGAAAAAAAGGAAGGATTCATTTACCAGACAAATTCGATCATCTTTACTTTTGATCCCGAAGGAAAACGTACTTCAAAAGATGTTGCCACTGATTTGATGGGAAATTTCATTAGTTTTGGCTTACTGAAAGATGAATTAGTCATTGCTCTTCCAAATTCCGGCCTTACTTCTTCCTTATTTGGCGACAATACGTTGGAAGTTTCTTATACAAACGAGACCTTGCAAGGATTCGACGGCACGCAATTACGCAATATGCTTGGCGAATCAGCAATCCCTTTCTGGGTGAAAATCGTTGTGTTTTTAGCCGCAATTTATCCAAGTTTTCTTAATCTGCTGTTTTTATTGATTATGGGAACGTTTAGTGCGTATATCTATGCTCGTCTGCGTTTGACACGTGCAACCTTTCTTGAATGTGCGAAAACGATGATCTATTCTTTTACTTTGCCTGTTTTGATCTCTACGGTATTGCTTGTATTTCTGCCGACTTTTGATACAACGATGTTTATCCTTTTTGCGGGACTCTTCATTTTTATCCAAGCGGCGAGAGAGTGGCCAAAAGTGCCTATAGGTAAGTAGAGGTTGTGAGCGAGCTGTTCAGCTCCAAGCAATAAGCTGCTTCTCGGGGAAATAGCTTCTCATATTTTTCAGAGAAGCAGCTTATTGCCGAAGGAGTTAGCTCGCGAACACCGTTTAAGTAGAGGTTGTGAACAAAGCGTTTTGACTTGAGCATTAATAAAGAAATCCGTGAAACAGCTTCTCATGTTTTGCGGATTTTTGAGTTAATGCCGAAAGTCAGCTTTGTGAACACCGTTTATAGAGGTTGTAAGCTCAGCGTTATGGCCTGAGTAATAAGAAAGAAAATGGTGAAATGGCTTTTCACATTTTGCCATTTTTTGGCTTATTACCGAGGGACAGCTGAGCGAGCACCGTTTATAGAGGTTGTGAAAGAACCGCTCAGCTCCGAGCAGTAAGGAAGATTTTTCAAAAGTTGCATCTCAGACTTTTGTGAAAATCTGACTTAGTGCCGAAGGAGGTGGTTCTTGAACACCGTTTATAGAGGTCGTAAACAAAGCGTTTTGACTTGAGCCTTAATGAAGAAATCCGTGAAACAGCAAAACATAAAATTGTTTTGCTGTTTTTTTGGTTATTATTTCAATCAGATTTGTTGGATCATTTTTTTGTTGTTTAACTATGGACAAAAACCACTTGCTGCAACTACTTTATCAACTCATATCTTTTTGTTTTTTGTTTTTTCTTTGTTACACTTTTCATTAGAAAGGTGGTTACAAAAAATGGCAAAAAAAATTATTTATTCTACACGTCCTTTCCGCGAGACATTTGTCGAAAAGATTGCTGCACTTGCTCCTGATTATGAATTTAAAACAGAACTGCAAGCTGGAGATTTCGAAAATGTCGAGATTTCTCTAGGATGGGATAGCGAACACCAAGACCAGCTGCTTCAATCCCCTTCTTTAAAATGGGTCCAAGCAATCTCTGCTGGTGTCGATTACTTGCCGCTGAAACAATTTGCTGAGAAAAAGATTCTTTTATCAAATGGCAGCGGTATCCATCAAGATTCTATCGCAGAGCATGTGCTTGGGATCATTTTTGGCATTTCCAGAGGGCTCTTCCAATCTTCCCGAGAACAAGCAAATCATCGCTGGAACCCTGAATCTATCCATTACCAATCAATTACAGATCAAAATCTCTTAATTATCGGGACCGGACATATCGGGACACGTTTAGCGCAAAAAGCTGCGTCATTAGGAATAAATGTCTATGGTGTAAATACCACCGGACATCCTGCAGAGAACATTGAAAAAACCTATCCACTGGAACAATTGAAAGATATTCTGCCTAATATGGACATCGTCGTGAATATTTTGCCGCTGACTGAAAAGACTCATCATCTCTTCAATCAAGAATTGTTTCAGTTTTTTGCAAGACAAGCTTTGTTTATCAACGTAGGACGCGGAGCTTCAGTCAAAACAGATGATTTGGTCACTGCGTTATCTGAACAACAATTTGCCTTTGCTGCACTAGATGTATTCGAAGAAGAACCGTTAGCTGAAGATCATCCGCTTTGGGACATGGAAAATGTACTCATCACTCCGCATATTGCTGGATTGACTGCTCATTTCCAACAAAAACTGATGGCGATCTTTTTAGAGAATCTCAAAGAGTATACGACACGCCAAATGATTACAAGAAATAATGTCGACTTAAACGCCGGCTATTAAGAAAAAAAACGCTGCAGCACCTCTCTTTAAAGAAGTGTCGCAGTGTTTTTTATACTTCGTCAAAATGGTAAACTGGTTCATCTAACTTAGGATCATAGTCGACGGTTAGATGAAATCCCTTGAAAAACCATTCATCTGCTTCATCGATAAAAAATTCGATCCCATTGATTTTTTGTTCTATTAAAGGATGTTCAGGCTTCTCCACCGTCATCCCGATCGAAAAACCTTCGTGAACTTCTGTGCTTCCGTAGACTTTACCAAAAAAACGAATACCTAGATTTTCTGGCGGAGCTACTTCTTCTTTGAACCATTTTTGTGCATTATCTGTTACTGTCAATTCCATTTTTTCCACTCCTATTGGTTCATTTTATCATCAAGGATATCTACATCTTCTGTTTCACCGATCACGACCAAATTATCATTTTCCAATACTACTTCGTCAGCAGCTGGTGAAACGATGATTTTTTGATTCGGGCGTCGAATTGCTACCACGGTTAGATCATAACGTTGTCTGAAATTCAGCTCTTCTAAAGTCTTGTTGAAAAATTTCGGATTTGCTACTCGGATCTCAGCCAATGAATAGTCTTCCGAAAGTTCTAGATAATCCAAGATATTTTTTGAGACAAGATTATGGGCAATACGGATACCCATATCTCTTTCTGGATGGACGACCCGATCTGCTCCGATTTTTTCCAAGACCCGAGCATGATAGCCGTTTTGTGCTTTTGCCAAAACACTTGGCACACCCATTTCTTTGACCATCAATGTAACCAAAATACTTGCTTGGATGTCTTCTCCAATCGCAATGATCACATGGTCAAAATTACGAATACCTAAGGAACGAAGCGTCATTTCATCCTGTGCATTCGCCACCACTGCATGAGTGGCAATATTCATATATTCGTTCACTCGGTCTTCGTTGCTGTCGATTGCCAGTACCTCTTGTCCCGATTCAATCAATGTCCGGCAAATACTTCCGCCAAAACGGCCTAATCCAATAATCGCAAAATTTTGTTTCACTTTTTTTCTCCTTTTTAGGCAGCTGCTTTTATTATCAGTATAACAAAGCCCATTTGAAAACAAAAGTTATGGATACTGAAATCACTTTTTTGAAAGAACATCTTTTTCAAAATAAAAAGAAAACAGTTATGGATAAGTAAATCATTCTCACCCATAGCTGTTTTCTTTATAATAAATCACTCGGTTTATCTATAAGCTTTCGCCAGTCGCTCCTTCAACGATACGTTTGGCGATTTGATCGATATTTCGGCGGATATTCGCTACATCTCTGGAGTTTGTGATGAAGCCAAGCTCTGCCAAACGATAAGGGATATTTCTAGAATGCAAGACATTCATATTCAGCAAATCTGCACGAGCACTTAAGCCGTTTGTTTGCGCCACAGAGCCCCACCAGCCGACATGATCACGGATCGTATTCGCAATCGCGAAATTCTGTGCTGTTCTGAAATTACTGTCTCTGTGAACGATCACGTGACCGCCAGTACTTACCTCAAATGCTCCGGCATCCAAATGGAACTCAGTAACAGAAGCAAAAGTAGAACTGATTGTGTATGCTCCTTGCATTCTTCTTGAATCTTGGAACATATCTGCATTTGTATCATAGAAAGTGATTCGATTTTGAGAAAGACGATCCGCCCATCTTCTTAAGTATGGAAGAAGTTCATTTCTTGTGAAATCTCGTTCATTGACGCCGTTATATGTGGCACCAGGATCTGCAACACCATGTCCCATAACGAAAAGGTGATCAATACTTGTACGGTAAGGCGTATCGGTAGAACCTGGAGCAGCCGCGCCTTTTCGAACAATAACGATTTGGACTGCTTCCATTGGCAAGTTCAAACTTGACGTACCTGCACGCTGATCGTTCCTTGCCCAGCCTAACCAGCCGAAACGAGCAGAATGGACACGATAATAGACATCATAGAAGCGGTTCAGTTGACCAGTTAAGCGGATGCGAATCGCTTCCACATTCAACGCTCGCCCTGTTGTACCTGATAATGCATTATTTCGGACATAACTTTGCCAGCCGATATTTTGGACATGACTTGTATATTCGATTGCTCCCGGAACTGGTGTACCGTTAACATTGATGCGCAGGCCTTCGACGCGTCCTGATTGTCCTGTGGTGCCTGCTGTTCCTCCATTGGCTTGTGTATTTTGCCAACCGATATTTCGAACATGTGCTTGGTAATTTACATTAGGATTCGCTAGAGTACTTCTGTCATAAAAAGCAGTTCCTCCTCCTGGTGCACTTTGACCTTTTGGTACTAATTGAACTTCGATGGCTTCAACATGATAAACAAAGCCGGCAGAACCAGCATCTGCTCCGTTTCTCGCCCAACCAAGCCAGCCAAAATTCGCTGTGTGGACACGGTAAAATACGTTATAAAATTGATTCAATTGGCCAGTTAGTCGGATTCGAATGGCTTCAACTTGTCTTACTTGTCCAGTCGTACCAGCAATTGCTCCGTTACTTACAAATCCTTGCCAGCCAATGTTTTGGACATGTGCGCTGTATTCGATGTTGCCTGTCATCGTTGTATTCAGAACGTTCATTCTAAATGCTTCAACTTGCAAGTTTCTTCCTGTTGTGCCAGCAGTTGCACCGTTTGTTTGCGCAGGCTGCCAGCCAATATTTTTTACATGTGTTTCATAAGAAATAGTTGGGTTATTTCTGTTCTTTTCCAAAAAGGCATTTCCTGTTGTCGGACCGTTTTGATTTTTCGCCACTAATCGAACTTCGATGGCTTCCATTTGGTAAACATATCCTGCTGTTCCTGCATTCTCGCCATTTTTCGCCCAGCCTAACCAGCCGAAGTTAGCGGTATGGACACGATAATAAACATCATAGTTTAATGCAAGCTGACCAGTTAACCTTATTCTGATTGCTTCCATTTGGAGTACTCTTCCCGTTGTGCCAGAAACAGCCCCATTTCTCACATAATTTTGCCAGCCGACATTTTTTACATGGCTGCTGTATTCGATATTTCCGGTCAAGTTTGTACCAGAAACATTCATTCGGATTGCTTCCATCCAAAGATTTCTTCCAGTCGTACCTGCTGTTGCACCATTTGTTTGGGCAGGCTGCCAGCCGATATTTTTCACATGCGTCTCATAACTGATCGTCGGCTGCGCAGCTGCACGCGCTGTA
Organism: Enterococcus sp. DIV0210g; assembly: GCF_050559705.1. Taxonomy (NCBI): domain Bacteria; kingdom Bacillati; phylum Bacillota; class Bacilli; order Lactobacillales; family Enterococcaceae; genus Enterococcus; species Enterococcus sp. DIV0210g. The sequence goes on along the minus strand of NZ_CP187903.1, from coordinate 873,306 downwards.
TAATTTTCTTGCTTCTTGTCTTCCGCTGCTTTTTCTGAAGTTTCCGATGTTTCAGTCGTTTCAGAAGCTGCTGTTTCTTCAGGTTCCGTCACAGTTATGTCAAATGTTCCTAGCTTGCTTTCGCCATCTTTCAACGTAATGATTGTTTGTCCAGGGGAGACTGCTGTCACTACGCCTGATTCATCTACAGAGGCAATTGCTGGATCTTCTGTTTCCCAAACTGGTTCTTTGATTTTACTTTCTTCAGGTACAGTTGTGTAAGTTAATTCTTTTGTTTCCCCAGGTGCTAGTGTTAGCGACTGTTCATCTGGAGTGATTGCTTCAGGTGACTTTTCTTCATATTGGATCTCTGCTTGAATCGACAAATTTTGATCTGATTTTTCATCCAAAACAGCCTTTTCAGAAAAATCAAGTATGTATTCATAAGTCAGAGGCACTTGTTGTTCAGAAGTAAACATCCCTTCTTCATATTGCCATTCTGGCGAAGTGATTGACAGTTTTTCCGGATCAGGTTGTAAGGCCTCATCTTGGATCTGCCATTTTTCCTGCGAAAATACCGCTTTTGTCTCGATGGTTTGATGTCCGCCAGCAAAGAATGTCAGCTGATCATTTTCCGATAAATCTAAATCTGTCAGCTGATTATATGAAACATCTAAATAAGATAAATGTTCCAATGAATGAACGTCTAATTCTTTAAGTGCATTTTTTTGGACATCTAATTTTTCTAAGTTTTTGAAAAATGTGATTCCTTCAAGCGATTCGATCTCTTCCTCATTGATGATCAATTCTTTGGTATCCGTTAATTCATGAGATAAGACACCATCTTTCTCTTGATCGATATTTTCTGCGAGCCATTGACGAAAATGTTCATCTGGGAAATTGGTTTCATTGATTTCCACACTATTCTCATCTTGTGCTTCTGAACTGTTTATCTCAGTCGTTGTATCTGTCGTTGACGAAATAGTGCTTTCATTTATTTCGCTGGTTGATGAATCGGTTTCAGTTTGTGAACTGCTTTGAGTACTCTCCAAAACGTTTTCAGAACTCTGTACTTGATTCCCACTCGTCGTTGTTTGTGTCACAGCATGTACGCTAGGCGTAATGCTTCCTGTCAATAATAATAATGCTGAAAAACAGCCTATCCACTTTTTTATCATAGTTTCCTCCAAAACATTTAATTAATCCCCTATCTAATATTAAACTATAAAAAGCGAATAATGAAAAGTTGATTAGACAAAAAAATACAACTATCTTGTTTTTTTGAACGAAAAAACTGCAGAATATACTTCTATAATAGAAATATATTCTGCAGTTGACTCTAAAATAAGTTATTTGGGATTTATTTGACTAGTCCATGTTTAAAAGCGTAAATCGCTGCTTGGGTACGATCATCCACTTCCAGTTTAGCCAAAATATTCGAAACATGTGTTTTTACAGTTTTCAACGTAATAAATAATTCATCCGCAATTTCCTGATTGCTCTTTCCTTCCGCAATCAGCATCAAGATCTCATTTTCTCGATTCGTCAATTCTTCATGAAGGATCGGTTCATTTCTGCGGCTCATTTTTTCCATCATCTTGCTTGTCACTTCTGGTTCGAGTACTCGTTCGCCTCGTTGTGTTGCACGAATAGCATCTGCGATCTCGTGCGCAGTTGATGTTTTGAGCAAATAACCAGCAGCCCCTGCTTCGATGGCAGGATATACTTTTTCATCGTCAATAAAACTTGTTACGATGATGATTTTTGCTTCCGGCCAGTCTTTTAAGATTTTCTTTGTAGACTCGATACCGTCCATCTCATCCATGACTAAGTCCATCAAAATGACATCTGGCCGCAATTCCATTGCTTTTTCATAGCCTTCTCTGCCATTTTCTGCTTCTCCCACTACCTCAATGTCATCTTGGATCGACAAGTAAGAAGAAACGCCTAAACGAACCATTTCGTGATCGTCTACCAGCATTACTTTGATCATCTTCTGCTAAACCTCCTTGATTAATGGGACTTTGATTTCTACGCTTGTGCCCTGTCCTTTAAAACTAATGATTTTTACTGTGCCGCCAATACCAGCCACCCGTTCTCTGATATTATTCAGCCCGTAACTTCCTGTTTTGCTTTCATTCATATTGAAACCAGTCCCATCATCCACGACACGTAATAAAAGATTGTTATCGATTCGTTGGAGATAAACTTCCAATTCATTTGCTTTAGCATGACGCAGCGTGTTCGAAAGAAGTTCTTGGACGATTCGGAATAAATGATCCTCGATCGAATTTGATAATTTGATGTCTTCGATTTCCCATTTCAGAGAAATTTGGATCTTGTTTTGAAGTTCTCTTAATAATTGCTCGATACCTTGTTTCAAACTCTTTTCTTCCAAGTTCACCGGTCTCAAGTGCAGCAATAACGCACGCATCTCTGATTGGGAAGCATTGATGATCTCTGCCACCATTTTAAGCTGCTTTTGGAAATTTTCTTGAGCATTCGTTTTTTCTGCTTGCTCTGTCAAAGCTGACATCATCATCATCGCAGCAAATAACTGTTGAGAAACAGAATCGTGCAGTTCTCTGGCCAAACGATGCCGTTCTAATTCTAAGATTTCTTCTTTTGTTTGTCCATCTACGTATTGCGGCCGGCTGTTAAGTATTTGGAGCTCACTGGACATCTCTACCATTTTTTCTTTGATTTTATTGATTTCGTGGTCAACTTCTTCGATATATAGATCATCTTCTGCGCTTGGAATGGGTTTGTCAATCACTTTTGATTCATAATTTCCCATTGACAAGGCGCGCAATTTTTCTTCGATTTTACCATATCTTGACTTCTGAATAACAGTCATTAATAAAAAAGCAATCAATCCCATCCCCAAAGAAATAGCAAATAGATGAAAAATCAGCGGCACATAAAGCAAACGTGCATGCAGCAATTCTGCCCAAAGATGGGTCTGTTTACTTGCATAAAAATAAGTGAATAACGCAAAAAGCATGACTAAAAAGGTACTTAGCGATACGTATAATGAGAACATCGGGCGGGAGATCTTTCCGATCATATACGTATCACCTCGATGTCACCTAAAAGAATATTCGTAATGATTTTTAATCGACGAGGATTTTCATCGTAATCATTACTGTAGATTCGGATAGATTCGTTTTTAAGAGAAAGATGCTCTTCTTCAAACAATACATTCCCGAATAATGTTGCGTGTTCTAAACTGATCGCCACGCCAACAGGTACCAAGAGCCTTGTACGTCCAAATCCTTTTCTGACAATCACGATATTGTCGTCTTTAGGCAAAAGTGTATTCCCTAAGTCAATAATCGTGTCACCTGAAAAAACCGCAATATTTATATCGTCCCATTCATATACTTGGGTGCCGATTCGTTGATTTCCAAATAATTGTTGTTTTGTTCGTTCACTATTATGGCTTTTTACTTGTTCTGTTTGTACCATGATCATTTGTTTTTTCCGCCAAAAAGCATTTTTCGTCAAATCAAGTCCCGAGATTTCCACACCTTTTAAGCCAATGAATAAAATAGCAAAAATCACCATCAGCCACAGTGCAGGGCTATTGACTAAACTAATGAATATGACTAAACTTCCCAGGATCATCTGGAAATTTTGAAATCTGGTTCGCGGTTGTTTTCGGAATGCGAGATAAATATTAAAAATACCAAATAGTACTAAAATAAGAAGTCCTATATTATTAACGATCTGCCAAACAGCAAATAACAGCAGCAACGCTTCGACTACTAAAAAAAAGCGCCAAGAACTATTCATTTCGTTGCCCTCCTTTATCACTTTCTCTCTAATCATACCTATTTCTCAGGCTTTTGGCTATCGGTCCCGAGATGTAAATGACTGTTTTTTACAAATAAAGAAGCCGAAATCTACGAAATTTTCCAAACAAAATTCGTAAATCCCGGCTTATCTCATTTTCTTAGTATAAAAATCAGCTTACGCTTGTTCCAATTTTGTGATTTTCACAAGCATGTCGCCGCCTGGTGTTGCAATGGTTACTTCATCATCGATTTTTTTCCCGATCAACGCTTGTGCGATTGGGGAATCATTTGAGATTTTTCCTGAAAATGGGTCAGCTTCTGCACTGCCGACGATTGTATATTCTTCTTCTTCTCCATCTGGAAGTTCAATGAATGTGACTGTTTTACCGATTGATACTTCATCTTCATCTACACCATCATTATCGATGATTTGTGCAAAACGGATCATTGTTTCTAAAGTCGTGATACGGCCTTCCACAAAAGCTTGTTCGTCTTTTGCTGATTCGTATTCAGAGTTCTCTGATAAATCGCCGAAGCTGCGTGCGATTTTGATACGTTCGATGATTTCGCCGCGTTTGACTGTTTTTAATTCTTCAAGTTCTTGCTCTAATTTTTCTTTACCTTCTAAAGTCATTGGATAAACTTTTTCTACCATATATAATGTCTCCTTCTTTTCTATAAAGTTCCGTAAGTAATCTTTTGTTCATAGCCCAAGAAAGATTACCACTCTTTCCTTTAAATGTAAATAAATTTACATACACTTGTTTGTTTCTGTCTATTTATTAAGAGTTATTGACATATTGCTCTCTTAATGCCAGATGTTCTTCGTAAGTTTTCGCGAAATAAACTCTTCCTGTTTTGATGTCTGCAACAAAATAATAGTATTCATTTTGTGTTGGCTCTAAAACAGCTTTGATCGAGTCTTCACTCGGACTGTTGAATGGTCCAGGCCCATATCCCGCATTCGTATACAAGTTGTATGGTGAATCTACTGCCGTATCCTTATAACTTACAAATTCTTTGTGTTCGCCTAACGCATACAACACAGAGATATCTGATTGAAGCGGCATGTCAGTTGCAATACGATTGTAAAATACTTGTGCGATATTTTTTCGGTCTTCTTCCTTGACCCCTTCTTTTTCCACTAACGAAGCAAGCGTCATCACTTCTTGAACAGTGTGGTTTTGCTGTTTGATCGTTTGGAAATAAGGCTGCATGATCGAATTCGTCTTGCCGACCATCTGATCAACGATATCTTTCAATGAAGTATTTTTGTAATAGTTATACGTTGCTGGGAAAAGATAGCCTTCTAAACGATATTTGACATCTTTTGCTTGACCAGCGCTTTCCAGCAGTTCAGGATATTTATTTTTCAGCTCGTTGAAGAAGTCTTCATTTTTCATCAAATCAAGAAATTCTTCTTTGTCTTTTCCGGTAACTTTCGCTACACGAACAGCAATTTGATCGATACTGTATCCTTCTGGAATAGTGATCTTGCCGTCAGCTACATCTGTCGGCTCTGCTGTACCGCCGCCTTGCAGCATTTTGCTGATTTCATCTAATGTCATATTTGGTGCCATTTGATAATATCCGGCTTGAAACCCGGTGAAATTTTTGAATTTAGTATAGTAATTAAATACGATCCCGCTTTTGATCACATCGTTTTTCTCTAAGATCTCTCCGATTTGTTTATTTGACGAACCGCTTGGAATCTCAACTTGGACTAAACTGTCTTTTGACGCGTCCAGAGGTTGTAAGCCGCTGTCGACATATCGATAGATCGTAAACCCAAAAACACCAATTACTACAAGTAAAGTCACCACGATCACCCAAATGATTTTTCGTACGACTTTATCTTCTTTCTTACGAATAGTCTTTCGCTTGACGATCGAATCGCTTAGACCATTCTGTTCATCGGTCTGTTTCCTTCTCGTTCTTGGACGTTGTTTGTTTTCTGACAAAACAACTCCTCCTTACTCTCATACTCTCAAGTTCGTAACTTCCATCATTATACATGAAATTCTGTAAGAGGTGAATTGATTTTTCGAGATTCTTCAATTGTTCAAAAAAATTTCAAACTTTTTTTAGTTTAGTCAGACAAAAGATACGCGAAAAAGACTGGGACAAATGTCAGCCAGCCTTTTTTATTTGATTAACTCTTTGCGGAAAACTTCTTCTTAAACACTTAGTTTCAATTCTGTTTGCAGGTAACTCTTCATACCGCTTAAAATATCAAAATGCGGCATATATCCTAATGATTGGATTTTAGAAATATCTGCCAATGAATCACGGATATCCCCTGCACGTTCTGGCTGTTTGTCGATTGGAAGTTCAACGTCTAAGATTTGATCGATTGCTTGAATCAGTTCAAGCAATGTCGTTCCGTTCCCTGTACCGATGTTGAATTGTTTTCCTAACGCCTCTTCTTTTTCCGCCGCCAGCATCAATCCTTGCAAGACGTCTTCGATATACACGAAATCCCGTGACTGACTGCCGTCGCCAAACAGCGTAAATGAACTTTCTTCACCATCTAATAATTTTTTATAACGGTCGACCAAAATCGATATTACTCCGCTGTATGGAGAGTTTGGATTTTGATTTGGTCCATACACATTGAAGAAACGGACAGCACTTGTTGGGACGTTATACAAATGACAATAATCTAATACGTATTGTTCTGCTGCGAATTTATCGACCGCATAAGGTGTTAATGGGCGAATAACTGATTCTTCTTGTTTTGGAAGTGTTGGTTCATCGCCATAAACAGCTGCTGAAGAACTGAAAACAAGACGTTTCAAGTCTTTTTGGTATTTCCGGATCAATTCCAAAAGCAAAAGTACGCTGTCAAAATTCACGCGGTGTGTTTCTAAAGGACGTTCTACTGAGTCTGCTACACTTGCAATGGCAGCTAAATGGAATATCAATTCAAAATTCGTTTCTTTCAATACGTCTTCCATCAAACCAGCATCTGTCACATCACCTTCCATGAACGTAATATTTTCAGATGATTCTAAATTTGTTTTCTTTCCCATGGATAAATCGTCGATAACAACGACTTCATATTGTTTGCTTAATCGATTGGCTAATGAAGAGCCGATAAATCCTGCCCCTCCAGTAATTAAAACCTTCTTCACTCTTTTCACTCCAGTCTGATTTACAACTACTTTTTTAGTTTAGCACTTTTATATTTGAAACACTATAAAAAAAGCAGGAAACTTGACTGTTTCCTGCTTTGTTTCAAACTAATTTTCTTTTTGTTTTTTGCTGACGAATTGATCTTTACTTTCCGTTTTGCAACTAACTACCCTTTAATAAGATACGGAATTCTTTGAAGCTTTGTAAAAAATTTCGGTGGATAAGCACTAGATAGATGACATAAAGCAGTGCATAGACACCCATGCTGACAAAACTTCCGCCAAACCATAGATTACTAAAGATAAACATGATCGTAAGAAGTGTTTCGATTATTTGTTTATATCCAATCGGCACACCCATATCTCGGCAAAGGAAGAATTCAGCTAAGTTACAGCGGAAGCCTAAACTTAGCAAAATCAAGCCGACTGCTAAATCCAGATTACCTATAACAAATATAACGAACAATGAAGCAACAAATGAGACCGCTAAAGTCGCAATATTCACAAACAAAATCGTTTTCTCTTTGCGTAATGTTTTCAAGTACGTATTGATCAGCATAGACATTCTTCCTTCGTAAATCACGATTGGAAATAGAATCCCCATGAATTCCAAACTAGCACGATATTCAGGAAGCCATGCGCCTAAAATCAATTTTGCTGGAATATAGAATAACAAAATCCCATAGGTCAAAGGAACAAACAAACCTCTTAATGTACTGAACAATGCAGGCAATCTGCTTTGATTTGAGCGTCTCAATAGCGGGAACATCACGATGCCGATCGCATTGATAAATGTCAAAAACATATTAGAGATACTCAATGTGAAAGACAGTTTACCAAAGACTTCGATGGACCAGCGTTGCTGTACAAAAAATCGAATCGTTCCCATGATCATCATGCTGGCAATATTACTGATCATGAGCTTGCTGCCGATATTGATATTCTCAAAAATCTTAGGCATCAAAAGTTTTGGTCCGATAATCCCGGATTTCAACATATCTTTTATGCGAGTGACTCCCCACAATGTAATCAACAATTTTGAAAGAATGTCTAAGATGATTAGCCAGAAGAAGTTTCTTCCGCCAGTTGCAAAATAGATTGCAATAAAGATGACATACAAATAACGGTCATTTCTAGAAAGCTGCGCATATTCTTTGATTCGGTTGGTAGATTGGAAAATATATAAAATAAAAGTTTTCGCAATCGTCACAATCGACACGATTGCTGTTAATAACAAGATTAACGATTCGTTTCCTTTCGGCATGAACAGCCAAGACCATAAAATCACACCAAATGATACTAACAGCTCAAAAATCATCAAATACCAGAATTGCGAGCCCAATTCTTTTTTATCTAATTCATCGTACTCATCTCCGCCGATTTTCAAATAGATCCCGTCGATCCAGCCAAAGTGCAAGAAACCGACATAAGAGGAGTAAAACACATACAACTGCCAATAGCCGTATTCTGTAACGCCTAAAAGTTTTGGTACAAAAAGATTAAGAAGAATAGATATTCCCAGCGTAGCAAAATTGGCAGCTACTGTATAATAAAGATTTTTAACAACTGATTTTGCTTTCTCATTCAATTTCTTTTTCCTCTTGCTCTTTTTAATTTGTAAATATGATAGAAGTCCGCAAAGTAAGGGAATGTTTTTTTATAGCTTAAACTTCTTCTTAAGATACTGGAAATTTTTTCGCTTTCTAATACTTCTATGCGAACGTCATTCTCTATCATCATTTTTTCAAAAATACGTTTTTTAGCTGCGCTGTCTTGAATCGCTGATTGAGCTTCTAAAAATTTCAACGCTGAATCTAAACGAACATTGAAGCGTTTCAATGAGCTGATTCTTCCCCCATAGATTCCTGTTTGCTTTTTGGATGAGCTCACTTCTTTTTGAAAAGAACTTTCCGCATGTCTTCTAAATTGGATCGTAGGACGCGGCAGGTAATAAAGCTGGTCATAAATCAACGCAGCTCCCCACATAGCAATATCATGAGCCGATTTTTCCGCTTGGTCATAATATTCTTCAACTTTGCTGATAAAACTGTTGCGAATAGCAAAGACACAACCTGGTCGTTTCAATAAAACATTTTCTTTTTCAAAAACTACACGTTTGTCTTCTTTTTCTGCGATTGTTTTTATGGCTCTTAATTTTGCTGAACTGCCGGTAGATTCTATCCGTTCATCGTAATCAGAAACTAGTACAGAAATATGAGGATTTCTTTCAAAACATTCCGTCATTTTCTCGATTTTATCTAAATACCAGATATCATCTTGGTCGCAAGTAAACACGACATCTCCTGAAGCAGCATCAAGCAGATCCATGAAATTTTTACGCCAACCTTGATTGACTTGGTTTACTTCCAGCTTCCAATTTTTTAAATCGTTTGTTTTAATGAATTCTTGGATGATCATCGCTGTTTTATCCGTCGAACGATCATCATAAATCAGCACTTCATCCAATGTGCGTGTCTGGTCTTTTAATGATTCCAGTTGTTCAATGATATATTTTTCGCCATTATACGTAGCCATGACTACGGAAGTTGTTAATTTTCCCATCATTTACTTAAACCTCTTTATTCTTCATCTTTAAAATAAAAGTCGTAAGGATGATGTGTCACCCTTTCTTCTTCTGGAGGAAATTGCATGTAATCATCGTATCTTAAAGTCAAGAACTCTTTTCTATCTTTGATTGCTCTAAATGTATGGCCTTCAAATTCAACATCTTCATAATGTTTGAACCATTCTGTAGGAAAAACGCCCCAATAAATATTGATGAATTCCATATAGCCGCAATATTCAGCTTCTTCAAAAGGATATTTGATTACCAGGTTCTCATATTTATTTTTCCAATAATCGTAATCTCCTTGTCGAAGCAGTTTTCGGTATCTTGGATAATATAAAACTCGTTTGACTTTTGATTTGATCCAAGATCTTGATACAGCGTAAGAACTGTTCAATGAAAACACCATGTTTGCTCTGTACAATTCACATAAATCGCCGAATTTTTTTCTTTCTTCCAAATCAGTTGGAAAACCATCGATTGGAAAGATATCTACGTAAACACCTAGATTTTCGTCTTCACTATTATAATACTGTTTGCTGACTGCTTTGGTGTTCTTATCTACTAATTTAGCAAAAGCATAACGATATTTTTCTGTTGTTTCAGGACTTAGCAAAAGATACTCATCTTGCTGCTTCAACAAGTCTAACAATAAATCATAATTAGGTCTTGTCAAAACGATATCCAAATCATCATCCCACGGAATATATCCTTTGTGGCGTTCTACACCGATCAAACTACCATAGAAAATCGAATATTCAATATTGTTTTCACGACATAATTTATCAATATACACTAAAATATCGACACTGACTTTTTGGATTTCTTCATTCGTCAATTTCTTCATTTTACGTTCACTCACCTTTTATTTTGGTATGTTCATATGCGGTTAATCCACCTAGATACAGCCAAAAAATGAAGCTGCCGATTTTATTCACCAATACTAACTCTGTTAGGAACAATGCGGATACTAAAATTGCCAAAACTGCCATTGTATTTAACAGATATACATCATAGTCGGCTACGGAACGCATAAACAAATGTTTCAAAGTATTCCAGATTTTTATTGCAAGAAAAGCTAAAAGCGGTAATGTTCCTAACAAACCAGTAGTCGCTAACAAATAAAAGACAAAGTTATGTGATGTTTGTTTTTTTGTTGCGATAAAGGTCTCTGGAAGATTTTTTTGCGCATATTCAATCATGTTTCGGGGAGAACTTCCTACAAGCGGGCTGCTTTGGAAAATCTCAAATGAACTTTTCCATAATGCAAACCGATTATTTGATACATCATCTTTGTTGACAACATCATTTCGCTCTAAAGTAATTGGGTCTTTTTTCTCATTTCGTTCTCGAGTAGATTGTGGAGCGTATTTTGTTGTGATTACAGAAATTTTCGGAGCAGCATACTTCCCAGCTTCAGCCATTCCTAATACGACACCAGAGCACACGATACTGCAAATCACCGCTAAAGCCAATTTTGAAACCAGACTTTTGCCAAAGCGATTGTAAACAAGAAAGAAGACTGCGAAATACGTACAGATAAGCAATGCGATCTCTGCCGTTCTGGAACCAGACAAAATCACATACATAAATTGAAGCAAGATCGTAATCACGCCATAAACTCTTGTTAATGTACTTTTCTTCGAAAGCACAAGCTTGGCAGCTAAGAAAATGATTGCCACAGAAGTTGCACTTGCAAAGTTTGGATCTGAAAAAATACCATAAAGTCTGTTCTCTACAAATCCAGATCTGAATCCATTATAAAACTTGTCAAATGCCATTACATTGGAGTATTTTACAGCAAACATCCCAAGTGAAATAATTACTAAAATATTCCAACTAGCGATCAAGATTTTTTCAAAAATCGGCAAAATCTGCTTAAATTGAGTCTCTCTTCCAATACGATAGACAACAAATAAATAAATGAATTGCCAAATCAGCAGTTTGATGTTATCTACGATTCCTGATGGTCCATTAACAAAGGTTGACAATAATATTGCAAGAAGAAACGCTATAAGAAAATAATCTGTTTTTTTAATGGTAAAATTCTTCGTAAATATGTCGACTACTGTGATCAATGCAGCCCAAGCCGTTATAAAAGTAAACAGCAATGTATCTAGTCTTGAAGGAAGCAAACTATAGTAATTGATGATCCTGATAATCAGTGCAATCCCAAACACCAATATAAATCCATTTTTACTGTATTCTGTATATTTTTGAAACTTAGCAGAATTCATTTTTTTAACACTCACCTAACTATTTTTACTTTTATACTTTTCATCTTCTAAAATGGCCAATTTTTTATATAAAGATACGTTCAATCGAAGTACCGTGGCTGCTATTTTTCGATTTCTAGTGAAATAAGGGTCACGTACTATAAAAAGATAGTTTTTACGTAAAAAACGAACGATTTGTTTTGTCACTGCTTTATGTTGTTTTTCTGTGCCGCTTATTAAAATTTTATCCAAAACGATAAAATGAGCCCAGCAAACTCGGGTATGAGCAATTTCCTTGTATTCTGGATAACTTTTTTGAATGTATTCTTCATTTTGCTTCCATGCTTCTATCGTATCTAAGTCTTTTTCTGCAAAAGGCGATGTAGTAATACTGTTTGATCGATGGTAGTAATAGTATTTAGGCTCCAAATCAGCGACCACCGTTTCTACATTTTCCAACAAATGAAACATCACAGCACCATCTTCAGTGATTTTGCCTTCTGGATATCTTACGTTGTCAAATACTTTACGCTTGTATAATTTATTTACTGGATGTACAGAAATCAGTTTCGCTTCTAAAACCATTTTTACTGTTTCATTTCTGTTCAAAAGATAATACCCTGGCGCTTTGGCTTGCGGTTCTTTGCCTTCATAAACATCATAGATTCCGCAGATGGATAAATCAGCGTCTTCTTTTTGAAGATTATTGTACAGGAACTCATACATATCGGATTCGATATAATCATCACTATCCACGAACCCGATATACTCGCCTTTTGCATTTTCTAATCCAGTATTCCTTGCTGAGCTTACGCCCCCATTTGCTTTGTGTATAACTTTGATTCGTCCATCTTTTTCGCTATAGCGGTCACAGATTTCTGCCGATGCATCGGTTGATCCGTCATCAACAAGAATCAACTCAAAATTTGTAAATGTTTGTGCCAAAACAGAAGAAATTGCTTTTTCCAAATATTTTTCTGCATTGAAAACGGTCATAATAATACTAATTTCACACATTTTATTTCTCACCTTTAACTAACTCGACTGTATGGATCAGCGACTCTTCAAGTTCAAATAGCGGTGACCAGCCGTTTGCTTTGATTTTTTGATTGTCTAAAATTGCTGTATTCGCTTTTGAGAACCCTTGACGTTCGATTTCGTCCGGCAATTCAAAAATCACTTGTTTTCCGCTGATATCTGCTAATTTTCCAGCTAAATCTTTCAGACGCAAATCAAATGCTTCATCAGCGATATTATATGCTTCGCCCTTTTCTCCATGTAAAAGGAGGTGAAGGATCGCCGAAACAGCATCTCCTACATAAATGTAAGAAAAATATTGATTTCCTTCACTTTTCAACACGATATCTTCTTGATTCGCTGCATTCAAAATAAACTGCGAAGATGCTTTTGTATCAGATAAAAGCATTGTCGGGCCAAATGTTCGGCAAAGTCTTGGGATCACGATATCAAGATCATACTTTGATAAATACGCTTGACATAAAGATTCACTGACTCGTTTTCCTTCTGGGTAGCCTGCTCTTAGTGTATTGCAGTCGATATATCCGGAATAGGCTTCGTCAAATTTGTCAACGTCACCGCGGTTTTCTCCATAGATCTCAACTGTAGACAAAAACAACACTCGTTTTGCTTCCATAGCTGCTGCATGTTTCAGCACTTGTTCTGTTCCCATCAAGTTCGTCATGATCGTACCGATTGGATCTGTTGCGTAAGCTTTGGGATGGGTATTGCTTGCACCGTGGATCATATAATCCGCATAAAGGTCTGCCGGCAGTGGTTCTGTGACATCTCCTTGAACGATTTCAAATAAGTCATTTTCAAGATAACTTGAAAATCTCTCTTCTAATTTCGAACGGTTTCGGCCCATCGCATATACTTTGATGTTCATTCCTAATTTTTGGTTAGCTGTCATTAGTGTATCGATCAGGAAAGAACCAATCATTCCTGAAGCACCGATCATCAGAATCGATTTGCCGTCTAATGTTTTCAGATCAGGTGTATGTTCGATCACTTTTGCCAAGTCAGCTTGATATAGCGGCTGTTCAACTAAAGTCATTTTTGTCTCCCCTAGTCTTTCATTTTTAGATATGCTTTGAATAGTTCCAGATCATCTGTTGTGGTCAATTTGATGTTTTTATCTGATCCAGCTGCAAAATACAATGTTTCGCCTAAATCCACCATCATTGTATTTGTGTAAGAAGAATCTGTCATGCCGATGTCTTCTTTCACTGCTCGGTCATATGCAGCCAGCAATTTGCCATATTGATAAGCTTGCGGCGTTGAAACACGACGTAATGTATTGCGATCCACATACTGTTCTGTCGTTGTTTCAGTTTTCTTGATGAAGATTTGTTCGTTATATGGTAATGATGTCACACCATTTCCGAATTCTTTACATTTTACGATAACATCTGATAGAACTAATTCATCTACTAAAGGACGGATACCATCGTGGATGATGATCGTGTCGTCTGGTTCAGAATATTCTTTTAGGAACTGTACACCGTTATTGATTGATTCTTGTCCTTTTGAACCGCCTTTGATGACCCATTGTACTTTGCTGATGTTGAACTCTTTGATATAAGCCCACATCGTTTCTTCCCATCCCGATTTGCAAACAACTAAGATTCTGTCGATTTGAGGATGCTGCTGAAAAGATTCTAGTGTGTAGATGATGATTGGCTTGCCGTCAACATTGATAAATTGCTTTGGGATATCTTGTCCCATTCTTTTTCCTACTCCGCCTGCGATAATAATAGCTGTGATCATGATTTATCTGCTCCCTTATTTAAATAATATTTCCCTTTGTATTGTTCATATGGGTGTTCCGGATCTATAAATACTGCTTCATGATGGGCAACCTGCGCTTCTAGCGGAGGTAATTCCATATAATCCCCAAAAACACGTGTCAAATAATCGTCGTAGCCGATAGGTATCGGCATTTGAGTGTCTTCAAAAGGCACCCAGACTGCTTCTGCAAAATCTTCAGCAGGATAAACATTTCCCATGTATCTTGGTCCTACACATAATTCTGTGAGGTTTTGTGTCGGCTGATCATTGTATTTCGTCATTTGTTTTTCTGCAAAACGCCAAATCTTATACTTGGTGCGATCTGATACGATATTCAATAAAAATTTCCCAGCAGTTTCCATTAGTTTGCCATGGTTTTTAGGTATTTGCTGGCTGCGGTAGACCGCGTGGATCAATGCCCAGATTTTTTGTTTTTTACGATCATTTGATTTATCAGGTGCCGTATCTAAAGGAAAAACATCTAATTGAATGCCGTGGGGGATATCCAGGTCCTCTTGATACGTTTTGATAAACGTCGTCTGAGTATCACGAATCGTTGTAAAAGAATTACGATCATTGAAATTTTCCCCTGAGCGAAGCAGTACGTACTTTCCTGCCTGTGGTTCTGTTCCCCAAAGTTCTGCTAAGCGCTGATAATCTTCTCTTGGCATGAAAAAATCTAAATCATCATCCCATGGAATAAATCCTTGATGCCGGATAGCACCAATTGCTCCGCCACCGCAAAAATAGCACAACAAATCGTGACTTTTACAAAAATCTACAAAGTATTGTGCCATTTCGAGATTTACTTGCTGGATTTTTTTTAATTTAGTATCCGTACTATACATAATCACGCCTCAACAATCTTTTTATTAATCTTGCTTATTTTCTCATAGTTATATGCTTTTTTCAAATCCATAAACGATATTCAAATGATTTGGATTAAGAAAAAAGGAGCTGTGATGCAAATCTTTACCAAAAAATAGTTTTTAACAGCCGTAAACCGCTTAGCAAACTATTTTTCAGCTGACTTGTCCGCAGCACCTTTGTTCTAATACCCTCGCTTCAATGCAGCCATCACACCTGGCATTTTCACTTCAACAAAACTTCCCGCCTTCAGCACAGTAAGAATCACTGGGTTAGGCATGTTATACAATTGTTTGATCAGCATTTTCGCTTTTGAATCTGTTCTTGCGATTTTTTTTGCTTCTTGCATCGCTGGATCAGACAGGATCGTTAAAATCTCCTGTTTTTTCTCTTTTCGGCTCAGCTTCTCCGTTTCTAGTATCGAAAGGATAACAGAAGTCGTTCCTTTTAAGAGCAATGAAGCCATTCCTTCTTTGTTCTGATCTTGTGTGATAAAATTAGTCATTTCATAGAATTCTTTGAATGTATCATATTTATTTTCTTTGTACTGGTTCGTGATTCCTTTCCCGCCTTCAAATTCATACACATATTCGATTTTAGGATTAAAGATCACTTGTTGGCAATACTGGTAATAAGAAACGTTGAAAATTCGATCTTCACAGCTGCTGTATCCTTTGAATTGGACATCGTTTTGTTCTAGGATCTCTCGCTTATAGCACTTGTTCCACACAACATACATCAGCTGCTTGTTCATCAATTCATACATGTCGCTCAAAAATTTCTCATTCTCAGTATAGCGGTAATCTGAAACTTTGTATTCTTTTTCAGAAACAAGTTTACCTTCGCTCATTGTCCGAAAAACAAATGAACTAATCACCAAATCTGTTTCAGGATTTTGTTCCAAAATGTTTGCATAATCGGTCAAGCAATCTTTTTTTGGATAATCGTCTGCATCAAAAAACAGCACATATTTTCCGGAAGCACGTTTGATCCCTTCATTTCTCGCGAGACCTGGGCCTTGATTCTTAGTAGTTATCAGCTGGAATCGCGAATCGCCTTTGATTCCTTCTTCAAGAATCTCCTTGCTTCGATCCGTTGAACCATCATTGATAAGCAAGACTTCGTAGTCCTCATATGTCAGCTGTCTCAAACGTGTCAGCAAACGTTCCGCATTCTCTTCAGCGTTATATATAGGTACAATAATAGTAAACATCGGATGATCCATAACTTTCTCCAATCTACTGATAAATCTTTTCTTCTGGGAAGTCGATATCTTTTAATGTATGGATATTGGCATCTTCTTCCAATCCTTGAGAAGACATCTTATCAAACAAGATCTTGATTGTTTGCAAGAGGATCTTAAGGTCTAAAAGGAAAGAATATTTTTTGATATAAAGCAAATCAAAACGTAATTTGCTGTTGTAATCGGAAACGTATTTCCCATAAACTTGCGCATACCCCGTGATACCTGCTCTTACATTGTGGCGCAAGTAATAATAAGGGTTTTCTTCATTGAACTGATCAACGAAAAACGGACGTTCAGGACGCGGACCGACGATCGACATATCGCCTCTTAATACATTGAAAATCTGAGGCAGTTCATCGAAACGGACAGCACGGATAAATTTACCGACTGGTGTAACACGCGCATCATTGCTTTTAGCTAAAACAGGTCCTGATTTTGCTTCAGCTGTTGCACTCATTGAACGGAATTTATAGATTGAAAACTCACGCTGGTTTTTCGTGATCCGTACTTGTTTGTAAATGATTGGTCCTGGTGATGTTGCTTTGACTAAAATAGCGGTCAAAAGCATAAATGGAGAAGCAATGATCAATAAAATCAAGGAAACGACGATATCAAACAAACGCTTGAAAAATTCATCTTCTGGTTTGATACGGAATCCTGAAGCTTCAATGATACTTTCATCATCAAAGTTCATGATATTCGGATTGATCATCGTCAAGTTTTCAAATGTCGTATTCAAGAATAGTTTTTTCTCTTTTTTTGTAACAAGCTGATAAATAGCGATTTTTTCTTTTTCTTCGATCTCTGATGCCAGATAAACGATATCTACCTCATCGATCATTTGTTTTGTATGTTCATAATAGTTATCCAAGATCACTGCTTCGACTTTGTGCTTGTTGTTTTTCAGTGAACTGAAATTTTGGATTGCTGGCGCTACATCTTTTTCCAATCCCACAATCACTAATCGTTTGTCACTGCTCAATTGCATATAAGTCTTATAGATAACGATCCGATAAATACTTAATAGAATCGTTCCAATCACGAACGCAAGCAAAAGAACCAATCGCGGAAAAGCAAACCAGCGGCCAGCAAACGTTACGATCATGATCCCAAACGTCATGAGTACTTGTCCGATCACTGTTACAAAAATAATATCGCTGATTATTCGATTATAAAAAATATAAGCGCCCAGTAAAAGATTTAGCGCAATAAAAATAATCGAGATAAAAATAGCTGAGTGCTCGAATGTTTCAAAGTTACGCGCTGGGATATCCCCATTGAATTTCAACCAAAAACTTAAATAAATGGACAGATTATATACAATAACATCCATTAAGATAATAAATATCCTGCGAGCAGCACTCCACTCCCCATTTTTATTCATATATACACTCCTAACTTCAGAATAATGCCTATATTATCTTACCATAGCCAGCAATAAAAGCCTAGTCTCTGTCATAAATGTAAAGGAAATTCAAAGTTTCAATTCTATGAAAATCGTTCAAATAAAAACACTTGTTAAAAAATTCATTCTAAAAGAATCCTGTTATTGAAACAAAAAAATAAAAAATCAGAAAAGAAAAGAGAAATCTCCTTTCTTCTCTGATTTTTTACTTTTTTGTTTATAGATGGTCTCAATCCGGACGTAGAGAAAAATCACCAATTCCTTCTTTTGTCAGATTGTCATTATAAAATGGATCATGCGCAATGTATGCTGGCCATCTGTCTTGCATTTTTTTGATTTCACCGGCAAAACGGCGTTGTTTTTCAGGTGTGTCTTCATAACCGCGTGATTTTGATTCAAAGTGATAAAGTTCTGCTTGATGTGCATAAACATTGTAGCGTCCTAATTCATACACTTTTAAACACAAGTCAACGTCATTAAACGCAACTTCCAGCGTTTCATCAAATCCGCCCACCGCTTCGAAGTCAGAAGCTTTGATCATCATGCAAGCAGCAGTGACCGCCATGTAATTGACATCGATCACTAGACGACCGAAATATCCGCAATGGCTGCGATCATAATTGTTCAGTGCATGTCCTGCCACCCCGCCAATCCCAATCAATACACCCGCATGCTGCGTCGTGTCATCAGGGTAATAAAGTTTTGCGCCCACACAGCCGATACGATCGAATTGCGCATAAGAAACCATGTGAGTCATCCATTCTGGCTCGATTACTTCAGTATCATTGTTCAAGAACAGCAAATATTTGCCGCTTGCTTTTTCTACTGCTAAATTATTGATCCGAGAATAGTTGAACGGGATATCGATCAATTCGACGATAAAACGTTCTTTCAATTTTTCACGATAGCTGTCAAATAATTCTTGCATTTTTGGATCAGTACTTCCATTGTCCGCTACGATGATCTCATAATTGGGGTAAGTCGTTTTCTCAATGATTGAGTCCACACACATTTTCAAGTCTTCATAACCATTTTTTGTAGGGATGATTACACTGACAAGCTCTTCAGAAAGTACATCATAGGTTACTTCATAAAAACCTGAGATGCGGCCTGGGCGCACTTCTCCTTTTATCCCGCGGCGTTCCAATGTATCAGTAAGTGCTTTGACACCTGAATCATAAATGTAGCTTTTGGCTTCACCGCTTGTCGCTGTTGAGCCAGGAATCGTTCGCCAGTGGTACAAGATTTTATCAATATGATAAATATGTTCTTCCGGGATAACTTCAGTAAATCGCAGAACGAGATCATAGTCCTGTGATCCTTCATAGCCTTTACGAAAACCGCCCAGTGTTCGTACGATTTCTGTGCGATAAATACCTAGATGTGAAATATAGTTATTTCCCATCAATGTATCTGGTGACCAGTCTGCTTTAAAATGCGGATCAAAACGATTGTCGTCTGCATCGATTTTATCTTCATCACTGTAGATCAAATCTAATTCAGGCTTTTCATTCAAGGCGCTTGCAACTTCAAATAATGCAAATGGCGCAAGTTCGTCATCATTATCTAATAACACGACAAATTCACCAGATGCTAATTCTAATGCAGAATTTGTTGCTAAACTGATATGTCCGTTTTCTTCACGAAAAACAACTTTGATCCGAGAATCTTTTTGCTGGTATTTTTCTAAACTTTTCCGGATCGCTGGGTCAGTTGAAGCATCATCGCTGATACATAATTCCCAGTTTTCATATGTTTGTGCTAAAACAGAATCGATACATTTTTCCAGCCATTTAGTTTCTACATTGTATACAGGCATCAAAATTGAAAACAACGGCTGATGCGTCAACGTTTTTGCTTGTTTTTTCTGCTCGGCCAAATCTATGTTCTCATATTTTTGAATCCATTCTGAGTAATCCACAGAACCAGGTTTTAGTTCCATTTTCACTCTGCGCAATGCTTTTTTGACGCCGTATGTCCGGGTATAGTTCAACCCTTTTTTCAATAAACGTTTTTTCTTCTGCCAAGAGGTTTCTACACCATCTTCATATGGATAATGACCGCTAAGCTTCACTGCGATCCCATTTTGATGATCTTTTGTTTGGAAATCAAGGATAGCTTTTCCTCTCATTTTTCCTGAAATGCGGATTTTGAATCCGCTTTGGGTTTTTACATCTAAATCATAGAGATGATTGATATCCAAACGAACAACGTGAGTCACGTCGATCAAGACATTGGGTTTTTCGACTTTGATCGTTGGGATCATTTTCGTTACTTCATCGACGGCCCAGCCGACGACTAATAAATCACCTGTCGCACGATCTCGAGTTATCTGATCTATAAACACAGCTATTTCTTTTTTTGTCACGTTTTTTTCTCCTTTAAAAAGCCTCGTGATTTTTTGTTTAGTATTTCTACATTTGTACGAGCCAAGACCGTCCATCTTGCGCAGTTGCCTTCACAATAAATGTTTGTTCCTGGTCACACAAGATTCTCAGCTCGAAACCTGCAGAAACATCTTTCGGCAAGTTTTCAGCTGCGTTGACTTCTTCCCGATAAATCGAAGCAGCAGCAAAAAACGGCGCTTGATTTTCCGAGAGTGAATAGCTTAGTTCTCTGCGGGTGCTTTTATCTGCGCCCCAGCCGTTGATCGTCAAAATCTTTGTTTCAGGATCCCAATTTTTTTGGTCGATATGCAGCAGGAGTTCTTTTTCTTGGATTTTCTTAGAAGTTTCTTTCATACGGCGGAAACCTCGTTCTTTGACTGACCATCGTTCAGGATCCAATAATGAATGATAACGCTGAGCTGTTGTATCCAATTCTCCTTGAAGTACGTTCATGTTTTCTTGCAAATGCCGCTTTTCTTTTGTCAAATGATCAATTTTTTCTTCCAGCTGCTGCTGTGCATGTGCCATTGGTTTGATCGTTTCCATCAATTCATTCAATGTTTGAGAAAATTCACCAGTAAAACGATAATGGCAATGGATCGTTAATTCTTTTCCAGCTACTTCATCGATTTCAAAGTACGGCGTTTCTGATCCATCAAAAATATAGCAGTCTTGTGCTGTTTTGATGACCGCATTGCTATTGATAAATGGTAATTTTTCGCCAGCTGCTTGAACCGAAAATTCAATAAAACTTGGCTGTTGATCAAAACGAACCACAAATTTGTTCAAATCAGCAGGCATTGGCAAAACAAGTATTTCGTTTTCCCCGGTATAATCATTGATTGGGATTGATTGGACAGTTTCTTCGGTATTTGTATAGTACACTGCTTCGATCGTTTTGACATACGTTGAATTTTTCGGCTCTGCTATACTTGCCTCTGTCGGATGTTTTTTCAATGAAAAGAAGTATTGATAAACTTCGCCAAATGGACGCATTTTGAACGCATACCGTGTTTCTGGCGGCAAATCTTGATATTCAGACGTCAATTCTGTGTCTTCTACTGCCAAATGAAGGTAATCTTCAATATTGATGAACAATCCTGCTTTTTCAAATACTTTTTGGAAACCTTCATGTGTATAAAAAGAATTATGTGTTTCGTCTAACAAACCGTAAGAAGCCCAAGGCAACTGATTATTGAACAAATCGATCAATACAGAATTGTGCGCCAAATTAGGGAAAGTAATCAGGATCTCGCCCTCTTCATTCAAAAATTCTCGAACTTTCGCCAGCGTTTTTCCTGGATCGACCAAATGCTCCAAAACATCTGCAAACAAGACATAATCAAATGTCTTGCCTTCAAAATAATTAGCCCATTCGAAACTCTCGATATCTCCGTAAAAACCGTCTTGTGCAATTTGACTCACGAAATCAAATAATTCTTTATCCAATTCTACGATGCTGACTTCACAATTTTTTGCACCAATCAAATGTTTAGTCAACCGTCCATTTCCTGGTCCGAATTCTAACACTTTGCTTCCTGGTTTTATCTGTGCAGCAATTTTTCCGACACTGCTTTGCTCATCCAAATCCATCTCAAAATCATATTTCATCTCTGTGTTCTCCTTCTTCCCACTCGTGGTCTAAAATCACGATGCCTTCGCCGATGTAAGACCCATTTACAAATAGTGTCATATATTTTGTTTTATATACGAGAGGCACTGTCGCATTTTCTTCAAAGACTGCGACATCAAAGTAATATTCTCCTGCTAAAAGTCCTAATTTTGTATATTCCAGATAAAAGACGTTGATCCCTTTTTTCCATGGAATCTGGATGTTGTCTAGTAAAGTATTCAATCCGCAAACATAAAAATTATCGACCGTCCGCAACGCGATTCCTAATACGGGATTTTTGATAGAATCGTCTTTTACTTCATAGGTGACTTTTACATAAAGTTTTTCGCCCTGTTCGATCATATCGACAGGCTGTTTATTTTTATCCAGCAACTCAGCGCTGAGCACATCTACGATATCAGGCGCCGCGTGACGTACGACAGATGTTTTGTTTCGGTCAACTGATTTCACTGATTTTTTCTTCAAGAAGTTTTCATAGTTGGTCGTTACTTCCATCGTGTCACCAAATTCTACGACCTCGCCATTTTTCATCCAGTAACAGCGATCACAGAAACGTCGGATCGAACTAATATCATGTGAAACAAATAGGATCGTTTTTCCTGAATTTTTGATTTCAGTAAATTTCTCCATACATTTTAGCTGAAACTCTAAATCGCCAACTGCCAATGCTTCATCCACGATCAAGATATCTGGATTGACATTGATTGCTACTGCAAATGCCAAACGGACAAACATCCCGCTTGAATACGTTTTGACTGGTTGATAAATGTGCTCACCGATGTCTGCGAATTCGATGATATCATCGACCATTCCATCGATTTCTTCTCGTGAGAATCCTAAGACCATCCCATTCAAATAGATGTTCTCATAGCCGGAATATTCCGGATTGAACCCAGAGCCAAGTTCTAACAAGGCAGAGATTTTTCCATCGATTGCCATCGTTCCATCTGTCGGTGTCAAAACCCCTGTGATGATTTTCAGCATCGTTGATTTTCCTGAACCATTTTCTCCTACGAAACCGATCATTTCGCCTTTTTTGATTTTGACGTTCACATCTTTTAACGCATAAAAAACATCGTGGTAGGATTTTTTAAAAGGATTCAACGCTTCCCGAAAACGATCGCTGGGTTTTGCGTACATATTATATGATTTGGTGATATTTTCTAAATCGATTGCATATTCTGTCATCATTATTCTCCTTACAGCACATCTGAAAAATGCGGCTTCAATCTACGGAAGACTGCTGAACCAATCACAAATAAAGCAAGTGTGATGACCCAGAAATAAAGTGTATACATCCCATGTTCCCAGAACCAAGCTTGACTCAAGAATGATTCACGATACCCTTGAACGATGTAGTACAGCGGATTTAATTTTAAAATTCGAACGATCGCTGGGTTGAATTGGCTCGGACTCCAAAGAATCGGCAATGTCCACATGATCAACTGCAACAAGATCGTGATCAATTGCATGATATCTGGCAGAAAAGGCTGGATAGACGCTGTCAGCCAAGTCAGTCCTGTCAAAAAGGCACACATACAGAAAAGATAATAAATCACCTGCAGTGTCATCAATGAAGGAAAAATCCCATGGCCCAATGCAACGACTAGCCCGATCAAAATAAAGAATAAATGAGTATACAGGTTAGACAAGATTTTTGTACTAGGCAGGATACGGATATTGAACACAACTTTTTTGACTAAATATGTATATTCGCGGAATACCAAAGTCGTAGAAGTGAATGTATCGGAAAAGAAGAACCACGGAACCATCCCTGTGATCAAATAAACGATAAAAGGGTACTTTCCGTCTGTCATTGCTGCTCTTAATCCGAATCCAAAAACCAGCCAATAGATCAATACAGTGAACACTGGATTGATGAATGCCCAGAAGATTCCTAAAAAAGAGCCCGCATAGCGAGATTTAAAATCATTCAAAGAAAATTGCAGCAGCAGTTTTCTATTCTGGTAAATATCTTTCATAAATGAAAACAAGTCTTTAAACATGTATTTATTCCTCCAAGCAAATTCTTACAATCAACTGCCATTTTACCATACTATCAGCATTTGATTGATTCTTTGTCTAATTCTTAATTTTCTATTAACTAAAATGATCCGAACGTTATTATTCTACAAAAGATATACCTTAATTGCAATGAAACAGAAGAAAACCTGTATAACAAGCGAAACTATGTGACATTCCCTTTCAGACAAGCAAAAACGGACTGATGACAGTTGTCGATCAGCCCGTTTGGATTCTGCTAAATAATTGTATTAATTTCCGTGATATCGTGCAACTCTTGATTCTGGATCATAGGTTTGCTCATCGGTGTTTTCGATCGGTGCAGGTGGTGCTTCTGGTATTTTTTTCTTCTGAGAACCATGCGCACTCATTCCTAACAATAGATAAATGATCGGCAGCCAAGCAAAAGAAACCAGGGTATCTTCCATAAAGGATTGTGTCATCACACCAAAAAATGCCCATAAAAATGTCATTTGGCCATTGCTCAAATCAGCTTTCAGTGTTAAACGTCCTACAAAGAACAATAACAGCAGAATAACAAGGATCAATCCAACGATTCCATAAAGATTTACAATCGAATTATAGCTGTTGTGGTTTCCTAAAATTTGATTTGGTCTCTTCGTGTATAAGAATGGTTTCATCCCTACCCAGACTTGACTTGTTTTTTCTGAAAGAGTCTGATAAAAATCTTTCCAGATATCTTCTCTTCCCGTAAACAAGTTGATTGTTTCTGATTGTGCAGCGATATAAGAAATCGGCAAGGCAAGTACAGTGGTCAAAAGATAGGCGATAAATGGTGCTCGAATAAAACGCATCACCACTTTCGGCACAATATCTAACAACCAAAAGACGATCATGGCAACCAACGCCCCGCGAGATTGACAAACCCAGATTGCTAGAAATGCAGCAACATTTGCAGGCACAGCCAACAGCCGCATGTACCATCTTTCAAAAGAGCTGGCAAAACCTGTGACCAGAAAAGCAAGTGTCATCAGCGAGCTGCCGATCGTATTCGTGTTGATCCAAATATCTGATAACTTATTATCTGCTGCCCAGATACTTTGACCGTCTGGCACTTGGATCTCTGTAAAGACCCGATAAACTGTTATTCCTAAAATAATATAAAAGACCAAGAAATAAAATACACGATCCCATTTCGTGAAGTTCGTCCATTTGATTGTCAAAACAAATCCGATGATCAATGGAATCAGCATATCCCCATAAAAGGAACTCGATCGACTCTCTCTAAAATAGGCAAAGAAAAAATAAATTGCTGCAGCCGCGCCGATATAGATAAAATCGGCGCCGCGTGCTTTGTAGATATTCAATAAAAATAAAACAATCACAGCATACGCAGCAAATTGCGTACTGTGTTCATATAAAAATGAAGCATTTGGGTCGCTTAACCCTGTCGTCCACACAAAATAAAAAGCTAATACGAAAAGGAGGACGAAGATAACGCTCATTTTGTCGATTATTTTCTGTACTGCTCTTTCGATTTTTCCCACTCCTCTTTTCTCCTGAATCTTTTTTACTTTGTGTCATATCCAAGAGTTGTCTTCTTTATTGGCCAAGCGAAGGCTCATCCTGCATATAAGAATAGTCTACGCTGAATATCATAAATCCATCCTTGTCTGGACCATACAACTGCGTGAATTGCGCTTCATACAATTGGTTGTAATCAGTCAACGGACGCTGGCTGACCACATATTTGATTCCTAGTTTTTTGGCATCCTCAAAATTCAGCGTTACAGAAATCTTGTCTGGACGGTCCAAATGGAATTTCGTATCTTCTTTGGCAATAAATGCCCGTGTATGCGCATAACGATTGTAGTATTTTTCATACTTCCCATCTGGATCAACTTTTTCCCAAGCCTCTAAATCAGGATAAAAGCGAACGGTATTGAATGATTTTACCCCTAGTGCTGGTGTGAAGTTATAGATTTCATCTTCTGACAGCCACATTTGATCTGGATCAGTTTGGTCGATTTTTTGGATCTCTTTTGCAAGCGTCTTTTCAAAGATAGCTCCTGTTCCTTCTACGATTGGATTGACGAAAAATCCAGAAGCAATGACAAGAGCGCCAAAAGAAAGATAAAAGAGTTTTTTGCATTTGAATAGTGCGAATGCCAAAATCAGCGTTCCCGCCAGAGCGACACCGATCGTTTCAAAATCAGAGAAGTAACGTGTCATTTTTGAGTCTGTGATACTGTAATAAAAAAGACCAGCGTTTACGACTAATAAAATGATTTTGTACCAGTTTGGAATCACGTTTTCCTTCCAAATATAACTAATGAACCAAATCGTCAGCAAGAGTGCGGCAAACCCAAACGTCAGCAACGCACGAAACGGTGGGACATAAGATAACAAAGTTAATTGTGCCAATGGTTTTGGCAAGCCCACTGCGATCCAGAAAAACGAGAACAAACAGAAGATCATCAAGATTCGGCCAATCAGTTTTTGTTCACTGTTCTTTTTCCCAAACAAGACAAAAGGACTTGCTAATAACACAGTTGGGAAGAAATGATAGAACAAAGCAACTTCTGAATTATTGGAAAAATTGATATCTTCAAACGGGATCTTCCAGTTCGTCAAGAAATAGAAGAATTCGCCAAGCCGCCACTTCCCGCCGGTACTTACTCGGTTTCCAGGATAAACTGTGTTTAGAGACGCCAGCAGCGCATCTTTAGAAATCGACCAGAAGTGCCACAAGATCCCTCCAAGAATCACTAGCGCGCCAATAATCAAGACCGCATCCAGCCAATCCCAAACGATCGTCTTTTTATAATGGATCAAAAGACCAACGAAATAGATGATCAAAAGATAGGCCAACATCACTTGATGGGCCGGATAAATGACGAGAATAAATCCTAGCCCGAAGATGACCGTCAATAACATCATCAAGATCCTCAGCCATTTCTTCTGATGCTGAGCAAAATAATAATAAAAAGTGATCATTAAGCCGACCGTAAAGAAAATCAAATCTCCTACGTGCTGCATAAACCACCATTGCACAGCCGGGGCAAAAGCTACGGCGAACGCCCCAACAAATGACAAGCCTTTCCGCCTTTGCGTAATGATCATCAGCAGTTCAAAGCTAAGCAGAACCAAGCAGACGAGTTTCATTGCCCAGTAAAAAGAATAGCCGCGGTCGCGCCCAAGGAAAAAGAATCCCCAGTTGAATGGTTTGCCGATCACTGTGATATCTTTGACCGGAGAATTGTAAGCAATAATCATATTTTGTCCTGAAAGTGAATATGTATCATTGATCACTGGATAATCACTTTCAACTTGTGAGAAATAAAACGGTGTCTGGACCAGCCATTCATCCGAACGTACTTCCCGATTCTCACCAAATAATACATCGGTTTCTTTTCCATCTGCTCGTTGAGAAACATACTGATCCCACACACCCATAGAGCTGCCGTTCAAATTGAATGTCACGGCGACGATGATGACTAGAAGTCCGATCAAATAGCGTAAGCTAAGCAAAACATCAAATACTTTCAAAAATCCATTTCTAGATTTTTGTGAGCTGCCGGTATTACGGGCAGCTCGTCTTGTCTGTGTCTCCATATATTTACCTAATTCCTTCCCAACTCTGAAAGAATCATTGTTTATTCGCTTCAGCTTGCGCAAGCATTTGTGCTAACGCTTCTTGCCAAGTTGGAATAGAGAAACCTAGATTTTTCGCTTTGCTTAGATCCATTACTGAGTATTGCGGGCGCGTTGCTTTTTGCGGAAATTCTTCTGAGGTAACTGGTGAGACTGTCACATTCGTATTGTCTTTCAAGATTTCTTTTGCAAACTCATACCAAGAGCAGCTGTTGTCGTTTGAAAGATGGTAGATGCCATATGGTGCTTTCTCTTGTACTAGATATACCATGAATTCCGCTAATGTACGTGTCCATGTTGGTCGTCCAAATTGATCATTTACGATGGTCAATTGGTCACGCGTCTCAGCAAGTTTTTGCATCGTGAACACAAAATTATGACCATAAACGCCAAACACCCATGATGTACGGACGATATAGTAATCTTCTAAGATCTCCTGAACCGCTTGTTCGCCTAAAAGTTTTGTTCTTCCGTATTCGTTTAATGGATTTGTTTGATCATCCACTTGGTATTCACTGTCTTTTTTCTTTCCATCGAATACATAGTCTGTACTGATATAAATCAGTTTTGAACCAGCTTCTTTTGCAGCTAGTGCAACATTTCTTGTACCATCTACATTGATTTTTTCATCTAATTCGCGTCCTTCATCTTCTGCTTTATCTACAGCTGTGTAAGCAGCACAATGGAAGATGAAGTCTGGTTTTAACGTCGTGATATATTCCATTGTTTTTTCAGCATCTGTGATATCTAATTGATGCGCATCTGTCGAAACATATTCGATTTCTTTTTCATCTAATAAATGACACAGTTCTGTTCCAAGCTGCCCATTTCCTCCGGTTAATAAAATCATAGCTTCTCTTCCTTTCTGTTTAAAAAGGAGCTGTGCCATAAGTTCCCAGCACTCAGTTCGAATACCGTCTTTTGTCCAGCAGGCGTTTGCCGCAAAATAACCATTACAACAGTTGTCGAATATTCGGAGTTATCGCTGGAATTGGACTTACGTCACAGCTCCTTAACAATCTTTTTAATTGATGGATCGATTATTGGCCGTTTTTCGCGTAAGCTTGCTCCACGGCTTCTTTTTCTTTTTTCCACCAATCTTCATTTTCTTTATACCAGTTGATGGTGTCTGCCAGTCCTTCACGGAAATTCGTAAATTCTGGTGTCCATCCAAGTTCTTCTCTTAGTTTGGCAGAGTCGATTGCGTAACGCAAGTCATGTCCAGCGCGGTCTGTGACGTGGTCGTAAGCATCTTTTGGTTGACCCATAAGTTCTAAGATCAGCTCCATCACAGTCTTGTTGTTTTCTTCTCCGTCTGCACCGATCAAATAGGTTTCTCCGATTTTTCCTTTTGTCAAAATCAACCATACAGCTGAAGAATGATCATTTGTATGGATCCAATCCCGCACATTTTTTCCATCGCCGTATAATTTTGGACGAATACCGCTTAAAACATTCGTGATTTGACGAGGAATGAATTTTTCTATGTGCTGATAAGGACCATAATTGTTTGAACAATTAGAGATCGTTGCTTGCAATCCAAACGAACGTACCCATGCTTTTACCAGCAAGTCTGAACCAGCTTTAGTCGAAGAATAAGGGCTTGACGGATTGTAAGGTGTCTCCGCAGTGAATTTTTCTCCTGGACCATCGCCATGTCCTGGCAAATCTTCTCTTAAAGGCAGATCGCCATAAACTTCATCCGTAGAAACGTGATGGTAACGCACACCATGTTTCCGACATGCTTCGATCAATGTGTAAGTGCCGATAATGTTTGTTTGGACAAACGGAAACGGATCTTTTAATGAATTGTCGTTATGTGATTCAGCAGCATAGTGGACGACCGCATCTGCTTCTTGCACTAAACGATCAACTAATTCTGCATCTGCGATATCTCCAACCACTAATTCTACACGGTCGCTGGGAAGTCCAGCTAGATTTTCTTTGTTTCCAGCGTATGTCAGTTTATCTAAAACAGTGACATGGACCTCTGGATGGTTTTTTACAACATAATGCACGAAATTAGAACCAATAAATCCCGCGCCTCCAGTAACAATGATATTTTTCATTCGCTATCTAGCCCTTTCACTTTAAATTTCACCATAAATAAATGGATTCTCTTCTTCAAACGCTTTTAGCGTAGGATGGTTGTGGTCTTTTTCAGACATGATCGCTTTTGAAGGATCGATTGGCCAATCGATTGCCAATTCCGGATCGTCAAATGCAATTCCGCCATCAGCTTCTGCATTGTAATAATTGTCGCATTTATAAAGGAAGTTGACATTCGGCGTCAATGTGACAAAACCATGTGCATAGCCTTTAGGAACAAGTAATTGGCGATGGTTGTGTTCTGAAAGGATATAACCTTCCCATTTGCCGTAAGTTGGGCTGCCTTTACGGATATCGACAATGACATCCAAAACAGCTCCTGTAACGACGCGGATCAATTTTGTTTGAGCTGCTTCGCCTTTTTGGAAATGAAGTCCGCGTAAAACGCCAGCTTCTGCTGATAATGAATGGTTGTCTTGGACAAAATCAAAATCCAACCCATGTTTAGCAAATTTTGCTTTCGAATAACTTTCTGTGAAAAATCCTCGATGATCGCCGAAGACATCCATTTCAATGATTTTTACATCTGTCAGATTCGTATCGATTACTTTCATGCTTTCTTACTCCTGTTCTTCTGCTAACCGCAATAAATATTGACCATATTGGTTCTTTTTAAGCGGCTGTGCTAATTCTGCTAATTGCTCTTTTGTGATATAGCCCATGCGATAAGCGATTTCTTCCAAGCAGGCAACTTTCAGATTTTGACGTTTTTCGATTGTTTCAATAAAGGTTGAGGCTTCTAAAAGTGATTCATGTGTGCCTGTGTCAAGCCATGCAAAGCCTCGGCCCATCAATTCTACAGAAAGTGTTCCTTTTTCCAAGTAAGCTTTATTGACATCAGTGATCTCTAATTCGCCGCGTTCAGATGGTTTGATTGTTTTTGCAATCGAAATAACATCATTATCATAGAAATAAAGACCAGTTACTGCATAATTTGATTTTGGTTCTTCTGGTTTTTCTTCAATCGATAAAGCTTGCATATTTTCATCAAATTCTACTACACCAAAACGTTGCGGATCATTGACGTGGTAGCCGAAAACTGTTGCGCCTTCTTTTTTAGCTGCTGCACGTTGTAACATTTTTGATAATCCGCCGCCATAGTAGATGTTATCTCCTAGCACCAAGCAGACGCTGTCGTCACCGATAAACTCTTCACCAATCAAGAAAGCTTGAGCCAAGCCGTCTGGACTTTCTTGGATAGCATATTCGATATTAAGTCCTAAATCATGTCCGTTACCGAACAGCTCTTCGAAACGAGGTGTATCTTGCGGCGTTGAAATAATCAAGATATCTTTGATTCCAGCAAGCATTAATGTAGACATTGGATAATAGATCATTGGTTTATCGTAAATCGGCATTAATTGTTTTGATGTTGCCTTTGTTAGAGGATACAAGCGTGTACCGCTGCCTCCTGCAAGAATAATTCCCTTCATGAATAAAAGCGCTCCTTTTCCATTGTGAATTTCATTTTTCATTATCGCATCATTCACTGTATTTGTCATGAAATTTCTCGTAATTTTATTAGCGTTTAAATACTTTGCGCTGGAACAATGCGGAAACAAGCTGCCAGCGCCAGCGGAATTTTTGTCCAAGTCCTGTGCTTGTTTTAATCTCTGTCGCATTTGACTCATGTCTTCGGTAAAGCGTCAGCGGTTCCCGGATGAACGCTGTTTTTCTTCCGCCCAGAAGTCCGATCCACATATCATGCATCGGGATTTTTTTAGGCAAAGGCAATATCTCACTTTTTAATGACGAGCGAAAAGCCATTCCTGCTCCGATATAATTACTTCTTATAAGATTTCGTATCCAGCCTTCTTTTGCATTTCGATATTCAAAATAAGAAGGATAAAGAACATCAAGGTCAGTGTCTACGATCCGCAGATCCGTAACGACGACCTGAATATCAGGATGTTCAAAAAAGTACTTTTTGATCGTTATTATCTTCGTGTCCAGCCAAATATCATCCTGGTCAGCTAATACGATCAATTCGCCGTTTGCTTGTGCAATAGCATAGCCGAAATTTGCGATAACCCCTTGGCGCGGACCTTCAAATAATTTGATGCGCGGATCTTTTTTCTGATACTCTGCTAAAATATCCAGTGTTTGATCTGCGGAACCATCATCCGAGATGATCACCTCATCTTCAGGTGAAAGCTGGCATAAAATACTATCTAATTGTTCGCGGATATACTTTGCTCCGTTGAATGTTGCTATACAAACAGAAAGCACCTTCTCACACCTTTCTTGACTGGATAAATGTCCGCAGCGTCTGCCGCCATATTTTGCGGTCACGGACGGTCAAAAAATGTTTGATCGTCCGTAAAATCAGCTGTTTCTTATGCTGTTTCAAATGTTCTGTATCATATTTTTGGTAAAATAGATTTTCTGCTTCTGTTATTGATCGGTATCGTTCAATGGACATCTTTTTATAATCAAGAACAGATAATTCATGTTCAAAACGTACAGGCAGTACATAAATCGTTTCTTTTTCTTGATAAATGCGCCAAAATACCCAGTGATCCAAAAAGTCCAAAGAAAAAGCCGGATTGAATCCGCCTATTTTTTTTAAAAATCGAATAGAAAAAGCTGTTCCAGAATTTACTGCCATGATCCGTTCCGCTATTTCTCCGATTCTTTCGACTGGCTTTGCTGTACGATCAATGTAATCCGAAGCATAAAGAGGAGAAATCTGCCTCTTGCCGGCAAAAATCTTAGGGACAGCAGCTGCAATGTGTTTTTCTGCGGGAAGTTCTAAGAGTTTTTCATAATAATCAGAAGCGATTTTTGTATCCTGATCCAAAGCAACTAACCATTCCAAATCTGCCCCTGCTTTTAATCCTCGGTTGTACGCAGATGCAAGTCCTGGATTTGTCGGCTCATGCACGTAGCTGATTCCGTTTATTTTGAATAACGGATCATCTTGCGGATTTGGGCTGTTGTCAACGACCAATAGTGTAGTTTGCCCTAATAAGACGGCTTCTTTCAATAAAGTATACGCAGGCGAGTCAGAGATTTTTTGTTTGTAAAGAACGATCACCGTCAAAATATTGCTTTTCATTAGAAAAAGACCCACCCCCACTTATTGAAAAATTTCCTCATCGAAGACAAAAAGACACGAAAGAGTTTGAAATTACGATGTGCACCTTTTCCATAAAGATGGATCACGGAATGAGCAGGTGTATAAAGAAGTTTTTCTCCAGCTTGTTCAAAAGACATACAAAGATCATTGTCTTCAAAATACATGAAATAACGCTCATCAAAACCATTTACTTTCTTGAATTTTTCGATATCCGTAACCATAAAACTGCCGGAGATCATTCGAACATAACTGTCTTTATCAGTCGGCAAATCACGGCATTCAAAAGCAGACAGCCTTTTTTCAAACATTTTTTTGACAAAATCAAAAGGAATGAAGCGCAAGATATAGTCAAAAACATCAAGACGACGACGGATCAAATATTGGGGTGTACCATCTTCATTCAAAATCTGCGGTGCCAACATCGCGCATTCTGGATGATTTTTCAGTAACTCTACCAATGCAATGATCGTTGACTCTTCTACCAAAATATCCGGATTGAAAATAATGCCATAACGATTTTCTGCATGCAGCAGTGTGTGGTTATGTCCAAAACCAAATCCTTGATTTTGATCATGGAAATAAATAGTGATATAGGGATAGATCAAATATTCTTTTAGCTTTTCGCGGTAAGCTTCTTCAGAATCATTGTCAAAAATCACTAATTCGATTGCTGGATTTTCGCCTACTGTCTCAATCAGAGTATCCAGTGTACGAAAAATTTTTTGGCTGTTTGCTGTGACGATACTTACTAAGATCGGTTGTGTTTCTGTATGTGTTTTGTCCATCTAGTGTTGTTTCCATTTCTTAAAATATTTCTGCATGACTTGCGTACGGTATTCCTTATTCCCTAAAAAGCGCATCGTTTTTAAAATCACCTGATGTTTTTCGCTGATCAATCCAATCAATTCAAACAAAAGAATGACTGCAAACAGCATAGCAATCACTAACACGATAGTACCGATCACACCTGTATAATTCATGATCATCGCTGTAAAAGAGAACATCAGAGCCATCGCATAAATCGCAAGTACAGCCCCTTTATGTGTAAAACCAAGACTCAGCAGACGATGATGAAGATGTTTTTTATCTGCTGTAGAAAAAGAGACTCGGTTGGCTTTTCTTCTAATAATAGCAAAAAAAGTGTCCGTTACTGGTACGCCTAAAACAATCAGCAGAGAAATCGAAGAGACGAACGTAACGTTTTTCAATCCTTGAAGAGACAGCACTGCTAGCATAAAACCTAAAAACAGTGCGCCCGTATCGCCCAAATAAATCTTCGCCGGATAAAAATTGTAAGGGAAAAAACCTAAAATACTTGCGACCAGACAAAAAATAACTATAGGTATGTAAACGGTAGATGCATGCAGAAAAAAATAACCGATAATACCAATCGTTGTTAAACCAATCAATGAGACCCCTGCTGCCAATCCATCCAGACCGTCAATCAAATTGACAGCATTCGTAATACCGAAAATCCAAAAAATCGTTACAGGAAAGCTTAGCCACCCCAGCTTGATATGGCCTAAAAACGGTAAAGTAACAGAATCAATATGGATATTTGCAATAAAATAAACAACAAGAGCTGCTAACAAGATCCCTATACTTTTCTGTTTAGGCGTCAATTCAAATCGGTCATCTAACACGCCTGTGATGATGATGATCGAAGCCGCGATAATGATTGGGAGAATATAAAAACGAGGAATGATCGATTGAAACAAAAATAATGTAGATATAACGAATGAGAAAAAAATCGGCAGTCCGCCTGCACTCGGCATCGGCACTTTATTGATTCTTCGCTCATTTGGATTATCCACCATGCCCAGCTGGACCGAAATGATTTTAAATATCGGTGTTAATAGTAAAGATAGCAATATCGTCAAAAAAAACTTTATTACCATACTAAAAGAAACAAACATACATCCACCTACTTCATTCTTTGAGTTCACTTATTCCATTATAAAATACTGTAAATAGTTTACAAGAAGAACTCTGCTTTTTATGTTTTTTTATTAGAAAATTTACTTTTTGCCTTAGCAATCCACTTGCCGATAAAATCACGACGTTCTTCAACATTTTCTTCTGTCACGTATTCTTGGACGACCGCATTGATGATCCCGCCTAAAATAATGATCGTAGCTGCAAAATTCAACCATAGCATCAGCACGATAAAACTTCCGATGATTTGATATCCGCCGACATTTGCAGCAAAATATTTAGCATAGATACTAAATACTTGAGAAAGGAGCATCCAGCCGATTGTTGCAAATATCGTTCCCGGAATGATCGTCTTCAATTTCAGCTTCACATTTGGGACAATCAAATAAATAACATACATAATGACAAACAGTACAAGTAAAGTCACAGGCCATTTCAATGTTTGGAACACATCGATCAATTCACTTGAAAAATGGAAGATCGGATCTAACCATTCTAAAATTGTTTGGCCTAATCCTAAAACGACTGTGACGCCGACAATGGCTACAAGAAACAATACAATAACTATCACAGATACCAGACGCACAGCTATAAAATTCCCTCTTTGCTCCACCCCGTATGCTTTATTCATCGCAATCTGCAGAGCAGTAATACTTCGGCTTGCTGACCACAATGCAGCAAGAGCCGATAAAGAAAGCAAACTTCCCGATCCTTGTGTCAGCAGATCATGGATAGCTGGACCTAAAAATTGATAAACTGTTTCTGGGATAACTTCTCTGACATAAGTTAAGACAGCTTCCGGGTCTAAATGTAAAAAAGGTAAGATATTCCCTACAGCAATCAGCAGCGGAAAAATCGATAATAACAAATAATAAGCAACAATAACGGATGTCGACCCCATCTCAGAATCAGCAATACGTGTTCGCGTCGTCTCGATGAATCGAATCAAATTTTTGTTCTTTTTTAGTTTATCAACTGCTTTCATCTGCTGCCTCCTTTTCTATAGAAAATATCTTACATTTTTTATCTCGCAAAGCTGAAAAGTTTATGCAAAATCTTATGTACACACTTATTGTCCATCCGCACCGCAAGTAACAGCTTTCATAAAACTCTTTTGTTTATCCAAAAGCGTGCTGGACTTGGGTATTATCCAGTTAAACATTCGCAAAGCTGACTTTTGACAATAAGCTTTTGCAAAATAAAATGGGAAGAACCATTTCATTTTGCAAAAGAGTCTTATTGCTCAAGTCAAATTTTTTCAAAAGTCTGAGAAGCGACTTTTAAAAAATCTTCCTTACTGCTCAAAGCAGAACGCTGAGTTCACGACCTCTTCTTAATAAGTTCCTTCTTCACCTTGCGATGTCAAGATTCTTGGTCCTTCTTTTGTAATTGCTAATGTATGCTCATATTGACATGAAAGTCCGCCATCTTGTGTATAAGCTGTCCAGCCGTTTGGGTCCATTTTCATTTTCCATGTTCCAGTATTGACCATTGGCTCGATAGTAATGACCATACCTTCTTTCAAACGAAGACCTTTTCCTGCTTCGCCATAATGTGGGACTGCTGGTTCTTCATGGATCGTAGGCCCTACACCATGTCCGATAAAGTCGCGAACGATACCGTAACCTTCTCCTTCAACATAGGTTTGGATCGCATGGCCGATATCTCCGATGCGATTGCCGATTTGCGCTTGTTCGATCCCTTTGTATAAAGCATTACGCGTTACTTCCATCAAACGGTCAATCTCAGGTGTAGATTCACCGACAACATAAGCCCAGCAAGAATCTGAGATTGCGCCTTTTAAATCAATACACATGTCGACTTTTACTAAGTCACCGCTTTTCAATGCTTTTCTGCGTGGGAATCCATGACAAATCTCATTGTTGATGCTGATACATGTTGCATATTCATAACCTTCAAAGCCGATTTGAGCGGCAATCCCGCCGTGGCTTTCAATATAATCTCTAACAAATACTTCAATATCCCAGCTAGTGATGCCAGGCTTGATAAAACTGCGCAAGTTCTTGTGGACGTCTGCCAACAAAGCGCCTGATTCAGCCATTTTATCGATTTCTCGTGCTGACTTTAATGTAATCATTTTCTCGTCTCCTTTTCACAAATCCCTTCTATTTTACCATAACATCAATGATTTCGACAAACTGGACTTACCTCTTCCAAAATTGTTTTTCTTTTTTTCGAATAATTTGGTATAATTGTCGAGGATTGAAGTAACCTACGTTTCTTTTAGGAGGATAAAAATGACTTTAGCAAAAATCGTATATGCTAGTATGACAGGCAATACAGAAGAAATTGCAGATATCGTAGCTGAAGCTTTCGAAAATCTGGATATCGAAGTCGAAATCAATGAATGTACCCAAGTAGATGCAGATGAATTTGAGGATGCGGACATTTGCGTTGTCGCAACTTATACATATGGTGATGGCGATCTTCCAGATGAGATCGTTGATTTTTATGAAGATCTGCAAGAAGTAGATCTTTCCAATAAAATCTATGGTGTTTGCGGATCAGGCGACACATTCTATGATGATTTCTGTAAATCTGTAGATGACTTTGATGCTGTGTTTGCACGAACTGGAGCAGTAAAAGGCGCTGAAAATGTCAAAGTAGACTTAAACGCAGAAGAAGAAGATATCGAAAACTTAGAAGCTTTTGCCAAAGAGCTTGTTTCAAAAGCAGGCTAGGCTGAATCGTTTGCTCAAAAAAGGAGCTGGGATTTTGAATCCCAGCTCCTTTCATTTTTTTCTATAGCAAATCGTCTTTTTTAGAGAATTTGAATCGTTTGCTTTTCTTCAAACGAGGCTTTTCCTCTTCGTGTTTTTTGATTGCTTCTTTGGAAATTTTTTCTCGATCTTGTTTTGATTCATCAAAACGCTCAGCAAAAACTTTTTCTTTCGGTTTATCACTCATTATGATGACCTCCTTAAACAGTCAATATTCCCTCTGCCTTATATACCAATTTTAGCATCGTGAAATACCTTAAGCGAGTTATTTGCTTAAAAATCGCTTTTCAACTCGCACTTGAAAGTAAAATATAAAAAAGTTAAAATGAAACTTGTCATTTGTTCCTGTAGCTCAGTAGGATAGAGCGATCGCCTCCTAAGCGATAGGTCGCTGGTTCGATTCCAGTCAGGAACGTAAGAGGTTGTGAAAAAAGCGTTTTGTCCTGAGTATTAAGACTCTTTCCAAATGCAAAGCAGCTTTTCCGATTCAAAAGCACCGTTAGAAACATGCTATGTTTCTAACGGTGCTTTTTTCTACTC
Source organism: Enterococcus sp. DIV0210g (assembly GCF_050559705.1). Taxonomy (NCBI): domain Bacteria; kingdom Bacillati; phylum Bacillota; class Bacilli; order Lactobacillales; family Enterococcaceae; genus Enterococcus; species Enterococcus sp. DIV0210g. The sequence goes on along the minus strand of NZ_CP187903.1, from coordinate 835,227 downwards.
GCTTTTACGCCCAATCCCCATTACGGAAAATAGGAACTCGCGTACCATCTTCGCGGATACCATCGATATCCATTTTGTCCGAGCCTACCATGAAGTCCACGTGGGTATGGCTTCGGTTCAAGCCTGCTTCAGCCAATTCTTCTTCGCTCATCTCTGTTCCACCTTCCACACTGAATGCGTACGCCGAACCTAAAGCTAGATGATTCGAAGCATTTTCGTCAAATAATGTATTATAAAAAATAATACCAGATTGAGAAATCGGTGATGGATCTGGAACAAGTGCTACTTCGCCCAATCTGCGTGCTCCTTCATCTGTATCAAGAAGTTTTGCCAATACTTCTTCTCCTTGTTCAGCAGAGAAATCAACGACTTTTCCATCTTTGAATGTAAATTTCATACCTGTGATCGTCGTACCTGCATAACTTAAAGGTTTTGTACTTGCAATGTATCCATCCACTCGATGGCTGTCCGGAGCTGTGAAAACTTCTTCTGTCGGCATATTAGCCATGAATTTTTCGCCCCGTGCATTCCAGCTGCCAGCACCTTCCCAAAGATGATTTTTCGGAAGACCGATAACGATGTCTGTGTTTGGCGCTGTGTAATGAAGTGCTGTAAACTGTTCTTTATTTAATTCAGCAGCTTTTTCTGCTAGTTTTTTGTCGTGTTTTTCCCAAGCAGTTACTGGATCTTCCTCATAGATTCTTGTTGTTTTGAAGATTTGGTCCCACAACGCATCCACTTGCTCTTCTTCTGGAAGGTCTGGAAATACTTTTTCTGCCCAGCGTTTGCCAGCAGCAGCTACTACCGTCCAGCTGACTTTGTTTGATTGTGTGGCTTGGCGCAAGTTCGCTAACGCTTTGCCCATTGCTGATTGATAGTCTGCAACACGCGTACTGTCTACGCCTGCAAGTGCATCTGGGTCTGAAGAAACAACACTGATCCGGCTTGCTCCTTTTTTGATCCAATCATTTGTTTGATCGATCTTATATTCAGGGACATTCTCAATACGTTCTTGAAGCGCATTTGATAAAAATTCTCTTTGGATGACATCATCTGTCCATTGTACGATGACCTCATCTGCTCCTAGTTGGTAAGCTTCTTGAGTGATCAGACGTGCTAACGGTGCTTGATCGACACTGATCTGCAGAACGACTGTATGTCCTTTCTCTACATTGACGCCAGTCTTCGCAATCAAATGAGCATACTTTTTCAAGTTTTCATTAAAATTCAATAACATAATTATATTCCTCCTCATTAATCGATAAGCATATCAACAATATGATAACATTTAAGTGTTTAAGTAACAAACACTATTTGAAAAATCTTCTTTCCTTCAAAAAATATTCACAAAAAACTTTTTCCCTTCTGAAACTCGCTGAATAACAGGATAAAAAATTATAAAAAAACAAATTTTGCATATTAAAAAAAACATGTTAAAATAAATTAAGCAAACAATTTGAAAGCGATATAAATAATGTTTGAGGAGATTAGAAAATTATGGCAAGAAAAAAAACTATCACAAAAGACCAGATTTTAGATGCAGCCTATGAAGTAGTAGCTACAGAAGGATTTTCCCGTTTCACAGCACGAAACATCGCAAACAAAATGAAATGCTCGACACAACCTATTTATTTAGAGTTCAAGAACATGGATGATTTGAAACATGCTTTATTTGAAAAAATTTATGCGTACTTATCAGAAGAAATCTTTCCTAAAGTACATACTGGCCGAAAAGTCATTGACCTAGCTTTTAATTACATTCGTTTCGCTAATCATGAAAAACGCTTATATCGCGCATTGTATTTAGAAGAATACGGCGGCGGGAAAGAAATGCAGGATTTTTCCTATGATTACTTCATGAATGCTGTAAAAGCTGATCCAGATTATGCAGACTTATCTGATGAAGCACTTCAATCACTTCACACTGGGACTTGGATCGTTGCGACCGGTATCGCTGCTTTGATGTCTTCTGGCATTATCCACCCTACTGATGAACAAATCGAAAAACTGATCCAACACAGTATCGACAGCATCCTGACCCAAAACGAACCAATCAAAGTCAATTTTTAAGATAATCAGTGATTATTTCATACATATTTCTTGTCACAAAAGGAAGGAAATCTTCTCCAATATATGGAATAGCAGCTGTGAATCAGCTAAAAATAAGTAATTGCTTATCAACTAAAACCAGCCGAACAGAGAAATCACGCTTTTCTGTTCAGCTGGTTTTTATTTTTTACAGCAATCAATCAAAAATAATCATTCAAAATCGGCTGCTGCCCTTGGATGATTTCTTCCAGATGCGTCATCAGTTCTTCTGGACAAGTCATTTTTTCGTGAAAAACAAGTGTTCCAAGTGACTGGTAGCCTAACAATAATTGCGTAAATGACTGGATACTCCCGGAAAGAAGCGGCAAGTTTGTTTGTTCTGTTTTTCTTACTGTTATTTCTTCTTCAAGTGATGCTATTTCATAAATTCCATTATTCCATGGCGCATAATTATCTTCTTTGATTTCTATTGCAAATTTCTCAGGCTGTTTTTTAAATGGATATTTTCTTAAAAAACCCTCGATATCAACGATTCTTGCCATCATATCGGGGCGGATCTCCATTTTTGCGTATGGGTTTTCTAAAAGAAAAGAAAGATTTCTACCAGAAAATCCTTGCGAAAAGCTGAATGTTTCAAACGCTCCGCTATGAGAACCGATGAAACGTGCCAAAGCTTTGAAAGCAAAATGTTCCAGATATCCCCATTCTGAAATAACAAATTCAGGTCCTTCTAACCGATACACCAGATAACCAGTGATTTCTTGCTTTTCATTGAAATAAAGAGCGAAATGATTGCCTTTTTTCTGATTGAATTTATACTCCCACCACCAAGGCGTTCTTTTCAACCCGCCTTTTTGGTTTTCTTTCATTTGATGATAGATATTGTCCATGGCTGATTCTGCTTCTTCAAAAGAAGTTCGAACGATTTTTCCTGGTGTTTTTTTGACATTGGGCCAATCTCTGCTTGATAAGCGATAGGTGATTTTTTCAAAAACTGTCTCATAACCGTAGCGTCGATAAAACGGGTAAGAAAATGGTGCTAAGTAGGATAAAAGAACTTTTCTTTCTTTGCAATCCTGCAATATTTTTTCCATCAGCTGATTGATCCCGCCTTGCCCTCGCGCTTCAGGGTAAGAAGCGACATAGCCGATTCCAGCCATTGGAATGACTTGTCCATGAAACTGGACCTCAAATGGCGTGGCCATCACTTGGCTGGTCAGTTGATTTTCATCATTGAAAAAGCCGTAGTTCCAAGTGTGTTCTGTGATGCTGCTAAATCGCTCACGCCGTTCTGATGTACGCTCAAAATTGAACGCGTATGTTGCCAGTTGGAACATTTCTTCGATTGCTTCAGTGCCTAATTCTTTTACTCCGCTCATGACTTTTCCCCCTTGAAATACCAAAAAGGCTGGTTGGTTTCTCCAGCCTAATTCCTTTGTACCATTGTTTTTCCTTTTTGCAAACTATTTTAATATGTTTCTTCGATCATTCCCAGCATGCGTTTAAACTGGCGTCGTTTGAAATACATCAAGATCGTGCCTAAAAGCATGTCGTTCAGTTTTTGGATGATCCCGAATGACTCCATTTTTTCTTCATAACGCACTTCACATGTTTTGTCATCTAAAGGCAGGACTTGATAGTGAACAACATACTCATTTCTTGTTGTTGATGTTCGAAATTTATAGGATTGATTTTCGATAAGTTCTTCTATCTTGATTTTTGCCCGGCTGTTTTTAGAAAACTCCTTGATATATTCAAAGTTTTTCAACTGCTTGCGTGTCAGATTTTTCCCTGTTGCTTTACGTACATCATACAAAACCGAGTCCATGATCTTATCGTAAAAGAAAGGAGCAGGGATGTTTAATTTTTTAGTGATTTCCATTATTTCTTCCTCCCGTCAGCTTCTTCTTTTTTCTTTCCTTTGAAAAAGAGAAATCCGCCTAATCCAATCAGAAAAACACCTGTCACCATGCTGTACAGATCGTACACCATCGAGTTGGGGTTCAAACTATATAATACGATCAAAAAGCCGATACTAGCTAAAAATAAGCCGTTTTTAATCATTTCAATCATCCTATCTTTTTTCTATTCTTAAACAGCAGCAGCTTGGAAATACAGTACGCTTCCCCAAGGCTGTGCCTTGATTAATTCTTTTGCTTTTTTTGCTGCTTCTTCTGGATCACCAGTTGTTTCAAAAATCATCTTGATTCCTTGTTTTTGTTTGAAAGTATAGCGGATATCGCCTTCCTCGTTACCTTCCAATAATTCTTTGATGTTGTCTTGCTGCATTGCACTAGAAATACTGATCATATCCAAGTTCCTCCTGTTAAGTTATTCATAAGTATCATTTGGAATAAATTTTTATTACTTGTTGAAGTAAAGTGATACTTTACAAAGCTGTGTTTCGGCATTAACTCGAAAATACGCAAAATATGAAAAGCTATTTTGCGTATTTCCTCTTTAACGCTCGGAGCTAAGCGGTTTTTTCACAACCTCTTTCCAAACGGTGTTCAAAAGCTAGCCTCTGCGGCATTAACTCAAAATCCGTCAAAATATGAAAAGCTATTTTAACGGATTCTTCTTTAATGCTTGAGGCTGGACAGCTTTTTTACAACCTCTACTCAAACGGTGTTCACTCAGCTGCTTCTCGGCACTAAGTCAAATTTTTGCAAAAGTCTGAGAAGCGACTTTCGAAAAATCCTCCTTACTGCTCAAAGCAGACCGCTGAGTTCACAACCTCTTTATTCCACTGTTGCCGGATCGATCTTATTCGCCGAAATAACGAATGGCGCCCAGATAAAGAACGTTACGATCATACATACCAGTGTAACGATTGGCGCACGCCAGTCAGCTCCTGTTGCTAAGAATGAAAGCAGGAATGGCGGAACGACCCACGTAACTTGTTGTGAAACGGGAGCCACAAGTCCGAAGTAAGTTGCTAGCCAGCCGATTGCTGTCGCAACTACTGGAGCAATCAAGAATGGGATAAACATAATCGCATTCAATACGATTGGCAAACCAAACATTACTGGTTCATTGATATTGAACAATCCAGGTCCCATAGATAACTTAGCTACTGTTAAGTAATCTGCTCGTTTAGAGAAAATCAAGATCGCGATCAACAGAACGATCGTACCACCTGATCCGCCAAACCAAGCAAAGGCATCAAATGAACCGCGGACCCACATATAAGCTTTACCGTCTTCAATTGCATCCAAGACAGCTGGTGTTCCAGTTCTGCCGTTGTATCCTTTTTGGAAAACGTCGATATTGATCAATTGCGCCTGTCCCCAGATACCTTCCAATACTGGCGCCAAAACGTTTGGACCATGAATACCGAAGAACCAGAATACTTGAACAAACACAGTAACGATCAATACAGCACCAAGACCTTGCGACAAGCCCAAGAATGGTTCTGCAATATATTTTTGGACCAAATCAATAATCAATTGACCATCTGTGAAACGTCCAACAACATAATTGATAATAGCAATAACATATAAAGCAACTGTTGCTGGTAAAATCGCTGCGAACGCTTTTGATACAGCTGGCGGTACAGAATCCGGCATTTTGATCGTGATGTTTGCCAGCATCAATTTACAGAAAATAATAACAGAAATCGCACTCATGATCATAACTGTGAAATACGCGTTCCCATTCAAATGGTTCAAATTCAACCATCCCCAAGGTGCAACTGACAAAGTACCGTTAGCAATCGTTGCACCAATCTCTGAGCTGTTGATTGCATCTGCAACATTTGCTGGTACATCTACGCCCAAGTTAGCAGATAGATTTGGCGCAAAGGCAATACCTTGGATCAATGTAGCTAAACCAACGATCCCGCCGGCTAAATCATTGACACCATAAGCTCTTGCAAGGTTATATCCCCAAGAAAACGCGAAAATCAAACCAGCGATAGCTAATGTACCATTCCACACGAACCCATTGATTCCGATAATAACATTCAACACTGCAAAGATTCCTTGATCCCCAGCCAAACTATCTGCATACGTACTGATAAACTGCTGAGGCAAATCACGAATAATGGCATTGATCATTACTGCTACTGACCCCGCCATCGTTGCTGGCAGTGTCCCGATAAATGCATCACGTAAAGCAACTAAGTGTTTCTGGGCACCGATTTTTGCTGCGACTGGAAGGATATGCTTCTCCATCCAATTTGACAAACCATTCATTTTTCTTTCCTCCTATAAGTTCATTTTTTAAAAAATTTGCGACAAAAACTCTGCAGCTTATAGAAAAAACTCACATAGCTCCTGTCACAAATCAATTACAAATTATCCGTTCAACGTTTCTTCTTCCGTTCAAAAAAGAAGTTTGTTATTTTGTATCTACTCTGCGGTATAGATCAATGATTTCTTTTGCTAAATCTGTAAAGGCGATCGATGTCATCAAGTGATCTTGACTATGGACCGTCAATAACGTCACCTTTACATTGTTTCCTTGTGCTTCTTGTGTCAGCATCTCTGTTTGAGAATGATGTGCCTGCACTAATGACTCTTCTGCATCAGCAATTTTTTGATCTGCTAATTCGAAGTCTCCTTTTTTCGCAGCCGCAATCGCTTCCATTGCATCGCTCTTTGCATTGCCGCCATACATGATCAAGCCCATGATTGCTTCTAAGTTTTGTTGTGTCTCCACGTTTGTTCCTCCGATCAGCCCATCAATTTTTCAGCTTGTTCCAATACTTTGGCACCGTTCATCATGCCGTAGTCTTGCATGTTGATAACATCTAAAGGAATCCCTTTTGGTGCTAATTTTTGTTCAAATTGACCTTTCATGAATCGAACTTGCGGACCTAAAAGAAGAACATCTACATTTTTCGATTCTAAGTTGTTGTCTGCATCTGAAGCAGATACTGCAAAGATGTCTGCGTCGATTCCTTTTTCCTCAGCAGCCTTTTGCATTTTTGTTACCAATAAACTTGTACTCATTCCGGCAGAACATACTAACATGATTGTTTTTTTCGCCATTTTCTCCACTCCTTATCATTTGTTTTACACTTAATTATAATGCAAGAAGCATGCCAATTTATCAAACAATAAAATAGCGCTTTCATAACGTTTCTGTGTAAAAAACAGTGCGCACACTAACTAAATTAATGTGCACACTGTTTATTTGTGTGATTTTTTTAATTTTTTATCTTATTTTCGACAAACATTTGTGTCAAAAACGCGATTTCGTCTTCTGGTATTTTAATCTTGTAGCGCCTTTCAAGAGGAATCAAACTCGTTTGGATGATATCCGTCTCTAATCGGTACTTTTTCAAAAATGAAGCAAGGTCTTTGAAGGTCCTGTTGTTCCCTTCATTTTTCAAAAGCGCGTCGATCATGAATGCTAGGTGGATCACGATTCCCGCATCAACTCCTGGTTCTACGATGACAGAAATATCTGTTTGGATCTGCTGGACCGTTTTTTGCAAGGAATGGATCAGTTCTTCGATGGATGGGATCGCTGTTAAAGAGTCTTTTAATGAATAAACGATTTTTTCTAATGGGATCTCATCATCCGCTATCCGCTTCAACATATTCAATTTTTCATCATCAAAGATATCATACGCAGAGAAAAAAGGGATATTTTGATAATCGACATCTACAGTACCAGCAATAGCTTTTATTTCATACTCTTCCAATAAAGCATCGATATGTCTTTTGAATGCTTCCCGTTCCAAAAACTGCATTTGGATCAGCTCGACTTTTTTCTCATTGATGACTGGTGTGATCCGCTGATAAAGTTTTGCGGCTACCCCTTCACCAGTAAAACAAGTGACGATTACTGCTTTTTTGCGTACTTCTACTGGTTTCGTATGCAATTTCAACTGATCTTTCACGATTGTTTCAAAGGAGGTTCTTACTGCTTGATAGATATCTTCCAAACTGCGCCCAGCACTTGCTAATCTGACTGCTTCAATCACGACCATGGAACTTGCCATAGGAATAACTTGTGTCCGAATGCCTGTTTCTTCAAAAATCAAATGCCCGAATGTGTTCAATGAACCCATATCTGTTAAGAACAATACGCCATTGTTCAATTGCTCTTTATTTTCTTTGATAAAGCGGATAACATCTTGGTACATTTTTTGGACGTCTAATGTCAGAGGCATATTGAAGGCCGTACCGTTTGTTGTCCCCAGCAGTTCTTGGGCTAATTCCAGCATACTGGTAGCTGTTTGCCGTCCATGCATCAATACAACGACTTCTACGTTGTTTTCTTTGATCCGTTCTCTTTCCCCTAGATTGATGGACAAGAACATACTTAAAAAACCAATTTCATCAAAAGGAATCTCGACTTGCTGCTCTTCTTCGATTACTGCCGAAAGATCAATAGCCACTTGAAATTCTTTTTTGAAGTTCTTACGGATGTTATTCAGGTCAGGATGAACGATCATATGTCCGCCCTTTACCCGTTCGATCGTACTTTGCAAGTGCAGCGCAAAGGCAAAGCGTGCTTTTTCGTTGTATTTTCTTTCCAGCCGCTCTTCTGCAATATCATACAGTTTATTTGTCAGACGCCAAATATCTTCTGGCAGCAGTTCTTTGTGTCGTTCGTTTTGTGCCAGTTCTTCTACATAAGTTTCAAAGTAGGCTTCTACATCACTTGAAATCAATGCTTCTAAATCGATATTCTCAGTTTCATCTTGTGAGAGACTGGTCACCTTTTCTTCAATCGTATTGTAGACTTGCATATCACGTTCCGGATCTTGCGACCATACGACATCTGCAAATCCTGGTTCAAAGGTCAAATATTGGCTTTTGCTGCCAATAAAATGATCTAAGCGCTCGGGGATTTCTTTGATTTTCAGCAACCCTTTTTGGACTTGGAGCGAAAGATCTTTTTTGCGAATGACTAAACTTTCTTCATTGTGCATTCGATAATGTAAAAAAGATTTGGCACAAACAAGCTTCAAATCACGTTTGATTTGCCCGATATTTGCTTCCGCATCATACAGCATAAAAGCAAGGATCGCTTCTCTTTCAATATCGATACGCTGGCGAAGACGGTTTGATTCTTGTTTGATAAACAATGAGATGATTTCGTAGCGCTCATCCAATGAACGGGAAGCTAGATTAGGCAATGTGATCGCCATCGGTATTCGTCTGTTGAATGTCGTCAAAAAACTTTCAGATGACTCTGTCGTAGCGCCGATGATCTGAACAGAAGCTTCGTGGACCTTTGCACTTTCTCCTAATGGCCGATAAACACCTTTATCGATAAAAGTAAACAACATTTCTTGACCTTCTGGCGGCAGGCGATGAATCTCGTCTAAAAACAAGATACCTCCATCTGCTTCTGAAATAAGCCCCTGACTATCTTCTGCCGCACCAGTATATGCACCTTTTTTGATACCAAAAATGTGACCAAACAATAACTGCGGATTCTGCGCATAATCTGCACAATTGAAGGAAACAAAGGGAGCATTTTCAGGCAAAGTATTTGAGCTGATTGCAAATTGATACATACATTCAGCAAACATCGATTTCCCAGTTCCTGTTTCCCCAAAAATAATCGTATGCAGTCCTCTTGGCGGATATAAAATCGCTGCTTTGGCTTGCTGGATACTTACTTTTAATGAATCATTTGCACCGACTAGTTTATCAAAAGACATTTCTGTCGAAGCATCGACATGGACTTCGCCGGTTTCTTCGCTGGATATAGAATAAACCACTGGGCGGCCAGCGGTTTTGGTGATTTGTCGTTCTTTATAAAGATCACTTAGATAACGACTGGCATTGCTTCGGTCAATCTCTAAATGTTCTGCTACATCACTAGCTGTCAAACCTTCTGGATTTAAAGTCAGCAATCGGATGATTTCTTGTTTTCTCGGATTCACCCCAAGTCCCCCTCAAGTGATTATTTATTTGTTGCCGTTTTCATTTATAATAACACAAAAAGGCGCTTATTTGCGCCTTGCTCCTTTATTTTTTTCATTTTTCCGTTTCTTTTTGTGTTTTTTTGGCTTTATTTTTTCCGCATCGTTCATCGCTTTTTGCGGTGCTTTCGGCTTGCTGACTGATGGTTTTTTCTGAGTTGGAAGACTATTTTTCACAGGTTCTTTTTCTGGAAGTTCTGTCAGCAGTTCCCCGCCATAGATAAAGATTTCTTCTAGAGATATCTTTGCATCCCGGGCGATTCGTTTAAGATCTTTGAATGTATGATCTTGAACAAACGTAATCACTGAGCCTTCATTTCCCATCCGTCCTGTACGTCCTGAACGATGAAGATAACTTTCTGGACTTAATGGAACTTCAGCATTCACTACATAATGTAATGAATCGATATCTAACCCTCTTGCTGCAACATCTGTCGTCAAAAGTTCGGTGATTTTGCCTTCTCTGAAATTTGTCAATGCGGCTTGTCTGACTAATTTGTTTTGGTCAGAAGCCAAACTGCCGACTGATATGCCTCGATAGCTGAGTTTTTCCTCTGCCGCGCCTAGTTCGCTCAATTGATTGAAGAAAACTAAACTTTGGAATCCTTCCACTTGTGCCAGTCTGCGCAGGTATTCTTCTTTTTTCCGACTTGGGACTTGCAGATAAAAGTGTCTAAGCTGTTTCCGTGAATCATCACTTTCTGTTACATCGATGACTGGATATTCTTGATTTGTCACTTTTTGGATCTCTTCGATGGAACGATCTGCTGTTGCTGAAAAGAAAGCTAATTGATAGTCCACTGGCGCTTGTTTCAGGATTTGTTCGATCAGTGTCACACTGCTGCCGTCAAAAAGCTGATCTGCTTCATCCAATACGATCGTTTGGATTTGATGGGCTTTTAGTTTGCGGCTTTTCATCAATTCCAGGACACGTCCAGGAGTACCCACTAAAATCTCTGGTTTTTTCTTCAATCCTTCGACTTGGCGTTTGACGTTCCCTCCCCCAACGATTGCTTGGACATTCAAATCCACTTCTTTCGCCCATTTTCTAGCAACATCTGCTACTTGGACAGCTAATTCTTGTGAAGAAGTCAACACCAGCAGTTTGCTTGCTTCGCCTTTTTCGATATTCAAAAGAAGCGGCAGCAGGTAAGCGAGTGTTTTACCAGACCCGGTGGGAGAGATTCCCACCAGGCTTTCTTTTTGCTTTAATTGTTCAAAGACTTCTTTTTGGATCAATGACGGCTCTTCAAATCCATTGTCCGTCCAGAATTTCTGCCATGCTGGCGGAAATTTTTCTAACCATTCGTTCATTTTGTTCCTTCCTTGCGGTCTGCATCAAATTCGATGCCGCCGCTTTGACGTAATTTATAGATGACTTTATTGACTGTTCTTGCTAATTCGACCCATTCTTCGTAAAGTGTGCCCCATGCTGGATCTTTCGGGTGCATGATCACATTTGCAAAGTCTTCTGCTTCATCTCGCATAGGGTTTTCAGAAACTTCAATATCAATTGTTTCGATTTCTTCATGTGACCGATTATGGAACTCCGCGTTTTCGATTGCATTGACACCATTCATGACTAACGTGCCGTCATCGAAGTAAATTTCTGAAGGTAAATAAGAATCCCCGATTTTCCCTGGCTGGATCGTTACATCAAAAAGATCATAGCGCAAGATACCCATGCCTAATCCGTCCACACCTGTTGAGATTTTTCTTGGGAAATAATGGACTTCTTCTGGTGTACCGAACCATGCTACTGCTGCATACACAAGGTAAACCCCAAGATCCATCAAGGCGCCTCCTGAGAAATGAGTAGAAAAGATATTCGGCTCTTGTCCGTCTAATACTTGGTCATAGCGGGAAGAATATTTCATGTAACTGAAATTTGCCCCGATGATCCGGTCTTTGACTGGCAGGTAATCCGCAACTTTTTTGAATCCTTTTTCATGGACATTACGAGCTGCTTCAAAGAAATAAACACGTTTTTCATTGGCTAAATGAATGATTTCATCCATTTCTTCCGGAGTAGAAAATGCGGGTTTTTCGACAATGACATTTTTCCCTGCCAAAATCGCTTGTTTCGCTTGCTCAAAATGCAGGCTGTTTGGTGAGGCGATATAAATCGTATCCATATGCTGGATATTGAAAAAAGTATCTAGATCAATCGCATATTCGATGTCGCCTTCGTATTTTTCTCCGAAAGCTTGCGCGTGTTCCAGCTTCCGTGAATAAACCGCTGCCAATGTATATTTTTTTGTAGACAAAGCTGCTTGGACGAATTGATGGGTGATCCAATTTGTTCCAATAATACCTAAATGAATCATGTGATTACCTTCTTTCTAATATGATAGGATCTTCAAAAGGATAGTCCAGTACAAAAGGAATCCTTTGTTTCACTGTTATTTCATCTGCTTGGACACTGCAATTATACGCGAGGACGTGAACACCTTGTGCCTGCGCTTCTTCTATGGCTTCTGCCAAAGCCGGCTGCATTTCTTCGTGGTTCGTCGCTGTATGCAATGTTTCAAATTGGACGATAAACAATACATACGCTTCATAACCTGTTTTTTTGGCTGCAGTCAGTTCTTTGACATGTTTGAGACCTCGTAACGTTGGAGCATCTGGAAAAGCCCCTACTTCCCTATTTTCAAGTGTCATCCCTTTTACTTCCACAAAGGCTTTCAGCCCAGTTTCAGCTTCAAGATAAAGATCGAATTTTGAGTTTCCGTAAACGACTTCACGTCTGATTGAACGGATCTTTTCGATATTCGGCAGCTGGATTTTCCCATCCAGGATGCCTTCGTAGGCAAGTTTATTGGGTATTTGACTATCGATATTGAACCAATTTCCTTGCTTTTTGACTGCGATCAAGTCATAATCTGTTTTTCTTTTTGGCCCGGGCGCATAGGCAACTGCCACTTCGGCTCCAGGAATCAGTACTTCTTTGCCTCTGCCTGTGTTTTTGACGTGAGCAATAATTACTTCATTCGTTTCTTTTAAGCGGCAATAGGCAATAAAACGGTTGGGGCGTTCCATGAACACCGCAGATTTCACTTCAGGATAGATCAATTTTTTCACCTGCTTCTTGGTTATTTTACCACAGTTCGATAAAAAACTCTTGGAAAAAAACCAGTCGTAGGTCTTAGAGATTTCTTTACTTTTTTCCTTTAAAATAAAGAAGAAGACACATCGTCCGTATATAAAACGAAAAGGAAGTGATTGGATGAAAAAACGCTTTTATCTTTTAGGTATATCCTTGCTCACTGGCGCTTTAGGAAGTTTGGCAATCCGAAAATCCCAACAAAAAAAGTTGAAAAATGAACACCCTGATGATTTTTCTGTCTATTGCGGTACGTGGGCATTTACAGATAAAAATGATACCCGGCATAAACTGACAGTCACTCCTGATTTTTCGTTGATCATCGACAACAAGAAAATGGAAACAGCTTTGATTGAATTGTCACCAGAACAGCTGGTCGTTCGAGATCAATATGGATTTCACCTTGCACTGGCCTTTGACCCAGATCCTGTTTTATATGATGAAGCAGAAGACCGCTATTTTCGATTAAAACAGTCATAGATTTGAAATAGGATCAGTTATTTTTTCTTATCCTAGCATGTCCTGAGAAACAGCTGCTGAACAATTGCGGCTGTTCTTTTTTTATTCCTATATTTTGTTTCAGATAAATAGTAAAACGCCGCTTTTTTTGTTAAACTGTGTATGATGGTTTTTTACCATGAAAGGATGAACAATTATGACACCAAATCGAGAAGACTACTTAAAAATCATTTTAGAACTCGGTGGAGATACCAATAAAGTCAGCAACAAGCAAATCGTCACAAGTTTAGCTGTCTCACCTGCTTCTGTCAGCGAAATGATCTCTAAACTTGTAAAAGAAGAACTTGTTGAACATTCTCCTTATCAAGGTGTGCAGTTAACACAAACTGGCTTGCAATCCGCGAGTTCCTTGATTCGCAAACATCGGTTATGGGAAGTTTTCTTAGTTGAACATCTTGGCTATAGTTGGAATGAAGTCCACGACGACGCTGAAGTCCTTGAACACGTGACCTCTAATCATCTAGCCTCCCGCCTGGAAAACTATTTGAACCATCCGAAGTATTGTCCTCATGGTGGAATGATCCCTGACAGCAATCAAGTCGTTCATGAGAAAAAACATCAGACCCTTGAATCCTATGCTGTAGGCACTTGCGTTCAAATCGCCCGTGTCTTGGATGAAAAAGAATTGCTTGATTATCTGGTCACGATCGACCTGAATATTGGTGAAGTTTATGAAATCACTGATATTGCGCCTTATGAAGGGCCGATCACTCTCAAAAACGATACAAAAGAAATCTCTGTCAGCTATAAAGCAGCAAGTACAATATTTGTTGATCAACAATAAAGGAGACTACCTATATGTCTAAAGAAAATAATGTCTTATTTACGATTTTCGGCGGTACCGGCGATTTAGCCCAACGAAAACTATACCCCTCTTTATTCCGTCTTTTTCGAAAAGGAAACCTTGGCGAACACTTTGCTGTAATCGGAACAGCTCGCCGTCCTTGGACAAACGAGCACTATCGGGAAGTCGTTCGAGAAACGATTGCTTCTCTTAACCCTTCTGAAAAAGAAGCCGAAGCATTCTCCAGCCATTTTTATTATCAATCCCATAATGTAAACGATTCAGAACATTACCAAGAATTAAAGACATTAGCAGATGAATTAGATGAAAAATACCAATTGAACAGCAACCGCGTTTACTATCTGGCGATGGCGCCTCAATTTTTCGGTACGATTGTTGCTCACTTGAAATCACAAGAGATTTTGACAACAGAAGGCTACAACCGCCTGATCATCGAAAAACCATTCGGCTCCGATTATCATTCAGCTTATGAATTGAACCAAAAAATCCGTGAAGTATTTCCTGAGCAAGACATCTTCCGTATCGATCACTACCTTGGAAAAGAAATGATCCAAAATATCTCTGCGATCCGCTTTGCAAACAATATCTTTGAATCTCAGTGGAACAACCGCTACATCGACAATGTTCAGATCACTTTTGCTGAAAGCCTTGGTGTAGAAGATCGCGGCGGCTACTATGATCAAAGCGGCGCCTTGAAAGATATGGTCCAAAACCACATCCTGCAAGTTGTTGCTTTACTTGCAATGGAACCGCCAGTTGCCTTCTCCGAAAAAGAGATCCGCACAGAAAAAATCAAAGCTCTTCAAGCAATCAAAGTCTACAACGAAGAGGAAGTCGCTGAGAATTTCGTCCGCGGCCAATATGCAGAAGGACAACTTGATGACAAAACATTCAAAGGATACCGTCAAGAAGACAAAGTAGACGAACAATCGGAAACAGAAACATTTGTTGCCGGTAAGTTTACTATCGATAATTTCCGCTGGTCAGGTGTACCTTTTTATATCCGTACAGGCAAACGTTTGACAGAAAAAGGAACGCGTATCAATATCGTCTTCAAACAAGTCCCTGTTAATGTTTTTAAAACTTCGGTAGATGAAACGTGTGAAGAAGCTGTTCTTCCGCCAAATGTTTTGACAATCTATATCCAACCAACTGAAGGATTCTCTCTTTCATTAAACGGGAAGCAAATTGGTCAAGGCTTTGACACAGAACCAATCAAATTGGAATACAGAAATAGTGCTGAAATGGTTGAAAACAGCCCTGAAGCCTATGAAAAATTATTGTTTGATGCGCTTCGCGGCGATGGAACAAACTTCTCTCATTGGGAAGAAGTGGCGCAATCTTGGCATATCGTGGATGTGATCCGTAAAGTATGGGATCAAACACAACCAGAATTCCCAAATTATAAATCAGGGTCTATGGGGCCAAAAGCTGCATTCGAACTATTGGAAAAAGATGGTTTTGAATGGATCTGGCAACCAGATAACTGGTACCGCGAACGTGGAAAATTAGACTAAAAATAATCCAACACAAAACCGGCAAACAATTCGATTGTTTGCCGGTTTTTTTGATCACTTCTTTATTGAGACAACTGTGCATAACAACAAACACGGACGAATTGGATGATTCGTCCGTGTCTTTTAATGCTTATTCGAATCCTTCTGCCACTGCTTCAGGATAATGTTCTTCTACGATATGTGCACATCTTCCGCATAAATGAGGCAGATTTTCGTCTGAACCTACATCTTTACGGATTTGACGGCAGCGATCACAGCTTTCGCCATCTGCTTTTTCGACTAAGATTGCTACATCATCAAATTTCAGTGCATCACTTGGTACCTCAGCTGATTCAGAGATCTCAAAGTAATCTGGTGAGATGATCAGCAATTGCGGAATGTCTGAGGCAACAGCTGTCAGTACTTGTTTGACTTGTTCATTTGGATAGATCGTTACTTTTGCTTCTAAAGACTTACCGATCAATTTCGCATTACGTGCTTCTTCTAAAGCTTTCAGCACTTTGTCACGGAAGTCCATGAATGCAGCCCAAGTATCCATCAATTCTTCTTGATTTGAGTATTCTTCATATCCTGGGAATTCGCTCAATTGAACGTATTCTTCGTCTTCTTTCAAGAATGACCAGATTTCTTCTGCTGTATGCGGGATGATTGGTGTCAATAATTTTGTCAATGCAACCGCTGTTTGGTAAAAGACTGTTTGCATGCAGCGGCGTTGGTAGTCATCTTCTGCTTCGATATAGACAACGTCTTTCGCAAAGTCTAAGTAGAAAGCAGAAAGATCCACTGTCAAGAAATTGATTACTGTGCGGTAGATATGCAAGAAGTTGTATTTTTCATACCCTTCTTTGCGGATTTCTTCGATGACTTGATTCAAACGAACCATCATGTATTTATCTACTGAACGCAATTCTTCATAAGGAACAGCATGTTTTTCAGGCTCAAAATCAGAAGTATTGGCAATCAAGAAACGCATTGTATTTCTGATTTTACGGTACACTTCTGCCACTTGGTTCAAGATATCCATAGATACACGTACATCCGCTTCGTAGTCCACACTTGAGACCCACAAACGCAAGATATCTGCACCCATTTGTTTGATTACTTTATCAGGAGCAATCGTATTACCTAAAGATTTACTCATTTTGCGGCCTTCCCCGTCTAAAGTAAACCCTTGAGAAAGAACCGATTTATATGGCGCTTCTCCATTGATCGCCACACTTGTTGTAATACTTGAGTTAAACCAGCCGCGATATTGGTCTGATCCTTCAAGATACATGTCTGCTGGGAAAGTTAATTCTGGACGTTGACGAAGTACAGCTTCATGTGAAGACCCAGAATCGAACCAAACGTCCATGATATCTGTTTCTTTTGTGAATTCTCCATTTGGTGAACTAGGATGTGTAAATCCTTCAGGTAATAAATCTTTTGCTTCACGTTCAAACCAGATGATTGAACCGTGTTCTGCAAACAAGTTTGCTACATGTTCGATTGTTTCAGGTGTAATGATTGCTTCCCCATTTTCAGCATAGAAAATCGGCAGCGGCACACCCCACGCGCGCTGACGAGAAATTACCCAGTCGCCGCGGTCGCGAATCATATTGTACAAACGTGTTTTGCCCCATGGAATGATCCAGTCGACTTTTTCGATTTCGTCTAAGATATCTTGACGGAATTTATCGATTGATGCAAACCATTGTGGTGTCGCACGGAAAATTACTGGTTTTTTCGTACGCCAGTCATGTGGGTAGCTGTGCGTGAAGAAGTCTAATTTCAGCAAAGCGCCTTTTTCTTCTAGCAAATCAGTGATCATTGGATTTGCTTTATCATAAAAGATTCCTTCAAATCCAGGTGCTTCATCTGTGAAAATCCCTTTAGAATCAACAGGTGACAATACTTCTAAATCATATTTTTTACCTGCGATGTAGTCATCTTCCCCGTGTCCTGGTGCTGTATGGACAAGTCCTGTACCAGCTTCCAATGTCACGTGGTCACCTAAGATTACTCGTGATTCACGATCATAGAATGGATGTTGTGCGGTCATGTTTTCCATTTCTTGGCCGCTGATTTCTTGGATGATTTCTGCGCTTTCCCAGCCGATTGCTTCTTTTACTGTTTCCAATAAGTCTTTTGCTACGACGAATTTGCGTCCGTCTGCTTCAACTACTGCATACGTATATGTTGGATTAACTGCGATTCCTTGGTTCGCAGGCAATGTCCAAGGAGTAGTTGTCCAGATAACAAAAGCTGTATCATCTGTTAATAATCCTTTACTGTCTTTTACGTTGAATGCAACATAGATCGAAGGTGACTTCACGTCTTTATATTCGATTTCTGCTTCCGCTAGAGAAGATTCGCTTGAAGGAGACCAGTAGATTGGCTTCAACCCTTTGTAGATAAAGCCTTTTTCTGCCATTTTACCAAACACACGGATTTCAGCTGCTTCATAAGATGGATCAAGTGTGACATATGGATTTTCCCAGTCACCCATTACACCTAGGCGTTTGAAATCTTCTCTTTGTTTGTCTACTTGTGACAATGCGTATTCACGACATTTTTCCAAGTATTCAGCCATGGTCATTTCTTTGCGTTTGATTCCTTTGTTTGTCAATACTTGTTCGATTGGCAACCCATGTGTATCCCAACCAGGAACGTAAGGCGCACGGAATCCTGACATTGATTTTGAACGGATGATGATATCTTTACTGATTTTATTCAATGAATGTCCTACGTGGATGTTTCCGTTAGCATAAGGAGGTCCATCGTGTAAAACAAAACTTGGTTTACCTTCATTCAATTCTTGGCGACGTTTGTAAAGTTCTGCTTCGTCCCATTCTTTTTGCCATTGACCTTCACGATTCGGCAAATTTCCGCGCATTGGAAAAGCTGTTTTTCCCAGCTGCAATGTTTCTTTCATTTTCATAAATGAAGCACACTCCTTCTTTATTTTGGGGTAATAAAAAACGACACGTTGCGCCCCAAGGGACGAACGTGTCGTGGTACCACCCAAATTTTAGTCGATCAAATCAACTTCTTCAGGATCTATAACGTGATCAGCCGCTGTTTCTTACTAGAGGTTCAGAAACAGATGTCGTAGAGGATCTTTCACTTTGCAGGGTCTTGCCGAACTTCCACTCTCATCGGCTCGCTGTAAGAATGCAAAATGCTTTTCTGTTCTACTCGTCTTCAGTAGGGATTACTGAAAGATCAATTGTATTTGTATCAAATACTGGTTCTTCTGGAGTTGAGTTTACTCCACTTTCGTTTTCATTGTCAAGCTGTTTTTCTAAAACTTCTTTGATCACTTGATGGCTGTCGTTCACATAGCTTGAAAATGGTTGAAGGATCTCATCCCATTCTGGGCTTTTGACTTGTTCCAATTGTGATTCAAGCATTAAGCTGATACGTTGATGGAAGACACGCGTACGTTTCTTCAAGTCTTCTGTTTCTACAGCTAATTGTTTTGCTTTAGATGTAGCGTCAGTCAAGATTTCTCTTGCTTTTTCTTCTGCATCTACAGTCAATTGATGTGCACGTCTTTCCGCATTCGCAACTAATTCATCCGCTGTGTTTTGCGCAGAAGTCACGATTACTTCGGATTCTTTGCTTGCACTTGTTTTCACTTTGTCAGCTGTGTCTTGTGCAACGATGATTGATTGGTTCAACGCATCTTTCAATTCATTGAAGTATTCTAATTTTTCTTCCGAATGTTTGACAGCTTTTTCTAATTCGCGGTTTCTTTGAAGTACTTCTTCATAATCGCGTACGATCAAATCTAAAAAATCATCTACTTCGTCTTGATTATACCCGCGCATTTTTGTCGGGAATGTTTTGTTCTGGATATCTAATGGAGTTAAAGCCATGAGTAAACCACCTTTTTGTTTTATTTACGTAATACACCAAATAGCAACCGATATTTTTCCTTTTTCGTCTTACCCTCGAATGCTTGGATTTGAATTCTTCCATACCCTCTAACGGAAACGATGTCTAACAATTCAAGCAAAAAGTCCGGACGTGTGTTTTCTGTCCAATTGACTTTGACTTTCCCAGATTCGATGAGCTGTTTTGACCGTTGTCTAGAAATATTATATATCTCAGAAATCACAGTGTCCAGACGCAATGAAGAAACCGTTCCTCTTTCTTCTGTCCATTCGTCTTTCGGCAAGATAAGTTCAGTATAATTCCGAGGTTCTAAACGAACGGAGACATTTCCGACTTTTGTCACTTGTGCAGTCACAAAACTGCTGACTTCTTTTGCCACAAAAATCTGCCAATGCTCGCCGTCTGAGATGATATCGCCGAAGTAAGCTCGTTTGACCCCTGTTCCTGTGAATGTCCCCAAGATTTTCCCATGACTGAGGTTTGCGAATTTCGAAGGATAATGGATCTCGTACAAAGCAATATCAAAATCTTCATCTGTCGGCTGAAAATAATCTGGATAAATCAAGCAGCGTTTCCGCTCCGCTTGTTCGTATCCGCCGTAAAATGAAAAGGACAAATCACTCGATTGACGAATCAATGTCTCTAAAATATACGCTTGCCGCGGGTCCAAAAAATCTGTTAAATAAGGAGCATAACGGCTTTGGACTTGCTCGATCCAGTCACTTGCTGAATCGATGAAGGTCCGCTCTTCTGCGCGAAAATGCTGATATATATTGTTATCCACGAAATCCACCTTCTTTCATCATAAAATCGAAAGGATGATCCTGATCAATCCTTGGCTCGCCATATTTAAAATAAAAATTGCTGCCAGGATCGTAAAGTCGACTGGTCCAAACCGTAGATTCAAACGGTCGAATAAACTAAGATAAGGTTCACATATTTTGGCTAAAAATCGTCCAAAGGCTGACTGATATCCTCCTGGAAACCAAGAAAGCAAAGCATAAAGAATCAATAAAATAGTGTAAATGTAAACTGCGTCACTAAATAAATTAAGCAAACGATAAATTAAAATTGTTTTTCCTCCTCTTTACAGATCAAAAATATTTGCATCTGCAAACGATTGTGCAGTCGAACTATCGATTTCGACTCCAGTTGGTGTGCAAAGGAAGATCTCATCCCCTACACGTTTGATATCGCCATCTAAGGCATAGACAGTTCCTGTAAGAAAATCAACGATCCGGCGTGCTTGTTTTTCTTCGACTAGATGGAAATTGACTAAGACTGCTTCTCCAGCAATCACTTTTTTTGCGATAGTCATTGCTTCAGAATAAGCGCGCGGTTCTAAAATCACGATTTTATTTGCTGCATTCGTTTGAGACTGTATCGCTCTTTTTGAATAAACTTCTTCTTTTTGTACAGGAACAGAAGGCGCTTGGCGAAGTTCGATCACCTTTTTCTTTTCAGCTGGCTGCACATACTCTTCCCGTACAGCATTAGTTCTCATAGCTGCCGCTGCAGGCTGCTGCGGTTTTGCTTGGACGGGCTGTTTTGTAGGCTGTGCTTTTGCTTGCGTTTTTACTGGCTGTGCCTTTGTTTGTACCTTTGTCTGTACTTGTGGCTGTGCCGCAGGTTTCGCTTGGACAGCCGTTTTTTGTGTTGCTTCAGAATAGTCGTGAAAATCGTACTCTTCTTCATCTGCTAATCCAAAAAAATTAGCGATCGCTCCTTTATTCAAAAGTGGCATTGGTAATTCCCCCCTAGTTTTATTTAAATAATGCCGTCCCTACACGGATGAACGTAGCGCCTTCTTCGATCGCGATGGGAAAGTCTTGACTCATCCCCATACTCAGTTCGCTGCAAGGAGCATGTTCATAGCCCTTTTTTTGAACTGCATCACGCAGATTACGCAAGTTGCCGAATAGTTCGTGGATCTCGTCAGCAGAAGCATTTTTAGGAGCCATGGTCATCAACCCGATGATTTTTATTTTTGTATATGGAGCTGCTGCTTCGACAAAAGAAAAAATCTGTTCAGGTGAAATCCCGTGTTTCGATTCTTCTCCGGAAATGTTTACTTCTACAAAACAGGAAATTTCTTTCTCTGCTCTTTTTTGGATTTCCTCTGCTAATCTCAAACTATCTAACGCATGAAAATAATCAATTTCATTTATAATCAATTTTACCTTTCTGCGTTGTAAATTACCAATTAAATGCCACTTTATTTTCGGAAACTTAACCAAGTTTTGCTTTTTTTCCAACAATTTATCTACCCGGTTTTCTGCACAATCCAAAATACCGGCTTTTACGATTTGTTCTGCAGTTATCGAATCAACGGATTTTGTTACAGCTACTAATTTGACTTCTTTTGGATCACGATGAACAAGAGCACACGAATCCTGAATTTCTTGCTCGATTTCCTGCAAGTTGTCAGCAATCATGTGCTCTCCCTCTCCTTTATCGTTTACGACGGAAAAACGGCGGAGTACTTAACTCGTCATCATCGTTCGATTTTGTTTCTTCACGATTGAACGTATCGAATTCTTTCTTTTCAATCGTATCAAAGTTTGTATCTTCCACTTTTGAGCGGACGTTCTGCTCGCGGCGGATGTCCCAATCGCCGAAGTTGTTTTCTTCTTCAGCTGGAACTGGTTTTGCTTGATCCAAGTCTAAGACTGGTTTTTGAACAGATGATTGCATTTGGCTTTGTCTAGCTGGACGGCTAGACTTGCGCTCCTTTTTTGACGTGTCAATACCTGTTGCGATAACCGTTACACGGATTTCATCGCCCAATTCTTCGTTGATTGACGTACCTAGGATGATATTTACATCGCCTGCAGCTGCATTTGCAACGATATCTGATGCATCTTGTGCTTCAAATAAAGTCATGTCCAAACCGCCTGTGATGTTCAACAATACTTGTTCTGCTCCATCGATCGAAGTTTCAAGCAATGGAGAAGAAATAGCTTTTTTCGTTGCTTCGATGACACGTTCTTCACCGCTGGCAACACCGATACCCATCAATGCTGTTCCTTGGTTTTCCATCACTGTCTTCACATCAGCAAAGTCAAGGTTGACGTAACCAGGTGCAGTGATCAAATCAGAGATACCTTGTACCCCTTGGCGTAAAACGTTATCTGCTTCACGGAATGCTTCCAGCATAGGTGTCTTTTTGTCGACAACTTCTAGTAAGCGGTTATTTGAGATGATCAATAATGTATCAACGTTTTCTTTTAATTTTGCGATACCTTCCGCAGCAAAGCGGCCGCGTTTTGGTCCTTCAAAAGTAAATGGACGTGTAACAACACCAACTGTTAACGCGCCTAATTCTTTTGCGATACCCGCAACGATCGGTGCAGCACCTGTACCTGTTCCGCCGCCCATACCGGCAGTGATAAAGATCATATCTGCTCCGTCTAAGGCTTCACGCAATGCTTGTTCACTTTCTTCCGCAGCTTTTTGGCCAACTTCAGGCTGTGAACCGGCACCTAGACCACGTGTATATTTAGGGCCTAATTGAATAACAGTTTCAGCTTTTGAATTTTTTAATGCTTGTACATCTGTATTAGCGGTGATGAATTCTACACCTTTTACATTTTCTTCGATCATACGGTTCACAGCGTTTCCGCCGCCACCGCCGACACCGATGACTTTGATTACTGCTCCGTCATTGATGTTATTATCAATAGAGAATTCCATATTTTATTCCTCCCAGGATGATTTAATCAAAAATATTTGTAAAGAAACCTTTGATTTTGCTTGTTACGTTTTCACCGGATTTTTGTTCAGCCGGTTCTTCGTAAACCGTTTCTTCAGAGACTTCATATTCGTCATATGAAGGTGCCGTTTCTTGCTCAGCTACGGCAGAAGAATGTGTGATACTTTCTCCTGTGATAGATGATTTTGCAAGCTGGTATACTTCATTCAGATTCGCAGAATAATCGACGATGCTGATAACGTTGGTAAATACAGGATTTCTAAGTCCCATATGGTTAGGAACATACAATTTAACGTTTACGCCAAATATCTCTTGTGCCAAGTCAACGACACCTGGCAAGCTTGCAGCTCCGCCAGTCAAAACGATTCCACCTGGTAGTTCCAAAGCTTCGATTTGATCTAAAGCTTCTTTTGATTTATGGAAAATTTGTTCCATACGTGCTGAAATGACTTCAGACAAATAACGTTCGTCTACTTTTACTGGATCTGATTGTCCGATCACATCTACAGGAAACTCTTCATTTTCTGAAGTGCGTTCTGGATAAGCATCACCATAATTGATCTTAAGTGCTTCTGCGTTGTTAAAGGATGTGTTCAACACGATAGAGATATCTTTTGTGACAAACTCTCCGCCTTCTTGGTCAACGTTTGTAAATTTCAATTGTTTGTCGTGCATAACAGAAGTGGTTGTTTGTCCGCCACCCATGTCGATCACGATCGTTCCAAAATCTTTTTCGCCGTCTGAAAGGATCGACTCTGTTAAAGCTAACGGAGCAATCACTAATTCATTTACAGCTAATCCTGCTTTTTCCACACATTTACGGATGTTGTGAACGATAGTTTTTGGTCCAGTAAATAACAGACCGAACATTTCTAAACGTACACCGATCATTCCGCGCGGATCTTTGATTCCTTCAAAACCGTCAACTGTGAAATCTTGCGGCAGAATTGCCACGATTTGGCGTTCAGGAGGGATTGAACGGACTAAAGCAGCTGATGCGACGTTGCGGACATCTTCATCAGTGATTTCTTTTGACTCTCCGTTTACCGCGATCATTCCTTGGCAGTTTTCGACTTCAAGCATGTTCGCCGGAAGCCCTACACTTACAGCTTTGATTTGGATGCCTGCTTTTTCTTCTGCTTGTCGTACTGCTCGTTGAATCGCTTGGACTGTTTTATCGATATCAACGACGATGCCTCGGTTAATCCCCTCTGATTTTGCGTTTCCTACTCCAATAATATTCATTTGGCTGTCGATATATTCAGCCACGACAACTTTGACAGATGTCGTTCCAATATCAAGGCCTACATACATTCCTGTTTTTGCCATGAATGGGGTTCCCTCCTACTTACTATTCCATATACAAGCGAACAACTAACGTCCGTTTTAAAATATACTTTAATATATATATTCACTGCTACCAATTCTAACACAAATTACTGGTTTTTAGAAAGTAGATTCTTACTTTTTACAACTGTTTTATTCATTTTCATCCAAATTGTTCTCAGTTGCGGGGGTCGTCTGTTCGGTTTGTTCGGTTTGACCTGTTTCTTCCGTTGATTCGTTAGGGTAAGAAAAGATTCCGACTTCCATGTCGATCGTTCCTTTTTCGTCCATTTCTTTTGCAACTTGTGAATAAAATTTCATCTGATCTGGGAGATTTGTAATATTGATGATTACTTGATTCCCATCATTCATGTATAAAAGAAGCAGATTTTTGTTGCTTGAAGTAGGCGTGTACTTGATCTCAGAAATCGCTTTTTGCAATTCTGATGACAGCTTGTTGTATTGCTCCATCAGCTGTTTGATTTTCTTATCGCTGTCGAAACCTTCTAGGATCGGCAGGTTTTTCGTTGGATTTTCTACTTTTTCGTCTAAAACAGTCCCATTTTCCAATACTGGAGAATAGTCATTATTTTTTGCTACTAAAGCAACTTCTTTATACTCAGATACAGTCAGTTTGAAATGGTTCATTGAACTGATCTTGATAGACGCGTCTTTGATTCGAGGCTGTTCTTCCTTCAAGCGGTCTATGTGTTCTTGCTTGTGCCAATATTGAGGCCAGAAATTTCTGCCTAAAGTCAAGTTTGCTGACTCTTTGACTTCTTGGCTGGAGACGACCGTATTTCCTGAAACATCGACCGCAGCTAACTTGCTGTAAGGAGAAACATAGTAAATGAAAAAGAGCAGCGGGATCAGCAAAATCGAAATAATCAGTGACAACCGGCGAATGAGCACTTTATTGCGCTGACTTTTCAAGTTAGGCAATCGTTTGACGAAAGAACCATTGTAAGGTCCGTTTTCTCTTGATTCTTGTTCGTTCTCTTCCTGTTCCGTGTGTATGACTGCTGTTTCTTTTGCTTGTTCTTCTGTTTTTCCTGTTTCTTCCGGCTCTTCCGATTCATTCATCGTTTGATCCGGATCGTCATTTTCTGTTTCAGATTTCTTTTTTGATTTTCGATTCAAATACATTCGGTTGGCCTTTTGCCAAGGAGTCAGCTGTTCATCATTGGAAGATGAACTTGGTAAATTCTCTGGTTCTTTTTTCTTACTCACTCAGACCACCGCTTTCTATTTTTTAATCAGAGTTTGAACTAATTGGTATAGTCGTTCAGAAGCATCAGGGATTCCCTGATTTTTAGATGCTTCGGACATTTTTGACTGCTGCTCTTCATTTGACATGATTTCATCAATCGTTTCAAGCAGCTTGGTACCGTTCAATTCGCTGTCTGTAATCATCTTCGCCGCACCAGCTTGTACAAGGCTCTGTGCATTCTTTGTCTGATGATCGTTTGTCACATAAGGACTAGGAATCAAAATAGCTGGAAGACCTAACGCTGTAAATTCAGCGATTGAGGTTGCTCCAGCGCGTCCAACAAGCAGATCACAGCTTGCCATTACCTGTTCCATATCTTTTATGTAGGGACGAATACTGATATTGGCTGACGAGTGATTGGCTGCTGCATTTTCAACATCTTTGAAATAACGCTCTCCGGAAGCATATAAAATTTGGTATTCTTTTTTGCTGGCTTCCTCTAGAAAATCAACGACCGCATGATTAAGATTCAACGATCCTTGACTGCCGCCAAAAATCAGCACCGTTTTTTTCTCTGGATCTAACGCATATTGAGTCAAGACATCTGAACGAGGCGTCGAAGCTACTTCTTGTGCACGGGGGTTTCCCACCAATTCGATTTTTTCTTCTGGGAAGAAAGAACCGGCATCTTTGAAAGAAAGCGCAATTTTATCGACATACCTGCTTAAAAATTTATTTGTTATCCCAGGGACACTGTTTTGTTCATGGATAATCGTTGGAATACCTAATTTAGCAGAAGCATAAACAACTGCGCCAGACACATAGCCGCCAGTTCCAATCACGATATCAGGCTGAAAATCTTTGAGGATCTTTTTTGCCTGTCGAATGCTTTTTAGGAACAGCTGTACAGTTTTTACATTATCCAAAGACAATTTTCTTTTGAATCCTTGGATCTCCAGTGTATGGAAAGGAATCCCTGTATCTGGGAGGATCTTGTTCTCCAGACCTCTTTTTGCTCCAATATACATAAACTCAGCGTCGGGATGTTTTGATTTTACATAATTGACAAAAGCCAGCGCCGGGTAGATATGCCCACCCGTTCCGCCTCCTGTGACTAAAATTTTCATTTACTTCCGCTCATTTCTTCCATTTTCTTTCAATTTTTCGACAGCTTCCATGAATTTCGTTCCGCGTATCTCAAAATTAGGGTATTGATCCCAGCTGGCATTCGCTGGTGAAAGCAGGATCGTATCTCCTGGCTCGCTTACCTCAAAAGCTTCCGCAACTGCTGTTTCTGCATTTGCTGATTCTTTTATGACTGGTATACCTGCTTTTTCAGCTGCTTCTTTTAACTTGTCTGCTGTTTCGCCAAAAGCGATCATCGCTTTGATCCCTTTCAATGACGGCACAAGTTCATCAAATCCGTTACCGCGATCTAATCCGCCGGCTAATAAAATCAGTGATTCATGTTCAAACCCGCTGAGTGCACGCTCTGTTGCTAAGATATTGGTTGCTTTTGAGTCATTGTAGAATTTTCTTCCTGCTACTTCATCGACATATTGTGTACGATGGGCTACGCCGTGGAAAAGTCTCAGTGTCTGTTGGATGGCTTCATTTGAGATATCATATAGTTTAGCAACAGAAATTGCTGCTAATGCATTTTCAATATTATGGGCACCAGGAACACCTAAATCTGAAGCATCCATTATTTTTTCTTGGTCATAGTAGATAACACCATCCGCATAATAAGCCCCTTTTTCCAACTTTTCAGTTGTTGAAAAAGGCAGTACTTGTGCCTTGGTTCTTTTGGCTAGATTTCTTAATTCTTCTTGATTCCAGTTTAAAATCAAAAAGTCATTTTCTGTCATATTTTTTTGCAGATTCCATTTGGCTTTGACATATTCGTCACGTGTACCGTGGTAATCCAAATGAGCTTCATAGATATTCGTGATCACTGCAACATTCGGATGGAAATCCGTTACTCCCATTAACTGGAAGCTTGAAAGTTCCATAACGATTTTATCTTCTGGTTTTGCTTCTTGTGCTACTGTACTAGCAGGAAAACCAATATTTCCTGCTAACCGAGCTTTTCCGCTTCCTTTTTCAGCATTCATTATCAAGCCGATCATCGTCGTGGTCGTTGTTTTGCCGTTCGTACCTGTAATTCCGATGATTGGACATTCCGCTACTTCATAAGCCAATTCGACTTCTGTGATGACTGGGATACCCATCTCTTCTGCTTTGGCAACAAGGGGATGGCTGTAGGGAATACCAGGATTTTTGACCATTAAAGAAAATTCTTCATCCAATAATTCAATTGGATGGCTTCCTGTCACTACTTTGATCCCTAAAGTCAGTAGATCTTGTGCTTCTGCGTTTTCTTCAAAGGGTTTTCCGTCATTTACTGTTACGAGCGCCCCAAGTTCATGCAGTAATTTTGCTGCACTGAAGCCGCTTTTTGCTAGTCCTAGAACGAGTACTTTTTTATTTTCGTATGTTGAAATTTTTTTCATATCCAGTCATCTCCTACCAAACGATCCACAACGTGATGATTGACATCACGAGACTTACCAGCCAAAATACGATATCGATTTTCCACTCAGACCATCCGCTCATCTCAAAATGGTGATGGATCGGCGACATTTTGAAAATTCTTTTTCCAGTCAATTTGAATGAAGTAACTTGCAGCATCACGCTGGCAGTCTCCATGACATAGATCAACCCAATCAGCAGTAATGTCCACTCTTGATCCAACATGATCGAGATTGCTGCCAAAAGTCCCCCTAATGCTAATGAGCCGACATCACCCATAAAGATTTTGGCAGGTTTGCGATTGTAAGCAAAGAAACCAAGTAGCCCGCCTAAGACACTTAGACAAACAACTAAAACATCGATCTGTCCTTGATGCCAAGCAATGATACCGTAAGTACCGAATGAGATTGTTCCTAAACCAGCAACTAAGCCGTCGATTCCATCTGTCAAGTTAACGGCATTAGAAAAACCAACTAGCCAGAAAATAGCGAATAATCCGTAAATCAAACTTAATGGAATCTCGATACCAAAGAAGTTTAATGTATTTGAATAGTTTTCTGAAAGATAGACAAAATAGAAAATCAATCCGCCTACGATTTGTCCGATCAATTTCTGTAAAGATTTCAGACCCAAATTTTGTTTCTTGAAAATCTTTATAAAGTCATCTAGAAAACCAATTGCGCCATAAAGCGCAAGAACGAACAATAAGATGAACAGCGTTGGAGTCAGCTGATTAAGCCAAGCACCGACCCAGATTCCTGTAAGAATCGCTGCAACAAGGAACACCAAGCCTCCCATCGTAGGGGTTCCGGCTTTTACTTTGTGCCAGTTCGGTCCTTCATCACGAATCGCCTGACCTTGTTTTTTCATTTGAAAGTAGCCGATAAATAGCGGCATTACCGCTACGGTCATTGCACAACTACTAACAATGGGGATTAATGCTTGTGTCCACTCCATGCTTATTCTCTCCTATTTCTTTTCTATTCTAAAGTAAAGCTTAATTTATCTTCAGTGATTTTTTCAAATGGCGCTAAGCTCTGTTCGGTACAGTAGCCGTCACCATCGAATGTCATTTCGATTCCTAGGATTTTTCCTAGTTTCATGATATCTGCTTTTGACCAGCCAGTAACATCCGGCATCAGCTTGTCGCCGTTTGTCAAAAGAATCAATCGTTCGCCGGTGATCAATTCGTCGCCGTTTTCAGTGGATTGTTTTGTTACTTTTTTGCCGTCGCCGATCACTATTGGCTGCAAGCCGCGTCTTTGTACATCCGCTGCTGCAACGTTTGGATCTAAATTGCGGTAATCTTCCACTTTTACTTTTTCTGTTTGTGTTTCTTCTGTTGTTTCTTGTTCGCTTTCTCTAAAGTCCATCGCACGGTTCATCAATGGGTTGGCGATTTTAGCTAAAGCTGTTCGGTCATATGTTTTTGGATGTTTCATCGTGATATACAAAACAAAATCAGGATCTTCTGATGGGACCATCTCAACGATTGAGTAAAGGTATGCTGTATCGCCTTGCAAGTAGCCGCCTTTTTCAGAAGCAATCTGCGCGGTCCCTGTTTTTGCTGAAATGTTGTAACCAGGTACACTGTATACGCCATAGGCACTTCCGTAATTTTCACTTTCTACGACGTCGCGCATGTATTCACGTACTTTTTGTGTTAATTCTTTTGTAAACGGCTGTCCAACAACTTCTGGTTGCGTCGTACGTTCATTTCCTGTTTTTGGATCAACGATTTTACTGATATAACGCGGTTGCAGCATCGTTCCGTTATTTGCGATAGAAGAGAATGCCTTCATCATTTGGAAGTTTGTTACACCGACCGCTTGACCATAAGCACTCATTGCTCGGTCAACCATATTATCCGTTGGCAGTGAGCCTGAAACTTCATCATCTAAACCAGAATGGGTACTTTGTCCAAAGCCTAGTTTTTGCAGATATTGATACCATTTTCCGCCTAGTCTTTGTTCCAAGATGACCATTCCGACGTTACTTGACCAAGAAAGTGCCTGACGCATCGTCAAGACTCCTTTTTCGCCAAAGTCATGATCGTTGATCGTTGCATCTGCAACTTCGATTTTACCAGAGACAAATGTTTCATTTTCATTGAATTTGCCTTCATCAAGAGCAGCAGCTGTTGTAAAGACCTTCATTGTAGACCCTGGTTCATAAGTATCCTGGATCAAGAAATTACGCCAGACAGCATCTTCGCCAGTCAAACCTTCCATTGTTTCCGGATTGAAGGTTGGACGCTGCCCCATTGCAAGGATTTCTCCTGTTTTTGCTTCCATCAGTGTGGCTGTCAATTCTTCTGGTTCATATTCTTTTACCACTTGGTCCATCAATGTTTCTAAATAACTTTGTAATCTGCTATCTAATGTTGTATAGATATCTTGACCATCGATTGCTGGTTCTTCTTCGGCAACTGTACCTGGCAGAGGATTTTGGGCATTGTCTTTTTGGAAAATGATTTTTCCGTCTGTTCCGCTCAAAATATCATTGTATGCTGCTTCGATCCCTAGTTTGCCTTCCAATCCGTTATCTTCTTTATTTGCTACAGCATAGCCGATAAAGTGAGAAGAGAACGTGCCATTTGGATACATGCGGGCAGGATGCTCGTCGAAATAAAGACCAGTCATATCTGCTTTTTTCATTTCATCTTCGATCGTCTGTTTCGTTTCTTGAGAAATATTTTTCCCGAAACTGCCGAATTCTACTTGGTATAATTCTTTGTCTGCACCATTTTTTAAAATACTCAAGGCATCTTTTTTGCTGATTGACAAATTGTCATGAAGGATCGTTGCGATTTTATCAAAATTCTTTTCTTCTGCGTAAAACTTCTTGTCTCCAGAAGTAAACGTTTTTGAAAGAATTGCTTTGATCGAATAAGAAGTTGCATCTTCGGCAATCGCGACACCGTTACGATCATAAATCGTACCTCGCTTTGCTTTGACGACTTGACTTCCCTGATAAAGCTGTTGGGTTTTTTCTGCTAAAGAAGTGCCGGCAACATGGCCTCCTATAACGATGTATGAAAGACGGATGGCAAATAAAAAGAACAATCCAATACTCGTAGCAAATAAAATGATACCTACTTTTTTGCGATTGTTCATCGGATTTAGATTTTTCTTGCCCATAAACCGCCGAAATTTGTTTTTTAGACTCATTTACTTCACTTTCCTTAAATTGTCATCATTGATCGACAATCCTTTTTCTTCTGCGATTTGTTTAATACGTTCAGTGCGAGAAAGTTCACTTTTCTCTTGCTCTAAACTATTCTTTTCTTGTTTTTTGATCGTTGTTTCTGATTGGATCGATGTAATATCGTTTTCCAAGCCGCTGATGTTCGTACGCAGCATGATCGTAAAAATAGACAACGCGATCACAGCAAAAATCATGCCGGCAATCGACAATTTTTCTAGATTTGAAACTTTTCTCAGATGCTTTGCCGGTGATTGCGGAAGTTCTATCTCACGCTCGGGGGTAGAATCTGGCAGTGGATAATAATCTGGTTGTTCAACCATTTCTGGAAGGTCATATGGATATTCTTGTAGTTTATTTAATTCTGCCATTCTTCTACTCCTCTTTCACTTTGATTTTTTCTGCTATACGCAGTTTTGCACTGCGTGATCGATTGTTTTCTTCTAATTCTTCTTCAGATGGAAGCAGCGGTTTGCGGTTGACGATTTTCAATTCCGGCTGAAATTCTTCCGGTACGACTGGCAACCCCGGCGGAAGATCGCCGACTGTGCTGTATTCCTTGAACATTGTTTTTACGATACGGTCTTCGAGAGAATGGAAAGTGATCACACTGATTCTTCCATTTACTTTCAGCAATTGGATTGCTTGTTCTAAAGAAGTTTCTTCGGCACCCAATTCGTCATTCACGGCGATTCGGATCGCTTGGAAAATACGTTTTGCCGGGTGTCCGCCTTTTCTTCTTGCAGGAGCAGGGATTCCTTTTTTGATGATCTCAACAAGTTCAGCCGTTGTCTCGATCGGTTTCTCTGCTCTAGCACGTTCGATTTCCCGTGCCACTTGTTTAGAAAATTTTTCTTCACCATAACGGAAGAATATTTTGACTAATTCATGGTAAGAATAGTCATTCACCACATGGTAAGCTGAAAAGTCTGCTTCCTGATCCATCCGCATATCCAATGGAGCATCTTGATGGTAGCTGAATCCGCGTTCTGCTTCATCAAGCTGGGGAGAAGAAACGCCTAGATCATACAAAACGCCGTCAACACCATAAACGCCTAATTCTTCCAGCCGTTCACGCAGTTCACGAAAATTTGCTTTGATGAAAGTGACCATCTTTTTTTCAACATAGGGCGCTAAACGGACTTTTGCATGATCGATCGCTTTTTGATCCTGATCAAATGCGTAAAGATGTCCCTCAGGCTCGAGCTGGCTCAATAAATATTCACTGTGTCCGGCTCCGCCTAGCGTACAATCTACGTAAACGCCATTCGGTTTGACTGCTAACCCGTCAACAGTTTCTTTTAGCATAACTGTGTAATGTTGAAATTTCTCGGTCATTTCCAAACCTCTTTCTACTATCATAATCCAAAATCGATCATATTCTCTGCGATTTCATCAAAATTGCTTTCTGCTTCTTCAGAAAATGCCTGCCAACGTGCTTCGTCCCAAATCTCGATCCGGTTCGACACACCGATGATGACACATTCTTTTGCAAGCGAAGCATGATTTCTTAAAGTACTGGGGATATTGATCCGCCCTTGTTTATCAAGTTCACATTCAGTGGCAGCTGAATAAAAGAAGCGTACAAATGTTCTCGCATCTTTTTTCGCTAGGGGCATCTCATTCAGCTTTGTTTCTAATTCTTGCCATTCGCTCATAGGATAGCCAAAAAGACAGCCGTCTAATCCGCGGGTGACAACAAATTTTTCGCCGAGAGATTCACGCAGTTTTGAGGGCACGATTAAGCGGCCTTTTGCATCAATATTGTGACGGTATTCGCCCATGAACATTGAAAGTCCCCCCATTCCTCCACTGACTAAAATTAGTCTACCACAATCCCCCACTTTCTACCACCTTTTCTAGAAAATCAAGGAGAGAACTTTTTTATTTATAACTATTTTTAATTCTTTTTTTAAAAATAAAGCGGCTGGGACATTGATCTCTTCGATTCATTGCTCCAGCCACTTGTAAATATATAACATTTCTACTCTTTTTTTAGCGATCAGATGGAATCATTACACTTAATTGGATTATTTATAGGTAGTGGATGATGTTCATTATGATCAATAGGAAGTACAAAGCTGCTGTCAATAAAAATACGAGGCGCCAAGTCATTTTAAAATAGCGGGGATATAGAATCTCTTCATAATAATAGGCTTGGAAAACAGCAATACAGATCCCTAACAGTAACACGGTGATAATAAAAAACGGCAAAATCGAAACATCTGACATGTTCGTCGACAGCGCATGGATGCCGCCCCATAAAAATGGAACAGATAAATCAGGTGCCTTGATTTTAAAGCGGCGGTCTAACGCGAATAATTTAACGAGAAATTGACAGCCGAATACTGCGATTGCAGGAAATATATACCAAAACAAAACGATTGGTGTAAAAGATTCCATAAAAAAACTCCTTCTTGCCTAGCTATCTAAAAGTATACTGTAAGTATTTTACATAGCTGTTTCAATTAGTTTAAATTTGTTGTGTTTCTTGACATTTTAAGAACTGCTGTAATCATTATTCCAGTATTCTTTCTCACCATCCGTTATACTTGAATCAAAGACTACTTACATACGGATAGGAGAATACTCATGATTAA
This sequence comes from Enterococcus sp. DIV0210g, assembly GCF_050559705.1. NCBI lineage: Bacteria > Bacillati > Bacillota > Bacilli > Lactobacillales > Enterococcaceae > Enterococcus > Enterococcus sp. DIV0210g. The sequence continues at coordinate 800,880 of NZ_CP187903.1, read as the reverse complement.
ATATTTGCATTTGGAGAATCAAAAATTAAAGAAAACAGAAACTGAAACAGAGGAAACAGTCTGGTTTTGTGTAGAACATCCTACCAAAGAAGAAATTGAACATTTGATCGAAAAATTCGATCTGCCGGCAGACTATATCACTTCGGTTTTAGATGATGCAGAAAATTCACGTGTAGAAGAATTCAATCAAGCAAAATTTGAAAAACCTGCACTGCTTCTGCTCCAATACCCATTCGCGAAAAAAAGTCCCAGCGGTTATTTCCAAATCGATATCTATCCTTTTTCTATTATTGTGACTCCCAAAAAGAAGCTTATCACAATTGGAAATCACGAACCACAATTTTTAAAAAAAGTTTTTGATCATTCATTTATCCAAACAGATATCTCGCCGCAATTAAATATTTTGTTTCAACTGACTTGGTATATCACGATTTCCTATAACGAATACTTAGTGACATTGAAAGAACGATGCGACCGTCTTGAAAGCCAGCTGCAAGTAGCCACTGAAAACAGCCAGCTTTATCAGTTGATGGATATCCAAAAAAGTTTGGTCTACTTTGACGCAGCAACTTCAGCCAACTTGCATGCTTTGAAAAAACTGACCGACAATGCGCATTTTCAAGAACACGATTTGCTTAAAAATCATTTAAGAGATGTGATCATTGAAACAAAACAAGCTTCAACGATTTCTCGTATCCAATTGAAATTGGTAGAACAGATGAATGAGACTTTTTCCGCCATCGTTTCGAATAATCTGAACAATATTATGAAAATCTTAACATCAGTCACGATCGTCTTAACGATACCTACGATCATCAGCGGGATGTACGGAATGAATACAAAGCTGCCAATTGCGGAACGAAACGATGCGTTCTTTCTATTAGGCGTCTTGACAATCGTTCTTTGCGCCGTCACTGCCTATATTTTACGAAAAAAAAATCTTTTGTAATCCTTCTGTCCTTGAAGTAACCATTAAAACATTGTACACTTAAGCTAAATAAATACTTAAGGATGATTAGTCTATGGGCGAAAAAAAACAAACAAGTACTTTTGCAAAAGTTACCAAAGTCGTAATATGGACGATGTTGATTTTGACGATTGGATCAGTCGTGTTGACAGCTGTAATGAGTGTGATGTAAAGGTTGTGAATGAAGCGTTCTGGCTTGAGCATTAAGACTCTTTTATTCCGCAAAACAGCTTTTCATGTTTTGCGGAATAAAAGCTTAATGCCGAAAGTCAGCTTCATGAACACCGTCTATCAGGTTGTGAATAAGCTGTTCAGCTTCAAGCAAACTGAATATAAAAAAAGGAGCTGCAACTTTTAAGTTGCGGCTCCTTTTTTTGCTAGTTTCAGCAATTCTTTTGCATGTTCGATTGTTAACGGTGTGATTTCACTTCCGGCTAACATCCGAGCAATCTCTTGCGTACGATCTGACGGTTTCAATTCGGTCACCGTTGTTTTTGTCCGACCTTCTTCAATTTGTTTCACGATATAATATTGATAGTCTGCCACGGCAGCGACTTGCGGCAGATGTGTGATACACAATACTTGGGAATTCCGCGAGATTTGCACGATTTTATCTGCGATTGCTTGGGCTACACGTCCGCTGACCCCTGTATCCACTTCATCAAAAATAATACTCGTCAATTCTTGTGTTGAAGAAAAAATCGTTTTCAGCGCTAGCAATACACGGGAAAGCTCCCCGCCAGAAGCGACTTTTACCAATGGCTTCAATGGTTCCCCAGGATTAGTCGTGATATAGAATTCTACTTGGTCGATACCGTTTTGATCGAATGGATGTGTCTCTTCTTTCAAAAAGCGAACTTCGAATTCTGTGTTTTCCATATATAATCCTTTTAACTCATGAAGAATCGCACGCTCTAATTTCTGGGCAATCGTTACACGCTTCGCATGCAGTGCTTTCGCTTGTTTTTCCAGTTTTTGCTGTTGTGCGGCTAATTCTTTCTGCATGTTTTCTAGTTGTGTTTCTGAAAAATCAGAAGCGGCCAATTCTTTTGTGATTTCTTCATAGTAATCCAAAATCGCTTCGATCGTATCTCCGTATTTTCGTTTCAATTGGCGAATCAGTTCTAAACGCTGGTTCACTTCTTCCAGGCGGTTTTCATCTAGTTCAAGATGATCGATTTGACGGCTGATATCTCCTATCGCATCTTGCAGCAGATAATACGCACTTTGGACGTTTTCAACGATTTGCTCATACTCTTGATCCAAGTGGGCAATTCCTTGAAGTTCTGATAACGCTGCTCCTACATTGTCCACACTGCTTTGATCTTCATTGTTCAATGCGGCGTAGCCAAAAGCCAAGCTGTCGACGATTTTTTGATAGTTGCTTAGTTTATCACGTTCTTCGATCAGCTGCTCTTCTTCTCCAGGCTGAAGTTCTGCTGCCGCGATTTCTTCTTGCTGAAAATGAAGCATATCGATTCGCTGGACGAACGATTTTTCACTGTTTTGAATCTTGCGCACTTTTCTTTCTAATTCCCGATACTTTTCATAACTTGCGCGATAAGCTTCTTTTTCTTTTAAAAAGGCTGCATCGCCAAATTCATCTAATAAATGCAAGTGATATTCCGGCTGCAATAATTCTTGATGCTCGTTTTGTCCTTGGATATCTACTAAAAAACGGCCGATGCGTCTCAGATTTGCTAAAGTAACGATATGTCCATTGACTCTGCAAACATTTTTTCCGGCTAATGACATATCTCGGCGAACAATCAAATTGCTGTCATCCGTCTCCAATCCAAGCTCATCCATCAACACCTTGAATTCTGCTTGTTCTGGAAGCTCAAATAACCCCTCGATGATACACTTGTCTGCACCTTGGCGAATATAATCGCTTGAGCCTCTTCCGCCCGCTAATAAACCAAGAGCGTCGATAATGATCGATTTCCCCGCACCGGTTTCACCAGTCAAAGCTGTCATCCCTTCATGAAACGACAGCCGCAGTTCTGGAATGATCGCAAAATTCGTAATACTTATCTCTTGTAACATTGCGTACTCCCCTCAGCTTAAAGATATAATAGGAAATCTTTTTTTAGAAGTCGGGCGTCTTCTTCTGTACGAGTGATCATCAGAACATTGTCATCATCACTGATAGTTGAAAACAATTCTTTTTTGTATCGTTTGTCGATCAAATTCGCTGCCGCATAAGCATTCCCCGGCAATGTTTTCAAAATAACGAATTTTTCCATTTGATCTACTGAAACAAATGCATCTTTTAGTAACTTTTCTAACTTCACATGGACATCTTCATTTGTCTCTGCTGGAAGGCTGTAACGATAACCACCTTCTGCCGCAGGGACTTTGATCAATTTCAATTCCTTGATGTCACGGGAAATCGTTGCTTGTGTTACGGCGATTCCTTTGCTTTTCAGGATTTCTACAAATTCTTCCTGTTTTCTGATATCCCGCTCATTAAGCAGACGAGTGATCAGACGATGACGATCTTTTTTTCTCATAGACTTCTTTCGCTCCTTTACTCCATACATTCTGCAGCTGCAGTGAAGAATTATTGAACTATTTGCTGTATAGCAGCTAGTTGAATTGGTTATGTGCTTGTTCGACAACATTGTGAGGATCGATCGTTTCGCTGATTTTCCCCTGATCAGCGGTTTTTCTCAAATGGGCAAGGAATTCAATGTTTCCTTCGCCGCCAGTAATCGGTGAAAAACTAAGTTCCAGGACATCGAATCCTTGATCAGCAGCAAATGCCAAAACATCTTTCAGCACAAGCTCATGGACGGCAGGATCGCGGACGATTCCTTTTTTGCCGACAGAAGCTCTGCCAGCTTCAAATTGCGGTTTGATCAAAGCGATGACATCGCCGTTTTCTTTTAAGATAGCGTGCAGCGGCGGCAGGATTTTTTTCAATGAGATGAATGAGACGTCGATAACTGCTGTCTCAGGCTGTCCCAAGTGAAAATCTTCTGGCACAGAATAACGGAAGTTGACACGTTCCATGACTTCGACTCGCGGATCTTGTCTTAATTTCCAAGCTAACTGATTGTAGCCTACATCCAGTGCATAGCTCATTTTCGCACCATTTTGCAAAGCTGCATCCGTAAAACCGCCAGTTGAAGCGCCGATATCCAATAACGTCGTTCCTTCAACGGACAAATCGAAGACTTTTAATGCTTTTTCTAGTTTCAGACCGCCTCGCGAAACATAAGGAAGTTTCTTTCCTTTGATTTGCAATTCATTATTGATATCGATTTTTTCTCCTGGTTTATCAAAACGTTCATTTTTTTCATTGTAGATCAGACCTGCCATGATCGCCCGCTTTGCTTGTTCTCTTGATTCGTATAATCCTTGCTTGACTGCCAGCAAGTCTACTCGTTCTTTTTCCATGTTGTTCCTCACTTCTTGATTTCGAATAACTTGATCGTTTCTTTTAAAAGCGTTCCGTCAAATGAAGATACATTCTGTTCAAGTGTTTCGATCAATCCATTTGCAGCTTCGATTTCTTGCTCTAATGCGGTGAAAGCTTCTTCTAATCCCAAAAGTTTAGGATAGGTGTTTTTTCCCATTGCTGCATCTTTACCTGTCCGTTTTCCTTGTTCATGGGTCGTACTTATTACATCCAAAAGATCATCTTTGATTTGGAAAGCTAACCCTAGATGGCTTGCAAGGTTACGCAAAATAAGGACGATTTCCTCTGGCTGATTTGCTAAAATCCCGCCAGCTAAAAGCGCAAATTCGATCAGACGACCAGTTTTACGTTCATGGATTGCTGCCAATTCTTCCAAAGTAAGCTGTTTATGTTCACTCTCGATATCTGCAGACTGTCCAGCGACCATGCCTTCTGTCCCGCTAGCCAAAGCAAGCTGCTGCAGCAAGAGTAATTTTTGATCACTTTCAAGATGTGCCATCGTGACAAGTTGAAAAGCAGCAGTCAGCAAACCATCGCCTGCCAAGATTGCTTGGGCATCGCCAAAGACTTTGTGGTTCGTTGGTTTTCCTCTGCGCAAATCATCATTATCCATTGCTGGCAGATCATCGTGGATCAAAGAATACGTATGGATCATTTCCAACGCAGCTGCTGTTTGATAGGCTGCGTCTGTTAATGGTTCGCCAAAAGAAGCAGCGGCAGCCAGCAAAAGAAGCGGACGGATGCGTTTGCCTCCTGCTTGGATAGAGTACAGGATGCTTTCCTTCAATTTTGGATGATTTGTGTGTTCTTCCAAAAATCGGATCATTTCTTGTTCAACTAACGGTAAATGGTTCGTTGAAAATTCTGACAGCATGTTTAAGACTCCTCATTCGTATCAAAAACCACTTCTTCGTTGGCTTCTGTCATCATTTTTGTCAGTGTTTTTTCTGCTTTTGCCAAAGTATCTTGACATTGTTTGCTTAGTTCCATACCTCTTTTAAATGCATCCAAGGCTTCTTCTAATGGAACATCGCCTTGTTCAAGCTGTAAAACGATTTTTTCTAATTCTTGTAGAGATTCTTCAAATGTTGGATTTTCCATGGATTACTCTCCTTGTATTTCATTTATCCGCGCTTTGACTTGCCCATCTTGGTAATGGATCGTCACTTCATCCTCCAGTGCCACTTCTTTGATACTTTTTATGACCTGTTTTTCCACCGTCGTATAGCTGTAACCTCGACTCATGATTTTCAAAGGACTCAGTAGATCTAAGGACTGGACGGTATTTTGGAATCGAACTTGTTTTTGCTGCATATATTGCTGCATTTTTTCTTCCAGACGGGTCGCAAGATAAGTTGTTTCTTGTCGTGCTTCTTTTACTCTGTGGATCGGTGCATTTTGTTCTAGTTCATGTTTCAGCTGAAGAACTTGGCGCTCTTTAGCATAATAAGTCTGTTGAGCAATTTGCATCAGTCGTTGTCTCAATTGATCTAATTTGATATTTTGTCCATCATATAAACGTTCCGGCTGCCGAAAAACAAAGGAATTTTTTGAATGAGCAAAACGTTCCTGCTTGCGTTGGATCTGTCGCAAAAAAGCTTGCTCTAAACGACTTTGACGCTCTTTGATCCGCAAAAGTTCTTCTGATAAAACAGGTACAGCCAGTTCCGCAGCTGCTGTCGGTGTCGCTGCACGAACATCCGCTACAAGATCTGCAATCGTCGTATCTGTTTCATGTCCGACAGAAGAAATGATTGGTGTTTGCGCCTGATAAATCGCGCGCGCGACACGTTCCTCATTGAAGGGCCATAAATCTTCGATCGACCCGCCGCCTCGGCCAATGATCATCGTATCGAAATCGCCTGCTTCTTCGACACGCTTGATATTTTTCACCACGTCATCTGCGGCTTGGTTTCCTTGGACGACTGTTGGAAAAAGAACCAATTGTGCAATCGGATATCTTCGTTTGACCGTCGTAATGATGTCGCGGATCACGGCGCCGCTTGGACTCGTCAAAACAGCGATTTTTTTAGGAAATCTCGGCAATTGTTTTTTGGGTCCTTGGAAAAGTCCTTCTTTCATCAACTTTTCTTTTAATTCTTCTAAGGCTTGATACAATGCACCTACGCCATCTGGTTCCATGTGTTCGACATAGATTTGGTACGAACCGCCAGCTTCATAGAGAGAGATTCTGCCGACAACTAAGACCTTCATTCCTTCTTTTGGCTGGAATCTCAATTTTTGGAAGGCGCCTTTAAACATGATAGCTGATAGTTTGGCGTGATCATCTTTCAAACTGAAATACTGATGTGCATTTGCCCGCAAACGAAAATTAGAGATTTCGCCTGTTAGATAAACACGTTCCAAATAAGGGTCTGCATCAAATTTTCTTTTTAAATATTTCGTCAATGCTGTAACACTCAAATATTCTTGAGCCATTCTTTCCACCTACTTCAATGCTTTCGCCGATTCGACTGTTTGATACATCAGCATAGTGATCGTCATTGGTCCTACCCCTTTTGGTACAGGAGTAATGTAGCTTGCTATTGGTTCTACTTCGTCAAATTTGACATCGCCTGCTAATTTTCCTTCGCCGTTTCGATTCATTCCTACATCGATCACTACAGCACCTGGTTTGATAAATTCTTTTGTTACAAATTCTCTGCTGCCGATTGCTGCGACGACGATGTCTGCTTCTTTTGTCAATTCAGCTAGATTCTTCGTTTTAGAGTGCGCGATAGTGACGGTTGCATTTGCCATCATCAGTAATAAGGCCATTGGTTTGCCGACGATATTGCTTCGGCCGATCACAACAGCGCGTTTTCCTTCTAGGTCAATATCGTATGCTTCAAACATTTTCATGATGCCATAAGGTGTACAAGGGATCTTGTCTGGTTTTCCAGCAAGCAGTTTTCCAAGATTCATTGGATGAAAACCGTCGACATCTTTTTCTGGACGAATCGCTAATAACACTTTTTCTTCATCGATTTGTTTGGGCAGCGGAAGTTGGACCAAGATACCATGAAATTGATCATCTTGATTGTATTTTTCGATTTCTGCCAACAGTTCTTCTTCGGTGATGGACTCTGGGTAACGTTCTACTTTTGAATGCAGACCGATTTTTTCAGCGGTTCTTTCTTTGTTTCGAACATAGATCTCACTTGCAGGGTTATTCCCTACTAAAAGGACAACTAGCCCAGGATGGATCTTTTCTTTTTTTAATTCTTGGATTTCTTTTGCAATTTCTGACTGCATTTTTTCGGCTAGTTCTTTTCCATTGATCAGCGTTCCCATTTGCCACCACTCCTAGACTTTATAATAAAAATTGCTTGATTTTAAAACTGCCACTCTTTGCTTCATTCTTTTTCTTATAGAAAAAAGCTAGGACTTACGCCCCAGCTTCGGTTTCTTTCAACACATTGGATAACACACCGTTGACAAATTTCCGAGAGCGGTCATCACTAAATGTTTTGGCTAATTCAATTGCTTCGTTCAAAGCAACTGTTCCAGGAACATCAGTAACATAAAGCATCTCAAAAATCGCGATACGTAAAATAACCAAATCCATTTTAGAAATACGCTGGATACTCCAATTATTTTTCAAGTGCTTTTCAACGATTTGATCCAGTTCCGCTTTTTTCGCACAAACTCCGCCAACTAATGTATCCAAATAAACAGGGACAAATTCTGAACCCTCTTCATTGAGCATGTCGCGATGGTCTAATTCGATCGCGTTGATAATCGCATCTTCTTTTGTTAACTCTGTATTGAAATCTAATGGGAATAATGCTTGCAAAGCCATTTCCCGTATTTCATGACGTGACAATTCTTTACTCATTTTCTTCCTCTTCGTCCTCAAATAATTCTTCTAACGCAGGCTGCTCCAATTTTTCAGGAACAACAGCAACGACATGGATATTTACTTCAGCTAAATTGACATCTGTCATAAACAAGACTTGCTGATTCACGCGGTCTTGCATTTCCATCGCAACTTTTGGTACAGAAACACCATACTCCAAGTAGCAGTAGATATCGACTTTCAATCCTTCATCTTCATTGCGCAAGTAAACCCCTTTGCCATGTGCTGCTCTGCCTAAAAGTTCTGTAACATTGCTGGCAAAAGTACCGCGCATGCCATAAACACCTTCAACTTTTGAAGCGGCAATACCGATGATCACTTCGATCACTTCTGGTGCGATCACGATTTCTCCCAAGTCTTGGTTTGCATTCAAAATCAGACTTTTTTCATCTGCCATTTATACTTCCTCCTTTTGCCTAAACACGAGATACATATGAACCATCAGATGTATCGATCATTATTTTGTCCCCTTGATTGATAAAAAAAGGAACATTGACTGTTAATCCCGTTTCCAGTACCGCTGATTTGCTGCCGTCTGAAACAGATGGGTCAGCATCGACCGAAAGCACGGCCAGCGGAACTTCCAAAGGTAATTCCAATCCTAAGAATCCTTCATTGTTTTTAAGAAGGACGATCTCCGAGCTTTCAGGAAAATAAAGAATCTCTTCCTGGATCAGTGCAGCGGGGATCTCGATCTGCTCATACGTATCCAATTGCATAAATACATAGTTGTCGTCATTTTTGTAAAGATACTGTACAAGCTCTTTTTCCATCTGTGCTTCAGTGATGTTTTCACCTTTTTGAAAATGGGCATCTTTGCTCTCGCCCGTGCGGATATTTTTCAGCTGAGTTTCTGCGTATGCTGAGCCTTTAGAAGGTTCGATATAGGAAAAAGCTGTTACACGCCAGATTTCTCCAGCAAATTCGATCATTGCACCTTTTTTCAATTCTTCTGCAGGTATCATCCGCAGCCTCCTTTTGTCTTGCTGAAAATATGCCAGCTTCTGATTCTTTCAACTAAGTGATAGTCCGTTTCTAGTTTATCATTAAATCACATGATTTTCTATATCAAAAGCTGGTGGATTTCTTCAACAAATCTAAATTTTTTCTTATGAGAATTATAAGATGATCAATTCTTTTGGTGATTGCGTCAAGATTCGATTACCTTCTGCCGTAATCAGCAAGTCGTCTTCGATCCGGACTCCGCCGATCCCTGGCAAATAGATACCTGGTTCGTCTGTGATGATATTGCCTTCTACAAATTGTTTTTCGGCGCGTGAAGAAACATTAGGGCCTTCATGGATTTCTAAACCAATCCCGTGTCCTGTAGAATGACCGAACGCTTCGCCGTATCCTTTGCTTGAAATGTAATCTCTTGCTACCGCATCTAATTGGCTGCCCATCATTCCTGGTTTCGCTGCATCGATCACTGCCAATTGTGCGTCTAGAACGATTTGATAGATTTCTTTCAATTTCTCTCCTGGATCACCGATTGCAAATGTCCGTGTCATATCAGAAACATATCCTTCATAATAACAGCCAAAATCAAGCGTGATCAAATCACCTTGTTCAATGACTTTACTGCTGGCTACTCCATGAGGCATTGCAGAACGGATACCGCTGGCAACGATCGTTTCAAACGAAACACCTGAAGCGCCAAGGGAACGCATATAGAAATCCAGTTGATTTGCTACTTCGATCTCTGTCATACCTGGACGAACCATTTTCAAAATATGATCATAGGCAGCGTCAGCGATGTGGCACGCTTTTTCAACAAGCGCGATTTCTGCTTCATCTTTTACTTCTCGTAATTCTTCAATCATCCCAGTAACTGGAATCAATTCTGCCATGATGATTTCTTCTAAAATCGTATAGTCATAAAAAGAGACTTGTGTTTCTTCAAATGCAAGTTCTTGCAACTGTGCTTTTTTGACTAAATCTGCCACTGTCTCAAAAATCGGACCGCTGTTTTGGATGATCTCGAAACCTTGTGCTTGTTTGGCTGCTTGCTCTGTATAGCGGAAATCTGTAACAAAATAAGCATTATCCAGCGTAATGATTGCTAAACCTGTCGTTCCTGTAAAATTCGTCAAGTAGCGAAGATTATAGGGACTAGTGACCAAAAATGAATCCAAATCGTTTTCTCTCATTTTTTTGCGAAGTTTTTCTACACGTACCATCATAAAAGCAATTCCTCTTTTCTCTTCTTTTTTCCATTATAACAAACTATCTTCTTTTCTCGTATGTATAAAGACGAAAAAAAGACCGAACACCAAAACATTTTCTGTTTTGGCATGCTCGATCTTTTGTACAATTGATTTGCTCTTTATTTTCGGCCGAAAAAGAATGAAACGACAGCAACTAAGATCACTGCTCCTAAAATAGATGGAATAATAGCCATACCAGCTGCTGACGGCCCCCATGTACCAAACAACGCTTGTCCAATACTTGATCCGATCAACCCTGCAATAATATTTGTGATGCAGCCCATTGAGTTTCCTCTATTTGTGATAGCTCCGGCAATAGCGCCAATAATTGCTCCTACAATCAATGTCCATAACCAACCCATAATATAACCCCCTTTACAATAAAATCTTATCGTAAAAGAAAAAATAGACCAAACAATAAAGAATCAGCGCGTGATTTCTTCATGGTTTGGTCTATTTCCAGAAGGAGAAAATCCCTTCATAACCTGTTACTTTTTCTTTTTGCCAATCGATAAGATCCCTCGTTTTACCACATCGAAAAAACTCAATGATTGGGTCATACGTGAAGGTTCTACGTATACGCGGATCGCGCGAAGTACTTTTTTCGGTTCTTTTGAAGAAAACGTGAATGTCCCATTTTTCTTCGTTTGGATCGCATAACGCGGAATCCATTTCCCTTTGAACATCACAGAAGCAATCACATAATCAACTTCTTCCCATGGAATCTGGATGTACTTGCGAGCGTCGCGAGAGTTGTAGAATTCAAATCCTTGATTGCCGATCATGATCTTGCCATAATCTGTCAATCCTGTAAAAGCAGTGGCATCTATTACCAAATCTACTTTTGTATTCAGTGATTCGACCATCTCTTTCACTCCTCTTCGTTCGATTTCCTATCCATTATACTACATTCGGACAGAAACATTTTTCTTAAAATCGTTTTTTACAAAAAAATCAAGAGCTTGGAACAACAGCCGAATGACGGTTGCCCCAACCTCTCGATACAATCTTGTTTATCTTATAAAAGTCCGATTACGTGACCAACCACACCTACTACGAATAGGCCAAGGATGATAACGATTGGAGAAACTTTTTTCTTAAGAAGCCACATACATAATAGAGTTAGCAATAAAGCAGCTAATCCAGGGATCAATTGATCCAAGTTATCTTGTAATGTTGTAACTTTTGTTGAAGAAAGTGCTAGACCAGAGTTCACTTGTTCGAACGCAGATCTGATTCCGTCACTGCCTGAAGGAAGGCTTGACCAGTCAACATATGCGCCATTGTCAAGTTTTACTTCAGATACGACCGGCAGGAACTTGATGGATACCCATCGCTGAACCAGTGCGGCCAGTACGAACATCCCTAAAATAGATGCTCCTTTTGTTACGTCTTGCAATAATCCGCCAGAAAGGTCTTCTGTGATTTTAGAACCGGCTCTGTAACCAAATTCTTGTGTGTACCACATGAATGCCCAACGGATAATGTTCCAACCTAGGAAGAAGATGATTGGGCCTAAGATGTTTCCACCCATTGCCAATGATGCACCAAGCGCACCTAACATAGGACGAACTGTAAACCAGAATACTGGGTCACCAACACCGGCTAGAGGTCCCATCATACCAACTTTAACCCCTTGGATCGCTACATCATCGACAGCTGCACCGTTTGCGCGTTCTTCTTCAAGCGCTAAAGTAACACCTAGGATTGGTGATGCGATATATGGGTGAGTATTAAAGAACTCCAAGTGACGTTTCAACGCAGCTGAACGTTCTTCTTTTGTTTTGTATAATTTTTTGATTGCTGGAATCATTGAGAAAGCCCAGCCGCCGTTTTGCATACGTTCGTAGTTCCAAGAACCTTGAATGAAGGTAGAGCGCCATGCTACAGCTAAACGATCTCTTTTAGATAATTGAATTTTTTCTTCTGCCATTTTCTTTTCCTCCTTCAAGATTAGTAATCGTTCAAGATATCGCCTAGAGGGTCGCCAGAACTGCTTCCTCCGCCGCCATTTGAAGAACCACCCATTTTAGAAAGGTTCAAGTAAATAAGCGCTAATGCAACACCTAAAGCTCCAAGTGCGATCAATGTTAATTGAGAGATCGCTGCGACAACAAAACCGATAACGAAGAATGGCCATACTTCTTTAGTAGCCATCATGTTGATTACCAATGCGTAACCAACGGCAACGACCATACCACCACCGATAGCCATACCGTCTGTCAACCATGCTGGCATTGATTCCAAGAATGATTGAACTGTATGAGCTGGGATGAATAGTAAAGCAGCTGCTGGGACAGCAATACGTACACCTTGTAGACATACGGCAATGATGTGCCACATTTCAACAGTACGGATATTTCCTTGTTCAGCTGCAGCGTCCATCAAGTGAACGATAGGAACAGCGATTGTACGAACGATCATTGTTAAGAACAATCCAGCTACTGCAAGAGGAACTGCAATCGCGATCGCAGAAGGAACACCTTTGACACCTTGGTCACCTAAAACTAAAATAATTGCTGATGCAACTGATGCTAAAGCAGCATCTGGTGCTACGGCAGCTCCGATATTTGCCCAACCTAGAGCGATCATTTGAAGAGTACCGCCTAGAACGATACCAGCTTCTAAGTTACCTGTTACTAAACCGATCAATGTACATGCTACTAACGGTTGATGGAATTGAAATTCATCTAAGATTCCTTCCATCCCTGCTAGAAAGGCAACAAGTACGACTAAAATCATTGAAATTGCAGACATGATAAGCCTCCTATATTTAAGTTATTTTATTTAGCTTGTGCTAATTCGCTTTTTGCTTTTTTAAGAATATCATTCATATTGTCGCGAGAGTCATTCGGTACTTTACGTACATCGAATTTCACGCCTTTAGCTTCTAATTTTTCATAAGCTTCAACGTCTTCTTGTCCCATTGACAATACTTTACTTACTACGACTTTACCAACAGAGTGAGCCATTGAGCCGACATTCAATTCTTTGATGTCTACGCCACCTTCGACTGCTCTTAACACATCTTCTGGGTTTTCGAAAAGAAGCAAAGCTTTTGTGTTTCCGAAACGAGGGTCTTTCGCTATTTCGATCATTTTGCTGATTGGGATAACATTTGCTTTTACCCCAGGAGGAGCAGCTTGTTCGATCAATTTTTTACGAAGATCATCTTTTGATACAGCATCAGAAACAACGATGATACGGTTTGGCTGTGTTGCTTTTGTCCAAGCTGTTGCAACTTGTCCATGAAGCAGACGTGAGTCCACACGTGCCAATACAAATTTGATTTTGCCATCGCCGACTACAGTTCCTTCAGGCAAAGCGCCTTTTGGTTGTGCATCTGCAACTGCTGCTTTTGGTGCTTCTTCAGGTTCTAATTCTTCAGGTTTGATGCGTACGCCTTCTTTTGCTGTTTCGATGATATGTGCAGCAATTTCTTGTGCAGAATTCATTGAGAAGCGTGATGCGTAAGCTTCGATCAGCATTGGAAGATTTAATCCGCTGACGATCGCCCATTTGTCTTTATGGTTTTCAAACAAAGTATTTGCTTGGTTAAACGGTGTACCGCCCCATAAATCAACTAAGAATAAAACTTCATCTTGGTTTTCAAAAGAAGCAATTGCTTCTTCCATTTTTGCTCTTAAATCGTCTGGACCTTCACTAGGTTTCAAAATGACTGCTTTGACGTTTTCTTGTTCGCCGAAAATCATTGAACCAGATTGTAAGATTCCTTCAGCGAACTGTCCATGACTTGCAAGGATGATCCCTACCATATCTATACCTCCTATTTGCTTTATTAAATACTAAGAATAAATGCTTGATTGACTGCGGGAAAATTTTCAGCAATCGTTATACCTTTTTTGCTCTTGTTAGCAGTTCCATCAAAAAGATTTTTCTGTCCGCAGGTACTTTTCTGATTTCCAACTCTACGTTTTGCTGATGCAGATAATGAAAAGACTGAATATCTTTCTTATCTACTGAAACAAAATTTGTGATCATTGTCTTCCCTTCAGAAAAACTCATACCGCCGATATTTACCGTCTGTAATTTGACACCGCAGCGAACGATTGTCTCCACATCTTGCGGATTCGTGAATAAAAGCATCACTTTCACATTTTGCAGCAACTCGTTCTGGCAGATTTGAACCATTTTTTGAACTGTGATCACATTCGACTTGATCCCGGGCGGCGAAGCTTCTTTTAATAGAAACTTACGCAGATCGTCTTTGGCGACTTCATCACTAATGACGATGATCCGCTCGACTCCTGTTAACTTTGACCAAGCTGTTGCCACTTGTCCATGGATTAAACGATCATCGATTCTTGCCAATCGGATATCCATTATGCTCAAATCCCTTCTCAATAAACTGCCATCGCAGAAAACCCTATCATTTCCGCGAGTTTGACCACCTCCTAAGTACACTTATATATAAGCAAGAAGCGTGCCAACTTTTTAACAATACACTATACGGTACAACAGCTTTTTCTTCGATACACAAAAACCGATACACTAAAACAGTGTATCGGTTTTTGTATTTTTTCTATTAGTGTATTTTTTTCGCCTGCTGATCAAGAATCATTTTGCTCAAATAATACACTTCATTTTCTGGTGTTTGGATTTTTAATTCGGCGTCAAATTCATCCAATAGTTCATTCAGACGCTCATAATACGCCTCTTCTGTTTCTGTTCGTGTTTCTTCTTCCGCAGTAAGTGTTTCTTTTAGAATGATCCGTTCGACCATTCCGGCAGTATGCGTCACTAGATTGATTTTAAATGCTAGTTCAGTAAGATCAAATGCTTCAGCTGTTTTTTCCGAAAATCGCCACAATGGACCAATCAGTTTCTTTCCATTAATAAAGGTAAAGTTTTCTTCTATATATTTCTGACAAATTTTCTTGGCTTCTTCATCATCCAGCGAAATCTCTTCCGCTTCTTCTAAATCAGCACCAAGCAGCAGCTGATCCAAAATCACTTCGACATCTTGGTCAATGAACCGCTCCAATGGAATGAACGGCGCCGAAATTTTAGGATCAGTGATTCCTGTTGCTGCAATGATTTGATACTCTTCTTGCAATTGCGGCAATCGGCTTTGTAATTCTACGATCGATAATGTGATGACTTCAAACGCTGGATATTTTTTGCTGACTGCACGTTCAATGATTTCTTTGATACGCTGCGCTGTCCCTTCGCCAGAAGCACAAATAGCTAAAATCGCTCTTTTTTTGGACTCCTCTTCTGTATGGAGGTTGGATGGAACTTCGCCATACCCGCGGAAGTTTTTCAGTGAATCATATAATACATCCAAATCTGTTCCTAAGACAGAAACTTTTCGAACGGTTTCCAACACAAGTGAAGTGGTCACCATATCGATCGTTCGAATCGGGATGCCAGTCTCAGTCTGGAGCTGATTATTGAAAGAAGCCAGAGAACCCATATCTACCAGCAAAATCACACCGCTGCCTTCATCTACCTCTTTTACTGCTCGTTCCATTCTGACCAATGCTGTTTTCGGGTCCATATCTAATGGCATATCTACTGCGCGTACATTATCTGCTTCCAGCAGCTGCTTCACCACTTGGACCATGCTGCTGGCAGTACTATTTCCGTGGGCAGCTACAACCACTCCAATTCTGCCGCTTGCTTGATTTGCTCTTAGTGAGACAAGCAATACAGTAAGATAGTAATCTTCACTTTCAGGAATCACGACATTAAAATAACTTTCAATGGTCTTTCGGATCTCTTTTGCCAAGCGATACTCTTCTGGAAAATCAAAAGTCATTTCACGAATATTATCGTTTGTATGGCGTTCTTCGCCCAAATTGATTTTTTTCAAAAAGGAGCTGATATGCAAACTCATCGCATAAATGAAATTTTGCTGAAATTCATACGGAAGAGCCTCTTTTGCCATCGTATAGATTTGGTTCGTCAAATCAATGATTTTCGGATCGACAAATTCAGCAAGTTTATTATCTGCATTAAAAGAAAATCCATGATCTTTATAAAAAGACTGCAAATGGACATTGATATCTGTAGAAATAAAATGATTGATCGCTTCTTGGTCAAGACCATCAGACTTCAATAACGCTGCTTTATCCCCGATGATATCATAAAGATTATACGGCAGTTCATAGGCATCAGATTGGATTTTCATGATCATGTCATTTGGCATAACGATTATTTTAGGATCTAAAATCTTTGATAACTCAGACATTTCTCCGCGATTTCTCGCCAAGTGGATCAATCCGCTTTTGATTCCTTCAGTCAGCTCATCCACTGTGATCGACAGTTCAGAAGAGTTGATGTGATTTAAAAACCCTCTCGCACAAATCAGCTGGATGTTTGATTTCAACTGTCCGATATTTCCGTACGTCACACTTCCGATCAATGCTTTTACAACATCTTCTGTTACGGTGATTTTTCGCTGGATACGGTTTGCTTCATGCGCGAACATGATTTTGACTAAATCGACTTTTTCATTTGCTGGGCGTTTTTCGAAAGAAGGTAATTGGATATTGATCGGGATTCTTCGAACAAAAGTCTCTAAAAGCGAAGAACCTGGATCTTCTGTTGTTGCACCGACGATCCGTACATTTGCATGATGGTTTTTCGCGGTTTCACCCAAACGACTATACGTTCCATGATCCATAAAATAAAAGACCATCTCTTGTCCTTCTGGCGGCAGCCGATGGATCTCATCCAAGAAAAGCATTCCGCCATCTGCTTCATCGATAATTCCTTTTTTCTCTTCTGTTGCTCCTGTAAACGCCCCTTTTGTATGTCCAAAAAGATGACTCATCAATAACTCTGGATTATTCGCATAATCCGCACAGTTGAAAACGATCAGTTCATTCTCATCCGTAATCACTTGGTTGGCTTTCGCAAAATGGAACATAGCATGGGCAAAATACGTTTTCCCTGATCCTGTTGGTCCCGTAATTAAACAATTCAAACCTTTGGGCGGATAAAGAATTGCTGCTTTTGCTTGTTCTACGGAATTTTTCATACTGCCATTGGTTCCGATGATTTTCGAAAAGATATCTTTGGTATCCAGCCTTATGATGTCTTCCACGTTCTCTTTTCGCGGTTCTTCTTTATAACTGGGCACATATTTTGTTAACGGTTTCGTATGTGACGACATTTGCGTGTTATATATGTAGCGAACGGGTCTGCTGTCTGTCTTAGCCAATTTGCCTTCTCTTACCAGCTGATTGAGATCTTTACTCCCATTGGTACGCTGGATTCCTAGAGCATCTGCGATTTCCTTGGTCGTGACGCCTTCATTTGCTGTTTTCTCCGTTAAATGAGCGGTTCTTTCCTTGACATACGCATAGATTCGATCAATTCGTTTTGTCAAATTTCTCGCTCCTTTCTCCACACTAATAGTTTTACCAACTATCTGGTTACAAAACATAATATTATGGATTTAAATCGATTTCGTCAACTATTTACTGTAATTCTTCGTGAATTTATTTCTTCTATATAAAAATAGCTGAAACAGGAGTAGTTCTCCTCTCTCAGCTATTTGGTACGTATCAAACGAATTTTCTTACTTGCTCAAAGTGTTATGCTGTTTCACCAATGATCGTTGTTAGTTTTCCGTACAATTGATGTAGTTCTTTTTCTTGGAATCTCGCTGGAAAGAGTTGCATCAATTCTGTAAAACTCAAATTCTTGATCAATTTATAACGGCTCCTATCTTCCCAATGCGGAAAATAAGTTAAAATCAATTCTTTGCACTTCAGATTGCGCCAAAGTTCTTTGATCGGTTTATCTTGAAGCGGCAAGTTTTTATCTGTTTGTTTTATTTCTGCCCAATTGATTTCCATCCATTCCACACAGGTTTTGAACCAGCGGGCAAATCTAGGATCGATCATTTCTTCTTTTGCCCCATAATATTTCGTTGCTAAAGAAAGACCATGTTTTCCTTTTTGAAAAATCATCGTTTCAAAAGGTACATCATTTTCTTCAAGCGCCCGCAGGTAAAGTAAAGAGTTCTCTATCGGAACAACGTTATCTTCAAATGTCGAAAACAAGAAAGTCGGTGGTGTTTCAGGGCTGACGCAGGTTTCCAAAGAAGGTGCATCTATCTGCATCACATCGCTGAAAGATTTTAAAATAGCAGGATAACCCAAAACGCACAAACTTGGTTTTTCTTCTAATAAATTAGACATCGCCGCTGCCAGATGCCCTCCAGCAGAAAAACCGATCACCGCAATTTTATCGGTATCGATCGCCCATTCTGCCGCTAATTCCCGAATCTTAGCCAATGCCTGTTTTCCATCATCCAGCGCCTTCTGAAAATCACGATGCTCGCCGACGTGATAGCGCAAAACTCCCGCATGATAACCATGCGCCGCAAAGTGCAAAGCGATTGGTTCTCCTTCGCGCTCACTGCAAAAACTGTAACCGCCTCCAGGAATCACCAAAACAAATGGCCGTTTTGTCACACGAGAAAATTCCGGCTTTTCTTCATGCAAATAAACGCTCAAATCAACGCCGGCATCCTTATCAAAAGAAAATTTATCCATAAACATAGCAGTTCACCCTTTATTACAAATTTTCGATACTTTTTTTTCTTCTATTATATAAGAATGATTATACCTGTTTTTTTAAAATCGCTATATCAAAAAAGGATTTTTTGTGTAAGAAAAAATGAATTGATTTTTTACTTCATGCTTTTTTAGTAAATAAAAAAGCAGAAACCTTTTGCAATAAAAGATTCCTGCTTCGTTTGATTAAGCTTCTTGAGCGACTGGGTAAACAGACACTTGCTTTTTGTCGCGGCCTTTACGTTCGAAACGTACCACGCCGTCCACTTTAGCGAATAAAGTGTCGTCACCACCGATACCCACGTTTACACCTGGATAAATTTTTGTTCCGCGTTGACGGTAAAGAATTGATCCACCTGTAACTGTTTGTCCATCAGCACGTTTAGCACCTAAACGTTTTGATTCAGAGTCACGGCCGTTAGATGTAGAACCGCCTCCCTTTTTGTGGGCAAATAATTGTAGATTCATATTTAGTAACATAGTCTGCACCTCCTATTTTTCAATAATGGTCTCGATCTTGATATATTCTGAATGTTCAACTTCTATTGATTGAACGCCTAACAGCAGATTCTCCAATAGAATTTGGGCAATGTTGTTTTGTTCCTGTGTCATCCCAGAAGGCATCTCGACGTATAAATAACCGCCTTCTTCCTCGTTGGTATCGATGATTGGATCAAAACCAGCTAATGCAGAAATCCCGTTTACAGTGCTGATCGCTAAAGCAGATACACCTGCACAAACGATATCGCTTCCGTAAGGTCCGGCATCCGCATGCCCTGTCAAAGTAAATGAAACGATTTGACCAGCGTCATTACGTTTAAATGTTCCTTTGATCATTATATTCAGGCCTTCTTCCTCAAGCTCAATTAAGCGTTGATAGCGTCAATAACTACTTTTGTGTATGGTTGACGGTGACCTTGTTTGCGGTGTGAATGTTTTTTAGGTTTGTATTTGAAAGTAACGACTTTCTTTTGTTTGCCGTGTTTTTCAACAGTTCCTTCAACAGTTGCACCAGAGATTGTTGGAGCACCTACTTTCGTAGATTCGCCACCTACTAAGATTACTTCGTCAAAGACAACTTTTTCACCTGCTTCAACATTTAGTTTTTCAATGTAGATTGCTTGACCAACTTCAACTTTGATTTGTTTACCGCCAGTTTTAATAATTGCGTACATGCTATAAAGCACCTCCTTCTATTATACTTAGACTCGCCATCCCAAGTGACAGTTTCCTGTGCTTAGTACTTGTTCTGAGCGGTTGTAGCTGTGGAGTCCACAATTACAACGTTATAAGTTTACCAAAATAAGACCATCCAGTCAACAAAGAATCGAGTGCTTCTTTCAATAAATCTATAAAAATCGTATTTTTTGCTTTTTCCTTTATAATAAGGAACAAAGGAGGCATTACTGTGAACTATCCACAAGAATTAATCGAAAAAGTTGAAAAAAGAACGGGCGACGCGCCTGTTGAAGGATTTGTCCCAGGACAAGGCCCTTTAAACCCTAAACTTATGCTCGTCGGCGAAGCCCCTGGAAAAACAGAGGTGACAAATCATATCCCTTTTAGCGGACAAGCCGGAAAAGAGCTGATGAACTGCTTAGCTTCTGCTGGGCTGACGCGAGAAGAAGTCTATATCACTAGCGCGGTAAGAAGCCGTCCGTATAAAAAAACGGAGCGTATAAACAAGCGAACAGGCCAAAGAGAAATCGTCTATCCAAACCGCACCCCCACAAAATCTGAAGTCTTAGCACACGCACCTATCTTAGACTATGAATTCACACATATCGATCCTCCATTGATTGCAACTTTGGGAAATATAGGACTTCATCGACTGCTTGGACCAACATATACTGTATCAAAAACCCACGGGGAACTGTATCAAGGACCTATCCTGCAGCTAAATGAAGAAAAAAACAGCTACGAGTGGTCTGAAAAGACTTACTCCGTCATACCATTGTTCCATCCAGCTGCAGTTTTCTATAACCGCAAGCTGCAGCCGCTTATCGAAAAAGATTGGGAAGTCATCCGAGAAGTACTGCAAAATGAAAAGATCTCCGCTACTTGATTTATGTTCTATCTTTCAGACTAAGCCATTTGGAATGGCTTAGTCTGTTTCGTTATTGCCAGGTTCCGCTAACACCTTTTTAAAAACGAGAAGACCGATACTGCTTGCCACTGCAAACATCGGGATATTCACGAATAGATTTCTATAGACATACACCAAAGAACCCACTTCCTCTTCAGGAAATATCAAAAACGACAACGTAGAAAAAATACCAGACAAATTGATCAAACTAGTGATAAAACAAATCACACAAACAATAAATAAAAACAACTGTAGAAAACTGATTTTTTTCATTCTGCTTCTCCTATTCCCAAGTCTGCTTTTTATTTATAAAAAGTATAGCATCCGCATTATAAAAATTAAGCTGTTTTCCCGTCCTTTTCAGATTAATTTTTTCTTTATTTGGAAATAACTGGAACAGACTCTTTGGGACGACCTTTTTAATAAAAAGCCATTATTTATATTCATACTAAGTAATGGGAAAAATTTAGCACAAAAACAAAAAAACCTCTGGAAATCAACATTTCCAGAGGTTTTTTTACGTCACAGGAGAACTAATCATAGCTCTAACTAATTCTAATTAATTGATAAATAAAGCTTTTCTAATCCGATCTACCAAGCAATTTGAACGATTTCAAAAATTATTTGGCACATAATTTGGCACAGGGATTCCACTTATAATTTATTCGCATTTAATCTCCGCTGTAATTCTTTTACTGCGTTAGATACAGGACTGATCACACCGTCTTGTGTGGTGCCTAAATGTCTTTGTAATGCTTTGATTGTCCCTTGACCGCACAATCCGTCTTGAGCAATACCTAAGAAACCTTGTAAAGCTCTGATGACATTCGATCCAGTCAATGTATTGTCAAATTGAGCAGCGTAAATATTTTGGTTAAATGTTTGTTTGAACTGATGACTGATCACACCGTCTTTGCCAGCAGTATCAAAGTATTCTTGCAGACGTCTAGCAGTTGCATTTCCAAATTGACCGTCAAGAGCCAATTGGATCATCTGTGGTTTATTGTCTGTATTAGCAGTTCCTCCATCGATAATACGGTAGAAATTATGTTGCAGTTTTGTACTCATGTACGCATCATTAGTGTCTACTGCGATCCCATTATGCGTATAAGAGCAATGGATAAATGAGCCGTTACTTAGAAAAATACCTGTATGACCAGCTGATCCATTTGACCCTCCTGGAGTACCTGAAATAAAAATATCACCTCGTTGTACTTCTGATCGAGTAATTTTTTTCAGTTTAGTTCCCACCATACCGAAGAGAGTTTCAGTATTTCCCATTGATCCAGAAGGCAAGAAGCCTCCAGCAATCATTGAGAAAAAAACTGCAGAACTGCAATCGTAAGAATTAGGTCCAAGCCGACGGGTCATTGAATACGTAACTTTACCTAGTCGATCCTGCATCCATTTAATCATTGACTCTTTACTCATTATTGTTTTCCTCCTTCGGTTTTTCATAAGTCAATGCTTGCTCGCTGTCAGATACACCTTTAAATTGCACCTCCTAATGCATCGACAGCTTCTTTGCCTGCTCTTGCTATTTTACGATTCAAACGATCAAGTTCGGAGGGATTGTTTGAATCAACTTTGTCAATATGAATATGTTGCTCAAAACTACCTCTAGCAACTTTTCCTCCAACGCCTTTTCGTTTTTCTTCGTCAGATAATGGAGTAACTGTAGTCTTTCCATTTTTAGCAGTTAACAACTCTGGTCCAGCTTCTCCAACAATCGCTTGTCCGTTAATTAAATGGCCGCCTTGAGCTAAATACGGTAATTTTGAAATGGAGAATGTTTTTCCGCCAACACCAGGGACCCATTTCGGGATTTTAATTCCATTTAATCCACCAATAAATCCATTGATAGCACCAATAACTGCATTGATTGGTGCTTTTCCAGCTGCGGCAATTCCATCAAAAATCCCTCCAAAAATATCGACTAGTCCGTTCCAAGCTTTTGACCAATTACCAGTAAACACTCCTGTGATAAAATCAAGGAAACCAGTAAAAATTCGTTTACCAGCTTTATAAAAATTATTAAAATTGGCAATTACCCCGTCAAAAACACCGCCTAAATAACCACCAAGAAAATTAAAAATCTCGACAGCTACATCGGAAACACCTTGGAAGAATGCGTTAACGCCATCACGAAACCACTTAACCTTGTTGTACGCCAAAACAAAACCAGCTATTAACACCGCAATACCAGCTATTACTAAAACAAAGGGATTTGCAGCTAAAAACCCAGACATTATTTTCCATATACCGATAAAACTTTTCACACCGCCAACAATTTTAGTAACTGACCCCATTAGCGAACCGAGAATGACCAGCACCGGTCCAACAGCAGCTGCAATACCAGCTATTGTTATAATCCAATTTTTTGTTCCTTGATCCAAAGAACCCCACCAAGTTGAGAATTGCTGTAACAGGGAAGTTGCTTTTTCAAAAAAAGGTAAAAGACTTACTTGAACCGCATCTCCTACGTCAGCCATAGCTATAATCGCATTATTCATAGCTTGATCAGCTTGATCGATTGGATCAAGAGTAGCGTCGAAGGTATCTCCGACTGCACCCCCACTTTTGCCAGCTGTCTTTGCTAAATCTTCTAAGTTTAAAGTACCTCTACGAATTGCATCAGCCATTCTAGGACCGCCTTTGGTACCGAACACTTCGGCTGCTGCATTAATGGCCTCAGTTTCAGAACTTGCGTTTTTCACTTTATCTTGCAATTCTCCCAGACCTTGACTTAAAGATTTACCGTCTTTCGCATAAGCTACTGTTGCTTTCGATAAACTACTTAAAGCAGCACTTGAATCAACACCAGATTGTTCGAATTGACCAAGTAAAGTGATTCCTTCGCCAAAACTTAATCCCAATTGTTTAATTTGTGGTGCGCCATCAATTGCTTTTTGCATCAAGTCATCTACTGATTGACCAGTATTCTGCGATGTTTTCGTTGTTACATCAAGGACAGAATTCAAGTCATCATATTCTAGTCCATAAGCATCAATAGCTTGTCGAGCTGATATTGCTGATTGCGAAACATCTGTATCATTGATTTCAGCGTACTGTAGGAGATAATTGGTTGAATCTTCCAGTTTTTTATCCATGAATCCAAATTGTGTATTTACCTCACCAATAGCTTCCCCAACAGTTTGTAAAGGTAAATGAGTATTTGAACCAACGTTTTCGAAAGATTGAGAAAGTCTGTCTGCTTTGTCTCCTGTTGCGCCGGTTTTAGTGATGATCGTATCAAGGGCTTCGTCAACTTCAGATGTTACGTACAGAAGATATTTAGATAACCTATCGAACATCAAAAAATACATGCCTTTTGACACATTAGCAAGTATGACAAAGCAAAGATACCAAGAAGTGTTAAATGAATTTTCTAAAACTCATGCTAAAGCGACAACCAAAAGATTTCATACTCATGTAAGAGCTGCAATTCTTGATGCTTTAGATGAAAAAATTATTTTTACTGATTTTACACGCAATCCAGTGATCAAGGGAGAAAAAGAAGGAAAGAAAAAAGAAGAAAAGTATTTAAACTACGAAGATTTCAAACGTCTTATGAAAGCCGCTGAGAGCCGTTTAGACGCGAGATACACTTCACCCTACTTAATTCTTGTAGGAGGAGCCACAGGCGCTAGATTCGCCGAATTATTAGGTTTGACGTGGGATGACATAGACTTTGAAGGACAAACGATTGATATTAATAAAACTTGGTTACTTAATCAAGGGTTTGGACCAACGAAAAATGAATCTTCTGTTAGAAGAATTGATATTGACGATCATACCGTCGGCATTCTAAAAGAATACAAACAAAAACAATTAGAATTATTGAAACAAATAGGCATAAAAAACCAACATAATCTCGTTTTCTTTAATCCTTTGAATGGGATGATTACTTCGAATGCAGTAAATAAAACACTAAAAAAGATTCAAAAGCAGTTATCTATAGAGCCGTCTATCACCTTCCATGGGCTTAGACACACAAATGCTTCCGTGTTACTCTATGAAGGAATTGATTTATTATATGTATCAGAACACTTAGGCCATAAAGATATCTCAATCACACAAGAAGTTTATTCTCACGTATTGGATGAACTGAAGCAAAAGAATAAACCTAAAGTATCTGCTGTCCTTTCTTCCATTTACAACTAAATAAAACTCATTTGGCACAAATTTGGCACAAGCAAAAAGAAAAACCGCTAGAAACAAACGTTTCTAACGGTTTTTTAGCGTCACAGGAGGGATTCGAACCCCCGACCGTTCGCTTAGAAGGCGAATGCTCTATCCAGCTGAGCTACTATGACTTAATTAGTGCAACACAGTTATTATAAATAATCTAAAAATGAATGTCAATAAGTTTTAGTTATTTTATTTGAGTTGTTTTGTTTTCGGCACAGAAAAGAGTGTGAATCCGCTGTATAAGCATTGTTATTCTAAAAAAAACAGCAAGAAACTGTTACTATTCTCTGTTTTTTGCAGTTTCTTGCTGCTGTTGAAATCTTAATTCAAACTATCTGGATCAATTTCTTTTTCTTTTGTGATCAAAATCACACCATCCCCAAGAGGAAGAATACTTGAAGTAAGATCTGGATGCTTCATTACCACTCTTAAAAATTCATTCAGCTTACGATGAATGGCACGTTTGCCTCGAGGGATTTCTTCGTCTGGCTGAAGAATCGTTCCGCCTTGAAAAATATCATCTACCATCAATACGCCGCCGTTTCTCAAAAGACGCAGACACTCTGGCAAGAACTCGATATATTTAGACTTTGCACTATCCATAAAAATGAAATCATAAGGACCTGTCAATGTCGGTAAAATATCTGCTGCTTGACCTTCTAATAACGTTACTTGATCTGTCAGTCCTAAACGCGCATAATTTTCTTTTGCTTTTCTGATCATGACATCAAATCGATCAATCGTTGTCACATGTCCGTCTTCGCCAATACACTTTGCCATCAAACTGGAAGAAAAGCCGATTGCTGCACCGATTTCCAAAATATTTTTTGGTTGCATCTGTCCTAAGAAAAATTGCAAGAACACAACTGTTTCATGAGGGATGATCGGTACTTCAGCCTCATGCGCTCTTTGTTCTAGTTCTCCTAATTCTCCTGACAGCATTTTTTGTTCATTTCGCATAAAGTCCAACAGTTCCTTTTGTACCACCGGACGATGCATCATTTCATTACGCATAACTCTCCTCCTACGAAAGTTATTATACTTAGAACGAAAAAAATCCACAAGAAAAAGGTAACTCCTCCACCTTACTCCAAGAAATAATCAGAGCTCTCTTCTTTTTTTCGAAGTTTATCAAAGGTATTCCATGTGGTAAATGCCGTTAGACATAACGCGATCCCGAAAAATATCCCTCGTGCCCATGACAAGACTCTTTGAGATAAAAATAACCCAACATACGGGATTTGGAAAACTGGCCGACCAATGATATTCCGCCAATTCACATATCCTTCTTCTCCCTGCTGCTCTGTGTCTGCTTTGGTATAGACGCGCTTGTTCGCATTATCCACCGCAATGATGCGTCTTGTTTTTACCTGTTCTCCTTGGTTTTCATAATAGGATACAACATCTCCTACTAAAATCTCTTGGGTATCAATAGGATGGATATACACCAGACTGCCGTTCATATATGTTGGATACATGGCGCTGTCTTCAATCAAATGCGGCGTCAAGCCAAACAATCGAGGAATCAAAACGATAAATAATCCAATACCTAGAATCAGGACAAGAGAAATTGACCCAAATACAGTTATTTTTTTGAATTTTGACAATCGTTTCCACCTCTTTTTCTTTTTTATCGAAATCAATAATATAATAACATACAAAATATTTAAAAAGCTAGTTAAAATCAGGTTTTTGCTGATTTCGACTAGCTTTTGCACTTTCTTGCTTCGTTCCCCTTATATTTGACTCCTTATCAGAAAACAGTTAATCTTATGTATATAGTATTAAGAAAGAATCACTTTGCATGAACTTTTTAAATAACAAATGTACAGAAAAAGAGTTTGATGAGAACAAGTATAAGTGGACTTCTATCATAATATTATCTTTGTTATTTTTATGTGGGATCATTTATTTCTTTTTTTTCATGTTCTTTCCTGCACAAAGCGGACAAGTTTTGGAAACCAAAGATTCTTGGACTTTTTATTCAAAAAATGCACCTGAATTTCAATACAGCAGCCGATATGTCGATAAAATCCCCAGGGTAACTAAGAACGAAACCTTTGTGATGGAAATCGAATTGGATCAGAAATCGAATCAAAAAGATTTGCTCATCAAAGGAAATCATCAATGGATCAAGGTCTTATTAGATCAAGAGGTTCTTTATGAACGATCGGCGCAAGAAAACGAAAAAAACCCTGGCTTATCTCTAGCAATCGTCAATCTTCCGGAAGATTATGCAAACCGGACGCTGCAGATCGAAGTAACTTCCCCTTATAATAATTATGCAGGGCTTCCTCCTGAAATTTACATAGGAAACGTCCATTCTATGGTCAGTTTTATTTTTTCCCGTTCGATCCCGCAGATTTTAACGATGATTTTAGCTGTATTGCTTGCTATTGGTACCTTTTCTTATTGCATTTATATGATGTATAAAGAAAAAAAGTTCCATATCTCTTTGGTCATTCTGAGTACTTTTGCTTTTTCAGTCGGTTTTGAAGCACTCTCGGATGATATTTTAAGCAGTGTTTTATTTGAACCGATCGTCCATTCGATTCTTTCCCATCTTTTTTCAGTATTAACACCGATTTTACTGATTACTTATTATTTTACTAAGATGGAATATTATCGAAAACGTTATGGAATCTGGATTTTCTTACACGTTACGATGATTTTGTCTGTTCTAGCTTATGCTCTATTCACTCCTGCTGATTTACCGGAAGTGATGCCTTTTGCAAACGCGATAAGTGTCTTCAGCACCTTGTGTACTTCGCTGGCATGTATCGGCGAGTCCTATAAAAACAATCGCTTCTTTGTTATATGTACACCTTGGATCGTATTGATTGCTATCATGCACTGTTTCTTATACATCCAAAATGCACTTGGCATCCATACGACTTCCGTCAATTGGTCAACGATTCTTTTTGTGGTCATCCTAGTAGTGATGTGCGGTTACAATATCCTTGAACATATTGAGAAGTACAGCAAAAACCAAAAACAAGTCAATTTTTTACAGACGAAAACAGAACTGTTAGAAGAACATTATGACTTGCTGCGAAGCCATTTGAAAGAAATCGGTGAATTGCGTGGAGAATTGGTCCAAAATCTGGAAAACTTGCAGCACTTGAACCAGTATGCGGCAAAAGAAGAAGCTGATCAGTTTTTAGAAAAAATGTTAGATGATGCCCATAATTTTGAGTTGATTGATTCTTTCTCCGGCCATCAGCTGACAAATCTGCTGTTAGCCCGCTATCAAGCAATCACTGAAAAACGGAGTATCCACACTACCTTCGATGTAGATTTGCCAAGCAAATTGAATATCAGCGATGATGATCTTTCGAAATTGCTGATCCATGTCTTAGAACATTCAATCCGGGAAGTACGTGCTGTCGAAAACCCGTTGCAGCGAAAAATAAACTTGAACATTCGCTTAGTAAACAACAAAGTGGTAATTCATTGTGAACATAACACTCATCATAATATCAATATATTTGATCGAGGTATTACAGAAGAATTAAAAGAACAAGAACGTTTTGATTTAGAAGTAATCAAAAAAGTTGCTGATAAATATGCCGGCCACTTCTCGCAAGAAAAAGGTGACATTATCGAACGGATTACTTTACGTTTGGATAACGACAAGGATTAAAATGGAAGTACCAACAGGTTTAAAACTGAAATAACAGTATTAGAACCCCGCAAACCATATACGTTTTGCGGGGTTCTTTCATGGTTGAGGCTGAACGGTTCTTTCACGACCTCTAGTAAACGGTGCTCAAAAGCTATCCTTCGACAATAAGCTTTGATGAGAAAAAATGAAGAAACCATTTTCTCTCATCAAAGAGCTTATTGCTCAGGCCATAGCGCTTGGCTCACTACCTCTTTCTAATAAATCAATTCCAATAGCTCTTCCGGCTCGATGGCACCAAAATACTTTTTAAGATCAAGGTTTGCAATCACTTTTTCCAATGACTGCTTTTCATATTTTTGCCCGATTAATGCTTGTTCGACATCTGAGATTTCTCCTAAACCGAAAAAGTCGCCATAGATTTTTGCATCGGTGATTTTTCCTTCTTCTACATTCAGGTGGATTTCTACAGAACCAATTGAAAAACGTTTTTGACGAGAAATGTCAAATGCTGGAGATTTTCCGTAGTTCCAATCCCAGTTTCGGTAATATTCATTTGAGATTTCCTTGATTTTTTCCCAATCTTTTTCCGTCAAATGGTATTCGTTCACATCTTCTACGGAAGAAACACCAAAGATTTTCAACAAGATATCTTGACGAAACTCTTCTGTTGTCATATCTTGATTTTCTTTTGGCAAGAATGGTTTGATATTCGTTACTCGTGAACGGATCGATTTGATTCCTTTTGATTCGATCTTATCTTTTTTCACGCGTAGTGCATTCACTACTTCGTCGATATCTGAATCAAACATGATTGTTCCGTGAGCAAACATCCGGCCATTTGTCGCATACATAGCATTACCGGAAAATTTCATATCATTGATGACAAGATCATTTCTGCCTTTCAATTCTGCACCTTGAACACCCAAATCATGCAAAGCTTGGATGATTGGTTGTGTCACTTTTGCGAAATCTCTGAACGAATTGCCGTCGTCAGGCATAATAAAACTGAAATTCAAGTTTCCTAAATCGTGATAAACAGCTCCTCCACCACTTAAGCGGCGTACCACATGAATATTGTGCTCTTCTACGTAGTCGCGATTGATTTCTTCGATCGTATTCTGATTTCTGCCGATGATGATTGAAGGTTCGTTGATATAAAACAATAAAATCGGCTCGTCCACAGGCATTTCATGCAGCAAATAATGTTCGATAGCTAAATTTATAGTTGGATCGTTTATTTCATTCGGTACAAAAATCATTGTTTTCCTCCTAGATATCGAAGACTTTTCCGATAGCAGCAAGTTCAACATCTACTTCGCTTCCCGCTGCTTCTTCTGCTTCTTTTTTCAGTTGCTCTAAATCGCCAAATTGAGGCAAGTGTGTCAACACAAGTTTTTTCACTTTAGCTGCTTGGGCGATTTCACCAGATTCTTTTGATGTAAAGTGTGCGTGATGCTGTTCGTTTCCTTTAAACAAATAAGTATCTGCTAAGAAAAGATCTGCATTTTCCGCAAACTGTTCAAAAGTGGCCAAGTAACCAGAATCTCCTGTAAAGACAAATACTTTCCCAGTTTTTTCTTCTTCAAAACGCATAGCATAACATGGGACAGGATGGATCGTTTTCATAAAAGTAATTGAAAAAGGACCTAATTGAAGTTTTTCTCCTTCAGTATAAGGATGCCCTTTTGAAACACCTTCCATCGTCAATTCATTGAAATGAATCGTATCATCTGTATGCCCGTAAATCTGAAGCAATGCTCGTTCGGATTGTTTTGGATACAGCTGCCAGTAATATTGCAGCACTCCTAGATCTGCAATATGGTCATGATGATAATGAGAAAGGATCACTGCATCCAATTCAAGCGGATCAAGCTGCTCTTCTAAACGAACCAGCGTCGTACTTCCTGCATCGATCAAAAGATTGTAACCTTCCGACTGCAGCAAATAACTCGTTGTTCCTTGGCCTTTGTACGGATAAGCACCCAGACAGCCTAAAACAGTCAATTTCATTTCACTTCCCCCCTTACACAAGTGTTTCTTTTTGACTATTCAAATAACGCTCAGGCATGCCCTTTTCTTCTCTTGCATAGTCATAAAAGGCTGCCATTGAAACATTTACATAACTTACTACCCATAATAGCCCGATAAATAAAGTCAAGACACTAATCAGGTACCAGCCGATAAAGGAAAGTTGAAGCAAGATATATTTCCATAAGCGGTCTTTTAATAAAAACCAAGCATAGCTGATACTTTTTCCAACTGAAAGTTCGGGATAATCCAATTTTACCCAAGAAGCAATTTGGAATAATCCGCCGATGATATTCAAAAGCATCAACGCAACAAGCAAAAAGATAAAAATCATGATGATGAAATTGAAATCAATCACAAAATCGTTGGATAAAAAGAGACGCGGGCTGTTTCCTGTGACTAACTGTACATAAGAAAAGACACCGCCCATAAAGATCAATGGCAGAAAGACAAGCGAATTCACTAGCCATGTTGCCACTGTGCTTATCAGGTTCAAAAGAAGCATCGGTAAATAATACTTTTTGTCAAAAATCGCAAACAGCATTCCCGGTTTAGCACGGCCGCCTCGAATCACGTATAAAGCGATATAATTCAGTCCGTAATAAAAAGCAAACAGCAGCAGATTACTTAGCAGGAAATCAGAAATCAGCTGTCCTCTGCTGCCTTCTGGAAAGTTCAGCAATCCGTCAACCGATGATTGGATCACAGTTGTTATAAGATATGCCAGAAGAACCAGACCAGCATTGATTCCCCATTGTTTTCGCAACGCATCTCTGGCACGTTCTTTGTAATAAGAAATAGGTTGTTTTTTCATACTCAATAACTCCGAATCTGCTCAACTGTTTTACTATCTAGACGTTTCACTAATTCCGTTACTAGTTTTACTGTGTTCAAATAATCGTCTTCATGGATGATCGATGTATGAGAATGCAGATAACGAACTGGGACAGTAATGGCAACAGACGGTACGCCGTCACGGGTCAAGTGCATTTGACCTGCATCTGTTCCGCCGCCGGTAATAACTGTATATTGGAACGGGATCTCCATTTCTTCTGCTACACCAATCACAAAATTCAACAATTTTTTATGCGGGATCATCGATGCGTCAAAAATTAAGATTTGTGGTCCTTTTCCTAATACAGAATCCGCTTCTTTTGGCGTCATACCTGGTGTATCGCCAGCAGTCCCTGTATCTAAAGCAAAAGCCACATCAGGATTGACAAGATGGGTGCTTGTACGAGCGCCTCTTAACCCAACTTCTTCTTGCACATCACTACCAGCAAACAAAACATTTGGATGGTCTTCTTTTGAAAGATTTTCCAAAACACGCAGAGATACAGCTGTTCCGATGCGATTGTCCCAAGCTTTAGCCAACAGGAATTTCCCGCCATTCATTCGTTTGTATTCGATGTAAGGCGTAACCATGTCTCCAGGACGGATACCCCACTCTTTCACTTCTTTTTCGCTTGAAGCACCAATATCGATGAACATGTCTTTGATGTCGTATGGTTTGTTTCGCACTGCTTGTGTCAGTACATGAGGTGGTTTTGAGCCGATGACGCCATGAAACACTTTTCCTTCTTGTGTTTTTATTTCGACTTGCTGAGCCAGCATGACTTGCCCCCACCAGCCGCCTAATGTTTGGAATTCTAAAAATCCTTTATCCGTGATTTTCGTGACCATAAATCCTACTTCATCCATGTGTCCGGAAATAAAGACTTTTGGTCCGCCTGCGCCTTGTTTGGCAATCACACTGCCGAGTCCGTCAAAAAATATATCATCGGCGAAAGGTTTGGCATAAGATTTGAAAACTTCTCTAACTTCTTCTTCGTTACCTGGTACACCTTTTGCTGATGTCAAATCGATCAGCAGCTGCTCTTCTTTTTTGTCCACTTCTATCTCGCTCCTTTTTTGTCATTTGAAAAAATTATACCATTACTTATCGAAAAAATTATACTTTCTGTTTTTATTGGTCAATTTTCTACGATCCGGCAATAGACTTTGCTTGTTGCATAATACAGCAGCATATAAATAACGATGAGTAAACCACAAACAAGGTATGCCAACCAGTAATCAGCTGTTTTGATGTATTGGGTGTAAACATTGATGGCAAAAACAGCATGAAGGATACCCAAAATCATTGGAGGAAAAAACAACACTGCATTCTGTTTGAAAATCATTTGATTGATTTCTTTTCTGCCAATCCCTAGTTTTGACAACAAAATATATGTGTCTTGCTCTTCCTCTGCTTCCGCTAATTGCCGAACCATTAAGATACTTCCTGTCGTCACAACAACGATCATCCCCACAAATAAAGCGACATATAGATAGACACCTGCCGAAAAATGGATTCTCCGCAAGTTATCATAACGTGAAGTAAAGTTTGTACGAGAAATTTCGCCAGTTCCTTCCCCTCGCATTTCTGATGTCATTTCAGTAGTTGAGATTACACCGTTTAGTTTGGTGCCTTGGATTTGATACTGATAATACATTGGATCTGACCATTTGACAGGTATTTGACGATTCATCATTTGGCTCAGCGATTGTTCCTCTTCTTCGCTCATGTTCCAGTAAACAACCTGATATTCTGCCCCTTCCAACGATTGATAAAGCTCATTGGAAACGATCAGTGTTGGACTAGCATAACGCAGACTAGATTCTCCTAGATAATCCGGCAAAAATTCTTGGATTTGTAAAGTAACTTCATTGGGCAAATAAATATTTGACCCATAATTCGTGAAATTCCGTATCGTCGTTTGCAGTTCGTCCAATAAGATTGTTTTGTTTGATCCTTTCAGCTTGATTTTTGGTGCAGATGGTACATTTTGACGGAATCGTTGGTATTCCTTTTCTGAAACCAGATTTACAAGACGAAATTCATTTGTATTTGTATTTGCCATATCAAGATTCGTCATACTTCCAGTAATCTTGTAATTCATGATCAGCTCTTTTTTCGTTTCATTGTTTTCTGCAAGAATCGTTGCTGCTTTTTTGGCTGCAGAAGGACTCATTTGATACGAAGTTGGATTAAAGAACTCTCCCTGCTGCACCATGAAAGTGGATAACGAAGCCACTCCGCCGATCATCGCCAAAGAAATACCAAGGATGACCGTGATCAATGTGTTGGTTCTTCTCCCTTTTAGCAGATGGATCCGTGTATTGCCCGTGATCAAGAAGCGCAGACCTTTGTAGCTGCTCTTTTGTCTGCTGACCTTGTAGGAAATGATTTTTGCAGTATAGCTGAAAAAGAGATATGTGCCTAACACACAACAAAAGAAAATCATCAGCGGATAAAGAAAAATCAATGATGGATTTAGCTGTTCCATGAATATTTGTGTCAATACATCGCGAAATCTCAATGCGCTTATATAACCATAAAGAATCAATACTACTCCGCTGATCCCTAAAAAATACTGCCAATTTTTGGTACTTCGCATTTTGTTATACGGCTTTTTCATCGCTTCAAAAGAAGGAAATATCGGCAGCAGCCAAATTTTCCAAAGCGAATGCAGCGCTACCACCGCCATGATGATGAAAAAAAGAGTGATTGTTCCGTAAATCGAAGGAATCGACACAAAAAATGGTGTGGAAACTTGAAGATGCATCATCTTGACTAAAATCATTGCAAAAAGCTTTGAAAAAATGATGCCAAGCAAGATGCCTAAACAAGTAGAAACAAAACTGATTGCTGCGATCCCCATACAATAAATGACTGCGACTTGACTTTTTTTGACTCCGAATAATTGATAGATCCCAAATTCTTTGATTCGTTTGTTCAAGAAAAAACGATTGGCGCTAAACATAAAGAAAATCAGCAGACTGGTAATCAAAAAATTCCCAAATCCCAAAACATTGTCGATAGCCAAACTTTGGGCAGATAATCGAATCAGAGACTGATCATACGTCATCGCATTAAAAGAATAATAGATCATAACGGATAGTGTCATACAGAAAAAGTAGACCAAGTATCCTCGTGACTGGCGGAAAAAACTTTTAGCGGCCAGTTTATAGAGCATTTAGTTTGCCACCTCCTCCGATTGCTGCCTGCATATCGATCACTTTTTCAAAAAATTCCTTCCTTGAGCCGCGCCGAACGACTTCTGAAAATATAACGCCGTCTTTGATAAATAGAATACGATTGCAATAGCTGGCTGTGTAAGGGTCGTGGGTGACCATCAGAATCGTAGCTGCTTCTTTTTCGTTCATCATCGTCAAATAATTTAATAATCCAGTGGCTGATTTCGAATCCAGCGATCCTGTTGGTTCATCAGCAAAAATAACTTTGGGATGAACGACCAATGCCCGTGCCGCAGCGATTCTTTGCCGCTGTCCTACCGATAATTCTTCTGGATAATGATCCAAAAAAGACTCGATGCCTAAAAGTTTTGCAACGTGCTCTACACGTTCGTCGATTTCTTTTTTGGGCAGTTTTTCAACTGCTAACGGCAGCAAGATGTTATCTTTTGCATCTAAAGTATCAATCAAATTGAATTCTTGAAAAATGAACCCCAGCTCTTTTCGGCGAAAGCTGCTTAGTTCACTGTTTTTCATCTTCGTTATTTCCCGCCCCTGGATCTGGACGCTTCCCATAGTCGGCAAACTGATCGTGGATAAAATATTCATCAAGGTTGTTTTCCCAGCACCGCTTGGACCCATGATCCCGACGAACTCTCCCTCTTCTACAGAAAACGATAGATTATCTAATACTTTGACAGGATTTGTTTTGTTCCCGTAGATTTTGCTTAGGTGTGTTACTTCGATCATTTTTTCCAATCGTTTCCCTCCTTTTCTCATTACTTGAATAGTAGCATATTCTTTTATATTTTTCCCTTTAGTTTTTGTCACCTTCCATACAAGTAAACTTTATCCAAAAATTTTTTATTCATTTTTATTTCCTGCACCTCATATCAAGCCTTGCCGCATTACGTTTTCACAATTTTTCACAATAAAATATACACCATATATAGTATATACAGACAATTATACATAAAGTACACACTATATATAGTTGCTCCATTTTTCGTTTTGTTTTATGATAGACAAGAAGAAATGATTCAGGAGTTGATAATACAATGTTAGAGTATGCAGAAAATCCACAAACAGAAGATGCAGTTGCAACAAGTGCTGCTGGTTTAAAGATCATCAAACGTGACGGTCGATCTGTCGCTTTTGATGACCAGAAAATCTTGGCTGCTTTAGTCAAAGCAGAGAAAAAGATCCATGGCACATTGTCCCCATTAGCGTATGAAAAAATCCAAATGATTGTCGGACTTGTCGTAAAAGAGATCCAAGAACGTTTTTCACAAGATATCAAAATCTATGAAATCCAAAATATCGTCGAACATATGTTATTGGAAAAAAATGAATACGAATTGGCTGAAGAATATATCCGTTACCGCACCAGACGAGATTTTCAGCGCAGCCAAGCAACAGATATCAATTTCTCCATCGAAAAACTGATCAACAAAGACCAAACAGTGGTCAATGAAAATGCAAATAAAGACAGCAACGTTTTCAATACACAAAGAGATTTGACTGCCGGAATCGTTGGAAAATCGATTGGGTTGAAAATGCTGCCGCCTCATGTAGCCAATGCGCATCAAAAAGGCGATATCCATTATCACGATTTAGATTACCATCCATATACGCCAATGACGAACTGTTGTCTGATCGATTTCAAAGGTATGTTGAATAACGGCTTCAAAATCGGTAATGCCGAAGTCGAGTCCCCAAAATCGATCCAAACAGCAACAGCGCAAATCTCTCAGATCATCGCCAATGTTGCTTCTAGTCAGTATGGCGGCTGTTCTGCTGACCGTACGGATGAATTATTAGCACCTTTTGCAGAATTGAATTATCAAAAACACTTAGCGGATGCAAAAGAATGGATCGAAAATCCTGAACGCCAAGAAGAATATGCAAAAACAAAAACCAGAAAAGATATCTTTGACGCTATGCAAAGTCTGGAATATGAGATCAATACGTTATTTACGTCAAACGGCCAAACACCTTTCACATCACTTGGCTTTGGTTTAGGCACAAATTGGTTTGAACGTGAGATCCAAAAAGCGATTTTGCAAAATCGAATCAATGGTTTAGGCAGCGAAAAACGCACAGCAATCTTCCCTAAATTGATTTTCACCCTAAAAAGCGGTGTCAATCTTGATTCTGCCGATCCAAATTACGACATCAAGCAGTTAGCTTTAGAATGTGCAACAAAACGGATGTATCCAGATATCTTGAACTATGACAAGATCGTAGAATTGACTGGCAGTTTCAAAGTACCGATGGGCTGTCGTTCTTTCCTTCAAGGATGGAAAGATGAAAATGATGAAGAAATCAACGTAGGACGAATGAATTTAGGTGTTGTGACATTAAACTTGCCTCGAATCGCCATTGAAGCAAAAGGAGACCAAGAAAAATTCTGGACCCTTCTTTCTGAACGTCTAGCAACAATGAAAGATGCTTTAGTTTATCGTGTAAATCGCTGTAAAGAAGCAATCCCGGCCAATGCTCCGATTTTGTACATGTATGGTGCATTCGGCAAACGTTTGTCTCGAACAGATGCTGTAGATGAATTATTCAAAAATAAACGGGCAACTGTTTCACTTGGTTATATCGGTCTATATGAAGCAGCTTCTGCCTTTTTCGGCGGTGAATGGGAAAAGAATCCTGAAGCGAAAGAATTTACTTTAGATATTTTAAGAGAATTGAAAGCAAAAGCAGACGCGTGGGGAAATGAATACGGCTACCATTTCAGTGTATATTCTACACCTAGTGAAAGCTTAACAGATCGCTTCTGCCGCTTGGATACTGAAAAATTCGGTGTAATCGAAAATATTACAGATAAAGAATATTATACAAATAGTTTCCATTATGATGTACGAAAAAATCCAACACCATTTGAAAAACTAGACTTTGAAAAAGATTATCCGCAATATTGTTCTGGCGGATTCATCCATTATTGCGAGTATCCTGTCCTTCAGCAAAATCCAAAAGCACTAGAAGCTGTATGGGATTATGCTTATGATAAAGTCGGTTATCTTGGAACAAATACACCAATCGATCACTGCTACGCTTGCGGCTTTGAAGGAGACTTCACTCCAACAGAACGCGGCTTTGAATGCCCGCAATGCGGAAACCACGATCCTAAAACATGTGATGTTGTGAAACGAACATGCGGCTATCTGGGAAATCCGCAAGCAAGACCAATGGTGCATGGCCGCCATAAAGAGATATCGTCACGAGTGAAGCATATGTAAGAGGTTGTGAGCAAAGCGGTATGACTTGAGCAATAAGACTCTTTTGCAAAATGAAATGGTTCTTCACATTTTATTTTGCAAAAGCTTATTGCCGAAAGTCAGCTTTGTGAACACCGTTTAGGTAGAGGTTGTGAGCAGCATGATCTGCTTCAAGAATTAAGAATGACCAATTGGAAATAGCTTTTCATATTTTTAATTTGTCAGACTTAATTCCGCAGAAGCAATGTTGCGAACACATAGATCTCTGCTGTTTCGTTTTATCAAACAAGGAAAGAAGTTTTTTTATGAGGAATCCAAAACCCAAAGAATGGCTTGCCGAAGAATATAGCCAAGACTACATTGCCGATTATAAAGCGTTCAACTTTGTCGATGGCGAAGGTGTCCGAAATAGTTTATATGTCAGCGGCTGCTTGTTTGCTTGTGAAGGTTGTTTCAACAAAGCGGCACAAAATTTTCGGTATGGACAGCCGTTCACCCCTGAATTAGAAGAACGGATCATTGAAGATCTTCGCCACGATTATGTCCAAGGACTTACATTATTAGGCGGCGAGCCATTTTTGAATACAAATGTTGCTTTGCGTGTGGTAAAACGTATCCGCGAAGAATTTGGCCACACGAAAGATATCTGGTCATGGAGCGGTTATACTTTTGAAGAATTGATGGTTGATTCCGAGGATAAGAAAGAACTGTTATCCTTGATCGATATTTTAGTTGACGGACGTTTTGATATCACAAAAAAGAACTTGCAACTTCAATTTCGCGGAAGCAGCAATCAGCGGATCATCGATGTCCCCCGTTCATTAGCTGAAAATAAAGCCGTTATTTGGTCAAAATGCAAAGATGCAGATACAGAATATGAAACCATCAAAAAACAAGAATTAATATAAAATCTGCAGAAACCATGTCAAAAAGACCGACACTTATTTAGTGTCGGTCTTTTTGATGTCTGGATTTAGAATCGAATTCTGCAGAAAAACACCGCGTCTTTTTTGCTGGCGCGATGTTTTTTAGTGTTCCCATAATGGCAGCACGATATTCTCATAGGTCATTGGATCAAGATTCGTCAATGTGATGCCTAGGAGTCGAATCCCTTTTTCGACGCCCAGGACTTCTTCCCAGATCAAGCTTGCTTGATAAAACAGCTCTTCTTTTTTATGGACATATTCTGGCAAAGTCACGCGTTTTGTGACTGTCGAATAATCAGTATAACGAACTTTCAATACCACAGTTTTGCCGTGTTTTTGGACTCTTTTCAATGAATTTTCGACTTTTTCAGCTAATTGCCGCAACTGTGCCAGTACTTCTTCTTCGGTCCGTAATGGCT
Organism: Enterococcus sp. DIV0210g; assembly: GCF_050559705.1. NCBI lineage: Bacteria > Bacillati > Bacillota > Bacilli > Lactobacillales > Enterococcaceae > Enterococcus > Enterococcus sp. DIV0210g. Next base: position 761,355 of record NZ_CP187903.1, on the reverse strand, counting down.
GTCCATACGTGTGTTCTTTTCCGACTGATTTCCGCTCTCTGCTGACGGTTACTGGAGAATCATGGATGCCTCGAACTTTTCGATAAAGAGAATAGCCCATTTTCCCAAAAAGCTGGATCATTTCCATTTCGCTTCGCTCATAGAGATCTTGTCCATTAAAAATCCCTAATTCGTGCATCCGAGGAACAGTTTTCTTTCCTACTCCGTGAAATTTTTCAATCGGCAGACTCTTTAAAAAAACTTGCGCATCGTTGGGCGTAACAACGGTGATTCCTTGGGGTTTTTGATAGTCCGAAGCAAGTTTCGCCAAAAATTTATTGTAGCTTACACCAGCTGAGCATGTCAGCTGGACTGCTTCCCAGATATCAGCTTGGATCATTCGTGCAATCTTGATCGCGGATTTGCAGTTGATTTTATTGACTGTGACATCCAGATAAGCTTCATCGATACTGACAGGCTCCACTACATCTGTATAGCGATGAAAGATTTCGCGGACGATTTGAGAAATCTCGCGGTATTTTTCATAATCTCCTGGTTTGAAGATTGCTTGAGGGCACAGCTCAAATGCTTTTTGCGCACTCATTGCCGAATGGATCCCGTATTTTCGTGCAGCGTAATTTGCTGTAGTCACTACGCCCCGTCCGCCTGTATCACTTGGATGTCGAGCAATGACTAAAGGAAATCCTTTTAAACTAGGATCATCTCTTTCTTCAACTGAAGCAAAAAACGCATCCATATCGATATGGATGATTTTTCTTGACGTATCATTACGTAACGGAAATCGCAGTTCCATCTTCCCCACCTCACTGTTCATTATATAAGAACATTTGTTCCTTTACAATTATTAATCGTTTGTTTTTCTAAGTTTAAGAAAAAGCCAATGAACAAAGGAGAAAAAAAGGTTGCGGCCTATGCCGCAACCTTCTTAACTGATGACTTTTACCAAATCACTCTGCATCTAATTCGTGGAACTGACGATACACTTCTTGTTTTTTTATCCCATTTTTTACAGCTACTTCTTTGATTGCTGCATTGGTTTTCATACCTTCTGCAATGCGTTCTTCTACTTGCTCTTTCAATGTTTTATCTGTGACTTCAACGGCTTCTTCTTCTGTATTTCCAGAAACCATTAAACAGCATTCCCCTTTTACGGGCGTTTCTTCTAAATAAGCTAGTAGTTCTTCAACGGATCCGCGCAAATATTCTTCATGGATTTTCGTCAATTCACGACACAAAACAACTTGCCGATTTCCAAACACAGCTAGAAAATTTTCCAATGTACTTGTCAAACGATAAGGAGATTCATAGAAAATCAATGTCTCTTCATGCTCTTTTAGTTGTGTCAAAGCAAGCTGCTGTTCTTTTTTCTTTCTTGGCAAGAAACCATAAAACAAAAAAGGCTGCGGTGAAAGCCCCGAAGCGACTAATGCGGTCATTCCAGCAGTTGGTCCAGGCAGCGAAACAACAGGAATATCTTGTTCAATACAAGCTGTCACTAGTTCATGGCCAGGGTCACTAATCGAAGGCATGCCTGCATCGCTGACTTGTGCGATCGATTTTCCATCTTGCAAAAATTCCAGCAATTGAGGAATCCGTTCTTTGTAGTTATGTTCATGCAAACTTTTTTGCGGTGTCTGGATCTCAAAATGATTGAGCAGCTTTTGTGTGTTTCGTGTATCTTCGCTGGCGATCAGGTCCGCGTCTTTCAGCGTTTGGACACTGCGGAAGCTCATATCTTCTAAATTACCAATTGGGGTCGGAACAAGGTAAAGAGTGCCGGTCTCGTACTGTCCCTTGAAGCTTTTTTGTTTTTTCATTTCTTCCTCCATCAAAAAGAGGCTGGACAAAACTCTCGCCTTGTTCCAGCCTTTTTATATCCTGCATAATTCATTTATACAGAAATCCGTTTTGTTTAATGAACAATTTCTCTTTTTTATTAGCGTCCGCTCTCACGATAGATTACTTCTAAGCAAAAAGCACAAGGCTCATCATTTTCTCTGCGGGAACCGTAGAGATCATAACAAACATGGAATCCTTCTTCATAGATTTTCTCTAAATTCATCCTTGATTTAGATAATTCTTGTTTGACCCGTTCTGCAGGTGCTTCCGCTACTTGATTCAATTCTCTGATGTGTTCGCGCAGACGCTGGTTTTCCATTTCAAGAGTCGTATTTTTTTCCACGATCTCATGCAATGCATTTTTCATTTCGACTAATTCTGTTAACGTATTCCGCAGCTCTGATTCTAATTGGTTCAAGCCGTCGTATAATGATCGTTTATCCATTGATATCACCTGCTTGGACGAGTTCTTTTAGTTCATCCCATTCATATTCGACAGGGGTTTCCCGCCCTATTAATCGAATTTTTACAAGACGGCTCAGCAGGTTTAGACCTACCACTTTTCCGCTGCCGTCTGGTGTCTCGATCATCTGACCAAAATCTGGGAGTTCTTTTTTGGCCGATTCATATTCATCATTCTCATATTGCAAACAGCACATCAGCCGTCCGCATAACCCGGAAATTTTCGCGGGATTCAATGCTAATCCTTGGTCTTTTGCCATTTTTATCGATACAGGAATGAAATCTCCTAAAAACGTCGAACAGCATAGCTGCCTGCCGCAAGGGCCTATTCCTCCGATAAGTTTTGCTTCATCTCTCACACCGATTTGACGCAATTCGATCCTCGTGCGAAAAATACCTGCAAGTTCTTTGACCAGTTGGCGAAAATCGATCCTGCCGTCTGCAGTAAACGAAAAAATCATTTTACTGCGGTCAAATGTATATTCTACTTTGACTAATTTCATTTCTAATCCATGTTCGCGGATTTTTTGTTTGCCGATATCGAATGCTTTCATAGCATCGTTTCGATTTTTTTGTTCTTGGATCAATTCCTTCGTTGTTGCTTTATGCAAAATCGGGCTTAACTCTGCCGGCAAATCTTCTGGAGCAAGTTCTTGTTTAGGGATGGCAACCGTTGCGATATGTAAGGTTTGCTGCGATTCGACCAATACCTTGTCATTATAAAAATATTCAGAGCCGTCTGGTGCAAAATAATAGATATGCCCAGCTTCTCGATAGCGAACGCCTACTACTTCAGTCATTTCCATCCTCCCTTGCCATTCTTTAAAGACTAAAAACTACTTGCAGAGCGAGCTGTTCCGCAACGGATTGGAAACTGACATTGCTTCTCAATTTCTGTTCCGCTGAAAGAATGCGTTCAATCGTTTGGTTCGTCGATTTTATTCGCGCACGTTCATTCTGCGAGACTGCTTTGCGTTGGGCTTCTTGAAAATAAAACAACAACATTGAAAGTGCTGAAAATTGCTGTTCTTTTTCTTTGAAAACCTTTGTCATCTTCTTTTGGACATAGATGAACGCTTGAGGATCTGATTCGATCAAATAAGAAAACCATTGCCGAATCGTGTCCTTAGCCTCATTAAACCATTCATCTTGAGAGATTTCAACTGCTTTTCCGAAACTGTTTGTTAAGAAAGCTAAAAGTTGGGCTTTTTCTAATGAAATCTCCTCTTTTTGCAGTCTTTTCACGAGAGCAGGTTTTGATAATTCTTGAAAATGAAGTACTTGACAACGTGATTGGATCGTCGGCAAGATACGACCCAACGCATCTGTTTCCAAAATAGCAAGGAACTGTCCTTGCGGTTCTTCTAAAAATTTCAACAAACTGTTCGCAGCTGCGATATTCATTTTTTCTGCATCTTTGATCAAAAAGACTTTCTTTTTGGATTCATAGCCGCTGCGGCTGAATTCTGATTGCAGATAACGAATCTGGTCTACTTTGATCGTTTGACCTTCTGGCTGGACGACAACCACGTCAGGATGTTCATTTTGCTGGATCCGACGGCAATTATTGCAGATTCCGCACGGTTGGTTTTCTTTCATTTGTGTACAAAATAAATGTTGTGCTAACCATAGACCTATCTCATGTTTGCCTGTTCCTTTTTCGCCCTCAAAAAGATAAGCATGAGCGAGACGCCCATGCTCAAAACTTTTCTGTAATTGCTGATAAACTAAAGGCTGATTTTGAGCTAGGCTTGAAAATGCTTCGTTCTCCATAGCTCCTCCTATCAATAGTGATGGAATCCTTCAACCGGCAGTACGAAAACAGTGGCTCCGCCTACTTCTACTTCCACAGGATAAGGTACTTGTCCATCCATCGAGATGTCCAGGGTTACCGGTGTTGAAACAAATTGTTTACGTGATTCACATGTTTTTTTGATCAATTCGAGTGTTTCGTCTACACGCTCGTCTTCGATACCAATGATAAAGGTACTGTTTCCTGCTTTTAGAAAGCCGCCAGTAGAGGATAGTTTTGTTGCACGGATATTTGCGTCAATAAATTCATTTGCCAAACGATTGCTGTCTTTGTCTTGGATGATTGCTAAAATAAGTTTCATATTCTGTCACCTTCCTGATTTTCAAAAAATTGCGGATATTGTTCGACAATGGCGAAATAGCTGTTTTCCAGTACGGTCTCAAAACTTTGACGAGCATCGATCTTATGGATACGTTCTGGATATTCTTCTGCCAGTTTCAAATATGCATGACGCACACGCTGATGGAATTCTAATCCTTCAGAATCTAACCGATCGATTTGATTTTGTCTGTTTTCTTGGATTCGACGTAAACCTGTGTCTGAATCTACGTCCAAGTACAAGGTGAAATCCGGTGTTGTTCCTTCAGTTGCAAACTCATTCATTTTAGCAATCTCGGCAACTCCGATTCTTCTTCCTGCGCCTTGATAAGCTAAAGAGCTGTCAACGAAACGGTCACACAAAACGATGTGTCCTTCTGCTAAAGCAGGCAATACTTTTTCCACAAGATGCTGTCTTCTCGCAGCTGCGTAAAGCAATGCTTCCGTCCGTTCATCCATTCGATCATTTTTTGGATCAAGGATCACGGCACGAATCTCTTCTGCAATAGGGATACCACCCGGCTCTCTTGTTTTAATAACTTCTGTTTTCGCTGCTTTTTTCAATAACGGATACAACTCATTCAAAATACTGGTTTTTCCAGCTCCGTCTGGTCCTTCAATGGTGATAAACAATCCATTCACGTTTTTGCCTCCATCTATCCTCACACATTTATTGTATCGGAAAATTCATTTAAATCAAAACGTTAGAAGCTGCAGACTTGAATGTTGTTTTTCAAGTCTGCATCGTTCGGCTGTTTTATAGTTCGCGGCGTCCTTCCACTGCTTTTAACAATGTGACTTCATCTGCATATTCGATATCCGAACCAACAGACAATCCGTGTGCCAGACGTGTGACTTTGATGCCGGCTGGTTTGATCAAACGAGACAAATACATTGCTGTAGCTTCGCCTTCTGTCGTTGCATTTGTCGCAATAATCACTTCTTTGACTTCTTCATCATGGAGCCGTTGCAGTAAAGGTGCGATATTGATATCTTCTGGTCCTGTTCCTTCCATTGGTGACAAAACCCCGTGGAGCACATGGTAAAGACCGCGATACTCACGCATCTTCTCCATTGCCATCACGTCTTTTGGTTCTTCAACGACTAAGATGATACTTCTATCTCTCGTCTTATCTTGACAAATCTCGCATGGGTCTTCTTCAGTGATATTGCCGCAGATGCTGCAAAAATGAAGATCACGTTTTACACTGAGTAATGACTTTGCGAATTCGTTGACGACTTCTTCTTTCATATCGATCGTGTAAAAGGCTAACCGTGTAGCCGTTTTTTGTCCGATCCCTGGAAGCTTCATGTAACTGTCGATCAATTTGGCGATCGGTTCTGGATATTGCATGTGTCACTACTCCTTTACTAAAGATTACATTCCTAATCCTTTAGTATATTTTCCCATTGTTTTTTCTGTTTCTTTTTCGATTTTAGCTAAAGCATCATTGACTGCCATGATCACTAGATCTTGCAGCATTTCTGTATCTTCTGGATCAACGACGCCTTCATTGATCGAGATATCTTTCATATTTCGGTCACCAGTGAACGTCACTGTTACTAGTTTGTTTGTTGCTTCACCAGTGAATTCTGTATTGTTTAAGATTTCTTGGTTTTTCACCATTTCTTTTTGCATTTTCTGCATTTGTTTCATCATACCTTGCATATTGCCCATTCCGCGCATCATATCGTTTTCTCTCCTTTATGTCTTCTTAGTCATCCAGCACTGTTACATTTGAACCAAACAACTCCGCTGCTTTAGAAACTACTAATTCTTCCTGTTCCTCTTCTTGCGGCAGCAATTCGATCGATTCGTCTGTTGTTTCTGGTGCAAATGACTCTGCTTGTTTTTCTTTATTTTGGATCAAATAATTTTTTCTCAGCTCCGGCCAGCTCTCTTGTGTAATACACACAGGATCCGGCGCATAATCTCGGATCATCCGGCTGAGATTATTGTGTAAGGCCAATTTCAATTCTTCATCGTTTGCTGCTCGTTGACAAACAATCTCATAATCAAAGGAAATCACTAAACCAGTTGGACCTGCAGCGACGGGTTCACTTGCTTTGAGCATCGCACGCTGTGTCACAGATAAGCTCATCAAAAGATCATCCCACACATCTTTGACATTATTCAGATCTTGTTTGGTTGCCTCACGCAATACATTAAACACACGTTCAGTCGGCACACGGTAAGCGCTTGGCTGTTTTTTCTGAACGGTCGGCTGTACTGGTTGTGCTGCTGCAGGTGTCCCTTGATTGTTTTTAAGATTATCCAATTCTTTTTTCAGCTCAGAAATCTGATTCTGCAGCTGGTCTACTATTTGCCGATCCGCCGCTTCTGCTGGACCTGCTGTTTCAGCGGACGCTTGTGCCAATTTGACAGTTGCTACTTCTAAGTAAATCGTGGCACTATTTGTAAAGCGGATTTCGTTTTGCGTATCGCTCAAAAGTTTGATCATTGAGAAAAGCTGCTGTGGTGACAACTCTTTCGCCAATGTTCGGAATGTTTCCGTCATTTGGCTTGTTTTTTCTTCGACCATTTTCGGTGCTTGCTGATACATCAGCAAATCACGGCAGTACTGCAAAAGATCTTCCAGAAATCGCCGTGCTTCTTTTCCAGCAGAAAGGATGTTCTCCAATGTTTCCAATGCTTTGGTCACATCTTTTTCTTTGCAGGCGGTCAAGTAGCTGTCCATCATCTCATAAGTCAGACTTCCTGTCACTTGCATGGCATCATTTAAAGTAACTGTGCCGTCACTAAAAGAAATCGCCTGATCCATGATACTCAACGCGTCACGCATCCCGCCTTCTGCTGCTCGAGCAATCACGCCCAGTGCCGGCTCCTCATAAGATGTTTCAGTTTTTTTCAAAATATAAGCTAAATGTTCCACGATATCAGCTGCACTGATTCGTTTGAAATCAAACCGCTGCGTACGAGAAATAATCGTCGCTGGGATCTTGTGCGGTTCAGTCGTTGCTAAAATGAAAATCACATGCTCTTTTGGTTCTTCCAAGGTCTTCAATAATGCATTGAATGCCCCAGTTGAAAGCATATGTACTTCATCGATGATATAGACTTTGTAAGAAGCTTTCGTCGGTGCATAATTTGCCCGATCACGAATAAAGCGGATCTCTTCGACACCATTGTTGCTCGCTGCATCGATCTCAATCACATCTTCTTGTGTCCCAGCAGTAATCGATAAACACATTTCACAGTGATTGCAAGGTTCGCCGTCTACACTGTTCGGACAGTTGATTGCTTTGGCAAAAATCTTGGCGGCACTTGTCTTTCCTGTCCCACGCGGTCCGGTAAACAGATACGCATGAGAAGTTTTATGGGAAACGATAGCATTTTTCAATGTCTGTGTGACCGCTTTTTGTCCAACGATATCATCAAAACGCTGTGATCGCCAAACGCGGTAAAGTGCTTGATATGCCATGTTGATTCCCCCTTATTTGAAAAATTCGCTAGTACTTATTATACGTGATTTCACTAAAAAAAACCACTAAACGATCGATGTTTTTCTGGACTTCAACTTCTCTTTATACACACTAAAAATACCTGGAAACACAAAAGCAAACGTGACATTTTTGTTCGTCGGCGCCGAAGCAGAACATACTGCTCCCACCTCCTCACCTATGATATAATAAGACCAATCAAAGATTTTATTTTTTCAAAGGAGGATTTTCAAATGGGACTTATTAAAGCAGCTTCAAGCACGATTGGCGGAGGACTAGCAGATCAGTGGCTGGAAGTCATCGAACCAGATAATATGAGCGACACGACAGTCATGACAAAAGGTGTCAAAGTACGAAAAGATGACAAACGCGGATCAAACCGCAAAGGAACAGAAGACGTTTTAACAGACGGATCAGTCGTTCACGTCTATCCAAATATGATGATGCTTCTCGTTGACGGCGGAAAAATCATCGATTATACAGCAGAAGAAGGCTACTATACAGTTCAAAACAACTTAGCCCCTTCTATGTTCAACGGTTCATTGAAAGAAGCAATTGCTGAAACTTTTGATCGCTTTAAGTTTGGCGGTGTGACTCCGCAGAAACAACAAGTCTTTTATATCAATCTCCAAGAAATCAAAGGAATCAAATTTGGTACGAGTGCACCTCTGAATTATTTTGACAGTTTTTATAATGCAGAACTTTTCTTGCGTGCACATGGTAATTATTCGATTCGCATCACAGATCCAATCCTTTTTTATACCAATGCGATCCCAAAAAACAAAACCCAAGTCGAACTTGCAGATATCAATGAGCAGTACTTGTCTGAATTCTTGACTGCGCTTCAAGCAGCAATCAACCAAATGTCGGCAGATGGTCAACGAATCTCTTATGTCCCATCGAAAAGTTTAGAATTAAGCAAATACATGGCTTCTGCTTTAGACGAATCATGGACAGAACTTCGCGGAATGGAAATCGTCTCTGTCGCAGTCGCAAGTATTTCTTACACGGACGACTCTGTCAAATTGATCAACATGCGTAACGAAGGCGCCATGCTTGGTGATCCAAGTATTCGCGAAGGGTACGTTCAAGGTTCGGTTGCTCGAGGAATGGAAGCTGCCGGAAAAAATGAAGCTGGCGCAATGACTGGTTTCATGGGTATGGGAATGGGAATGAATGCAAACGGCTCATACTTAGCACAATCTTCTCAAAGCAATCAAGAGCAGATCAAACAAGAACAAAGCAGACAAGCAGAAAAACAAAATCAGCAAGAAGCATCTGGTGATACAAACACTTGGACTTGCCCTGTCTGCCAAACAGAAAACACAGGAAACTTCTGCACAAATTGCGGTGCCACAAAACCAGCACCAAATGTCCAACCAGCCTTAAAAATGAAATGCAGCGAATGCGGTGAGGTCATTGATCTTTCTGGCGGCATACCAAAATTCTGTCCGAATTGCGGCAAACCATTCAAAGGAATCCCGCTTGACTAAAAAAGAAAGGACGTTCGTCGATGGAAGTACTTACACATAAATGTCCCAATTGCGGCGGTCCGCTGACTTTCGATCCAAAAGACCAAAAGTTCCATTGCGATTACTGTCTAAGCATTTTTACTGAAGAAGAAGTCAGTGAATACGAAAAAAAACAAGAAGAAGCTCGAACTGTCGGCGCAACTGAAAAACCAGATACTGGCAATGCTGGTGCTTTCACATTTACTGCAGAAGAACAGCTGTCAGAAATGTCTGCTGAAGAAAAAGCAGCTGCTGAAGAAGCAGGAATCTTGTCAGAAGAAGCCCCTTCAGAAACGATGGATCTGTTTCTCTGTCCAAACTGCGGCGCCGAAATCGTCACCGATCAAACAACAGCTGCGACTTATTGCTATTACTGTCATAATCCAGTTGTGCTTTCTGGACGTTTGAGCGGTGCGTTTCTACCTGACAAAGTGCTTCCTTTTATGATTGAGAAAGATGAAGCAGTTAATAAGTTTCTTGCTTGGACCAAGAAAAAATGGTTTGTACCGAAAGCTTTTTTCAATAAAGAACAAATCGAAAAATTGACCGGTGTTTATTTCCCTTATTGGGCAACAGATGCAAAAGTCAATGGTTCTTTATCCGCCAGAGGAACGATTTTACGTGTTTGGCGTGTTGGAGATATCGAATATACTGAAACAAAACAGTTCGACGTAGGAAGAAATGGCGAAATCTCCTTCAAAGAGTTGGTAAAAAATGCTTTGTCCAAAAACGTCCAGCAAAAAATGGTCGAAGGTGTCCAACCCTTCCAACTAGACAAAGCAGTGGACTTTAAAAGCCAATATCTCTCTGGTTTTCAAGCTGAAAAACGCGACATCGAATACGAAGCACTGAAAAACGAATTGGAAAATGAATTGAAAGATTACTCCGAAACGTTATTAGAAGATACAGCTTCTGGATATCATTTAAGCAATGTCCAAACGTCGATCTCGATCGATTCACAAGAAAAACATTATCTCCTGCTCCCAGTCTGGCTGGTGACTTACCGCAGCAGCGAAAAAAGCAAAAAAGTATACTACTATGCAATGAATGGCCAAACTGGAAAAGTAAGCGGCGTCCTGCCTGTCAGCAAAAAGAAACTAGGCTTTACAGCTTTAGGGATCTTCACAGCCCTTGCTGTCTTGTTCTTGATTGGAGGCTACTTCATATGAGCAAAACATTGAAATGGTCCCTTCTCGGCTTGCTGCTGATCCTTTTTTCTCTGCCGACGAGTGCACAAGCAGCAACGGTGGATGACCAAGCACAACTTTTTACAGCTGAACAAATCCAAGAGCTGGAACAGCAAGCTGCTCCTTTGAATGAAAAAATCAAAGGAAATGTATTTATTGTGACAACTGCCACGAATACAGAAGAACCTCGCGATTTTGCAGATGATTATCTCCGCCAGCAAATCGGCAATGACCAAAACGGCTCTGTCTTGCTCTTGGATATGAATCAGCGGGAAATCTATATTTCAACTTCTGGCAATATGATCGATTATTTGACAGACAGCCGAATCGATTCGATTTTGGATGATGTCTACGACCAAATGTCTAACCAAAATTATTTTGAAGCAGCAAAAGCTTATCTGACAAAAGCCCAAGAATATGTTGAAGATGGTGTTCCCGGCGGCCATTACCGTGTGGATGAAGAGACCGGTAAAATCACTCGGTATAAAACATTGACTGTCTTCGAGATCATCATAGCTTTAGGTTTAGCAGCTGGGCTAAGTATTGCCTTTTATTTCATTACGATTTCTAAATATCAGCTGAAATTCAAGACCTACAGTTATCCATTTCGAGAAAAAGCTTCTCTGAAACTGACAGATAAAACCGACCGATTGACTAATTCATTTGTCACAACCCGACGTATTCCAAAAAGTCCACCGCCAGGAAGCGGCGGTGGCGGCGGAAGTACTACCCATTCCAGTGGCGGCGGAACATTTGGCGGCGGTGGTCGCAGTTTTTGATCATTCAATAAAAAAGGACAGCGGCTTTTAAGCCGTTGTCCTTTTTTAAGTAAATTTTAATCGAATAGGTAAACGAATAGCGGTATAATGCTGCAGCAAAAAGAACAGAACAAGAAGAATGATCAGGAACACTCCTGCATAGAGACAGCCCATCAGAAATCTATCTGCTATTCTCTCAGATAGAATCAGTCGAAAGAAACCACAAAGCAGTAGCCCAAAGCCCCCTCCTGAAACATTGGTGATCACATCTGTTATATCTGTGGCACCTAAACTGAAAATGTATTGCGCACTTTCAATCAGCACACTCAACCCCAACATCAGTAAAAAGCTGAAGGCTATATTCTTGCGTGCCAATTGCAGCAAGATACCGAATGGAACAAATATCAAAAAGTTCAAAAGCCATTCCGCGTAAGAAACTTGCCCATTGATCATTGCCGATTCGCCAAATGGAACCCAATTGATATGGGCGCGCAATGGATTGTACATTTCCGTTATTTCTGTGACAGAAACCGAAAATTTAAATAATAATACCCAGAAAATAACTAAAATATAGATAGTAAACAAAACAGTTCGTTTGTTGTTTTTCATAAAGCAGCTCCTTTGGCATTTACTGAACTAGCATTTCTAAATCACCAGTATGACAGCATTTAGTTTACACTAGCAAGAAGCTTAGAAACAGCTGTTTTTGTTTTTTTATCTTTTCTTTTAAACTCTTTAGGTAAATTTAGTTATTGCGGCTCTACGCGCTGCTTTTAAAAACGTAATTTCCCATTCTCCAATGTATATTGCTGATTACAGATTTTTGCAACTGCCGGACTATGTGTAACAATAATCAGTTTTGTCCCCAGTTGTTTGACACGCAGAAACAGCTGAAGCACTTCTTGTTCTGTTTTCGAGTCCAGTGCGCCTGTGGGTTCATCCGCCAACAAAATCTTGGGTCTTTTGATTAGCGCTCGAGCGATGGCTACACGCTGAGCTTCACCGCCAGAAAGTTCGGACACTTTTTTAGACATATAACCAGAAAGCCCAACTACCTCTAATATTTCTTGGATTCGAGCTGCTTTTTCTTTCTTTCCAGTGAATGCAAGTGCAAGATTTGCTTGAACATTTCGATCATCTAACAAATGATATTTTTGAGTAATGATACCTATATTTTCTCTTCTGAAACATATATTTTCTTTTGTTTTTTTACTCACCTTTTGTTTTTCAAAAGTATAGATTCCTTCATAATCTGTATCCATCCCCGCTAAAATCCTCAATAAAGTGCTTTTTCCTGAACCGCTTCGCCCTGTTAACGCTATCGAATCAGCCTCTTTCATTTCAAAATCCAATTGATCAAACAACAAAAAATCTGTTTTAGGCATTTTCTTTGTTATTTTTTTTAAGGCAATCAAATAATCTCCCCTTTCAATACAACGCTCTAAAGTTTGTTTTCATATCTTTGTTATAGAACGAAAAATAAAAAACAGCATCAAGAGTACCTAAACATATGCCGCCTAGAAAAATAATAAAAAAAGTAGAATAATCTTTAACTGGCATCAATAAAAAGCTGACAGCAAAAACAGCTAACACGAAACTATTGCCTAAAAAAGTATCCCACAATAATAAAGACTTGGTTCTTCTGCCCCATTCTCCATTGAAATAAGAGAAATAATATCTTTGTCTTCTGCGTTCATACATCTTGTAAGTCAAATAAAAAGTAATCAGAATAGTCAACAATCCTATACATAAAAAAATAACCAACAACAATAAATAATTGTAATTAATCAATTCATACATCCTCTGATATTGCATCGTAAAGGCAGACATACCTAACAATGTATAAGAATAAAAAGAAGTTTCTTTTGCTGTTCTCGCTAAAAGCGCGTTCAAGAAATCAAATCCTTTACCTTCATCTAACACAATATCACCACCAAACATTGCAAAAGCCAGAATACCGTAAAATTCCTTATTTTGTTCTGTTATTGTTGGCAATGTTTCTGGATAAGCGAGCAAAATATAACTATCTAAATATTTATTTATTTCATTTTTATAGAAGACCGACGTATTTTCTTTCAAAAAATCTATTACTTCAAACTCAAATTCTCTTGTATAAAAACGACCTTTCAACTTTTCCCCTACACGATAGTACGGTTTATATTCGGCACCTAGAAAAATAGGCAGAACTTTTTCATCAAAGTTGACATTACTCCAATCAAATGATGTTCCATTTTCAGTCTCGATAGCGTAAAATTCAAAAAATTGCTGATTGACCTGAAAACTTTTTGCATCAAATATTTCTTCGTTCGTAAGCGGATCAACATAATGGCCTAATTCTTCAATAGCGCTGTCTGCTCCATAGCGGTAATCAAATGACACATTTCCTTTAAATGACGCGATTTGCAACGGCTGATGAAAGGCAGATAAATAATGGATCTGCTGGTTTGTATTTAATTTTTGATAGAATGAATGAACAGTTTCCAATGAATTTTTCGATTGTCTAAATTCAAAAAATTCTTCTGGGTTCGATAATTGATCCGCGATTGAAAATAACTCTCTTCCTTCGCCGATTGCTGCTGTTTTATCTATTTGTGCAGTTATATTTTTTGAAAAAGAAAATAACAAATAGATCAAGAACAAAAGAAGGAGCAAGATAACAGATTTCACTAATATGATTAGTCCATTCTTTTTAACATTATAGAGTAATTCCATGCAGCAGCTCCTTTTCTTCTTTCATCAAAAATAATGTAAGCATTGTAAGAGACAGACATAGTTGAAGCACCAATATTCCTGACACTGAACTAACTCCTCTAGAAAAAATGGCTGATATAACAATTGGAATAGCACTGATAAGTAAAAGCAGCCGAACATGACGAAAATATCTTGAATAGAAAGGAACACCCAAAATATATCTCAGCTGATTTTCTTTTCTTAAATCAATCATTCTTACATACGAAGCGATGATGCTCGTTGAGACAATAACGAGCAAGCTTAAAAGATAGAGAAGCGGAGAAAAGAAATCGCTACCTATCCTGCGGTTGAGCCCCACATTTTTTTGATAAAAATCTTCTTCAGCGTACGTGTTTTGCTTATGCACTTCCTTGCCATCAACTGCTAAAAATTGTTTTGAATCAGGAAAAAGATTCGTGTCATTTAAAATAACTGTATGATCTAAAAAACTTGGCGAAATCAAGCCCAGATAGCCGATTACTTTATACTTTTTATCTTTGTATATTTAATAATCGTTATCGTTGATCTTATTGATTTCCACAGCTCTTCCAATCAGCGCTTCATCCGTTCCCTCTTCTTGGAAAAATCTTCCTTCGCTAATCGGAAAATTTTGTCTAGAATAATCTTTAGAAAAGTAGCCTCTGATTTCATCGTTATTTTCACTTTCTAAAGAAATGAAAACGTTTAGATCTTTTATTTCTTCAAAAATATCCTCAACGATATTCGCAAAAGTATCCTTTACAAATAAATGATTTACAGAATATAAATCATTACTTTCAAGAGACAATTTCTCTTGACGTGTATGATACATATCAATCAATAAGATCAAGAAACTGGTACTTAAAATCAATAAAACGAAAAGGGCACTATTTCTTTTCTTCATACGGACCATCCTAAGTGAGTGAATTTTTGGAAATAATGTTATGACAGATACACGATCCTTCTATTTTAAAATAACAATATTATTTAATTTTTAAATCACTATCATTAAGATAAATATATCATTTACACTATAATAGAAACAGTATTTTTTGAAATTTATATAATTAAAAAACAAAGACATTTAAAAGCTGTATCAAGGAACCTATAATCTTCAATTTTAAATCCTCTATTTTTGATAACGTTTACGAAAACATCTCCTTTATTAGACAAGAGATGATAAACTTTTTGTATCTCAGTATATTGTCAAAAATTTTAGACGATCACTTAGAGAATAAAAACTATTTTTTTCGGTATAGAAATGAAAAGAGGTGATTATGATTTTTGTTACTTTTCTGGACATCGCTTTCTAGGGGACGACGCCAATAAAGACAGTGACTTTAAGCTACACTTACTGCTGGGTTGTGGAGTAAGTCCGCAACACAGTGCATAGTATAAATAAACAAAACTATGAAAGGTTCGGATTAGAAGTATTTCTATGAAGCTGGAAGCAGAAGTAATCGCATGCTGCGGTGAATTTGTCCCTACTTAAAGAAGCCTGTTCAAAAGAATTAACGGAACCCTTTTCTCCAAAAAAATCAATTTTTGGAGGAAAGCAAAGTTGAGAAAAAAAGAAAATAGTGGATTTACTTGTACAAATTGTTTTAAAGAAGTCTTGCCATTGACCAATGGTTCTTATCGAAATCATTGTCCCTTTTGTTTATTTTCATTACATGTAGATGTTTCCCCTGGCGATCGCTCAAATGATTGTTTAGGTTTGATGCGCCCTATTACTTATCGAAAAACGAGTAAAAAAGGCTATCAATTGAAACATCAATGTATGAAATGTAAAAAAGAGCAATGGAATATCGTGGCAGAGAATACAATGCAAAGTGACCGTTTTATTGAATAGGTATCTGAAAATAACTTTACTTGATTTTATTTTTGTTAAAACATAGCTGATAAAATCAATTGTGAAGATCGCTTTTTTATCTAGAGCTGATGGTATTTAATCTATCAGCTCTCTTTTATTGGATTTAAAAACAAAAAAACAGACTACCCTTATTAGATAGTCTGCCAAACATTGATCGAACAATGATTTGATTATTCTGCAGCGTTTTCGTCTTTGAGACCGTATTTTTTGTTGAAACGGTCCACACGTCCGTCTGCTTGTGTGAATTTTTGACGTCCAGTGTAGAATGGATGTGAGTCTGAAGTTACTTCGACACGGATAACAGGATATGTGTTTCCGTCTTCCCATTCAACTGTTTCTTGAGAAGTTTTTGTTGAACCTGATAAAAATTTGAATCCTGTTGTTGAATCCAAGAATACTACTGGATGGTAATCTGGATGGATATTTTCTTTCATGATTTTCGCTCCTTTGCCCTGACCCATTTGCTGAACCAGAGTTGATTTGTCGATTTACAACAGTAACATCTTATCATGTTTTAAAGATGGATGCAATTATCTTTTTTGATTTCTTGACGGAGTTTTTTTGCTGAATGTCACATCTTGAAATTCTTCAAAGAACTGTTCATTATTTTTAGTTTTACGTAAAAATCGTGTTAATTGTTCCGTATATTCCAATGCATCGCCAGCCATGGTGTTGCGCAGTTTCCAGATACCTTCTAATTGATTGTTTTCTACTAACAATTCTTCTTTTCGTGTACCAGATTTCTTGATATCGATAGCAGGGAAGATTCGTCTTTCTGACAATTCGCGGGACAGCTGCAATTCCATGTTTCCTGTTCCTTTAAATTCTTCATAGATCACATCATCCATTCGACTGCCTGTGTCCACTAAGGCTGTTGCTAAAATCGTCAAGCTGCCGCCTTCTTCGATATTTCTCGCTGCACCAAAAAATTTCTTTGGTTTATATAACGCAGCCGGATCGATCCCGCCGCTCAATGTACGTCCGCTTGGCGGTACGACAAGGTTATACGCTCTGGCTAAACGCGTGATACTGTCCATCAAAATAACGACATCTCTTTTGTCTTCTACCAAACGCATCGCGCGTTCCAATACGAGTTCAGAAACTCGCGTATGGTTTTGCGGCTGTAAATCAAATGTCGATGAAACCACGTCTCCTTTGACACTACGTTCAAGGTCGGTTACTTCTTCTGGACGTTCGTCGATCAGCAAAACAATCAGCTCAACATCCGGATAATTATCTGTGATCCCATTTGCGATCTCTTTCAAGATACTTGTCTTCCCAGCTTTTGGCGGAGCTACAATCAACCCGCGCTGGCCAAAACCAACTGGAGAAAAAATATCGATCATTCGTGTTGCCAATCGTCCCGGTGTCGTTTCTAAACGCAATTGTCTTTCAGGATAAAGAGGTGTTAATGCAGGAAAATGTGGTCGTTCTTTCGCTTCTTCGGGATCTTTCCCATTGACACTTTCTACATGCATCAAGCCGTAATAACGTTCTGATTCTTTCGGCGGTCTTGCTTTTCCAGCAACTTTATCGCCATTTCTTAAACTAAAACGGCGGATTTGTGAAGCAGAGATATAGATATCTTCCACACTTGGACCATAGTTGATCGGACGCAAAAAGCCATAGCCGTCTTGTCCCACAATGTCTAAGATCCCTTCCATGTAATAGAAGCCTTGTTTCTCTGCTTGCGCACGGATCACAGATAAAGAAAGTTCTTTTTTATTCATTTTGCTGTAATAAGGAATCTTGAAATCTTTTGCATAGCTGTAGATTTCTTTCAACGTCTTATTTTCCAGCTCTGCCATTGTTAAATAATCGCTCATTCGTCCACTTCCTCTACCATTTCGATCGATGCGCCTAATGCCGTCAGTTTCTCGATAATATGATCATATCCGCGAAGAATATATTCTACATTATAAATAGTCGTTGTTCCTTCTGCCATCAAGCCGGCAATAACCAAACAAGCACCTGCACGAAGATCAGAAGCAACAACTTCTGCACCGTGTAATTGATTTGGGCCATTCACAATGATCATGTTTCCTTCCACAGAGATATCTGCGCCCATTCGCGCAAGTTCTGGTACATGGTTCACACGTTTAGAGTAGATCGTATCTGTTATTTCAGCAGTTCCTCTGGTTTTTAAAAGAAGCGGTGTCAGCGGCTGCTGCAAATCCGTTGCAAAACCAGGATAAGGATAAGTCATGACATTCACAGCATTCAATTCTTCTGAAGGAAAGACTTCGATCTCGTCTTCTCTGATTTCCATTTTGACACCAATTTCCTGCAATTTTGCAATAAAGCTGTCTAGATGTTCAAAAATAACATTTTTGACTTTTACTCCTTGTCCAGCTGCAGCGGCGATTGCCAAATACGTTCCGGCTTCGATTCGGTCAGGAATCATGAAATGATGGCAGCCATGTAATTCTTCTACACCTTCGATACGAATAATATCTGTTCCGGCTCCGCGAACTTTTGCGCCCATATTGTTCAATAAAGTAGCAACATCGATGATTTCTGGTTCTCTCGCTGCATTTTCAATGATTGTTTGTCCTTTGGCTTTGACTGCTGCCAGCATCACGTTGATTGTCGCGCCGACTGAAACGACATCCATGAAGATTCGGTTGCCTTTTAGCCCTTCTTCATTTGTTCGAAGATACATCGCACCATGTTCATTGTTGACAGAAGCACCTAACGCTTCGAATCCTTTGATATGCAGATCGATTGGACGAGGACCTAAATAACATCCGCCAGGTAAGCCAACGACTGCTTCACCAAATTTCCCTAACAATGTACCCATGAAATAATAAGATGCTCTAAGACTATTGATTTTTCCGCTTGGCATTGGTACAGAAACGATTTCGCGCGGATCGATTTCTAAAATATTGTCGTGAAATGAGGTTTTAGCGCCCATGATTTCCAAGATCTCAATCAGCGAATGAACATCCTGAATATCTGGTACACCTTCTAAAGTGACAGGAGAATCTGCTAAGATAGCTGCTGGGATCAATGCGACTGCGCTGTTTTTTGCACCGCTAATCGTCACTTCACCCGTTAACGGACGATTTCCGTTGATTATGATTTTTTTCATGAATTTCCACCTTGTTTAATTCTATGGTTTACTATAAAAAGTATTTTATCATAGATAGATAAAAGAAACGAGTACCCCCAAAATAGTTGACACAAAAAAGACCCCAGACTGTCACTAAACAGAAGTATCTGAGATCTTTTTTCAATAAAATGTTTACTTTTTTTGGCCTAAATATTCTTCCAAAGTTATCCCTGCTTCGGTTATTTCTTTGGCGGCTTTCTTGCCGACATAACGAAAATGCCACGGTTCATAATCTACACCGGTAATCTGCACTTTATTCGAAGGATACCGCAAAATAAATCCATAGCGATAAGCATTATCTGCTAACCATCCGTACACTTCTTTGTCTGTAGAAGCACTTGGTTCAGCATTGATATCTACTGCTAAACCTAATTCATGCTCACTTGTTCCTGGTGCAGCAACCCATTTTTCAGCTTCTTCTTTGGCTTTTTGATAAGAATAACCTTTTTCTTGAAAACTGCTGATTTTTTCCTGCATGATGTTTTCTTGCTCTTCCGTTGTTCGGAAACTTGAAACGATTTTTGGATAAATCCCCTCAGATCTCGCTGCATCAAGCATCAGCTGCAATTCAGGATAAATATGCTTATCTACTGCTTGTTCATCTGATAGTTCTTGCAGTTCCGCCGTATAGTCTTCTGGTATTTTATGATCAGCATTCACTAATATCAACTCCCATGAGCCGCGCTCCTCTTCATTTGCTTGGACTTTTTCAGGTGTTATCCGCAAAAATATCCCAATAATTGTAATTAGAATGATCGAAAGGATCCCTGCTGCTGCTTTATTCATTTTTCCCATTATTCTTGTCCTCCAACTAAAAAATCTTTGCTTTTCTTGGTAAGTTTACCAAGGAAAACAAAGACAGTTTTCTGTTATTCAACAAGAATTTCTTACGATTTTCCTACAAAAGCGGCAAATCGATTGTGAACGTTGTTTTTTCCGCTTCGCTTTCAGCAGTCAATTGCCCCCCATGAAGCTCCACGATTTGTTTAGCAATTGCCAACCCAAGTCCAGCACCGCCTCTGTTTGTCTGCCGTGCCGTATCCAGCCGGAAAAATTGTTCAAAGATCCTCGATAATTTTTCTGGAGGAATCGTTGGTCCTTGGTTTGTAAAAGCGATTTTGACTCGTTTTTGTTCAGGATCTGTTTTTGCTGAAAGTTTGATCACTGCGCCTTCATCGCTGTAATTGACTGCATTTTGCAGCAGATTATCGAAAACTCTCTGCATCTTGTCTGCATCAAAATAAACCGAAATTTCTTCTTCCAGTTCTTTTTCCAAAGTCAAATTTTTGGCAGTTAAAAGAGGTAAAAATTCATAACTCAGCTGTTCCAACATCATCTTCAACTGGATTTTTGCTGGCATCAATTCGATATTTGAAAGATTGAATCGAGCAATCTCAAAGAATTCATTGATCAGTTCTTCCAATCGCTCTGCTTTATCCAAAGAAATCGCTAAATAGCGTTTTCTCAGCTCCGCAGAAATTTCCTGTTCATCTCGCAAAAGGGTCAGATAACCAATCACTGAAGTCAACGGTGTCTTCAGGTCATGTGCTAAATAAACAATCAAATCATTTTTCCGCTGTTCCGCTTCCTTTGCTTGCCGCTGACTCAAATCGACTTCTTGACGAATCTGGTTCAGTTCCCATTCAAATTCTTGCAGATCTTCAGAAAGTTTGATTGGTTCCGTTTGATTATGGTAAAGTTTTCTTGAAGCTTCAAGGACTTCATCCAACTGGTCCACACTTCTTAACCACGTTCTTAACAAAATAATCAAGCCGCCAGCTAATAAAACGATCAAAACAATCAAAATATAATTGTTTTCAAGTTTTTTTGCAAATTGATAAAATCCATTTGACCATTGCCATGTATACAAGCCAAATAAAAAACGGCTAACAAAGAAAAGCAGCGTTAAAACAAGGATTGCCGCTGCCGAAAAAATACTTAAACGTGTCGCCAAACGCTTCAACAAGCGATTTTTTAATCGTGAAGACTTTTTGATAGTTTCTGTTTTATTCAACTTTATAGCCCACTCCCCAAACAGTTTTGATAAATTTTGGTTTACGTGCTGGTTCTTTCAGTTTTTCACGCAAACGCCCGATATGTGCCATAACTGTGTTATTGTTATCGAGAAACTTTTCACCCCAAACGGCTTCAAACAGCTGTTCTGCTGGAACAACTTCGCCTTTTCGTTCAGCCAAGTACCATAAGATCGAAAATTCCAATGGTGTTAAAGAAATGTTTTCTCCGTAAAGCGTGCAAGTATGCAAGGTTTGATTGATGACTAATCCATGGATATCGACTTCTTTTACTGTTTCTGCTATGGAGGATTCCGCTTGCGTATTGTATTTTCGAAAACGTCTCAACTGAGTCTTGATACGCGCAACGACTTCTAAGGGATTGAAGGGCTTCGTGATATAATCATCTGCACCTAAAGTTAAGCCTGTTATTTTATCTATGTCTTCTACTTTTGCTGTCAACATGATTACAGGAAAAAAATGATTTTCTCTGATTTTTTGGACGATTTTAAATCCATCGATATCCGGAAGCATCACATCTAATACGGCTAAGTCGAATGACTCTCTTTCTATGCAATCCAATGCTTCTTGTCCAAGATAAAACTTCTGTACTTCATATCCGTCATTCTTCAGGTAGACTTCAATCAAATCTGCAATTTCCTGTTCATCATCTACCAACAATATTTTCTCTGGCATAACGCCTTTCACCACCACTAACAAATTTTCTAAATTATATCATATCGATATTGGATACTAGTAAGGTCCGTTTACTTCTAGCATGTTTGATTTTTGGAATCTGCACTGTATAATAATAAATGAAATGAATTGTAGCATCTTGCTATCCGAGCACAACGTACCTGCGAATACGTTGCGTTTTTTTGTTTTCATAAAAAGACACTTACCGCTGCGAAACAGTAAGTGCCACTTTGTCGACTCTACTCTTAATTTCTGTTTGGAAGCGACGACTCGACAAATTCAGTTTAGCAATGTTTTCAGCTATGTATAGTTCAAATCATTCACCTATATTTTATTATCTATGTTTATTTTAATCCTTAAAATACAAGTTATCTTTATCTTTTTCTCAAGATTTTCTGACGATTTTCCTACAAAAATTTCGGATACCTTCTTTTTGGACACAAAAAAAGCGGGACATTTCTGTCCCGCTTCTTCTCTCACGACCGAATGATCGGTGTTCGAGGACTGTTTGTTACAGCTGAAACAAATTAAGCTTTGTTAGCTGAACCGAACCAGTCGATGTGTTCTTGTGCATCTTTAACGATTGCAGCTTTACCTGGTGCTAACAATTTACGAGGGTCAAATCCTTTACCTTCTTTGTCTTTACCAGCTTCGATGTATTCACGAGTTGCTGCAGCAAATGACAATTGGAACTCAGTGTTAACGTTAACTTTTGAGATACCCATTGAGATTGCTTTTTCGATTTGTTCTTGAGGAATACCTGAACCGCCGTGTAATACTAGAGGAACATCGTTACCTACAGCGTCAGCAATTGCTTGCAAGTGGTCAAATGCAAGACCAGTCCAGTTTTCTGGGTATTGGCCGTGGATGTTACCGATTCCGCATGCTAGGTAGTCAAGACCTGTAGCAACCATTTGTTTACATTCTTCAACGTCAGCTAATTCGCCTGTACCGATGATTCCGTCTTCTTCTCCGCCGATTGAACCAACTTCACATTCAACTGAAATGCCTTTAGCGTGTGCTTTTTCAACAACGTCTTTAGCTAATTTCAAGTTTTCTTCGAATGGTAGGTGTGATCCGTCAAACATGATTGAAGTGTAGCCAACTTCGATACATTCCAAAGCAGCTTCGTAGTCACCATGGTCTAAGTGGATAGCAACTGGAACAGTGATGTTCATTGCTTCTACTAAATCAGTGATCATATCTTTACATACTTTGTATCCGCCCATGTATTTAGCCGCGCCCATTGAAGTTTGGATAAGTACTGGTGCTTGTTTTGCTTCTGCAGCTTCAAGAATAGCTTGAGTCCATTCCAAGTTGTTTGTGTTGAATCCGCCGACAGCGTAGCCGCCTTTACGAGCAGCTTTTAAAAATTCAGCTCCTGATACTACTGGCATAATAAAATTCCTCCTAAGTTTTGTAAAACTAAATTTGTTAAGTCTTTGCTTAACCAACAAAGACATTTTACCAAACATTTACGTAGTTTTCTACTAAAATCGCTGAAAATGAAAATTTTCAGGAAGTTTTTGGCGATTAACTAAGGATTTCTCTTTTAAAATTCTAATAAATCAAGCAAAAAAGCTGCCGCCTGTTACGGCATAAACCTGTCCAGTCACATAACTTCCATCATCAGAAGCCAAAAAGACATAAACATTTGCAAGCTCGACTGGCTGCCCTGCACGCTCGATCAATTCATCTTGTCCAAATTGCGGGATTTTTTCTTGCGGTTGTCCGCCAGAGATTTGCAATGGTGTCCAAATTGGTCCAGGTGCGACTGTATTGACCCGAATACCTTTTGGCGCTAATTGTGCAGCTAGTCCCTTGCTGAAACCTGTGATTGCTGCTTTTGTCGCTGCATAATCCAATAAATGCGCACTTGGTTCGGCACTTTGGATCGATGTGGTAGTCACAATGGCGCTTCCTTCATCCAAATAATCCAACGCTTCTTGGACTGTCCAATACATAGAAATGATATTTGTAGTAAAGGTATCTTGAATTTGTTTTGTCGATAATTCTTTGATGTCTGCTACAGACTGCTGCATCCCTGCATTCAGAACTAAAATATCCAATCCGCCTAAAGCAGAAGCTGCATCATGGACAGCTTTCCGCGCAAATGATTCGTCTTTCAAATCACCCGGGATCAAAACAGCTTTTTGCCCTGCTTCTTCGATCCATTTTTTTACATCCTGCGCATCCTCTTCTTCGACTGGCAGATAAACGATTGCTACATCTGCACCTTCGCGAGCATACGCAATCGCAGCAGCACGTCCGATCCCTGAATCTCCGCCAGTCACTAATGCTTTTCTTCCTTCAAGCTTTCCTGAACCTACATAACTTTCTTCTCCGCAATCTGGTACAGGTGTCATGTTCTTTTGTAAAGCAGGAGCTTCTTGAAATTGCTTTTCAAATTCCTGATGATAATATTTTGTCAATGGATTCTGTTTTTTGCTCATTCTGTGACCTCCTCTTTCTTTATATAAAAAGGGTACGCTGAATCAGAAAAGATTGCAAAAAAACCGCTTGGATCACCAAGCGGCTTCAGATAAATTATTTTTCTTCTCTGTTTTCTAAAGAAGCACCAACAAATGCTTTGATCAATTTTTGCGGACGATTTGGACGTGAAATCAATTCTGGATGGAATTGGCAGCCCACGAAGAATTTGTTTTCTGGGATCTCTACGATTTCTACTAGACGATTGTCTGGGGATACACCAGAGAATACTAATCCTTTTTCTTCAAACATTTCACGGTATTTGTTATTGAATTCATAACGGTGACGGTGACGTTCTTGGACCACATTTGCGCCATCATAGGCAGCAGCTGTTTTTGTTCCTTTTTTCAGTTTGCATGGGTAAAGACCTAAACGTAATGTTCCGCCTAGATTTTCAATATTTTCTTGGTCTGCCATCAAATCGATGATGTTGTTTACTGCATCAGGGTTTGTTTCAGCAGATGCTGCATCTTCTAAACCAGCGACATTGCGGGCAAACTCGACACAAGCCATTTGCATACCTAGACAAATACCTAAGAATGGTACATCATTTTCACGAGCGTAACGGATTGCTTCGATTTTTCCTTCAACACCACGATCGCCGAAACCACCAGGAACCAAGATACCGTCTGCATCTTTTAGTCTTTCTTCGACGTTTTCTTTTGTTAATTCATGTGCTTTGATCCAGTCAAGCTCGATGTCTGAGTCATAAGCAAATCCTGAATGTTTCAATGCTTCAACAACTGAAATATATGCGTCAGGCAATTCTACATATTTTCCGACTAAAGCAATACGAACTTTTTTCTTCAAGTTCAAGACGCGTTCTTCTAATTGGCGCCATTCAGTCATATCTGCTGCAGGTGTATCTAATTTCAAGTGATCACAAACGATTTGGTCCATTCCTTGTGACTGTAACAATAATGGGATAGAGTACAATGTGTCTACGTCTGGTGATTCGATTACGGCTTCTGGTTCCACGTCACAGAATTGAGCCAACTTATTTTTTGTTCCTTGAGAAACTGGTTGTTCTGTACGAACGACTAAGATGTTTGGCTGGATACCTAATCCGCGAAGTTCTTTCACACTATGTTGTGTTGGTTTTGTTTTCATTTCGCCTGCTGCTTTTAGGTATGGGATCAACGTTGTGTGAACATACATTACGTTATCCGCACCAACATCTGCTTTCATTTGACGCAATGCTTCTAAAAACGGCAATGATTCGATATCGCCGACAGTTCCGCCGACTTCAGTAATGATGATATCTGAATCTGTCAATTTTGCTGCGCGCATGATTTTTTCTTTGATTTCGTTCGTGATATGCGGGATAACTTGGACAGTTGCTCCAAGATATTCGCCTTTACGTTCTTTACGCAGAACTTCCGAATAGATTTTTCCTGTCGTAACATTGGAGTATTTGTTCAAATTGATGTCGATGAAACGCTCATAGTGTCCCAGATCCAAATCTGTTTCCGCGCCGTCATCTGTTACGAAAACCTCTCCATGTTGATATGGACTCATTGTTCCTGGGTCCACGTTGATATATGGATCAAATTTTTGGATAGTGACTTTCAAGCCACGATTTTTTAACAAACGGCCAAGTGAAGCTGCTACGATTCCTTTACCAATCGATGAAACTACGCCGCCAGTTACAAAAATGTATTTTGTCATAAATTCAAAAACTCCTTCTTGTTTTATCTTCAGGAAAAGTCTCAGAAAATAAAATAAAGCTCCCTATCCATACGAATAGGGAGCTGAGATTCCTGTAAACTTTAACCCTTCTAAAAGGGTGCCCAAGCAGTATAATACAAGTTAAATCTTTGAAAGTCAAGCCCTAATTCTTTATTGATTTTCAAGAACGGTTTCTTGAAAGGATAACAAAAACCTCTCAACCGCAAGCATCAACGCACCACGGTCGAGAGGTTTATTTTGAAAAACAGCCTTTTGCTTTGAAGGGTCCTGTTAAGAAATCAGTATAATTCTAAGTACTGTTCTCTTTCCCATTCAGAAACTGTTTGGCGGAAAGCTGCCCATTCCAAACGTTTTGCTTCGACAAAGTTTGAGAAGATATGGTTGCCCAATGCTTCGATCATCACTTCGTCTTTGCGCAATTCTTTGATTGCATTGTGGATCGTTGATGGAAGATCTTTGATTTGCGCTTCTTCCCGTTCTTCTTCATTCATCACATAGATGTTTCTGTCGACAGCTGGTGGTGGTGTCAATTTGTTGCGTACGCCGTCTAACCCAGCTTGTAAAAGAACAGCCATTGCTAAATATGGATTTGCAGACGGATCAACTGAACGCAATTCCAAACGTGTAGAGATGCCGCGAGATTCCGGTACACGGACAAGCGGTGAACGGTTGTGTCCGCTCCAAGCCACATATACTGGCGCTTCATAACCAGGCACTAGACGTTTGTATGAGTTGACGGTTGGATTACATACAGCAGTATAGGCTCTTGCATGTTTCAACAATCCGCCTAAGAAATGATAGGCTGTTTGGCTCAATTCCAATTCACCGTCTTTATCATAGAAGACATTTCCTTCTTCGTTGAACAATGACATGTTGCAGTGCATACCAGAACCATTGATTCCATATAAAGGTTTTGGCATAAATGTTGCGTGCAGACCATGTTTGCGTGCAATTGTTTTTACGACTAATTTAAAAGTTTGGATATTGTCGCAAGCATCTACGACATCTGCATATTTAAAGTCGATTTCGTGTTGTCCTGGCGCTACTTCATGGTGAGAAGCTTCTACTTCAAAACCTAAGCTCTCTAATTCCAAAACGATATCTCTGCGGCAGTTTTCACCCAAATCAGTAGGTGCAAAATCAAAGTAGCCGCCTTTATCGTTCAAATTCGTTGTGATCCCGCCGTCTTCATCTAATTTAAATAAGAAAAATTCAGGCTCTGGTCCTAAGTTGAAAGAGGTAAATCCTAAGTCGCGCATATCTTTCAATGCTCGTTTTAAGTTCCCGCGCGGATCGCCGGCAAATGGTGTGCCGTCTGGGTTATAAATATCGCAAATCAAGCGCGCTACTTTTCCATGGTCGCTTTCCCATGGAAAAATCATCCAAGTAGAAAGATCTGGATACAAGTACATATCACTTTCTTCGATTCTTACAAAACCTTCAATAGAAGAACCGTCAAACATCATTTTGTTGTCTAATACTTTGTCGATCTGGCTGACAGGTACTTCAACGTTTTTGATTGTTCCTAGAATATCCGTAAACATCAGACGCAAAAAGCGTACGTTTTCCTCTTCGATAATTCGTTTGATCTCATCGCCAGTGATTTGTTTCTTTACCATGGTATCCCTCTTTCTTGTATTATGTTTATTCAGTCAAAATATTGTCGTTGAAGACCCTGTGACTGATAATGCCCTGTTTGGTTCAATCCGCCCTGCGCAAGCATCTCATCGCGAAAAATCTGCCGTACGTCGTTGTCTGTCAGCGGCTTCTTACTTTTCGCTTCTTGCTGTTCTGCGCGAGCCATTTCGTATACATGTTTGATTCCAGCCATATTCAAACCATCCGAAAGATAATCTTTGATTTCGAGTAATGTGTCTATATCATTCAGAGAATACATCCGCCGATTGCCTTCGCTGCGTTCGGGATGGACAAGTTCTTGTTCTTCGTAATACCGAATTTGGCGTGCCGAGAGGTCTGTCAATTTCATAACTGTACCAATCGGAAAGACTGACATCGAGCGTCGTAATTCCTTTTCTCTCATCAGATACCACCTTTCCTCTCTTTGACTTGGCTAAAGTGTACCAATGTTAATTTTGATTGTCAACCGCATATGTCAGGTTTTCTAACATGGAATAACGATTTTTTTATAAAATAAACTTCTATTTATCAAAAACAGCGGTATACCAATGTTTTTTACAGCTAAAAATAAAAATATTTTTTAGAAAAAATTTCAATTCCTTCATTTATAAAAAAAACAGATACCTCTCCAATGAAAGGAATCTGTCTTTAGTACTTTATCTATTTTTATTCGACAAAAGGTTCTTCACCTAATGCTTGTTGCGCCGCCAAATTCAACATGCTCCATTGACGGTCAAATCCTGGTTGGAAAAAGAAGTCCGCTTCTGCCAGCTGTTCTAACGTCAGTTTGTTTTGGATCGCTAGAGCTAGTACATTTCCTTGCCCTGTCACATCATACGTAGACAATACTGCTCCGCCTAACAGCTGATGAGTCATTGGATCTGAGAACAATTGGATGGAAACTTTCGGATTGCCTTGTTCTTCTGGTACATATTTTGGACGCAATGTATCTTCGTAATAAGAAACACGGACGTCAACACCTGCTTTTTCTGCAGTAAAACTATTCAGTCCGCTGGCAGCAAAATGGTAATCAAACACACTTAGCGCAGAAGAACCGACGACTCCGCCAAACGGTTTATTTGGTACATCTTCAAATAAGTGCTGCACAACATAACGCGCTTCTCGACGTGCCACAGTTGCTAAAGCAATCGGCATTTTTTTGCGTGCTGGAATAGAATAAGCTAGTGTTGCATCTCCTACTGCGTAAACATCAGGAAGATTCGTCTGCAAATATTCATTGGTTTGGATCCAGCCGCGTTCATCTAAGTCGACGATACCTTTGAGCCATTCTGTATTTGCCTTCACACCAGCAGCTTGGATCACTAAATCTGCTGAGATTTCTTTTTCGCTTGTTTTGACTGCTTCTACTTTTCCCTCACCAGTAAAAGCTTCGATTTTCACATTTGTTAAAACTTCGACGCCTTTTTCATTGAGATGTTTTTCTAAGATATCAGTCATTTCTGCATCTAGATACGTGCCTAGAGGTCGATCGATCACATCAAGCAAAACAACATCTTTTCCAGCATTTCGACTGGCTTCTGCTGCTTCGATCCCAATGTAGCCTGCGCCTATAACAGCGATTTTTTTAATCGCTGGATCATTTAATTTTTCTTTGATTTTCGTTGCCCAGTTGTAGCCGCGCATCAAGTAGACATTTTCCAAATCTGTCCCAGGTACTGGCAGATTGTTTGGTTTTACACCAGAGCTTAAAATCAATTTATCGTAAGAATACTCTTTTGTTTCATTATCCGAAGTATTCGCAACTGTGACTGTTTTGTTATCGGCATTGATTGTTTTTACTTCATGATTATTTAGAATATGAACATTGGATTGCGGAAAGTTTTCTGGTCTGAAATTTCGTACATCATTTACATCTGTGACTTTATCTTCTAGGTAAAGCTCCATCCCGCATGACATAAAGGAAACATAATCTCCTGCTTCAAACAGTGTGATATCTACGTTTTCGCCATATCGTGTCAAGAGTTCTAAAATTGATTGGTGTCCTCCATGAGATGCACCGACGATCACAACTTTGATTTTTTCCATTGATAAAACCTCCTAAGTCATTTGTTTAAAATAATTCTAAACAATTTAAACTTAACATTCTGCTGGTTTTGAATCAAAAGATACCTCTTCGATCAAGCAAAATTTAAATATCACACTATTTTTTGCAGATTAATGTTCTTCTTTTTCAGCACTATTCAATCGTTCTTCTTGGGCAAATCCTTTGACGATATAACTTTCTCTTTCTTCATCGAATTCTTGACTCAAAAGAAGTGTTTTTCTTTTGAGTTCGCTTAACTTCTGGCCATCGCTGCTGGGAACTTCTAAAGTATAAGGTGTCATGATTTCCATCAGCTGATATTTTACCGCCTGCAGCAAATCTTTTTTCCCTGTCTTGCTTTTAGCAGAAATCAGTACATTTGGAAATAAAGTCGGCGTAAAGGAAGCTGGATCGATCAAATCTGCTTTATTATAAACAGATAATACTGGAATATTTTCCATCGATAATTCTGCCATCAGGTCCAATACAGTTTTTTCCTGCTGGATGCGGTCAGGTGAACTGGCATCGATCACATGCAAAAGCAGATCCATATTTTGGCTTTCTTCCAGCGTGGAATGAAAAGCATTCACTAATTGCGTCGGCAAATCCTGGATAAATCCTACTGTGTCGGTGATCGTCATCTCAAAACCTTCATCTAAACGCCATTTTTTCGTCAATGGATCTAAGGTAGCAAAAAGCTGGTTTTCTGAATACGTATCAGCCTGTGTCAAAAGATTCAAGATCGTTGATTTCCCTGCATTGGTATAACCAATCAATCCGACTTGAAAGACCGCACTTGATTTTCTTTTTTGGCGGCTTCGTTCGCGATGTGCTTCAATCGTCTTCAATTCTTTTTTTACTGCAAGGATTTTGTTGCGGATGTGCCGGCGGTCTGTTTCAAGCTTTGTTTCCCCTGGCCCTCTTGTACCGATCCCTCCGCCAAGACGAGACAACGATTTTCCTTGTCCAGCTAAACGCGGCAGCAAATAGTTTAATTGGGCTAATTCTACTTGCAGTTTTCCTTCCTTCGAACGAGCACGCATAGCAAAAATATCCAGGATCAGCTGCACTCTATCAATGACAGGCAGACCGATTGCTTCACCAATCAGCTGACTTTGACGCGGACTTAATTCATGGTTGAAGATCACGATATCCGCTTCATTTGCTTCTGCCTGCTGCGCTAATTCGGCTAATTTCCCTTTACCAACAAGTGTCTGACGATCGACTTGCGGACGTTTTTGTGTCAATGTATAGACGACTTCACCTGAGGCAGTCTGCGTCAAATTTTTCAATTCTTCCATTGATTCTTCAAAATTCGCATAATTATTTTCGGTTTCTACGCCGACAAGGACCGCTTTTTCTTTTTTCTCCATTATTTTTCTGCCTCCATCCATTGTTGGACTAATTCTTCGATCTGCTTTTGTTCTTCTGGATGCTGGATCAAATCGAACCATTGGACAGACATCCGATTTCGAAACCAAGTCAGCTGCCTTTTTGCGTAGCGGCGAGAATTTTGTTTGATAGTCTCAACCACTTCAGGTAAAGTTTCTCTTCCTTCAAAATAAGGAAAGAATTCTTTATATCCGATTCCTTGTGCACCTTGGGCTTCTTTTAACGAGTAAACAAATTCAGCTTCTGCTTCCAGCCCGTTATCCAGCATCATGTCCACACGCTGATTGATTCTTTGATACAGCAGCTCCCTCTCTGTATCCAGCCCAATCATCAAATAGTCATAAAGCTTAGCTGGCTGTTCTTTTGGCGCAGTGATGCTTTCGCCCGTGCGTTCAAAGACTTCCAATGCACGAATGACTTTCCGCTGGTTGTTCCAGTGGATTTTTTCAGCTGCGGCAGGATCTGTTTGGTTTAATTTTTCCCACAGCGCTTCTTTTCCGTATTGCGTGGCAAACTGCTCATATTTTTCTCGGATCATCGCTGATTCTTCTTCATTTTCTTCGCCGCCTAAACGAAAATCATAAAGTAAGGATTGGATATATAATCCGGTTCCTCCAGCGACGATTGGCAAATGCCCTCGTGCGGTTATCTCTTCGATCAGCTGGCGCCCCATGTTTTGAAAATCAGCCGCAGAATACATGCCATCTGGTTCAACGATATCAATCAGATGATGAGTGATTCCCTGCATTTCTTCCTTGGTAACTTTCGCTGTACCGATGTCTAATTTTTTATAGACTTGCAGAGAATCCCCGCTGATAACTTCGCCATTGAATTTTTTCGCAAGCTCAATACTTAATGCAGTTTTCCCGACAGCAGTCGGTCCTGCGATCACTAATACTTTTTTCATCATTTACCTACTTTTTATAGATTGCCGAATACGTAATGCTTTTTCGGGGTAATCTGTGATAACTCCATTGATAGCCCAGCCTAAGACTTCTTTGAGAAGCGCCTCATCATCCACTGTCCATACGCGAAGGGCTTTAGAAAAATCTTTTGCTGCATCTGGATTATCTAAGACCCATTGATAGTGCGGATGTAATCCTTCAATATAAGAAAGTTCTTGAGCAATTGCTGGTTTTTTCTTTGAGTCGCGCATCAAAAGATCAAGCTGGATACCTGGTTCAAGTTCAGCCATTTTCTCTAAAGATGCTTGGTTAAAACTGCAATAACTGTGCTGAAAAGGCCAATCTCTGCTGGCAGCTAATTCTGCTACTTTTTCTTCGATTTGCGGATACTGGAATTTATCGGTTTTCAATTCGATCATAACCATACCGCGGTAATTTTTCTGAAGGAACAAATCAAATGTTTCTTTCAGTGTCGGTACTCTTGCCGAAGAGTTTTTGTCAAACCAGCTGCCAGCATTCAGCTGCTTGATTTCCGCTAATGTTTTTTCGCGGATCAATCCTTTGCCGTTAGTCGTTCGGTCAACTTCTTCATCATGCATGACGATCAATTCCTGATCCTTGCTTAAATGGACGTCCAGTTCCACTGCATCCGCTCCAACTCTTACGGCTTCCGCAAAAGCGGGCAATGTATTTTCCGGGTGCGTCCCGCTGCTTCCTCGGTGTGCGTAGATTTGTATCATTTTCCCCACTCCAGTCTTGTTTATTGTACCACAGCATAAGCTGAAAAAACATTTGCAAGAACGCTGGCTTTTCTCGTTTCAGCTTGCTTTTCCACCTAAAAAAATCCAGCGGTCTTAAACTTTCCTAATAGTGAAAACTCCGCAAAACCATCGTGATGTTTTGCGGAGTTTTCTGTATACGTACATTTAATACCAGACACTATCTTTAGTAAAAAAACCGACTGGCTGTTTCGTGATTTTTTTCAATTGTGCTTTTTTCTCATTTGTCATTTCCGTCAGATTATCCGTAAAGTTCTCCAAGATCACTCGACCACCTTTATAAGCATAGCCGCCGATTTTCATCGTTTCATCTGGTGACAGGATCACTTTTCGATGAGCGATTGCCTTGAATAATTCATCTAAGATATGGTTTGGCAAATAAAAATTGTTTTGTGTGGCGAATGATTGCAGATACGCAAAATCATCGATTGTGATGTAACAATCATCAAACGCATCAAAACTCACGTACTCTTCCATCAATGTTGTACGTTTTTGCAAGATCTGATTGATTTTTTTGTTCAATTGATTCAATGTTTCGATTTCTTTGACTTTTAGTTCTAGTTCGCGCCGCCGTTGTTCTTTTTTTTCAAAATAACGCATTTGGATCATAAAGCCGATATATACGAGCAATGCTCCGACCAAAACTCCAGTAAGTCCTATGATGCCGACCATCAATATTGGTTCCTCCTCTATACTTTCTTCTCATTTATCATAACATAAACTCTAAATTCACGACCATTTTGCGAGAGTTTTTTATTTGACCTTTTCTGACCAAAAATGTATACTTCTTTTTAGGTATTGAACTGACTTTATGTTAAACTATTTCTGAAAGATATTTAAGGAGGAAATTTACTATGAACTTAATTCCTACAGTTATTGAACAATCATCTCGCGGCGAAAGAGCCTATGATATTTACTCACGCTTATTGAAAGACCGCATCATCATGTTAAGCGGTCAAGTAACAGATGA
Organism: Enterococcus sp. DIV0210g; assembly: GCF_050559705.1. Classification (NCBI taxonomy): domain Bacteria; kingdom Bacillati; phylum Bacillota; class Bacilli; order Lactobacillales; family Enterococcaceae; genus Enterococcus; species Enterococcus sp. DIV0210g. The sequence goes on along the minus strand of NZ_CP187903.1, from coordinate 727,696 downwards.
TTTAGCAAATTCTATCATTGCACAGTTGTTATTTTTAGACGCACAGGATTCTGAAAAAGATATTTATCTTTACATCAATTCACCTGGCGGATCTGTAACAGCTGGTATGGCGATTTACGATACAATGAACTTCGTCAAAGCGGATGTACAAACAATCGTTATGGGTATGGCTGCATCAATGGGAAGCTTCTTATTGACTGCAGGTGCAAAAGGCAAACGTTTTGCTTTGCCAAATGCTGAAATCATGATCCATCAACCTCTTGGCGGTGCACAAGGTCAAGCAACTGAAATCGAAATCGCTGCACGCCACATCTTGCAAACACGCGACCGTTTGAATAAAATCTTAGCGGAACGTACAGGCCAACCGCTTGAAGTCATCGAAAAAGACACAGACCGTGACAACTTCATGACTGCTGAACAAGCAAAAGCGTATGGTTTGATCGATGAAGTAATGGAAAACAGTTCTTCATTGAACTAAAAACTGCATCCTCTGCTATAAAACAACAGAGCCGACGATCTTTCTTGATCGTCGGCTCTGTTTTAGTTTTCATTTGGATAAGGTTGAAATTCACCGGCTAGATATTTTTCGCCCAATTCAACATAATGGGTTGCATTTTGCCGATTTTTTTCGATTTCTTCTTCAGTCAAGGGACGGATGACTTTGGCTGGACGACCAAAAGCTAAGACGTTTGGCGGAATCACTTTTCCTTCCGTCACGAGCGATCCTGCACCAATCAAACTGTTTTCACCAATCACTGCATGGTTCAAAATCGTAGAACTCATGCCGATCAATGCGCCATTTTCGATCTTGCAACCATGGATCATACATTGATGGCCGACTGTTACGTTTTCGCCAATCGTTACAGGTGCATCATGGTCAACATGGATCACTGTTCCATCTTGGATATTCGTTCTGCTTCCGATCGAGACCCAGTTGCTGTCACCTCTTACTACTGCTTGGAACCAAATCGTTACATCTTTTGCTAAAGTCACATCTCCAACGACTGTGGCATTTGGTGCAATAAAGAGTTTGTCCATTTTTTCCCCTCCAAAAAACAGCTTATTCTGCTGCTTCTGCAAATTGGCTGTTATACAATTTTTCATAAAAACCGCCTTTTGCCAGCAAACTTTCATGTGTTCCTTTTTCAATGATTTGTCCTTGGTCCATCACCAAGATCAAATCAGCATCGCGAATCGTTGACAATCGATGCGCGATCACAAAACTTGTTCTGCCTTTCATGACACGATCCATAGCTTTTTGGATCAATGCTTCTAAACGAGTATCGACAGAACTCGTTGCTTCATCTAAAATCAGGATTTTCGGATCAGAGATGATTGCACGGGCAATCGTCAACAGCTGTTTTTGACCTAAGGAAACATTGTCGCCTTCAGAATTGATCATCATCTCATAGCCATTTGGCATCGTTCGGATAAAGTGATCGACATTTGCTGTTTTTGCAGCATCCACGATTTCGTAATCTGTCGCATCCAATTTACCAAAGCGGATATTTTCAGCAATCGTTCCTTCGTAAAGCCAAGCGTCTTGCAAGACCATCCCAAATAATGAACGAACATCGCTTCGATTCATCATTTTTGTGTCTACGCCGTCGATTTTTATCGCTCCGCTGGTCACATCGTAAAAACGCATCAGCAAGTTGATCAGAGTCGTTTTCCCTGCCCCAGTTGGTCCAACGATCGCTACAGTTTGACCTGCTTTGACTTTAAAATTCAAGTCTTGGATCAATGGTTTCTTTGGATCATACGCAAAATCGACATTTTCAAACGTGACATTTCCTAAGAAGGTTTCTGGCAAAGGAACATCGACTAAGTTTTCTTTTTCTTCCGGCTCGTCTAAAATCTCAAATACACGTTTTGTCGCTGCGGAAGCACTTTGCAAAACAGAAGACAATTGGGTGATATTTCCCATTGGCTGACTAACTTGCCAAATATATTGGATAAATGCTTGCAATTGCCCGACAACGATCGCACCAGAAATCACGTAGAGACTTCCCATGACAGCCATTCCGATATACGTGGCATAAGCAGTCAACTGGACTAACGGCATCATCAAGCCGGAGATGAATGCTGCACGAAAACCATAATGTTTCAATGTGTGATTGACTTTTTTGAAACCATCCAATGTTTCTTTTTCACGACCATAGACTTTCAAAACGCTGAATCCGGTCATATTTTCTTGAACATAGCCATTCAGTTCTCCCAAAGAATTTTGCATGCCTTGGAAATATTTTTGAGAAAGATTGACGATTGTTTTGGAAATCAAGATCGACGCAGGAATCATGATCAAAGAAATCAGTGCCATCATCGGCTGGATATAAAACATCATAGCCACAGCCATCGTAATCCCTAAAATCGCATTGACGATGCCGATAAACGCTTGCTGCAGCGCACCGCTGACAGCATCAACGTCATTGGTTACCCGTGAAAGGATATTTCCTTGCTGGTTTTTATCAAAATACGAAACAGGCAAGCGATTGATTTTTTCTTCGATATCTCTTCGCAGGTCTTTCATCGCATTTTGCACCACATTGGTCATCAATACACCCGCCAGCAGCTGCGAAACACAATAGCCTGCACCAACTGCTGCAATCCAAATCAAACATTTGATAACATAAGAAAAGTTGATTGCTTCGCCATTTGCGATATTTTTTGAGATTTCCGTCGTCGGTAAACCTGTGACATACGGCCAAGCAGCATTGAACATTACTGTCAGAACAGTGAATAACAGGACTAAGAAAAAGGTAAGCTTATAAGGATTCAAATAATGTGCTAATCTTGCGAAAGAAGAGAATCTTTTTTTCATGCTAATTCCTCCTTCGATAATTGAGAAGCGGCAATATCATAATAAATTGGACAATTTGCTAACAATTCTTTGTGCGTCCCCATGCCGATAACTTCTCCTTCATTTAGAACAACGATTTTATCTGCATGCATGATTGTTCCTACACGTTGAGCAACGATCAAGACAGTAGATTCTGTCGTTTCTTTTTTCAGACGTGCACGTAATTTGGCATCTGTCTGATAATCAAGTGCAGAGAAGCTGTCATCAAAAATGTAGATTTCTGGTTGGCGGATGATTGCACGGGCAATCGCCAAGCGTTGTTTTTGTCCGCCAGAGAAGTTCGATCCGCCTTCTGAAAGCGGCTCGTTGAATCCTTCTGGTTTACGGGAAATGAATTCTGCTGCTTGCGCGATTTCAACCGCACGCTCTAATTCTTCCTGCGTCGCATCTTCTTTACCATAACGCAAGTTTTCAGCGATTGTCCCTGTGAAAAGTAACGCTTTCTGCGGAATAAACCCGATTTTATTTCTCAAACTGCTTAGTTTATAATCTCGTACATCGACACCATCAATCAAAATCTCTCCGTCGCTTACATCATAAAAACGCGGAATCAATTGGATCAGTGTAGACTTCCCGCTACCAGTACTACCGATGAAAGCCACTGTTTCTCCTGGAGAAGCGGTAAAACTGACATTGCGGATCACTGGTTCTTGGGCATGTCCAGGATAAGCAAATGTCACATTTTTGAATTCGATATACCCTTTTGTTGCAGTTTTTGTCACGCCATTCTCGTCTTCTTTGATGGCAGGTTGTGCATCCAATGCTTCTTGGATACGTCCTGCTGATACTGCTGCACGAGGATACATCATAAACACACTCGCAAATAACATGAATGAGAATAATGCATGGAAAATATATTCAATAAAAGCAATCAAGTTTCCGACTTGTAATGTTCCGTGGTCGATTTGGACGGTTCCGCTCCAAATGATCAAGACCATCACGATATTGAATAAGAAATAAAACCCAGGTTGCGCGATAGCCATCAAACGGAATAAGCTTTTAGAGCTTTCCGCATAGTTTTCATTGACTTTTTTAAATCGTGATTCTTCAAATTTTTCATTGACGAATGCGCGGATGACACGCAATCCAGACAAATTTTCGCGTAAAATACTATTGATCTTATCTAAATTTTTCTGCTGTTTCGTTGATAAAGGTTCGGATATTTTTGCAATTGCTACTACTGATAACAGTAAAACCGGCAATGCACCTAATACGTACAAACTAAGAAACGGGCTTGTCCGCATAACCATATATAAACTAACGATAAACATCATTGGCGCCATAAAACCGATCCGTAAGATGTTTTGTAAAAACAGCATGATCTGATAGGCATCATTAGTCGTCCGTGTAATCAAGGAAGAAACACCCAGCGTTTCATATTCTTGATGTGAATAACTTTGGACTTTTTCAAAAAGATCATCCCGGATATCTGCGACAATATTTGTCGTGATCCGTGAACCAAAATAACCCAAAAGAATATTCATAATGATCCCGACCACCGTAATCACAATCATCAAGATCCCCTGCTGTCTGATATAATCGGTATCATTGTGTCGAATACCATAGTCGATCATTCGCGCCAAAATCGTCGGCAGCCCGATCTCGATCAAAATAAACCCGAATACACAAATAAAATCGAAAAACAGTAATGTTTTGTATTTCATCGTGTAATGCCACATTAATTTCATTTTTTCATCTCCTTTTTTCCCTAAAATTACCCATTACTAAAAATCATAGCACAACCAATTTGGGATTAGAATAGCTATTGACAAAAAGTTCTATTTCCTTTTTATTTAAGAAATTTCATGCCTCCTTTACTTGATTTCTATACTTATGAGCCATTCTGTGCTAGAATAAAAAATAATTGTTGTATATCTTTATACACACAACGGACGGTTGAAAAAAACACCAGACGGATAAGCAAACGAGGCTTATCTCTTTGATGCGAATCCTTGATTCTTATCAAAGCATACCGATTATCAGGTGGCATGCCCCCTCGTTTTGTGATGTCTAAATGATCAACTAGTTAATTTCCTGCATATTAAGCAGATAAAGGAGAAATCAGCATGATTTATAAAGTTTATTACCAAGATACAAAAGTACGCAACCCAAAACGTGAAGAAACACATTCTCTTTACATCGAAGCTAATTCAGATGTAGACGCACGTCAACGTGTTGAAGAAAATACCCCATACAATATCGAATTCGTTCAACTTCTAGAAGGAAGCCATCTAGAATACGAAAAAGAAAATGCCGAATTCAAATTAGCGGAGTTTTAAGATGAAACTTTCCATCAAAAATAATGAGACAGGCGTCTTCGCAATTGGTGGATTAGGTGAAATCGGGAAAAATACGTATGGGGTACAATTCCAAGATGAGATCATCCTGATCGATGCCGGAATCAAATTTCCGGAAGACGAACTTCTTGGGATTGACTATGTAATTCCTGACTACAGCTATATCATTCAAAACTTGCATAAAGTAAAAGCTCTAGTCATCACCCATGGTCACGAAGACCATATCGGCGGGATCCCATTCTTGCTGAAACAAGCAAATATCCCTATTTATGCTGGGCCGCTTGCTTTAGCACTGATCACAAATAAATTAGATGAGCATGGTTTGCTCCGTGATGCAGAACTTCACGAAATCTACGAAGATACGATCATTCGTTTCCGAAAAACTTCTGTCAGCTTTTTCAGAACGACTCACAGTATCCCAGATGCTTTAGGTGTCGTTGTCAAAACACCTTCTGGAAATATCGTAGCTACAGGAGATTTCAAATTTGATTTCACACCTGTGGGCGAACCAGCAAATCTTCATAAAATGGCGAGAATCGGTGAAGAAGGCGTGTTATGTCTATTATCAGACAGTACGAATGCCGAGATTCCTACATTTACAAAATCAGAAAAAACAATCGGTACTTCTATCCTAAAAATCTTTGAAAAAATAGAAGGCCGTGTCATCTTTGCCAGCTTTGCCTCAAACATCTTCCGTTTGCAGCAAGCAGCAGATGCCGCAGTAGCAACTGGACGAAAAATCGCCGTCTTTGGCCGAAGCATGGAAAATGCGATCGTCAATGGTCAACGCCTCGGCTATATCAAAGTTCCAGATGGCACATTTGTTGACGCTCATGAAATCAATCGTTTGCCTGCAAATGAAACGATGATTTTATGTACAGGATCACAAGGAGAACCGATGGCAGCATTGAGTCGGATCGCAAACGGCAACCACCGTCAAATCCAGATCCAGCCTGATGATACAGTGATCTTTTCAAGTTCGCCTATTCCTGGGAATACAACAAGCGTGAACCACTTGATCAATCTTTTATCAGAAGCCGGTGCAGATGTCATCCACGGAAAAATCAACAATATCCATACTTCTGGTCATGGCGGCCAAGAAGAACAAAAATTGATGCTCCGTTTGATGAAGCCAAAATATTTCATGCCAGTCCATGGAGAATTCAGAATGTTGAAAATCCATGCTTCTCTGGCACAAGATACAGGCGTACCAGCTGAAAACTGCTTTATTTTAGAAAACGGCGATATGCTTGCCTTAACTGCTGATTCTGCTAGAAATGCCGGACATTTTACTGCTGGCGACGTTTACGTAGACGGCAGCGGTGTTGGTGATATCGGCAATGTAGTCTTACGTGACCGCCACGTTCTTTCAGAAGAAGGTTTGGTCTTAGCAGTTGCAACTGTCGACATCAAAAAGAAAGAAGTTCTTGCTGGACCAGATATCTTGTCTCGCGGCTTCGTTTATATGCGTGAATCCGGCGAAATGATCAATGAAGCACAACGCATTCTTTTCCATGCATTGCGTGAAGTTTTGAATGCGCCAGATTGTTCTGAACATAAAATGAAGGAAGCAATGTCTAGCGCTCTTCAACCATTCTTGTTCGAACGTACGGAAAGACATCCAATGATCTTATCGATGATCATGACACCAGATGAAGCATAACTCAAATAGAACGACTGTTTTAAAAAAACAGTTGTTCTATTTTTTATTTTATAAAAATTTCGCAGTAAAAATAAAATTTGCGCACAAAAAATGATTTTTTTTACGTAAATTGACTATTTTACCGCTTTGTTTTGTGTTATTTTAAATATGATACAACTAAAGGGGGAGATTTTTATCGTTCGCACACAAAAATTTCATCGAGAAGACTTGTTGAAAGGTGCATATGAAGTCGTAGTCACTGAAGGGTTCAGTCAATTCAAAGCACGGAAAATCGCCGCGAAGATCAACTGTTCGACGCAGCCTATTTATCGCGAGTTTGAAACAATCGATGATTTCAAAGAAGCTGTTTGCCAATATGTCGTCCAAACCATGAACCGCTTTTTGTTCAAGCAGAGCATCTCGAATCTATCGGATCTTCAAAAACGGATCTTTTTATTTGCCCAAAAAAATCCAAAAGCATTTCAGCACTTCTTTTTGACTGAATCATTATGCTACCAAATGCTGAAAAAACAATTTTCATCGTATTTCGAAGAACTTTCTGCAGCCGAGAATCCCGACACAAGTCTTGCAAGCGATTTCGATACTTTTTGGTTCACGACCTTAGGAAAAGCAACATTGATTAGCAATAATTGTTTATTTGATGAAAGTGCCTAATCAATTGCGTCTTCGCAAAAACAAAAAAAGCTTGGGACAGACAAAATCAAATCTGCACATGGCTGGAAGAACTTCTTCTGCCTGCTGCACACCGATTTTGTCTATTATCCAAGCTTTCTTTCATACATATAAAAACAAGAGATTGGGTAACAGATGCTACCCAATCTCTTATTGTTTGATTACGCTTTTTGAACGTTTGTAGCTTGTGGTCCGCGGTCTGATTCTTCCACGTCAAAAGTCACTGCTTGACCTTCTTCTAAAGTTTTGAATCCGTCGCCTTGGATAGCTGAGAAATGTACGAATACATCTGTTCCATCTTCGCGAGAGATAAATCCAAATCCTTTTTCTGCGTTAAACCATTTTACTGTACCTTGTTCCATGTGTAAAAAACCTCCTCGTGCGTAAGCACTTATTTGATTGTAACATTGCTCGTGTACGATAGAGGTGCAACAAATGTTTCAACTTCTATTCCCAAACAAAATTACACTATAATTGTACACTTGCTCCCATTTTTTTGCAAGAAAGCTAATCAACCTTCTTCCAATACTCCTTCTTCTCTCATGCTGAAATACTCTTCTCGTCCGATAACCAAATGATCCAAGATCTCGATCCCCATCAATTCGCCGCATCGCAGCACCCGTTTGGTAAACAGCAGATCTTGCTGTGATGGGATCACGTTTCCGCTGGGATGATTATGCGCCAAAATGATCCTCGCTGCTGAATAGCGGACAGCAAAATGAAAAATCTCTCGCGGGTGTGCGATCGACTGATTCAGCGACCCAACAAATAACGTTTTTTTGATCAGCACTTTATTCTTCGTATCCAGATAAATGCAGACGAGATGTTCCTGTTTATGATCTTTCATTTCCGCAATCAGCTGCTGTGCTAATTCAAAACTTGCTCGAATCGTCGGACATTCTTCTGGCTGAGCGTCTTGGATTCTTTGGCCTAATTCAATCAGTGCTTTGATTTCAATTGCTTTGACCTTCCCTATCCCTCTGACCTTCTCTAACTCATTCAACGTTGCCTGACGGAGCATCACCAAGTCGCCAAATGCTTTCAGAAGATTCGCTGCCACCTCCATCACATGATAAGGATGTTGTCCTGTTCGTATCAAGATCGCTAACAATTCTTGGTCAGACAATGCCTTTACACCATGGATCAGCATACGCTCGCGAGGAAGTGAACTTGCGGGAAGTTCCTCCATCAATTTATTTCCCATAAAAAAATCCCCCTCTCTTTATCAATACATACGCAGAGAGGAGGCCATTTTATTTGATGATTTGCGGAATGTGGTGCAGCGAAGGAACCACAGCAAGTGTTTTTTCTTTTAATTCATCTGTGGGTTTTAATAAATCAGGTACCATGACCACTGGGATCTCTGCACCTAAAGCAGCCAAAATCCCGTTATGTGAGTCTTCCAGCACCAATGTTCGTTGTTTCTGTGTACCCAGTGCTTGATGAGCCAACAGAAAAATCTCTGGATCAGGTTTTGCCCGCTTCACATTTTCCACAGAGACAATATCTTGGAAACGATGATGAAGCTGATTTTTTTCCAGCAGCAAGTCGATCACTTCTCGTTTATTGCTAGAAGCAACCACGCGCGGAATCTGATGTTCATCCAAAAAATCCAATAATTCACCGACACCAGGTTTTAATTGGACACTTCCCGAAGCAAACATTTCTACCGTTTTCTGGTAAGAAGCATCAATAAAACGTTGGACATTCTCTTTCCCAAAAGGTGCAAAAATCTGGTGATAATTGGCACAGACTTCCTCGTCTGAAACGCCTAAGAAACGCAGATAAAGTTCTTTGTCATAAGGAAATGCCATTTTGTCTGCTACGATTTGTGTTGCTTGGTAGTAAACCATTTCTGTATCAAACAATAACCCGTCCATGTCAAAAATCACTGCATCAAATCTCATCTTTTTCGCCTCCTAATTCCAATAATAGATTCCGTACTTCTGAGACGAAATAAAGAGATCCCGTCACCAAAAGCAAGTCCTCACTTGTCATTTTCTCTAAAATATCGCCTAAGCCAAACTGCCAAAGTGAAACAATCGATACTTTCTCATCTTCAACTTCCCCGATACTGCTTAAATCGATTGCTTTCGGATATTCGAAAGTCGTCAAATAAATATGAGCATTCGGGATTTTTTTCAATTGTTCCAGCATCTCATGGACATCTTTGGTCTTTAAGGCAGAAAACAGGATATTGATATGATAATCTTTGAACTCTGTTGTCATATTTTGGATCAGTCTTTCCATCGCATGGGTGTTATGGGCACCATCCAAAATAACTAAAGGCTCCTCACTCATTTTTTCCATTCGTCCTGGCCAATATGCTTTTTTCAGACCGCGGCGAATCTCTTTTTCTCTGAAAGGAAGATTTTCTTCTTCACAATAAAGTGCATATAGTTCTAGTGCCACACTGGCATTTTCAATTTGGTGTCGACCAATCATTCCAGTGGTCAAAGAAGCAAGCTTCCCATTTTTTCCGATAAAAGTAAAGACTTCGCCCCACTCAGCAGCTGGATGCTGATAGACAGCTTCATATTCTTTCCCATAGACAAAGGTTGGGGCTTGCTTTTCAGCAGCTGTCTTTTCAATAACTTTTTGAGCTTTTTCGGCAATATTTCCTAAAACAACAGGAACACCTTGTTTGATGATTCCAGCTTTTTGGGCAGCGATTTCCTCGATTGTATTTCCAAGGATATCCATATGGTCATAGCCAATCGTTGTGATTCCTGTCAACATTGGTACAGCAACATTTGTAGAGTCCAACAGACCGCCTAATCCTACTTCAAAAATGGCCACATCTACTTTTTTCTGCCAAAAATAATCAAATGCCATTGCTGTCAACGTTTCAAATTCTGTTACACCAGCCACGGCTTCAATAGTGTCTAATTCAGTTACTAAAAGCTGATATTTTTCAACCAGTTCCACTAAGTCTTGATCTGGTATTCCTTTTCCATTGATAGAGATCCGCTCATTGAAGCTTTCGATATAAGGAGAAGTAAATGTCCCTACAGTCAAACCAGCTTCTTCCAGCAAACAGCGCAGATATGTCACTGTTGAACCTTTTCCGTTCGTGCCGGCAATATGGATCGTTTTTACTTTTCTTTCTGGATGATCTACTTTTTCTAATAAAGCCTCTACTCGTTCCAAGCCTGGGCGTGAGCCAAAAGGTAAACGGCTGTGGATCCAAGCAATAGCGTCTTCAATCGTCATCGGCAATCCCTCCATTTCTCTTCCATTATAACAAAAGGCAGACGACAGCCGAAAAAATTCTTTCAAATAAAAGAAAAACCCGCAAAACATTTTTGGTTTTACGGGTTTTCTCTTCATACTCTTTGTTCTTGCTTCTTAAAGAATCGTACGCAGACTTTCGATACGTTCTTTGACTGCTGTTTGTTTTTCTAAGTAGTCTTTTTGTTTTGCTTTTTCTGCTTCAACTACTGCTTCTGGGGCGTTTGAAACGAATCGTTCATTGCTTAATTTTCCTTCAACGCGTTTGACTTCGCCGTCCCATTTAGCTAATTCTTTTTCTAAACGTTTGATTTCTTCTTCAATATTGATCAATCCTGCAAGCGGCAAGTAGATTTCTGCCCCTGTTAACACTGCTGACATTGCTAAATCTGGCGCAATGATTTTGCTTGAGATCGTCAATTCTTCTGGATTACAGAAACGTTCGATATAGCTTGTGTTCTCAACCAAGAATTGATCGATTTTCTTATCATTTGTTTTGATCAGCAATGTGATTGGTTTAGAGATTGGTGTATTTACTTCTGAACGGATATTACGTACGGCACGAATCAATTCTTTCAAGACTTCCATACCTTCAGAAGCTGTTTCATCGTTATATTCCGGATGAACAACTGGATATTCTGCTACAACTAGTGACGTACCAGTATGCGGAATATGCTGCCAGATTTCTTCAGTTACAAATGGCATGATTGGGTGCAGTAAACGTAAGATTTGGTCAAGTGTGTAAACCAGGATGCTGCGAGTCGTTTGTTTCGAAACAGCATCATTTCCATACAAGACTTCTTTACTCATTTCGATATACCAGTCACAGAAATCATCCCAAATGAAATTATACAATTGACGTCCTGCTTCACCAAATTCAAAGTGTTCAGATAAGTCTGTTACTTTTTCGACTGTTTGGTTCAAGCGTGTCAAGATCCAGCGGTCTGCTACTGTTTTTTCACCGGACAAATCAATGTCTTCGATCGTCATGCCTTCTGTATTCATCATAACGAAACGAGAAGCATTCCAGATTTTGTTGATGAAGTTCCAAGCGGCATCCATTTTTTCATAGCTGAAACGAACATCTTGTCCAGGAGCAGATCCAGTAGATAAGAACCAGCGCAATGCGTCAGCACCATATTGATCGATTACTTCCATCGGGTCGATCCCGTTTCCAAGAGATTTACTCATTTTTCTTCCTTGTTCATCACGGATCAATCCATGGATCAAGACGTTTTCAAAAGGACGTTCCCCTGTAAATTCCAAACTTTGGAAAATCATTCGGCTAACCCAGAAGAAAATGATGTCATATCCTGTTACCAATGTACTTGTTGGGAAGTAGCGTTTGAAATCTTCACTATCTGTATCAGGCCAGCCCATTGTTGAAAATGGCCACAAAGCAGAACTGAACCAAGTATCCAAAACATCTGGATCTTGTACCCAGTTGTCGCTGTCTTCTGGCGCTTCCATACCTACGTACATTTTGCCAGTTTCTTTGTGATACCATGCTGGAATCTGATGTCCCCACCATAATTGGCGAGAAATAACCCAGTCATGGACGTTATCCATCCAGCGTAAGAATGTTTGATTGAAACGAGGAGGATAAAATTCTACAGCATCTGGTGTGTCTTGATTATCCATCGCTTGTTTTGCTAAAGGTTCCATTTTAACGAACCATTGTGTAGAAAGGCGTGGTTCTACGACAACACCTGTACGTTCAGAATGGCCAACGCTGTGGGTCATTTTTTCGATTTTGATCAAGCGTCCGATTTCTTTCAAATCAGCAACGATTGCTTTACGGGCTTCAAAACGATCCATTCCTGCATATTTTCCTGCAAGATCGTTCATTGATCCGTCTTCATTCATTACATTGATGCGAGGCAAGTCATGACGATTACCAACCTCGAAGTCATTTGGATCATGGGCAGGAGTGATTTTTACGACACCCGTTCCAAATTCCATATCAACATATGTGTCAGCGATGATTGGGATTTCTTTATCCATCAAAGGCAAGATCACTTTTTTACCAATCAAAGCTTGATAACGTTCGTCGTCTGGGTGAACGGCTACAGCTGTATCTCCCAACATGGTTTCAGGACGTGTTGTTGCGATTTCTACGACACCTGAACCATCAGCTAATTCATAGCTCATATGATAAAATGCACCTTCGATATCTTTGTGGATTACTTCGATATCTGATAATGCAGTACGTGCTTGAGGGTCCCAGTTGATGATATATTCGCCGCGATAGATTAATTCTTTTTCATACAATGTCACAAATACTTTGCGAACTGCTTCGGATAAACCGTCATCTAAAGTAAAACGTTCTCTACTGTAATCAAGAGATAATCCTAGTTTTGACCATTGTTCGCGGATATGTCCAGCGTATTCTTCTTTCCAGTCCCATACTTGGTCGATGAATTTTTCACGGCCAAGATCATAACGTGAAATGCCTTGTTGACGAAGTTTTTCTTCTACTTTTGCTTGTGTTGCGATACCCGCGTGGTCCATTCCAGGCAGCCACAACGTATCGAAACCTTGCATTCTTTTTTGGCGAATGATCATATCTTGCAGTGTTGTATCCCATGCATGTCCTAAATGCAGTTTTCCTGTAACATTTGGCGGCGGGATTACGATTGAATAAGGTTTTGCTTCTTGATCGCCGCTTGGTTTGAAGAGATCTTTTTCAAGCCATTCATGATAACGGCCCGCTTCTACTTCTTGCGGATTGTATTTGGTTGACATTTCTTCCGTCATATCTGTTTTCCTCCTTTATAACTAAAAAAAGTCCTAAAATACTTTCGTATTTTAGGACGTAAATTACGCGGTACCACCTAATTTGCAGTAGAAAAATGAGAACTACTGCCGCTTTAAGCGTGAGTTAACGGTCACGACTCGTTTATCTCTACATTAAGCCTTCAAGATAAAAACTCCCAAGCTACCTTCACCAGCTGCCGTTAAAAGCGTTCCACCTATCCGCTTTCTCTCTAGAAACATTCGCTAGCTACTCCTCTTGTTCAACGTCTTGTCTCATTCTACAATGCTTTTTTTTCAAAGTCAATAAAAGGTCGGTTAAAGAAACTGGCAGATTGTTTTTTTATCATTAGTTATTTTTCAAATGCTTTCTTTTTCTCTTGAACAATTGATTCATTTCTCTTTTTCTGTTGATTATTTACTGATGCTTCTTTCATCCCTTGTCCTTTAAGCGTGTCAAAAGCAACTACTGTTGGGTTCGTCTTCGGCACAGTGTCTGTTCTCTTTTCTTGCCTTGTATTATATTCTTTTAAACTTTCATACCTGTTCATTACCTTTTGAGCTCTTTTTCGATTTTGGTTTCCTGCCTCATTAAAATCCCCTACATACTCAGTTTGCAGATTCATATACACACCTGCTGAGTCTTTTAATAATGCATATACCACATCCGTACATCTCATCCAACTCTATCGCAGCGTCTACATTCACTTCTTTCGCAATCAAATAAATCTCTTATATTCGGCTTCACTTGCTCGTTTTCTTTACTATTATTCCACGTACTAAATTCGTTAAATGGTACTCGTTTTTGACATTCATAAAAAACTTCTTTTAATGCAGGATTTTGTTTCATCCAATGACGGATCTCTTCACTTCGATAAATACAATCAGCAAATTTTTCTTCTTTGTCTGTTCTATAAAAATTATGATTTATTTCCGCTAGAAAAGCAGTTCTCATAATACCTTCTATATTTTGTTCTGTATGCACTAAGTCCTTACGAAAATTAGTTAGTGCTGTGTCCTTCTCCTTTGTTTTTTTAGAGATAAGTTTTTCTATAGCTAATACAATCTTTCTCTTCTCCGCTTCTATCTCTTCTGCATCCATCTTTAAATAACGATTTATCCATCTATTCACTTGGTCTTCTGAAGGTTGAAATTCATTACTTTGAAGTTTTTTTGTGATTGATCCAACAAGCTCTTTTTCTCTTTCAGTATTTTTCAATAAGTCTAATACTTTTTTTCGTTCATGGGGCGTACTATGCGGCATTTGTTTATTGTTCATTTCAACCCGAACGAGCTCTGCTGCGACAGGAAACACATGCTTCAAATAATCATAAAATAATTCGAATATTCCTTGCTCTTCTTCCTTTGTTCCAAAAAAACTATCAATGGCTATTTTTCTGTAACCTTTTTCGGCAGCTTCGCCATTCGTCAATTCTCTGTAATTGAATGATCTGTGTGTCCCACTATGAAATAAATCCGATGTCATTGAAAAAATATAGTTTTTCGTTTCCATGGACGTTAACTTATCTTGTAAATCCAGACATCCGGATTGTATTTCAACTGTTAACTTTTCATGCTCTTCTTTTGCCCACTCAATAACGTCCTCACTATGTTTCCCATTCTTAGTTTGTATAATTGTTTTTAACCAAAATTTTTTATTAGTGATTGGCTCTGACAGATAGTTGAACAATACCTTGCCTACATCAGCATTATCTGTAATATGTTGAAAAGAGTGACAAGCTTCGACGACTTCATCCATCGTTAGCATTTTCTGTTTTCTACGCGCTGCTAGCTCTTCACCATCTAACCGTTTCCATTCCTCTCTTTTTTTCAATGTTTCCATTACTTGCTTATAGTAGTTATTGTTTTTATCTGGAACGCTATCCATCACTTCAAATATCTTTTCCTTAGGCCTTTTGTATTCCTCATTGTTCATTTCTGTACCTCCTTTTCTAAATATTAACTAATTTCAATTTTCCACACCCCAATAAAAATAAACGTTATTTTATAAAATCACGCGCACATATATTAAATTATTATAAAGGTAAAAAATAAATAAAAACAATCTAAAAACTAATATAACTTCGTTATTTTAAAGAACTAAAAAAACCCAAACAGGAAAAAAAGTTTTCTCTGCTTGAGTTTATTTAAATTCAAATATGATTGTTTATGAAAAGACGGAAGAATAATTTTCATCAAAATAAATCAACGTTTGTAATTCGGTCGTCAAATCTATGTATTGCACATTCACACCTTCTGGCACTACTACACGATCTGGTGCAAAATTCAAGATAGCTGTTACATCGCTTTTTACGACTTCATCAATGGCTCTTTGTGAATATTTGCTTGGAACTGTGGAAATAGCTACAGACAGATTTTTTTCTTCAGCAATCTCTGCGAAGCGCTCGATAGGATAAATCATTTGTCCATCGATCTCTTTATTGACTAAATCAGGATCGTTGTCAAAGATACATACGATATTCAAATTGGCATTTCGGCGAAAATTATTATGCCACAATGCTTTTCCTAAATTGCCGTAACCAATCAAAGCAATCCGTTTTTCTTCCTGAGTATTTAAAATACTATCAAAAACTTCAATCAAAAATGGGACATCGTATCCGTATCCGCTTCTGCCTAATTCGCCTAGATGAGAAAAATCTCTGCGGATAGTTGCAGATGGGACCTGCGTGATATCACTGAATTCTTTTGATTTTATTCGGCTGACACCTGAATCATCCAGCATCTTCAAGTATCTCAAATAAAGCGGTAGCCTTTTCGCTGTTGCTTTTGGCAGTAAGTCGTATCTTCGTAATTCTTGCATATCCAACCTCCTTGTTTGTAATTTCACAATATATAATAAGTGTATCATGATTGCGCTTTCCTATCAAGGGATCTTTGGATAGACGATGACTGCTGCTTTTATTACACATTTAAATTTTAAATACTTAACTTATAAAAGACGGTTCTATTCCACTTTTTTCACAAAAAATTTCTATTTCAGAAATAGAAATAACGCCCAGATGCGTATACGCATCTGGGCGTTACAGTATTTTCTTGGAAAGATTCTTAATACTGTAAAACACGAAGAACGAAGTGATTCGATGTCGAACAGTATCTACTTGGTGCTCGGATCAAAGCACTGAGAAAACAATCTCTTTTAAACGGTGTTCAAGAACCAACTCCTTCGGCAATAACTCAAAAAACCACAAAACATGTAAAGCTGTTTTGTGGTTTTCTTCGTTATTGCTTGGAGCTGAACGTTTTTTTCACAACCTCTAATCAAACGGTGTTCAAACGATTGCTTCTGCGGAAATAAATCAAAAAAGACAAAAATGTGAGAAGCCATTTCTGTCTTTTTTTCCTTATTTCTTGAAGCAGAACATCGTTTTCACGACCTCTACTTAAACGGTGCTCGCAAAGCTGACTTTCGGTATTAAGCTTCTTCTCAGCAAAATATAGGAAGCTATTTTGCTGAGAAGAGTCTTAATACTCAAGTCATAACGCTTTGCTCACAACCTCTATCCAAACGGTGTTCGCGATCTAACTTCTTCGGTAATAAGCTGCTTCTCTGAAAAATATGAGAAGCTAGCAGCTTATTACTTGGAGCTGAACAGCTCTTTCACGACCTCTATTTAAACGGTATTTTCTCAGTTGCTCCTAGGCGTTAAGCTTTTCAACGGAAAAACATGAGAAGCTGTTTCCCCGTTGAAAAGAGTCTTAACGCTCGGACCAGGACACTGAGAAAATAACCTCTTTATAACAAATCAGAAAACTCTTCTGCTTCTTGTTTCATTTCTGCTTGGATCTCACTAAATTTCAGTCCTTCAAGCGCTCGCTGGATCATTCCTTCGATATCCAAACGTTCTTCGTATTGATGGACTTTATCCAAACGCGGTCTTGTTTTTGGCTGCGGTGGTGCGAAAATCGTACAGCAGTCTTCAAATGGCTGGATCGCTAGTTCAAAGGTGTCGATTTTTTCTGCTACTTCGATGATTTCCAATTTATCCATTGTTGCTACTGGGCGGACAATTGGTGTATTTGTGACTTCATTGATGGCTACCATGCTTTGCAATGTTTGAGAAGCGACTTGGCCTAATGATTCGCCGTTCAAAATAATCAAACCATGACGCATTTTTCGGATCTCATCTGTTAAACGCAGCATCATTCTGCGGGTCAAGGTCATCCAATAGCCTTGAGGAACAGATTTCTTGATTTCTTCTTGTACTTCAGTAAACGGTACTTCGATAAACTGGATCGTTCCTACATAAGGTGCTAATTTTGCCGTTAGATCTTTTGCTTTTTGCAAAGCTTGTTCGCTTGTATAAGGCGGGCTGGCAAAATGGACTGCTTCGATTTCCACACCGCGTTTCATGGCAAAATAACCAGCAACTGGTGAATCGATTCCTCCAGATAACATCAACATACCTTTACCGCTTGTACCAACTGGAAGGCCGCCAGCTCCTTTGATCGTTTCATAAGAGATATACGCACCATCTTGGCGAATCTCTACGCGCAATGGAATATCTGGGTTGCGCATTTGGACTTGGATCTCAGGAAAAATATCGAATACAGCATTTCCTAATGTTTGATTCAATTCATTACTGTTCAGTTCAAAATGATGATCACTTCGTTTTGCAATGATTTTAAAGGTTTCTTTTCCTGTATAGATTTCTTTCATCACATCTTGAACAGTTTTCTTTAGTACTTCAGTGTCTTTTTCAACACGGATACTTGGAGAAAAATTTTGGATCCCAAAAATCTTTGATAATTTCGGAAAAACAAGCTGACTGTCTGCACCATTCAATAACAAGTGCATGCGGTCACGGTCAGCATGGATTTTTATTTCTGGAAAATCGCTTAATGCTTGGCGTACATTTTGCGCAAGCTGCATGATAAATGATTTACGGTTTTTTCCTTTAGTAGATAACTCACCGTAACGAACCATGATTTCACTGTAATTCACAGGATTACCTCTTTCTTTAGTTGATAGCAGAGAACTTTTTATAAAGCTGTTTGAAAATGATCATGAATTGTTCTACTTCTGCGGATGTATTACTTTCATCTAAACTGATCCGAACCGCTGAAGTTGCCAAGTCATTCGAAACATGCATGACATGAAGCGTGCTGCTGGCAAGATGTTTTCTAGAAGAGCAGGCACTTGTTGTAGAGATAAAGATTTGTTTTTCTTCCAATGCATGGACCAGCACTTCTCCGCGAATCCCTTTTAAGGAAAAACATAAGATATGCGGTGCATATTCTTCGCCTTCTGAAAAAATCGTTACCTTATCATAACTGCTTAAAGCATTGACCAATGCTTGTTTCAAGTGTTTGGTATGGTTAGGCTTGGCTTCTTTTTGATCCAGTGCCAAACGTAAAGAACGCGCCATCGCAACAATTCCTGGAACGTTTTCTGTACCGCTGCGCTGGTTCTTTTCTTGACCTCCGCCTGTTAATAATGGTGCTAAACGACGGCCTTTTTTCCAATAAATAAATCCAGTTCCGCGTGGTCCGTGGAATTTATGGGCAGAAAATGTCGCAAAATCAACACGATCTGTCAGCCACTCTTGTTGTGCTACTTTGCCGATTGCTTGGACAGCATCGACATGAAAATGGACTTTTGGATACGCCTCAAGCAACTCGCTGATGGCTTTGATTGGCTGGATGGAGCCCACTTCATTATTGACGGCCATGACAGAGATGAGGACTGTTTCTTTGCGGATCAACTTTTCCAGCTCATCAACTTTGACGAAACCTTTTTGATCGACAGGTGCTACACTGACATCGATGCCCAAACTTTCTAGTTGTTTGGCCGTCTCGCTGACCGATGGATGTTCGATGCCGGAAATGATCATATGGTTGCCATATTCTTTTTTCTCAATCATCGTTCCTTTTAAAATCCAGTTGTTTCCTTCAGTTCCGCCAGAAGTAAAGTAAACTTCTTCTGGATCTTTCCCGATTTGTTCCGCGATTTGCTTTCTTGCTTGCTGCAGCAAACGGTTTGCTTGATTCCCCAAGTCGTGAAGACTGGAAGGATTCCCAATGATCCGCTGGCTGGTTTTAACGTACGTATCCAAGCTTTGCGGGAAGATCGGGGTTGTCGCACTATTGTCAAAATAAATCATAAAAACCCCTCTTTTTTGAAATTCTTGTTTATTATAACTGTTGTCTTATCAGCTTTCAACCATTCTTTCTTTACAAAGAAAACAAAAACAGCTGATTATGGATCGATTTTCTACGTTGAAAAAACCAAAAACCAAGCAATCGATGATTGGCATCGTAAAGCTTGGTTTTTGGAACATTTTTGCTGATTCTATCAAATCAGATCTGGGTTATTGAAATAGAAGTCTTCGATTCGTTTGAATGCGCCTGGTTCTACTCGTTCTAAAGCTGTGCCGATCTCATCAAGTGCTTCTTGATAGCGGTATTCTTTATTGAACAAGTGGTAGCTTTTTTCAATTGATTCTTTGATTTCTTCGTGGGTATGACGGTAGCGGTTTGCATATTGCATCATTTGTTCTGTTAGTGCAGCAGCATCTACTAGGTCATGTGTCTTTTTATCCAAGATTTCGATATCCTCTTCGCAAAGTCCAACTAAGCGATTGATTTCTTCCATATCGATCCGGATTTTATTTAAGGCTGCGCTTAATTCTTCGACACGATCAGTTACAACAAAGAAAAATTCCAAATAATCGTTTGGTAAACCAGGTAAACGTTGTTTTTCAACAAAACGTTTAAGATTACGCAATTTGAATTCGAACGTATCGATTTTGTCTTGCGCTTCTTTTTCGCCTTTTCGCAATTCGTGCAGCGAGTCATCGATCTCCACTTGCTGTCTTTCGATATCATCGAGGATCTTGAAGGCATTTTTGTAGAACACTTGGGCTTCTGAATAAGGGATCTCATGCTGCTCAAGCTGCGGTGTCATTTGATCATTTTGGCGTTCCAATTCATCCACTTCTGTTTGGAATCCGCGAACTCGTCCGATTTCATTGTGATTCAGCGCATAGCTTTGTGATGTATGATCAAGTTCGATCATCAATTGGCGATTATTCTTCGATGCGTGAGAAATATATTCTTCAATCAGCGGTTGATTTTCTTTCACATATTTCTGTGCTTCGATCTCGCGTTCCAATGTATCGTAAAGTCCGTCGATCAAATCTGCTGTTTCGCGGTTTGAGACCTCAACTGTAGCTACTTCTGTTTTTTCAAGATCAGCTAATGAGTTCTCGATCCTTTTCTCGACGTGTTCGATTTCTCCAGCAAAGTTTTCTTCCGGAAATACATATTGTGCTTCTTGCAGTTGTGCATAGCCGTCTTTGATTTCTTGCAGCTGTTCAGGGAAAGTTGAATCTAAGTCTTTAAATAACGGTGGGATCTTTTTCATCAATGTTTCGACTTCGTACGTATGTTTCTCTGCTTTATCCAATACTTCACGGGCTTCTACTGGGTCGCCAGAAGTATTCAGCGTCACAAACTGGGTGAAGTCGATCTCGATGTTTTTGACCTGTTTTTCCAATTCAGAAAGTGCAGGTCCATATTCGTCCGCGTCTTCTTTGACTTTCTTTTTCAATTCCTCATAAACGTCCAATGCTTGTTGGACTTCAAGGGAATTACGTTCTTCTGTTTCACGTAATTCTTTTAGGCCGTCACGGATCTCAGCGACTTTTTTCTCCATCTCTGATATCATTGCTTCTGCTTCGACGACGGCTTTTTTGCCTTTTAGAAATCGAAAGGTCTCATTCATATTCTCTACTTCAAAGATTTGGCTTTCTAACTCTGCAAAAGAAGAGGTAGATATGTCATTCCACTTTTGACTCCATTCACGAAAAGTATTTTGGCTTTGTCCAACCAGATGCATTTTTTTGACATCATCAACTTCCTCGATCACTGGCAAGTCAAACAGTTCTTCCTTGCGTTTCTCCAAGGCATCTAACCGATCTTGGTTCTGTTTTTTCATAAAATAGGCCACTAAGTAAAGAACAATGGCTACAATAATGATCGCAATGACGATTCCGATGATAACATTACTTCCCATTTATGGTTCCTCCGTTTTCACTATGCATCTTTTCGCACACAGATATTTGATCTGCTCCGCACATTTTAACTACTTATCGTTACGAATAAGTCCTTTTATGCAAAAGACATCTATTATAGATTATAGCATACTCTTTTTGCGCATTCACTATCTTCCCATAAAATCTTTTATTTTTTCTCTTTGCAGAAATAACAATTTTTTTGAAAAAAATCACTGCTGGTTTTGCTGTGCTTCTCGGTATTGCCGCTCGAGTTCTTTTTGGATTTTTGGCTCTGGTGCATGGTCAGCTTCCCAATTTTCTGGTTTCAACACTTTATTAGTCACAGGATCATAATGCGGTTGACCATCTGGAAAAAGTTTTCCCATATTGGCTTGGTGGACGATATCAAAAATGCGGGTAGGATCTACCCCCATCAGCGAGAACGAACCATAAGTAAAATACAAGATATCAGTTAAAGCATCCACTTGTTCTGTCAGAGGATTTTCTCCCCAGCCTTGTTTTTGGCTCATCTTTGCTTCTGCTTGATCCAGTGCTTGATGCAGCATTTGGACTTTTTCATGCAATTTATCTAAATCACCGCCAGTTGCTGCCGCTGTCAATTCCACTAACTCTTCGATTTTAAACGCTGCGCGAAATGTTGCTTCATCCACGGTAAACGGCGTAGGAACAGCTGGCCGCCGAGGGTCAAATGTTTGATGAAATTCTTCTGCTTGTTCAAAAGGTGTCTTTTTTTCGGTCATTTTTGTTTCCCCTTGCTTCAAATTATCCCAAAGTGCTTGAATGCTTCGTAAATCCCGTCTTTTTCATTGGTATCTGTGACAAAATCAGCAGAATCTTTGACGATTTGCTGCGCATTGCCCATGGCTACGCCTATCCCGGTTCCTTTCAACATTTCAATGTCATTTAAATGATCACCAAATGTCATGATTTCAGACATCTCAAGCTGATTTGCTTTTGCAAAAGTTTGGATTCCTTTTAATTTCGAACCGCCTTTAGGAATGAGGTCGACGGTATAAGAATTGGAACGTTGGAATGTACAATCCTGTAATAATTGTGTCAACTTCTCTTGTTCTGATTCAGCACTCAGTAAAATACATTGATATACTGGCTCATTTAAGATCGGCAAACTTTCATACCGATTTCTCTGCCGATGCGGGCTGTAAAGCTGCAGAACTCTTTTCATCAAACGAACAGGAAAATTTTTTGGCAGCAAACTGACGATTTTTTTGACAAAAACAGACTGTCCTAAAAGCATCGTCGTTGAGCCAGCAAGCTGGTCACGTCCGCCGAAAATGATTTGCCGGTGATTTTCATCTGCAAAGTCGACGATTTCTTGTAATACTTCCGGTTCAAACGGCTCGTCGGTGATCGTTTCATTTGGTGTAAAAACTAATTGTCCATTGTAAACAACGAACATATCCAACTCAAGCTCGTCAATCAGATGCTTGATTCGGACAGGGCTTCTTCCTGTTGCTACGCCGCAAAGAATCCCTTTTTCACGAGCTTGCGCAATAGCTGTCTTGGTCGATTCCCTTGCTTTTGAGCTATTTGTTACGAGTGTACCGTCTATATCAAAAAAAACAGCTTTTATCATCTTTTCGACGCCTTTCTAAAATAAGTCGATTTGAGCAGGATTCAATCCTTGGAATTTAGCTCCTAAGATTTCTTGAAGAGCCAGTGCGTTTTCTGCCGCATCTCCGCCAGAATTATTATTGAAGATAATTCCCACTTCTTTGGTCTCTTTTTCAATCGTTTTGATTTCACTTGCTAATTGACGCAGCTCTTCATCTGAATATCTGTAGAGTGTCCGTTTTTTTCGCCAATCTTGATCATTTGCCTGCCAGCCTTGTGCATTTCTTCCATGAAAACGAAGTAAAGTAAAGTCTGGATTCGTGACATAAGGATCAAAAGGGATCGTTGCGTTCAAAACTTGCGGTTCGTCGATAACTGCGAGCGAAAAGGCTGCTCGTTCCATAAAACTTCTGGTTCTTTCAAGATACTTCTCGCTGTACCAAGAGTAATCTCTTAACTCTATCGCAACAGGTAATCCTTTAAACCACTGATGTACTTGCCGTAAATAGTTGACATTCTCTTTTGTACATTTGAATGATGAAGGAAATTGGATCAAAAAACAAAAGAGTTTCCCAGACTCGATCAAAGGCGCCATTGCATCTAAAAAACGCTCGATCATTTCTTCTTGAGAAGTATAATAATCTTGCCATTTTCCCTGTCCGCTGATTCCTTGGTAAGCTTTCATAACAAATCGGAAATCGTGGGGCACTTCTTTTAGCCAATTTTCTACTGAACTTTTTCGCGGAATCCCATAATAAGCTGTATCCAATTCTACAAGAGGCAAGAAACCAGCATATTCAAATAACGTACTGCTCTTCTTACCTGTTAATTTTTCATGCTCTTTAAAAGAGGTTAATCCAATCCGAATCATTTTCCGCCTCCGGTTTTTTTTCTCATTTGTATAGTATACAATATGCTATGAAGACTATGCAAAATTATTAGTAAGGAAGGCTGCGAAATGAAAAAAATCCTTGTATTACACACAGGCGGAACAATCGCCATGAAAGAAGACGCATTGACTGGCGGAGTGAGTCCAGATGTAGCAAATCCTTTGTTAGACGCTACGATCCATTTACCGGAAAATGTTGAATTATTAGTAGAAGATATCTTTAACATCCCCTCCCCGCATATCATGCCTTCGCACATGCTTGAACTAAAACAGCGGATCAAAAAAGCGGCTAAAGAAGATATCAGCGGTGTCGTGATTACTCACGGAACAGATACATTAGAAGAAACAGCCTTTTTCCTTGATACGACGATTGGTTATTTACTGCCTGTTGTTTTGACTGGTGCCATGCGTTCCAGCAATGAACTTGGCAGCGATGGGCTTTATAATTTTGAAAGCGCGATTCGTGTAGCGAGCTGTGAGGAAGCCAAACAAAAAGGCGTGCTTGTGGTTATGAATGACGAAATCCATGCTGCGCGTTATGTCACGAAAACCCACACGACAAATGTCGCCACTTTCCGAACACCTACATTAGGTCCAATTGGTTTGGTGACAAAATCTCGGATCTTATTTATGCAAGAATTATTGGCTACTCAATATCTTGACATTTCTTCCGCAGACGGGCTTATTCCGATCGTTAAAGCTTACGCTGGCATGCATGGTGATTTACTGGAAGCATTTGCTCATACAAAAGTCGATGGTCTGATCATTGAAGCATTGGGTGCTGGCAACCTGCCGCCTCAAACAATTGGTGCGCTGAAAAAGCTCTTGAGCCAAAAAGTACCAATCGTCTTGGTTTCCCGCTGTTTTAATGGATTAGCAGAGCCTGTCTACGATTATGCTGGAGGCGGCAAAGAATTGGCCGATATGGGTATTATTTTCTGCAACAGCATCAATAGTCAAAAAGCCCGGCTTAAACTATTGATTGCCTTAAATCATGGCCTTTCTGGTCAAGAATTGGTTTCTTTCATCCAAAATTAAAAAAGAGGACGGGCTTTTCAGCTGCCCGTCTTCTTTTCTTTTATTTGCTTGTTGTTTCTTTTTCTTCCCAGATAATATTCGCTTCACAAAATAATTGGTCTTCCAGACGGATTTCATGTCTTGTTTTGACCGTATCCTCTTCTTTCAGACATTCATAATGGCTTTCGATCTGCAATCCATATTCTACTTCTTTATCAAAACGGATATTTACCGTCTTTGGCGTATGAGTAGTCAAGAATTCATAACCTAGCACATCGATGATCCAGTTGAAATACATGGCATTATTTACGTGCTGATTGCTGTCGATATCATAAAAACGTACGCGATAAGGCAGCATTTCGCCAGCTTCGATGTTTTCGATTTTAGGCTGGCGCTTGATTTTTCTGATTTTTTCACTTTCGAATGGGGCAATGATTTCTTCATTTACACTGCTCATTTTCCGATTGACGAAATCCATCAAAACAAAGACAGACTCGATCTTCACTAATTCTGTTCCTTCTTCATCATGAAGCCAGAAATTTCTATAACAAAAATATTTATTGTATTCCATTGCTTGAGTCGTGATAGTGATAGTTTCACCAACTTTTGGTAATCTGGTTATTTCCATCGAATAATTTGTAATGACCCATGTTAATCCAAAACTGTTCACAAATGCACTGCCGAGGCCCAACTCGTCGCTTTGATCTTCTGAAGTCTTGATCACCACGCCAAGCATTGCCGGAAAAGTCATTGTTCTGTTGATATCACATTCATAATATGCAACTTCGTGTTTTTTGGTATATTTCTTCGCCAAAAAAACGCCTCCTCTTATTCCATCGCTAATATTTGATCAACCTGTCTGCCGTAGCTTTCGCCAAACATATTCAGATGCGCGAGCAAATAATATAATTGGTAGATTGGCAGCCGTTGTTCCCAACCGTCTTCTAAAGGAAAAAACTCCTGATATGCTGTTAAGAATTCTGGTCTGAAACCGCCAAATAATTGACTCATCGCAATATCTTGTTCTCGGCTTCCATACGAAACTGCTGGGTCGATAAAGACTGGTTGTCCTTGTTGGTCAAAGAACACATTACCACTCCAAAAGTCTCCGTGCAATAGCGAAGGCTCAATCTGCCCTTTAAAACGAGAAAGAACTTTCTCTTGGAAAATAACATAGGCAGTTTCCCGCTTAGCTGTCCAAAGATTCTTTTCTTTTGCAAGCGCAATCTGCGGCTCGATTCGTTTACGAAAGAAAAAAGGCCACCAGCTGTCATCAAATGTATTTTCTTGTTTCAGCGTACCTAAATAATTATTTTCATAAAAACCAAAATTCGGTCCTGTCACTTGATGGATCCTTGCGAGTTTTTGGGCAAGTTCTCTTTGATCTCCTTTTCCAGGTTCGATCCATTCCATCAGCAGATAAGCCCCTTCTTTATTTTCTCCCAACAAAAAAGTTTCAGGGACACGGACATACTCTGCCAGCCGTTTCAGTCCATTGACTTCCGCTTCGAAAAATTCTTTTGGCATATGCGGATGGATTTTTAAAAAGTAAGACATCTGTTCTTCTTCGATTCGGTAGGTTTGATTGACGTCCCCGCCAGCTACTGGAATCACTTTACCATTTAACTTGATTTCCTCTAGTACACTTTGGATATCCATTTTCTCCACTCCTTTGCTGCACTCCTCCAACAACGAAAGCCTTTTCTAGACAAATTATAGCACAGCCTCGCGAAAAAAAGCGGAACCAGCTTTAGTACAAAAAAAGATGTACCTCGTCTGCCGACTGAGCGTACATCTTTTTTACTGATAAAATGAATAAATTAGAAACAGTTATCTGATTCTTAAATCACATATTTTTTAAGCTAAAGCCCCCATCGGATCCCATGGTGCTAAAACAGTTGGTTCTGCATTAAAGGCATCAAGCTGTTCTTTCGTCAATAAATCTTTTCTGATGACGACTTGGTATGTGTACTCGTCCATCCACTCGTTACTCATCACGAAAAATCCTTTATCGCCGACTTTTTCTCCCCAGCTGTTTTCAACTTTCCATTTTGTTGATTTTCCGTCTACCAGATCAACACCAGTCAGAACCATAGCGTGTGTCATCAAGCTTTCGCCATAATCTAAACGTTCTGCTTTAGTCATCGTGAAATCGACGTCATATAATTCATTCATGTTGTAGATATTTGTTGCCATAATACCGCTGTCTCGTGTAGATGATTGCCCAACATCACAACCAAACCAAACAGATTCTCCCTGTTCCAATTGAGCAATCGTTAGTTTTTTGAATGTTTCCATATCTACATTCAAGTATTTGACTTCTTTTCCGCCAACAACATTCCCTAGCATCTCTACTGTATATGATTTGTTGTAAGGTTTGTCTTTCGTTGGGGCGTTGATGATGCTTACGTAATCATCTAAATCTACCCCGATATATTTATCGTAAAACATTTGCGGTGTCAATTCTCTGTCGATATGGTAGTCGTTGTTTTCGTCACGGTATTCAAAATCGAATACTTGAGGCGGCGTGCCTAATGAAATAGCAAGAAAATCGTAAACTTCTGCTAAAAGTTCTTCTTTTTTCGACTGGATCGCGTCCGTCCCTGCATCTTCTTCGACCATCGTACGCAGAATAACAGCATGTTTTCGCAATAATTTATTCAAGTATTTATTCAAGTCGCGAGAATTTGAACTATTTGCGCTTTCCGGCATCACAGATTTCGGTACGACACCATATTTTTGGAATAAAGAAACGATCATATCCCATTGTCCGCCATCTTGTTGCGGTGTTGTTAATAAAAAGGCGACTTTACGGCTTTCTAAAGGCTCTTTGCCAGTTGCAAGGATGTTTTCATAGAAATAATTTGCTTTTTCGTATTTGTCCCAGAAAAAAGTATGGTTTTGAGATAATTCGAATTCTTTTAAATGAAAATTATTCAATAATTTGTGGCGAAATGTATTCAGTGCAGCAAACATCCAGCATCTGCCGGATTGTTTTTGGTTTGAAACTTTGCCAGTGGCTAAATCAATAGAGAAAATAGGTGTATTTTCTACTTGTCCTGCAGTATCTTCTGCAGAAGCTGAGATCCCATTTTTCACAACTGCTCTTTGCAATGCTTGGTTTTTGCGGTTTGCTTGAAATTGCTTGCGAGAATTTTTGATCATTTCCGGTGTAATAGCTGTCATCCAATCATCCTTCCAAATCCATAATATACGTCTTATTTTACCCTTAACATTTTCGAATTACAATCACTGAAACTACGAACGATCTGGTTCAGTAAAGCGTTGTTTGGCCTCCTCAGCTCTTTCTCGCATCCAAGTTTTTACTCGCTGAAACGGCTCGCTAGCTAAAAGGATCGTCAAGAACAAACTACCCGCAAATAATATCACAAATCCTAACAAAGACAGACTCAATTCATCAATACCCAGCGCACGCACGCCTTTGACAAAAAAGCCTTGCATCAAGTACACGACCATGGTATTCTTCCCCCACTTCGAGAAAAACATTTCACGATCTGGAACAATACCAAGAAAACCAGTGATGCCCAAGATACTTAAAAACAAAATAAGACAGCGGATGGCTGCGCCAAATTCAGGGACCATCAGGAAGTCTTCATATGGCTGGGAACCAAATACCCAATATTTGTTCATTATCTGATCGTAGTGAAGAAACAGATAGACAACAGACAGGAATAAAACGGACCAATACTTGAAAGAAGAATGCTTAAACCAATCGATCTGCTGAGAAGAAAGATAATAACCAGCAATAAAAAAGGGCAGGAAAGTCAACGTTCGCTGCAATGTCAGCAATTGATCGAAAAAGGGCAGATATCCTGCCAACAAACTGATTGAAATACTTAGAAAAATACTCAAAAATGGCGTTATTTTCCTGAAAAAATAAAGGGAAAGCTGCCAGAGCGACAAACTAATCAGAAACCATAAGGACCATTGCGGCACTAAAAAATCCCAATTGAATGACGATTGCAGTCCAATCAAGTAATAATAGACAGAATAAACAAACTGAAAAAACAAATACGGAAGAATCAGCTTCTTCACTATTTTCTTCAAACTACCTTGTTTGCCGATGTTTTTTGAAAAGTATCCAGCAATCAAAATAAATGCCGGCATGTGGAAAATAAAAATGAAATAGTAAAGATCCTTATAAATCGGCTGATCGCTGATGAACGGCTGCAGAAAATGGCCAAATACCACTAAAACCATCAGAAGAAATTTTGCATTATCAAAATACACATCTCTTGTCTTTTGTACCAAAAGCGACACCTCCTGATTAAAAGTATAGCCGCTGCTGAAAAAACCAACAAACAAAACACTTAAATCAAAAGAATACCTTTCGTTTATCTTAAGCCTTTCACTCAATTCAATTTCGCTTTTCTGGACAATAAAAAAACACAGCTGACAAACAGCTGTGTTTTAAAGTACTCCGGCAGTAGGACTCGAACCTACGACATCATGATTAACAGTCATGCGCTACTACCAACTGAGCTATGCCGGAATCAAGTACATGAATATAATACCAACAACTTTGAAATAACGCAACACTTTTTTTATTTTTTTTGAAAGTTTTTTTAATCGGTCTTTTTATGAATATTATCATCAAAAGATAACAGATTATTAGTTTTTGATACGACATATTATTTCTTTTATTGGTAACGTTTCCTCATTCAGTCGATATTTTCGTTTTTTGATTTAAAATTTATCTTTATTAGAAATAACGAATTTATTTCTATTTAAATATTTATAAAATAACTATTTTCACATTTTTTAAGAACTATACTTCTCTCTCTTTAGATAACACCGAGAGTTCATCTTTTTCTCTAAGGATTATTGACAAAACCTTTTAGATTCGGTATTCTATATCTTGTATTGATCATTTCTGCCATGCCGCCTTAGCTCAGCTGGTAGAGCACCACCATGGTAAGGTGGGGGTCGCCGGTTCAAGCCCGGCAGGTGGCTTACTTTAAGAAAAATTCGTTGAAACACGTCATTTATTGGCGTGTTTTTTTATTTGTCATTATTTAAAATCCTCAAGAGATAACTCATCACTTTGATTCTTACTATATAAGGTTTATCATAAATAATAATTAAGACTATAAGGAGTTAATAAAATGAAAAAAGTTGGTTTTATCACTGTATTAGGTAGCCTATTTTTACTATCTGCTTGCGGAACTTCCTTCTCAACAAATATGTCATCATCAAGTATTGCTGCTAGTAGTACTTCTACTAGCGAAAAAGATTCTTCCACAACGAACAAAACTTCCAGTTCCTCCGTTGCAGAAGAATCGTCTAGTACACAAAGCTCACAACTTCAAGAATCTACTCTTTCTACTGAGACCTCTCAAGCGGGTGCTGAGACAACTGCTTCATCAACTCCAATAGCATCGTCTAACATCCCTGAAGTATCTACCCAAGAAGAAGCGTTGCAGTTATTAATAAATAATACACCTGAATTACAAAATGAAGATATTGTCATGAAATTTTATAAAATGGTTGGTTCTGATTATTTATTCGCTGCTTACAGCAAATCTATTTTGGAACAAGGCGGATCTGGAACTGTAGGGTTTTATCGGGTATCGCCACAAGGAGCTATTATACTGACGGATGCATATGGGAATCCATTTTAAGATTGGATAAGATACCATTACAGCTTTAGCAAGACCTTGTTTTTACAGTGTTAAATAAATATCAGAAATACGTACATCATTTATCGACTCTTCTCCGTTCGATTGACTGCATCGGCGCAGAATGATGTCGATTTTTTTACCTTTCAGCCAGTTTGTATCAAAGGTAACATCAAAACCTAACGCATCACCACCTTGGTAACCATAGGCTTTTTTCACATCTGGACGAGAAATCCCTTGTGACTGGATACGTGTCAGCTCCTTGTTTGTTCCGTATTCCATTACTAACACATAAGCATAGGTTCCGATTGGTCCTTGCGGGGTATCTGGAACAAGCCAGCCTGCGACACGAGCTGTACCTTTTGAAACTACATTGAATTTGTCTAGTTTAGCGTAGGCGTTCCCTTGATGTGTTGGTTTGCTGTCTATGACGATTTGATCTTGTGTTTTATCACCTGCAGACGGCTCTTCATCTGGCAGCAAACTTGGCTCATCATAGTATTTTTTGATTTGTGAAATGAAGTAGTCTTGCATTTTTGTAGTGATTGCTGCAGGAACTGCTAAAGTTGAATCGTAGCCGCAATGTTCCATTAGCGAACGTTTTGGACATTCTGTTGCTGAAAATTGATGATGACATTTGACTGTATCACGGTTCACTGGCAATCCATAAAAACGCAAGTCAATCGCTGCTTGCCAGAAAGCATTTTGCTCTGCTTGTAAAAATGCAGCTTTCGGCGTTTCTCGATTACCGCGCACCTCATAGCCTAAATAGCTATTATTGCCATCGGAATTGGCAACGTGCCACGCACGATTGAACGTGTCTTCTGTTCGGATAATTGTATTCTCATCGCAATAGTAATGGGCAAAACCTGCTTCCAATTGTTTATCAGACATCCCTGCTAAGCGATTCATTTCTTGTTCTGCTGTTGTATCGGTCCAAGTATTGTGGATTACCACACCCTTTACTTTTCCTGAATGTCTGCCGGCTACACCGCGGCAAACAGATTTATTGATGATTTTAACCATTATTTTTCCCTCTCTTAGGTTCTTCTTCTGCTGTATCTTGTAGTTTAGATAACCGCTCTTTTACCCATTTCGGCACTGGTACACCCAACTGCCCTAGATTTTCCGTGATAGAAATCCCATAGACTGCCAGATAGAACCACACAAAACCAGTAGCGATCGTTTCTAACCCTAGAATTTTCAAATAAGGATAAGCAATAACCACCAAACAAACGACAAGCATATGCTTAACGATTCCGCCTAATCCCTTCGTGCTATTTGCATCTTTTACAAAAATCCCTTTGCAGATTCCTGTAATGATGTCTCCGATAACAAACCACAAAAAGATTTGTACATACCCGTTTGTCAAAAGGTTTCTAAATTCGTCTAGTAATAAAGTATTGTTAATAATCATATTTTCCTCCAAATAAAAAAGCACACTCGTTTGAGCATGCTAGATTTCCTTATTAATGATTTGTTCCGCTTCTTCTGCCGTAATACATAACGGGACAAACTCTCCAACTTGTTCATCGGTAAAACAACCCCAATCATACATCTGTTTAATATCTTCGTAACTAAACATACTACTCTGCCCCCTCTTCAACTGGATTTAATTGCTCGTTGATCGTTGCGATGTCCTTACTGTTTTGAACAGCTGCTAGCATTGTTTTAGAATTGATTTGCGCTAGTGTGTCAGCTTTCTCTTTCAGCGCTATATTTTCCTGTTTGATAGCAATCTCGTTAAGCATCGTTTTCGCATGCAACAATTTAAGAGCGGTATTCTCTTGTTTCAAAACTTCGTGCATGGCTTCAAGATTGTTTAATTGATTGTGGTCCAAGACGTTCATTAAAACGATCCATCGATTTTCTTTTGGATCAAACAGCTGGTCATCAATCGTTAAAGGATTCCCATCCGAGCGAATCCCTTCAAGCGGCGGTACATCTGTATATGGGACAGTCATAACCATATCGTCTACAACTTGACCTGCGTACTTCCCGCCTGGTCTACCATATTCCCAAATATCTTTCATTTGTTTTCCTCCTTTTATAATCAAAAATTTTTAGACCCCTAATCGAGTAGCTTCAAAAGAAAAACATCCTGCAAAAGAAAAGTTTCCAGTTAAATTGGAACTCGTTTTCCAAGATAATTTATCCCCTTTGGCCACTGTAATTACATTATGTCCTGCATGTGCATGTCTATTACGTAATCCAGTTCCACCTAAAGAAAACATGCCGCTATTAGCGTTTATTACTGTTCCGTTTTTCATTAAATCAATGTACAGATATCCATCAAGTGTAGCGCCAAACTGCATTCTTATTTGGGCTGTTACACTATAAGTCCCAGCAATTTCACAGACAGCTTCCCGATTTCCATTTACAGTAAAAGCAGGCAATGTTCCATTTGTATTGACTTGAGACCCAAATCCAAAAGTAGTGCCATTGTACGGAAGATTGGAAACTTCTCCATCGCCATTATAAATAGTTGTGGTAGCTGCTTTATCTAAGTCATCAATTGTGGCCACATTTTTACCACCCACTTGAATACCATCTTTGAAATTTTTCAAACCTTCAACGGATTGCGGGTATGTCAAGTCCACAGCATTCCCCATCGTCTTTTCAGCATATTCCGGTGTAATATCCCAGCTGTAATCGGATGGATTATTGCTTTCTTTCAATCCTTCACCGAAGTATTTGAACATGTTAACGTTTGGTGTCGCTGTATCGCCTTTTTCCAGTTTGAGCCATTCAATTTTGCATGCCCCTGCAGTCGAGCTAGGTACTTGATAAACAGCCATTACGTTTGTTACACCAGCATCTATGTTCGATTGAGAAATGGTAAAAGTCTTTTGCCACACATCTGTCTTCCCTTCAACTGGCACCATTGGACCTACACCCATAGTGCCGCTGTTCATAAAAACATTGAAACTTTGAGTAGAAGGCTTAGCGGCTTTCATGGTTAGCGTATAACTTTGACCAGCTTGCCAATTTTCTTGGAGTGAAGCGCCGTAGATTTTGTAATCAGAAGTTACAATAGGAAACACTACAGATTTATTGGCAATATTTTCTCTCAATGGCACTTTACTCAAATAGTATGGTTCTTCTAGTAGATTAGGCTGAAACGGTGTAGAGTTAGCACCACGCTCAATCTTAATTTGATAATCAACTAACAACGTACCTTGCGCAGAAGCTTCTAACCATAAATGAATATAGGGTGTTGCACCTTTACTTGTGCTTGCTGTCGTACCTGTGAACTTATATTCAGTCCAATCAGTTAAAAAGTTATCATTCGGAAGTGAACCACCAACAGGTACCACAACCGTATTTTGCTCGTTTTGATAACGGTATCTAAGCGTCACGTTTTTACCAGTACCAACAAATCCACTTTCAGCCTTGAGCTTAAACGTCAAAGTATATTGTGTCTGTTCGTTTAACATAGGTGTGATGTATTTAGAACCAACAATTCCAAAGCCTATAGAAGCGGCCTCCGTATTTTGCGTTTTTTCAATTTTTAAATAGGTTCCTCCGTCTGTAACTGTAGCGCTCGAAGACATTAAGTTAGCAACATTAGCTCGACTATATACTGGTAACACGTTGGGATTCCCCGAATAATCATAATCACCAAAATCTATGCTGTTGGCATACATCTTTTTCAGCTTGCCGAGATCGCCGATTTGCTGGCTGGTTTGGTTGATGCGATCATTTGCTTTATCGATATTGCTATTTATTGTCGCAACATCTTGATTTGCTTTTGTGATTTTATCGTTGGTGTCTTTCAGTTTTCCGTCAATTTCGGTGCTAGAAGCAACAATTTTCTCATCGATTTCTGTTTTGGCATCAGCAATCATTTTTTCGATTTTGTTGATGGTCTGACTAAATCCGTTGAAGTAATAATCTTCCAATTCTGGTGTGCTGTCATCGATTGGACTTCGTTTAATATTAAAAGAAAAACGACCAGCCGTGTCTAACGATTGGTCGTTGGGAAAATCAATATAAATACTTCCTTCCACGTTTCCCTGATAACCCAAAATATTGTCTTCTAATATAATAGAAACAATCCCATTGAGGCGATCTTCGATTGTGGCCAAATAGTCATGTTTACCATAGCCGCCTTGTGCTGTAGAAGATTTAAAAACTAGGCGAATAGGAACAGTTGTCCCTTCTGGCAAGTTTTGATTAACTCCATCTTTCTGCAATTTAAATCGCAGCTTTGCCGTTCCACGATCATGGGACCAAAACACAACACCAGTCCGAATAGGATTGATAGCTTCTGCTTGAATAACAATGATGGATTCATTCATTTTATAAATCACGATACCACCGCCCCATTAGCAACAATCAAACCAGCATTATTTTCTTAGTGCGGCCTTTACGGTTTTCGCCCATAATTTTTTTGCCAAGATATTGTACTTTTTTGACCAGTTTTGGATCATTGACCCATTCCGGTTGATGAGTCAAATAAGCAATTTGCTTTATAATATCGTTATTTTTCATTTGTCTTTCCTACTTTCATTTTTTGCTGGTAGAGTTTAAAACGAGCAGATACCTCTGCTTTTTCTTCTGAGGAGAGTTCTAATTCATTCTGCGGATGCTCTAACCAATCCGGCAATTTTTCATGTCGGGTCTTCTGTGTATTTTTAATAGATCGACTTTGTTTATGTTTACTTTTTTCTTCATTGATTTGTTTTTCTGTGAAAATCTTTTTATCAAAACGATTGTTAAGAATCCCTTCGATATAAGACCAGCGCCGACTGTTATTCTCAATAGCGGTATTCACACCATGTATTAACCAATTAGCGGCTTGCTGTGCTGTAAATCCCTCATGTGCCAACGCATCCATCCAGAAAAAGATTTTTTTTTCAACACGATTTCCCTTTGGATTTCCAAAGCCATTTTTTTCCAGATAATTAAAAATAGACGTTAGCTCTTGTTCTATTGGATTATCTTTTCTTTTTTTTACTTCACTTTCTTTTCTTTTACTTTGAGGATTAATGTTTACATTTATTTCTTTTTCAGAAATTGAGTAAGTATCTTGGATTACATAATCTACAGCTCTAGAACCTTTTCTTCTCTTAGTTGCTTCAAAATAAGTGGCTTGGATAGTCAAACTGGTCAATACCTTAGCTGAATCAAAGAAACCTTGATGAAAAAACCCCCATGTCACTAAACGTTCGACCACTTCTTCTAATAATTTTTTATTTGCACCTGGAATTCTTTTCAACAATTTTGCTTTCGTTAATTCATCCCATTGTATAAAATAACCCTTCTCATATATCGCACATAACAGTTTGATAACTGCAAGTTCCCCTTTTATGCCAAACTCACCAGCAATCGCTTCTATTTTTTCATCTTCAAAAATATGCACGTCCAGAGGGAAATAGTCTAATCCTTCTTTCATTGGTCTAGCCATTTTTTCCGCCTCTCTCTTTAAAGTATTGTTTGCCTGTCCCTAGAAGTTTGATTTCTTTAACATTTGCTGCCTTCCAATAATCTAAAGCAGCAGCTAAATTATCTTGATTTGAAACCTTGGAAATTTTTTTGACATATGTTTTTTTCTTTTCTTGATCAAATTCTTGATGCTGAAAGAATACTTCGAAGACATAATCTTCATCAAAAATCAGATCTCCCTTGAAATCTGTAACTTTTACACCGTTCTCTGGATCTGCTGGTTTGTTTTCTTCAGCTAGATTTAATAGCCATCTATCAAACGCTTCAGCTTCTTTTCTTGTAAACATGAGTTCACTCCTTGTACGTCAATATGCGTCATTCATTTGCAAAAAAAATTAATTTAAGATCTTTGATCAGAAATAATTAGTTTAAGAAAGACTTAATCGTTATTTATGATGTCATTTCGCGTACTTTTATATTACTACGTCATTTAGTGTACAGTCAATATTTTTATACTCGTATTGACTCATTAAAGATAAATAGCTTCCATGGACGCGTTTTGCGTAGTATACTTATGTCATAAAGTATCATGTGGAGGTGATTTGTATGTTTGGCATACGCTTGACTGAATTACGAAAAAAGAAAAAATTGACGCAGAATGATATAGCTAAAGTCTTAGGAATAGCAAGAACGACTTATTCTTCTTATGAGCAAGGCAGACGCACGCCTGATATTGAACTTCAAAATAAAATTGCTGATTACTTCAGTGTTACTTTAGATTATTTACATGGGCGGGAAGGAAAAGAAGAATCTGCACTTTCAGATAAACAAATGACTGTCGCTGCTCACATTGATGATGATGTGTCTGAAGAACAGATGGAAGATATTCTGAATTATATCGACTTTATCAAACAAAAACACGCTAAGAAGGACTGATGTTTTTTGGACAAATTAGAACAAATGATGTCCTCTTATCAAGAACTCAATTATGTCTTTGACACGAATATGCCAATTGGTCAAAAAGGTTTATATATAGATGGACATGTTTATTTGAATCCTTTTCAATCAAAAAAAGAGCTAATCAGTACAGTCGCTGAAGAAATCGGCCATTACTTGACGAGTGCTGGAGACATCGTCAAACAAGATACAAATGAGCAGAGAAAACAAGAACAAAAAGCACGAGACGTGGGAGCAACACTGGTCGTTACTCCTGCTGATATCGTTGCTTGCTATAAAGAACGTTTCAATACGGTCTGGGAATGTGCAGAATTTTTAGGAATTACCAAAAATGCGTTGGAAGATGCGATTCGTGTCTATGCGAAAACATACGAGAACGGACTGACTTATGGTAAATACCATATTTATTTCCGTCCAAACGGTACTGTCGGGGTTTTTGAATTATTTGATAACCATTGAAAAATATAATTTTGCTGAACATTTTTCATTTAAAATACTTGTGTTCTTATAAAGAAAGGATAAAAAATGTCTAAACCACGTATTTATACTACTAGTTTTGCCAGTGTTTACCCGTTATATATCCAAAAAGCAGAAAGAAAAAATCGAACCAAAGAAGAAGTTGATGAAATTATTTTTTGGTTGACGGGATATGATCAGTCAGGACTTGATGAACAAATAAATAACAATGTCGACTTGGAAACTTTTTTCGAAAATGCACCGC